>JJOH01000013.1 GCA_000696115.1 Streptomyces olindensis
CGCGGCGGCCGGGGCGGTGACGGGCCACAGCGGCTCGCTGCCGTCCGGGTCGGCCGGGGTGGCCCGCACCGCCTCGATCCGTTCGAACGGCCCGGCCAGCCGCGGCCGTACCCGCACCACGCCGGGGCGTTGGGCGGCGGGTGCCGCGTGCCGGGCGAGCAGCCGGTCGAGGAAGTCGGGCTCCGGCCGCCCGTCCGCGCTGGACTCAGACATCCGCACACAGCTCCAGGTAGTAGCGGCGCCGCAGCGGGCTGAGCGCCAGGATCTCCGGCTCGCTCCAGCCGTAGGCGGTGGCGAGCAGATGGACGTCGAGCAGTAGGTCGCGGGCCCAGGCGTCCAGTTCGGTCCACAGGTAGGAGGCGATGTCCAGCTCGGCCCGGGTGGCCTGCCCGCATTCGGGGCAGGCCACGTTGAGCGTGACGTCACCGCCGGGGTCGGCGGCCTGGGCCGCCTCGGCGATCCGCCGCTGCACGGCGGCGGGCAGCGCGTCCGCGGACACGGACCGCCCGTCCCGTACGGCGGTGACCAGGCACCGCTCCAGCAGTGCCCGGCGGGGTTCGGCCGTCCGGGCCGCCGCCGTCAGGTCGGCGAGCCCGGGCACCCGGAACTCGACCTCCCAGCCGTCCTCGGCCACCCGCACCGACGGTTCGCCGCGGTCGGCCAGGGTGCGGGCGAACTCCCCGGCGTCCAGCTCGAATTCCATGTCCGCGCCGCACTCCGCGCACTCCAGACGCACCTGCATCCGCTCGCCGAACAGCGCCCGGCGCAGGGCGAACAGGTCCGCCTCACGCTCCCCCACCGGCAGTGCCAGCAGGGCCTGCGGGTCACCGCCCAGGTCCGGACGGGCCGCCCCGTGCAGCAGCAGGGCACGCCCGGCCGGGGCCTGTGCCAGCCCGGCCTCCCAGGTGGTCAGGAACTCGGCCGCCTGTGTGATGCCCATGCTTCCCCCAACACGTGCCCCGTAGGGGCGCGGGGAACTGCGCGACCAGCCCCCACGAACCCGCGGACGAACAACGACCCCACCCGGCGCTTTCCAGCGGAGCGCCTACGCCGGGTTCAGGAACGACGGCTCCTCCGGCTCCGGCACCTCGTAGTCCCGCTCCCAGCCCTCGCACTCGAGCTTCAGCGACTGGATGGCCACCGCGTTGGCGTTGGCGTCGAGTTCGCCGAGGACCTGGTACTCGCTGGGCCAGGTCCGGTACAGCTTGTGCGAGACGGCGACCTGGCCGGCCTCGTTGAGGACCTGGATCACGATGTCCTTGCGGAAGTCCGCGAGGGACACCTCCGAGCCGAGGCCCGCTCCGACCTGCCAGACCTTGTTGGCCCAGCGGTCGAACTCGGGGTCGTGCGTGACACCGCGCTCCAGGGTGATGCCCTCGAACTCGGAGCGGCCCGGCGACTTGCGCGGGGAGGACGGGTCGCCGCCGTGACGGTGCTTGACGACCTCCGTCGTCCGCTTCAGCGGACTGATCTTGCTGATGCCCGCGACCGTCCGACCGTCCCACAGGACCAGGAACTTGAAGTTCTTGTACGGGTCGAAGCGATGGGCGTTGACCGTGAACTCTGCCATCGAAATGTCCTCAGGGATTCCTTGGAGCGCTCAGAGCGCGAACTGCCCGGACGTCTGCTGGATCTTGACGACCACGAACTCGGCCGGACGGACCGGCGCGATGCCGACGAGGACGTTGACGATGCCGTTCTCGATGTCCTCGGCGGTGGTGGTGTCGCTGTCGCACTTGACGAAGTAGGCCTCGCGCGGCGTGCCGCCCTTGAAGGCGCCCTGGCGGAAGAGCGTGTGCAGGTAGGAGGAGGCGGCGAGGCGGATCTGCTGCCACAGGTTCTCGTCGTTGGGCTCGAACACCACCCACTGCAGGCCGCGCTGGAGGCTCTCCTCGACGTGCAGCGCGAGCCGCCGTACGGGGACGTACTTCCACTCGCTGTCGAGGGCGTCGGAGCCCTCCAGGGTGCGGGCGCCCCAGACGACCGGGCCGGTCACCGGGAAGGTGCGCAGGCAGTTGACGCCGAGCGGGTTGAGCAGGCCGGTCTCACGGTCGGTCAGGTCGACGGTGAGCGAGCGCACACCCGCGAGCCGCGCCTCGGTGCCGGCCGGGGCCTTCCACACGCCGCGCTCGGAGTCGGTCCGGGCGATGACGCCCGCGACCGCCCCGGACGGCGGGAAGGAGCGCAGCCGGCCGGTGAGCGGGTCGGTGAGCTGGAGGTGCGGGAAGTACAGGCCCGCGTGGTTGCCGCGGACGGCGTCGAACGCGGCGAGGCCCGCGCGGGCCGTGTCCACGCTGACCCAGGTGCCGGGCGCGTCGACGAGCAGGAAGATCCGTCGTTCCTGGCACAGCCGCTGGGCGGCCGAGACGACGGTGACGGCGTCCTCGGTCTTCTCGTACGCCGCGAGTTCGGGCAGCACGAGCAGGTTGACGTCGGCAACGCCGCGCAGCGCCTGGATGCCGGACTTGTCGGCCTCGGAGCCGATGAGGTCGCGGGGGCCGGGCGCCGCGCCGTCCTCGCCGCCCTCGAGCGGGAAGACGGGCGGGTTGACGGAGGCCTCCAGGCCGAGGTCGTTGGCGCACTCGCCGAGGAAGCGGACGATGTCCTCGGGGTCGGTGGAGCCCGCGACGACCTGGATGCGCCGGCCGAAGGCGGTGACCTCGGCGCCGGCGAAGGCGTGCTTGCCGGGTGCGTCGGGCAGGGCGCGCAGCTTGCGCTCCAGCAGCAGCGCCAGCTCGGCGACGGAGGACGGCGCCTCGCCGTCGCAGTCGGGGTCGTAGAGCGTGAACTCCCGCTCGACGTCGCCGATCTTGACGGTGAGGTCGACGGCGAGGTCGGGCAGGTCGTGCCCGAAGGGCTTGGAGACGGTGCCGGAGGGGTCGGGGCGGCCCTCGCCGACGACCTCGACGCGGATCAGCCGGGAGCCGGCGTTGACGACGGTCTGCACGTACCGCCCGTTGGCGGGGTCGGCGGACAGGCCGGTGAAGCTCTCGCGGGCCTCGCCCTTGGCGTCGTGGACGCGCAGGTTGAAGGTCTCGTCGGGGCAGGGCGTGTCGTGGTCGACGGCGATACGCAGACCGTTGCCCCAGACGCCGGGTTCCTTGGCGTGCACGGTGAGGACGCGGCTCTCGCTGTGGCCCTCGGTGGACTCCAGCGTGACGCAGGCGGCCTTGCCGCTGCCGGCCTTGGCGACCCGGACGATCACGGCGACGGTGCCGCCGTTGCCGAAGAACTGGTGAACGGCGTAGCCGACGGCGCTCTGGGCGCTCAGGCCTCCGAAGCGGCGCTCGAACTCGGTGAAGCTGGTGACGCGGACCGGCTCGTTCAGCGGACCGCGCCGGGTGTGCCCCACGAACGCGGTCACCGACGTGGTCAGGGTCGAGATGGTGCGGGTGCTGCTGGGAAGCTCTTCGACGTAGACACCGGGATACGTCGGCTTGGCGGCGCTCACTGCACTCATCGGCATTCCCCCTCCTATCCCTGTCTCGGGCACCGGATGAAGGCACCAAGAGACGGTGAGGGAGAGAGACGTCGCGGACCGTGCGCGCGGGGCGCCGTCGCCTCGTCGGGCGTGGTCGCGCGCACTTCATCAGTTCCCCCGTCAGTACCCGTGCTGTCGGTCGCACGGGTCAAGCAGCTCGCTTGTGACTCCTGATGCTCAAGTGCTCAACCCACCTTCGTGCGTTCGGAGTTGGCCGAACAAGGCGGGTTCTGGCCAGCAGGGAGGAAGGTTTTGTGAAGGCAAACTTCCCGGATTCGCACATCGTGCCCGCGCGCCCCCGTGGACTGGTCCACACCTCCTGCACAGAGGGTGCGCGGGCGGGCGCGAGAGCATGCCTGGGAGACCCGCGTGTCCGGCCGCGGCGCCCTCTTCGCCCGGCGCGCTCCCCGGGTTCTCCCCGAGTCGTCCACCCGCCGGTGGCCGGTTTCGTCGGGGCACCATGGACGCGCGCGAAGTTGACCGATGCCTTACGGGTCGCACCTTCGACTGCCCCCTTTCGACCGGGACATGCACGACGTAAACGCCAGACCGCGCCACCCCTTCCAGCGCGTAGAAATATCTACGAGCATGGCCAGGGCCGGGCGGCACGCGGAAACCCCGCGGGTCACCGGTCCGTGTCCCGCGCGCGCCCTCGCGGCGCCGCCGACTGCGCCTGGGGTGGCCATGCAGAGCGTCATGTGGAAGCAAGCCGTCGAGTGGCTGGCCGCGGCGGCCACGGATCCCCAGGTGTGCAAGCGGGAGTGGGACCACGGCACGGGGACGGCGGTCGTGGAGGCCGGACGCTACTGGGACGTGCTCAGCGTCCCCGACCGACTCGGCCTGCTCGCCCTGGACATCCTGTGGCGCGACCCCCTGAAGGTGCCCGGCCCCACCCTGGTGGACTCCGCCGCGCGCAGAGTGGGGTTCTTCCTGCCACCCGATCCGGTCAGCGAGTGGATCGGCTTCGGTGTCCGGCACGTCGGCCGGGGTTCCTGGGTCGCCGTGCCGCCGCCGTACCGGCCCGCGGGACGCCTGGAGTGGCTCGTCCCGCCGGACGGCACGGGCACGCTGCACCGGCCCGGCGCCCTCGAGTCGGCCCTGCGCGAGGCCACCGGCACCCTCGCCGTGCTGGCACCGGTCAGCGCGGACCCTGTGGTGCCGGACGGCTGGTGAGTCGGGGGCCGGGCGGGACGACCGGGCCC
Organism: Streptomyces olindensis; assembly: GCA_000696115.1. Taxonomy (GTDB): domain Bacteria; phylum Actinomycetota; class Actinomycetes; order Streptomycetales; family Streptomycetaceae; genus Streptomyces; species Streptomyces olindensis. The sequence goes on from JJOH01000013.1 coordinate 4,684, forward strand.
AGGTGCCGACCGGCGGTCCACGAGGTGACGGCGGTCCAGGTCTCGCTCTCGGCCGGGGCGGCGAAGGAGACCCACTGCCCGTCGCGGTGCTCCGGCACCGCGTGACCGCGGGCCTCCCACTCGGCCACCAGGGCCGCGTAGATCGGCGGATGACCCGCGTAAGCGCTGGTGAGTTCGGCGTACGGCCGGGGCGCGGCACCGGCCACGAGAAGGCGCCGCGCCGTCTCAGAACTGTCCATGCCAGGGCAACGCGGCACCGCACGCCAGTGGTACGCGGCCGGGACCCCGTCCGTCGGGTCGAGTGAACCCGTCACCCGGACGGCGGCATGCGGGCACCGGACAAACATCCAGTCAGGCGGTCGCCCGTTCAGCGCACGCCCCGGTCCCCTCGCGCGGGCGTCCACCGCTCGAACAGGGATCTCGCCCCGGCGGCGAGAATCCGGTAACACTGTCGTCACGCCGACGACCGGCCCCGGGACCCGATCCCGGCGCCGGCCGTCCCGGGACGACGGCGGGGAGAGGCCATGTCACAGCGCCCTGACCTCCGGCAGCGCAGGGCCGTGCTGGAGCACGAGTGGTCCCGCTGGGTGCCGAGGCTGAGCGTCCCGGGCACCCGGCCGGGCGGCAGCACCGCGCTGCGCCACGAGGTGACCGAGTCCTGGGCGCGTTCCCTGAGCAGCGTCGACCCGGCCCGGGACAGCGCCCCGGTCACCGACGGCGGCCGGGTGCACCAGCGCTGGACGTCCTCACCGCTGTACGGGCCGGTCTCCGCTCTCGCCGGGGAGCTGCACAGCATCGCCGAGGACGCCGGGTTCGTCACGGCGGTCACCGACGAGTCCGGCACCATCCTGTGGACCTGCGGCGGCCCGACCATGCGCCGCCGGGCCGAGCGGGTCAACTTCGCGCCGGGGGGCCGGTGGGACGAGCCGGCCATGGGCACCAACGCCTTGTCCCTCGCCCTGCGCACCGGCCGGCCCAGCTCCGTCTTCTCGGCCGAGCACCTGGTGTCCGCGCTGCACGGCTGGGTCTGCTACTGCGCCCCGGTGCACGGCCCGGACGGTCGTGTCCTCGGCGTGCTGGACCTGTCCACCACCTGGGACCGCTCGCACCCCCTGGCCATGTCGACCGTACGCACCCTGGTGTCCACGATCGAGGCCCGCCTCGGCCTCGAGACGGTGTCCGGCCCGGGCCAGGTCCGGCTCACCTGCCTGGGCGCCGAGCGGGCCGTACGGGAGGGACGACGACTCGCCCTGCGCCCCCGCCAACTGGAGATCCTCACCCTGCTCGCGCTCGAACCCGAGGGCTTCTCCCCGGAACGGCTGCGCGCCGCCCTGTACGGCGACCGGCCGGTCACCGCGTCCACCTTCAAGGCGGAGATCTCCCACCTGCGCCGCGCCCTCGGCGGCGGGGTCTCCCCCCGCCGCTACGCCCTCACCACCCCCGTGTCCTGCGACGCCGCCGACGTCCTGCGCGCCCTGGGGCAGGGCGACACGGACACCGCCCTGCGCCTGTACGGCGGCCCGCTGCTCCCCCGCTCCGAGGCACCGGGCATCGAGGAGTGGCGCACCCGCCTGGACGTGGCCGTACGCGAGGCCGTGCTGGCGAGCACCCGCCCGGAACACGCCCTGCGCTACGGCGAACGCGCCCCGTACGACGCGCAGATCCACGAGCACGCGCTGCGGCTGCTCGGGCCGGAGGACACCCGCCGGGCGATCGCGGCGGGCAGACTGACGACGGCCCTGCGCGACTGAGCACCGTCACGGCGCCAACCTTGCGCCAACCTCCCGGTCGCACAGTGAGGGGCGTCACGACGGCGTGGGCCGTCACCGCCCTTCACCGAGGAGAGCCGCCATGGTGTACGCGCAGCCAGGAACGGACGGCAGCATCGTCACCTTCGCCCGCCGCTACGACAACTTCATCGACGGCGACTTCAAACCTCCCGTGGAGGGCCGCTACTTCGAGAACCCGACCCCCGTCACTGGCAAGGTCTTCTGCGAGGTCGCCCGCTCCTCAGCGGCCGACGTCGACCTCGCCCTGGACGCCGCGCACCGGGCGGCCGACACATGGGGCCGCACGTCCACCACGGAACGCGCCAACATCCTCAACCGGATCGCCGACCGCATCGAGCAGCACCTGGAGGAGATCGCGGTCGCCGAGACCTGGGAGAACGGCAAGCCGGTCCGCGAGACACTCGCCGCGGACATCCCGCTGGCCGTGGACCACTTCCGGTACTTCGCCGGCGTCGTCCGCGCGCAGGAGGGCAGCATCGCGGAGATCGACGCCGACACCGTCGCGTACCACTTCCACGAGCCGCTGGGCGTGGTCGGCCAGATCATCCCCTGGAACTTCCCGATCCTCATGGCCGCCTGGAAGCTGGCCCCCGCGCTGGCGGCCGGCAACTGCGTCGTCATCAAACCGGCCGAGCAGACCCCGGTCAGCCTGCTCTACGTCGTCGACCTCATCGCCGACCTGCTCCCGCCCGGCGTGCTCAACGTCGTCAACGGCTTCGGCGTCGAGGCGGGCAAGCCGCTGGCGTCCAGCCCGCGCGTGGCGAAGGTGGCGTTCACCGGCGAGACCACGACCGGCCGCCTGATCATGCAGTACGCGAGCGAGAACATCATCCCCGTCACGCTGGAACTGGGCGGCAAGAGCCCGAACATCTTCCTGCCCGACGTGATGGCCGCCGACGACGACTTCCTGGACAAGGCCGTCGAGGGCTTCGTGATGTTCGCCCTCAACCAGGGCGAGGTCTGCACGTGCCCGTCCCGCGCCCTGATCCCGTCGTCCATCTACGACGACTTCATGACCCGCTGCGTCGAGCGCACGAAGGCCATCGTCGGCGGCGACCCGCTGGACCCGGCCACGATGATCGGCGCGCAGGCCAGCAACGACCAGTACGAGAAGATCCTCTCCTACCTCGACATCGGCAGGAAGGAGGGCGCCGAGGTCGTCACGGGCGGCAACCCCCGCGCGGTCCCCGGCCTGGAGGGCGGCTACTACATCGAGCCGACGATCTTCCGCGGCACCAACGACATGCGGATCTTCCAGGAGGAGATCTTCGGCCCGGTCGTCTCGGTCACCACGTACGACTCGGTCGACGAGGCCCTGAAGATCGCCAATGACACGCTGTACGGCCTCGGCGCGGGCGTCTGGACCCGCGACGGCAACACGGCCTACCGCCTGGGCCGCGAGATCAAGGCGGGCCGCGTCTGGACCAACTGCTACCACGCGTACCCGGCGCACGCGGCGTTCGGCGGGTACAAGAAGTCGGGCATCGGGCGCGAGACGCACAAGATGATGCTCGACCACTACCAGCAGACGAAGAACCTGCTGGTGAGCTACTCGCCGAAGAAGCTGGGTTTCTTCTAGACGCCCGAAGACAGGCGCCTGCCGTGGTCTCAGCACCCGTCAGGCGCCTGTCGCCCAGCCGATTCACGACTCCGCTACGGGGATTCGAAGAACACGGCTTGGTTCTTGCCTGCGGTTTTGGCTCGGTACAGGGCGATGTCAGCGTCCCTCAGCGCTTCTGCCGGCGTGGTCGGCCTGGTGATGCTCCGTCCTCCGATGCTTGTCGTCATGTGAAGCGAACGGCCATGGGCGAGGATGAAGGAGTCATTGAAGGAGTCGAGGATCCGCATGGTGTAGTCGTACAGTGCGCTCGCGCCCACGCCTTCCACGAGCAGTGCGAATTCGTCCCCGCCGAGCCTGGCCACGATGTCCTGTTCGCGGACCCTTCCTGTCAGCCGCCGTGCGACGTCAATGAGCAGTTCGTCGCCGGACGGGTGCCCCAGCGTGTCGTTGACTTCCTTGAAGCCGTCGAGATCGAGCATCAGCAGTCCGGCGGGGGAAGTGGCGGAGCACCGGCCGAGAGCGGATTCCAGGCGCTCATTCAGCAGCATTCGATTGGCCAGACCCGTCAACGGGTCGTGGGTCGCCCGATGACTCAGCTGCTTTTGTAGCTCTTCCTGCTGTCGCAGTGATGCTGCGAGGTCGTGGGCCCGCGTCCGTGCTTCGGCAGCCCTGCTCTGGGCGTACTGGGCCAGGAACGCGATGCGCAGCACCAACAGCAGCGAAAGGGTCGCCAGCATGCCGACGATCACCGTGACGTTCACGGGCTGGTACCGGATACCCCCGACATTGGCCACCACGATCAAAGGCCCCACCAGGATGAGCGCGATCAGGATCGACAGTCGCTTCCGGGGGATGCTCTCCTTGTCGTCCGACAGTTGTGTCGGACGGCCGACCGACGGGTGCAACGCCGCAGCCCCCAGCAGGAGGGACGAGACCATCCACCCCACTTCGGACACGTCTTCAGCGATCGCGGTTCCGGTCGTCGCCGTCGTTCCGTAGTAGAGGCCGTCGGCGGCGAGGAGGGCCAGCAGCCATCCGGTGCACAGAAGAAACGACGGAGTACGCTTGCCTGTGGTGAGCGTCAGCCGCGCGGCCATGCACAACAGCACCAGGTCGGCGACGGGGTAGGCGATGGACACCGCGAGTGGCCACGCGGACAGATCGCTGCGCAGGTAGGGGGCGATGATGAACGCCCACGCCAGAATGCAGAACCCCAGCGTGACGATTCCCGCGTCCAGCAGCCCCGCCCAGTGCAGACGGCCTGACTGCTGCCGGGCCAACGTCACCAGGCCCGCAGCGAACAACAGGTAGCTGCCCAGGTACAGCATGTCGGCCACACCCGGGAACGGAACGTCTGCGTCGCGGACCTGGTACATGCCCCAGATCGCGTCCGCCACCGTGTACGGTGCCATTGCCGCCGCGAAGAGACACCACGGAACGAACGATGGGGGCCTGTTCCTGGTGAGTCCCATTGCTATCGCGAAGACGACCGAGGCGGCCACCAGCACGGGCAGCATGTAACGCGCTGGGGAGGACGTGACCAGATAGAAGACGATGATCGTGGTCCCTGCTGCCGCATACGCCCAGACCGCCGCATTACGGCGGGCGGGCGGCAGGACTTGAGCCTTGCCCACAGGTTCTCCTTCCCTCCTCCGGCCCGTACGCGCCCGGGCGGCGGTGTGCGGGCGGCACCTCAACCAGGTTCACGGCCGGGAGTTTGGGAGCGGAGCGTCTCGAGAATGCGACAGGTGCGGTCGAGTTCGTCCTGGAGGCGGGGAGCGGTCTCGGCCAGTGAGGCCGGGTGTCCGGCACGTGCCTGCTCTTCCAGCTCCTGGCAGCGGGCGGCGAGGCCCTCGGCGCCCATGTTGCCGGCGGCACCTCTGAGGCTGTGTGCCTGATCTGCGATCTCCTGCGTGTCGTGGCGGTCGAGCGCGTGGAAGAGTGCGCTGGTCATCTCGGGGGCCTGGACCAGGAAGTGGTCCACCAGCCTGTTCACCAGTTCGTGCTCGGCCGGGGTGCCGGCGCCGCGTAGTTCGTTCAGCCGCTGCTCGATGGATGCGCGCAGGTCATCGTTGACCGCCTGTGGGTCGGCCGGGCGGACCCAGTGCGCGAGGGCTTGTTCCAGGTCGTCGGCACTGACGGGTTTGGAGACGTAGTCGTCCATGCCCGCGGCCAGGCACCGTTCCCGATCCTCGGCGAGAGCGCTGGCGGTCATGGCGATCACCGGCAGGTGACGGCCGTTGTCCCGTTCCCGGCGGCGCAGTTCCCTGGTGGCGCTGTAGCCGTCCATCCGGGGCATGTGACAGTCCATGAGCACGGCCTGATAATCGTGTTCCGCGGTCATGCGCAGAGCCTCGGCGCCGTCGGCGGCGGTGTCCGCGCTGTAGCCGAGTCGGGTGAGCATGCCCTGGGCGACCATCTGATTGATCTCGTTGTCCTCGACCAGCAGGAGACGGCCCCGGTGGGCGGGCCGGGGCGGGCCGGGGGCCTGCGCTTTCGGAGCCGCTCCGGCCACCGGCGTTGTCCGGGAGGCCACTTCGACCAGGGCGTCCAGGAGCTGCGACTGGTGAACGGGCTTGGACAGGCTCTGGGCGATCCCGGCCGCCTGCAACTCGGCGGCGGGCGGCGGGGGGCCGGAGGTGAGCAGCAGCAGCCGCACGCGGGCGAAGTTCTGATCGGTGGTGATCCGGCGGGCGAGTTCCAGGCCGTCCATGTCAGGCATGTGCATGTCGACAAGGGCGAGGTGGAAGGGACGACCGGCGGCCTCTGCCTCGTGCAGGGCCACCAGTGCCTGGGGGCCGCCGGCGACCACGGCCGGCTGGATGTGCCATCTGCGCAGCTGCGTGTCGAGGATCAGCCTGTTGGTGTCGTTGTCGTCGACGACCAGGACCCGCAGCCCGCGAAGGATGTCGGGGTGCGGTGGGGCCGGGGATTGTTCGGGGGCGTCGGGTGCGCGAACCGGTACCTCGAAGGAGAAGGTGCTGCCCTGGCCGGGCTGGCTGTTGACGCCGATGGAGCCGCCCATGGCCTCGGTGAGCCTGCGGCAGATGGCCAGGCCCAGACCGGTGCCTCCGTAGCGGCGGGTGGTGGAGGCATCGGCCTGGGAGAAGGCGTCGAACATCCGCGCCTGATCGGCCTCGGCGATACCGATGCCTGTGTCGGCCACCTCGAATCGCAGCCACGGCGCCTGCTCTGCGGGTGGCCGGGACGGGGCCGGGCGGGCACGGAGCACGACCTCGCCGGTTTTGGTGAACTTCACCGCGTTGGACGCCAGGTTGAGCAGGATCTGCCGCAATCGGCCGGCGTCGCCGAGCACCATCGCGGGCAGGTGGGGATGGCAGTCGCTGAGCAGTTCCAGGCCCTGGGCCTGCTCGGTCTGCGCCACCAGCGAGACGACCTCCTCCACCAGCACCTGCGGGCTGAAGGCGACTGCGTCCAGTTCCAGCTTGCCCGCCTCCAGCTTGGAGAAGTCCAGGATGTCGTTGATCAGCGACAGCAGTGCCGTGCCGGCGGCCTGAATGCCCTCGGCGTAACGTCGCTGCTCGGCATCCAGTTCGGTGCCCAGCAGCAGGTCGCTCAGCCCGATGACGCCGTTCATGGGGGTGCGGATCTCGTGACTCATGGAGGCGACGAACTGCGACTTCGCCTGGGACGCGGCGATCGCCTGGTCGCGGGCCTCCGCCACAGCGGCTTCGGCCTGTTTGCGCTCGCTGATGTCCCGGATGAAGGCGTTGAAGCAGCGCGCCCTCGCCGACTTCAGCCGCCACACCGCCAGTTCGACCGGGATCTCGTGGCCGTCGCGATGACGGGCGGTGAGTTCGACCTGACGGCCCAGCACATGAGCCTCTCCGCCGGCCAGCACCCGTTGCAGACCGGCCCTGTGCGCGGCGTGGTACCGGTCAGGAATGATCGTCTCCGTCAGCGGACGGCCCACCGTCTCGCGGTGGCTGAACCCGAACAGCCTCTCTGCGCTCAGGTTCCAGCCGATGACCAGGCCGTCCTCGGCGACGGAGACGAAGGCGTCCCGGGCGGTCTCGATGACCGAACGTGCCTGATCCTGCAACAGCCGCAGCGCTTCCTCCCTGCGCCGCTGGCCTTCCGCCTCACGGACGAACCCGCGTACTTCGATCGGCTCGCCTCCGGGTCCCCGCACCACCCAGGACGTCAACTCCGCCCACATCGAGTGCCTGTCGGCATGCCGCAGACGCAGACACACCGACACCCGGCCGTCGCGGAGCAGATCCCGCTCCGCCCACTCGAATTCCTCCACATCGGCCGGATGGACCCAGGACTCCAGCGACGTCCCCACGATCTCCTCGACCGGACGGCCCAGCAATGCCTGCCCCGCGGCGGACACCTCCCGGTAGACGCCCTCCATCGTCCGGCGGAAGACCATGTCCGGAGAGTTCTTGAGCAGTAGCCGAAAACGCTCTTCATCGTCGGCCGCATACTGCCTTGGCGTGGCTTTCGATTCCGGTTCCATCGTCCGCCTCCACATGTCAGGGCACGGCCACAAGGCGCGGCCGGGACCACCGAACAGACCGGTCTCGACGGTTTCGGTGCGGCGTGCGATGACGGAGAGCAAGCGATCCGCTCGTCGGACATATCCAGCAAAGAATGAACCACTGATGATCGCAAATCGAGAAAGCGGACGCCGAGCCGGGGTTACGGTCGGGCTACGGCCCGGGTAGCCCGGTTCCCAGGCACCCTCATGCCCATGACTTCCCGTGCCTTCTGACGGCCCTTCAGCTCGGCGCGCGAGGACTGGTCTGCGCCCCACCGTCAGTACCGGTGAGCGGCAGCCAGGCGGTGATCGTGGTACCCCGGCCCTCTTCGGAGCTCACCTCCGTCCGGCCGCCATGGTTCGCCACGATCGTGTGCACGATGGTCAGGCCCAGACCGGTACCCGGGAGGGCCTGCTCGGTGGCGTTCGAGGCGCGTGTCGCTCACGCTCAGCACCGCCTCCCCGTCCCGCGCGCCGGCTCGTACACTGACTTTCCCGCCGCCGGGGGTGAACTTCACCGCGTTGGCCAGCAGATTCGGGGCGCCGGGCAGCGCGACGAGCACGGTCAACGCGATGCCGCCGGCTGGGCGAGGCGGCGGGCGGGCAAGGTGCCGGTGGGCATCGGGCGGGTGTCACGCGCGGTGCGGCGGAGGTATCCCACGTACTGCTCTCGCGGGAGGAGAATGCAGCCCAGGTCGCGGACGTGCGGGCTGTCCCGCTGCGCGTCGAGCAGTTCGCCGCCGGCCTGGGCGAAACGCGCAGCGAGGTCGCTCACCGCGACCTTCGAGGCGCCGGGACGCCGGAAGAACATCGAGTCCATGCTGAAGACCGATCCGACCCTGAGGCCGAAGACGCCGCCGATCAGATCGCCGTCCTCCCACACCTCGACGCTGTGAGCGTGACCCAGTTCGTGAAGGCGGATCAAGCTCGCGATCAGCTCTTCGGTGAGCCACAGCGGGGCACGGTCGCCGCGGCATTCGCGGAGGACCCGCTCGAAGCCCCGGTCCAGGCTGGTCGACCACAGCAGCCGGTTGCGCAGTCGCCGGGCGAGGCTCCGGCTCAGATGGGCAGCCGAGACGGGCAGCACCGGCCTGGGGTCGGGTGACCACCAGGAGACGGCGAAGGGATCGGCCGGTTCCTCCCCCACGAGCCGGATGCCGCCCTCCTGGACCTGATCGGCGAAGACCACTTCGTTGAGGGCGCGGGTGTACTCGTCGGATGCCGGGAACGGGTAGACCCCGGCACGGTACGCCGCCAAGAGGCCGGCGGGACTGAGGTCGGCACAGAAGGCCACCGGACCGTCGGGCGCCGCTTCCAGCACGTCCAGTGCCTCCCAGCCGGGGCATCGGCTCACCACCGTGCCGCTCCCTGCCCTCGGCTGTTCACCGGCCGGACGTGCTCCGGCTGTTCGAGGAAGTCGATGTAGCGGTCCAGCATCTCCGCGTCCACGGGCGGAATGTCGATCCCGGCGTCCACCAGTGCCCGTTCCGCGTTGGTGCGGCTGAACTCCGGGAAAACGCCCTGGAAGTACATCTCGCTCACGGTGATGTCGGCGTGATGGCACAGGTCGACGAAGAGTGGGACGAACGGTGTTATCGCGTCGGTGGGGTGCCCGGCCGCGTACTTCACCAGAGCGGCGATCCACTCGGCGTACGGGATCTCCTGAACCGGGTATCCCCGCCGGCGCATGCGCTCGGCCAGCGAATCCAGCAGGGCGGGACGGGGGTTGGTGAGGTGGTAGACCTCGCCGCGCGCGGGATGGCGGGTGGAGATGTGTCCGATTGCGCGGACGAGGCGGTCGGCCGGCAGGAAGTCCAGCGGCAGCGGGACATCAGGGCACAGACCGGTCCGCGCGATGAAGCTGATGAGGGCGGCCATCTCGCTGCTGGTGTTCATCACGCCGGTTCCGCTGCTGCCCGTGATGTCCATCAGGCGGTAGACGGAGACCGGCAGGCCCGCGTCGGACGCCTTCTTCAGCAGCGTCTCGGCGACCCATTTGGTCTCCACGTATCCCACCGACAGATACTCCGGGAAGTCCAGCGGCGTGCTCTCGGTCACCTCACGCACCCCGGCCGGCCCGAACCCGGCGACCACCGCCATGCTGGAGGCGAAGTGGACGGGGACGGCCCTGCCGGCGGCGACGCGGATGATCTCGTATGTTCCGTCGACGTTGACCGCGCGCAACTCGTGGTACGGGTAGATGAAGTTGACCTGGGCGCCGAAGTGATAGACGGCGTCGATGGTCGATCCCAGCTCCTCGAACCGGCCGGGAGGCAGCCCCAGTCCGGGCTTGCCCAGATCGCCGACGACCGGCTGGATGCGCGCGCTGGACAGATCGCTGAGGACGTAGCGCTGGTGGCTCGCGCGGATCATCTCTATGCCGTGCTGCTCGTCCGAGGCCCTGACCAGGCAGAGGATCCGGCCCGTCGTGCGGCGCAGCAGCTCGTCGATCATGTGCGCGCCGCAGAATCCCGTCGCCCCGGTGAGAAGGACGTCGCCGGGGCTCCGGTAATCCGGAGCCGGCGCGTCACGGCCCACCGCCGGAACGCGCCGATCGGTCTCCGAAGCGAAGTCGACGCTCCCGCCGTCCGGGGGGGTCAGAGTGCCGGCACGTGCCTGGCGAACGGACTCGGCGAACGCGGCGAGCATCGGCTGCCACAGCAGTGAACGGGTCAGGTCGCGGATCTGTGTGACGCCGATGCCGAAGATGACGCGGGTCCGGGCGAGCATCTCCATGGCCAGCAGCGAGTTGCCGCCCAGCTCGAAGAAGTCGTCATGCGGACGGACGTAGTCCACACCCAGGATCTGGCACCACAGCTGGGCCAGCCCCTGCGGCACAGGACGGTCGTCGGCGCCGGCCGTCGTCGTCGCGGTCCCCGACTCAGGCACGGCCCTGCGGTCGAGCTTTCCGCTGGGCGCGACGGGCAGCCGTTCCACCGCGTGGAAGGCTGCCGGGATCATGTAGCCCGGCAGGACCTCGGCGAGCGCCGACCGCAGCCGTGGGTGCAGTGCCGCCTCGCCGTCGGCCGCCGGCGGCGAGGCCGGCGTGTAGTACGCGATCAGGTCCCGGTCGCCGGTCTCGCGCACCCGAGCCACCACCATCGCCTGGCCGATCTCCGGGCGGGAGACGAGTGCGGCCTCGATCTCGGCCGGATCGACCCGGAACCCGCGGATCTTCACCTGGTCGTCGACCCGGCCCAGGACTTCCAGGTTGCCGTCCGGGCGCCACCGGCCCAGATCCCCGGTGCGATACATCCGGTCCCCCGGCGCGGAGCCGTACGGATCGGGCAGGAACTGCCGTGCGGTCAGGGCGGGTTGCCGCCAGACACCACGCGCCGGACCCTGACCGCCGATGTAGATCTCGCCGCGCTCGCCCGGTGGCACCGGGCGTAGTTCGGCGTCGAGCACGTGGACGTGACTCCCCTCCAAGGGCCTGCCGACCGGGGCGACGGCGGTGTCCGGCGCGGCGAGCACTTCCTGGTTCAGGTCGCAGAGCGTGGAGGTGATGGTGGTCTCGGTGAGCCCGTAGGCGTTGACGAGCCGTGCGCCGGGGATCCGGCGCATAACGGCGCGGCAGTCCTTCGCGGTGACGATCTCGCCGCCGACGATGACGAGCCTCAGCGACGCCAGGCTCTCGCCGCGGTCCGGGGCGGAGACGACCCGGTGCCAGTAGGCGGGGGGCAGGTCGGCGACGGTGATCCCGTGCTCGGGCAGGCGGTGCAGCAGGTCGGTGGGCGCCCATGTCGGTGTTCCCGCGAGGATGAGCGTCGCGCCACTGATCAGCGTGGCGAAGATCTGCTCCAGTGAGGTGTCGAAGCCGAGCGCCGCGGCGTGCAGCACCCGGTCGCTGGGCGTCAGTTCGTATGCCTGGGCCACCGTTGTGAGGGAGTGGGCAAGCGACCGTTGGCTGATCATCACCCCCTTGGGGGGTCCGGTGGATCCGGAGGTGTAGATCACGTAGGCGAGGTCGTCCGGCCGGGGGCCGCGGGCCGGCCGCGGCGCCTCCAGGGGCGCCTGCGTGGCCGGTTCCCCGACGGCCCCGGCGTGGACGATCCGCGCCTCGCACCCGGCGAACATCGGGGCGTGCTCGCGGCTCGTGACGATGAGGCGAGAACCGGTCTCCCCGACCAGTGCGACCATCCGCTGCCGCGGAGTCGCCGGGTCGAGGGGCAGAAACGCGCCTCCGGAGCCCAGCACCGCCAGCAACGCGACGACCAGCTCGGGCACGCGGTCGAGGCACACGGTGACGACGGACTCCGCGCCGACGCCCGACTCCCGCAGCTGGTCGGCGAGCCGGTCGGCGCGGTCGCTCAGCTCGGCGTAGCTGAGCCGGGCGTCGTCCGAGAGCACCGCGAGAGCGGACGGCTCACGCCGCGCCCGCTCCCGGACCAGCTCGGACACGGGGCCCGGCCAGGATTCAGGGGGCCGTCCCCCGGCGCGGGCGCTCGCGGGCCGCATGTCGGTCCACAGGCGGTCGACCAGACTCCCGCACCACGCGGCGGAGTCCGGTCCGCCGATCCGACGCCACCCGGCCGGAATCCGGCGATCGGCGGGCCAGATCGCGTACTGCTCCTCGTCGTTGCGCAGCACGACGCACGGTGCGGCCGACTCTGCCGGCAAGTGCTCACGTTCCGTCACTCGGGCCTCCTGCCTTCGCGCGGCGTCCTGCGGAACACGATCCGCGCCCCTAGCGGGAAAGGGCCACCGCCATCACCGCTCCCCTTCCACGGGCCTCACCGGCAGTTCGGCCAGGCGGCCGAGCGGCGGCGCGAGGATGAGTTGTTCCGCCTCCTCGGCGCTGACCGGTTCGGCGAAGAGGTATCCCTGAGCCAACCGGCAGCCCATGGAGATCAGCAATTCCTGCTGCCTCACGTTCTCCACCCCTTCGGCGATAACCGTGAGGCCGAGGGTGTCCGCGAGATGCGTGATGCCCTCGACAAGGGCGTACTGTTCCGGCGAGCGCCCGAGTTCGTCGACGAACGACTTGTCGATCTTGAGTATCGAGATGGGGAACTCCCGCAGATAGCTCAGCGACGAGTAGCCCGTTCCGAAATCGTCGATCGCGATACGGATACCGAGGTCTGTGAGCGAATTCATCTCGGCCAGGATACGTTCGTCGTTGTACATCAGCACGCTCTCGGTCAGTTCCAGTACGAGAGACGACGGTTCGATGCCGGAGAGATCCAGGGCACGGCGGACAACGGTGTAGAACTCGTCGTCCCGGAACTGACGCGGCGACACGTTCACGCTGATGTAAGGCACGATGCGGTCGGCCGTCCCGCCGCGCAGCACGGAGGACTCCCACCGGACCGCCTCAGCCGCGGCCTGGTCGAGCACCCAGGCGCCGAGCGGGACGATCTGCCCGCTCTCCTCGGCCAGCGTGATGAACTGCTCCGGCAGCACCATGCCGCGCGTGGAGTGCGGCCAGCGAACGAGCGCCTCGAAGCCGGCGATCCGACCGCTGGTCAGCTCCACGATGGGCTGGTAAAGCACCAGGAAAGAAGTCTCGATCGTCGAACTGTCCAGAGCCTCCTGCAAATTGGCGCGCTCGGCCATGCCGCTCTGCAGTTCCGGGTGGTAGCGGCGCCACTGACGCTTGCCCGCCATCTTCGCCGAGTACAGCGCGAGATCGGCGTGTGCCAGCAGTTCGACCGAGTCGATGCTGTCTTCCGTCGTCGCGACGCCGATGCTGGCGTACGTACTCACCGGTCCCACACTGAGCCGGAACGGCTCGGCGAACACGGTCATCACGTGTTCGGTGAACCGCTCCACGCCCTCCCTCGTGACGGAGCCCTCCACCAGCAGTGCGAACTCGTCGCCGCCGATGCGCGCGGCGGTGTCGGAGGCACGGACGGTGGTCTGCAGCCGGAGTGACAGCGCGACCAGGAGTTCGTCGCCCACACCGTGGCCGTGTATGTCGTTGATGACCTTGAAGTCGTCCACGTCGACGAAGAGCACACCGACCACCGTGCCGTCGCGCTGAGCCTGCGCCAGGGCGTGGTTGACCCGGTCCTGGAAGAGCACGCGGTTGGCCAGGTTGGTGAGCGAGTCATGGAACGCCTGGTGGGTGAGTTCGCGTTCGAGTTTGCGCTGTTCGGTCACGTCGCGCAAGGTGAGGACAACTCCACCGACGGTCGCCTCCTCCCGGAGGTCGCTCCACCTCACCTCGACCTCGATGGACGACCGGTCGGCGCGAACCATACGCCAGTGCTCGCGCTTGCTCTGGTACTCGCCGCTCCGTATCCGGCCGAGTGTCTCGACCACCGCGCGGCTGTCCTGCGGTGGCACCAGATCGACGAGGAGGGTCCCCACCAGGTCCGGAACGCCGAGCACCTGGGCGGCTGAGGGGCTGGCGTAACGGACCCGGTCGTCGTCGTCGAGGATCAGGATGACGTCGGAGGCGTTCTGCACCAGCGTGCGGAAGTACATCTCGCTGTTGCGCTGGTTGACCTCCTGGGCGAGGGTGACCCGCGCCGCGGCAAGTGCTGCCTGCGCGGCGAGAGTCGCCAGCGTGTCGCGGAGCACGAGCAGGTCCTGCTCGTCCCCGGCCACGATCAGCACCCCGATCAATGGATCGCCCGAGGGGTGATCCTGCGCGGCGAGCGGGCAGACCAGCGCGTGGCCGGTGCGGGCCGGCTCCTCGTCCGAGCCCGCGAGGTGGGCGGCAAGATCGGGCCCCACACTGTCGAGGGTCACCAGGCGGTTCTCGCCGGACGCGATCAGTTCCCGTACGGCTGCGGTCGCCCGTGCGGCCAGGGGCCCGCGCAGGGCGCTGTGCGCCCCGTTCACCCAGAACATGCTGTCCGGCAGGGTGAGCAGCGCGGAACGCGGCGGCCCGTGCGACAGAAGCTGCGTCACCGCGGAGTGGACGGCAGCGGCCACATCCCGCAGCTCCCCCGCTCCGCCCAGCGACGACACCGCGTTGCGCAGCACCTTCTCCCGGCCGACCGCCCGCCGGTGGGTCGACACCATCCCCCACAGGCGGTAGAGGACGAGGAGGAAGAGCACCGCGGAGAAGACTCCGATGACGCCGACGTTGGACCTCACGCCGCGCACCGCCTCCGTCAGGAGGATGGCCGGGGCTATCAGCGACGCCAGGGTGAGCAGGCTCAGTCGGCCCGTGCCGGTCTCGGCTCGCCATGGCACCGGCTGCGTCAGCCGACGCATGGACGGATGGAGCGCGGCGGCCGCCCAGGCGCCGTACAGGACGGCCCAGCCGAGTTCCACCGCGCTACCCGTACGCCACGTTCCATTCAGCTGGATCAGGCCGTACAGCACGTCGGCGGTGAGGAGGCCGAGGGTGCCCGCGGTGAGCAGCATGAGCGAGAGGCTCTTGCCGCCACGGCCGACGAGCAGCCGCAGCAGCATCGCCAGGACGAGGATGTCGCCGAGCGGATAGGCGATGGCGAACGCCTTCTGCCACCAGGTCAGATCCGCGGCGCGGGCGTACGGATCAATGAGGAAGAGCCACGACAGCAGCGCCAGGCCTACGGTCAGCGTCAGCGCGTCGACGAGGCTCGCCCGGTCGCGCCAACCTGTGCGCCAGTGCACGAAGCCCAGCAGCCCGGCCGCATAGAGCGGATATGCGGCGAGATAGAAGCCGTCGGCGATCGACGGGAAAGGGATCTCCTCGTTGAGCAACTGGATGAGGATGATCTGGGTGGCTTGGCCTGAGACGAAGGCGAAGTTCCCCGCGGCGAGCAACAGCCAGGGGAGTCGATGCGCCGGGCGGTTGAGAAAGACACCCAGAACAATACCGATGACGCCGGTCGCTCCAATGGCGACGAAGAGCAGCCGTTTTTCCGGAAATTGATAGTAGAACGCGATCAGCACGACGATGCATGAACTGACGGCCGCCACCGCAGCATGGCTTCGCAGTCGCGCGTTCATCCCAACTAACCTCCTGAGAAAGCCACTTGTCGGACGGGGTGAGCTGGGCGAACGGGCACCGGGCGGCGGAAAATCCCGTGGGCCGGGCTGACATCAGGGGAACTCTCCGACCCCCGGGCCGGGACTCAGCCCTGGTCGCCTGTGAAGGCGATTTCCGGTATACACGGTCTGCGGTATACACGGCCGCCGTGATGCGGGCTCCTTCTGCACCGAGACATCGACGTGTCCTCCATCCAGCTTACCGAAATTGCCATTTCCCGCACGCGCACGGAGAGATGCCGCGTCACCTCGCGAGATACCGCGACATGCGCGACAATGGCGGATCCGGGAACCGGACCGGGTCCTGCCAGCGACGATCGGCCAGTCACGGAGCGTGCAGTCCACGCTCTCCGTTACCGCCGGACCTTCCGCGGCGGGCGATTGCAGCCCTCCCCGGAGCCGGGCTATTCGCCGCGTGCCGACAAGTTCGAATTGCAACGACGCGTAGTTCGAAGTGCAACGACGCGTAGGCGGATCGACTCCCGCGGTCCCGTTTTCGCAGGTCATCGAGGACGCGACGCGTGTACCACCAGCAGACGAAGAACTTGCTGGTGAGCTACTCGCCGAAGAAGCTGGGCTTCTTCCAGGCGGCTGTGATCAGGGATCCGAAGTTGCTGAAGCGGACGACGACGGAGCCGCTGCTCTCCGTGGCAACAGCTGGGATGACGATGTCTCCGTGGAAACCGGCGTCTTTCACTCCCCGAGCAACGGAGCATGTGCAGCCGAATACCCGGTCCAGGGATGCGGCGAGCCCATCGAATCGGGCTCGGGTGGCGACGTGGTCGTCAGAACTCGCTGGTCATGGATAGTCATGTACTCATCCTCAACGGCTCGCATCGGCCGGGACGGGAGACCGGCCGGCGGTTTCAGGCCGTCGGGTCCCAGAGTCCGCCGGCCTCGCCGCGGCCGAGGTGCTCGGTGTACACGCTGACCTTCCAGGCGATGACCGAGCGACACTCCTCCAGCGCCTGAATCTGTGCCTCGACGCGCCGTTGATGGGCGTCGAGGAGCCGCAACCGTTCAGCCTCGTTGCCCGGACCGCGCCGCACCAGCTCGGCGAACCGTCTGAGGTCGGCGAGCGGCATGCCGGATTCGCGCAGTCTGACGCAGATCAGCAGCCAGTCGACATCGACGGCGGTGTATCGCCGTCGGCCGCCCGCGGTGCGTCGGACCGGTCCGACCAGCAGGCCCTCGCGCTCGTAGAAGCGCAGCGCGTGCACGCTGAGTCCGGTCCGCTCGGCCACCTCGCCGATACTCAGTGGCTCCCCACGGGTTTCGACTGTCGCCATGCCCCCACTCTAGGACTTGATCTAGACCTCGCTCCAGTTCCTACCGTCGTTGGCATGACCATCACCGATCAGCAGCCGCTCGACTCGCCCTTCTCAGCCGCCAGCACCGCCGAGGACGTCATGGCCGGCCTCGACCTCTCCGGCTCGACCGCCGTCGTGACGGGGGGTTATTCCGGACTCGGTCTGGAAACCACCCGGGGCCTTTCGGCCGCCGGGGTCCGGGTCATCGTCCCGGCGCGCCGCCCCGAAATCGCCCGCGCCGCTTTGGCGGACGTGGCCGGCTGCGAGGTCGTCCCCATGGACCTGGCGGACCTCGACAGCGTGCGCGCCGCCGCCGTACGGATCCACAACACCATCGGCAGGCTCGACCTCCTCATGGCCGTCGCCGGCATCATGGCCACCCCCGAGCGACGCGTGGGGCCCGGCTGGGAAGGCCAGCTCGCCGTCAACCACTTCGGGCACTTCGCCCTCACGTGCGAGCTCTACCCGCTCCTGGCCGCCGCCGGCGGTGCGCGCGTCGTCGTCAACAGCTCCGCCGGGCACACCCTCACCGACATCCGCTGGCACGACCCGCACTTTCGCACCGGCTACGACAAGTGGCTGGCCTACGGCCAGGCCAAGACTGCCAACGCCCTCTTCGCTGTGCGTCTCGACGCTCTCGGGCAAGGCGACGGCGTCCGTGCGTTCTCCCTCCATCCGGGGAAGATCATCACCGGCCTCCAACGAGAGATGACGCTTCACGAGCAGATCGAACGGGGATGGGTGGACGAGCAGGGCACCGTGATCGGCGCCGACTTCAAGACACCCTCCCAGGGCGCCGCCACCGGCCTGTGGGCCGCCACCTCTCCACAGCTCGACGGCCGCGGAGGTCTCTACCTCGAGGCCTGCGATGTCGCGCGGGTCTTCGCCCCCACGGCCCCCATGGACGACGGCGGGGTCCGCGCCTACGCCATCGACCCCGACGCGGCCGCACGGCTCTGGGAACTGTCCGTCGCGGCGACGGGTGCACCCCCGCTCATGCGATGAACCCACGCTCCGCATGCGCCGGCCTACGCGCCGCTGCCGCACTTGGCTTGTCACTTGTCCAGTGCGCCGGGGTCCGTGCCCCTCCTGTGGTGGGCGGGACGGCTGAACGTCTCGCCGCCGGCGAGGGCTTCGCCCACGTCGGGTCGTACTGATCGCCGGGCTGCTCCGCCCCGAAGACCGGCATCGACAAGATCGCCGGCCTGTCCGGGGCGCGGACCGACCGCCGGTCGACGATCAAGCCGGCCCGTACTGCTTCGCGTACGCGGTAAGCGAGAGTCGACAAGGCAACTGACCTGCACACCGTCAGTTTCGCGAGTGTTGGTAGGAGCAAAGGTGTGACGTCCTCGGGAGTTGACGAGACGGCTGGGCTCGTAACAGCCGAATCGACCTGGTGGCAAGAGTTCGATTGGGCCTTTGCTCCGACTGCTGTCTCGTGGGTTTTGGCTTCACGTCCCCCCGTGCACGGTCCGTCCGTCGATTTCCTCAGCGGTACCCGGGCGCGCTGCGTGCTCGCACCGATCCATGTCACCTGGCGAAGGAATGAATTCGGTCACTCGTTCAGAGATCAATACATCCGTTCGCGTGCGCGCGGATCAAGCCGCCTGAAATGCATCTGTCAAGTCTCGATGCGTCATACATAGAGTCTTGGCTCGTGTACATGAGGGATCAAGGAGCTGTGGATCCGGGGGAGCAGGTCCCGGAGTCCCGTCGGGTGCCGGAAACCCCAGAATGGAGTTGCCTTGCGGCTCGTGCGCAGAGCTTGATCGATTCGGGGCTCGCTCAAGGGATTTATCCCGGAGCTGTCTGGATGGCCGGCGATGCCGACGGGCCGCAGGCCGGCGGTGCCGTGGGGGTTCTTGATCCCCTCGAAGATCCCACGCCGATGACTTCCGATACCGTGTTCGACATTGCCAGCCTTACCAAAGTGACCACCCTGTGGCCGTTGATCGGGCTGTTGTGGGAGGAGGGGAGATGTGAGCTCGACAGTCATGTAGATGAGTTGTTACCTGAGGCCAAGGGGCGCCCACTCGCGCAGGTCACGGTGCGTCACTTGCTGACACACACGGCCGGATTACCCAAGCGGGCCAATCTGCGCGCGCTGTACGGTGCCGACCCGACCGCCATCTGGCGGGGCATCCTGAACGAACCACTGCACGACGTGCCGGGGCGGCGGGTGGCCTACTGCGACCGGGCGGCGCTTGTCCTGGGGCTGATTGCCCAACGGCTCCTTGGGGACCAACTGGACGATGCCGCAAGGAAGTTGGTCTGGGCTCCACTGGGTATGGATGACACCCGTTACGGGCCGCTGCCTTCCGCATCGAGGAAGCGATGCGCGCCCACCGAATACGATGAGACTGCTCGGCAGCGTGTTCGGGGCACCGTGCACGACTACTCCGCCCGCCTTCTCGGTGAGACGGCTGGAAACTCCGGTGTGTTCTCCACCGCCGCCGATCTGGCCCGATTTCTTCATCACCTCCTCGTCGCCGGTCGAGGTGCGCACTCCGTGGTTCCGCCGACCTGGATCTCCTTGTCTCTGCAGGTGCATACGCGTGATCTCGAGCCTGCCTGGGGGCTGGGCTGGATGCTGGACCGGCGTCCGGACCCGGCAGCGCAGGCATTCGTGCACTACGGCTTCACCGGAACCGGAATATGGGTTTCCCGCAAACGATCACGCTGGGCGGTCCTGCTCACGAACAAGATCTATTACAGTCGGTCCTTTGCTCCACTTGACGAGATCCGCAGCGTCTTCTCCACATTCGTCTTCCCCTGACCGTGGCCTTCTCCTGAATCGCCGTTGACGAACACGGCGCACCCCCTGATCGGTCGCGCTCCATGCGTGGCCTCGATAACCATCCGACTGGAGCAGAGAGGTGGTGATCAAAGGTGACTGCCGAGGACTTCCTGGCGTCCCGCGAGGCGGGCGAGTCGGCGACGAAGTGGTAATCGTCGCGACTGGAAAGTAACGGTGCCGGGAGATCGGACACGCTCTCCCGGCACCTCATCGGGAATCGGGGAAGAGGTTGGTAGGGGAATGCTGCATGAACTGTTCGAGGAAGAATCGATAACAGCTCTCCAAGGGCGGGAATACCGCAATCGGATTCAGCAGATCGAGAAGTGGCTGGCCGATGCGACGTCGGACGATCTCTCCCTGGAGCAACTGTCCGCGTGGGCGGTAGGACATGCGGACTGGAACGTTCGGCGCCTTGCCGTGGAGACCCTGGCCGCCCGCTTCGTCGCCGCTCCTGAGGCGCGGGCGGCGATCTGCGAAGCGATCCACGACGATGTGGACTGGGTCGCCTTCACCGCCATCAAGGTCGCCGGTGAGCACCGGATCCCGGAGTCGGTGGCGCATATGATCCGGATCTCGGGGTGGCCCAGCAATTTCACCAAGCCCGCTTACGCGCGCAAACCGGTGGGTTGCGGTGCGGCCTTCACCAAGCGTGCCCTGCTCGACTTCTTCGGCTCCGTGGACCCCGAGGAGCTCCGCGAACTCGAGAACCGCCACTTCGCCGAGTTGAGGGCGCAAGTGGCCACCGCCAGGCGTGAACCGGATCTGCGGGACGTCGTCCTGGTTCCCGCGGGCCCCTTCATCGCCGGAGCAAGGGTGACCGACATCGGCCCGTTCCAGATGGACGACTCCGACAACCCCCTGCGCGTCGAGGAGCTCCCCGCCTACTACATCGACCGCACCGCGGTGACGAACGCCCGGTACGCGGAGTTCCTCGAAGCGGTCGGCAGTTCGAAGGAATTCGCCCACCCCGATGAGCCGGAGGGCAAGGACTACACACCAGCCCACTGGCACGACCCGCGCTTCAACCCACCAGAGCTCCCGGTCGTCGGTGTCGACTGGTATGACGCGTACGCCTTCGCCCGCTGGGCCGGCGGCAGACTCCCCTCCGAGAACGAGTGGGAGAAGGCCGCTCGCGGAACCGACGGCAGGGTCTACCCCTGGGGCGACACCTGGAGTGACGACAAGGCTCGATGCGTGTTCACGGCGTACGGTCGGAACGACATCCACAATCTGGCTGACCTGGAGGAACTCCTGGTCACCACTACGGTCGCCTGGCCGGAGAAGCCTGTGGCGGCCGCCGATTCCCATCCTGACGGTGCCAGCCCGTACGGTGCCCTGAACATGGCGGGGAACGTCTGGGAGATCACCCGCACCAACTTCTTCACCCGCGCCGACATGGCCCCCTTCTTCAAGGGGCGCACGGGCCAGGAGTTCATGAACCGTCCCGAGGCGTTCCACGTCCTGCGCGGAGGTACCTGGACGTCTCCCCCCGTGTGCCTGTCGACCTTCTACCGCGGCAAGGACCTGCTGACCGACCGGCACAACGAGGTCGGATTCCGCTGCGTGTATGACGCGGCACCCGTGACCGAGAGGTGAGGAAGCACGATGCCGGATCGAGATGAACGCCAGGCGCTGCGGCAGACTCTGGTGGAGGGCATACATCTACTCGCCGAGCTGGGCTACAGCGAGGGAATCGCCGGCCATGTGAGCGTGCGGGACCCGGAGCGCCCGGACGCCTACTGGGTCAACCCGTTCGGGCTGGACTTCCACCAGGTCACGGTCGACGACCTCCTGCTGGTGGGGGGCGAGGGGACCGTCCTGGAGGGCTCCGGCGAACTCAACCCCTCGGTGGATCCGCTCCATGGCGAACTGCACCGCAATCGGCCGGACCTGGTGGCCTTCGCCCATACTCACTCGATGTACGGCAAGACCTGGTCGTCCCTGGGGCGGCTACTCGACCCGATCACCCAGGACGCCTGCGTCATCTACCGGCGGCACGGCCTCTACGACCGGTTCACCGGCCTCGTCAACGCCCGACAGGAGGGCAAGGAGGTCATCGAGGCCATGGGCGACGGAACAGCGGTGATCATGCAGAATCACGGCTTCTTGACGGGTGGTCGCACCATCGGTGAGGCGGTATGGCTGTTCATCGTGATGGAACGGTGCGCCCAGTCACAGCTCATGGCCGAGGCCGTCGGCACACCGCGGCTCATCCCGCACGAGGTGGCCCTGGACACCGCACGTGCCCTGGCGAAGCTGGAGTTCACCGACAAGCAGTACCGGAACCTGTACGAGACGACGTGCGTCCGTGGGAAGCGGTGACATGAAGGTCGGGCTCAACTTCCTGCCCACCGTGGGGCCCACCGAGATGCCCGGTGCGCGGTTCTACGACGAGATGATCGAGTTGAGCGAGCTGGCCGACCGCCTCTCCTTCAGTCATGTGAAGCTGGTCGAGCACCACTTCCACGAATGGGGCGGATACAGCCCGGACCCGGTGTCCTTGCTGTCGGCCATCGCCCGGCGAACCTCACAGGTCCGGCTGGTCACCGGAGCGGTCACGCCCGCGTTCACCCACCCCATCAAACTGGCGGCCTCGCTGTCCGTGCTCGACAATCTCTCTCACGGCCGTCTCGACGCGGGGTTCGGACGGGCCTTTCTTCCCTCGGAGTTCGACGCGTTCGGCGTACGCATGGCAGACAGCCGTGCCCGGCTGGAGGAGGGCGTCGAGGCCGTCGAACGGCTCTGGTCGACGGAGAACTTCCGCTGGGAAGGCCGGTTCCACCGGTTCGGCCCGCTGCCGGCCATGTTGCCCCGGCCCCTGCAGCGACCCCACCCACCGATCTTCATTGCCGCCACCACCTCGCCTGAGACCTTCACCTGGGCAGCGGAGCGGGGCTACCACCTCATGATCATCCCCGTGGTGGCCAGCCATGAGAAGCTCAGCGGATTGCTCGACCTGCACCGCAAGACCCGCCTCGCGCACGGCCACTCGCCGGACTTCCGGCTACACGTCAGTTATCACTGCTACGTGGCCGAGACCCAGAGGGAAGCCGTCACGCGTGCCGAAGAGCACTATGCGGCCTACCGGGACAAACAACTGGAGGCATACAGCAGTTGGCGCGGTGTCACTTCGGACGAGTACCAGGGGTACGAACGCATGGAGGAAGCCGCTCGCAAGACCACCGTCGCCGACCTCATGGCTGCTGACAACATCATTGTGGGTGGGGTGCCGGAAGCCACCGCGACCCTGCGCCGGATCGCGAAGCTCTATCCCGGCGCGGAGTTGAGCCTGCATCTGCGGTTCGGGTCGGTCTCGCACGCCGAGGCCATGCGTGCGGTACGGCTTCTCGGTGAGCGGGTGCTCCCGGAACTTGCGGGGATCGCATGACCCTGCTCGGCGATCCGGTCCCGCTCAGCCCGCAGCAGGAGTGGCTGTGGGAGAGCCTGCGGTTCATGCACCCCGACGAACCGGGCAGGACCAAGAGCAATGTCTGTCTGGCGTACACGCTGCAAGGGCCCGTCGACGCCGACCGGCTTGAACGCGCACTGGACACCGTCCGGCGGCGGCACGACACTCTGCGCACCACCTTCGACGAGATCGGCGATACACCACGCCAGGAGATCCAGGATCCGCGGGACGCTCACTCCCTGCCGTTCGCTCTGGTGGACCTCTCCGGCGTGCCGTACCAGGAGCAGCACCGGCTGTGCGAACTGATCGCCAACGGCGAATGCGACCGTGTATTCGACTACGTCCAGGGACCGCTGTGGCACGCCACGCTGGTGCGCCGCACCCCCCGCGAACATGTGCTGGTCTTCTCCGCGAGTCATCTCATGCTGGACGCGCCCTCCGTGCAGGTCGTCATCCGGCATCTGGCCGAGGCGTACGAGGAACTGCCGCCTCCCGAGCGGCAGGACCAGTACCGGGACTTCGTGTGGCGTGCTCGCGAGTTGCCGAAGGACGCGGACAAACGCCTGGACTACTGGCGACGGGCCCTCACTCCCCTGCCCGCTCCCCTCGCCGTTCCCACCGACTACCCCGCAGCCCCGCCACCGGTGTTCCTCCGGGAGACGGAACCCTTCACTGTCCAGGCACGGACAGCGGAACTGGCCGACCTGCGCGGGAAGGCGGGTGTAACGCCGTACCTCATACACGTCGCGGCCTACACTGCCGCCCTTGCCGCCCTCTGCAGGGCACGGCGCATCGTGGTCGGCTCTTCGCTGACCCGGCTGGAACTCAAGGCGGATCTCAATGCCGTAGGGCACTTCGCCGATCTGGTGCTGCTGCCGGTCGCCGTGCATCCCGAGCACACCTTCGGAGAGCACCTGGAGCACGTCCGGGACACCGTGCTTGACGTCTACGACAATCTGTTGCCCTATCCGATGATCGCTGAGGCCATCGACCCCGGCTTCGAGGCCCGGCGGCCCTGGCCCGCCCGCGCCCTGTACCACGTGTGGGTACGCGGCAGCGTGCTCTCCACGGACCTGGGGCCACCGGAACGGCTCGGCGAAGCCGGGGTCCGCCCCTTCTCCTTCGCGCAAGAGACCTGTTACAGCATCGACCTCGACGCCGACCGGTACGCCCACGTCTACGGCCAGAACGCGGTGCCCACCCTGTACGTCGGTCCGTCCGGCCTCGAGGGCGAGATGACGTACAACCGAGCGGTCTTCACCCCGTCGAGCGCGCGGCGCTTCATCGAGGTGCACCGCCGCAACCTGGAGCGATTGCTGCGAGAGCCGCGGACCCTGATCGGGGAGGTGCGGGCATGACCACCGCCCAGGGCACCCATGACCTCGTCCACCTGACAGCCCGGCGCGTGCCGGACCGGCCTGCTCTCGTCGAC
Organism: Streptomyces olindensis; assembly: GCA_000696115.1. Classification (GTDB taxonomy): domain Bacteria; phylum Actinomycetota; class Actinomycetes; order Streptomycetales; family Streptomycetaceae; genus Streptomyces; species Streptomyces olindensis. The sequence goes on from JJOH01000013.1 coordinate 29,416, forward strand.
GGTGACACCGTCATCAGCTATCGCGAGGTCGACCGGCGGGCGCGGTCTCTCGCCCAGCGCCTCGCCGCACATGGCGTGCGCCGCGGCACCCGGGTCGCCGTCACCGTGCCCCGTTCCGCGGAGCACGTCATCGCCACGCTCGCCGTGTGGCAGGCGGGCGGGATCTGTGTGCCCGTGGCAACGGATCTGCCTCAGGCCCGGGTCGCGGACATGCTCAGCATCGCGGGTGTCCGCCTGATCGTGGGGCCGGTGGAGACCGTCGAGGAGATCACCGGGTCGTCGGGGGCCGATCCCCTCGACGACCTCCCGGACCCGCCGTCCGGGGAGGACGGCACTGTCGCGTACATCTACTTCACCTCCGGCTCCACAGGGCGTCCCAAGGCGGTCGCCGTGCCGCACACGGGGATCATCAATGAGGCCCGGTGGTCCCACGACGCCTTCGCCATCCGCCCCGAGGACCGCGCCAGTTGGCTGGCGTCCCCGGGGTTTGCCATCTCACGGTGGGAATTGTGGACTCCGCTCACCGCGGGCGCCGCGGTGGTGATCTCACCCGAGGGAACCGTGTGGGAGGGCTCGGCGCTCCGCGACTGGTTAGTACGGTCCGGCGTCAACTGGAGCATCGTCGTGACCGGGCTCGCGGAGCGGCTGCTCAGCGTCGACTGGCCCGATCCCTGCCCGCTGCGGCTCCTGGTGGCGGGCGGCGAGCAACTGCGTGTCTGGCCTGAGGGCATGCCCTTCGACGTTGTCAACTCGTACGGCGTGACCGAGGCGTCCAGTGTGCGCCTCGCCGCATGGCTCGACCCTGCCGCGGCCGCCCCCGGACGCCTCCCCCCGGTCGGACACCCGATCCAGGACACCCGCGTCTATGTCCTTGATGACGAACTCGTCCCTGTGGCTCGGGGACAGGTCGGGGAACTCTTCATCGGTGGCAGGGGACTGGCCCGCGGTTACCTCGGCGACCCTGAGCAGACCGCAGAGCGCTTCCTGCCCGATCCGTTCCTCGGCGCCGGCCACCGTATGTACCGCACCGGTGATCTGGCCCGCGTGGCGGCGGACGGCGAAGTGGAGTTCGCCGGCCGACGCGACGACGATCCGAAGGTCGCCGGAGTCCGTGTCGATCTGGCGGCAGTGGAGGCTGCGCTGCTCGCCCACCCTGGTGTCACAGCCGCGGCCGCCACGATCCGCACCGGAGAGGCGGACCGTCCCCGACTCGTGGGCTATCTGGTCACCGACCACGATGACATGGCTCCCGACGGCGTGATCGATGCCCTGGCGGAGCTTCTGCCGGCCCCGATGGTGCCGCATACGCTGGTACGACTCGCCGCCCTGCCCCTGCTGCCCAGTGGCAAGACCGACCGCAAGCGACTGCCGGAGCCCGCACCGGGCAATGTGCTCCGCAGCCGACGGGCCGAGGCCCGCGACGACACCGAGCGTCGGGTCATCGACGTCTTCCAGGAGATCCTCGGGATCGCGGACATCGGAGCGCACGACGACTTCTTCGGGCTGGGCGGAGACTCGCTGGGCGTCGCCAGGGTGCGGCAGGCCTTGCTCGACCGACATGGCATGGACGTCCCCTACACGGTCATCTTCCGACAGCGCACCCCACGCCGGATCTGCGCGGCCGCGCGAGAGAACGGAGACAGAACCCAGTGACGTTCGTCGACACACCCGCACGGCTTCCCACTCTGGCGGAGCGCACCGGACACCTGGCGGATTCCGCCATCGGCGCCGTACTCAGGCTCACCGGGACCAGCAACGTGATCCCTCTGGCGGCCGGCAGTCCAGCCCCGGAGACGTTCTGCTCACAAGAGTTCACCGAGGTCACCACCCGACTGCTGAAACGAGACGCAGCCGCCCTCCAGTACGGCGACGCGAGCGGCCTGCCCGCACTGCGATCCTGGATCGCGGCCCAGGTCTCCGTACCCGGCCGTGCCTACGAGGCCGACCGCGTCCTGCTCACCCATGGCTCGCAGCAGGGGCTCGACCTCCTGTGCAAGGCGCTGCTCGACCCCGGGGACGTGGTCGTCGTGGACAGGCCCAGCTACCTCGGCGCGCTGCAGGTCTTCCGCCTCTTCCAAGCCCGTGTGATGGATGTCCCGATCAGTTCGGACCACGGCCTCGAACAACTCGAGGCGGTACTCGCCTCAGAGCCGCGAGCCAAGATGATCTACGTTGTCCCCGCCTTCGCCAACCCCACGGGCGCGAGCCTCACCGCCCCGCAACGCGACCGGCTGGCCGGACTCGCCGAGCGGTACGAGTGCGTGCTCGTGGAGGACGACCCCTACCGGGAACTCGGCTACGATCCGGCCGCCGTGCCGGCCTCCGCAGCACCCCCGTCGGAAAACACCGTGCGCCTGGGCAGCTTCTCCAAGGTGCTCTTTCCCGCGGCACGCCTCGGCTACCTGATCACCCCGCCGTCGCTCATCGACGTCCTGATGAAGTTCAAGCAGGCGGCCGACCTGGGCAACTCACACCTGATACAGCAGGTGGTACACGAACTCGTTCAAGACTCCGCGTTCCTGGCAGCCCAGCTGGACCGGGCGCGCGACATCTACCGCGAGCGCAGAGACGCGCTGGTGTCCGCCCTGACCGGAGCTTTCGGCTCGGTCCTCGACTTCGACGTCCCCCACGGCGGCTTCTTCGTCTGGGCCAGATTTCCCCAGGGCACCGACACCACCCGACTGTTGACGGCCTCGCTCGAGGAGGGGGTGTCCTACGTACCGGGGACCGACTTCTACGCGACGGATCCCGATCCCACCACGCTGCGGTTGTCGTTCTCCTGTGCGAGGGCCGAGGACATGTCGGAAGCCGTGGAGCGGTTGGCACGTGCCTGGCACAACAGCATCGAGGACCGTCGAGAGTGAAACTGACCAGAAGAGACGGGGCGTTCCCCGACCTGGACAAAGCCCCTTTCGACGTCGAGGCGTTCCTGGCTCGTCCACTGGTCGCCCGCCTCGCCACGGAGGGGCCACGCGTCCGGCCTGTGTGGTTCCTCTGGGAGGACAACTCGTTCTGGGTGCTCACCGGCCCCTGGGCCAAACTCGAGCAACGGCTGAGCCTCAACCCCGTCTTCGAACTCGTCGTGGACTCCTGCGAGCTCACCACCGGGCGTGTGCTCCAGGTCGTCGCACGCGGTCACGGTAGTGTGGTCGACTTCGACACCGACCGTGGTCGACGCAAGCTCACCCGATACCTGGGCGAGAGGGAGGAACTGTGGGACCCGCGCTTCAGCCTCGACGGCTCCTCCTCTTCCCGCTGGGCGCGGTTGACGCCCCACACCCTCTGGGTCGCTGATCTGTCCTTTCGGCCACCGTCCGCAGTGGAGGTGACACGACGGTGACCGCCAGGAGCACCGACGAGGCCGCAGACGCGCCGCCCGACAGCCCGTCGTACCCGCAACTGCTCAGGCGGAACCCGCGCCTCGCGGCTCTGCTGGCCAGTTATGTGGTCTCGAGCGTGGGTGACGGCATCGTGCTGATCGCGCTGCCGTTGCTGGCGATCCGCCACCACGGAGACCTTTCCGCACCCGTGGCGGTCAGCCTGGCCATGACCGCACCGTACGTGCTGACCACCGTGATCGCCCTTGGCGTGGGCCTCGGTCGGTTACGACTGCCGATTCGCGGTGTGGTCATCACTGACAGCGCCCTGCGCACTGCGCTGTTCGCGGTGGTGGGTCTGGCCGCCATCGCCGAGTGGATCGACATCTGGGTGATGGTGGCTGCCCTGACGCTGGGGTCGGTGTTGCATTTGCCGGCGTCCAGTGGCCGGCGTCTGATCGCCACCGGAATGGCGAAAAAGGAGGAGCTCTTCGCCGTCAACGGACTGCTGGGCTTCGCCAACAGCGTTGCCCTTTACGTGATCGGCCCGGCCGTCGGTGGGGCGGTCACCGTCGTCTTCGGCGCGGGTGTCGCCTGCCTGTTCCAGGCGGCGAGCTTCCTGGTTCTGCTGGGGGTGGTCTCGCTCGTCGTTCCGCCGCAGCCAGGAGCAGTCCGTAAGGAACGAGCTTCGCAGTCCGGCTGGCGCATCCTGCGGCTGCATCCCATGGCGGCTCGGCTGTTCGCCGTGGTCTTCCTGTTCAACCTCTCCTACATGCCCGTGGAAGTAGCGCTGCCGCTGCTGGCCAAGGAGGACCTGCACGGCGACGGAAACACCCTGGGCTTCATCTGGACTGCCTTCGGGGTCGGCGCACTGATCGGTGGCGCCCTCACCAACCGGCTGCGCAAACTGCCCCAGCAGGCCGTCCTGGTCTCCGTGATCGCTCTGTGGGGCGCATCGGTCGTGCTTCTGGGTCTGGCCCCCTCTCTACCGGTCGCGGCCTGTGCCTTCGCTCTGGGGGGACTGGTCTATGCCCCGTTCACGCCGATCGCCTACACGCTCGTCCAATCGGCGCTCCGGCCGGAGGAACAGCAACCGGTCATCACGCTGTGGACGACCGGATCGACCCTGGCGGCCCCGGTCGGACTCCCGCTCAGTGGACCGGTGGTCGGCGCACTGGACGCACGCGGCGGACTGCTGCTGTCCGCGGGGCTCACTCTCGCACTGGTCCCGCTGGCGGGCCGGGGCCTGCTGAGCTCGCGCCGAGACGTCTCCGAAGACTGACGCAGACAACAGAAGGAGCGCACACGTGCAGGGATACGAAGCGTCGACCTACGGAGACCGCATGGTCGACCATGACGCCATCGGCTGGCCGGCCGCCAAGGATGAAAAGGCCGCCGTGGCATTCCTCGCGGAGGTGGCCAAGCCCGGCCGGGCACTGGAACTCGGCGTCGGAACCGGTCGGGTCGCCATCCCGCTGGCGCGTGCCGGCATGCGCGTCACCGGTATCGACGCGTCCGACGCCATGCTCCGGCAGTTGGTCGACAAGCCCGATGGCGCCCAGGTGCAGGCGGTACGAGGAGACTTCGCCGATGTCGCCGTCGACGGGCCCTTCGACCTGGTCTACGCAGTGCAGCACACGTTCTTTCTGCTGCGCACGCAGGACGAACAAGTTCGCTGCTTCCAGAACGCGGCGGCCCGGTTGGCTCCCGGCGGAGCCCTTGTCCTGCAGCTCTTCGTGCCCGACCCGCACAGGCTCATCCAGCCCCAGTCGACTGATCCCCTGCAGGTGGCACTCGACCAGGTTGTCCTGCGGGTCTCCCAGTTCGACAGGGTGGAGCAGACGGTCACCCGCCAGTACATCGCCATCACGGAGACCGGCACCAAGTTGTATCCCATGGTCTTCCGCTACTCCTGGCCGACCGAGCTGGACTTGATGGCCCGCATGGCCGGCCTCCGACTGGAAGGTCGCTGGAACGGCTGGTCGCGCTCGCCCTTCACGGCGGAGGGAAGTTACGTGGTGGTCTACCGGAAACCATGATCGGCGAACCTACGGCCGGTGTACGGAGACGACCTCGTACGGTACGAGGTCGAGCGTCGCGATCTCCAGGACTTGCTCCATGCATGCCCGCACATCGGCGTCTTCGCGCGCGGCCGCCAGATCCGCTTGCGAGCGCCACTGGTTGTAGTTGGCCACTCGAGTGCCCTCAAGACCCCGGTGAATATTGGCCTGTACATAGCCAGGCTGCTTCGGCATGACCTCCCGCGCCATGTACTGGAGCAGTTCGATGAGACGTTGCTGATTCTCAGGAGCGACGGTGAAGACATTGATATAGGTGACCAGGTCGCCGCCCGTACTGATCTCGGTCATGCTCAGTATCTCCTCGCAGGCCCTGTGAGACATGGTGTCTGTCACAGGAAGCAACACGGATCGGCAGCGCGTTTCTTCCGGGCCATGGCACCGCCCGACGGGCCTGCCTGACTACTGGGAGCGGACCAGCACACGTCCACAGGGTGGAGCCGGGTCGGTCCTGGCTCCACCCCGTGGTGCGTGCGTGCCTGTCACTGGAACTGGGCGAAGAACCTCCAGATCTCTGCCTTCGTCCAGGTCGTGACGCCGCTCTCGCCGGAGGAGCCGTCGACCGGGCCGGGTATGTGGCCGCCGTCGAACGCGGCCCACTGGACCGGGTATCCGGCACGGCAGCCCGCGTAGGTGGTGGTGATGTGCGTTCGGCTGCCCGGTGCCGGCTCGCGCGGGTTCTGGGCGGTGCAGCCGTTGTTGGCGACGAACCTGTCGCGCAGGGACCGTCCTTGTGCGATGCCGAGGACGGAGTCGCTGATGCCGTGGATCCCGAAGTAGGCGATCGGCTGGGTGCCGCCGCTGCATCCGCTGATCTGGGCGCCGGCGATGACCGCGACGGCCCGGAAGGCGTTCGCCCGGCTGCAGGCGAGCGCGTAGCTCATGCCGCCGCCCCAGCTGAAGCCCGTGGCGAACCGCTGTGCTGGGTTGACACAGAGGCCGCTCTCGATGCGCCGGATCATGTCGTCGACGAAGGTGACGTCCTCGCCACCCGTATTGGCCCAGCCGTTGCCGAGGCCCTGGGGAGCGACGAGGATCGCGCTGTTGTTGGACTGTTCCTGCTGGCCGTAGTAGGACCACGCGGTCCCGCTCGTGCCGCCCGAGGCGACGTCGCCGGCGGTTCCGCCCCGCCAGTGGAAGGCGAAGATCAGCCGGTAGGGGCGGCTGTTGTCGTAGTTGGCGGGAACCCTGAGGATGAAGCTGCGGCTCTTGCCGCCGCTCTGGATGGTGTGCGTACCGCTCGTCAGGGTCGGGGCGCTGCCGCACCCGCTTCCGCCACCGGACGACAGCTTGACCATCTGCCATTGCTGGTTGGCGCCGCCGTGATCGGCGTACTGGACGACGTTGCCGCCGTCGGCAGTGGAGGCGCCCTGCACCTCCACCGCCTTGCCGCTGGTGCGGTTGATCAGCCGGACGTGGCCCGTGTCGGAGTCGGCCAGGCGGAACTGCTGGTTGCCCCCGTTGTGGTCGGCCCACTGCTGGATCGCGGCACCGTCCGAGGTCGAGGCGCCGGCCACGTCGAGAACCTTGCCCGAATGCCGGGCCTTGAGGCGGTAGAAGCCGCCGCCGGAGTCCACGAACTGCCACTGCTGGTTGGCTCCGTCGTGGCGCGTCCACTGGCTGACCCGCGCGCCGTCGGCGGTCGAGGTGCCGGAGACGTCCAGCGCCTTGCCGCTGTTGCGGTTGACCAGGACGTACCAGGCGTTGGTGTCCACCGTCGCCGCCTCGGCGGGCGCGGGGTTCACCGCGGTGAGCACGCCGATCGCGAGGGCCGCCGCCACCACGGCGGCGACCCGGGACCACCAGGTCATCGATGCCCCCTTTCGTTGGTGGGCCGGCCTCGTCACGTGCGGGTCCAGCGTTGGTTGCTGCCGTTCGAGCAGGAGTAGAGCTGGATCAGGGTGCCGTTGGCGGTGCCGCTCGCGGCGGCGTCGAGGCAGAGGCCGGACTGGACGCCGACGATCGTTCCGTCGGAGTTGAGCCGCCATTTCTGGTTGTCGCCGCCCCAGCAGCTGTAGATCTGGACTCTGGCGCCGTTGCCGGTGCCGCCGGCGTCCAGGCACTTGTTGCCGTAGACCCTGAGCTCACCCGCGGCGGTGTGCGTCCACTGCTGGTTGGTGCCGTTGTGGCAGTCCCACAAGTGGACCTGGGTGCCGTCGGTGGTACTGGCACCGGGCACGTCCAGGCAGCGGCCAGACCCGACGCCCTTGATCTGCCCGGACCCCGGAGGGGGCGTGGTGGAGCCGCCGTTGAGTGCGTTGAGGACGGCGGTGTAGGCGGGCTTCTTGCTGCCGTCGCCGTTGAACAGCAGCGGCGTGTGCTGCGGGCGCCAGGAGTCGGAGTCGCGCACGCCCCAGACGGTGATGCCGAGGCAGCGCGGGACGGCCAGGCAGTCGTTGGTCACGGCGGCGTAGGTCGAGGCCGGGGCGCCCTGGATGTCGAGCTCGGTGATCGCCACGTCGACACCGAGGGCGGCAAAGTTCTGCAGGGTGGTGCGGAAGTTGCTGTTGTAGGGGCTGTCGTTGTTGAAGTGCGCCTGGAAGCCGACACAGTCGATCGGTACGCCGCGCTGCTTGAAGTCGCGGACCATGTTGTACATGGCCTGCGTCTTGGCCCAGGTCCAGTTCTCGACGTTGTAGTCGTTGTAGCAGAGCTTGGCGGCCGGGTCGGCGGCGCGCGCGGTGCGGAAGGCGACCTCGATCCAGTCGTTGCCGGTGCGCTGCAGGTTGGAGTCGCGGCGGGCTCCCGAACTGCCGTCGGCGAAGGCCTCGTTCACGACGTCCCACTGGACGATTTTTCCCTTGTAGTGGGCCATCACGCCCTTGATGTGGTCGATCATCGCCTGGCGCAGCGCGCTGCCGCTGAGGGCCTGCATCCAGCCGGGCTGCTGGGAGTGCCAGGCCAGGGTGTGGCCGCGCACCTGCTTGCCGTTCTGGACCGCCCAGTTGTAGACGCGGTCACCGGCGGTGAAGTTGAACTGGCCCCGCTGCGGTTCGGTGGCGTCGATCTTCATCTCGTTCTCGGCCGTCACCGAGTTGAACTCGCGGTTCGCGATCGACGTGTACGTCGAGTCGCCCAGCCGACCCGAGGCGATGGCGGTGCCGAAGTAGCGGCCGCTCTGCGCGGCCGCAGCGCCGAGCGTGCTCTCGGCGGCGTGTGCGGGGGGCGGTGGTGCGACCAGTGCGCCGGCCGCGCCGAGGGCGCCGACGACCAGCGTCGGCAGCAGGGCGCGGAGCTTGTGGCGGACATGGAGTCTGGGAAGGGCGTGCAAGCCCATGGCTGTGCCTCCAAGGTAGACAGCACGGAGTGACTGGAGCGCAGGAAAGCCTCGTCCGCTACCACCGGGACGGATGCGTTGGTGCGAGCCTCACCGGAACGGCAATTCGCTCAGGATCGACGTGGTTCGAAATTTCGAACTATGGTCGGTCGCTCAGAGAGGGATGATTGAGGGTTTGACAGTGACTCGTCAATACTCTCTACCGGAGAAACTTTCCACTCATCCTTCGAAACATTCGGGCACCCGCTGTTTGCAGCCAGAACAGCAACAGGCCTTGACCGGAGCGCCCCGCCTTCCTAGCTTGTGGCGTCGAAGATTCGGGAACTCCTCGAAACTTTCGAGCTCCGCTACCACCGGCTCGGCTGCTCCGCGGTTCATCGGCGGCACCCCACCCGCCCCGAAGGAGGCCCTGTGATGTGGCTCAGCCACCCGTCCCCGGTCCGTCTCAAACGGTTACTCGCCGTCCTGTCGCCCCTGCTGCTCGTGGCGACCTTCCTCGGCGCCCAGCCCGCCGAGGCGGCGACCGTGGACCCCAACGCGTCGTACGTGCTGGTCAACCGCAACAGCGGCAAGGCCCTGGACGTCTACAACATGGCGACCGGCGACGGCGCCCGTATCACCCAGTGGTCCAGGAACGATCAGGCCCAGCAGCAGTGGCAGTTCGTCGATTCCGGCGGCGGCTACTACCGCATCAAATCCCGCCACTCCGGAAAGGTCCTGGACGTCCACAACTGGTCCACCGCGAACGGCGGCTCGATCGTCCAGTGGACCGACCTGAACGCCACCAATCAGCAGTGGCGGCTGGCCGACAGCTCGGACGGGTACGTGCGGCTCATCTCGCGCCACAGCAACAAGGCCCTCGAAGTGCAGGGCGCCTCCACCGCCGACAACGCGAACGTCGTCCAGTACGACGACTGGGGCGGTACCAACCAGCAGTGGCAGCTCGTCAAGGTCGGTGCGGGCACCCCCGGCCCGTGTGATCTCCCGTCGACGTACCGCTGGACCTCGACCGGCGCGCTGGCGCAGCCCAAGCCGGGATGGGCCTCGCTCAAGGACTTCACCGTCGCCCCCTACAACGGCAAGCAGCTCGTCTACGCGACGACACACGGCGCCGCGGGAACGGGAGTGGCCTGGCGCTCTCTGAACTTCACCCCGTTCACCAACTGGTCGGAGATGGCCTCGGCCGGCCAGAACATGATGTCGACTTCCACGGTCGCGCCCACGCTCTTCTACTTCGCACCGAAGAACATCTGGGTGCTCGCCTACCAGTGGGGCAGGACCGCCTTCTCCTACCGGACGTCGAGCGATCCCACCAACCCGAACGGCTGGTCATCCGAGCAGACGCTGTTCTCCGGAAGCATCTCCGACTCCGGAACCGGACCCATCGACCAGACGCTCATCGCCGACGGGTCGAACATGTACCTGTTCTTCGCCGGTGACAACGGCAAGATCTACCGGGCCAGTATGCCGATCGGGAACTTCCCGGGCAGCTTCGGCTCGACCTCGACCGTGATCATGAGCGACACGAAGGAGAACCTGTTCGAAGCCCCGCAGGTCTACAAGCTGCAGGGCCAGAACCGCTACCTCATGATCGTCGAGGCGATCGGCTCGCAGGGCCGCTACTTCCGCTCGTTCACGGCCACCAGTCTGAACGGCTCCTGGACACCCCAGGCGGCGACCGAGAGCAATCCCTTCGCCGGCAAGGCCAACAGCGGCGCCACCTGGACCAACGACATCAGCCATGGCGAGCTGCTCCGCACCAGCGCCGACCAGACCATGACCGTCGATCCCTGCAATCTGCAGTTGCTCTACCAGGGGCGCAGCCCCAACTCGGGCGGCGAATACGGCTTCTGGCCCTACCGTCCGGGTCTGCTGACACTGCGGCGCTGACGGCGTGAGACGAGTCCGGCTCCGGTGTGGAGCCGGCAGGGCGGGCTCGGCGGAAGGCCGAGCCCGCCCGGGTCACGCGACAACGTCAATGCTCATACGGCGACGGAGCGCGGGGTCGGCCAACGCTCACCAGCCCGAGGGCCATCCCGTGACGCGGTGTGGTCCCGCGTCCCGGACGATCCGCTCATCTGGTGAGCCCACCCATGTCACGGTTCCACGCCCGGTTGCGTCGGTCCTGGGGAAGCACCCCAACGACTACCGACGAAAGGCGACGGGATGGGCACGGACGCACCGGAAGCGCGGCAGCGAAACCCCTGGCTGGTGCTGGCGGTACTCTGCGCGAGCTTCTTCATGACGCTGCTGGACACGACGATCGTCACGATCGCCGTCCCCGAGATGGCCGCGGGGCTCGGCGCGTCGCTGGACGACATCCTCTGGTTCGCCAACGCCTACATGCTGGTCTTCGCGACGCTGCTGCTGCTCTCCGGACGGCTCGGCGACCGGTTCGGTGCACAGCGCACCTTCACCACCGGGCTCGCGGTCTTCACCGTGGCCTCGGCGGTCTGCGGGTTCGTGGACACCCCGGGGCAGATGATCACGGCCCGGGCGGTCCAGGGTCTCGGCGCCGCGGTGATGATGCCGCAGACCCTGGCCCTGATCAGCGCCGTCTTCCCGGCGGAACGGCGCGGGGCGGCCTTCGGCGTATGGTCCGCGGTCGCGGGCCTGGCCACCGTCGCGGGACCCACCGTCGGCGGCGCCCTGGTCTCCGGCCTGGACTGGCGCTGGATCTTCTTCATCAACGTCCCGATCGGCGTGGCGGCGCTGGTGGGCGCGCTCGTCGTGGTGCCCGACGTCCGGACGGGACAGCGGACCTCGCTGGACCTGCCGGGCGCCGTACTGTCCACGGCCGGTCTCAGCCTGATCGTGTACGGACTGGTCGAGGGCGAGCGCTACGACTGGGGCACCATCGAGTCCTTCCTCAGCATCCCGTTGGTCCTGGTGCTCGGCGTGGCGCTCCTCGGGCTCTTCGCGCTGCACCAGCGGGCCCGGCAGGACCGCCGTCCGCTGGTCCCGTTCGAGCTGTTCCGCAGCCGCGGCTTCACCGTCTCCGCGACGCTCGGGGCGATGCTGCTCTTCGGTTCCATCGGCGTGCTGCTGCCGCTCACCCTCTACCTCCAGTCCGTCCTCGGCCTCTCCGCGGGCGAGGCCGGCCTCGCCCTCGTACCGGGACCGCTGGTCTCGCTGTTCGTGGCGCCCGTGGCGGGCAACGCGGTCGGCAGGCTGGGCGGCCGGAAGATCCTCGTCCCCGGGCTGCTGGTCTTCGGCTCGGGAATCGCCCTCACAGCGGTCATGGCGCAGGCGGACTCCAGCGTGTGGGCGATCATCCCCGGCCAGATCGTGTTCGGCATCGGCATGGGCCTGGTCTTCGCGCCCACCAGCACCCTCGCGATGCAGGAGATCCCACCGCGGCTGACCGGCGTCGCCTCCGGCATGTTCACCACGTTCCGGCAAATCGGTGCCGTCGTCGGCGCGGCGGCGGTCGGCGCGCTGCTCCAGAACCGGCTCGCCGCCGAGGGCGTGCCGCAGGAGGTGCGAGAGCAGGCCGGCCGGCTCACGGACGCGGCTTACGCCGACGGTCTCACCGACGCCGTGCGCTACGGCCTGTTCCTGACGGTCGCCGTGGCGGTCATTGCCGCCGCCCTCGCACTACTCCTGCCGCCCCCGGCCCCACGACCGGAGCCGGAAGCGCCCGCGGCGCCGCACGCCGGAGCGGACCTGGCCCGGGCCGTGGACTAGTGGAATTCCCCCCTCGCCGCCTTTCCCTGACCTCAGCATTCCTGTTTTTCGCACTGTTGCCTAGGAGGAAACCCATGCCGGAAAAGACTGTTATCCAGCGTTACATCACGGCGCTCGGTGATCAGGACTGGGCCGCCCTGGAGAAGTTGTACGCCCCGGACGTCACCATGTACGCGCCCACCGCCTGGGGGGTGAAGGGCGTGGAATTCCTGCTGAAATTCTGCCAGGAGATCCACCACGCCCACCCCGGTATCCGTACCGTCCTGCACGACGAGTTCTACAGCGCCGACGGCACCCGGGCGGCTTTCCGGTTCGCGTTGCACTGGCACAACACCGGCTCGTACTTCGGCAACGCGCCCACCGGCGAGCGCGGTTCGAGCATCGAGCAGCACACCGTACGCATCGAGGACGGGCGGATCGTCGAGCAGGTCGTCGGGGTCAGCACCCTGGGGCTTCACTTCCTGCAGAAGGAGGCGTGGGGGGTGGCGTACGTGACGGACGCCGTCGATCCGGCTCCCGAGGTCGACTCCGCACCGCAGGCGCAGCAGGCTTCTCACGCGAAGAACCGTCCGTGACCGAGCCGCTCGTCGGGGCCGGCGCGCAGGACGGCCGCACCGCCAGCAGGCGAGAGCCGAACCGGCGTTCCACGTCCGGAGGTTCGCGGCCTCGGTGGGAAGTGGCGGCCGTCACCCTCACCTGCTGCCCTCGCTCCGCGCCCTTGGAGAGCGGTTGAAGGCCACGATTGTAGGCTCGCAGGTCAGTTGGCGAGCAAACGCGACGAGCGCCGATCCTGAGGTAACGGGGAGTCATGGCCGAGACGACAGCCGTCTCCGAGCGGTCCGGGATCTCAGATCCGTTCGAACGGTACCGGCAGATGATGTTCGGCATCTCGTACCGCATGCTCGGTACCGTCGTCGACGCCGAGGATGTCGTCCAGGAGACCTGGCTGCGCTGGCAGCGCGTCGACCGGGACGCCATCGCCGATCCGCGCGGATACCTGGTGCGGGCCGTCACCCGCACCGCCATCGACCAGATGCGCCGCAGTCGGGCCCGGCGCGAGGAGTACGTGGGGCCCTGGCTGCCCGAGCCGCTGCTGGTCTCGCCCGATGTCGCGATGGAGTCCTCGCTGCTCGGCGAGTCGCTGAGCATGGCGGTCCTGGTGATGATGGAGACGCTGTCGCCGCTGGAGCGCGCGGTGTTCGTGCTGCACGAGGTGTTCGGCTTCAGCTTCCCCGAGGTCGCCGCGGCGGTCGACCGCACGGAGACGGCGGTACGGCAGCTCGGCAGCCGGGCCCGGCGCCATGTGCGGCTGCGCAACCGGCGCTTCGAGCCGGATCACCGGCAGGCCCGCGAGATCACCGAGCGCTTCCTCACCGCCTGCCTCGACGGCGACGTGAAAGCGCTCATGGCTGTGCTGGCCCCCGACGTGACGATGTGGGCGGACGGCAACGGCCACGCGGAGACCCCACGCGTCCCGCTGCGCGGCGCCGCCGCCATCGCCGAGTACTTCGCGTCCACGGCGGGCCGCTACCCGGCCGGGCTGGTGGTCCGCATGCACGAGCAGTACGACGGCACGCCTGCCGCCGTACTGGCCACGCCGGCCGGCGTGTTCGCCGTGGTCACCGCAGACGTCGACGTGGCCGACGGACTCCCCCGCATCACGGCCGTGCGCGCCGTGCGCAATCCGGAGAAACTGGGGCGGGTGCCGGCGGGGCGCTGAGCGGCGCGGCTGTCCCGGAGAGGCCGGGCCGGGTCCGCGGCTGTGCGTAGCTCTCCGCGGGCGCCGAGTTCGTCGAGGATGACACGGTGGAGCCGGGCCCAGGCTCGCTCCCGGCTCCACTGGGCGAGCACCGGTAGGCCGTCTGCCAGCACGGGCCGAAGATCGGCGGGAGTTGCCGCCAGGGAGCACCCTTCGCCCCAAGGGGCCGCGCCCATGAACGCCGGTCCGGTCGGCCCGAGGGCGACCGGATACAGTGCGCGAGACGGCAGCGTGGCAGGGAGACGGAAGCGTGACCGACACCAGCAACACCCGACCCGCCGAGTGTGAAGCGCAGGTTCCGCGGCAGAGCCGACTGCACCGCCTGATGCGCTACCTCCCCTTGATCGCCCCCGTCCTGCTCTGGGCCGTGCCCTGCTGGGTGCTCCTGTACACCGGCCAGCACTGGCCGCTGCCCGTCACGCTGGTCGGCACCGCCCTGTTCGTCCTCGGTCTCGTCGGTATGCCGCTCGCGATGGCGCGCGGTCACGGCCGGCGCCGGCAGGACCGGGCGGCGATCATCGGTGACACCCTGCTGGGCACGAGCTGGGTTCTGTTCACCTGGTCCGTTCTGCTCGGCGTCCTCCTGCGGCTCACCCTGATCGTGGTCGGCGTCGGCGAGAGCCAGGACCGGGCCCGCATCGTCACCTGGGCCGTCCTCGGCACCACCGCCGTCCTCCTCGCCTGGGGGTACGCCGAAGCCCGCCGCGTGCCGCGCGTGCGCCGGCTCGACGTGCGACTCCCCCGGCTGGGCGCCGGGCTGGACGGCCTCCGCGTCGCCCTCATCACCGACACCCACTACGGCCCGCTCGACCGCGCCCGCTGGTCGGCACGGGTGTGCGAGACGGTGAACACCCTGGAAGCCGACCTGGTCTGCCACACCGGCGACATCGCGGACGGCACGGCCGAACGCCGCCGCGCCCAGGCCCTCCCCCTCGGTACCGTGCGAGCCACCCGGGCCCGCGTCTACGTCACCGGCAACCACGAGTACTACAGCGAGGCCCAGGGCTGGGTCGACCTGATGGACGAGCTGGGCTGGGAGCCGCTGCGCAACCGCCATCTGCTGCTCGAACGCGGAGGCGACACCCTCGTCGTCGCCGGCGTGGACGACGTCACCGCCGAGTCCTCCGGCCTGGCAGGCCACCGCGCCCACCTCGCCGGAGCCCTGAACGGCGCCGACCCCGACCTGCCCGTCCTGCTCCTGGCGCACCAGCCCAAGTTCGTCGACCGGGCAGCGGCGGCCGGCATCGACCTCCAGCTCTCCGGCCACACCCACGGCGGCCAGATCTGGCCCTTCCACCACCTGGTCCGCCTCGACCAGCCCGCCCTCGCCGGCCTCACCCACCACGGCACCCGGACCCTCCTCTACACCAGCCGCGGCACCGGCTTCTGGGGCCCGCCCTTCCGCGTCTTCGCCCCCAGCGAGATCACCCTGCTCGTGCTCCGCTCCCCCCACCAGCCCACCACGCCGTAGCACCGGGCGGGCCGGCACATCCGCTTCAGCACTCGGGGGTCGCCTGGCGAGCCGTGTAGGCGGCGGGGGTGAGGCCGGTGTGGTGGCGGAAGAAGCGGCCGAAGTTGGCCGCGTCGGTGAAGCCGAGGTGGGCGGCGACCGCGTGGGCGGTCCACCCGGCGTGGCCGAGGAGGCGGCGCGCTTCGAGCAGCCGCCGCTCATTGATGATCTCCCGTGCTCCCCTGCCGGTGGCGGCCTGGGCGGCGCGGCTGAGGGTGCGCACCGAGCAGCCGAGCAGCCGGGCGTAGTCGTCGACGCGGTGCCGCTCACGGAAGTGCAACTCCAGGGCATCCAGGAATCGTTCGTAGGTGTGACGGCGTCCGGTGCTGCCGCCCGGGGGCGCGTGGCGGGGGCCGCTGCCCGGGGAGGCGGCTGCGGCGTCGGCCGGAGGGGCCGGGACACCCGGGGAGTGGGCGAGGCGCAGGAGGAGCGCTTCGAGGAGGCTGCGCCGCAGGGCGTGGTGGGCCGCGAGCGGGCGGCGTCCCAGGGAGCGGTGCTCGTCGAGGAGTTGGAGCGCGGTCTGTTCCAGCCAGGGGCCGTCGGCGGAGTGCGGGGTCAGGACGGCGGGAGCGTCGTGCGAGGTGAGGGGAGCGAGCTCGCGGGCGGTGTCGGGCCGGAGCACGTCCGGCTCGAACAGGACGAACGGGCCGCGGGCGGTGCTGGGGTCGTGCCAGCACTGCACGTGCCCGGGGCGCACCCACAGCCACTGGCCGGGGGCGACGGTGCGCGTGACGTGGTCGACGTCGTGCCGCAGTACGCCCTCGGTGACCAGGATCAGGTAGTGGAAGGTGGCCCGGCCCGGACGGGGCGGGTTCCACGGCCAGTCGTCGTGGTGGGCGTGGAAGTCCTCGACGGTGGTCACTTCCAGGCCGTACGGCGTACCGACCGGGGGTTGGAAGCCGTACAGCGGGACGGAAGCGGGCTCGGCCCCTGCGGTGAGGAGCGGCCGCGAGGAGGAGGCGCTGGAGGAGGGCGGTCCGGATCGCGGCGGGTGTCGCCTGTCGACCATCATGTGTCCGCAGCTTACCGGCGAATCGGAGACACAGACGGTGGCCCCGGCCGCGCGGGTGACGCGTGGCTTCTCACCTCGTGGCCCCGGGCCTGCGGGCCATGAGGGTCACCAT
Organism: Streptomyces olindensis; assembly: GCA_000696115.1. Lineage (GTDB taxonomy): Bacteria > Actinomycetota > Actinomycetes > Streptomycetales > Streptomycetaceae > Streptomyces > Streptomyces olindensis. The sequence goes on from JJOH01000013.1 coordinate 46,168, forward strand.
GTCGAACAGCACGGTCGCGGCGGCGATCGAGGTGATCTCCGCGTGGGTCGTAGGCGGGAGCCACCTCCACCACATCGCCGCCCACGATGTCCAGCCCGGTCGACCCGCGCAGCACCCGCAGGAGTTCCCGGCTGGTCAGCCCGCCGGCCTCCGGGGTTCCCGTGCCCGGTGCGAAGGCCGGGTCGAGGACGTCGATGTCGACATGGAGGGAGTGGTCCTCGATGAGCAGGCCTTCCTCGAAGGCCCGGCGGAACACCGTGCCGTGGGTCGTCGGTGCGTGGAAGTAGGTGTCCCAGGTGTCCAGGTGCGCGTCCTCAGTTCTCCAGGACGAAGATCGGCTTGTGGCCGGCCCGGCCGGAGGTCAGCACCTCGGGGATCTCGTCCCAGCCGTAGACGCCGCTGGTGACCAGCTCGGGGTGGAGCGTGCCGGCGGCCACCGCCGCCAGGGTCGGCGTCATGTTCGGCCGCGCGTGCCCCTTGCCGTTGTGGAAGTGGACTCCGCGCTGGTACAGCGCGAGCAGCGGGAGCCGGACGTCGTCGAAGTAGATGCCGACGCTGTTGACGTATCCCTCGGGCACGACCGACAGCAGTGCCTTGCGGAGCCGCTCGGGGTTGCAGGCGGCGTCCACGGCGAGGTGGAAGTCCTTCTCGCGCTTGCCGTGGACGTCGTGGACCTCGGCGCCGAGTTGCTCGGCGACCTTCATCCTGACGGGGTCGTCGTCGTAGTAGACGGTGCGGGCGCCGGCGCAGTGGACCGCGACGTCGACGCAGTAGAGGCCGATGGATCCGGTGCCGCCGAAGACCGCGATCTTCGGGTCGGTGATCTGGGCGACGGTCGGCATCACCGTCTCCCAGCCGAGGGCGAGATTGTCGCCGATCGAGGCCAGGTGCACGGGGTCGACCCCGGCGGGCAGCTTGGCGAGGTTGAAGTCCGCGTAGGGGACGCGGATGAGTTCGTCGAAGGTCCCGCCCCAGGCCCCGTTCACCGGCAGGCCGTACTGGGCGTCGCCGTGGAGGAGACAGCGGGCGGGGTGTCCGAGTTCGCACTGCGCGCAGGTGCCGCACGCGATGTGCCAGGCGACGCCGACGACGTCGCCGACCGCGACCTCCGTGCAGTCGGGGCCGACCTCGACCACCGTGCCCACGCACTCGTGGCCGAGCGGGAACGGGCCGAATCCGGAGAACGGTGTCTTGTCGGCGATGACGTGGTGGTCGAGATCGCAGGTCGTGGCCGCGAGCGGACGCACGAGCGCGTCCGTGCCCTCGACGACGGTGGGGGCGTCGACCTCGTCGAAGCGCAGCCGGCCGGGCGCGACGAACATCAGGCTCTTCATGGGAAAGCTCCTCGGTGTGGTGGGATCCCGGGCCGGGCGGACCGGTGTCGGCCGTCGCCCCGGCCCGCACGGTCGGTCAGACGGCGCCGGCGTCCGGGTCGCCGGCGGGGATCGCGTCCAGGAAGACCATGTCCGGCGGTGCGGCCAGTGCCCGCGCCAGGGCGGTGCCGACCTCCCGCATGGCGGCGCCCTTCATGTGCGCGCCCAGCGCCTCCTGCGAGGCCCACTTCTCGATCACGACGAACTCGCCGGTGGTGCCCGCCTTGCGGTGCAGCGCGTAGCGCAGGCATCCGGGTTCGGCGTGCACCGCGGGCAGCGCCGCCGTCAGCGTCTTCTCGACCAGCTCTTCCTGACCCGGCTCGGCGACCATCGTCGCCATCAGCACCACCGGCTCGGCCATGGGTTACCCCTCTCGTTCATGACAGTCGTTATAGCCATGGCAGACGTCGTAGGACGCTGCCTTCAGTCCAGAGCCGCGAAGGTCGGCAGTGACGGGTCACGCTTCTTCCCGCAGGCCGGGGAACAGGGCGCGGGCACGGTCGGGGTCGGGCGCGATGAAGACGCCGTCCGCCGAGACCAGACGCGTGGACGGGTCCGCCTCAGTGGTGATCGTCCCGGTCACGAAGACCTTGCGGTTGTCCGTGCCGGTGACGCGGCCGAGGATGCGCAGCGGTGTCTCCAGCGGGATGGGCTGGTGATAGCGCATCTGGAGGGAGACGGTCATGCCGGGGGTTCCGGCGGCCGTGCAGGCCTGGCCCATGAGTTCGTCGAGGAGCATGGCGCTCATGCCGCCGTGGCCGTAGCCGGGCGGGCCCTCGTGGGCGAGACCCAGCGTGCAGTGCCCGATCAGGCCGTCGTCGGTGGGCGTGATGCTCACGGGCGGGGCCAGCGGGCTGCCCGCCCCGACGACGGGGCTGTACATCCGCGGACCCCCGGGGAACCCGTCCACTTCGGGGATCTCCGCTCGGGCGCGCCGTCGCCCGGTCAGCTGGGCGGTGACCTGACGGACGCCGTCCGCCACGCGGTGGAGCGTGTCGGGCGAGGCGGCCGTACGGACCGTGGTTTCCACCAGGGTGCGCAGTTCGTGTCCCAGGCGGGTGATGGCCGCCTTCTGGTCTTCCAGCGAGTCGGCTCCCGCTTCTGCGGGCGGCTCGGTGAGGGGGGTGTGCATCGGCGCGGCTCCCGGAGAGGACGACGGTAGACTATGACAATTGTTATAGAGCAGAGATCAGGAGAGGTTCGCAGGTGACCAAGGACAGCCCGTCAGCGCGCGAGCGGATCGTGGCCGGTGCGGCCGACATGATCAGTCGGCGTGGCCTGAACGCGACGAGCATCCGCGAGACGGCCAAGCACGCCAGTGCACCGCTCGGATCGACGTACCACTACTTCCCCGAGGGCAAGCAGCAGTTGGTCACCGAGGCCGTGCGCCACACGGGCGAGTGGACCGCGCGCAGTCTGCGCAAGGAGTTGCAGGCCGGCCCGGTCGCCGGCCTGCAGGCCTTCCTCGCGCTGTGGCGCAAGATCGTCGTCGACAGTGACTTCCGGGCCGGCTGCCCCGTCCTCGCGGTCTCCATCGAGGAGCCGGCCCCCGGCGAGACGTCCGCCGTCCTGACGGCGGCAGCCGACGTCTTCGCCACCTGGGAGGGCCTGCTCGCCGACTCCCTGCGGGAGCACGGCGCCGAGCCGGAGCGGGCGGCGAACCTCGCGACGCTCATCGTCGCCGCCGTCGAGGGAACCGTGGCCATGTGCCGCGCCAAGCGCAGCGCCGAGCCCTTCGATCGCACCGCCGAGGAGCTGCGGGCGCTCATCCTCGCCGCGGTCGGGGACTGAGCCCGGCCCGCGCTGGACAGCTCGCACTTCAGGCGCCCAGCGCGGCGCGGACCGCCTTGACGCGCTCCTCCGTGAACACTCCGCTCTCCAGCAGCGGCAGGATCGACAGCACGCCGCCGGACGACCCCCAGCTGCCCTCGTCGATCACCCGGAAGTTGACCCACCAGGCCGGCGCCGGCTTCTCCAGCCCGCAGGCCGCCGCCAGTGCGGCCAGCACGCGTTCGACGACCTCGGCCCGGACCTCCGGCTGCCAGGCCGCGTCCATCACGGCGATGTCGATCACCATCACGTCGAGGTCCGGGTCCGCGTCCGCCAGCAGCCGGCCGCCGATGGCCATCATGTCCCGCTCACGCTCCACGAAGTGCACCTGGAAGCCGGGCCGGGCGGCCGGAGCGAGCCGGCCCACCTCGGGCACCAGCACCGCGTCCGTCAGCGTCTCGGCCAGCTCACGACGCTGCTCCAGGCTCAGGCGCCCCCTGGGTGCGTTCACGGTGATGATGGTCACGACATCCTCCTATGACAGTCGTTATAGGAGGCAGGCTACACACCTCCATAACGACTGTCATACCGGTGGGTCCGTGACGGCGAAGCGTCAGTCGGTGATCACGGGGCTGCGGTGGATCCACTCGCTGCCGCGCACCGCCTGGCACATGAAGGCGGCCACGTCCGCACGGCTGATCGTCGGGTTGCCCTTCATCGGCAGCCGGTCCCCCGCGCTGTACGCGCCCTTGGCGGGGCCGTGAGTGAGCCGGGTCGGGTAGACGACGGTCCAGTCCAGACCGCTGGAGCGGACGCGGTCGTCCGCGATCTCCTTGTCGGCGTAGATCGACCGCAGCAGCGTGCGGTAGATCGCCTTCTGGGCGACGCTCGCCTCGTCGAAGGTGCGGCCGACGCCGAACGACGACAGCCACACCAGCCGGGAGACACCCGCCTCCTTGGCCGCGCCGATCACGGCCGCCGAGGACCGCGTGAAGAGTCCGTCGGCGCGCACCGAATTGCCCCTGCCCAGGGCGGAGACGATCGCGTCGTGCCCGGCCGCGCCGGCGAGGACGTCGTGGTGCGATGTGGCGTCCCCGGTGGCCACCGTGACCTTGTCGGCCACGTCACCGAGGGCCGCGGGGTTGCGTACGAGGGTGGTGACCGAGTCGCCGGAACGCAGGGCCAGGTCCACGACATGGCGACCGGTGGGGCCGGTCGCCCCGAGAACGAGCAGTTTCATGGCGAGGGATCTTCCGTGAGGGCGTGGGGCGGGGAGGGGCGTACGTCTGCGGCGCAGGGCGGCCGCATGCCTGCCGCCCGCGGCAGAGAAACCTAAGCGGACAGCTGTCCGCTCCCGCGAAGGTAGCGGACAGCTATCCGCTTAGCAAGGCCAGAGATCCTGGCGCGACTCACACGGACGCCGGACCCGCGCCTCCCGCCACCGCCGGTCCGGCTGCTCTCACCGCGGCCCCGGCGCCCCCGCGCGCAGGCCGTCCATGACGATGTCCAGCAGCCGGGTGGTCTGGGCGTGCCAGTCACCGCTGATGTCGATCTGCCAGATGCCGGCGATGGCCCGGAGGAAGTCGTCGGCGGTCACCCCCGGGCGGATGGCGCCGGCCTCGTGGTTGGCCTGGAGCAGGGACTCGATCGATCCGTACACCAGGGCGTATCCGGACGACTCCGGCCCTCCCGTCCCACCGACGACCTGACGCAGGGCGTCGGCCAGTCCGGTCTTGGCCATGATGAAGCGGGCGAGGCGGTCCATCCACACGCGCAGGGCCTCGTCGGGCTCCTTCGTCTTCAGCAACTCGGCCGCGCTGTCGGTGAGTTGCTGCACTTCGTGGCGGTACGCCTCCAGGACGAGCGCCTCACGGTTGGGGAAGTTGCGGTAGAGGGTGCCCTGCCCCACACCCGCCTTCTTGGCGATCACGCTCATCGGGACGTCCGGGGAACGCGACAGTTCGACCAGCGCCACCTCCAGGATGCGCTCCCGGTTGCGTTGCGCGTCCGACCGCTGAGGTCCGCCGGCCTTGGACTGCACACGCCCTCCTCCCGGGCTTACCCGAAGCCCTCTTTTCAACCGGACAGCCGTCCGGTACTTCCTCGTGCCGGACTGCTGTCCGCTTTCGCTTCACCATAGCGGGCGAAACCGTTCGGCGTCGTGGGCCGGTGGCGCCGGTCGTCGCCGACACCTCCGAGCAGGCCAGGGTGGCCGTCGAGGCAGTGGATGCAGGCGAACACTCCTGCGGACCGCGGCATGACGGTGCCCGGCGCCGGCCTGCTGCTCGGGCTGGCACTCAAGAGGGGGAACCGGGGGTATGAGCGAACTCGGCGAGCCTCTGGGCATATCCGCCCAGAACATCGCGCGCACGCAGGACGGCAGTCCACGGGCGCGCAGGGCAGCGCCGAAACGGACGGCGGACAGGGAGTTGCCGCCGGGTTCGAAGAAGTCGTCGTCCGGGTGCACGGCCACGCCCAGGTGATCGACGGCCTCACGTCACCGGATCAGTGGGAGTGCCGGCTGAACGCCCCGCCGCGGCGAGAGGCCGGTGAACTGGCCGTCGTCCGCCTCCGGTTCAGGCCGTCCCGGTAGGGCCGTCGCCCGCCGGCGGGATGTTGTAGTTCAGCCGGAAGAGGTTGCCCGGGTCGTGGACGGCCTTGAGGCCGGCCAGCCGATCGAGGTCCGCCGGTGCGTACGCCCTACGGATCGTCTCCTCACCGGCGTTCGCGCCGTGTCCCAGGAAGTTCAGCCCGGCGCCGCACGAGACCGGCCGCAGGGCCTCGCGAAGCTGCTCGTACATCGGCCGGGTGTCCTCTTCGGTGATCCCGGACAGCAGGGTGACGACGGACAACAGGTATCCGGCGTCCCGGTGGGCCACGGAGTTGGGCCGCTCAGGCGGTGTCGCCAGGGCCCCGCCGAGGTGCCGCAGCTCCACGACGACCGGCAACGGCGCCTGCGGGCCCGCGTGTTCCAGGAGCACGCGCAGGACGTCGTCGCCCGCTTCGCGCAGCATCCAGGTCTCGCGCTGGAAAGGAACCGGGACCGGTGGTTCGTCGTGGATGCAGCCGCTCTCCGTGTACGGCATGTCCCGCAGGTCCTCGATCAGGACCGGGCCCGCGTCCCGCAGCGGGGCCACCAGCCGCGCGCCCTCCTCCGCGCTGCCGGTGTGGGCGATCCGCACGTGGTGGACGTGCCGGCCCCGCAGCGGCTCGGGCACCCCCGGATCGTCCGGCATCGGCACGAGCGCCACCGAGGAGTTCATCTCCCGGGGCAGGCCGGAGGTCCACCGCACATAAGCACTGAGGACGTCGGGCGCCGCCTCGGCGTCGAAGAAGAAGCCGCCGCCGTACACCCGGGACACCGGAACGAGGTCCATTTCCAGCCGGGTCACGATCCCGAAGTTGTCCCGGCCACCCACCAGCGCCCAGTACAAATCGGGGTCACTGTCCGCGGTGACCCCGCGCAGCGTGCCGTCCGCGGTCACCACCTCCAGGGAACGCACTCGGTCCGCGGCGTAACCGTAGGTGCGCACCAGCAGGCCCACACCACCGCCGAGGACGTAGGAGACGACGCCGACGTGCGGGGCCGATCCGTTGAGCGGTGCCAGACCGTGCGGGGCCGTCGCCGGGATCACCTGCTCGAAGCGTGCGCCGGCCTCGACGGTCACCGTGCGACGGTCCGCGTCGACCTCCACACCGGTCATCCGGCCCGTCGTGACCAGCAGCCCTCCGTCGGCGGCGACGGCATATCCGTGCCCCGTGGCCTGTACGGCGACGGGCAGTCCGCGTCCCGCGGCGAACCGGACCGCCTCCTGGACGTCCTCGGCCCGCGTGGCACCGACGATCAGGTCGGGCCGGTGCCGCAGGGCGAGGTTCGCTCCGGTGCGCTCCTCGTCGAAGCCCTGGTCGCCCGGGAGGAGGACAGGGCCCGCGACCCGGGAGGCGAGTTCCTTGATGTCGTCGTGCTGCACAGTTTTCTCCGTTCGGTTCGTACCGGCACGCGGCATCCTCGGTCCGAAACCTGACAGCGGCCGTCAGGTATGCCCGACACTCGCAGGGTGAAGTCCGAACGGCTGCTGTCCATCCTGTTGTTGCTCCAGCACCGGGACCTGGTTCCGGCCGGCGAACTCGCCGAGCGCCTGGAGGTTTCGGTGCGCACGGTGTACCGCGACGTCGAGGCGCTGTCGGCGGCCGGTGTCCCGGTGTACGCCGAGCGCGGCCGGTACGGGGGCGTCCGGCTGCTGCCCGGCTTCCGCACCGACATGACCGGGCTGACCCGCGACGAGGCCCGGGCCTTGTTCGTCCTCGTCGGTCAGAGCGCGCACTCGGCGCTGGGGCTGGACCGGGCGATGGCCTCTGCGCTGCGCAAGATGATGGCTGCGCTGCCCGCGCCGCACCGGCCGGCGGCCGAACTGACCAGTCGTCGGCTGCTGATCGACCCGGACGGATGGCTGTCGGGGCCGCGGCAGGACGCGTCCGGGATGGACGAGCTGTACGACGCCGTCCTCGCCGACCGCCGGCTGCGCATCTCCTACCGGCACAGCGGCAGCGCGTCGGTGCACACCTACACCGTCGATCCGTACGGGCTGGTGTCCAAGGCGGGCACCTGGTACCTCGTCGCCGACCACGCCGGGCAGGCAGAGCTGTTCCGTACCGACCGGCTCGGGGACGTCACCGTGACCCCCGAGCCCGTGCGCCGCCGGGAGGGTGTGCAGCTGGTGCGGGTGTGGGAGGAACTGCGGCAGCGAGTGGAGAACCGCGAACCGGGGATCGTGGTACGGGCCCGGGTCAGGCGTCGGCGCCTGGACATGCTGCGGAGGCTCACCCGGGCGAACTTCCGCGGAGTCGTCGGGGCGCCCGAGCCGGGCAGGGAGCCCTTGGCGCCGACGGACACCCCCGGTGTCACGCGGGCCGAAACCGCATGGGTCACGGTCGAGCTGGAGTACCCGGTGCCGGTCGCCGTCTGCCAGTTGCTCCAGTTCGGGACCGATGTCGAGGTGCTGGATCCGCCCGAGGCGGTCGAGGCGATCTCCCGCGTGATCGCCGCTCTCGCGGCGCGCTACCCGGCCGGTGGCTGAGCGGGCCCGGTCCGCGCCGCGCAGCGCCCGCCCGGTTCCGCAGCATTGGCGCTCACTCTCTCGGCGGAAGATACTGGAGACAGCAGGCTCACTCACAGGCGCCGGTGCCTCGTACGAATTGACATCCGCAGTCAATTGAACCGGAAAAGATCATGACAGATCTCGGCTTCGTGGGTCCCAGCCGGCCCGCCAACGATTACGCCTTCGTGAGTGTTACCGACGGCGACACCCCCACCATAGAAATGGCGATCCGGATGGTGTCCGTCGATACCCCGGAAAGCCAGTTCGGCGGTTCGCCCGCCACCGCCCAGGCCGCTCTGGAGCGCACCAAGGCGCGACTGCGGGACGGCACGTACGACGCGCTCCCGCAGGACCTGCGCGACTATCTCGTCTCCCGGATCACTCCCGACGCCGCGCAGCGGCATCAGGCCGCGGGCAAGGCGGCGGCCGAGGCCCACAAGGACATGGTGGCCACGCGTCTGACCCGCCCCGACGGCTCACAGCGCAAACTGGCCGTGATCGCCACCGGGGAGCTCGTCGAGAGCAACGGACGTCTGCTGGCCTACACCGCGCCCTGGTTCAGCGGCAGCGCGTCCGATCCGCTGCCGCCGCGCGACGACCCGCGTCGGCGCACGTTCAACCTGGACATGGTGGCTCTCGGCTGGGCGGCCACGTTCCTCATCTACCCCTCCATCCCGCCCGCCTCCGACCTCAACCTGCTGCTGGACGAGGCCGAGGCGGCATGGACGCAGCAGCTCGGCGCCTGGGCGCAGTTCGGAGAGGACCTGCTGCTGGGATACGAGTACCGGGCCTGCATCAAGCTCGGTGCCCGGGAGGTGCCCGATCCGGCCAAGGCGATCGGACAGGCCTACCAGCGGGTCTGCGTGGACCTGCGGAACCTGACCGAAGTGGGCCTGTACGGCTACCACCGTGTGCCGCCCCACCACCGGCTGTGGATCTGGGAGGACGACCTCGAACAGGCGCGCAAGGACCTCCCGATCACGTCCTGAGCCGTTCAGGCACGGCCGTGAGTCCCTGACGAAAGGTCACGCGGGTCCGTGCGGGCGCGTGGGCCGCCACGTGCCGGTCGGTTCACCTGCGCACGACAGGAGTCTGCTCGTCAGGCGCGTGGCCACCGCGCCGTACGCCACCCCGAAGACGAGGGAGGCCAGCAGGGCCAGTTCCGGGGAGTGGTCCCGCAGGTGCGGGTAGACGTGGAAGTGCGTCAGGTAGATGTACAGCGAGCTGCCCGCCAGGACGCCCGCGAGCCGGTTGAGGGGGCCGAGGCCGGGCAGGGACGGGACCCACAGCAGCAGGGCCAGTCCGCCCACGACGATCGCGGTGCGCTGGATCTGCCCCTCGGGGAACAGCCCCGGTACGGCGGCCAGCAGGACGCCGGTCAGCAGCAGCCGCTGCCCCGCTGTGCGGGCCCGTGCGGCCGCCCAGCCCAGGGCGAACAGGAAGAACACGACGGTGGGGCTGAGGTGGTAGCGGACGTGGGCGAGGCTCCAGGGGTCGTACCGCCCGACGAGCCCCAGCCCCACCAGTGCCAGGGCGAAGCCGAAGGGGCTGCGTCGTTCCGCGCGGTCGAGCATCGGGACCGCCAGCAGGACGGCCAGTGCGGACAGGAAGTAGACCAGCGCCTCGACGAACCAGTAACGCCACTCAGGGTCGGAACCGTCCTGCGCGAAGAGGCTGTTGGCCAGCACGAGGTTGGCCGGATCGTAGTCGCGGGTGAGCAGCAGCATGCAGGCCAGCCACACCATGCTCGGTATCGCGATGCGCGCGATGCCGCGCCACAGCCTGCGCAGGCGCTCCCGGCGCTCGTGCGCGGAGAGGTGGAAGCGGGCGAAGTTGAATCCGGCGACCCCGAGCAGGACATGGGCGCCGCCCTGGACGGTGAGGACGGGAATGTGCGAGCTGACGATGAGGACGATGCCGACGGCCCGCAGGGCGATGCCGGTCTCCAGGTGGTGCCGGAGCCTGCGCCGCGGCCCGGTGTCCCCGGCCGTGTGCCGCGCCGCGGCGAGGTCGCGGAGCTCCCGGATCGGTGTGGTGTGCCAGTCGGGGGGCAGCGCGCCCAGTGCCTCCTCCAGCCGCAGCGACATCTCGACGTAGGAGAGCGAGTCGCCGCCCAGGCTCACGAAGCTGCTGTCCTCGGTGACGTCGGTCCGGTCGAGGATCAGGGCGTAGAGGGCGCGCAGGTCGTCGGTGCCGGAGTCCGGCAGCGGCACCTCCGACTCGCGCGCCTGCCGTCGTACGGCCGCGTAGTCGGGCTTGCCCGAGGCCAGCCGCGGGAGTTCGGACACCGTCCGCACGCGTATCGCGTGGGGCGGCAGACCGCAGCCGTCCGCCACCAGACGCCGGATCCCCGCCGCGTCGACGCCCTCGGTGCGGACCGCGAGCACGGCGAGCGCGTCGTCGTCCCCGGCGCACAGCGCGGGGACGCCGTGCTCCTGCAGGATCGCCTCGACGCGCTGCGGGTCTATGCGCAGCCCCAGGATCTTGGTGAACCGGCTGCGGCGGCCCACGATCTCGTACAGCCCGTCGGGCGCCCGCCGGGCGATGTCCCCGGTGTGCAGCTCCTCCACCGTGCGTCCGAGGGCCAGGTCCGCCGGGCTCTCGGCATAGCCGAGCATGACGTTGGGGCCCGAGTAGACCAGTTCGCCGACCCCCGACTCCTCGATGCCGTCCACCGGCCGGATCCGGAAGGAGCCGCCGGGGATCGGCACGCCGACCGCCTGCGGGCGCTCGGCCGCCAGCGCCGGGGGGAGGTACGCCATGCGGGCCGTCGCCTCGGTCTGCCCGTACATCACGAACAGCTCCCAGCCCGCGCGGCGGCCCGACTCGGCGTACTCGGCGACCCGTTCGGGGGGCAGGCGGCCTCCCGCCTGCGTCACGTACCGCAGGTGCGGCAGCCGCATCCGGGTGAAGCCGACCCGGTCGAGCAGGTCGAAGGTGTACGGCACACCGGCGAGTGAGGTGCCGCGGGCGGCGCGGAACTCGTCCCAGAAGACGGCGTCGGACACCGACCGTTCGGTGAGCAGCAGCCCGGCGCCGCGCAGCAGGTGGCTGTGGATGACCGACAGGCCGTAGCAGTAGTGCATGGGGAGGGTGGTGGCCGCGCGGTCGGTGTCGGAGATGTCCAGGTAGGTGGCGATGGACTCGGCGTTGGCCTGGAGGTTGTCGTGGGAGAGCCGGACGAGCTTGGGTGAGCCGGTCGAGCCGGAGGTGCTGAGCAGCAGCGCGAGATCCGGGTGGAGGGTGTGGGCACTCCCGCGCCGGCGTTCGTCGAGGGTGCAGGTGCCGTGGCCGTCCGGCCGTGCGACGACGTCCGGGTCGTACGCGGCGGTCAAGGCGTCGACGGTGCCGGCGCTGTCGCCGGGGACGAGCAGGACGGGGTGGCCGGCGGAGAGCGCGGCGAGGTGGACGACGAGGGCCTCGACCCGGTTGGCCCCGGCCAGAAGGACCAGGCGGCGTGCGGGACCCAGGCGTTCGGCGGTGGCGGCGACCCGTTCGGCGAGCGCCCGGTAGGTGACCTCGCCCGATGGCGTGATCATTGCGGTGCGGTCGCCGTGCGACGCGAGGTGACGCGCGAACGGAACTCCTCGCCGCCGTACGGGCGGTTGCGGGAAGGTGACCGGTGCGATGGGCGCCATCCGCGCGGTGAACTGGGCAGGGAGGGGCCGGGAAGGGTCTATCACGGGCGCATGACCTTTCTGCGGCAGCGTCCGCACTGAGCACAGGCACCTTGACGGTTAGGCAAGCTTTACCTTATTCATAGCATGTTCACAGTTGGCTGGAAAGCATCGCTTCGCCGCTCGCCGCCCGACGACGCGACCCGCGGCGTACCGGCGAGCCACGCAGGAAGGCACACCACATGCGACGCCCCTCGGCTCGCCGGACCACCGCGCTCCTCGCGGCCGGCCTGCTCCTCCCCGTCCTCGCCGCCTGCGGCTCCGAGAGCGACAAGGGCGGTTCCACGGAGGCCGGCGACTCCGCCCTCGTCATCTACTCCGGCCGTAACGAGAAGCTGGTCAAGCCGATCCTCGACAAGCTGGAGAAGGCCGTCGGCACGAAGGTCGAGGTGCGCTACGGCGACAGCGCCGAACTCGCCGCGCAGCTCCTGGAGGAGGGGGAGCGCACCAAGGCGGGGCTGTTCTTCTCGCAGGACGCCGGCGCCCTCGGTGCCCTGTCCAAGGAGGGCATGCTGGCCAAGCTGCCCTCCTCCAGCCTCGACGCGGTGGACGAGGCGTACCGCGGTGGCGCGGGCGACTGGGTGGGCCTGTCCGGGCGCGTCCGGGTCATCGCCTACAACCCGGACGAGGTCGCCGAGGACGAGGTCCCGGACAGCGTCCACGACGTGGTCCGGCCGGAGTGGAAGGGCAAGGTCGGCTTCGCCCCGACCAACGCCTCCTTCCAGGCGTTCGTCACCGGCATGCGCGTGCTGGAGGGCGACGACGCCACCCGCGCGTGGCTCAAGGGCCTGAAGGACAACGGCAGGACCTACGCCAACAACCTCGCCACCCTCGACGCCGTCGAGTCCGGCGAGGTCGAACTCGGCCTGGTCAACCACTACTACTGGTACGAGCGGGTCGCCGAGAAGGGCGAGGACGAGGTCGACGCCAAGCTCAAGTTCCTGCCCGGCAAGGACCCCGGCGCACTGATCAACGTGGCCGGTGTCGGCATCCTCAAGGACAGCGAGCAGGCCGAGACCGCCCAGAAGGCCGTCGACTACCTGCTGTCCGAGGAGGCGCAGACCTACTTCGCCGACAAGACGAAGGAGTACCCGCTGGCCGCGGGCGTCACCAGCAGCGTCGAGGGCCTGCCGCCGTTCGACTCCCTCCAGTCCCCCGACATCGACCTCGGCAAGCTGGAATCCCTCCAGGAGACGCTGGCCATGCTCCAGGACGTCGGACTGGTCTGAGGACGTGAGACCGACGGACACCGTGAGCCCGATGTGACCCCCACGGAATCCGCGGCCCGCCCGGCCGGAGCGCCCGCTCCCGCCGGGCGCCGGCGCTTCCGCCCCGCGCTCGGGGCGCCCGCCGGCACCGGTCGCCGCCCCCCTCTGGTCCTGCTCGTCCCGGCCTGCGTCGCAGCCCTGTTCGCCCTGCTGCCCCTCGGCTACCTCGCCGTCCGTGCCCTCGAACGCGGGCCGGGCTACGCCTGGGACGTCGTCGCCGACGAACGCACCCTGCACCTCCTCGCCCGCAGCCTCGGCCTGACGGCGGTGGTCGTGGCGGCGTGCCTCGTCCTCGGCGTCTCCCTGGCCTGGCTGACCGTACGGACCGACCTGCCCGGAGCCCGCGCGTGGTCGGTGCTGGCCACCCTGCCGCTGGCCGTGCCCAGTTACGTCGCCGCCTTCGCCTGGCTGGCCGCCGTGCCGGAGACCGGCGGATTCACGGGGGCCGCGCTCGCCCTCACCCTGGTCAGCTTCCCCTACGTCCATCTGCCGGTCGCCGCCGCGCTGCGCGGCATCGACCCGGCGCAGGAGGAAGCCGCCCGCTCCCTGGGCCACGGCCCTGTGCGGACCTTCGTGCGCGTCACGCTGCCGCAGCTGCGCCCGGCCGCCGCGGGCGGTGCGCTGCTCGTCGCGTTGTACGTGCTCTCCGACTTCGGCGCGGTCTCGCTGATGCGCTACGACACGTTCACCCGGGCCATCCACACCTCCTACCGCGCCTCCTTCGACCGCACGCCGGCCGCCGCGCTGAGTGTCGTGCTGGTGGTGATGACGGTGGCGCTGGTCGCCGCGGAGGCCCGCACGCGGGGGCGCGCCGGGCACGCCAGGACGGGCGGCGGCACGGCCCGCCCGGCCGTCCGGACGCCACTGGGCCGCCGGCGGCTGCCCGCCCTCGCCTGGTGCGCGGCGGTGGTGGCCGTCGCCGTGGCCTTCCCCCTGGGGACCCTCGGCTACTGGCTGGTCGTCGGCAGTTCGGCGACGTGGGACCTCGCCGCGCTCACCGAGGCCGCCTGGGCGACACTCGGGGTCGCCGCGGCCGGCGCCGCCCTGACCACGTTTCTGGCGCTGCCCGTCGGGGTGATCGCCGCGCGGTACCGGGGGCGCGGCCCCCAACTGCTGGAACAGTCCGCGTACGCGGGCCACGCCCTGCCCGGCATCACCGTCGCGCTGTCCCTGGTCTTCTTCGCGGTGCGCTACGCCTATCCCCTCTACCAGCGGCTCCCCCTGCTGGTCGGCGCCTACGTCGTGCTGTTCCTGCCGGTCGCGGTGGCCGCCACCCGCGCCGCCGTCCTCCAGGCACCACCCGTACTGGAGGACGTGGCCCGCTCCTTGGGCAGGTCACCCCTGCGCGTGCTGCGCGAGGTGACCGTGCCACTGGCCGCACCGGGTGTGGCGGCCGGCGCCGCACTGACCTTCGTGGTCTGCATGAAGGAACTGCCCGCGACGCTGCTGTTGCGCCCCACGGGCATGGACACCCTGGCCACACGGCTGTGGACCGAGACCGGAGCCGGGTCCTTCGCCGCTGCCGCTCCTTACGCCGCCGCGCTCATCGTCCTCGCCGCCGTCCCCTCCTACCTCCTGGGCAGGCACCGCACATGAACGACCGCCAGAACGACCTGCGCGTCCAAGGGCTGGCCAAGTCCTACGGCCGCGAAGCCCCGGTCCTGCGCGGACTGGACCTCACCGTGCCGGGCGGGGCGCTGGCCGCCGTACTCGGACCCTCGGGCTGCGGCAAGACCACCCTGCTGCGCGTCGTCGCCGGATTCCTGCGCGCCGACGCGGGCACGGTCGCGCTCGGCGGACGCACCCTCGTCGGCCCGGGTGTCCAACTGCCGCCGGAGCGGCGCCGCGTCGGGATCGTGCCGCAGGAGGGTGCGCTCTTCCCGCACCTGAGCGTGGCCCGCAACGTCGCCTTCGGACTCGCGGGGACGGACCGGGGCGAGCGGCGCCGCCGAACGGAAGAGATGCTCGACCTCGTCGGACTCGCCGGCTACGGCGACCGCATGCCGCACGAGCTGTCGGGAGGCCAGCAGCAGCGCGTCGCACTGGCCAGGGCGCTCGCCCCGCGCCCCGGGCTCGTCCTGCTCGACGAACCGTTCAACGCCCTCGACAGCGCGCTGCGCGCCGGGATCCGGGCGGATGTCCGAGCCGCCCTGAGGGCCACCGGGGCCACGGCGCTGCTGGTCACCCACGACCAGCAGGAGGCGCTGTCCACCGCCGACCTCGTCGCGGTCGTACGGCAGGGCCGCATCGCCCAGTGCGCCACCCCGCAGGAGCTCTACCGGCGCCCGGCCGACCCCTGGGTCGCCGGTTTCGTCGGCGACGCCGTCCTCCTGCCCGGCACGGTCGGCGACGGCGGCGCCACGGCCACCACACCGCTGGGCACCGTCGCGCTGGCCGCACCGGCCGACGGGGGACGCACCGGCACGCTGGTGCTGCGCCCCGAGCAGCTGCGGCTGACCGACGCCGACGCCGGGGAGGCGGTGCGGGCCACGGTGACCGACGTCTGCTTCTACGGCCACGACGCCAAGGTCACCGTGACCGTCGAGGGCCTCGACGCCCCGGTGGACGTGCGCGTCGCGGGACCCCTGCCGGTCGGACCCGGGGAGCAGACCGGGATCCGCGTCACCGGCGAGGCCACGCTGCACCCGTAGGCGACACAACGCGGCAACCGCACTGCGACTCGCTTCCCTGGGGCCTCAGGCGGTGTAGTCGTAGAAGCCCCGCCCGCTCTTGCGGCCGAGGCGGCCCGCCGCGACCATGCGGCGCAGGAGCGCGGGCGGGGCGTAGAGGGGTTCCTTGAACTCCTCGTACATCGACTCGGCGACGGCCTGGGCGGTTTCCAGGCCGATGAGGTCGAGCAGGCGCAGGGGGCCCATGGGGTGGGCGCAGCCGAGTTCCATACCTCGGTCGATGTCCTCGGCGCGGGCCGATCCGGACTCGACCATGCGCACCGCGGCGAGCAGGTAGGGCACCAGGAGCGCGTTGACGACGAACCCGGAGCGGTCCGTCGCGTCGACGGTCTCCTTCCCCAGGCGCCCGGCGGCGAAGGCACGGGTCCGGGCCACCGTGTCGGGGCTCGTGGTCAGCGCGGGGATGATCTCGACCAGTCGCTGTACCGGTACGGGGTTGAAGAAGTGCATGCCGATGACCTGCGCGGGCCGCCGGGTGCTGACGGCGAGGTCGACGATGGGGATCGACGAGGTGTTGCTGGCGAGAATCGCCTCGTCATCGGTGACGACCCGGTCGAGCGCGGCGAAGACGCCGGTCTTGAGGTCGCGGTGCTCGGCGACGGCCTCGACGACGAACTGGCGGTCGGCCAGGGCATCGAAGTCGTCGGTGACGGTGAGGCGGGCGCGGGCGGCATCCCGCGCGGCTTCGGTGATCTTGCCTCGGAGCAGTCCGCGGTCCAGGGAGGCTTCGACCCGTCGGCGGCCGGCCCGGGCCGCCTCCGGGGACGATTCGGTGACCAGGACGTCGGCGCCGCCGAGAGCGGCGACTTCGGCGATGCCGGAGCCCATGAGGCCGCAACCGACGACGCCGAGGCGGGTGATGGTTTCCATGGAAGGTCCTCGGGGTGGGATCAGGAACCGGCGGGCACCTCTGGGCGGGGCCGCCGGTAGGGCTTCAGTGCGCGGCGCGCGATGGCGAAGCGGTGGGTCTCGGAGGGCCCGTCGTAGATGCGGAAGGGCCGCACGTCCCGGTAGAGGCGGGCCAGGGGGGCGTCCGCGGCGGAGATGCCGAGCGCGCCGCAGATCTGTACCGCGCGGTCGACGACCCGGTGCACCGCCTCCGCCACAAAGGTCTTGGACATGGAGCTGAGCTGCGGGGCGGCCGCCGAGCCGGTGTCCAGTGCCCAGGCGGTCCGCAGGACGAGCGCGCGGCTCGCCTCGAGGTCGATCTCGGAGTCGGCCAGCATCTGCTGCACCATGCCGAGGTCCCCGAGCACCGAGCCGAACGCCGTGCGGCTTCCCGCTCGTTCCAGCGCGATGTCCTGGGCGCGGCGGGCGGCTCCCAGCCAGCGCATGCAGTGCGTCAGCCGGGCGGGGCCGAGCCGGACCTGGGCGCCCTCGAAGCCCTGGTCCACGGCGCCGAGCACCTGGTCGTCGCCGACCACGCAGTCCTCGAAGAGGATCTCGCAGTGCCCGGCGAAGAATCCCTCGTCCAGGGTCTCGATGTCCCGCACGACGCGCATGCCGGGGGTGCCCGCGTCGACGAGGAACATGGTGGCGCCGCCCGGGTCGCCGGGGCCGCCGGAGGTGCGGGCCATGACGATGGTGAAGCCCGCGCCGCTCGCCCCGGTGATGAACCACTTGCGTCCGTCGATGCGCCATCCGCCGGGCACCCGGGTCGCCGTGGTGCGCAGGGCCCGGGGGTCGGCGCCGGCTCCCGGGGCGGGTTCGGTCATCGCGAAGCAGGACCGGGTGCCGCCGGCGGCGAGGGGGCGCAGATAGCGTTCCTTCTGCTCCTCGGTGGCCACTTTCTCCAGCAGGTGCATGTTCCCCTCGTCCGGGGCCGCGCAGTTCAGCGCGAGGGGGCCGAGCAGGGAGTACCCGGCGGCCTCGAACACCGCCGCCTGCCCACGCAGGTCGAGTCCGTGCCCGCCCCACCGCGCGGGCAGGTGCGGAGCGA
Organism: Streptomyces olindensis; assembly: GCA_000696115.1. Lineage (GTDB taxonomy): Bacteria > Actinomycetota > Actinomycetes > Streptomycetales > Streptomycetaceae > Streptomyces > Streptomyces olindensis. The sequence goes on from JJOH01000013.1 coordinate 63,984, forward strand.
ACACTCCCGCCTCGCGGGCGTCTTTCTGCAGGGCTTCCCGCAGGGCCTCGGGGGCGTCGTGCACGGACCCGCCGCACGCGCGTTCGGCCGGGATCACCACCTCGCGGACGAACTCGGCGGTGCTCTCCGCGAGTCGGGCGACAAGCGGGTCGACATCGAACTGGACAGGCACGGTTCCTCCCGCCGGCAGGCATCGGGCACCGGTGCCCGTCGCGACCTAGAAACTGTACAACGTCTCCAGTATCTTGCGGAGCCCCGAGCGGGATCCGGTGACGATGGGAGCGACCGCCATGAGCACGCAGCCGGTCCGGGTGGTCCACCACCCCGAGGGAGTCGTGGAGTTGCGGCTGGACGATCCGGGGCGGGGCAACGCCCTGGACCTGCCGACGGCCGAAGCGCTGCGGGACCGCGCCGCCGAGGTGGCCGCGGACCCGGGCGGCGCCGTGCTGCTCCGCTCGTCGGGCCCCGTCTTCTGCGTGGGCGGTGACCTGCGCTCCTTCGCCGGGCGGGGGGCGCGGACCGGCGCGTACGTGCATGCCGTGGCGACCGCCGCGCACGCGGCCGTCATGGCCCTCTACGAGGTTCCGGTGCCGGTCGTGACCGCCGTGCGCGGCGCGGTGGCCGGGGGCGGGATCGGCCTCGCCCTGGCCGGCGACATCGTCCTGGCCGCCCGGTCGGCGCGGTTCCGACTGGCCTACACGGCGGTGGGGCTCACCCCGGACTGCGGGGCGTCGTGGCTCCTGCCGCGCCTGGCGGGCCCCCGGGCGGCGGCCGAGCTGGTCCTGACCAACCGGGTGCTGACCGGCGACGACGCCGAGCGGTACGGCCTGGCCACCCGGGCCGTGGACGACGACGACCTGGACCGGGCGGCGTACCGCGCCGCGGCCGGACTGGCCACCGGGGCCGGCGAGGCGCTGCGCGCGGCGAAGGGACTGCTGCGCGGCGACACCGCGGACGACCTGCGCCGCCACCTCGTCGGGGAGGCGCGGCTCATCGCCGATCTGGCGGACGCCCCGGAGGCACAGGCCCGCATGGCCGCCTTCCTGGCCGCCCGCGACGGCCGCCATGGCCGCGACGGCCGGTCCACACCGCGAGAGTCGGAAAGTGTTTCTTGAGTCCCTCTTCACTAACGCCCGCACCGGAGCGTAACCTCCGGGCAACACAGCACCGAGGAAGAGGTGTGGCGATGCAACCTGCTGCCGTGACCGGGACGGACGCTCTCGACGAGCCCCTCACCGAAGCCGTGGTCGACCTGGTGCTGCGCGGCATGTGGCGCGGCAGGCCGGAGGCGGAGTACCGCGCCCTGGCCGACGCCGGGCTCGCCCTGGTGAAAGGTCCGGTGGTCCTGCCGTCCGAGCCCGCCAAGGCCATAGCCGCGCGGATCCTGCGGGTCCCCGCGGGCTCCGAGCAGGAGGAGCGGATCACCGCCGCCTACCACGCCTTCCTGCCGGTCAACCGCCGGATCCGCGAGGTGTGCACGGCCTGGCAGTGCCGCCCCGACGGCACCCCCAACGACCACACCGACAGCGTCTACGACGCCGAGGTGCGCGAGGCCCTGGAGGACGTGCACGAGGCGATCCGGCCCGTGCTGCGCAGGCTGGAGCGCGTTCTCCCCGGCAGCGGTCGCTATCTGACCGACCTGGACGACGCGCTCGACCGCTTCGACGACGGCGCGGTGGAGTGGCTCGCCTCGCCGCTGTGCGACTCGTACCACACGGTGTGGATGCGGCTGCACCAGGAGCTGCTGCTGGTGCTCGGCATCAGCCGGGCCGAGGACGAGGCCCTGGAGGAGGAGCTCGTCGGCGGGAGCCGGGGGTGAGCGTCACCGAGCGCCCGGCCGGCGCCCCCATCCCGGCCCCCGTGCCGGGCCACGCCCTGGTGCCGTACGGCCAGGGGCGGATCCGCGGGCTGGACGCCGACGCCCTGGGCACCCACGGCACGGCCATGGACCGGCTGGTGGCCCTCGGGCTTCCCGTGGTGCCCGGACTCACCGTGCCGACCGGGTCGGCCGCGTCGCTGGGCGAGCCGGACACCGCCCGAGCCGCCCTGGAACTCGTGGAGCAGCTCTCGGGGCGGCGGGTCGGCGACCGGAGCAGGCCACTGCTGCTGCGGCTCTCGGCGAGCGCGTCGACCGAGGTCGCGGGACTGCCGCCGGACCTCGCCGGGATCGGTCTCGCCCCGGCCGTCACCGGCGACCTGTGCGCCGTCATCGGTCGCGAGGACGCGCTGCACGACGTGTGGGCCTCGACGCTGCGGATGACCGCCGAGTACGCCCTCGACGTGCCCGGCGCCGAGCTGGACGACGCCCTCCTCGACGCCGTGTCGGCGCGGGCCCGCGCCGACGCGCTGCTGGCGGCCGTCGCCCGGCACGCCGGACGCACGTACCCCGACGACCCGGCGGAGCAGCTGGCGCTGGCCGCCCGGGCGGTACTGGCCCGTTGGGCCTCGCCCCGGGCCAGGCGGTCCCGCAGGACCCAGGGACTGACCGCTGACCTGGGTGTCGCCCTGCACGTCCAGGCCCTGCGCATCGGCCCGTGGGACCGCTCCGGCTACGGCACGGCGGTCAGCCGGGACCCCGACAGCGGCCGTTTCGCGCCGCACGGCTCCTTCTTCCGCGGCGTACGCCGCAGCACGCCGCCCCCGCAGCCGCCCTCGCACCCCGGCGAACCACTGGAGGAACTGGGCCCGGCCGCCGCGCTGCTGGAACACTCGCTGCTCACCCTGGAACGTCATCTGCACGCCCCGGTCCGCGTCGACTTCGAGCTGCGCGACGGCGAGATCGCGCTGCTGTCCGCCGCCGCGGTGAGCCGCCCCCCGCTGCGCGCCGCGGTGTGCCTCGCCGCCGACCTCGCGGCGGAGGGCTCGCTGGACCCGGAGGAGGCGGTACGCCGCGTCGCCCCCGGCCAGGTGCAGGAGTTGCTGCATCCCCGGCTGCGGCCGGCCGCGGCGGACGAACCCCTCGTCCGCGGACTGGCCGCCTCCCCCGGAGCCGCGGCGGGCCCGATCGCCCTGTCCAGCGAGCGCGCCCTCGAACTGGGCGCGGCCGGTACGCCCGCCGTACTGGTGGCCCACGAGACCACTCCGGCCGACGTGCCCGGCATGCTGGCCGCCGCCGCGGTCCTCACCGGCAGCGGCGGCATCGCCTCGCACGCCGCCGTGGTGGCGCGGGGCGCCGGCACACCGGCGGTGTGCGGCGCCGAGGGTCTGCGCGTGGACCCGGCGGCCGGCACGGTCCGGATCGGGGACCGCGTGCTGCGCGAGGGCGATCCGGTGTCGCTCGACGGCCGCACCGGCGCCGTGTACGCCGGCACGCTGCCGGTCACCGTCGCCGGCCCGCCCCCGGAGCTGTCCACCCTGCTGGACTGGGCGGACGGTGTACGCCGGCTGGGCGTGCGCGTCAACGCGGACACGGCGGCGGAGGTGGAGACCGCCGTCGCCCTGGGCGCGGAGGGGGTCGGCCTGTGCCGTACCGAGCACCAGTTCCTCGGCGGCCGGCTGCCGCTGATCCGGCGCGTCGTCCTCGCCGCCGACCGGGCCGCCCGGGACGAGGCCCTGCTCGCCCTGGAAGACGCCCAGCACGAGGACTTCCGGGCCCTGCTGACCGCCGTCGGGAACCGCCCGGTCACCGTACGGCTGCTGGACGCGCCGCTGCACGAGTTCCTGCCCGCGCCGGGCGAGGCGGGCGACCCCGGGGCCGAGCACCGGGCCGCCGCACTGCGCGAGGCGAACCCCATGCTGGGGCTGCGCGGCGTGCGCCTGGCGCTGCTGCACGAGCGGCTCTACCCGGCGCAGGCCGAGGCGCTCTTCGCCGCCTGGGCGGACGTCGCCGCCACGGGTGTCCGCCCCGCCCTGGAGGTGATGATCCCGCTCGTCAGCCTGCCGGAGGAACTGGCCGCGGCGGCGGCGTACGTGCGCGGGGCCGCCGACGCGGTCGCGGCACGGACCGGCGTGCGGGTGCCGTACCGGATCGGCACGATGATCGAGACGCCCCGGGCCGCCCTGCTGGCCGCCGAACTCGCCGAGCACGCCGAGTTCTTCTCCTTCGGCACCAACGACCTCACCCAGCTCACCTACGGCTTCTCCCGCGACGACGTGGAGCGCCAGGTGCTGGGCACGTACCAGGAACGCGGGTTCCTCGCCGCGAGCCCGTTCGCCCGGCTCGACCCGCACGGCGTGGGCGCGCTGATCCGCCTGGCGGCCGAGCGGGCCCGGAGCGTGCGCCCCGGCATCAAGCTCGGCGTCTGCGGTGAGCACGGCGGTGACCCGGAGTCGATCGCGCTCTGCGACGACCTGGGCCTCGACTACGTCTCCTGCTCCGCGCACCGGGTGCCGGTCGCCCGCATGGCGGCGGCGCACAGCGCGCTGCGGGGACGGCACGACGAGAGCGGGAGCACGCGATGACGAGCACCATGACCGACGGCACGGCCCTGTCCGGCGCCGAACTGGACGACCTGCGCGAGACCGTGCGGTCGGTGTGCGCCGACGCGGGCGGCACCGCGGCGGTGCGGGGACTGTCCGAGGACGCCCCCGGCATCGACGCCGGGCTGTGGGACACGCTCGGCCGGCAGGTCGGCCTGGCCGCCCTCGGGCTGCCCGAAGCGGTCGGAGGCGTCGGCGGGCTCGCGGAGATCGCCGTGGTGTGCGAGGAGTTGGGCCGGACGCTCGCGCCGGTGCCCCTGCTGTCGTCCACCGTGCTGGCGGGGCAGGTGCTGGCGGGCTGCGGCACGGCCGAAGCGGCGCTGACCGAGCTGGCGGAGGGCCGGGTGCACGCCCTCGCCGTGGCGGCGCCCGACGGCGTGTGGCGGCCGGACGCCGTGCCGGTGGCCGTCACCTCCTGGACGGGCAGCGTCCCGGTCCTGGACGGCACCGCGCCGTTCGTCCTCGACGGCGCCGACGCCGAGGCGCTGGTCGTCGCGGCCGGGGGGAGCGACGGCGTGGACCTGTTCCTCGTCGACCCGCACGAGCCGGGGGTGACGGTGCGCCGGGTCCCCACCCTGGACCTCAGCCGCGGACAGGCGGTCGTCACCTTCACCGGCGCACGGGCCCGCGCCCTGACCGCCGGCGGGGAGGGCGCCGACGTCGTGACCCGCGCGCTGGACGTGGCCCTGGTGGCCCTGGCGGCCGAGCAACTCGGCGGCTCGCAGGCCGCGTTGGACATGACGGTGGCCCACGTACGGGAGCGCGCCCAGTTCGGCAGGCCGATCGGCAGCTTCCAGGCGGTCAAGCACACCTGTGCCGACATGCTGCTCCAGGTGGAGTCCGCGCGGTCGGCCGTGGTGCGGGCGGTGCGCGCGGCGGGGGCGCCCGACGCGCTGGCCGAGGCGGCCGCGGTGGCGCAGGCGTGGTGCGGCGAGGCGTTCGTGTCCGTCGCCGCCGAGTGCGTGCAGCTGCACGGCGGCATGGGCTTCACCTGGGAGCACGACGCGCACCTGTACTTCCGGCGTGCCCAGTCCGACGCGGTGCTGCTGGGCGGCGCCGCGCACCACCGGGAGCGGCTGGCCGGACTGCTCGGCTGGTGACGTGGAAGGCGGGACGGCATGACCACCAGACTCATCGACGAGACCCTGTTCGACAGCGCGGATCCCCCGCGGCTCGTCGGGGCGCGCTGCACCGCGTGCGGCACCGTCGTCTTCCCCCGGCAGGACTCGTGCCCCAGGTGCTCGGACGGGACGATGTCCGCGCACGCGCTGCCGTCGAGCGGGCGGCTGTGGTCGTGGACGCTCCAGGCCTTCCCGCCCAAGCCGCCGTACCGGCCTCCGGCCGGGGGCTTCGAGCCGTACCACCTGGGCTACGTGGACCTCGGTGAGGTGCTGGTCGAAGCGCGGCTGGCGATCCCCCGGGCGGAGATCCGGATCGGGCTGCCGGTGCGGCTGACCACGGTGGAGGCGTACCACGACGAGGACGGGACCGAGGTGCTGACCTTCGCGTTCGGACCGGACCGGGAAGGCGGGCGATGAGCCGGACCGCCGAGGTGTACGTCGTCGGCTGCGGGATGCACCCCTTCGGCCGGGACGAGAGCGTCACCGGGATGGACATGGCCGAGCGGGCGGTGCGCGAGGCGCTGGCCGACGCCGGTGTCGCCTGGGAGGACGTCGGGTACGCGGCGGGCGGCTCCGACGTGTCCGGGAAGCCCGACACCCTGGTGGGCCGCCTCGGACTGACCGGGGTGCCGTTCGTGAACGTGCAGAACGGCTGCGCCACCGGCGCCTCCACCGTGCTGGCGGTGGCCAACGCCCTGCGGGCGGGCGAGGCGGCGCTCGGTCTGGCCGTGGGCTTCGACAAGCATGCCCGGGGCGCCTTCAACGCCTCCCCCGCCCGCTACGGGCTCGGCGACTGGTACGCCGAGAGCGGCCTGATGCTCACCACGCAGTTCTTCGCCCTGAAGACCCGGCGGTATCTGCACGAGCACGGCATCTCCGAGCGGGCGCTCGCGCGGGTGGCGGAGCGGGCCTTCCGCAACGGCGCGCAGCACCCTCTGGCCTGGCGCCGCAAGCCGCTGACCGAGCGGGAGATCCTGGACTCCGCCGAGGTCAGCCCGCCGCTGACGCAGTACATGTTCTGCTCGCCGGGGCAGGGCGCGGTGGCGCTCGTGCTGGCGCTGGGCGACCGCGCGTTCGACCTGTGCGAACGGCCCGTCCGGCTGGCGTCACTGGCGTTCCGCACCCGGCGGTTCGGATCGTTCGAGGTCTTCTCCCCCTGGCTGCCGCCGGGCCCGCACCGCAGCCCCAGCGTCGACGCGGCCGAGGCGGCGTTCCGCGGGGCGGGGGTGCGTCCGGCGGACGTGCGGGTGGCGCAGGTACAGGACACCGACAGCGGCTCGGAGCTGATCCACCTGGCGGAGACCGGGCTGTGCGCCCACGGCGAGCAGGAGCGGCTGCTGGCCGCCGGGGACACCGATCCCACGGGCCGGATCCCGGTGAACACCGACGGCGGCTGCCTGGCCGGCGGCGAGCCCGTCGGCGCCTCGGGGCTGCGCCAGTTCCACGAGGTGGTACGGCAGTTGCAGGGCCGGGCACCGGGGATCCAGGTACCGGGCGACCCGCGGGTGGGCTTCACGCATGTGTACGGGGCACCGGGGATCAGCGCGTGCGCGGTGCTTACGGTGTGATGGTGTGCCGGTGTGCTGCTGTGCCGGTGTGTCAGTCGCACGGCCCCGGGCAGGTCGCGGAGCCGGTCAGGCCGACCCGGTCGCCGTCGTGGCCTGCTCCGCCGCGATGATCCGCAGCGCGGTCGACCTGACCGCCTGCTGTACGGCGCGCGGCGGCAGCCCGGCCAGTGGCCCGCCCTCCGCTCGCAGCGCGGTGACCAGCATGGTGGTGCTGATGAGGGTGCGGACCGCGAGCGCCTGCGCGGCGTGCCTGGCCTTGGCGGCGCGGGCGCTGCGCGCGGCCGTCTCGGGCAGGTAGTCGTACGCGCGCTGGATGTGCCGCTGCTCGAACTCGTCGCGCAGCACCTTCACGTTGCCGTTCGCGGAGGCCACCTGGACCTGGAACAGCCGGGCCTCGTCGGGGTTCCTCTCCACCCAGTCCCACACGGCGTCGATGACCCGCAGCAGCCCCTTGGCGTCGCCCGGCTCCGTGTCCGGACGGGCCTCCTCCACGACGGCGTTCAGCTCGTCGAAGACGCGGCGCATGGCCAGTTCGAGGAGCTCCTCCTTGCCGTCGAAGTGGTAGTAGACGGCCGTGGGCACCACCTGGGCCTCGTCCGCGATGTCCTGGATGCTGGTCTCCGCGAAGCCCTTGCGGCCGAAGACCCGTACCGCGGCATCGATGATGTGCAGGCGCCGGGAAGGCCGGTGAGCCGGCTGCTTGCCGTTCTTCGTGGTGGCCATCTGCGCTCCCCTTGCGGCTTCCTGTTCCGGCGTCGATACGTCCGGTGCACTGGCCATGCTATCGAGGATGTCGAGTAACTCCGTCCCCCGGTCTCGGCAAATCCCCGTACCACAGGGGTGCTGGTGCACAGGGCGTTCGGCATACTTGACACCATGACGACTTCCGGAACCCGCGCCGCTCATCGCCCGTCACGTCGGCAGTGGGTGATCGAGGCCGCCACGGAGCTGTTCGCCACACAGCCGCCGGACGAGGTGACGGTGGCCGACATCGCCGCGCGGGCGGAGATGACGTCCGCGGCGGTGTACTACCACTTCTCCTCCAAGGACCAGGTGCTGGTGGAGGGCATGCGGGTGTTCGCCGCCGCCCTGCGGGCACAGCTGGAGTCGCTCACCGAGGCACACAGGCCCGGCTCGGGCATCGGCCCGGAGGTCATCGCGCTGCTGGCCTGGTTGGGCGAGCACCGTTCGGCCGCCACGGTCTTCTTCGTCTCCTCGGCCGGGATGAGCCAGGAGGCGGAGCTCCTGCGGCACGAGATCCGTACGCAGTTGCTGGAGGAACTGGTGCGGCTGGTGCGCAAGGACCGCGAGCCGGTCACCGACGCGGAGGCGGCGGTGACCGGCCTGGGTGTGCTGGCCCTGCTGGAGAACTCCGCGATCTCGCAGATCCGGGGCGACGAGGTCTATCGGGCGCTCGGGCACCGGGCGTTCACCGAGGAGGTCCAGCGGCTCGCCGACCGGATCACCGGGGCGCAGGACTGACCCGTCGCTTCACAGCAGCAGCCGCAGCGGCCTGCGCAACAGCCCCTCCACGGTGCGCAGGTACTCGGCGGCGGGCGCCCCGTCGACGGCCCGGTGGTCGAAGGTGAGGCTGAGGGTGAGCACCCGCGTCCGGCGCGGCTGCTCGTCCACCCACTCGACGCCGTCCCGGAGTCTGCCCACCCCGAGGATGGCGACGTTGCCGGGGTTGATCACGGGGGTGAAGAAGTCGACTCCGTACCCGCCGAGCGAGGTGACGGTGAACGTGGCCCCCTCCAGCCGGGCCGGGGAGATCCGCCCCGCGCGGGCGGCGTCCGCCAGTTCCCGGGACCGGCGGGCGAGCTCGGGCAGCGGCAGCGTCGCCGCGTCCTCGATCACGGGGACGAGCAGGCCGCCCGGGACTGCGACGGCGGTCCCGAGGTGGATGTCCTCGTAGAGGTGGATGCCGTCGTCGCGCACGACCGCGTTGAGCAGCGGGTGCTCGCGCAGGGCCAGGGCCGCGGCCTTCAGCAGGAAGTCGTTGAGGCTGGGCACCGGCAGGTCGCTGTCCGCCCACTCCTGCTTCAGCCGCGCGCGCAGCGCCACGACGGCGTCCATGCGCACGTCGTAGCCGTGCGTGAGCTGCGCCATCTCCTGGAGGCTGGCGTGCATCCGGCGGGCGATGGTGCCGCGCATGCCGGTCAGCGGGATGACGTCGGCCGAGCGCACCGGGGTGGCTGCGGGTTCCGTGCCGGCCGTGTCGAGGTCGGCCCGGCGGATCCGGCCGCCCGCGCCCGTGCCGCGTACGCCGGCGAGGTCGATGCCGCGCTCCTTCGCCAACTTCCGCACGAGGGGCGAGACGGGGACGGCCTGGGCTGCGGGGGTCGCCTGCGCCGGCGTGGCGGCGAGGACGTCCTCCACGTCTTCGGACACGATCCGGCCGCCCGGCCCGGTGCCGCGCACGGCCCCCAGGTCGACGCCCGCCCGGGCCGCCACGCGCCGCGCATTGGGCGACGCCAGAATCCGACCTCCACCGCCGGACGGTTCCGCGTCACCACGCACCGCCACCCCGCCGCCGGACCGGGCCGCGTCACCTCGCACCGCCACCCCGCCGTTGACGGCGGGTGCCGCGGACGGGCCCCCGGTGACGGTTACGCCGGATCCGGGCCCGGCGGGCATCGGCGTACCCCCCGGGCCCGGTGGCTGCTCGCCCTCTGCGAGCAGCCAGCCGATGAGCGCCCCCGCCGGGACCGTCGTCCCCGCCGGGACGGCGGGGTGGAACACTCCCCCGGCCTCGGCCTCGACGTCCACGTCGACCTTGTCGGTGGCCAGCCGCAGCAGGGCGTCGCCCTCGGAGACGACCGTGCCGGCCGGCACCAGCCACTCGTCGATCGTGCCGTCCTGCATGGTCAGGCCGATCTTCGGCAGCAGAACCTCGACCGCCACGTCCCTCACGACCTTTCGAGGAGGCGCCGGCAGCCCTGTGCGATACGGGCCGCGTCGGGGACGTACGCCTTCTCCAGCACCGGGGAGAACGGCACCGGGGAGAAGGGGGCGCCGATCCGCAGGACCGGCGCGTCCAGGTGGTCGAAGGCCGCGTCCTGGATCTGCGCGGCGATCTCCGCGCCGAGCCCGCCGAAGGTGACGGCCTCGTGCACCACCAGGACCCGGTTGGTGCGGCGGGCCGACGCGATCATGGTGTCGGTGTCCAGCGGCTGCACCGTGCGCGGGTCGATCACCTCGGCCTCGATGCCCTCGGCCGCGAGTTCGTCGGCCGCGGCGAGGGCCTCGCCCACCATCCGGCCGAGCGCGATGACGGTGACGTCGGAACCCGGCCGGGCGGTGTGGGCCTGCCCCAGCGGGATGCCGTAGATGTCCTCCGGCACTTCGCTCCTGCTGCCCAGCAGCACCTTGTTGAGCATCACGACGACCGGGTTGTCGTCCCGGATCGCGGAGACGGTCAGGCCCTTGGCGGTGTAGGCGTCGCACGGCATCACGACCTTCAGGCCGGGCACGTGCGCGAGCCAGGCCTCCAGGCTCTGGCTGTGCTGGGCGGCTGCGCCGAGGCCCGCGCCGGAGGCCGTGGTGATGGTGAGCGGCACGGACACGGCACCGCCGAACATGTACTTCATCTTGGCGGCCTGGTTGACGATCTGGTCCAGGCAGACGCCGATGAAGTCCATGAACATCAGGTCGACGACGGGGCGCAGGCCCCGGGCGGCGGCGCCGACGCCGAGGCCGACGAGCGCGGCCTCGGAGATCGGCGTGTCGATCATGCGGCGCGGGCCGAACTCGTCCAGCAGGTTGTCGAACATGCGGAACACGCCGCCGTATCCGGCCACGTCCTCCCCGGCGACGAAGACGCTGTCGTCCTCGCGCATGGCCTGCGCCAGCCCCTCGTTGAAGGCCTTGACGTAGGTCAGGGTGCGGGCCGTGCCGTGCGGGGCGGCGGCCGGTGCTTCGGTGATGGTGGTCATGGCGGTCATCCCGAGTAGACGTTGAGCAGGAGGTCGGCGGTGTCGGGCAGCGGGCTCGCCTCGGCGTACGCGATGGCCTCGGCGATCTCCTCGCGGGTGCGCCGCCACACGTCGTCGAGTTCGGCGCGCGTGGCGGTGCCGTCGGCGACGGCCCGGGCCTCCAGCAGGTCGATCGGGTCCCGGGCCTTCCACTCGTCGACCTCCTGCTGGGAGCGGTAGGGATGGCGCAGCCCTTTGACGCCCTGGTGGTCGAAGTAGCGGTAGGTCTTGGCCTCGATCATCATCGGGCCCTCGCCGGCCCGGGCCCGCTCCACCGCTGCCACGGCGGCCTCGTGGACGGCGACGGCGTCCATGCCGTCGACGATCACGCTGGGCATGCCGTAGGCCGCCGCACGGTCGGCGACGTCGGCGAGCAGCATGTGCCCGGACTGCGGGGTGAACTCGGCGTAGCCGTTGTTCTCGCAGACGAACAGCACCGGCAGGCGCAGCACGGCGGCCAGGTTGGCGGCCTCGTGGAAGGAGCCGATGTTGGTGGCGCCGTCACCGAAGAAGGTGACGGCGACGCTGTCCTCGCCCTGGTAGCGGGCGGCGAAGGCGGCGCCGACGGCGATCGGGATGCCGGCGCCGACGATGCCGTTGGCGCCGAGCATGCCGCGTGTGACGTCGTTGATGTGCATGCTGCCGCCGCGGCCGAGGCAGGCGCCGGTGACGCGGCCGTACAGCTCGGCGTACATCTGCTTGAGGCCGACGCCCTTGGCCACGGCGTGCCCGTGCCCGCGGTGGGTGGAGGTGATCTGGTCGTCGTCGCGGAGCGCCGTCATCACGCCCGCGGCCACGGCCTCCTGGCCGACGTAGAGGTGCAGGAAGCCGGGCAGCTTGCCCGCCTCCATGAGTTTTCCCGCCTCGGTCTCGAACAGCCGGATGCGGACCATGCGCTCGTGCAGGTCGCGTACGACCCGCGCGGTCGGCTTCTGCGGTGTGGTGTGAGCCATCGTCGGCCCCTTCGCCCCGGGGAGGTGTCCCACCGATCGGACTTTGTTGTGTCGCACTACAGTAACTACGGGAAGGCACCTTACTGAAGAGGCTGTCTAATTACTACGGCAGTGCACCAACTTGGCGACATCGCTCTCGACGCCCGCCCCGACGCTGATCCGCAACGCACCCGCCGCCCACGCCGACCGGTCCGTCACTTTTCCTACTTACTATTGACAGGCCACACTAAGCCCTGTTGTTTTGTCGCTCACAGCCCAGCTGCCGCAACCGGAGCCGTTCCCCAGCTCTCGGCTGGGAGGATTGTGAGGACACCGTGGTCCGGACCAGTTCCCCGGAGCCTCTGGAGACGACTGACCAGCCTCAGCCGCCCAAGGCCCCCGCCTACACCTCGTGGATCAGCCAGGACCGGTCCGCCGATCCCGCCGCGGCGGCGATGCGGCAGGACGCGGCCGACCTCGTCGAGCGCGTGCTGGAGCACTACCGCGCGGGCACCACGCACGAGGCCGCGGACCAGTGGACGGAACCCGTCGGGCACTACCTCGACGCCGACCGGTGGCAGCGCGAGATGGACGCCGTGCACCGCAGTGTCCCGCTGCCGCTCGCCATGTCCTGCGAGCTTCCCGGGCCGAACACCTACAAGGCGATCGACGTGCTGGGCCTCCCGGTCCTGATCACCCGTGACCGGCAGGGCGCCGTGCACGCGATGATCAACGCCTGCCGGCACCGCGGGGCCAAGCTCCTGGAGCCCGGCTGCGGAACGTCGAGACGGCTCACCTGCCCCTACCACTCCTGGTCGTACGACCTGGCCGGGGAACTGCGGGGCGTGTACGCCGAGAAGACCTTCGGCCCGGTGCCCCGCGAGGGCCGCGGCCTGGTGCGGCTGCCGGCCGGGGAACGCGCGGGCATCGTCTTCGTCTCCCTGGACCCGGCCGCCGAGCACGACCTCGACGCCTGGCTGGGCGACCTGGGGCCGCTGCTGGAGGGGCTCCGCATGGCGGAGTGCCACCACTACTCCACCCGCGAGCTGACCAGCCCCAACTGGAAGGTCACCCTCGACGGATACCTGGAGACCTACCACTTCGCCTCGCTGCACCCGAAGACGGTGTTCGAGACGAACCTGTCCAACATGATGGCCCACGACACCTGGGGCCCCCACCAGCGCATCGCGCCCGCCCTGCGTCCCATCGCCCAGGCGGTGGACCTGCCGGCCGACCGGCGCGACCCCGGCGACTGCGTCGGCCCCATCTACTGGCTCTTCCCCGGGCTGGCGATCGCCGGCGGCTGGCGGCAGAAGATCGCCGTCTCGCTGGTGCTGCCCCGGACGGCCACCGAGTCGGTGACCCAGCAGATCATCCTGCTGCGCGAGCCGGCCGTGACCGAGCAGGAGCGCAAGGCCGCCGACCAGTTCGGCGAGTGGTTCCACGAGGTGGTCCGCGACGAGGACTACGCGACGACGTACGGCGTCCAGCAGGGGCTCGAGGCCCTGGCCGCAGCCGGAACCGACTTCGTCTTCGGGCGCAACGAGCCCGGCCTCCAGCACTTCCACCGCACCGTTCACGCACACCTGGACAGCGCTGCCGCAGCAGGCAGAGCCGCCGGGTGACGTTCCGACAAGACACGCAGGAGAACAGCATGGTGGCTACGGGCAGCCTCGACGGACGTGTCGCGGTGATCACGGGCAGCACGCGCAGCATCGGACGCGCCATCGCCGAGGCGTTCCTCGCCGGCGGTGCCACGGTCGTCGTCAGCGGCCGCAGCGAGGCCAAGGGCAAGCAGGCCCTGGAGGAGATGGACGCCGGGGACCGGGCCGTCTTCCACCCCTGCGACGCAAGCAGCCAGGAGGACATCGAGGCCCTCGCCGACTTCGCCGCGGAGCGGTTCGGGCGGCTCGACATCTGGGTCAACAACGCGGGCGGCAGCCAGGGCTTCGCCCCCCTGCACGAGCTGAGCGACGAGGCCTGGAACCACGCCCTCGCCTTCAACCTCAACGCCTACTTCTACGGCACCCGCCGGGCGCTGCCGAAGATGCTGGAGCACGGCTGGGGCCGCGTCATCAACATCTCCTCCGTCGAGGGCAAGCAGGCCAACAAGCCCGCGATCAGCCACTACATCACCAACAAGCACGCCATCCACGGCCTGACGAAGGCGACCGCGTTCGAGTACGGCACCCAGGGCATCACCTGCAACGCCATCTGCCCCGGCGCCGTCGACACCGACCTGATGCGGGCCGCGGGACCGGCCGCCGCCGAGGCCGAGGGCATCAGTTACGAGGAGTGGCTGGGCCGGTTCGCCGAGCACGCCGCCACCAGGAAGATCACCACGGTGGAGCAGATCGCGGCCGTCGCCTCGCTGCTGGCGAGCGACGCGGGCGCGGGCATCACCGGCACGCTGATCAGCGTCGACGGCGGAACGGCACAGTGGTAGACCCCGGCGGCACCGGGACGGACGGCGGGAGAACCTCGGCCATGAAGAGCTGGATCACGGACTGGCAGCGCAGCGAGCGTCTGCCGCACTACACCCGCGCCAACGCGGGCGAGACCCTGCCGGAACCCGCCAGCCCGCTCGGCTGGACGCTGGTGTGGGGGCGCGGACTGCAGGGCTGGCGCAAGGGCTTCGTCGGCTTCGGCATCTACCACGAGCAGGAAGTGGCCGGCCCTCGGCCGCCGTTCGTCGGGATGTTCGGCGGCTACTTCTACCTGAACCTGTCGCACATGCGGCTGTTCGGCATCCGCATGGGCCAGACGGCCGACCAGATCGACACGGCCTTCGTCGGCCAGCGCTCCGACACCCCCGTGTACGTGCCGCATCCGGAGGACCAGGACGCGGAACTGACGGCCAGGGCGGGCGCGACGCTCCAGCGGATGCTCGGCCAGACGAACTTCCCGGAGGCCGACGCCGACCGGGAGCGGCTGCGCCGCCTGCGCCGCGAGCGGCCCGACCCGGGCCTGCTGTCCGACGCCGAACTGGTGGCGTACGCCCGCTCGTTGCTGGGCGAGGTGGAGATCACCTTCCAACGGCACGTCGAGTCCTCGCTGCCCGCGTCCGTGGGACCGGCGCTCCTCGGTCCGCTGTGCGCGGGCGTGGACCGCCCCGACGCCCTGCTCGACCTCATCGGCGGTCTGGGGGACGTCGACTCGGCCTCCCCCTCGACCGGGCTGTGGACGCTGTCCCGCCAGGTGGCGGCATCGGCGGAGCTGACCGCGCTGTTCGACCAGGGGCCGGCCGCGGTGGAGCGGGCGCTCGACGGGGCGGCCGGGGACGTGAAGGCGTTCCGTGACGCCTTCGAGGAGTTCCTCGCCGAGTCCGGCGACCGCGGGCCCAACGAGTGGGACATCCACGCCCTGTCGTGGGAGGCGGCGCCGGTCCAGGCACTGGCCCTGGTCGACCGGATCCGGCACAGCTCCGACGACGACTCCCCGGCCGCCCGCCGGCAGCGCCTGACCGAGCGGCGGGAGCGGACGGCGGTGGAGGTCCGGGCGCTGCTTCCCGAGGACGCGCGGCCGGTGTTCGACGCGGGCCTGCACGCCTCCCGGGTGTGGATCCCGGCCCGTGAGCGCACCAAGGCCAACTGCGTGACCGTCGTCAACGAGATCCGCATGGCGCTGCGCGAGCTCGGGCGCCGCGGGGTGGAGGCGGGGCGCTTCGCCGCGCCGGAGGACGTGATGATGCTGCTGGACACCGAGCTGGACGACTACGTCGCCGACCCGGTGCCCTTCGGCCCCGTCATCGCGCGGCGGCTCGAGGAGTACGCGGGGCTGCACGAGCTGGAGCCGCCGTTCTTCGTCGCGGACGACGCGCAGACCGACATCGGTACCTGGCCGCGACGCGCCGAGGAGCGGTCCGAGGCGGCGGCCGAGGGTGAGGTGCTCACCGGCGTGGGCGGCAGCCACGGCACCTACACCGGCACGGTGCGGGTCGTCACCGACCCGGCCTCCTGCGAGGCGCTGGAGCCCGGCGAGGTGCTGGTGGCGCCCATCACGGACGCGGCGTGGACCCCGCTGTTCCTGGTCGCCGGGGCGGCCGTCGTGGACGTGGGCGCGCTCAACAGCCACGCCGTCGTGGTCTGCCGCGAGCTGGGCATCCCCGCCGTCATCTCCGTCGAGGGCGGCACGCTGCGGCTGCGCGACGGGATGGTGGTCACGGTCGACGGGGACAACGGCACGGTCACCGTGAACGGCGTCGGCTGAGGAACCGGAACGGGCCCGCCGCACTCCGGGACAGGGGGCGGCGGGCCCGCGGGCATGAGAGGGCGGACATGGCAGAGCAGATCATCGTCTCCGGCTGGATGGACTACGACCCCGCGGATCGCGACACGATGCTGGGCCATCTCGTCGCACTGGGCCGCCGGAGCCGCGAGGAGGAACCGGGCTGCCTGGACTACGCGATGACCGCCGACCCCACGGACGGGCGGCGCATCCGCGTCTACGAGCGGTGGGCCTCGCAGGAGGCGCTCGACGGGCACTTCGCCACCGCGCACATCAAGGAGTTCCGGGCGGCCTCGGCCGGGCTCGCCCGGGTCGGCGTCAGTCTCCAGGCGCACACGGTGGCGGCGACGCGCGACCTGCGCTGAACGCTACGGAGCCAGCCGTACGAGCATCTTGCCGACGTTGCCGCCGCCGAGCAGGGACAGCAGCGCACCCGCCGCGTTCTCCAGTCCGTCCACCACGGTCTCCCGGGCGAGCACCTCGCCCGAGCGGAGCCAGCCGGCGACCCGGTGCTCGAACTCCGGCCGCAGGTCCTCGTGGTCGCGCACGATGAACCCGCGCAGGGTCAGCCGCTTGAGGACCGCCTGGATCAGCTGGTTGAGGTCGGCGGATGGCCGCTCGCCGCCGAACTGCGACATCATGCCGCACAGCGCGACCCGGCCGCCGGGGCGCAGGGCGTGCAGGGCGGCGGCGAGCTGCGCCCCGCCGACGTTGTCGAAGTAGACGTCGATGCCGTCGGGTGCCAGACGCGCCAGCGCCTCCCGGACGGGCTCGGCGCGGTAGTCGGCCGCGGCGTCGTAGCCGAACTCCTCCACCAGCGCGGCGCACTTGTCCGGTCCGCCGGCGGTGCCCACGACCCGCTCCGCCCCGAGCAGCCGGGCGAACTGCCCGGCGGCGCTGCCCACGGCTCCGGCGGCGGCCGAGACGAGGACCGTGTCGCCGGGCCGGGCCTCCGCGATCCGCGTCAGCCCGACGTACGCGGTGAAGCCGGTCTGCCCGAGCAGCCCCAACCAGGTGGGCAGGGGCGCGAGTTCGGGGTCGATGCGCCCGGCGCCGTCCGTGGCGGCGGCGTCGAGGACGGCGTGTTCCCGCCAGCCGAGCTGGTGGCGTACGTACCTGCCGGGCGGCACGGAGGCGCAGCGGCTCTCCTCCACGATGCCCAGCGCCCGGCCGTCCAGAGGGGAGCCGGGCGTGAAGTTGTGCGTGTAGTGCTTCTCGGTGCTCTCCAGCCGGCCCCGCATCGAGGGGTCGACGCTCATGTAGAGGTTGCGCACGAGGAGTTGTCCTTCGCCGAGCGGCGGCAGCGGGTGCTCGGCGAGCGCGAAGTCACCGGGGACCGGCTCCCCGGCCGGGCGGCGCACCAGGCGGACCACCCGTGTGGTGCGGGCCGTCACCGGCTCACTCCTCCTGCTGCGGGGCCGAGCGCCGCTGAGCCAGCCGGCCCACCCAGCCCGCCATCTGGAGGTCGGCGTGGCGCAGTTCGCCGGACTGCCAGCGGGCCTGGAAGTCGAAGACTCCCCGCGCTCCCGTCCGGGGGTCGGTCACCTCGACCAGGCCGTCCTCGGTGAGCCGGTACACGTGCCCGGTCAGCGGATGGATCACTTGCTTGGGCATGCTGCACTCACTCCTGCACTCGGCGGCGCACGCCGCGTCTGGTCACGGTCACGGGGCCTGCGACCCGGAGCTGGCAGGCGAGCCGGGTCCGGCCGTCCACCGGCTGCCGCAGGGCCTGGATGCCCTCGCGCTCCAGGGGGCCCACGGGTGAGCAGTGCTCGGCGCCCTCGTCGACCTCCACGAAGCAGGTCCGGCAGGTGCCCTTGCCGCCGCAGACGGTGGGCCAGCGGTAGCCGAGGCGGCGGGCGGCGGTGAACAGGTCCTCGCCGTCGAGCACGTCGAGCTCGGCTTCGGCGGGCCTGACCACCACACGGTGGCTCACTTGTTCATCCACTGGTCGAGGGTCTGGTTGAAGTGCCGTATCCGGCTCTCCTGGTAGTTGGCCAAGGTGATGCCGGGCTTGCGCATGGTCTTCAGTCCCTGCTGCACGTACGGCAGGTTCTCGCAGTCCTGGTCGAACACCGGGCCGAGGATGCCGAGTTCGGGGATGTCCGCGAACAGCAGGTCCTCCGGCACCCAGCGGATCTTCGCGGGCGGCGGCGTCTCGCCGGACTTCGGCGGGGACGACATGAAGAGGATCTCGGCGATGCAGGAGTCCGGGTCGAGCCCGTTGGGCCGGAACCGGTAGACGATGTTGGACTTCACGCCCCCCCAGGGGTTGAAGTTGGGGAACAGCAGGTAGTTGATGGCGTCCAGCAGCTCGCTGTCGGAGGTCTGCGAGAAGTCCTGGTCGGCGCGGGCCGCCAGCTGCTCGCGCATGCGGTCGGCGAGGACCTGGCGGGCGGTGCCGCCGGGAGGGATCGGGGGCAGTTCCTCGCCGTCCGGGAGCGCCAGGTCACGGCCCTGGGTGGCGGCGTAGAAGGAGCGCGAGTAGTAGAACGTCTCCAGGACGTCCTCCTCGGTGACCGAGTCGGCCACATGAGGGCTCGGAGCGCCCTGGATGTTGATCATCCGGTTCCAGTGGGGCTGGCCGGCGGTGACGTCGTACTGGGAGTTGGCGTCGGCGAGCCACGGCAGCATCTGGGGATGTGTGGCGATCACGTGGAAGGACTCGATGAACGCGTCCTGCGCGACCTTCCAGTTGCAGGGCAGCACCTTGGCGATGTGCAGCGACTTGTAGCGCTTCTCCAGCGGCCAGATGTAGTACGCGTCGAAGGTGCCGCGATAGGTGTCGAAGGACTCGGCGTACGGGTCCATGGTGATGAAGACGAAGCCGCGCCAGGTGGCCACCCGGGCCTCCGGGAGCGCGAACTTCTCCGGGGTCACATGGGGGAAGTCCCAGGCGCAGGGCGGCGTCTGCATGGTCCCGTCGAGGTTCCAGGCGAAGCCGTGGAAGGGGCAGCGGAACTCGGCGACATTGCCCCCGGACGTGCGGAGTTTGCGGCCGCGGTGCAGGCAGGCGTTGACGAACGCGCGGATCTCGTCCGGGGCGGTGCGCACGATGATCAGCGAGTCGGTGCCGATCTCGTAGACCTCGTGGTCGCCGACCTCGGGGATCTCGCTCTCCAGGCAGGCGAACTGCCAGACCCGGCGCCAGACCCGCTCCATCTCGCGCTCGGCCCACTCACGTGAGACGAAGCGGTCGACGTCGATGTCCTCGCTGCCGAGGTGATCGTTGCGGTCGTACCTCAGCGCGGGCGGGACCGGTCGGCTGTCCCGGTCGAGGTAGTCCTGGACGCTGGGCCCGGGGCACCGTGCGGTGACCGCCTCCGACGATTCGTCCATCTTCTCTCCTCCGGCAGAAACTATAGATCGAGTGTAGTTAGTGAATGCAGACCGGAGCAACAGTCGAGACGGCACCGGACGGCACATCGTCCGAGTTCCAGGCGGAAAGACCAGACAAGGGCCGAACATGTGGCGGCACACCTCTCCCCAAGGCGGTCCCGGCGTGCCACACTCCGTCGCATTCGGAACTGCAGTCGCTACCTAGTTTCGACGCCCGGGACGCGGCCTGTGCCCGTTCCCCGCCCACGCGCCGCACGGTTCTTCCGTCGGCCACCGCGCCGCCCTCACTCCCCCACGACGGCGCTCATCACGGCCCCCTCCACCCCAGGCGCCGCGTCGCGGCGCCGACATCAGCAGGAGAGCTCAACGATGAGTTGCAGACCCGTCCGCGCGGCCCGCCGTGCGCTGACCGCGATCGTCCCCGTCACCGCCCTGCTCGCCCTGGCCGCGTGCGGCGGCGGTGCCACTCCCGCCGCCGGCTCGTCGCAGGCGGCGGAGTCCGACTCACCCGGGCTGGCCGCGGCGCGCGCGGCGGTCCAGAAGTACTCCGAGCGCCCGACGCGGATCCCCGTCACCGAAGCGGTGGGCCAGGACATCCCCAAGGGCAAGAAGATCGACTTCATCCTGTGCGGAGTCCAGTCCTGCAAGGACCTCGCCGACCGCTTCACCGCCGCCGCCGGGGAACTGGGCTGGACGGTGAAGCCGATCGCGACGCAGGGCACACCGGAGTCCGTCCAGGCCGCCTGGGAGCAGGCGGTGCGCGACCGGCCGGACGCGGTGGTGGCCTCCGGTTTCCCTCGCGCCGTCTACGCCAAGCAGCTCGCGCGGCTGAAGGCCGCGGGCATCCCCGTCATCCAGTCGAACGCGGACGATGTGGTGGGCGACGGCATCTCCCTGCTGAAGAACGGGCCGAAGGACGTGGGCGTCCAGGGCGAGATGCTCGCCTCCTGGGTCGTGTCGAACAGCGGAGCCAAGGCCGACACCGTCTACTTCGACCTCCCCGCGTACACCATCCTCAAGCCCGTCAAGGAGGGGTTCGCGGCCACGTACGGGGAGTGGTGCGAGGGATGTCCGCTCGACACCGTCGACGTGCCGATCACCGCGATCGGCAAGGACATGCCGGACCGGGTCGTGTCGTATCTCAGGTCGCACCCGAAGGTGACGCACGTCGTCTTCTCCCTCGGACTGCTCAACGTGGGCGTCCCGGCCGCGCTGAAGACCGCCGGCATCACCGGGAAGCACATCGCCGTCAACGTCGGTGACGCGCAGAACTACCAGTACATCGCGAGCGGCCTCACCGACGCCGCGATGGCGCTGAACCAGTACGAGACCGCCTGGATCCAGGTCGACGCGCTGGCCCGCCACTTCACCGGCCGGTCCATGGACACGGACCAGCGGGCGGTGCTGCCCAACATGCTGATCACCAAGGACAACCTGCCGTCCACGGACGGCGACTTCCCGCTGGTGGAGGGCTACGAGCAGCAGTTCAAGGCGCTGTGGGGCCTGAGTTGACCGGGCCGGCTCCCGGGCGGAGGGAGACGGACCGGCCCGTGCTGCGGGTGTCCGGGCTGTCCAAACGGTTCGGCGGGACCCAGGCGTTGCGGGACGTGGACCTGGAGATCGCCCCGGGCGAGATCCACGCCCTGATCGGGCCCAACGGGTCCGGCAAGTCCACCCTCATCAAGGTCCTCGCCGGATACCACCGGGCCGAGCCCGGAGCGGCCGCCGAGCTCGACGGCGAGCCCTTCGACCTGGGGCACGTCACGGGCTCGCGGCACGACCGGCTGCGCTTCGTCCACCAGGAACTCGGCCTGGTGGAGGAGTTGAGCGCCACGGACAACCTGGCGCTCAGCCACGGCTTCAGCCGTACGGCGTTCGGCACCATCCACTGGCCGGAGACGGAGCGCCGCACCAGCACGCTGGTGGAGCGCTTCGGCCTCGGTGTCGACGTGCGCCGGCCGCTGTCCCTGGCCAGTCCGGTCCAGCGTGCCGTGGTGGCGATCGCCGCGGCGCTCCAGGGCTGGGAGGGCCGGCGCGGCGTCCTGGTGCTCGACGAGCCGACCGCCGTCCTGCCGCCGGGGGAGGTGGCGCGGCTCTTCCACATCGTGCGGGAGGTCCGTGACTCGGGCGCGAGCGTGCTGTACGTGTCGCACCGGATGGACGAGATCTTCGCGCTCGCCGACCGGGTCACCGTGCTGCGCGGCGGACGCCGGATCACCACCCGTCCGGTTGCCGAACTCACGCCCCGGTCGCTGGCGGAGCTGATGGCGGGGCACGACGTGGAGACCGGCCCCAGGGGGTGTCCGCCGCCCTCCCGGGCGGCCGGCGAGGCCGCGCTGGAGGTCCGGGACCTGTGTGCCGGCCCGCTGCGCGGCGTCGGCTTCACCCTCGCCCGGGGCGAACGGCTGGGCGTCACCGGCCTGGTCGGCTCCGGCCACGAGGCGGTGCCGTACGCGGTGTGCGGGGCGTGGAGCGGACCCGTGAGCGGCAGGGCGCGGGTGCCCGCGCGCTCCCCTCGATGGGTCGACCTGCGTGATGCCCGCGCCCTCGGCATCCCCCTGGTGCCCGCCGACCGGGCGCGCGAAGGCGTGGTCGGCGCGTTCTCCGTCGCGGAGAACCTCACCCTCCCGCTGCTCGACCGGCTCCGCGCCCGCCTGGGCCGGCTGCGGCGGGGACGGGAGGCGGTGCTCGTCGAGCAGTGGGTCCGGCGGGTGGAGGTGCGCGCCTCCGGGCCCGGTGCCCGGATCACCACGCTCAGCGGCGGCAACCAGCAGAAGGTCGTCATGGCCCGCTGCCTGGCCCAGCGGCCAAACGTGCTGGCCCTGTGCGAACCCACCGCGGGCGTCGACATCGCCACCCGTCGGCAGTTGTACGAGCTGATACTCCGGCAGGCCGCCGACGGGATGGGCGTGCTCGTGTCCTCGTCCGACACGCAGGATCTGCTCGCGCTGTGCAGCCGCGTCCTGGTGGTGCGAGACGGCCGCGTCGTACGGGAGCTGCACGGCCGGGACATCACCGAACCCGCGCTCGTCCACGCCATGGAAGGAACCTCAGCGACATGACCTCCACCCCGATCCCGGCGGCGGATCACCGGCCGGCCGAACCGGAGACGTCCGCGGCGTCCGCCGTGCGGGCACCCCGCACCCCGGTCCGGCGGGCGGTGGCCGCGCTGTCGTTCCGGAACATCGGCGCCCTGTACGTCTGGCTGCTCATCGTCGTCGTCTTCTCGGCGTGGGCGCCGGAGACGTTCCCGACCGCCACGACCGTCACGCAGGTCCTGAACGGCAACGCCGTGGCCGGGCTGGTGGCGCTCAGCGTCGTGGCTCCGCTGGCCGCCCGCGTCTTCGACCTCTCGGTCGCGTTCACGATGTCGCTGACCAGCGTGCTGACCGCCCGTTTCCTGGTCTCCGCGGGCCTCGGCCCGGGCACGGCCGTCGCGCTGGCCATGACGGCCGCTCTGCTGGTCGGGCTGGTCAACGGGCTCGTGGTGGTGGTCCTGCGGGTCGACTCGTTCATCGCCACCCTCGCCACCGGAGCGCTCGTCCAGTCCCTCATCACGCTGGTGACCAACGACAGCTCCATCACCGGAGTGCAGCTCATGGCGAAGCCGTTCGCCGGCATCGCCCAGCTGGAGGCGGGCGGCCTCACCCTGCCGGTGCTGTACCTGCTGCTCGCCGCGGTGGCCCTCTGGTTCCTGCTGGAGCACACCGCCACGGGACGCCGGCTCTACGCCACCGGTTTCAACGAGAACGCGGCCCGCCTGCAGGGGGTGCGCACCGGGCGGCTGCGCTTCATGACGCTGGTGATGTCCGCGCTGCTCTCCGGTTTCGCCGGTGTCGTCTTCGCCGCGTCCGTCGGTTCCGGTTCGCCGTCGGCGGGCACGCCCTACCTGCTGTCGGCCTACGCGGCGGCCTTCGTGGGGGCCACACAGCTGCGGGCGGGCCGCTTCAACGCCTGGGGCACGATGATCGCGGTGCTGCTGCTCGGCACCGGCATCACCGGACTCGGGCTCGTCACCAGTGCGCCGTGGGCCACGAGCCTGTTCACCGGCTCGGTCCTCATCATCGCGCTGGTGCTGACCGGTGGGCGGATGTCGCTGCCCGCCGTACTGCGCCGCCGGCGGGCCAGCCGGAGCGGCGACCCGGGCGTTCCGGCAGCGGCCGGCGCGCCGACCGTTCCCGACGAGGAGGCAGGACGATGAAGGCCGTCCAGTACAGGACCGTGGGCAAGGCGCCCGAGGTCGTCGAGATCCCCGTGCCCGAACCCGGCCCCGGCCAGGTGCTGATCAAGGTGACGGCGGCCGGGCTGTGCCACTCCGACCTCGCGGTCATGGGCTGGCCCGAGGAGCGGTTCCCGTATCCGCTGCCGCTGACGCTGGGGCACGAGGGTGTCGGCACCGTCGCGGCGCTCGGCAGCGGGGCCACCGGTGTCGCCGAGGGCGAGGAGGTGGCGGTGTACGGTCCGTGGGGCTGCGGCCGCTGCCGCGTCTGCGCCGAGGGCAGCGAGAACCGCTGCCCGCACGCCGCCGGACTGGGCATCATGCCGCCGGGGCTCGGCTCCCCCGGCGCCCTCGCCGAGTACCTGCTCGTCGACTCGCCCCGGCATCTGGTGCCGTTGAACGGCCTGGACCCCGTACAGGCGGCCCCGCTCACCGACGCGGGTCTGACGCCGTATCACGCGATCCGCGGATCCCTGCCCAAGCTGGTGCCGGGCAGCACCGCGGTCGTGATCGGCGTGGGCGGCCTCGGGCATCTCGCCGTGCAGCTGCTGCGCGCGCTGACACCGGCCCGGGTCATAGCGCTCGACGTGCACGAGGAGAAGCTGGAGCTCGCACGCGCCGTCGGCGCGCACGAGGCGCTCCTGTCCGGCGAGGAGGCGCCGACGCGCGTGCGGGAACTGACCGGCGGGGTGGGAGCGGAAGCGGTCCTGGACTTCGTGGGCGCCCGGGCGACCCTGGCCGTCGCCGCCGCGGCGGTGGCGACGGGAGGGGACGTGAGCGTCGTCGGCATCGGCGGCGGCACCCTGGCGGTCGGTTTCGGCGGCGGACTGCCGTTCGAGGTCTCCGCCTGCGCGCCCTACTGGGGCAGCCGGACGGACCTGGTGGACGTCCTCGACCTCGCCCGTCGGGGGCTCGTCTCCTCGCACGTCGAGACGTTCTCCCTGGACGAGGCACCCCTGGCGTACGAGCGCCTGCACGCCGGGGAGATCACCGGCCGGGCGGTGGTGCTGCCGCACGGCTGACGGCCCGCTCCAGACAGCGCCGGAGGACCGTGCGGAACTCCGGCGCTTCCCAGGGCCCCCGGTCCACCCGCCCGGTGTCGGCCACACCGAGGTCCTGCATGTCGTACCGGCCCCGGCAGTGGCCGAGGGTGAAGTAGCAGACCTCGCCCCGTCCGTGCCGCTTGAGGTACAGCACCGGCCGGGGCGCGTCGTCGAGCGCCGCCGTGTCGCCCTCGGCGAAACCGCGGCACGGCCCGGTGTACTCGGCGTGCAGCAGCACCTCCGGCTCCCCGTGCAGCTCGCAGACGTACAGCTCGTCGGTGACCGTGAACGGCCCGATCCCGGCGACCAGCGGATGGTCCGGCCGGGTCACCCGCACCTCGTACGGCTCGATCGGCGGGTGGGCGAGGAACTGGCTGCCGAGCACTCCGGACAGCTCGCCGAGGAGCCGCGGGGTCGTGAAGAGCCGTGGCCCGCCCGGAGTCGGGGGCTCGATCACGGAGTTGGTGCCGTGCAGGGCGAGCCAGTGCCCGCCCCGCTCGACGAAGTGCGCGAGCGCCTCGCGCTGCCCGGTGTCCGGGCGTACGTCGCAGGTGTAGGTGACCAGCAGGTCGGCGGCCTCCAGTGCGGGCAGGCAGTCGTAGTCCTGGTACACGCGGGTGCGGACGCGCGGCTGGTCCGCGAGGAGTTCCAGCAGTCGCAGCCGCGCGAAGTCGACGTCGTGCCACCTGCCGCCGCAGACCAGTACGGCGTCCAGACGGCCGGCCGGGCCCGCCACGGCTCAGTACTGGACGCGGGTCAGCAGCCCGCCGTCCACCACGAGGTTGACACCGACGCAGAACGAGCCGGTGCGGCCGAGGAGGAACGTCACCGCGTTCGCCACGTCCTCCGCGGTGCCGTAGCGGCCGATCGGCAGCTTGGCGAGCACCTCCTCGTAGACCTCCGGCCGGGCGGTGCGGATGGTCTCCCAGGCGCCGCCGGGGAAGTCGATCGGGCCGGGCGAGACGGTGTTGACCCGGATGCCCTCGGGGGCCAGGGCGTGGGCGAGGGCGGAGGCGTGCTGGACGACGGCCGCCTTCAGGGCGGAGTAGGAGTTGGCTCCGGCCGGGCGGGCCGTGTCGGAGGCGTTGGTCGTGCCGATGGCCACCACGGCGGCCCGGTCGGAGGCCTCCAGGTGCGGCAGGGCCGCCTCGACCAGTCCCGCGAACGGGATCAGGTCGCCGCGCAGGCTGGCCTCCCAGGACTCGGGTCCCTTGACGTTGCCCGCCGAGACGTTGGAGACCAGCAGGTCCAGGCCGCCGAGTTCGTCCGCCGACCGCCGCACGAAGGCCGCGAGGGCGGCCGGGTCGGTGACGTCGACCGGTTCGGCGTACACGGTCGTTCCGTCGGCGCGCAGTTCGGCGGCGGTCTTCGCCAGCGCCTCCTCGCCCCGCGCGCACAGGGCCAGCGCGCAGCCCTCGGCGGCCAGCGCCGCGGCGATCGCCCGGCCGATACCCCGGCTGGCGCCGGTCACCAGCGCCTTGGCGCCTGTCAGTCCTGTGTCCATCGGTCATGCTCCTCGTCAGCTGTGGGGCAGTTGGGAGAACGGCACCCGGTCGGTACGCGGCTCGCCGGGCAGTCCCAGGACGCGTTCGCCGATCAGGTTGCGCTGGATCTGGTCGGTGCCGCCGGCCAGCCGGTAGCCGGGGGCACCGAGCAGGTGCTGCGTCCAGGCGAAGGTGTCCGGCTCGCCGGTGTCGGCGCCGATCCGGGCGCCCATGAGGTCGGCCGCCGTCTGCCCGGTGCGGGTGAGCAGGTCGGAGGCCATGAGCTTGGTCAGCGACGCCTCGGGGCCCGGCCGGCCACCGGCCGCGCTCGCCCGGGCGACCCGGTCCACGGTGGCCGCGCGCAACTCGGACCGGACGTACAGGTCGGCGAGTTGCTGGCGGACGAGGGGGTCCCCGGTCCGGCCGAGTGAGCGCGCGAGGGCGAGGACGTCGGCGAAGGTGCCGCCCTTGCGCCGGTTGCCGCCACCGGAGGCGGTCCGTTCGAAGGCGAGGGTGGCGGTGGCGACCTCCCAGCCCTGCCCCGGGCGCCCGATCCGCAGCGCGTCCGGGACGCGGACGCCTTCGAGGAACACCTCGTTGAAGGAGGCGCCGCCGCTCATCTGACGGATGGGGCGGGTCACCACGCCGGGGGCGTCCATCGGGACCAGGAAGGCGGTGATGCCGGCCTGCTTGACGACATCCGGGTCGGTGCGGGCCAGCAGCAGCCCGTAGTCGGCGAACTGGGCTCCCGACGTCCACACCTTCTGGCCGTCGACCACCCACGCGTCGCCCTCCCGCCGCGCACGGGTGCGCAGCGCGGCCAGGTCGGACCCGGCGCCGGGCTCGCTGAAGAGCTGACAGGCCAGCAGGTCCGTGCGCAGGAACGCGCGGGCGTACGTGGCACGTTGCCCGTCCGTCCCGAACAGGGAGACGGCCATCCCGACCAGCCGCACGGTGACGCTGATCAGCTCGGTCGACGGCGGCACCGCGAAGGCGGACTCCTCCTGGGCCAAGGCAGCCGCGTGGGCGGCGCTCAGGCCCGCGCCGCCCTTGTCCCTCGGGAGGGTCAGGGCCTGGTACCCGGCGTCGAAGCGGGCGCGCTGGTAGGCGCGGCAGCGTTCCAGCAGCAGTCGTTCCTCGTCGTCGGGGAGGTTGTGGAAGACGGCGAGATCACCCGCCGGCGAGACGGACCGCGGCGCCCCGGCCGGTTCGAGCACGGTGGCCAGCCACTGTGCGGCCAGGGCGCGCCAGGCGTCGAGGTCCGGCTGCTCCGCGTCCGGCTTGGACATGGCTCCTCCTGGGCGGCACTTAGCAGACGACAGCTAGAGAAACGTGGATCCGGAAGAAGCCCTCGCACTGGGCTGGACAGCACCGGCTCGGTCAGAGTGTTCCGTACTTTCTTGATAAACGCTACAGTCTCGGCATCGCCTCCCCGTGGACGCAGGGGAAGACCGAGGAGCCGCCGGAGGAGCCATGTCCCTTCCACCACTCGACCGCCGCGCCCAGGAGACACCGCACGAGCCCGCCCTGGTGGACGACCGGGGTGCGCTGTCCTGGTCCGGGCTCGCCGACCGGGTCGAGCGGGCGGCCGTACGGCTGCTGGAGTTCGCGCCCGGCCCCGATCACCGCGTCGCCGTCCTCGGCGACAACGCGATCCCCACGCTCGTGGCCCACCTCGCCGGGCTGCGCGCGGGCGTGGGGACCGTGGCGACGTCCCGTCAGCTGCGGGTCGGCGAACTCGTCGACCAGCTCGTCGACGCCGACGCCACCGGGATCATCGCCGGGCCGGTCGGTGCGGGTGTCGCCGTCGAGGCGGCCCGCGAACTCGGCCTGCCCGTCGTGACGCACGGCACCGAGCCGGCCGGTCACGCCTTCGACTGGGACCTGTGGCTCGGCGCGGCACCCGCCGCCACCGTTCCCCCGGACCGGCCCGCCCGGCCTCCGCTCGTCTACACCTCGGGCACCACCGGCCGGGCCCGCGGCACCGAGGTGCGCTGGGTGAGCGGCCCGGTCACCGACAGCGCCGCCTACCTGGCCGAGCTGGCTGCCCGGCCCGGCTTCCCCCCGGGTCCCCACCTGGTGTGCGGCCCGCTCCAGCACAACGGGCCGCTGACCTCGCTGCGGCACCTGGCGGCCGGTCAGCCGGTGGTGATCCTCGGCAAGTTCGACGCGGAGGCGTTCCTGCGTCACGTCGAGCGGTGGCGGGTCACCTCCTCCGTGATGGTGCCGACGCACTTCCAGCGCCTGCTCGCCCTGCCGGAGGAGGTGCGCGGCCGGTACGACGTCTCCAGCCTGCTCCACGTCTCGCACACCGGATCCGCGTGCCCGCCGGACGTGAAGCGGGCCATGATCGACTGGTTCGGCCCGGTGCTCACCGAGTCCTACGGCGCCAGCGAGGCGGGCACCCTGGCCCGCATCGACAGCACCGAGTGGCTGGAGCACCCCGGCTCCGTCGGCCGTGTCCAGCCCCCGTTCGAGGTGCTGGTGACCGACGACGACGGCAACCCGCTGCCGCCCGGCGCACTCGGCCTGCTGGCCTTCCGCGCCCCCGAGGGCCGGGGCGTGCGCTACCACGCCGACCCGGACAAGACGGAGGCCGCCTACCTCTCCCCCGGCGTCTTCACCCTCGGCGACATCGGCTACGTGGACGCGGACGGCTACCTCTTCCTCACCGACCGGGCCGCCGACGTCGTGGTCTCCGGCGGCGTCAACCTGTACCCGGCGGAGAGCGAGGCGGTGCTGCGGCTGCATCCCGCGGTCGCCGAGGTCGCCGTCATCGGCGTGCCCGACCCGGACTTCGGCGAGTCGCTGCGGGCACTGGTCGTGGCCGCCGGGGCCGAGCCGCCGGCCGGGGACCTGGACCGGTTCTGCCGCGACCGGCTGGCCTCCTACAAGTGCCCCAAGTCCTACGAGTTCGTGGCCGAGCTGCCGCGCAACGCCATGGGCAAGCTCGACAAACGCGCGATGCGGCGCCCCTACTGGCGCTCCGAGCGCACCATCGCCGGCTGAGCCGGTCCCACCGCGAAGGATCCTCCATGACCGAACTGCTCCTCATCCGGCACGGCCTCCCCCTGGCGGGCGTGTACGACCCCGGGCTGTCCCCGGAGGGCACCGCGCAGGCCGAGCGGCTCGCCGCCTGGCTCGCGCACGAGGACATCGACGCCCTGTACGCCAGCCCGTTCCGGCGTGCCCGGGAGACGGCGGCGCCGCTGGAGCGCCGCACCGGACTGACCGCGACGGTGCTGGACGACCTGCGCGAGTGGGACACCGACGTCTCACAGCCCTACACACCGCCGGAGCAGATCAACGCCGACGACCCCCGGTCGGTGGCGCTCACCGAGGGACGGTACGAGGACTTCGTGCCCGACCTGGACTGGGAGGCCTTCCGGGCCCGAGCGGTGCGGGGCATGGACACCATGCTGGCCGCCCACCCGGGCCGACGGATCGCGGCCGTGTGCCACGGCGGCATCACCAACACCTATCTGGCGACGGTGCTCGGACTGCCCCGCATGTTCTGGTTCCACCCCGGCTACACCTCCGTCAGCCGGGTCCGGCGGCTGCCGGGCGGGCGGATCGTCCTGCACTCGGTGAACGAGACCGCCCACCTGGTCGCCGAGCACGCCGCCGCCTGATCCCGTCCCCTCGCACCCAGGAGGTCCCGGCCGTGCCCGGATCCGTCATCGTCTCCGGCGCCAGAACGCCCGTCGGCAAGCTGATGGGCGCCCTGAGCACCCTGTCCGCCCCCGACCTCGGCGCGCACGCGATCGGCGCCGCCCTCTCCGCCGTACGGCTGGCCCCGGCCGCCGTGGAAGCCGTCGTCATGGGCCATGTCGTGCAGGCCGGGGCCGGCCCCAACACGGCACGGCAGGCGGCGGTGCGCGCCGGCATCCCGTTCTCCGTCCCGGCGAGCACCGTGAACAAGCTCTGCCTGTCCGGTCTGCACGCCATCGCCCTGGCCGACCTCATGGTCGCCTCCGGGCGTCACGAGGTGGTCGTCGCGGGCGGCATGGAGTCCATGTCCGGCGCCCCGCACCTGCTGCGCGGCGCACGCGGCGGCTGGAAGTACGGTGCGGCCACCGCCGAGGACGCCCTCGACCGGGACGCGCTCGTGTGCGCCTTCGACGGCGTCTCCATGGGCGCGGCCACCGAGCGCCACCAGCGGCCGTACGGCCTGAAGCGGGCGGAGCAGGACGAGTACAGCGCCCTGTCGCACCAACGCGCCGCCCGCGCCCAGGAGTCGGGCGCCCTGGCCGCCGAGATCACGCCGGTCACGGTGCCGGGACGCCGGGGTGAGACAGTCGTCACCACCGACGAGGGCGTACGGCCGGACAGCACCGCCGGGAGCCTCGGACGGCTGCGGCCCGCCTTCTCCGGCGACGGCGAGGGCACCATCACCGCGGGAAACTCCTCGCAGCTCTCGGACGGCGCGGCGGCCGTCGTCGTGATGAGTGCGGCACGCGCCGAGCGGGAGGGCCTCACGCCGCTCGCCGTGATCGGCGCCTACGGCACGGTCGCGGGCCCCGACCCCTCACTGCTGGTGCAGCCGTCCGGCGCGGTCCGCGACGCCCTGGCGCGGGACGGGCGGCTGAAGGCCGCCGACCTGGACCTGCTCGAGATCAACGAGGCGTTCGCCGGTGTCGCCCTCGCCTCCCTACGGGACCTCGACGTCCCGCTCGAGAAGGTGAATGTCAACGGCGGGGCCATCGCCCTGGGGCATCCGGTCGGCATGACCGGTGCCCGACTGGTCCTGACCCTCGCGACGGAGCTGCGGCGACGCGGCGGCGGCGTGGGGGCGGCGGCCCTGTGCGGGGGCGGCGGCCAGGGCGACGCACTGCTGCTGCACGTACCGCCGCACACTCCGGACCGGACCAGGTGACCACCATGAGCGACCCCCGCCCCCTGGACGGCACGCCCCTCGTCGTCGCGGACCGCACGCACGCCGCCGACGGTGTCGTCTCCCTCACCCTGCGCCGCCCCGACGGCGAGCCCCTGCCCGCGTGGAGTCCCGGCGCGCACATCGACCTGCTCCTGGACGGGGACCTGGTCCGCCCGTACTCCCTGTGCGGGGACCCCGGCGCACGAGACGCCTGGCAGATCGCCGTGCTGCGCGAGCCGCGGGGCCGCGGCGGCTCGGCGTACGTCCACGAGCACCTCGTGCGGGGCGAGAAGGTGCGGGTGCGCGGGCCGCGGAACAACTTCCCGCTGCGCCCGGCCGCACGGCACCTGTTCGTCGCGGGCGGCATCGGCATCACGCCCCTGCTCCCCATGGTCGAGGCGGCCCGGGCCGCGGGTGCCGACTGGAGTCTGCTGTACGGCGGCCGCACCCGCTCTTCCATGGCGTTCCTGGACCGTCTGGCGCCCTTCGGGGAGCGCGTCCTGATCCGCCCTCAGGACGAGTACGGCCTGCTCGACCTCGCCGGGTTCCTCGGGACACCTCAGGAGGGCACCCTGGTGCACGCCTGCGGCCCCGAACCCCTGCTGCGGGCGGTGCGGGAGCGGTGCGCCGCCTGGCCTCCCGGCACCCTGGGTGTGGAGCGGTTCGCGCCGGTGCCGTCGGCCGGGCCCGGCCCCGCCGGGACCTTCGACGTGGTGCTCGCCCGCGCGGGACTCACCCTCGCCGTGCCGCCCGACCGCTCGGTGCTGCAGGTCGTCAGGGAGGCAGGCGTCCCGGTGGACTTCTCCTGCCAGGAGGGCACCTGCGGCACCTGCGAGACCGACGTCCTCGACGGCACGCCCGACCACCGGGACTCGCTGCTGAGCGAGGACGAACGGGCGGCCGGCGACACCATGCTCATCTGCGTCTCCCGCGCGTGCGGGCCGCGCCTGGTCCTCGATCTGTGACCGCGTTACTCCGCACTCCTCGTTACTCCGTACTCCTCCCGTCGCTCAGTCGTGCTTCCAGCCGGTGAGGTGCTGCCAGGTCGCACCCCGCACCGACGTGACCGGTACCAGTTCCGGTACGTAGTGGTCGCACCGCTGGTTGTGGCAGGGGCCCGGGACCCAGACGGGGACGAAGACGCCCATGGTCTTGTGCCGTTCCATGACGGCGTCCACCGGCTGCTTGCACGAGCGGCAGACGTACCGGGGACGGGAGGCCGCTCTCCGCTCCTTCTCGCTGCTCATAGCCGCCATTTTAATGCTGCTTTAGGGGCATTTGGGAGTCCTTTGGTGGGGGGCGCAGCATGCTGAGCGCGATGGAGACGGTCAGGACCGTGGCGATCACGGCGAGGCTGATCGGGGAGGGGATCTCGGGCACGTCGGAGCTGATGATCTCGTGGGACGCCTGAAGGATGAGCTTGACGCCGATGAAGGCGAGGATCAGCGCGAGTCCCTTGCTGAGGTAGTGGAAGCGGTCCAGCAGGCCCGCGAGCATGAAGTACAGGGCCCGCAGACCCAGGATGGCGAAGGCGTTGCTGGTGTAGACGATGAAGGCGTCACTGCTGACGGCCAGCACCGCGGGCACGCTGTCGACGGCGAAGACCAGGTCGGCGGCCTCGATCGCGGCGACCACGGCGAGCAACGGGGTGGCAACGCGCCTGCCGGCCTCCCGCACGAAGAAGTGGGTCCCGGCGTACTCGTCCCGTACGGGGATGACCTTGCGCAGCAGGCGTACGGCGATGCTCTTGCCGGGGTCGAAGCTGTCGTCCTCCTCCTTGAGGATCTTGTACGTGCTGTAGAAGAGGATCGCGGCGAAGACGAACAGGACGGCGGTGAAGCGGCTGACCACCGCCACCCCGGCGGCCAGGAAGAGCCCCCGGAAGACCAGGGCGCCGAGGACCCCGAGGAAGAGCACGCGGTGCTGGTACGCGCGCGGCACCCGGAAGTAGCCGAAGATCAGGGCGAAGACGAAGAGGTTGTCCACCGACAGGCTCTTCTCCAGCAGCCACGCGGTGGTGTACTCGACACCGGCGGTGGTGCCCACCACGAGGAAGACGACGGCGCCGAAGACGATCGCCAGCCCCACCCACACCCCGCTCCAGGCGGCGGCCTCCTTGAAGCCGATGACGTGGGCCTGCCGGTGCGCCAGCAGGTCGACCGCCAGGGACACCAGCACGGTGACGGCGAACACCAGCCACAGCCACAACGGCACATCATGCACAGCCCGGCCCTCGCAGACCCGGTCGACCGGAAGACGCTAATCCTCCTTCGAGTCTGGACGGCGCGGCAGCGGTTGTCTCCTCGGCCGTCCGCGGGGCGGCGGGCCGACCTACACGCGCCGTGCGGTCGGCACCGGTCGACCCGTGCCGCTTCACCTGAAGGTGTGCTGATCGGGCCCGGACGCCGCGAAGGCGGAAACCGGGGACCGCCGGCGCCGCTACGTTGGCGGGGTGCGGCGGATCGGGGAGTTCACCGTGGAACGGCGCCTCGGCGCGGGCGGGATGGGAGTGGTGTACCTCGCGCGCACCGCCGCCGGGCGGCGGGTGGCGCTGAAGGTGATCCGGCCGGAGTACGCGGACGAGCCGCACTTCCGTGCCCGGTTCCGGCGCGAGGTGGCGGCGGCCCGGAAGGTGAGCGGGGCCTTCACGGCACCCGTGGTGGACGCCGATCCGGACGGCGATCCGCCCTGGCTGGCCACCCAGTACGTCGCCGGGGACTCCCTGGAGGCCCGGGTGCGGTCCGGCGGGCCGCTGCCCGTGGCCGATGTCGTCCGGCTCGCGGGACAGCTGGCGGAGGCGCTGCGGGACATCCACCGGCAGGGGATCGTGCACCGGGACCTGAAGCCGGCCAACGTCCTGCTCGCCGACGACGGCGTCCGGGTCATCGACTTCGGTATCGCCCGTTCCGTCGTGCAGAGCCGTGCGCTGACCCGCAGTGGCGCGATGGTCGGTACCCCGGCCTTCATGGCGCCCGAGCAGCTGATCGCGGCCCAGGCGGTGTCCCCGGCGACGGACGTGTTCGCGCTCGGTGGCGTGCTGGCCTTCGCCGCGTCGGGCCGGAGCCCCTTCGAGGACCCGGAGGCGGCGGGCCTGGAGCCGATCGCGGTGGCCTTCGCGGTGGTGCACCAGGAACCGGACCTGACCGGCGTCCCCGGCCCGCTGCGCGCGCTGGTGTCGCGCTGTCTGGCCAAGGACCCCGCCCGGCGGCCCGGCCTGGAGGAGGTGCTCCGCCTGGCGACCGGGGCCGAGCAGGGCATCGGCGAGGTCGACAGCGCGCGAACACGGCCGCGACGGCGGCGGTCCGGGAGGGCGGCGATCGCCGCGCTGGCCGTCCTGACCGCCCTGTTCCTCACGGGTGACGTGCCACCGTCGACGCCGTCGGCGGTCCTGCCCTGCGCCGAGGGTCTGACCGCCCTCGGTGAGGGCCGGATGCGCAGGTGCGTGGGCCTGCTGGACGCGGACGCCTCGCCCGAGCGGCTGCGCTCCTCGTCGAGCCGGGCCGTCGCACCCGTGCTGGAGCGGATCGCCGCGGAGAACCGGCGGGTCGTCGCGGCCGCCGCCAAGCCGGGCGGGCGGCCGTTCGTGTCGATGGTGTACCTGACGCCCATCACCCAGGAGTTCGACGGCAGTGGCGCGATGGAGGCCGTCCGGCGTGATCTGGAGGGCGCGCACCTCGCCCAGCTCAGGACGAACGGGAGACTCGGGGCCCGGCAGGACGGCGCCGCGGTCAGGCTGCTGTTCGGCCACACCGGAGGCACCGCCGAGCAGCGCAACCACGCGGTCGGACAGGTGCTCGGGGCCCGGCGCGCCCAACGGATCGTGGCGGCGCTCGGCCTGGGCGGCAGCACCGCCTCCAGCCAGGACATGGTGGAGGAGTTGACGGCCGGCGGCCTCCCCGCGTTCGGTTCGGTCCTCACGGCCGACTCCTGGGCCGCCGTCCCCGGTCTGGCCCGCGTCGCGCCCACCAACGCCGACCAGGCGGCGGCCGCCGTACAGCATCTGTCGGCCGGCCGACGCGCCGACGCGCGGATCCTGTTCGTGCAGGACGTGGCCCCCGGCGACCAGTACACGAGCACCCTCGCCCAGCAGTTCCGCGCCCGGATACCGGCGAAGCGGCTCGTCCGGGCGGAACCCACCCTGTTCGACTCCTCGCGGTCCGGCGCGGGCGACTTCCGCGCCCGGCTCGCGGATGTGTGCGCGGTACGGCCGGACGTCGTCTACTTCGCGGGCCGCGGCACGACGCTGCCGCGGCTCCTGACCGTCCTCGCCGCACGCCCGTGCAAGGACCACAGGATCACCGTGATGTCGGGTGACGACACCATGATGATCAGGCACACGAACGGCTTCGGCGCCCGGGACCTGGCCGACGTGCTCGGCAAGGGGCGCATCGACCTGCTCCACACCGGCCTCGCCCACCCCCGGGCCTGGGACGTGACACCGGAGGCCTTCGACCTGAGGCTCGCCGCGCCCTTCCGCGACGGCACGTTCACCGACACCTTCGGACACGGCGACCTGGAGGACGGCCGGGCCGTGATGATGTACGACGCCCTGCTGACGGCGGCCCGGGCGGTCCGGGAGACTCCCGCGGTGCCGCATCCGACGGTCACCGACGTCCACCGGACCCTGGCCCGGCTCCGGGACCTGGGGCCACAGCCGGGCGCGAGCGGCTGGATCGCCCTCGGCGGCGACGGCGCCCCCAGGGACAAGGCGATCCCCGTCCTCCGCATCGCTCCGGACGGCCGCACGACCGCCATCACGGTCACGTCGGCCGACGGCAGGCCCGCCCGCGGCTGAGGGAAACTCCCCGGTCGCGGCGGCCGGGCCGGCGAGGCCGAGCGGCGCTTGGGCGGAGCGCCGCGGGGTACTTCCCCGGAGGACAAGCCGCCGCGGGAGGACAACGGAGGCCGTGTTGCTGACCCATTCCCTCGATCACGGAGTGCTCGTCGTCACGGTGCACCGCGACCCCGGTGTCGGCGGACGAGCCGCGCTTCTCGGGAAGATCGGCGACCTGGTCCATGCCTGCCGGCCGGCGCCGGTGGTCATCGTCCTCGACGATGCGGCCACGGACGGCGCGGCGCTCAGCGTGGTCCTCCGCGTCCACCGGCTCTGCAGCGGCCTGGGCATCCTCATGTCGGTGGCCACCGGCAGCGCGCCCGCACGCCGTGTGCTGGAGGCGAACGCCGACACCAGCGGCACCCGACTGGCCATCCACGCCCGTACCGACACCGCCGTCAGCGCCGCGTTCGCCGCGGCGGCGTGAGCGACGCGTGGGAGTCGGGCACTACCGGGCGGAAGACACGCTCCCGTTCTCGGCGCGGCCGCCCGGGGCGCACGGCCTGGTGGGGCCCAGCCGCACGTCCGTGACGCCGAGTGAGAAGTGCACCACCGGCTCCCCCTCGGGCGCGGGCAGGCCCGCGGCGGTGGTCAGGGTCTCCTCCAGCTCGTCGGCCGTGGCCCCGGCCAGCGGCCACGGCTCGTGCTCGACGGGCGTCTCCCAGAGCAGGCCGAGGCTGCGGGTGTACGCCCGCCAGCGCGAGGTCAGCCACACGTCCCGCTCCGTCGGTTCGATCGGGTCCCCGGGGCGGACGACGAGGCGGTAGGAGGGTCCGCCGGTCCCTCGCGAACCGGCGTACGCGACCGTGTCGCCCTCGTCGGAGACGCTCAGGGTGCCCTGGTGGTACGGCGCGCCGATCGCCCGGGCGGCCAGCATCAGCGGGAACGCGACCTCGATGGACAGGAACCACAGCCCGTCCTGGCCGTCCCGGTGCCGGACGTAGGTCCGCAGGTTCGTCTCGGCGAACGTGGGGAGCCCCGGCAGCGCGGCGGGCACCCCGTGCGGGCGCAGGTCCGCCCTGACGAAGGGCGTGAGCCCCACCCAGGCCGCCCCGTCGTACTCGTCCACGGTCAGTCCTTCCGGCAGCAGCGCCCGCACCGCTTCCGGCGGATACGCCCAGTGGACGAACGTCTGCGTCAGCCAGCCCGACCGCACGGCCGGCACACGCACGCGATGCTCCGCTCGGTACGCCACCACAGGTGGCGGGTCCCCGACCGGCAGTGACGGAAACCCGGGGCAGTCGGCGGCGTCCGCGGCCCGCCCTCACCCGGCGTTTGCCGTTCGCCCGGCGTGGTGACCCGGTGCCGGGGTGCCGGCGCACGCCAGGCACGAGGAAAAGGGGTACTCGGGCGATCCTACGAGGGGAGGCCGCTTTGGGCAGGAACACGGATGCCGGGTCGGCGGACGCGATCGCCCTCGCGCACGGTGCGTTCAACGTCGTGGGCGGGCTGTGGCCGCTGCTGCACCTGCGCAGTTTCGAGTGGGTCTTCGGCCCGAAGACCGATGTCTGGCTCCAGATGACGACGGGCGGGCTGCTGACCTCCGCCGGCCTCGCCCAGCTCACCGCGGCCACCGACCCGCGGGGCCCGGCACACGCCCGCCGTATCGGCCTGGGCACCGCCGTCACGCTGCTGGCCGTCGACCTGGTCTATGTGCCCAAGGGCCGGATCCGGCCCACGTACCTCCTCGACGCCGCGATGCAGACGGGCTGGATCACCGCCTGGCTGCGGGCATCGGCGGTCAGTCGCCGGTCGTTCTGTCCAGCAGCGCGCCGTACGCCAGTTGCAGCGCGTCCGCGCCGGCGAGGGCGGTGAGCGTGCCCATGGCGGTGCGGGTCGCGCGGGGCCAGAGCAGCCGGCCGGCGGTCAGGGCCGAGGCCACCCAGACGCTCATGCAGAACGGGCAGGTGGCGAGTTCGCCGACGGTGTGCCTGCCCTGCTCGGGCTGGGCCTCCTCGTGGAGTTCGGCGGGGCCCTGGGGGCCGACGTACCGCGTGAAGGGGGCGCGCAGGGGGCTGGTCACCGATGCCTTGCTCAGCAGCCGGCTGAGCCGGAAGGTGGCCACCGAGGTCAGCACGACGTCCCACGGCTCGGGCCGCTCGGGCAAGGGGCGCCCGCGCAGCCGTACCGCCGTGGTCCAGGCCGCCGTGAACGTCGCGAAGCCCGCCATGGCGGCGAGATAGCCGCCCAGCGGCCGGTCGTGGCCGGCCGAGTAGCTCCGTTCGGTGTGCCGGAGAAGTCCGCGCAGCCGCCGTGCGCCACTGTCAGCCATGGGCATCATGTCCACCACCCGATCCCGTTCCGCTCCCCAGCCCGGCCATGTCCCGGCCCCTCGGCTGCTGTCCCCCGTCCTGGTGGCGCAGGCGCACCTCGACCTCGCCGCCGGTGATCCGGGTCTCGAAGGAGGGCTGCGGGGCGGTGGCGGGCCCGCGTACGTTCCAGCCGTCGGAGAGGCGGAAGACGCTGCCGTGCCACGGGCATTGAACGCATCCGTCGGCGACGGTGCCCTCGGCGAGCGGTCCCGCGAGGTGGCTGCACCGCTCGGCCAGCGCGTGGATCTCCCCGCCGGTCTCGCGCACGACCAGCACCGGCACGTCGTCCACGCTGCGCCGCACCGGCTGCCCGGCCGGGAACTCGTCCACGGTTCCGATCCGGTGCCAGCCCTCCGAGACGACGTGCGGAACCTCCTCGGCGTGATTGGCGCCGGAGGCCTGCCGGTAGGCCAGGTGGCCGCCGAGCATGCCGCCGATGCCCACCGCCGTGAGCCCCAGGAAGCCGTAGGCCCGGCCCGCGGCCTCGCGTCCCCGGACGCGGCAGGCGAGCGAGGCGGCGTACAGGCCGACGGCCGCCGTGTTGGACAGGGCGTGCACCAGCCCGACGCGCTGCTGCTGGCGGTGCAGGTCGGCCCAGTCGACCCAGCCCGCCAGGGCCGTGGGAGCGACGGCGGCCAGCCCGACGCCGACCAGCAGGCGTGACTCGCGGGAGCGGCCGGGCCGCAGGTCGAGGACGGTCGCCGACAGCCAGCTGCCGATCGGCACCTGCACCATCAGCGGGTGCACGGGATGCCCCAGCCACCGGCCGTGCAGCAGGTCCCGGCCGCGCCCGAGCGGCAGGGCCCGGACGCCCTTGCGGAGCGTGTCGATCACCGCGTCGGCCCTGGGC
Source organism: Streptomyces olindensis (assembly GCA_000696115.1). GTDB lineage: Bacteria > Actinomycetota > Actinomycetes > Streptomycetales > Streptomycetaceae > Streptomyces > Streptomyces olindensis. The sequence goes on from JJOH01000013.1 coordinate 103,182, forward strand.
TCGCGCTCCAGGCGGTCCAGCAGCCACAGGACCCGGTTCTGCCGCAGCAGGCGGCGGCGTGACATCACGTTCATGCCCGCCCGGGTCCCCACCAGCACAGACGGCAAACGGCACGGCGCGGGACGGCGAGCCGTGGAAACCCCATCCGCCTCACTGGTTTCGAGCATCCGCGATTCGGCCAACCCCGCGCGCCCGGGACCGGCCTCAGCAGCGCGCCGCGTCCGCCGGTCCCTTGCGCGGCAAGGGGCGCGGCGCGTCCGGAATCGACCGCGTTCGAATCCGACGCCGTGTCGTTAGGCCGTGCACCGCCGAGCCATCCAGGCGCGGCACGGACCTCCAGGAGGGACGCAGGTGACTGTGACCGACGCCTCGACCGCTGACGAGAAGACCCCACCCGCTCCCCCGCCCGCGACCCTCGCCTTCGGGGGGAAGCACGGCGAGAACCCGCTGGCAGGCGCCAGTTTCGGCGCCATGTGCCGGCGTCTGCCGTCGGTGCTCGGGCACACCGCGCGGATGGCGTGGGCCGTCGACCGGCGCGGGGTGCTGCTGCTCCTGGCGTGCCAGCTCCTCACCGGCATCGCGGCTGCCGTCGTCCTCGCGTTCACCGCCCAGGCCATGACGCACGTCCTCGGCGGCGGCTCCGTTTCCGAACGCCTGCACGGTGCGCTGCCCGCCCTGATCGTGGTGACGGCGGCCGCGGCCGTCGGCCGGGTCAGCAGTGCCCTGTCCGCGTATGCCGACGGCCGGATCACCCCGCTGCTGACGACCGAGGCCGACATCGCCCTGGTCGCCGCCGTCTGCCGGGTGGAGACCTCGGCCTACGGCGAGGACGGCTTCGCGGACCGGCAGGAAGCCGCCGAGGTGGGCGTCACGCGCACCCGGCTGATGGTCCAGGACGCCCAGCGGTTCATGTCCGCCCTGGTCCGCATGATCGCCGCGAGCGGGGTCATCACCGCCCTGCACCCGCTGATGCTGCCCCTGCTCCTCCTGGCCGTCCTGCCGGCCGGTGCCGGAGCCGTGCTGTCCGCCCGTGTCGACTACGAGACGCACTATCTCAACGTCGGTGACCGCAATGTGCGTTCGATGATGCGCTGGTGGGCCACCTACTCCCGCTTCGGCGACGAGGTCCGCGCCAACGGCATGACCGGTTACCTCATCTACTGGTACCGCGCGCTGTCCGACCGCATCGACCGGCGCACCCTCACCGCGGCTCCGCGGCGGCTGCGCATCGTGCTGACGACGAGTGCCCTGGGCGGAGTCTTCCTGCTGTGCACCTGGGCCACCCTCGCCTGGCTGGCGGCCGGCGGCCGGGTCGCCCTGCCGGTCGCCGCCACCGCCGTCGTCGCCGTGCAGACCACGCTCGGCGCGCTCGGCCAGTTCGTCGTCCACGGCGCGGCGATGTTCCACACCTCGCTCTACCTGGCGGACATGCGGGCGTTCCTCGACATGGCCGCGGAACGCGCCCCGCGGCGGGGCGATTCGACCATTCCGGAGCGCGTGGACGAGATCCGTCTGGAGGAGGTCGTGTACCAGTACCCGGGCAAGGAGGAGCCGGCCGTCGCGGGGGTGTCGCTGACCCTCCGCCGGGGCGAGATCCTGGCGATCGTCGGCGAGAACGGCTCGGGCAAGTCCACCCTCGCCAAGCTCATCACCGGCATCCTCCTCGCCGACAAGGGGCGTGTGCGGTGGGACGGCGTCGACCTCGCCCACGCCGACCCCGACGCCGTGTGGAAGCGGACGGCGCTCGTCCCGCAGAACTTCGCCTGCTGGCCCCTGCGCACCCGGGAGAACATCACCCTGGGGCAGCCGAAGACCTTCGACGACGGGCCCGTGTGGGACGTCGTCGACGCCGTCGGCATGCGGGAGGCGATCGAGAAGCTGCCCCAGCAGCTCGACACCCTGCTCGCCAAGGAGTTGTGGGGCGGCGCGGAACTCTCCGGCGGGCAGTGGCAGCGCCTCGTGTGCGGGCGGGCCCTGTACCGCCGGACGCCGCTGCTGATCCTGGACGAGCCGACCTCGCAGATGGACGCACGCGGTGAGCACGCGATCTTCCTGGAGATCCGGAGGATCGCCGCCGAGCGCATGACGATCGTCGTCACCCACCAGCTGGAGAACACCCGCCTCGCCGACCGTGTTCTCGTCATGGACAAGGGCCGGGTCATCGAGGACGGGACGTACGAGGAACTGGTCGACGCCGGCGGTCTGTTCGCCGAACTCGTCGCGCTGGCCAAGGACCGGTGATCAGGGCCCGCGTGCGGGCGCGCCCCACGGAAAAGGGGCGCCGGAACCGGCGGGATACCGGTCAGGCGCCCCTTTCGGGGAGGTGCGGCCGCGTGGCCCGCCCTGCATCGTCTACGGGACGGCCGTCAGCTCGGGCCTCGACGACGGGCGCTGCGCCGAGGCGGCTTCCGGTTCCCATGTCCGGGTGGTCCGGATGTAGCCGTAGACCACGGAGGCCATCGCCAGGATGAGGAGCGGGCCGAACACCCACGGGTACGTGGCCATCTCCAGCGACGCGAAGCGGTAGCAGAGCAGGAGCGCCGCGAAGACCGTCGTGCCGTAGGCGACCAGCTGGATCCCGGACCGGTCCCAGCCGCGGTCGAGCATGCGCATGGCCGCCTCGATGGTGTACGCGAACACCACGCCGGCGACGAGGTCCACGCCGTAGTGGTAGCCGAATCCCAGTGTCGCGGTGAGCGTGGCGATCAGCCAGAAGGTGCCGGCGAAGCGCAGGGCCCGCGGGCCCTTGCGGGAGTGGATGAAGATGGCGGTGGCCCATGCCGTGTGCAGGCTGGGCATGCAGTTGCGGGGGGTGATCTCGTCGAACGGCATCGCGTGCGGGGTGGCGATCGACGGGGGTGTGTCCGGCCACAGGTGGGCCGGCGCCCAGTGCCCGCCGTCGGCGCCGAAGGCGAAAATGGGCCCGACCACCGGGAAGATCATGTAGATGCCCGGCCCGAGGAGGCCGATCACCAGGAAGGTGCGCACGATGTGATGGCCCGGGAAGCGGCGCTCGACCGCCACGTTCCGCAGCTGGTACAGCGCGACGACGACCGCGGCCACCGCGAGTTGGGCGTAGACGTAGTCGAGGAGATGCGCGCCGACCGGGCCGGTGGCCCTGACCATCCGGCCCACCAGCCAGGACGGGTTGCCCAGCGCGTGGTCGGCGTTCGCCAGGTACTGGTCGAGGACCGTCGCCCGGGTCTCCGAGGTGATGAGCAGCCAGGTGTCGCCGGTCTTGCGGCCGGTCACCAGCAGCAGGCCCAGCCCGACGCCCTTCAGCAGCAGGAGGCGTTCGGCGCCGGTGCGGCGGGTGACGGCGAGGACCGCGACGCCCAGGATGACCCACAGCGCGCCGTTGCCGAAGGGGTGCCCGCCGTTCAGGTCGGCGCCGACCGCCCAGCGCACCAGCAGGAACACCGCGTCGATGCCGATGGCGGCGCCGACCGCGATCCAGCGCTGCCGCCAGTCGAGCACCACCATCATCAACGCCATGCTGGCGTACAGCAGGAAGCCCGACTTGGGCGCGACGATCACTTCTCGCGCCTGGTGGACCATCGGCCCCGGCAGGCCGTAGCGGCGGGCGGTGATCTCCAGCGCGACGAGGAATCCGAGAGTCACCACCCCCGCGGCACTCCACAGCACCGCCCGGGGTCGATGCCGGGCGGCGAGCGCGATTCTGCGTCTTATGCGCGAAGATATCCGCGATGATTTAGATATCAAGTCTTCAGCCGATTTGTTAGTTTTTTAGTTTGATCATTTGTTCGATCATGTTATCGGAGCGGTACCCGCGTATTTCCTTCAACGACTCACTGACACACCCGAGCGCGCCCGGGCGCCTCCCGGATGACGCGGTCGGCGGTCTCCTCCGGGGTGAGGGCCGAGGTGTCGAACCACCAGCCGATGTCGCCGAGTTCGCGCTTCATGGCGGCTTCGAGGTCTTCGTAACCGTCGAAGTGGAACCGCTCCCGCGGATCCCGGAGGGTGTTGCGGTGCCGACACATCTCGATGCCTGGTGCGAGGACGACGAACAGCACCTGCCGGGCCGGGAGGAGGGAGACGAAGAAGTCCAGCTGGCCGCGGTCGGGGATCACCCAGTCGATCACGGGTGTGAAGCCGGCGTCGGAGAAGTTGTTCGCCAGGCTGCACAGATTGCGGTTGCACAACTCCACTTGCCGCGCCGCCTCGTCGGCCGGTTCCCCCAGGGTCCCGACGCGGCCGCCGACGACCAGCCTGCTGACGAAGTCGCCGTCGAGCCGGGCGGAACGCGGCAGGCGCTCGGCGACGAGCCTCGTCACCGTCGATTTCCCGGCCCCCGGCATCCCCGTCACGATCAGGCAGTTCGGATTCTCCGCGGTGATCACGACGGCCATCGTGGCAACCGTGGCCGGGGCTCGGCAATCGCTTTTCGGCGCGTGCGGACGCCCCGGGCGGGAACGCCCGGGGCATCGCGGGGCGGGCGGGAGGCCCTCAGTCGATCGCCCCGTCCCGGACAACGTCCCGCTGTCCGGTCTGGTCACGGCCCTGTCCGGTCCAGTCCGGGCCTGCGCCGCGCGTCTCCCGCGGAGGTCTGCCGCCGCGGGGGCGGACGGGACTTTGCGGACACCCCCTAGCGGGGCGCCCGCGTCCCGGCCCCCGGCAGCGGCGGCAGTGCCGCCCCGTGTACCCATGCCCGCAGCAGCTCGTCCACCGGCTCGGTCGCGAAGCGGGCCACGTGGGAGGCGAAGGCCGCGGTCGTCACCGTGCCGCCCCGGTGCAGCTGCCCCCAGCCGCGCAGCATGCGGAAGAAGGCGATGTCGCCCAGCGCGCAGCGCACCGCGTGCAGCACCAGCCCGCCGCGTTCGTAGAGCCGGTCGTCGAACATCGACTTGCGCCCCGGGTCCGCCAGCCGCAGGTCCTGCGGCAGCGACGACAGCACCCGGTGCGCGGCGGCCGCGTGCTGCTGCGCCGTACGCCCGCCCGAGCGCTCCGACCACAGCCACTCCGCGTACTTCGCGAACCCCTCGTTCAGCCAGATGTGCCGCCAGTCCGCGATGGACACGCTGTTGCCGAACCACTGGTGCGCCAGCTCGTGCGCCACGAGCCGCTCCGAACCCCGCGCCCCGTCCACGTGGTTGGCGCCGAACAGCGAGAGCCCCTGTGCCTCGACGGGCACGTCGAGTTCCTCCTCGGTCACCACGACCGCGTACTCGTCGAACGGGTACGGCCCGAACACCTCCTGGAACACCTCCATCATCTGCGGCTGGCGGGCGAAGTCGCGTGAGAAGTCGCCCAGCAGACGGGCCGGGATGTGCCCGTGCTGCGGTACGCCGCCCGGCCCCGGATCGCCCAGCAGCACCGTCTGGTACTTGCCGATCGCCAGCCCGACCAGGTAACTGGACGTCGGTGCCGACTGCTCGTACACCCAGGTGGTCGTGCTCGCCTTCGTCGTCCGGGTCAGCAGCCGCCCGCCCGCCACCACCGCGTACGCCGACGGCGTGGTGACCGATATCTGGTAGGACGCCTTGTCGGCGGGCCGGTCGTTGCACGGATACCACGACGGCGCGCCGATGGGCTGGCTGGCCACCAGCGCCCCGTCCTCCAGCTCCTCCCAACCGAGCCCGCCCCACGGGCTGTTGACCGGTTCGGGGTTGCCCGACCAGTGCACCTCGACCGTGAAGGCCGCCCCGGCACGGACCGGCTTGGCGGGGCGGACGCGCAGCCTGCCGCCGCGGTGCGTGTAGTGCGGCTGCCGTCCGTCGACCCGTACCCGCCCGATCTTGTAGTCGGCCAGGTTCAGCACGAACTCGGTGAGCGGCGCCCGTCCCGCGATGGCGTTGATGCGGGCCGTCCCGGACAGCCGGTTCGGGCCCGGGCGGTAGTCCAACGCGAGCTCGTACCGGTGCACCCGGTACCGGGGGTCGCCGTGCTCCGGGAAGTACGGGTCCGCGCCCGCCACCTGCTGGACTGCCACTGCCGTCTGTGCTCCCTGCGCTGTGCCGCTGCCACTGTCCGCCGCTCCGTCGCCCTCCGGCTCCGAGTGGCCGGCGCTCAGGGACGCCATGCCTCGATCGGGTTGCCGAGCCAGCGGGTGTCGTCGGGGACGGACTCCGCGGCCATGACGAGCGACGCGGGACCCAGCGTCGTACGGGCCCCGATCGTGCTGCCGGGCAGGACGATCCCGCCAGGACCCAGCGTCGCGCCCTCACGGAGGACCACAGTATCCGTCCGCAAGATCCGGTCGTGGAAGAGGTGCGTCTGGAGCACGCAGCCGCGGTTCACGGTCGCCGCGTCCCCGAGCGTCACCAGGTCCGTCTCGGGCAGCCAGTAGCTCTCCACCCACACGCCCTTGCCGATCCGCGCCCCGAGCCCGCGCAGCCACGCCGTCGTCAGCGGCGTGCCGGGCACTGCACCGGCCAGCCACGGCACGGCGAGCACCTCGACGAAGGTGTCCGCCAGCTCGTTGCGCCACACGAAGGCGGACCACAGGGGATGCTCGCCGCTGCGGTGCCGCCCCACGAGCGCCCACTTGGCGACGATCGACACGAGGGCCGCGACCGCCCCCGCCGCGAGCAGCACGAGCCCCGACAGCGGCGGCGCCCACGCGCCCAGCGCGCACAGCGCCGCCACGGTCAGCACTACCAGCCCCGCCGAGCAGAACACCGGCACGATCCGGCACAGCTCCACGGAGGCCCGCGCCCACAGCAGCCGGGCCGGCGGATCGTAGGTGCGGCTCCGGTCGCCGTCGGCCGCGGCGCGCGGCAGTCTGACCGGCGGCAGCCCCAGGTAGGAGGTGCCCTTCTTCGCCTTCTTCGGCGTCGCCGACAGCACCCCGACCAGACCGCCGTCCGGTACGGACCGGCCCGGCGCGGTCATCCCGGAGTTCCCGAGGAAGGCCCGCCGCCCGATCTCGGCCCGCCCGATCCGCATCCAGCCGCCGCCGAGCTCGTAGGGCGCGGTCAGCGTGTCGTCGGCGAGGAACGCGCCCTCGCCGACGGTGGTGAGGCTGGGCAGGGCGAGGACGGTCGACACCTCGGCGCCCCGCCCGATCCGCATCCCGAGCAGCCGGAGCCACACCGGCGTGGCCAGCCCGGCGTACAGCGGGAACAGCGTCTCCCGCGAGCGGTCCATCAGCTGGGTGACCGTCCAGGCCTGCCAGCCGATCCGGCTGTGCGTGGGGTGTGTGCCCTCGCGCAGCCCCAGGCTGAGCAGCCGTACGGCGATCAGGATCAGCAGGGCGTACGCCAGCCCGTACGCGAGCGTCGCCGGTACGAGGGCGAGCGCGACGCCGCGCACGGTCACGTCCGGCATGATGAACGCGTGGGCCACGAGGAGCGCCGCCCCGCCCGCGAGCACCGGCAGGGCGCTCAGCGCGAAGCCCGTCACGCCGTACATCGCACGCCAGGACGTGCCCCGCCCCGGCCGTTCCTTCGGCCGGTTGGGCTTGGCCCTGCCGAGCTTGACGGCGGGCGCGCCCGCCCACCGCTGCCCGGTGGGGATCTGGCCGGTGACCGCCGAACCGGGCGCCACCTCGGCCCGCTTGCCGACCCGGGCGCCGGGGAAGAGCGTGCTGCGCGTGCCGACGACGGCGTGCGCGCCGACCTTGACCGGGCCGATCTCCAGCCGGTCGCCGTCCAGCCAGTACCCGGACAGGTCCACCTCGGACTCGACGGCCGCGCCCCGGCCCAGCTTGAGCATGCCGGTGACCGGCGGCAGCGAGTGCAGGTCCACTTCGGGGCCGACCTTGGCGCCGAGCGCCCGCGCGTACCGCTCCAGCCAGGACCCGGTCAGCGAGGTCGCCCCGCTGAACTCCGCGAGCCGTTCGGCGGCCCACAGCCGCAGGTGCACGCCGCCGCCGCGCGGGTACCGGCCCGGCTGCACGTCGCGCAGCAGCAGCCGTGCCCCGCCCGCCGCGAGGGCGAGCCGCCCGGGCGGGCTGAACAGCAGCACCGCCCCGGTCGCGATGAGCCACCACGGGGCGGTCGGCAGCCAGGAGTAGGCGGGCAGCAGGTTCCCGAGCGCGGCGAGCGCCACGGTCCAGCGCAGTCCGAGCAGGGTGAACAGGGGGATCAGGGCGAGGAGCTGGATCGCCTGGGCGCGGACCGGGACCGGGGCGACGACCCGTGCGGCCCCGTCGTCCTGTGCCGACTCCTCCAGCCGCCGGGCCAGTTTCCGCAAGCCGGGCTGCTGGTAGATGTCCAGGACGGCGGCGCTCGGGTAGCGGGTGCGCAGCCTGGTGGTGAGCTGGGCGGCGGCGAGGCTGCCGCCGCCGATCGCGAAGAAGTCGTCCCGCGCGCTGGTCACGGGAATGCCGAGCACCTCGCTCCACTGCTCGGCGAGCCAGGCCTCGGTGCCGTACAGCTCCTCGACCGGGCCGGCGCTCTCCAGCCCCTCCAGCGGCCACGGCAGGGCGGCCCGGTCCACCTTGCCGCTGGTGCGGGTCGGCAGCTCGTCGACCGGCGCGAGCAGCGGCACGAGCGCGGCGGGCAGTTCGGCCCGCAGTTTCTCCACGGCCGCCGCGTGGTCCCAGCCGTCCTGGGTGACGACGTAGCCGACGAGCAGTTGGTTGCCGCTGCGGGCGGTCCGCACGGCGGCCGCGGCGCCGGCGACTCCGGGCAGCGCCTGCAGGGCGGCGTCCACTTCGCCGAGTTCGATGCGCCGCCCGCCGAGCTTGATCTGCTCGTCGGCCCGCCCGAGGAAGACCAGCCCCTCGGGCTCCGCCCTGACGAGGTCGCCGCTGCGGTACGCCCGCTGCCACCCCAGGGACTCCAGGGGCGCGTACTTCTCCGCGTCCTTCTCGGCGTCGAGGTACCGGGCGAGGCCGACCCCGCCGATCACCAACTGGCCGCTGCCGCCCATCGGTACGGGCTCTCCGGCCTCGTCGACGACGGCCAGTTCCCAGCCGTCCAGGGGCAGCCCGATGCGGATCGGCTCCTCGCCGGTCATCAGCGAGGCGCAGGCGACGACGGTTGCCTCGGTCGGCCCGTACGTGTTCCAGACCTCGCGCCCCTCGGTCACCAGCCGCTGGGCCAGTTCGGGCGGGCAGGCCTCACCGCCGAAGATCAGCAGCCGTACGTCGTTGAGGGTCTCGGGTTCCCACAGCGCGGCCAGCGTCGGCACGGTGGACACGACCGTGATCTCCTGCTCGACCAGCCAGGGCCCGAGGTCGGCACCGCTCCTGACCTGCGCGCGCGGTACCGGCACCAGACAGGCCCCGTACCGCCATGCGAGCCACATCTCCTCGCAGGAGGCGTCGAACGCCACCGACAGCCCCGCCATGACCCGGTCCCCGGGCCCGATCGGCTCCTCGGTGAGGAACAGGGCGGCCTCGGCGTCCACGAACGCGGCGGCGCTGCGGTGCGAGACGGCGACGCCCTTGGGCCTGCCGGTGGAACCGGACGTGAAGATGATCCAGGCGTCGTGCCCGACGCCGGGACGCGCGGCGGCAGCGGCGGCGTCGGCGGTACCGTGCACGACGATCTCGTGCCCGGCCCCGATGACGGCCCGTACGTCCGCCTCCCCGAACACCAACTCGGCGCGCTCGTCCGGGTCCTCGGCGTCGACGGGGACGTAGGCGGCACCGGCCGCGAGCACGGCGAGGATCGCGATGTAGAGCTCGTTGGTGCCGGACGGGACGCGTACGCCCACCCGGTCCCCCAGTCCGACCCCGGCCGCGCCGAGCCTGCTCCGCAGCCGCTCCACCTCGGCGGCCAGCGCACGGTAGGTGAGGCAGGCCGTGCCGTCGTCCAGGGCGGGCTCGTCCGGGTACGAGCGGACGGACGCCTCGAAGACGTCGACGAGCGTGCGCGGAGAGGCCGCCGGGGCCCCGGAAAAGCGTGCCGTGTCGCCGAACTTGTCGCGGATCTCTACGTCGAGCAGGCCGAGAGCGCTGCTCTCGTGTATGGCTGCCATCCGGTCCTCGCGTCTCGATCCCGGATGCCTCCGGGGCGCTGGCGGGTCCTCAGGTCTGCCTGGGGTTGTCCGGCTCCAGCTCCTCAACAAGCCGGAAATCTTAGTACGACACGGGATTTGGGCGCTTCGGTACGCCGCCTGGGACGAGCCGTCCGGCAGGGGACGGGGGTCGTCAGACCGGGATTGACCTGCTGGTCTTCCGGGGAGCGAGACTTCCCCCACACCCTGCCGCGCCGTTCATCTCCGCTCGGGCTCCACGGGGAGCCACAGTTCGGCGTCGGCCTCGGTCGTGTCCGGTGACAGGCGGGTGCGCAGGATCTCGGGGCCGGTGCGGCTGCGGTACGGGTTCGACGGGAACCACTCGGTGAAGACGTCCCGCCACAGCTCCTGGACGGCCTGCGGCGCCGGACCGGAGGCCGTGAAGAGCGCCCAGGTACCGGCCGGGACGGCCAGCGTGGTCGTGCCCTCGGGAGGGGCCGCCGAGGTGATCACGCCGTGGTAGTAGTCGAGTTCGGTGCCCTCGGCGCGGCTGGGGTCCAGGTCGTCGCAGACCGCGACGATGCCGTGCGGCTCCTGGTCCGACAGCTTCTCCAGGCGCTCCCGGGTCCGCGGGTCGATCCCGCGGACGAAGTCGATGATCGCCTGGTTCGGGCCCGTGTGCACCAGCGGTACCCGGGTCCTGAGTCCGACGACGGTGAAGTCCGCCTTGTCCACGACGCGGTACCGCATGTCGCTGCTCCCTTCGATGGTGAGGCGGAAGGCCATCCGGGACTGGGAACTGAGCGCGGCCCCGGTACGGCGGGCCTCGCCCGGTCCGATGCCGTGCATGGCGCGGAACGCCCGCGCGAACGCCTCGCCGGAGCCGTAGCCGTAGCGCACCGCGATCTCCAGCAGCGTCTCGCGCCCGGCGAGGACCTCGGCGCCCGCCAGGGTGAGCCGACGGCGCCGGACGTACTCCGACAGCGGCATGCCCGCGAGCGCCGAGAACATCCGCCGCAGGTGGTACTCCGAGGTGGCCGCGACGCGTGCCAGCTCGGCGACGTCGAGGTCCTGGTCGAGACGCTGCTCGATGTGCTCCATGGCCTGGTTCAGCCGCTCCAGCACGCCCGGTCCCCTTCGTTCGATTTCCTTCGATCAGCACGCTAAGCGGCACCCGTCCTGCCGGACCCGACATCCTGTGCCCGATGGGATCGGGTGCGGAGGTGGCCGGTGCAACTCGGTGGCGTCCGGCGTGGAAGTCGGGGAGGCTGGCGCTCATGGTTTCGGTGGTGCAGAACGTGGCGATCGACTGTGCGGATGCCTACGAGCTGGCCCGGTTCTGGAGCAGGGTGACCGGCCGGCCGCTGGATCCGGACGCCGAGCCGGGCGATCGGGAGACTCAGGTGCTGCTGACCGAGGGTCCCGTGCTCCACTTCAACCAGGTGCCCGAGCCCAAGACGGTCAAGAACCGGATCCATCTGTGCCTGCGCCCCGAGACCTCACGCGACCAGGAAGTGGAACGGCTGCTGGGGATCGGCGCCACCTTCGTCGCCGATCACCGGAACCCCGACGGCTCCGGCTGGGCGGTCCTCGCCGACCCCGAAGGCAATGAATTCTGCGTCCTCCGCAGCGAGTCCGACCGGGCCGCGACGCGTTCCTGACTCCGGCATGGGCGCGCGGGCGACCACGGTGCTGCGGCGGGAAGTCCGCGGAACGGGCCGCACCCGGCGTCAGTGTTCGGTGTCGGACTGCGCTGGATCCTCGGCCTGGGCGACGGCGGTCCCCTCGAGTTCGACCAGTTGGCCGGGGATCGCGAGCCGTGTCACCCCGAGCATCGTGGTGGCCGGTGCCACCCCGGCGGCGCCCAACCGCGCCGCCAGCACACCGTAGTGCGGAAACAGCAGATCGACGTCGGTGGTGTAGACGTTGAGCCGGACGAGGTTCGCGAGGGACATGCCGGCCTCGCCGAGCACGGCCTCCAGGTTGTCGAGGCTCAGCGCCAGCTGTGCGGCCATGTCGCCCTCGTGCTGCGGCTTGCCGTCACCGCTCATCGCGGTCTGTCCGGAGCAGTACAGGGTCCGGGTGTGCCCGGAGACGAGTTCACCCTGGTTGAACCCCAGCTCCACCGACCACGTCACCGGGTTGACCGCCGTTCGTTCCACTGCCACTTCAACTCCCTTGGATGCGCTGGAATCGCGTACGAGGAGCCTTCCAACGAATCACGACACCCTCAGTCATGTATTCGATAAGGTCCCCGCATGCGCGCCGATCGGCTGGTCTCCCTGGTGCTGCTGCTGCGTCAGCGCGGTCGGATGACCGCGGACACGCTGGCCCGCGAGCTGGAGGTGTCCACCCGTACCGTGCTGCGCGACATCGAGGCGCTGTCCGCGGCCGGCGTCCCGGTCTACGCCGAACGTGGCCGACACGGCGGGTTCTCCCTGCTGCCCGGTTTCCGGACGGAACTCACCGGGCTGAACCACGAGGAGGCCCTCGCCCTGCTGACCGCCGGATCGGCGCGCGGCGAGCAGGCGTTCGGCCTCGGCTCGGCGCTCGCCTCGGCCATGCGCAAGGTGGTCGACGCACTGCCCGAAAGCCATCGGGCCACCGCGAGCGACGCGGCCCGGCGGTTCCTCGTCGAGCCGGAGACCGACCTGCTCTCCCGCCGGGTGGTCACCGAGGAAGTGCCCGGCACGACCATGAGGGAGATCCGGCGCGCGGTGCTCGCCGGACACAAACTGCGCATCCACTACGCGGCCACGGACCAGGCACCCCGGTGGCGCACGGTGGACCCGATCGGGCTGGTCACCGTGCGCGACCGGGGCTACCTGCTGGCCACGAGGTCCGGGGCCGACCGCACCTACCGCCTGTCGCGGGTGTCGGCGGCGGAAGAACTCCCCGAACCGGCACAGCGACCGAACCGGGTCGACCTGGACCGGATCTGGCGGGACCGCTGCGCGCGGTTCCTGTCCGGCGGCCATGTCGCCGTGCTGGTACGGACGGCCCCCGAGCGGCGGGAGGACCTGCTGAGCACCGCGGTGGCCGTCCGTACCGCGGAACCCGACGGGGACGGCCGACTGCGGCTTGAGGCGACGTTCCAGGACCTGCGGCACGCCGAGTGGGCGCTGTGGCAACTCGGCCCGGACGCGGAGGTCCTGTCGCCGGAGTCGCTGCGCACGTCCCTGCGCGACCGCGCCGCGGCGATGGCCGCCCGGTACGCGACCGTGTCCGACTCCGCGGCCGGCTCGGGATCCACCGATGAGTTCTCGCGGGCCGCCGGGTCAGTACGGACATGACTCCTGAGAACAAGCCGCCGGTTGTCTCCCGTCGGGAGTGGCTGACCGCGATCGACACCCTGCGCGTCCGGGAGAAGGCGCACACCCGGGAGGGTGACGCGATCGCCGCCGCGCGGCGACGGCTGCCCATGACCGAGGTGGACCCGTCGACCCCGCTCGCGGGCGGCGACGGAGAAGTCCCCCTGATCGACGTCTTCGAGGGCCGCACCCAGCTGTTCGTGTCGTATCACATGTGGCACGACGGCCGTCCCGCCGCCGACCAGTGCGAGGGCTGCACCTTCTTCACCGGCCAGGTCCGCGAGCTGTCCTATCTGCACCAGCGTGACGTCACCTTCGCCGTCTTCTGCCAGGGCCCGTACGAGGAGTCCGACCGCTACCGCCGATTCATGGGCTGGGACCTGCCCTGGTACTCCGTCCCCGCCGCGTCGCGTGAACGGCTCCTCGCCGGACGCCACTTCGGCATGAAAGCGATCTATCTCCGCGACGAGGACCGCGTCTTCGAGACGTACTGGACCACCGGACGCGGCGTCGAACCCATGGCCCCCTCCTACGGCATCCTCGACATGACCGTCCACGGACGCCAGGAGACCTGGGAGGACTCCCCGCCCGGCTGGCCACAGCCGTACGACGCCTCCGGCCCGCAGTTCCGCAAGGACGGACGGCCGACCGCGCAATGGGCACGCATCGCGGCCGGACACGACGACGACCTCCACGGCGACCGACCCGGCACGGGCGGCGGCTCGGGCTGTTGCTCGTGAACCCCCTCTAAAGGTTCCCCGAGCAGCACCTCGCGTCCCGGCCGTTGACGGCTAACCTGCTCTCATGCCGGAGAAGGTTCCCGAAGCGATCAAGCGTGTGCGCAAGCACGACCTTGTGGAGCTGAGTTCGACGGGCCGGCGCCTTGGCCTCGGCAGGGGACGTGAGCCAGGATGGCTTGAGCACCACTTGGCCGACGATGCGACGGGATCCCTGCGAGCGATCCTTCTCGAGCATCCCCCCAAGCTCTGCTACCGCTGCCTCGTCCTGATCAAGCGAGCCGACGGGGAGGTCGAGCACTTTCTGATCGACGTGCTGCCGGAGGACTTCGACCGGCTTGAGGACATCTCCGGCGATGCTCTGCTCACCTTCACGCGCTGGGTGTTGGCGCAGATCCCGCTGAGCCCTCTACCTGCACCGCCGTGACCCGGACGTCGGAGCCGCCCCCTGCTATGGTGCGCCGATGTCTTCGATCAAGCAGTTCCAAGTCACCTTCGACTGTGCGGAACCCGCGCGCCTCGCCGGTTTCTGGTGCGAGGTGCTGGGCTATGTCGTGCCGCCGGTCCCGGAGGGGTTCGCCACTTGGGAGGACTACCACCGCTCGCTGCCGCCTGAGGAACAGGTCACCTACTTCGCATGCAGTGATCCCTCGGGTGTGGGCCCGCGCCTGCTCTTCCAGCGGGTTCCCGAAGGGAAGGTCGTGAAGAATCGCGTGCATCTCTGCGTGCGCGTCGGCACCGGACTCGTGGGGGAAGAGCGCCTGGCCACGCTGCAGGCAGAAAGCGCACGACTGATCGCGCTCGGTGCGGTACACGTACGAACGCTGCTTGCCGACGGCGAAAACGAGTCGTGCATCGTGATGCAGGACATCGAGGGCAACGAGTTCTGTCTCGACTGAGCATCCTCCGCGACGGCAATGCGGTATGCGGGCTGGTCGAGCGGTCAACTCCCCGCTCGACCAGCCCGACGCGACACTCAGGGTCGGGAATCAGCAGCCCGTGGCGTTGTAATTCCAGAACGCGGCCCTGGTCTGCGGTCCGGCGATTCCGTCGGGAGTTCCGGCGTTCTCACCCACGTTGTTCAAGAACTTCTGCAACGCCCTGATCGTGTTGGGGCCGACGATCCCGTCCTCGGTGCCGGCGTTGTAGCCCCAGGCGTTGAGCATCCTCTGCGCCGCCTTCCAGCTGTTGGTGCCCAACTGCCCGTCCTCGGCACCGGCGTTGAAGCCCCAGGCGTTCAGGCAGCTCTGCCAGTTCTTGGCCCGCGCCGTGTCCAGGCCGAGGTTGTTCACCGCGAGGGGGGCGAACTGCCCGCTGCTGACCGCGGGATGGGCTGCCTGCCGCGGGGCCGCCACGCTCGCGCTCGCACCCGCGAGACCGCCGACGGCGATGCCGACGACGGCAGTCGCGGCGACGAACACCCTGGCCAGAGAAGATCGCATGTATTCCTCTTTCCGGTCGACGGTGAGAAATCCGGCGCGACTGCGCCCAACGGCCGTCCGCGCCGACCCAAGCGTGCCAGGACCGTGCACCCGGATCTCGAGAAAACGCAATCTGCTATCTCGCCCAGCCCAATTCAGGCCACAAAACGGGCGAGCCCCGCAGGGCATTCCGCCAAAGCGCCCGTGAATTCCGGCCATGGCCCGTGCGGAAACCATCCTGATGAGGGCATGACGCTCACGCCCCGCCGGGGATCCTCCCCCGCGGCTTCAGCGGCATGTTCGGCAGCGGTGGCGCGGGCAGCGGGTCCCCGTCGTACCCCTCCACCACTCCGAACCGCCGCGTGCCTTCCCTCCAGTCCTCCCGGGCCTGGACGATGTCATCGTGGCTGCGGCCGATGAAGTTCCACCACATGACGATCTCCTCCTCGAAGGGCGGGCCCCCGAGCAGGATGGTGCGGGCGGGGGCGTCCGAGTCGTTCGTCATCGTCACGGCGTCGGTGCCGCAGGGAACGTAGCCGAGTTCCGCCGGGTGCAGCGCGGTGTCGTTCAGGCGCACCGCACCGGTGTCGACGAGGAGGCCGTGTTCGAAGGAGGTGTCGACGGTGAGGGTGAGTGTCGCGCGGGGCGCGAGCGTGATCTCGGCGCCGAGCAGGGGCGTGAAGGTCCGCACCGGAGAGGTGGAGCCGGCGAGCGTGCCCAGGAAGACCTTGATCTCGGCACCGTCGACCCGCACGGACTCGGGTACGTGGTGCTGGAAGTCGCGGGCGGCGTTCCGGTGTTCCTCGGGCAGCGCCACCCACAGCTGTACGCCGTGGAGGACGGTGGTGCGCGGGGTGGAGACCTCCGAGTGGGCAATGCCGTACCCGCCGGTCATCAGGTTCATCTCGCCGGGCCGGACGAAGGCGTGCGTGCCGAGGGTGTCCCGGTGTTCGATCTCCCCGCTGAACAGCCAGCTCACCGTCTGCAGGCCGGTGTGCGGGTGCGGGGGCACCCTCATGCCCGTCGCGCCGGCGTCGACAGGGCCGTAGTGATCCGCGAAGCACCACGCTCCGATCAGCGTCCGGGCCCGCTGTGGCAGGGTCCGGCGCACGAGCAGGGCCCGCGGGCCGCCCAGCGGCACCTCCCGCGCGGACAGCACCTCGACGCGGCCTTCGCCTTCCGGCCGGCCGTCGTCCACCGTCGCACCACATCTCAGCATCGCCGGTTCGGTTTCCACGTTGCTCACCGGGACCACCCTCCCACCGTCTAGTTGTTACATCAACTACTATGCCATGAGCGACAGGACGACGACTAGCAGGCACGTGGCGTGCGGCCCCGGGCGGTACCGAAGGAGACGTGAAGTGAGCGAGCAGACCACCGGATCCGCGCGCCGGAGGATCTTCATCGACAAGCGGAGTCCCGACGCCTTCGACGCGCTGGTCCGGGCGTCGGAGGCGGTGCGTGCGACCGCCTCCGAGGCGGGGCTCGATCGCGTCACCGTGGAGCTGGTCAACCTCCGCGTGTCCCAGCTCAACGGCTGCGCCTACTGCCTCGACCTGCACACCAGGAGGGCCCTGCGCGCCGGAGAGTCGCCGCAGCGGCTGGGGGTTCTGCCGGCCTGGCGGGACACCGACCTCTTCACCCCGGCGGAGCGCGCGGCGCTCGATCTCGCCGAGGCGACGAACGATCCGACGGACACGGCCGCGCAGGAGTCCGCCTACGCGGCGGCCCGCGCGGTCCTCACCGAGGATCAGATCTCGGCCGTGATCTGGGTGGCGATCATCATCGGCGCGTTCAACCGCGTGTCGATCATGAGCGGACACCCCGTGCAGGCCCCGCGCCGGGCATAGTCACGCGCCCCAGCAGGCGACGCGCGTGCCCGGCGGACCCCCGCCGGGCACCGGCACCCCGCCGGGACGCCTGCCGAGCACCGACACGGCACCGCACGGCATCGCACCGCACCGCACCGCAGTCAGCGACGGCTCACCCGGTCGAGTCCTCGTCCAGCTTGCTGACGACCCGTTCGGAGATCTCCGCCAGGACACGCAGTTCAGCCGGGGTGACGTGGTCCATGAACAGTTCGCGCACGGCCTCGACATGGCGCGGCGCGGCGGCCTCGATCGCCGCGCGCCCCGCCTCCGTGATCACGACGAACGCGCCGCGCCCGTCGTCCGGGCACTCCTCCCGGACCACCATGCCCCGCCCTGCCATCCGCGCGATGTGGTGGGACATTCGGCTCTTCTCCCACTCCAGCGCCCGGGCCAGGTCCTGGTAGCGCTGACGTCCGTCCGGGGTGTCGGTCAGATGGACCAGCACCGCGAAGTCCGCGGGCGAGAGCTTCGACTCGGACTGCAGCCGGCGCCCCAGACGCCCCCCGAGCCGCTCCTGCAGCCTGATGAAGCCCCGCCACGCGCGCTGCTCCTCGGGCGTCAGCCATCGCACCGTCTCGTCCATGGAAAAAGTGTAAACATAGTTGACGCTTCATCGAAGCGTCGGCGGGCCGGCCGGCTCGGCGGGCGGCGGGATGCTGCCCGTCAGGGCCAGCTCCCGGTACCACAGCGCGCTGTCCTTCGGCGTGCGGCGCTGGGTCTCGTAGTCGACGTGGACGATGCCGAAGCGCTTGGCGTACCCGTAGCCCCATTCGAAGTTGTCCATCAGCGACCACACGAAGTACCCGCGCAGGTCGACGCCGGCGGCGAGGGCCCGGTGGGCGGCGAGGAGGTGGCGGCGGAGGTAGTCGATGCGCTCGGGGTCGTGGACGGCGTGCGTGCCGTCGGGGCGGACGGAGAGGTGGTCGTCGAAGGCCGCTCCGTTCTCGGTGACGACCAGGGGCTGGCCGGGGAACTGCCGGTGGAGGTCGAGGAGGAGTTCTTCGAGTCCGTCGGGGTCGATGTTCCAGCCCATGGCGGTGTGCGGGCCCGGCTGTTCGAGGAACTCGACGTGGGGCGAGCCGGGCCAGGGCGAGCCGCCCACGTCCTTGTGCCCGTCGTGGTTCTGGCGCGGGGTCGTGCCGTCCCAGAGGCGGACGGCAGTGGTGGCGTAGTAGTTGACGCCGAGCAGGTCCAGGGGCTGGTGGATCCGGGCGACGTCGCCGTCCTGGACGAACGCCCAGTCGGTGACGGCGGCGGTGTCCTCGATGAGGTCCTGCGGGTAGCGGCCGCGCAGCAGGGGTTCGGTGAAGGCGCGGTTGGCCAGCGCGTCGATGCGCCGCACGGCCTCCTCGGCGCCGTGGCCCCTGCCCCTGAGAACATGGAAGTTGAGGGTGATGGAGTACTGCGGGTCGTTGGTGGTGACCGCCCTGAGCTGCTCGACCGCCAGGCCGTGGGCGAGGTTGAGGTGGTGCACCGCCGTCAGCGCCGCGGCGCCGTCGGTGCGGCCGGGGGCATGGGCGCCGGATCCGTAGCCGAGGTAGGCGGAGCACCACGGCTCGTTGAGGGTGGTCCAGACGGCGACGCGGTCGCCGAGGGCCTCGCCGACGACACGGGCGTAGTCGGCGAAGGCGAAGGCGGTGGCGCGGTTCGTCCAGCCGCCCTCGTCTTCGAGTGCCTGGGGCAGGTCCCAGTGGTAGAGGGTGGCCACGGGGGTGATGCCGCGGTCGAGCAGGCCGTCGACCAGGCGGCCGTAGAAGTCCAGGCCCTTGGGGTTGGCCGGGCCGCGGCCGGTGGGCTGGACGCGCGGCCAGGCGATCGAGAACCGGTACGCCCGCAGGCCCAGCGAGGCCATGAGGTCGAGGTCCTCCTCCAGGCGGTGGTAGTGGTCGGCGGCGACGTCCCCGGTGTCGCCGTTCCAGGTCCGGCCCGGGGTGCGGGAGAACGTGTCCCAGATGGAGGGGCCGCGGCCGTCCTCGTCGGCGGCGCCTTCGATCTGGTAGGCGGCGGTCGCGGAACCGAGGACGAAGTCCGCGGGGAAGGTCATGGGCTCGGTGGGTTCCTTCCGGGCTTTCGGCATGGAACCACGGTGATGTTAACGTTAACAAGCTGTCAAGGCCCCGTCCCGACGAATCCGCTCCCGTCCCATACCCCGCCCCGTCCCGGAGTGCGTCCCTGTGCCGACCTTCGCCAACCCCGTTCTCACCGGCAGTCATCCGGACCCGTCGATCTGCCGGGCCGGGGAGGACTTCTACCTGGTCACGTCGTCGTTCGCGTACTTTCCCGGGATCCCGGTCTGCCACAGTCGCGACCTGGTGAACTGGAGACCGCTCGGGCATGTGGTGCACCGGTCGCCCCGGGTCCCGCTCGCCGGGCTGGACGTCTCCGACGGCCTGTGGGCCGCCACCATCCGGCACCACCGGGGCACCTTCTACGTGGTCGCGACCCTGGCGAGGGGCCGTCAGGGGAGTGTGACGTTCCTGTGCACCGCCTCGGACCCCGCCGGGCCCTGGTCGGAGCCGATCGTGCTGGCGGCCGAGGGCATCGACCCGTCGCTCTTCTTCGACGACGACGGGCGCTGCTGGTTCACCGCCTGCCGCGATGCGGTCGAGCCGGACGCGGGCGGCCCCGGGGAGCTGTGGATGCGCGAACTCGACCTCGACGCCCTGGCGTTGACCGGCCCGACGCATGTCCTGTGGCACGGCGCGATGCGCGGCGCCTGGGTGGAGGCGCCGCACGTGTACAAGCGGGACGGCGTGTACCATCTGATCGCCGCGGAGGGCGGCACCGAGCACCATCACGCCGTGACCGCGGCCCGCTCCGACACCGTCACGGGCCCCTACGCCACCGACCCGAGAAGCCCGCTGCTCACCCACCGCCACCGCGGTGCGGCGGAACCGGTGCACAACGTCGGACACGTCGACCTCGTCGACACCCCCGCCGGGGAGACCTGGGCCGTCGCCCTGGGCGTGCGCCCGATCGACGGCACGCACACGCTGGGCCGCGAGGTGTTCCTGGTGCCCGTCGAGTGGACTGCCCGGGGTCCCGTCTTCGCGCCGGACACCGGCCGGGTGATGCTGTCGGAACGGCTGCCCGCAGGAACGACGGCGGCATCCGTGCGGCCGGCCCCTCCGGGACCGGTGCGGTACGGGTTCCGCGGCCCGCTCGGCCCGGAGTGGAGCAGCCTGCGCGGACCGGTGGACGACCTGGTCTCGCCTTCTTCCGATGGCGGCCTGACCATCCGTCTCTCCCCCGAACCACTCACCTCGACCGGCACTCCGGCGTTCCTCGCACGCCGCCAGCAGCACCTGCGCATGCGTGTCGCCGCCCGTGTCCGCTGCACCGCCGCCGCGCCCACGCAGGAAGCGGGGCTGGCCGTCTTCCAGAACCAGGACCAGCACGCCACGCTGGGCCTCTCGGTCGACGCCTCCGGAACGCCGCAGGTCATGCTCACGGCCCGCGAGGCAGGCGCCGCGACCCGCCTCGCGGCGGTCGCCGTCGCGGACAGCGAGGTCGTCCTCGCCGTCGACAGCGACGAGTCCGGCTACACCTTCCACGTCGAGGACGACGGCACCCGGACGACCCTGGGAAGCATCGAACGGCCCTTCTTCAGCACGGGACGAGCCGGCGGATTCGTCGGCGTCCACATCGGCCTGTACGGAACCGGCGACGCCGGGAGCGACGCGGCCGAGGCGCACGTGCACTGGTTCGAGTACGCCGGCCTTGACCGGCCATGACAAAGGGGCGGCGCCGGGTGCTTCTCGCCGGGCCGGTGCGGGTTCCCGTCCGCAGGTGTCAGGAAGCCGCCCGGGGCACGGCGGTGCTGCGCCGTACGACGAGTTCCGGTGCGAGCTTCTGGCGGCACGCCTGCTCCCCGCCCAGCATCCGGACCAGCAACTCGATGGCGCTGCTGCCGAGATGGACGAAGTCCTGGCGGACCGTGGTCAGGGCGGGCACGAGGTAGTCGGCGCCCTTCATGTCGTCGAACCCGACGAGTGACACGTCCTGCGGCACCCTCACGCCCCGTTCGGCGAAGGCCGCCAGCACCCCCATCGCCATCTGGTCGTTCCCCGCGAAGACCGCGGTGGGCAGGCCGGTGTCGTCCGCGCAGAGCCGGTGGGCGAGGCGGTATCCGCTCTCCGCGCTGAAGTCGCCTTCCAGCTCGGCTCCCTCCGCTCCGGCGGTGGCGAGTTCGGCGCGCCAGCCCTCGACGCGGGCCCGGGCGTCGAAGGTCCGCAGGGCTCCCGTCAGATGGGCGATGTGCCGGTGCCCGAGGCCGAGCAGATGACGTACCGCCAGCCGGGCGCCGAGTTCCTGGTCGACCTGGACGAAGCTCAGGTCGGGGTGGGGCGCGCTGCCCGACATCACCACCGCCACCGGCACCCCGAAGGCGAGGCCGGACAGGGCCTCCACGGCGACGGGCCGGTCGGTGACGACGGCGATCGCCTCCACCGACTGGTCGGTGAGCCGCCGCAGGGTCTCCACGAGGTCACCGGTGGTGCTCTCGCCCTGCCGGCTCGCCAGGCTCACCCAGTAACCGGCCTGCTTGGCGGCCGTCTCCACGCCCAGCAGGATGCGGGGCAGCTCGAACAGGTCCGAGCCGACGATCACCACGCCGATCGTCGAGGAGCGGCGGCTCTTGAGGGCCCTGGCCACGCTGTTGCGGCGATAGCCCAGCTTGTCGATCGCGGCCTCGACGCGGGCCCGGGTCTCCGGCCGTACCGACGGGTGACCGTTGACGACCCGAGAGACGGTGATGTGCGAGACGCCGGCCTCCCGTGCCACGTCCATCATTCCTGGTGGCCGGTTCATTCCACTCGTTCCTCTGCTTCGACCCGGCACGCGGCCCCGCCCCTGCGCCGATACTGTCACAGGCCTCGCGGCCGTGGTCCGGGCGCCGCCCGCACAGCGCGCCCGAACCCTTCCGCGGCACGCCTTATACACCGTTTCTGATGGCGCGATCCGCATCGCCCGCAAGGGCATCGAGCCGTCCCCGGGGCCGGATGCCGACGCCTGCACCGCCACTACGAGCGCAAGGCCGAGCACTTCCTGGCCTTCGTCGGCATAGCCGCAGCCCTCATCAGCTACCGCCGACTCACCAACTGAAACAACGTCTTAGGCGCCCCCGTACGCGCCTGTTCACCGCGACTGGGGGCGGGGCTGGCTCCTGCACTCGCGGCAAGGGCCAGCAGCAGGGCGACAGACCAGTGGTGAGGTTGCTGACGATGGTTCTTGATTGCCTGCCACCGCCCATGGCGCAACGACCGTCCACGAGGGGAGGCCGCGAGGCCAAGGGTCAGGCAGGGCCCGAACTCTGCCCGCGGGTTTCGTCGGCCACCTGCTGCCCGGACTCGCGGGCCTGCTCTGAGACCTGGCCTGCCTTGTCGCGGGCCTCCTCCTTGGTGGTCTTCGCGGCCTGGGCGGCGGTGTCCTTCACCTCCTGGGCTGCCTGCTGGGCGGCCTCGGTGGCGTCCTGCTTCAGCTGCTGCGCGGACTCGACGGCTGCCTCCTTGACCGGTTCGAGCTTTTCGCCGGCCTGCTCGGTGATCCGGGAGGCTGACTGTTCCTCGGCCTCGGACATCGGCAGGAGAGAGGCGGCCAGCAGTCCGGCGCCGAAGGCGATCAGCCCGGCCGCCAGCGGGTTGCCCTGCGTCTGCCGCACCGCCTGCTCCGGAGCCCGGCTCACCGCCTCACGGGCCTGTCCGGCCACCTCACCGACCTGACCGGCGGCCTGCCCGGCCGTCTGTCGCACCGTGTCCGCGGCCCCGCCGGTGCCTTCCTTCACCGACTCCGTGGCCTGCGCCGTACGGTCGCGCGCCGTCCCCGCCGATTCGGCGACGGTGCCCATGACGCGGTCACGAAGCCCCGACACCGCGCCTCGCATCCGCCGGGTGCGGCGGCGCACCATCTGCCGGGGGCGGGCGCGGTCGGCCAGCCGGTTGACGTTCTCCGACAGGCGTTCCCGGGTGGTGTCGATCTCGGACCTTATTTGGTCGGGTGCCGTGCCCATTGCGCGTCCTCCTTCAGGGTTTGCACGGTCTGTTCCGGCTTGGGGGACACCTCCCGCATTCGGGAGCGGCCCATGACGTACAGCACGACCGCGATGACCGCCCACACGGCGGCGACGATCAGTGCCGCCCAGCCGGCGTCCATCACGTTGGCCAGGCCGAAAACGGCCGCGAGCGACAGGAAGAGCGCCACCATGTATCCGCCGAAGCCGGCACCCCCGTACATCCCGGCGGCCTTGCCCGCCTTGACGCCCTCCTCGCGGATCTCCGTCTTCGCCAGCTCCACCTCCTGGCGGAACAGGGTCTGCAGATCCGACGTCACCGCTGACAGCAACTCGCCCGCCGAGCGGTCTTGATCCGCCTCCGGCTGCCCACCGGCTCCCGGCGACTTCGGATAGATCGACGACATCTCACACCCCCGGATGAGCCGGATAACCGGACAGCTCCGGCGGTGACACCGGCGTGCCCGTGGGCAGCGTGCTGCTCTCCTCGCGCTCCAGCCCCTGTCGCCGAACGTCCGGATGCGGAGCCGACGGGGCCTGCGCGGCCTTGGTGCCGGCCTTGGCCAGGCGGCCCACCACCAGACCGGCCAGCACCGCCCCGCCCAAGAACGCCCCCGGCCGACGGCGCGCGAAGTTCTGCAGGTCGCCTACCAGGCCCTCCGCGCCGTTCTTGTCCAGGTAGTCCGCCGCGCGGTGGCCCTGATCGGCTGCCTGGGACGCCAGGCTCCTGGCGGGCGAATCACCCGAGGCGTTCTCCGCCATCCCCGCGAGGTCATCCGCCCACTGCCGCACCGTCCCGGCCAGCCGTTCCACCTGTCCCTGGCTCTCCCCGACCACGCGCTGCCTCAGGTCGCGTACCGCACTGCCTGCCTGCGCACGTGCTTCGCCCGCGACGGCCTTTGCCTGCTCGGCAGCAGTCCCGGCGACCTCGCCGGCCGCCTGCCCGGTCTGCGCCGCCAGAGCCGACGTCTGTTCCTTCGCCTTCTGCCCCGTCTGCTGAACGCGACCGGCATCTTCACTCATGAGCCATTCCTCCTTCGGTGCTCCGAGGCGGCCGACGGAGTCGGCGCCTCCGGATTCGCGACCATGAGCGAGTACCCCACATATCCACACAGAACAGCCAAATCGGGCGCGATCTGCTCATGGCTTCGGAAGGCCGGCGTGTGGTCGATCGAGGTGGCCGGTGCTCGTCGCTCTGGTCACGATCATGGTTGCGATCTTGTACTGGGCCACGCCGAACGCGAAGCTCCGCGGCTTCCGCTGGACACGCCGGGTAGCTTCCTGGCGCTGCTGTGATCACCTCCGCCGGGTTCGCGTTCTTCGGGGCCGGCTTCGCCTCCTACAAGCTGATGAGGCCTGCGGCTATGCCGACGAAGGCCAGGAAGTGCTCGGCCTTGCGCTCGTAGTGGCGGTGCAGGCGTCGGCATCCGGCCAGCCAGAGACCGTTCTCTCGACAACCCAGCGGTGTCGGCCGAGCCCCGTGGACGACTCGATGCCCTTGCGGGCGATGCGGATCACGCCATCAGAAACGGTGACTTAGGGTGGGCGCCGTGGAGCTTCTACACCTGCGTTATTTCGTCGCCGTCGCCCAGGAACTGAACTTCTCCACCGCGGCCCGCAAACTGCACATGGCGGCGTCCCCGCTGAGCCGGCGGATCAAGGACCTCGAGAACGAACTCGGTCACCGGCTGTTCGACCGCGACACCCATCACGTGCGGCTCACCCCGGCCGGCGGTGCGCTGCTGCCGATCGCGCGCGGCGTCCTGGACGAGGTCGACTCCATCCGGTGGCGGCTGGACGAGACGGCCCGGCCGCGGCGGACGACGGTGCTGCTCGGCATTCCGGGCGGCATCCACCCGGATCTGCGCGAGCGGATCGACGCCCTCGCCGAGCGGGTGCGCGACCGGTTCGAGATCAAGCGCTGGCCGGGCGCCAGCGAGCGTCTGGTGGAAGCGGTGTGCGACGGCAGACTGGCGCTGACCCTGGCCCGGCTCCCGGTCGGCGGCGACCCGGCGCTGGAGCAGCTGCCGGTGATGTCGGAGCGGCTCGGCGCGGTCGTCCCCGGGGACCGGTTCGCCGAGCGGGAGTCGGTCTCCCTGGCCGAGCTGACCGATCTCGCCTACGCGGGTTCTCCCGCCGCCGCGACCACCGCGTATTTCCGCGGACTCGACCAGCAGCTCTCCGATCTCGGCATCAAAAAACGCATCAGACTGAGCAGCGTCACTTTCGATGGAGTTTCCGAAATAGTCTCCAGCGGTCTGGCTTTCTCTGTTTCCATGCTGGACCCGAGAAGTCCCATGCAGAATTACCGCCTGGAGAATGTGGCCGTGCTTCCGTTCTCCGATTTCGACCCCCGCCTCGACACCGGACTGCTGTGGCGGAAGGACCGTGCCGACGACGGTGACCTGGAGGAAGTCGCCGCCGTCGCCCGTGAGGTCTTCGCCGAGCCGCTCCAGATCTGACCCCGACAGCGCTCGACAAAGCGGTATGACCTCTGCGGTCATACCGCTTTTCGCATCATGGTCATTCCGTCTCCAACCTCCCTTTGTTAACTTAGTTGGCAGATACACACATCTGGCGAATCGGGAGTGAGCAAAACGATGACGGATATGACGAACACCATCGCCGGTCCCCTGGACGGTGTGCGGGTGATCGACCTCTCGACCGTCGTGATGGGCCCCTACGCGGCACAGATCCTCGGTGATCTGGGCGCCGACGTGATCAAGATCGAGTCGCCCTCCGACACCGTCCGGGTGGGCCACTACCGCACCACGCCGGGCATGACCCCGCTGAACCTCAACGTCAACCGCAACAAGCGCAGCGTCGCCCTCGACCTCAAGGACGACACCGACCGCGAGCGGGCGCTGCGGCTGATCGACACCGCCGACGTGCTGATCACCAACATGCGGCCCGGCGCCCTGCACCGCCTGGGCCTGTCCTACGACGACATCGCCGCGCGCAGCCCCGGGCTCGTCTACGCGCACGCCCAGGGCTTCCGCGACGACTCGGACCGGGCCGGCAACGCCGCGTACGACGAGACCGTGCAGGCCGCGTCCGGGCTGGTGGACATCGCCGACCGGGCGCTGGGCGAGCCCGTGTACCTGCCGACCATCATCGGCGACAAGGTCTCCTCGCTGACCATCGCCTACAGCGTGCTCGCCGCCCTGCTGCACCGGAACAGGACCGGCCAGGGACAGCTCGTCGAGATCCCGATGACCGACACGCTGATCGCGTTCAACCTGGTCGAGCACCTCGCGGGCCACACGCACGTGCCCGAGACGGGTCCCACCGGGTTCCCGCTGTCGATGCTCAGGGGCCACAAGGCCGTGCGCACCAAGGACGGCCTGGCCTGCGTCATCCCCTACAACCCGCGCAACTACCGCGACTTCTTCACGGCCGCCGGACGCCCGGACCTCGCCGAGGACCCGCGGGTGAACGCGGACGCCGTCGACAGCGCCGACCACGAGGACCTGGCCGCGCTCGTCGAGGCCTGCGCCCCCGCGCTGACCACCGAGGAGTGGGCGGAGGTGTGCGCCAAGCACAGCATCCCGATGGCCCCGGTGCTGGAACTCGACCGCGCCCACGAGGACCCGTACGTCCGCGACGGGCACCTGCTCGACACGGTCGAGCACCCGACCGAGGGCACCGTCCGCACCATCGGCATCCCGCTGCGCTTCTCCGCCACCCCCGGCTCGATCCGCCGTCTGGCCCCGGTCGCCGGCCAGGACACCGAGGACGTCCTCGCCGAACTCGACGCCGCCGCCCGCTGACCACCACAGGAGGACCACCGTGAACAACCCGGAAACCCCGGTGGTACGCACCGAACGGATCGGCTCCACCCTGCTGATCAGCCTGAACCGCCCCGAGGCCCGCAACGCCGTGAACGCCGCGGTCGCCACCGCCCTGGCCGGCGCACTCGACGCACTGGAGGCCGACCCCGCCCTGCGGGCCGGCGTCCTGACCGGCGAGGGCGGCACGTTCAGCGCCGGCATGGACCTCAAGGCGGCGCTGCGCGGCGAGTCACCCGAGATCGAGGGCCGCGGCTTCGGCGGCCTGACCGAGGCCGAGCCGGCCAAGCCGCTGATCGCCGCCGTGGAGGGCCACGCCATGGGCGGCGGCTTCGAACTGGCCCTGGCCTGCGACCTGATCGTCGCGGCCGAGGACGCCCGGTTCGGTCTGCCCGAGGTCAGGCGCGGGCTGATCGCCGCGGGCGGTGGCGTGGTCCGGCTGCCCAAGCGGATCCCGCACCACCTGGCCATGGAGCTCCTGCTCACCGGCGAGCCCGTCGACGGTCGCCGCGCCGGCGAACTGGGCCTGGCCAACCGGGTCACCGTCACCGGCCGGGCCGCCGAGGAGGCTCTCCGCCTGGCCGAACGGCTCGCGGAGAACGCCCCGCTCGCGCTGGCGGCCGTCAAGCGGGTCGCCCGCGCCGCCGACGGTGCGCCCGAGGCCGCCGCCTTCGCCTTCCAACGCGAGGAGACGCGCGGCCTGATGGCCTCGGCCGACGTCCGCGAGGGCATGACCGCCTTCACCGAGCGCCGCCCGGCGCGGTGGACGGGACGGTGAGGCCGGCATGAGGGCCGAGGACGTACGACAGCGCCTCACCACCCCGCTCACCAGCCCGGCGTACGCGCCGACCGTCCCGCGGTTCACCGACCGCGAGTACCTCAACGTCGTCTACCGCACCGACCCCGACGCGCTGCGGGCCGTCGTCCCCGAACCGCTGCGGATCGACGAGCCGCTGGTCCGGTTCGAGGTCATGAAGATGGGCGACGTCAGCGGCTACGGCCCCTACACCGAGGCCGGGCAGGCGATCCCCGTCCGCTTCGAGGGCGAGCAGGGCGAGTACCTGCACGCGATGTACCTCGACAACTTCCCGGCCACGGCCTCCGGCCGCGAGGTCTCCGCCTACCCGAAGGTCATCGGCTCGCCGTCGCTGTACGTCGACTCCGGCGCGCTCGTCGGCACCCTCGGCCAGGGCACCCTGCGGGTCGCCACCGCGACCATGGGCTACAAGCACCACGAGCTGGACCGGCGCGAGGCCGAGGCGCAGATCACCGTACCGACGTTCATGCTCAAGACGGTCCCCGGCTACGACGGACCGCCACGCGTGCAGGAGCTCGTCCGCACCCGCATCACCGACGTCACCGTCAAGGGGGCCTGGACCGGACCCGCGCGCCTCCAGCTGTTCCAGCACGTGCTGGCCCCGCTGGCCGACCTGCCGGTGCTGGAGGTCGTCTCCGCGAGCCACATCCTCACCGACCTGACGCTGGCGGGCGTCGAGCCGGTCCACGACTACCTGAAGGGAGCCGCCTGATGTCCCGCACCTTCCGTACGGCGGCCGTGATCGGCGCCGGAACCATCGGACTCTCCTGGACGGCGCTGTTCGCCGCGCACGGGCTGATCGTCCGGGTGAGCGACCCGCGCGAGGACCTCGCCGAGGCCGTCGCGGACGCCCTGGACCGGTACGGCCCGCACCTGGCCGCCCGCGGCCTGGACGTGACCGGCCTCGCCGACCGGGTGCGCCTCGCACGCGGTGTCGCCGAGGCGGTGCGGGGCGCGGACGTCGTCCAGGAGAACGGCCCCGAGCGGGTCGCCTTCAAGCGGGAGCTGTTCGCCACCCTCGCCCGCGAGGCGCCCGGGCACGCGCTGCTGCTCAGCTCCTCGTCGGCGATCCCGTCGACCGCGTTCGCCGGGGAGCTGGCGGACGCCGACGCCGCACGCGTCCTCGTCGGCCACCCCTTCAACCCGCCGCACGTGGTCCCGCTGGTCGAGGTCGTCCCCGGCGAGCGCACCGGCGAGGACGCCGTACGGGCCGCCGTCGACTTCTACACCTCGGTCGGCCGCACCCCCGTCGTCGAGCGCAAGGAGATCCCCGGCTTCGTCGGCAACCGCCTGCAGAACGCGCTCAGCCGCGAGGCTGCCCACCTCGTCGAGCAGGGCGTGGTGACCCCCGGGGACCTCGACAAGGTCGTGACGAACTCACTGGGGCTGCGCTGGGCCACGGTCGGGCCGTTCCTCGGCGCCCACCTGGGCGGCGGACCCGGCGGCTACCGGCACCTCGTCGAGCACATCGGCGCCTCGATGCGGAGCCTCACGGACGGCCCGGCGCCGGACGCCGACGCCCGGGAACGGCTCATCGCGGCCGTGGAGCAGGCCTACGGCTCCGCCCCGTACGCGGAGCTCGCCGAGACGCGCGACCGCAGGCAACTGGCGGTCCTGGACGCCCTGTCCGGCACCACGGGCACGACCACGAAGGAGGAGAACTGAGATGACCACCCCGACCGTCACCCCCCACGAACTCACCGCGGACTTCTACCACTACGAGTCGCTGCTCCCGGACGAGGAACGCAAGATCCTCCTCAAGGCCCGCGCCCTCCTGCGCGACCAGGTCAAGCCGCTGGTCAACGACCACTGGGCCAAGGGCGAGTTCCCGAAGCAGCTCATCACCCTGTTCCGCGACAGCGGCCTGGCCGGACTGCCCTACGAGGGCTACGGCGAGCACCGCCCCGCCGTCAGCAACCTGCTGAGCGGCCTGCTCGCCCTGGAGATGACCCGCACCGACGCCTCCGTGTCGACCTTCTTCGGCGTCCACAACGGCCTGGCGATGTACTCGATCCACTCCGGCGGCGACCAGGAGCAGCGCGACCGCTGGCTCCCGGCGATGGCCGCGATGGACAGGATCGGCGCCTTCGCGATGACCGAGCCCCTCGGCGGTTCCGACGTCGCCGGCGGCATGCGCACCACCGCGCGCCGCGAGGGCGACACCTGGGTGCTGAACGGCGCCAAGAAGTGGATCGGCAACGCCACCTTCGCCGACCTCGTCGTGGTCTGGGCCCGGGACGTCGACGACAACCACGTCAAGGGCTTCGTCGTGGAGCAGGGCACGCCCGGCTTCGACCCCGTGAAGATCGAGCAGAAGCTCGCGTTCCGGATCGTCGAGAACGCCGAGATCACCCTGACGGACGTGCGGGTGCCGGAGTCCGACCGGCTGCAGAACATCGACTCCTTCCGGGACGTCGCCGAGATCCTGCGCGCCACGCGCGGCGGGGTGGCCTGGCAGGCGCTGGGCGTGATGGTCGGCGCCTACGAACTGGCCCTGGACTACGCCCGGGAGCGCCGCCAGTTCGGCCGGCCGATCGGCGGTTTCCAGCTGGTGCAGGACCTGCTCGTGAAGAGCCTGGGCAACATCACCGCGTCCTGGGGGATGCTGGTGCAGCTGGCCCGGCTCCAGGACGCCGGCATCTTCCGCGACGAGCACTCCGCCCTGGCCAAGGCGTTCGTCACCTCCCGGATGCGGGAGGTCGTGGCGTGGAGCCGGGAGATCTTCGGCGGCAACGGCATCCTCCTGGACCACGACATCGCCCGGTTCTTCGCCGACGCCGAGGCCATCTACTCCTTCGAGGGCACCCGCGAGATGAACACCCTGATCGTCGGCAAGTCGATCACCGGCCAGAGCGCCTTCGTGTGATCCACCGGCCGTCGTACGGAACAACCCCAGGCCCGGAGCCTGGGGTTGTGTCGTGTTCGCCGGAGGGTCACGGTGGCCGAGCGGCCGGCTAGAGGACCGGCGGCCCCGCCTCGACGCGGCGCAGCACCGGCGGCAGGCGGTCCAGGTCGGGGCCGGTCTGGATCTGCCGCTCGTCCCACCAGGTGGCGCCGGCGTCGTGCAGCGGGCCGATCACGTCCCTGGCCCCGGCCGTGTCCGTGGGCGTGGCACCGCCGAGCACGAACTCGAAGGGGTGGTCGGCACCGGCCGTGCGGTGCTTGCGCACATAGGCGACCAGTTCCCGTACCTCGGCCGCGTCCGGCGCGTGCCCGTGCCGGGCCGTCTCGAACAGGGGTACCGCGCCGTCCCAGCGCGCTGCCCGCCGCATGGGCGGGCGCCGCGGCCAGAACCCGCCGATCCACACCGGCGGGCCGGGCCGTTGCACGGTCGGGGGCAGCAGCGCCACGTCCCGGACCTCGTAGTGCCGGCCGTGGTGGTCCACCGGTTCGCCGGTCCAGAAGCGCCTCAGCAGGTCCAGTCCCTCGTCCAGCCGCTCGGCCAGGACGCGGGGCTCGGCGGTGTCGCCGAAGCTGCGGTACTCGTCCTCGACGGGACCGCCGAGGCCGGCGGCGAAGACCACCCGGCCGCCGCTGAGCCGGTCCAGGGTGGCCACCTGGCGGGCCAGTTGCTGCGGACGGTAGCGGGGAACCGGCGTCAGCAGGGTGCCCAGCCGGATCCGTGAGGTCGCGAGCGCGGCGGCGGTCAGCAGCATCCAGGGGTCCGCGAAGGGACGCCCCTGGTGCTGCCGGTGCAGGACGTGGTCCCACACGAAGAGCCCGTCTCAGCCGGCCTGTTCGGCGGCGACCGCCACGGTCGCGACGTTGCGGGGGTCGGCGAAGTCACCGAAGTTGGGGATGTTGACGGAGAAACGCATACCGGCAGCATGTGCGATCGGCGCTACTCGGTGTACCGGTATCAACGGGGTAGCGCCCCGGGGCCCCTCTGCACGCGATCCACCGCGGCGGCGGTGGCCCGGGGCGCATTGCAGCAGCCGAGGGCACGGAGTCGCCCCACTCCCCCCGGCAGGCCCCCGGCTCGACGGACACGCCGACCGCTGGCACACTCTCCCGGTCGGAGGGCCGTCGGCCCTGGTGCGGTGAGGCGGGCTCCGTCCGCGGGGTTCGACCGAGGGGGGTGAGGCACGGTGAGGTCGTCGACGCGCGGAAGGCTGCGGTCCGTCGCCTGGCTGCTGTCCGGTGTCGTGCTTCTCGCCCTCGGGGTGGTGTCGGCCCTCCAGGTCCGTGGCGCGCTGGAGCGGGAGCGGGAGTTCCGGTCCGCGCCGGCCTGTGCCTCGGTGCCGGTGCGGGCGTCGGGGTGCGTGTGGGAGCAGGACTTCACCGTGCGGACCGCCGACATGCACCGCGACGAGCGGCGCGAGCCGCCGGAGGCGGAGCTGGTGCCGCCGTCCGGCGAACCGTGGCACGTGACGTTCCGGAACACCGAGCCCGTACTGTCCGAGATGGAGCCGGACGAGAAGGTCGTCGGGCTGGTCTGGCACGGGCAGGTCGTCGAGGTCCGGGACGCCGAGGGACGGCGGCAGCCGACCTCCTCCGGCCCCGTGGGCTGGCCCGAGGACCGGCTGGGCGGCGCGCTCGCCTGCGTCTCGCTCGGGCTGCCGGCCCTGGTGGGAGGGGCGTGGGCCCTCCTCGCCCGGGGCAGCCGGCGTCACGCGGCAGCCGCGACCGTGGTGCGATGGCACGGCGTCGCCCTGGGCATCGCGGCGATCCTGACGCTCTGGGCGCAGTCGGCCAACGACTGGCCGCTCTGGGCGATACCGGCGATCTGGGGGCCGCTCGCCCTGCTCGGCCTGGCGTCCATGACGGCCTTCACCCTCGCCGCCCTCCGCGGCGAACTCGCGGACGACGCGGCCTCCGCCCCGCGGACACCTCAGCCGCAGACCGGCTGAGGGAGTGAGGCCTGCCGTCCGTCCCTGCGGGCACCCCTCCGTCAGCCGCAGGCCGGTCGAAGGAGCCAGGTCTGCCGGGCGTGCACGGGGCACCTCAGCCGCAGACCGGTCGAGGGACTCAGGTCTGCCGTCCGTCCCTGCGGGCAGCCCTCGGCCGCAAGCCGGTCGAAGGAGTCAGGTCTGCCGGGCGTGCACGGGGCTGTGGGCGACGTCGTCCGGGCACTTCGGGTGCGGCTCCCCCGTCCGCCGGTCGCGCCTCCAGTCGTACGTCGCGAGGGCCAGGGACGCCGCCATGCCGACGAGGCCCGCGCCCATCGCGGCGACGAGGGCGCCCCGGTAGTCGTCGCTCCCGTCCAGCACCAGGTAGAAGAGCCCGGGCAGGGCGGCGGTGCCCACGGCGGCGCCGAGCCGCTGGCCGGTCTGCAGGGCCCCGCCCGCCGCCCCCGCCATGCGCACGGGAACGTCGCGCAGCGTCATGGTGATGTTGGGTGACACCACGCAGCCGCTGCCGACGCCACCGAGGAACAGCGCCGGGG
This sequence comes from Streptomyces olindensis, assembly GCA_000696115.1. Taxonomy (GTDB): domain Bacteria; phylum Actinomycetota; class Actinomycetes; order Streptomycetales; family Streptomycetaceae; genus Streptomyces; species Streptomyces olindensis. The sequence goes on from JJOH01000013.1 coordinate 136,390, forward strand.
CAGCGAGCCAGGGCGCGATGTTCAGGGGCGCGAAGCGGAGCAGCAGCGCGGCGCCGCCGAGGCCGATGATCACGGCCGTGAGCCCGCCCACGGTGAGCACGCGGCCGAGCCGGTCCACCAGCCGCCCGGACACCACGGCCGCGCACGCCGAGCCCAGGGCGAAGGGGGTCACGGCGAGGCCGGAGCGGAACGGGGAGAAGCCCAGGCCGCTCTGGTAGAAGAACGCGAAGACCAGCCAGATTCCGCTGAAGCCGATGAAGTAGAGCGTGCCGACACCGGCGCCGACGGCGTAGCCGCGCACGGTGGTGAACAGGCGGGGATCGAGCAGCGGCTGGGTGCCCCGGGCGACGAGGCGGTGCTGCCACCGGGTGAAGACGACGAGCAGCGCGATGCCGACGAGGAACAGCCACCACAGGCGCCCCAGGCCGCCGGCCTCGGCCAGGACCAGCGGGTACATGAGGGCGAGGACGCCGAGGCCGAGGAGCAACACGCCGGGCAGGTCCACGTGTCCCCGGCCTGAGCGCGGGGTGCGGGGCAGCAGCCGACGGCCGAGGAGGACGGCGAGGACGCCGATGGGGACGTTGACGTAGAAGATCCACCGCCAGCCCTGGGCACCGTCGGCCAGCGCGAGGATGGTGCCGCCGGTGAGGGGGCCCACGGCGGAGGAGATGCCGACGGTGGCGCCGAAGAAGCCGAAGGCGCGACCGCGTTCGGCGCCGCGGAACATCTGCTGGATGAGCGCGGAGTTCTGGGGGGCCATGAAACCGGCCGCCAGCCCCTGGGCGAGGCGGGCCGCCACCAGCAGGGTGATGGTCGGAGCCGCTCCGCAGGCCGCGCTGAACAGGACGAAGCCGCTGAGGGCCAGCAGGAAGATGCGGCGTCGGTCCAGCGCGTCGCCGAGGCGCCCGGCGGTGACGAGCGCGAGGGCGAAGGCCAGGGCGTATCCGGACACCACCCACTGCACCTGTGCGGCGGAGGCGTGCAGCTCACGCTGGACGGTGGGCAGGGCCACCGCCACGATCGACACGTCCAGCAGGCTCATGAAGCCAGCCACCAGGGTGACCCACAGGGCCCGCCAGCGACGCGGGTCCGGCGCGCCACCGGCCGCCCGCGCGCCCTGGTCCCGCCCTCCCGGCGCTGATGCGGTCACATGGGCTCCTCTCACCAGCCGCACTCGGGCGAACCAAGTTCCCCCGCCGGAGGCCGGCACACACCGGCCGGGCCGGACGGGACCCGGCTCTCACCCTGGGCACCCGTGCACTACTCGGCGTGATCGACCGGACGCCGCGCGAAGGGGTTCGTTTGAGCGCGCGAGAACTGTGCAGGCGATGTGCTTGGAAAGACGACCGGCGAAAGGAACGACGCGATGGCGGCGCCCGACAACGACGAGTCGGTGAATCCCGCGGCTGTGAGACGACACCGGTTGCTGTTCCGGGCGATCGAGAAGCGACGCCACCCGAAGCTGCGCCGCAGCGACATCACCGTGACCGACGAGGCGGCGGTCAAGCGCGCCACCAAGGCCGCCGCCCTCGGCAACGCGATGGAGTGGTACGACTTCGGCATCTACAGCTATCTGGCCTCGACCATCGGGAAGGTCTTCTTCCCCTCGGGGAACGACACCGCCCAGCTGCTGAGCTCCTTCGCGACGTTCGCGGTGGCCTTCCTGGTCCGCCCCCTCGGCGGCATGGTCTTCGGGCCGCTCGGCGACAAGGTCGGCCGCAAGCGCATCCTCTCCCTCACCATGATCATGATGGCCGTGGGGACCTTCGCCATCGGGCTCGTCCCCTCGCACGCCGTCATCGGTCTCTGGGCCCCGGCCCTGCTGATCTTCTTCCGGCTGGTGCAGGGCTTCTCGACCGGCGGGGAGTACGGGGGTGCTTCGACCTTCATCGCGGAGTACGCGCCCGACAAGCGGCGCGGCTTCTTCGGCTCCTTCCTGGAGCTGGGCACCCTCGCGGGCTACGTCGGGGCGTCCGGCCTCGTCGTCGTCCTGCAGAGCGTGCTCAGTGACGACCAGATGCTGGCGTGGGGCTGGCGCGTGCCCTTCCTGATCGCGGCACCGCTCGGCTTCATCGGCCTCTACCTGCGGCTGAAGCTGGACGAGACGCCGGCCTTCCAGAAGCTGGAGGGCGGTCAGGTGAAGGCGAGCGAGGCCGCGGAGGCCGTGGAGGCCTCGGCCGCCGCCGACCTCGGCAAGATCTTCACGCGCTACTGGCGGCCGCTGCTGCTGTGCCTCGCGCTCGTCGCGGCGTACAACATCACCGACTACATGCTGCTCTCGTACATGCCGACGTACCTGTCCGACGAACTGGGCTACGGGACCAACCACGGGCTGCTGATCCTGCTCATCGTGATGGTCCTGCAGATGTGCCTCATCAACCAGGTCGGGCGGCTCTCGGACCGCTACGGGCGCCGGCCGCTGCTGATGACGGGGATGCTGGGCTTCCTCTTCCTCTCCCTGCCGTCCTTCCTGCTCATCCGGCAGGGCAGCGTCGTCCTCATCGCGCTGGGGCTGCTGCTGATGGGGCTGTCGTTGGTGACGATGCTCGGCACGATGTCGGCGGCGCTCCCGGCGATCTTTCCCACCCATGTCCGCTACGGGTCCCTGTCGGTCGCCTACAACCTGGCGACCTCGGTCTTCGGTGGCACGACGCCCCTGGTGATCACCGCCCTGATCAGCGCCTTCGACTCGACCCTCATGCCGGCCTACTACGCCACGGCCGCCGCGGCCGTCGGTGTGATCGCGGTCCTGTGCATGCGGGAGACCGCCAACAAGCCTCTGGCGGGCTCCCCGCCGTCCGTCGAGACGGCGGCGGAGGCCGAGGAACTCGTCCAGTCCCAGTCCCCGCGCCCCAGGTTCTGAGTCACCGGGCTCATCCGCACCCTGACGGGCCGGGGCCGGGCTCATCCGGCCGGGGCGGCCGCCTGGATCCGGCTGTCGTCCTGGACCACCTCCCGCGGCTGTCCCGAGCGGGCGGAGGGCACCGGCGGCCGGACGTGTCATCACGCGGTGGAGACCGGGGTGGGGATCGCGGCGCCGTTCGGCCGGCTGCTGCGCGAGTTACGGCAGAGCCGTCGGCTGACGATCGAGGAACTGGCCGAGGCGTCGGGGGTCTCGGGGCGCGCCATCGGCGACATGGAGCGGGGCCGGAGCCGGCGTCCGCACCGGGGCACGATCACGGCGCTCGCCCAGGGTCTGGAGCTGGACGAGGCGACCCACGCGCGGCCCTGGCCGCCGCCCGCGCCGCCCGTCCCGGCGCGCGGCCCGCCGAGTCCGGGAGGGCCTCGCCCCACACGCTGCCGAGGGGCGTGCGTGACTTCGTCGGCCGGCGGGGGGAACTGACCGTGCTGCGCGCCCTCGCGCGGGAGGCCGCCGAGGGCGGCGGGATCGCGCCGCCGGCGCTGGCGGGAGGCGGCCGACGCCCTGCTCACCATCCGCGGGCAGTTCGAGGCCCGCGGATGGCACGCGCAGGCGGGCAAGGTCCACCTCCATCCGGCCCACGCGCTCGCCCGCCTCGGTGAGCCGGCCGAGGCCGCCGTCGAGTACCGCGCCGTGCTCGCGCTGGAAGACAGGGTCCCCGCGGACGTGCACGACGGCGCCCGTGCGGGCCTCGCCGCCCTGACCGAGGGCCGGTCGGCACCGGCCCTGCGGTTCACGCGGTGACGCGGCCCGGAGGGCCGGTGCCCCGGGCTAGTGCGCGCGGCTCGTGGCGGAGGCGAAGCCCAGCCAGGTGTGCCGGTTGTTCCACCAGCACCAGCCGACCTTCGGGGCGTTGCGGCGCTCACGGCCGTCCCGCCCGGTGCCGTTGCTGATCCAGATCGCCGGGGTGCGGGCGTCCAGGGTGCCGTCGGCCTTGCGCAACCGGGAGCCGATGGTCATGAAGCAGTGGTTGCGCTCCAGGGCCTCGGGCTGCTGGAGCACCCAGTGGATGCCCTCGGTGAGCACCAGCGGCGTGCGCTCCTCCTCGGTGAGGGCGGGCAGCGCCTCGTCCGGCGACCAGTTGCCCATGTGGTCGCCGCGGTCGACGCCCGTGACGAGGTAGAGCGGGGCGTCGGGCAGGTCGAGCGCGCACGGGGTGAACGCGTCGACGTCGGGCATGTCGACGACGACGAATCCGGGCTTGCCGTCGCGGCGGAGCAGCGGTGCGAGGGCGGAGGCCGGGGCTCTGTCCGGGTGCACCGCCAGCAGGGCGTCGTCTGCGTCGGCCTCGGCGGCGAACGTACGGATCTCCTCGGCGGACAGCCCGGCGATCTCGTGCACCCCCAGCTCGATCAGCCGCTCGGCCTGCGCGCTCAGGGCCGGGAGTGCGGGGAGGGCGGTGGAGGTGGAAGTGGCGGGCGAGGTGTCGGGCACGTTGCTCCCTCGGGTCGACGGCGTAGGCGAACTCATGGGCAACGAGCCGCCCTTCCGGGACGTTCCCGCCCTGCCGTCTCCTGGTGCGCTTCGCCGCACAGGCCGTGCCGCCGCCACTCGCGGGGGGTCATTCCGTAGGCCGCGCGGAAGGCACGGCTGAAGTGGCTGGGGCTCACGAACCCCCAGCGCCGGGCGACGGTCGCGGCCGCGTGCCCGGGCGACCGCAGGAGATCCCGGCGGCACCGCTCCAGCCGCTGCGTCCGGATCCACTCCCCGACCGTGACGCCCTCCTGCTCGAACAGCTTGTGCGGGTAGCGGACCGACATGAAGTGCGCGGCGGCGATCCCGGCCGGGGACATGTCGGGGTCGCAGAGGTGGCGGCGGATGTGGTCCTGGACGCGCACGAGGGTGGCCGCGGCGGTCTCCGGGGCGTGGGAGACGAAGCGGCCGCGTCGCTCGTCGATGAGCGGGGCCAGCAGGTCGAGCGCGGTGGCGGCGAACTGGCGGCCCACCGAGGCGTCGAAGCCCGCCGCTTCACGGGCCAGGCGCGCGACGTAGGTCGCGACCAGTGCGGCGCTGCCGTCCCGACCGGAGAACGCCGTCGCGGTCACCGCCCGCAGGAGTCGGAGAGGGAGAAGTCGCCCGGCTCGAGTGGGCCTCCCTGCCGTCCTGCTCCTTGATGGCGCTGCCCCGCCGCTGAAGGGTGAGGGTGAGGATCTCCTTGCCGTCCCGGGCGATCAGCCGCCGGCTGCGCGTCACGACCTGCGGGCCCGCCTCGACGTGCGAGACCCGTAAGGAGCCCAGCCGGCCGCTGACGATCCTCCCGGGCGACGGATCGTCCTCGAGGAGTCGTACGTCCAGCGGTACGAAGGCGCGTGACACCGCGTCGTGCCAGCGCTCCGTGCGGTCGGTCGCCGGCAGTGACGCGGTGGAAAGGACGACGGACACCTGGTTCCCCCTGGGCGGCATCGAAGGGCCGGCAGGGCCCGATCGGCTGCCGACCCGACGATGTCACCATCCGGGCCCGAGGGGGTCCAGGAAGAATCGGAGGAAGACTCCGATCACTTGGCCAGGAAGGCGAGCAGTGCCTCGTTGACCTCCTCCGCGTGGGTCCAGAGCAGGCCGTGCGGGGCGCCCTCGATCTCCACGTAGTCCGCGGCCGGCAGCGCCTTGTGGAACGGCCTCGCGGTCGCCTCCACGGGCAGGATGCGGTCGCCCGTGCCGTGCAGGATCAGGGCCGGCACGTCGATGGCCGGGATGTCGCCGCGGAAGTCGGTGTACCAGGTGGAGGGCGCGGCGGCCGCGGCGAAGAAGCCACCGCCGGCGGCGACGTTCCAGCTGTTGCGGACGGCCTCCTCGCTGATCCGGCTGCCGAGGTTCTCGTCGAGGTTGTAGAAGTCCTGGTAGAAGCCGGTGTAGTACGCGTACCGGTCGACCTTGACGGCCGCGACGATCCCGTCGAAGAACTCCTTCGGGGCGACGCCCTGCGGGTTGTCGTCGGTCTGGAGCAGGCAGGGCTCCAGCGAGGCGAGGAAGGCGACCTTGGCGACGCGGGCGGAGCCGTGGCGGGACACGTACCGGGCGACCTCGCCGGTGCCCATGGAGAAGCCGACGAGGACGGCGTCGCGCAGGTCGAGGGTCTCCATGACGGTGTTCAGGTCGTCCGCGAAGGTGTCGTAGTCGTAGCCGGTGGTCGGCTGGGCGGACTGCCCGAAGCCGCGCCGGTCGTAGGTGATCACGCGGTACCCGGCGTCCAGCAGCGCGGCGCTCTGGCGCTCCCAGGAGTGCCCGTCGAGCGGGAAGCCGTGGATGAGGACGACGGGCTGCCCGGATCCGTGGTCCTCGTAGTACAGGTCGATGGCGGTGGAGTTCTCTTGGCCCACGGTGATGTACGGCATGTGCTGTTTCCTCGTCTCCGGGCGGCTGGTGCAGGGATCGCGGTCACGCTAGGCCGGAGGCACCGGGGCCGATTGCCGTGCGGTGCACGGGTCCTTGACCGGGAGCGCACCGCGGCCGGCGCGGGGGGGCGCCGGTTTTAACCCGTCGCGCCGCCGGGTCCGGCGTGACACGATCGCCGTCATGCATGGCTTCATGACGCCGGATCAGATGGCCGCCCGCTCGTCCCGCGCTCTCTCGGCGGCCGTCGCCGCTGGGCGTGATCTGGGGCTCGCGGTGACCGACGCGAGGGTGCTCCACGACGTCTTCTCCGTCGTGGTGCACCTCGCTCCGTCGCCCGTGGTCGTGCGGGTGCCCACCGTCCTGCTCCCGTACGCCGATCCCGCCCACCAGTCGGCACAGCAGCGGCTGGAGCTCGATGTGGTGGCGTGGCTCGCGGAACAGGGTCACCCGGTGATCCCGCCGAGTCCGCTGGTGCCGCGCGAGCCGGTGCGGCGCGACGGTTTCTCCATGACGTTCTGGCAGTTCGTCGAGGTGGACCAGAGCGTCGAACCGGACTACGTGCGCAACGCCGGCCTGGTCGCCGATCTGCACGCCGCGCTGCGCGCGTACCCGGGCGAGCTGCCGTTCCTGTCCGCGGCCGAGCCGCGGTTCGTCACGGACGGGCTCGCCGCGCTCGACGGGCGTCCGGACCTCCTGGACCCGGCCGACCTGGACCGAGCGCGGCGTGAGTGGGAGGTCCTGGAACCCGTGGTCGGCTCACGCGCCGGGTTCGAGGCGGCGTTCCCCGGGATCGAGTTCCAGCCGATCCACGGGGACTCCCCCGCGGCCAACATCGTCCCCGCCGCGCGGGGCGAGCTGTACGCCGACTTCGAGCTGACGACGCTCGGGCCGGTCGAGTGGGACCTGGCGGCCCTCGGCCCGGACTGCGAGGCCGCGTACGACGCGGCCGCCGAGCGCCGGGGTCTGCGGCGGCTGGACGAGGGAGTGTTGCGGGTCGTCAACGCCGTGGGCATGTCCCGCGCGGTGGCGTGTCTCGCGCTCGCGCCGCAGTTGCCGCTGCTCGTGGACGCGCTGAAGCCGGCCGTGGAGCAGTGGCGGACGATGCCGTTCGCCGGGGGCCTGCGCGGCTGAGGGGTGCTCACGTCGGGGCCGGTCTATGCGGGCAGCGGCCGGTCGTCCACGACGTGTTTCATCACGAGGGTGGAGGTCAGGCGCTGCACGCCGGGGAGCCGGGCGAGTCGCTGGTCGTAGAGCTGCTGGAAGGCGGCCAGGTCGGCGGTGGCGACGCGCAGCAGGTAGTCGGGCTCGCCGAACAGGCGCTGGGCCTGGAGCACGTGCGGGACGGCGGCCACCGCCTCCTCGAACGCGGTGACGGTGTCGGCGTCCTCCCAGCGCAGGGTGACGAAGACGAGGGCTTCGAAGTCGAGGCCCACGGCGGCCGGGTCCACCACCGCCCGGTAGCCGCGGATCGCTCCCTCGCGTTCGAGGTCGCGCAGCCGGCGGTGGCACGGGGAGACGCTCAGCTTCACGCGAGCGGCCAGCTCGGTCACGGTGAGGCGGCCGTCCAACTGCAGCTCGGTAAGAATTTTCCGGTCCAGGGCATCCATGAAGAAGATTCTGCCCCAAAACCCACGATCAAGAAGGAAAGAAGAAAACACCTTCGGGTAGATCCGTCCTAACCTTCCTCTCGCAACAAGGCACGTGAGAGGGACCGGTCCATGAACACGACGACGCTGGTGGCATTCCTGGCGGTGGATCTCCTGCTGGTGTTCACCCCCGGCGCGGACTGGGCCTACGCGATCACCGCGGGCCTGCGGGACCGGTCGGTCGTTCCCGCGGTCGCCGGGCTGGTCGCCGGATACGCGGGGTACACGCTGCTCGCGGTCGCGGGCCTGGTGGTGATCGTGGCGAACTCCGGCACCCTGCTCACCGCCCTGACCCTGGCCGGGGCCGGCTACCTGGTGTGGCTCGGCTGGGGCGTGCTGAGGCAGCCGGCCGCCCTGACGGCCTCCGCGCAGGGGGCGGGTCCCGCCGGCTCGTCCGCCGGGCGGGTCATGCTCAAGGGAGTGGGCACCAGCGGGCTGAACCCGAAGGCCCTGCTGCTGTACTTCTCGCTGTTCCCGCAGTTCATCGACCCGGCGGGCGGCTGGCCGGTCGCCACACAGACCGGCCTGCTCGGCTCCTTGCACATGACCGTCTGCGCCGTCGTCTACCTCGCCGTGGGAGTCCTGGCCCGCACGGTCCTGAGGACCAGGCCCTCAGCGGCCCGCGCGGTCACCCGCGCCTCCGGCGCGCTGATGATCGCCATCGGCCTGTTTCTGCTGGCGGAACGCCTGACGGGTTGAGGACCCCGGCACGTCGAGGGGCAGGTCCGTCCGGGCCGGGCAGCCGCCGCCCGACCGGGTCACCGGCCGTAGGCCTCCCGGCGGGGCAGGGGGCCGACGTCGGGGTGGCGGCCGGGGCGGAGGGCGGCGTGGCGCTGCCCGGGCCCGGGACCGTTCCGGGCCGCGAGGGCGTCGGCGACGGCTCCGGTGACGAAGGCGTAGACCGCTTTGTGCAGGACGTCGACGACGAGTTCCCCGCGAGGCCAGGTGGCGGGCGGGGCGCCGACACCGGTCGCGTTCTCGAGGATCTGGTCGTTGGTGAGGCGGACGACGGTGAACTGGGCGGAGGCGACCGGTCCGCGCAGTCCCGCCTGGGCCATGACCGAGCGCAGCACGCCGAGAAGGGTCGCCTGGCCGTAGTGCATGGCCCAGTTGACCGGCGGCGGCTGGGTGCCGGGCTGTTCGGGCCGTCCGCTCAGGCGTTGCAGCACCCGTGCGGGCACATGGGAGCCGGGCCGGCCGGTGACGGCCTGCTCGGCCTTCTCGCCGAGGGTCATCACGACGCCGCCCGCGGTGCCGGCGAGGAGTCCCTGCCACAGTGCTCGCCTGATCATTCCCGGCGAGTACCCCTGAGCGCCGGGGTCACCCGCCCGCCGAGGGCCCGACGGTTCACCCGCCCGTCGGGCACCCGACGGTCCGCCCGCCCGCATCGCCCCGCCCGCTTCCCCGGGCCCTCGCCGGACTGCTCCCCGGCCCGGCTACCGCGTGTCGACGATGCCGCCGGTCACCGCGATGACCTCGCCGACCGTGTAGCTGGAGTCGGCGTCGGAGGCGAGGTAGACGTACGTGGGTGCGATCTCCTCCGGCTGGGCGGCGCGTTCCAGCGGGGCCTCGCTGCCGATCTGTGCGAGCCCGTCCGGCGGCATGTGCGGGTCGGCCTCGTTCAGCGGTGTCCAGGTCGGACCGGGTGCCACGACGTTCGCGCGGACGCCCCGCTTGGCCAGGTGCACGGCGACGGACTTGGTCAGGGTGATCAGCGCGGCCTTGGACGCCGCGTAGTCGATCATCGTCGTGCTGCCCTTGAGGGCCTCTTCGGTCGCGGTGGCGATGACGGCGTCGCCGGGCTCCAGGTGGGGCAGTGCCGCCATGAGCAGATGGAAGTACGCGTAGACGTTCGTCCTGAACGTCCGGTCGAAGTCCTCCGCGGTCAACTGCTCCAGTTCCAGCTTGCTGTTGAGGTAGGCGGCGTTGCTCACCAGGATGTTCAGCCCGCCCAGCTCCTCCGCCGTCCGCTCGACGGCCCGGCGGCAGAACGCCGGGTCGGTGAGGTCGCCGGGCAGCAGCAGACAGCGCCGGCCCTGCTCCTCCACCTCGCGCCGTACCCGCTCGGCGTCCACCTGCTCCTCGGGCAGGTACACGAGGGCGACGTCGGCGCCCTCCCGCGCGTACAGCAGGGCGACGGCGCGTCCGATGCCGGAGTCGCCGCCGGTGATCAGCGCGGTCTTGCCCTCCAGCTTCCCGCTGGCCCGGTAGCGGCTCGCCCGGTAGCGGGGCGCGGTGCGCATGTCGGCCTCGATGCCGGGCCGCCGCTGCTTGTCGGAGTCGTAGGGCGGCACGGGCTCGGACACGACCTGTGGTGCGGACTGTTCCTCCTCGTGAGACAAGGCTTCCCCTTCTCCGGTGTCGTCCACGGCGCGGCCGGTTCGTCCCGGTCCGCGCCGTACTTCCCCGCACCGCGTTCCCACAACAGCGGCGGCCATGTTCCGCGTCGCGGGAGGACGGGCGAGGGGCCGGACCGGATTGCCGGCAGGCACAAGGGGTACTCCGACGATCTTGCAACCCCCCGGCCTTCGAGCCGGACAGCGGAAGGAGAGCCGTGTCTGACGAGACGGTGAAGAACGTCTTCGTGATCGGGCTCGACGAGGCCAACCTGCCGACGCTGCGGCAGGTCCCCGGAGCCGAACGGCTGCGTTTTCACCAGCTGTTGACCGTCGAGGAACTCCAGGTCGGCGAGGTGCACCTGCCCACGCTGCTCGACAAGGCGCAGAGCGTGCTGGACGGCTTCGACGGCAGCGTCGACGCGATCGTCGGCTACTGGGACTTCCCGGTCAGCACCCTCGTCCCGATCCTGAGCGAACGCTACGGCACCCGCAGCACGAGCCTTGAGTCGGTGGTCAAGTGCGAGCACAAGTACTGGAGCCGGCTGGAACAGCACAAGGCCACCGACCGGCACCCGCGGTTCGGCCGGGTCGACCTGTCGGCCGAGCCGCCCCGCCCGCCCGACGGGGTGCGGTTCCCGATGTGGGTCAAGCCCGCGCTGTCGTACTCGTCGGAACTCGCCTTCGGGGTCGCCGACGAGGAGGAGTTCCGCAAGGCGGTCGCCGAGATCCGCGACGGTATCTCCCGCATCGGCCGGCCCTTCGAGCACATCCTCGAACGCATCGACCTGCCGCCGGAGATGGACGGCGTGGGCGGCCGGGTGTGCCTGGCCGAGGAGTCGATGTCCGGCGTCCAGGTCGCCGTCGAGGGCTATGTCCACCAGGGCGAGGTGACGGTCTACGGCGTCCTGGACTCCATCAACTACCCGGACTCCCCCTGCTTCCTGCGCCACCAGTACCCCTCGACGCTGCCCGCGCCGGTCATCGCGCAGCTCCACGACGTCAGCGTGCGCGTGATGCGGCAGATCGGCATGGACTCGGCCACCTTCAGCATCGAGTACTTCTACGACCCGCGCACGCAGGAGATCAACCTGCTGGAGATCAACCCCCGGCACTCGCAGTCGCACGCGGAGCTGTTCCAGTACGTCGACGGCGTGCCCAACCACCACTGCATGGTCAGCCTCGCCCTCGGTGACGATCCGCGCATGCCGCACCGCGAGGGCCGGTACGCGATGGCCGCGAAGTGGTACCACCGCTGGTTCACCGACGGTGTGGTGCGCCGGGTGCCGAGCCGCGCGGAGATCGACCGCATCGAGCGGGAGACCCCGGGCGTGCGCATCGAGGTGGTCCCCGAGGAGGGCGACAGGCTCTCCGAACTGCCCGGACAGGACAGCTACAGCTTCGAGCTGGCGCACATCTACACCGGCGGGGCGGACGAGGAGGAGCTGCGGGCGAAGTTCGACCACTGCGTGGCCGCCCTGGGCCTCGTCTTCGAGGACGCCCCGCCCGAGGCCGAAGCCCCGCGAGAGTGAGGAGCACGTGGGTTCCATGCGTTACGTGACCAACCTGCCGTACGCGACGAAGGAAGAGGAGCACGTCACCATCCCGATGTCGGACGGGGTCCGGCTCTCCGCGCACGTCTGGCGCCCCACTTCCTCGGACCAGGAGCCGGTGCCGGCGGTGCTGGAGTACATCCCGTACCGCAAGCGCGACCTGACGGCCGTCCGCGACTCGGTCCACCACCCGTATCTCGCCGGGCACGGCTACGCCTGCGTCCGCGTCGACCTGCGCGGCACCGGCGACTCCGAGGGCGTGCTGCGCGACGAGTACCTGGAGCGGGAGCAGGCGGACGCCGAGGAGGTGCTGGCCTGGCTGGCCGAGCAGCCCTGGTGCGACGGCGCCACGGGCATGATGGGCATCTCCTGGGGCGCGTTCGCCGCGCTCCAGGTCGCGGCCCGCCGACCGCCGAGCCTGAAGGCCATCGCCATCGCCTCCTTCACCGACGACCGGCACGCCGACGACATGCACTACATGGGCGGCGCCCTGCTGTCGGACAACCTGGCCGAGGCGGGCACGATGTTCGCCTACGGCACCTGCCCGCCCGACCCGGCCGTGGTCGGCGACCGCTGGCGCGAGATGTGGCACGAGCGGCTGGAGAACACCGAGCCCTGGGTCCTGCAGTGGCTGCGCCACCAGCGCCGCGACGACTACTGGCGGCACGCCTCGGTGTGCGAGGACTACACGAGCGTGCAGTGCCCGGTGCTGGCGTCCAGCGGCTGGGCGGACGGCTACTCCAACGCCGTGACCCGGCTGCTCGGCAACCTGGACGTGCCCCGCAAGGGCCTGATCGGTCCCTGGTCGCACAAGTTCCCCCACCTCGGGGAGCCCGGGCCGGCGATCGGCTACCTCCAGGAGCTGGTGCGGTGGTGGGACCACTGGCTCAAGGGCGTCGACAACGGCGTCATGGACGGGCCGATGCTCCAGGCGTGGATGCAGGACAGCGTGCCGCCCTCCACGTCGTACGAGGAGCGGCCGGGGCGTTGGGTCGGCGAGCCCGACTGGCCCTCGCCGCACATCCGGCCGGTCACGTATCCGCTCTCCCGGCACCGGATCGAACCCGCGCGGGACCCGGCGGGCCCAGCGGGCCCGGACGACCCGGGCGGCGGGGCGATGACCGTGAAGTCACCGCTGTCCGTCGGCCAGTTCGCGGGCAAGTGGGCCTCCTACAACGCGCCCCCGGACCTGCCGTACGACCAGCGGGAGGAGGACGGCGGCTCCCTCGTCTTCGACAGCGAGCCGCTGACCGAGCCGCTGGAGATCCTCGGCTCGCCGAGCGTGGAACTCGACCTGTCGGTCAGCGAGCCGGTCGCCCTGGTGGCCGCGCGGCTGTCCGACGTGAGCCCCGACGGCGCCGCGACACGCGTCTCCTACGGCATCCTGAACCTCACCCGCCTGCACAGCACGGAGTCCCCCGAGCCGCTGGAACCGGGCCGTCGCTACCGGGCCACCATCCCGCTGAACGGGGTGGCGCAGGCGTTCCCGCCGGGCCACCGTGTCCGGCTCTCCCTCTCCACCTCCTACTGGCCGCTGGCCTGGCCGCCGCCCAGGCCGGCCCTGCTCAGCGTCCACGAACGCTCCAGCACGCTCACCCTGCCGGTGCGGCCGGTGGAGGAACCCGACGAGGTGCCGTCGTCCCCGTTCGGTGAGCCGGAGGGCACTCCTCCGCTCGCCACGACCCAGCTGACGCCGCCCGAGGAACGCTGGGAGGTCAAGCGCGACCTGGTCGGCTACCACGCCGAGTTGGACATCGTGAAGGACCGGGGCACGGTCCGCTTCGAGGACATCGGCCTGGAGGCCGGCCGCCGCGCCCACGAGCGCTACACGGCCGTCGCCGACGACTTCACCTCGGCCGGCGGCGAGTCCACCTGGACCATGAGCTTCCGGCGCGACGACTGGGACGTACGGGTGGTGACCCACACCCGGCTCACCTGCGACGAGACGGACTTCTTCGTGGACGCGACCCTCGACGCCTACGAGGCCGACCGCCGGGTCTTCTCGCGCACCTGGAACGAGCAGGTCCCGCGCGACCTGCTCTAGCTCGTCCGACGGCGTCTCCGGAGCCGCCGGACGGACGGCCCTCGGCGTGTGACGTGCAGCACGTCAGCGTGAGGTCAGGGAACTGACCGGAACGTGTCAGCCGGCTCCGGTTCCCTACCGGTGGCCCAGCTTCACCGGCCTCCGCTCTCGAAGCAGATCCTCTCGGGCGCGTGGTCCGCCGAGCGGCTGCTGCTGCGCTCGCACCCGGAGCTCGACGCCCTCGGCCTCGACCTGCGGCTGGCAACGGCGGCGACGGGGCTGCACCTGACGGACCGTACGGTGACGCTGGCCGACGGATCCCAACTGCCGTACGACGGGCTGATCATCGCCACCGGGGTACGTCCGCGCCGACTGCCCGGTGACGGCACCGAGGCCGCCGCCGTGGCCCGCTCGCTGGGCGCCCGCGTGACCCTGCTCGAACCCGCTGCCGTGCCGTGCGCACCGGCGTCTCCGTGTCCGAGGTGACCGACGGGGGCGTGCGCCTCGCGGACGGCGAGCAGGTCGAGGCCGACGAGGTCCTGGTCGCCGTCGGCTCCCTGCCCAACACCGAGTGGCTGGCGGACAGCGGTCTGCCGGTCGGTGACGGTGTGCTCTGCGACCGGTACTGCGAGGCCGTTCGGGAGTCCCGCCGCCCGCAGCGGGCCGGGGCGTTGTACGCGGCCGGTGGCGTGGCCCGCTGGGACAACCCGCTGTTCGGCACGCCGATGCGGATCGAGCACCGCACCAACGCCGCCGAGCAGGGCATGGCCGCCGCCCGCAACCTGCTCGCCGCGCCGGAGGCCCGCAAGCCGTTCGCGCCCGTGCCGTACTTCTGGTCCGACCAGTACGACATGAGGATCCAGGCGTACGGCCACCTGCGAGGCCACGACGAAGTCGCCGTGGTCGAGGGGGACGTGTCCGGTCGCCGCTTCGTGGCCGCCTACCGCAGGGGCGAGCGGCTGGTGGGCGCCCTGGCGGTGGGCATGCCGCCGAAGTCCGTGCGGACCTGGCGGCAGGCCGTGGCGGTCGGGACGACCTGGCGGGAGGCGGTGGGGGGCGCCGGCACGGCGACGGCCTGACTCTGCCACGCGACCCGGTCCGTTTCCGGCGGCGAGGAGGTACGTTCGTCCGGGCGGGATACCGGTTCAGTCGGGAGGCAACGCATGACCACGCGCACCGCACGTGTCGAACTGACGCCCGCCGCCGAGGAACTGCTGCGGCGGCTGACCGGCACGCACGGGCCGGTGATGTTCCACCAGTCCGGCGGCTGCTGCGACGGCAGCGCCCCCATGTGCTACCCGCGCGGCGAGTTCCGGGTCGGCGCCTCGGACGTCCTGCTGGGACACGTGGCCGGGGACACGCCGTTCTGGATGAGCGCGGACCAGTACACGTACTGGTCGCACACCCACCTCACCGTGGACGTGGTTCCCGGGCGCGGCAGCGGCTTCTCCCTGGAGGCCCCGGAAGGCGTCCGCTTCCTCCTCCGCTCCCGCCTCCTCACCGACGAGGAACTGCGCCGCATCGAAACGGAACCACCGCTGCCGACCGGGGCGGACGGCGTGGACGACCGGTGACCGCCCGCCGCGTGCACCGCCCGTGACCTGATCATGAGAACCTCGCCCGGTTCCGTCGAAGCGTGCACGGAGCCCGACGGCCCCGCCGACCCCGTCGGGATCGCCGAGACCGCCGAGACCGCCGAGACCGCCTAAGAGGCGTCACACACCGACGGCAGC
This sequence comes from Streptomyces olindensis, assembly GCA_000696115.1. Taxonomy (GTDB): domain Bacteria; phylum Actinomycetota; class Actinomycetes; order Streptomycetales; family Streptomycetaceae; genus Streptomyces; species Streptomyces olindensis. The sequence continues at coordinate 151,934 of JJOH01000013.1, forward strand.
GCCCGCCCGAGGCCCTTCACGTGCAGGACGTCGAGCCGATGGTCGAACGCGGACCAGCCGGCCGCGGTGACGAGGCGCGGACCGCATGACGGCAGGGCGCGGGCCTGCTCCGTCTCCGCCAGCGCGGCCAGCAGCTGCGTGGTGATGCGGTCCAGGGCCGGGCGGACCTCCTTCGCCAGGTCGGGGCGTTCGGTGGGGCGCTCGTCGGGGTGCGCGTCCCAGCGGGCGTACAGACCGCGCTGCACCAGCTTGTTCGCCTCGATCTGGTCACGGAACACGGCGGCCACGGCGTCCGGGTCGAGACCCAGGCCGGTGGCCCGGGCGCGGACGTCGTCCAGGATCTGCGCCTCGCGCACCGGGTCGTCGATGGGCGTGTCCGTGCCGTACTTCGCGGCGGCGACCTTGTCGGCCAGCAGCAGCCGTTGCGCGATCAGTTCGATGATGGTGCCGAGGCCGTGGGAAGCGGCGGCCGCGTGGCCGGCCGCGGCAGCGGGCCGTTCGGCTGCGGCGGTCGCCGGGGCGGCGGTTCCGAGGGCCAGGGTGGTCGCGGCGGCGAGCAGGGTGAGAGCGGACCGGAGTCGTTCAGGGCGCACAGCGGTGTCCTTCCGAGGGGGGCGGTCGCCAACTTACCGATGCCGCTTGGCGCGTGGCGCACCGAGCCCCCTCATACCACCGACCGCACCGCACACGCCCGCCCCGCGACCCGCCCCCTACGCGGCGACCCCACGCCCCACATCTGGACGCCCTCGCACGGCCTCGCCTAGGGTGCCCCAGCAAGCGCTTTCTAGCCTGCCCATGCCAACCTCACCTGTGCGCAGCCCCGCCGACGGCCCGGACGAGGAACCGCCGCGGGCCGCGGGTCCGGCGCGGAAAGGCAGTGCCCGTGCAGCAGAGACCGTCTCCTGGCCATGTGAGCCGCAAGTCGTTCTTAAGGGGCATGGCGGCCGTCGGCGCCGCTCCCCTGCTCGCCCCGTCCCTCCTCCCCGCCGGCGCCGCCGCAGCCGCCCCCTCGGCCCGCCCCGACTTCCCCCTGGTCCAGGGCGGCACCGCGGTGGACGTGTTCGTGGACGCCGCCGACGATCCCGCCGTCGTCCGCGCGGCCGGCGACCTCCAGGCGGACGTGGAGCGGGTGGGAGGCGTACGGCCCCGCCTGCTGCACTCCGTGCCCGAACGGGCCGGCCTCCTCGTCCTGGTGGGGACGATCGGCGCGAGCCCGGTCATCGACCGGCTCGTCCGCCGCGGACGCCTGGACGTCTCCCGGGTCGAGGGCCGCTGGGAGGCGTCCGTCACCCAGGTCGTGGAGCGCCCGCTGCCCGGCGTGGACCGCGCCCTGGTCATCGCGGGCAGCGACCGGCGCGGCACGGTCTACGGCGTCTACGACACCTCGGAGCGCATCGGCGTCTCCCCCTGGTACTGGTGGGCCGATGTCCCGGTCGTCCGCCGCGACACCGTGACCGTCCCGGCCGGCCCCCTCAAGCGCCTCGAACCCGCCGTCCGCTACCGGGGCATCTTCATCAACGACGAGCAGAACCTCACCACGTGGTCCCACCGCACCCAGGAGCCGGACAAGCACATCGGCCCCAGGACGTACGAGCGGGTCTTCGAGCTGCTGCTCCGCCTCAAGGCCAACTACCTCTGGCCCGCGATGCACCCGTACTCCGACTTCTTCAACAAGCACCGCGAGAACCCCGAACTGGCCGAGCGCTACGGCATCGTGGTCGGCTCCAGCCACCCCGAGGCCATGCTGCGCAACGGCGTGCACGAGTGGCAGCCGTGGGCCGAGGCGCACCGCAACCCCGACGGCACCCTGCCGCTCTACGACTACACGGTGAACCCGGCCGTCATCTCCGACTACTGGCGGGCGCGGGCCCGGGAGAACGCCGCCTACGAGAGCAGCTGGACGATCGGCATGCGGGGCCTGCACGACTCCGCCCTGGAGACGAAGTACGCCACGACGATCCCGGAGAAGGTCGCGGTGATGAACGACATCATCGCCGACCAGCGCCGCATCCTGGCCGAGGAGGTGGGCGAGGCGGCCCGGCCGCAGATCTTCATCCCGTACAAGGAGGTCCTGGAGCTGTACAACGCGGGCGTCCAGGTGCCCGACGACGTCACCCTGATCTGGCCGGACGACAACCACGGCAACATGCGCCAGCTCCCGAACGAGGCGGAGCGCCGCCGCGCCGGCGGCAACGGCATCTACTACCACCTCTCCTACTGGGGCCGCCCCAGGAGCTATCTGTGGCTGGACACCACGCAGTTGGCCAAGGTGTGGCAGGAGCTGCGGCGGGTCCACGACCACGGGGCCGACCGGATGTGGATCTTCAACGTCGGTGACATCAAGTCGATCGAGACGGGGCTGTCCTTCTGTCTGGACATGGCGTGGGACGTGGACCGCTGGGGTCCCGGGAACGTCGAGGACTTCCTCGTGGAGTGGGCCGGGCGCCAGTTCGGCCGGCGGTACGGCGCGGAGATCGCCGCCATCCGCACCGAGTACTACCGCCTGGCGGCGGAGCGGCGCCCGGAGTTCATCGACAAGGCGATCTTCTCGACGGTCCACCACGGCGACGAGGCGGGCCGCCGCATGACGGCCTACGAGGAGTTGCTGGAACGGGTCCGCCGACTGGGGTCGAAGCTGCCGGAGACCTACCGGGACGCCTACTACGAGCTGGTCGAGTACCCGGTCCACGGCGCGTACTTGATGAACCTGAAGTACTACTGGGCGGACCGCAACGCGCTCGCCGTCCGCCAGGGCCGCGGCGCGGGCACGAACCGCTTCGCGGACCTGGCCGAGGCCGCGCACGCCGAGGAACAGGCGATCACCCGGCGGTACAACACCGAGATCGCGGGCGGGAAGTGGGACGGCGTCGTCAACCCCTACCCGTCCCAGATCCCGAAGGCCCCGGGCCGCCCGTCCGTCACGCGGGTGCCCCGGCAGGAGACCTCGGGCCTGGGGCTGGCCGCGGAGGGCAACGAGACGGGAGCGGAGCGCCCGCTGTCCTTCTCCTCCTACACCCGGGACCGCCGCTTCGTGGACGTCTTCAACACCGGCTTCCTCCCCGTTCCGTGGCGGGCCGAGCCGAGCCACCCCTGGCTGAGGCTGACCACCGCGAGCGGCGAACTAACCGACCAGACGCGGGTGTGGGTCGAGGTCGACTGGGCCCGGGTGCCGGAAGGGACCCATGAGCCGACGGTGGCCTTCACCGGCGCCGGCACGACCATCGAGGTACCGGTGCGGGTGGTCAACGACGGGGAACGGGCCCGGCGGCGGGTCCGCGGCTTCGTCGAGGCCCACGGCCACGTCTCGATCGACGCGGCGCACTTCGAGAGCCGGGTGGCCCGCGGCGGAGCGCACTGGCGGGTGGTCCGCGGGCTGGGCCGCCGTACGGCCGCCGTCGAGGCGGTCCCGACGACCGCGCCGGCGATCACGGACGACGTCACCAGCCGGTCGCCGGAACTGCGCTACCGGGTGCGCTTCACCACGACCGGCAGCTTCCCGGTGACGGTCTTCCGGTTGCCCTCCCTCGACGAGCGGGGCACGCGGCGCCTGGCGGTGGCCCTCGACGACCAGCCGCCGACGGTGCTGTCGGGCCAGGCGATCGCCACCGGCAACCGCGGGGACGCCTGGGCCCGCAACGTGGAGGAGGGCGTCGAGAAGCTGACGGCCCGGATGACCGTGTCGACGCCGGGTGAGCATGTGCTGCGGGTGTTCATGGTGGACGCGGCGATGGTGGTCGACCAGATCGTGATCGACACCGGCGGTCTGGCGGCCTCCTATCTGGCGCCGCCGGAGAGTTACCACCACCCCTGAGGCACGAACCGGGCTTCCCGGGTGGAGCCGGCCGCGGGTCACGGCCGGCTCCACCCGGTCTTCGCGACGCCCCTGCCCGGATCCGTGTACACGGAAATTACGGAAAATACGTAGGGGAACCAAAGAAAGCCGGAGTGACGGAAGAAAGCCGTCTGACGCCTTGCGTGCACCGGAGGTGATTCACTCAGCGCTTCCCCGTGCACCCGTGCGCCCCCTGGAGAAAGGGTTCGTCACGTCAGCGGCCAGCTTGGACTGGGCAGGACATGGTGCAAGCGCCAAGTCGGTGAAACGTCACCGTATTCCCTGGTCGACTGAGGCAGGTGGTATTCGATGAACGGCTGCGTTCATGAACCGGAACAGCCATGGACGGTCGGTACTGCTCCAGGCATATTCCCATCCATCGGCCACGGTATCGCCTTGTTCCGTCGGCCGCTGGAGTTTCTGAAATCCCTGCCCGCACAAGGCGATCTGGTCGAGATACGCCTCGGCCCCCAGCGCGCCTGGATGGTGTGTCACCCCGAGTTGGTCCACCGCATGCTCCGGGACTCCCGCACGTTCGACAAGGGCGGACCGCAGTACGAGCGGCTCCGGGCGCTGATGGGCGACGGCGTCGTCACGTGCCCGCACGCGGAGCACCGGCGTCAGCGCAGGCTGCTGCAACCGACCTTCCACCCCTCCAACGTCTCCGGGCACACGGCTCTGATGGCCGAGGAGGCCGCGGCACTGTGCGGTGACTGGCGCGACGGGCAGGAGGTCGACGTCAGCGCGGCCATGCTGGGTATGACGACCCGGCTGATCAGCCGGGTCCTGCTGTCCGACTCGCTCAGCCCGGCCGCGGCCGACGAGGTGCGGCACTGCCTCGCCGCCATCGTGCGCGGCCTGTTCGTGCGCACGATCGTCCCGGTCGACGTGCTGTTCCGGATCCCCACCCCGGCGAACCGCCGCTACCGGCGTGCGGTGGAGCGGGTGCGCGAGCTCATCGACGCCGCGATCGCCGAGCGCCGGCGGGGCGCGCCCCGCGACGATCTGCTGGGGCTCCTGCTGGCGGCCGCGGACACCGAGCCCCCGGTCACCGACCGGGAGGTCCACGACCAGCTCGTGTCGCTCCTGCTCACCGGTTCCGAAAGCTCTTCGATGTGCCTGGCCTCCACCTTCAGCCTCCTGGGCCGGCATCCGGAGGTCGAGCGGCGGCTGCACGCCGAGGTCGACACCGTCCTCGCGGGCCGGCTGCCGGACGTCGACGATCTGCCCCGTCTGGTCTACACGCGGTCGGTCGTCACCGAGACGCTGCGCCACTCCCCGCCCGGCTGGCTCTTCACACGGGTCACGACCCGCGAGACGGAGTTCGCCGGACGCCGGCTGCCGCGGGGAGCCACCGTCCTCTACAGCCCGTACCTCCTGCACCACGACCCGGCGTCGTTCCCCGAGCCCGACCGGTTCCTGCCCGAGCGCTGGCTGGAGGGCGAGGCCGCCCCCGGTCCCCACGGGGCGCTCATCCCGTTCGCGGCGGGCAGCCGCAAGTGCATCGGTGACCTGTTCTCCATGGCCGAGATGACGGTGGCCCTCGCGGCCATCACCGGCCGCTGGAGGCTGCGTCACCCCTCCGGGCGCGTCGCACCGCCGCGCCCCGGCGCGACCCTGGGACCCCGGTCCCTGACGATGATCTGCGCCCCACGAACGGACGCGCCGGACGGCACGGCGCCGCATGCCGTCGCCCAGGTGCCCGAAGCCGCGGCTGCCGCGTCCGGAGCCGAGAAAGCCGGGAGGGACGGTGACAACGGTGTCCACCACGCATGAGGAAATCGCGACCGTCGCACAGAGCGGAAATCCGGCATCCAACATAGGGGAGCTGATCGACGCTCATCTGTACATGCCCTTCCCGTTCCGGCGGAATCCGCACGAGGCCGAGGCCGCGGCAGGCGTCGACGCCTGGCTGCGCCTGACCGGCCTGAGTGGCGAACCCGGGGTGCCGGCGATGATCGCCCACACGCGCCCCGCCGAACTCGCGTCCTACAACAGCCCGGACACCGATGCCGGGATCCTCCAGCTCGTCGCCCATCAGATCGCTTACCAGTTCGTGTTCGACGACCGCGCCGAGGAGGTCGGCCGGCACCGGCCGGGCCAGTTGCTGCCCATGCTGTGCGAGAGCATCGCGATCCTGCGGGACGGCGCGCTCCCCATCACCCCGCTGGGAGCGGCCCTGTCCGACCTCTACCGGCAGATCCGCGAGCGGTGCACGCCCGCGCAGGCCGCGCGCTGGGCGTGGAAGAGCCGCGAGTACGTGCACGGGCTGCTGTACGAATCGGTGGCGCAGACCCATCCCTCGCCCATACGGTCCGGACTCTGCACGTCGATCCGTTCCCTCACCGCGGGCGTCGAGCCCTTCTACCCGCTGTGCGAGGCCGCGCAGCCCCACGAGTTGACCGCCGCGGAGCTCCATCATCCGCTCATGCGGCGCCTGAGCCGGCTGTCGGCCGACGCGGCGGTGTGGATCCCGGACCTCTTCTCCGCGGTCAAGGAGCAGCGGTCCGGCGAGATGATCAACCTGGCCCTCGCCTACCAGCGGGCGCACCAGTGCCCCCTGCCGGTGGCCGTCACCCTGGCCATCCGGCAGATCAACCACACCATCCACGAGTTCGAGAGGCTCTTCGACGAGATCAAACCGGAGTTGAGCCCTTCGGGCGTCGGCTACGTGGAAGGCATGGCCGGCTGGATCCGCGGCTGCTACTACTGGTCCCGCACCGTCCCGCGCTACGCGGACGCGGGGACGGCCCCGGTCCTGCGGTGAGGGAGCCCGGCGACCGCGGCCGCGGGCAGGCAGGACGGCCCCAATTCGGGCCACGATACCCGCCGGTTCAGCGCTCCACACCGTAATAGCAGGCCATTCACCCTTCTTTGTCGTGCCCGTTCCGGAATCCGGTCAAGGCACCCGTCGGGAGGCGTACGCTCGCGCTGCCTCCCGATGGCCGACGACAGGAAGCGGTACGGCACATGGCGAATGAGCTGCGGCAATCCCTGCCCGAGTCCAGGCCGTTGCTCGAGCGCCGCAAGGAGCTCCGGGCGCTCGACTCGGCCCTGGCGCGGCTGCGCGACACCGTCGACGGCATGCCCCAGGCGCCGCGCGGGGGTCTGCTCGCCTTCACCGGTCCGGCCGGCATGGGCAAGACCGCCCTGCTGACCGAGGCCCGGGTCCGCGCGACGGCGGAGGGGTTCACCGTGCTGTCGGGCCGGGGCGGCGAGAAGGAACAGGAGCTGGCGCTCCACGTGGTGCGCCAGCTCGTCCAGCCGGTGCTGGCACCGCTGGACGAGGAGGAACTCCGCACCTTCCTGGGCGGCTGGTACGACATCGTCGCCGCCGCGCTGGGTCTGGTCGCGATGCCGAGCGGCCACGTGCCGGACCCGACCGGGGTGCGTGACGGTCTCGACTGGGTGATGACGCGCCTCGCCGTGAAGAAGGCGCCGGTGGTCCTGATCCTGGACGACCTGCACTGGGCGGACGTCCAGTCGCTGAGCTGGCTCGCCTCTTTCGCTCCCCGGGCCGTCGACCTGTCGATGCTGATCGTCGTGGCCTACCGGCCCGACGAGCTCCCGCGCGAGGCGGCCTCCCTCCAGGCGCCCGCGGCCGATCTGGGGAAGCGTCCCTTCACCCTGGCACCGCTCAGTGCGGATGCCGTCGCACGGATCGTCAGGGACGAGGTGGGCGAGGAGGCCGAGGACGCGTTCTGCGAGGAATGCCGGGAGGTCACCGGAGGGAGCCCGTTCGAGGCCGTCGAACTCGCCATCAGGCTCGGCGAGCGCAAGTTGAAGGGCACCAGCGAGGACCTGCCCGCCATGCGCGACCTGGCCGCCGCGGTGAAGGGGCCCGGGCTGATCGAGCGTCTGCAGGGACTCGGCACGACCACGGTCCGCTTCGCCTACGCGGCGGCCGTCCTCGGTCAGGCCATCTCGCCGGAGCTGGCGTCCACCATCGCGGCGATCGGCAGCACGGCGGCGGCCGAGGCGACGGAGAAGCTGCGTGCCGCCCGGATCCTGGCCGACGGCGACGGGTCCCGGGACAGCCTGGAGTTCGTCCACCCGCTGATCGCCACCACGATCTACCGGTCCATCGGGACCAGTCTGCGGGAGGGGATGCACAACGCGGCCGCGGAGGCCGTGCGGGCCGCCGGACTCGGTCCGGCCGCCGCGGCCCGGCATCTGCTGGAGGTCCCCTGCGAGGGCAACGCCGAGGCCGTCGCCTGCCTGCGGGAGGCCGCCCGTGAGGCACTGCACTCCGGTGCCCCGGAGGCGGCCCGGCGCCTGCTCACCCGGGCCCTGCAGGAACCGCCGCTGCCGGAGGAGCGCGCCGTGCTGCTCCACGAACTGGCCTCCGCGACCTTCCTCATCAAGCCCACCGCCACCGTCGCCCATCTGCGCGAGGCGCTGGCCGAGCCCGATATCGAACCCGAGCTGCGGGCCCCGATGGTGTACCGGCTGACCCAGGCGCTGGCCCACACCGACCGGATGGCGGAGGCCGCGAGGGTGGCGGCAGAGGAGGCGCAGCGGACCGCCCACCCCAGGGTCCGGCTGCGGCTGCAGGCCGACCACTTCAACTGGAGCGCGTTCCGCACCGACGAGCCGGACTCGTCCGGCCGTTCGCGGGCGCTCGCCCGGCTGGCCGACCGTCTGCCCGGCCGTGGCCTGGAGGAGCGGTACATCCTCGGGATCCGGGCCTGGGACGCCATGATGTGCGGCGAGCCCCGGCAGAAGGTCCTCGCGTACGCCGAGGAGGCCCTGCGCGGTGGACTGAGCTGGACCCACGAGAACCAGGGTTTCGAGGTCCCCGTCTCGGTCGCCCTGGTGTTCATGTACTGCGACCAGCCGCGGCGGTCCGAGGAACTCTTCGCGCGGGGCATGGCGGAGTGCGAGTCGAAGGGCTGGCGCGGTTCCCACCTGGCCCTGGGGCAGGCGCTCTCCGGGTACATCCGCTACCGCCGCGGCTGCCTGGCCGAGGCGGAGAACCTGGTGCGGGAGGGCCTGCGCATCGCCGACCGGGTGGAGGGCGCGGTCCCCGCGCAGTGGTTCGCCGTGGGCATCCTGATCCAGACACTGCTGGCCCGCGGCCGGACCCTGGCGGCACGCCGGCTCGCCGACAAGTACGGCTACGGGGGCGACATCCCGAACGCCGTGATCTATCCCGACCCCCGCACCGTGTACGCCGAACTGCTCCTGGCGGAGGGCCGGTCCGACGAGGCCGCCGACCTGCTGTCGGAGGTCGGTGAGTGGCTGGAGAGCCGGGAGTGGCGCAATCCGGCCTGGTGCACCTGGCAGTTGGGCCTGGCCTCGGCGCTGTCCCGCAGTGCTCCCGACCGGGCGGTGCGCCACGCGCAGGACGCCGTGAAGCGGGCCCGGGACTTCGGCGCCGCATCCGTGATCGGCCAGGCGCTGCACGCCCGGGCGGAGGTGACGGGCGGTGAGGCGGCTCTCGATCTGCACACGGAGGCCGTCGACCACCTGCAGCGGTCACCGGCGGCGTACGAACTGGCCCGCGCCCTGGTCGGTCACGGTGCCGCGCTGGCCCGGAACGGCCGGCTGCACGACGCCGCCGACCGCTTGTACCAGGGCCTGGAGGGCGCGGTGCACTGCGGTGCGGAGGGGCTGGCGGCGCGGGCCCGGCGGGAACTGTCCGCCGCCGGTCTGCGGCCGCTGCCGCTGCGCTACCCGCAGACGGACACGCTCACGGCCCAGGAGCGCAAGGCGGCCGAGAGGGCGGCGCAGGGGCACCCGGTGGGGGTGGTCGCCAAGGAACTGCACCTGACCGAGCAGGGTGTGCGGCAGTTGCTCTCCTCGGTGTACCGCAAGCTCGGCACGGACGCGGCGGGGCTGGCCGAGGCGCTGAAGACGTCTCCCCGACCGCGGCCGTGACCGGCGAGCACCGCGGGCGGGCCGGCCGGAGCGCGTCGGCCGCCGCGCCCGTCGCGCTGCCGGGCGGCGCCCTGATGCCTCAACTCCAGCCCCTGTAGGACCACTTGACGCTGAACCGTTTCACTGCTTCTCTCGAGAGGCTGCTCATGGGAGCGCTCCCAGCCACCCCCACGTGAAGGGAACCCCGTGCAGACCTCCCCCCACCCCTCCCCCGGACGCGTCCTGCCCGCCCTTCTCACGGCCGTGCTCCTGGCCTGCCTGCTGTCGTGGACGGGCGGCTCGCCCGCGCACGCCGCGGCCGGGGACGGCTCGGTGTCCGATCCGAACATCACGTACGTCGGACGCTGGGACGTCTCCTCGGGCACCGCGGCCGTGCCCCACTGGAGCGGCGCCTATCTCCAGACCGGCTTCACCGGCACCACCGTGAAGGTCCGGGCCAGGAACGCGGTCAACTTCTACGCGAGCATCGACGGCGGCCCCGACGTCTTCCACGCGGGCGTGCGCGGCACGGTGAACCTCACCCCGCAGCCGCTGTCCCCCGGCACGCACACCCTGCGCCTGTCGTACCGCTCCGGCGACACCGTCTTCCAGGGCCTGGTCCTGGACTCCGGCGCGCGGACCGTCGCGGCGAACACCCCGTCCGGGCTGGTGGAGTTCGTCGGCGACTCCATCACCGCGGGTGCCCTCACCGACCGGCTGGCGCTGGACTCGTACGCCTGGAAGACCGGCGAGCGGCTGGGGATGCGGCACACGCGGATCGCCCGGTCCGGGTACTGCCTGGTCGCCCGATCGGGTTGCACCGGACTGAGCGCGCAGTTCTTCAGGACGGGCAGCACCGGTGACACCCCCTGGGACTTCTCCCGCTACCGGGCCGACGCGGTCGTCATCAACCTCGGCACCAACGACATCGGGCACGGCGTCCCCGGCCCGGACTTCCGGTCGGCGTACACCGCGTTCCTGCGGGACGTGCGCGCCAAGTACCCCACCGCGCACCTCTTCGCGGTGCAGACGCTCAAGAAGCGCTACGTCACCGAGACCAGGGCCGCCGTCAGTGCCCGCAACGGGGCCGGCGATTCCCGGGTGCACTACGTCGACACCACCGGCTGGCTCACCGACGGCACCCACTACGAGGACGGCGACGGGCATCCCAACGAGGCGGGCCACACCAGGTTCGCCGAGCGTCTGGCCCCGGTCCTCGCCGCCCGGCTGGGCAGCGGCGCCACCGCGAAGGCCGCCGCTCCCGGGCAGCCCGGCGATCCGAACATCAAGTTCGTCGGCCGCTGGGACACCACCGGCTCCGCCACCGCGTACACCCCGTACTGGGCCGGCGCCTACTACCGGGCCGGCTTCACCGGACGGACGGTCAAGCTGAAGCAGCGGGGCACGATCGACCTGTGGGCGCGGATCGACAACGGGCCCGTGAGGTTCTACGACGACGTCAAGGGGACGGTGGACCTGACCCCGACGCCCCTGGCCTCCGGCAACCACACGCTCCAGGTCAACTACCAGGTGGTGGCGGGTTCCTACAAGGGCGACGCCGTCTTCCAGGGGCTGGTCCTCGACAGCGGCGCGACGACCTTCGCCCCTCCCTCACCGGCCCGGCTGATCGAGTTCGTCGGCGACTCGATCACCGTGGGCACCACGACCTCGCAGAACGCCCGTACCGCGTACGGCTGGCTGATCGGGGAGCGGCTGGGTGCCGAGCACACGCAGATCGCGCAGGGTGGCGCGTGCCTGGTGGCGGCGGCGGACGGCTGTGTGGGGCTGGAGCGGCAGTTCACCAAGCTCAACCCGAACGGGGCGACGCCCGACTGGAACTTCTCCCGTTACCGGGCCGACGCGGTCGTCATCAACCTCGGCACCAACGACGTGGGGCACGGGGTGAGTTCGACGCAGTTCCAGTCGGCGTACAGCAGTCTGCTGCGCAAGGTCCGGGCCGCCTACCCGCAGGCGTGGATCTTCGCGCTGGAGACGTTCCGCGGGCGGTACGTCCCGCAGACCGAGGCCGCCGTGCGGGCCGCCGTCGCCGGGGGTGACACCCGGGTCACCTTCGTCGACACGACCGGCTGGCTGGGGTCGGGTGACCTGACGGACTCGGTGCACCCCAACGACCGGGGGCACCGGGTCATCGCCGACCGGCTGGCTCCGGTCATCGCGGCCAGGATCGGGGGGTAGGCGGGGCCGGACGGCCGGGGCGGGCCTCACATCGGGCCGGGGCCCGCCCCGCCCTTCAGGCGCTCCAGGTCGGAGGGACGGACCTGGATGACGATCAGGGCGATCAGGGCGGCGACGACGGTGAAGACGGCCGCCATGATGAACGCGGCCGAGACGCCGGCGGTGAGGATCTCGTCGGACCAAGGCTTGGGCAGTTGCTGGGTGCGTTCGAACCGCAGGAGCTCGTCCGGGGCGGCCTGCCGGCGGAAGGCCGGGATCTGTTTCTCCGTCTCGTTGGCGCTGGCCGTGCCGTACATCGTGACCAGGATGGACAGGCCGAGGGAGCCGCCGACCTGCTGGGTGGCGTTGAGGAGCCCGGAGGCCGCGCCGGTCTCGGGGGTGGGCACGTTGGACAGCGCCATGAGCGTCAGCGACACGAACTCCATGCCCATGCCCAGGCTGAAGACGAGCATCGGGCCGAGCACGCTGCCCGCGTAGGTGGAGTGCACGTCGGTCAGGGTGAGCCAGGCGAGTCCGGTCGCCGCCAGGATCGCGCCCAGCACCATGAACGGCTTGGGCCCGTAGACGGGCAGGAACCGCGAGGCCAGTCCGGCGCCGATCGCGATGACCGCGCTGACCGGCAGGAAGGCGAGGCCGGCTTCGATGGGGCTGAACTCCAGCACGTTCTGCACGAAGAGCGTGAGGAAGAAGAACATGCCGAAGATCGCTGCGGCCAGGCACAGCATGATGCCGTAGGTGCCCGCGCGGTTACGGTCGGCGAACATGTGCAGGGGCGTGATGGGCTGTCTGGAGCGCCGCTCGATCAGGATGAACGCCGCGAGCAGCACGACCGCCCCGGCGAACGAGGCCAGCGTGAGCGCGTCCCGCCAGCCGTCGTCCGCGGCCCTGATGAACCCGTAGACGAGCAGCACCATGCCCGCGGTGGACGTGAGCGCGCCACTGAGGTCGAAGCGGCCGGGGTGGCGTTCGGACTCCCTGATCCACTTGGGTGTGGCGAGCACGATGAGCAGGCCGATGGGCACGTTGACGAACAGCACCCACCGCCAGTTCAGCCACTCCACCAGCATCCCGCCCGCGAGCAGGCCGATGGCGCCGCCGCCCGCCGAGACCGCGGCGAAGACCCCGAAGGCGCGGTTGCGTTCCGGTCCTTCGCGGAAGGTCGTGCTGATCAGGGCGAGGGCGGTGGGGGACGCGATGGCGCCGCCGACGCCCTGCAGGGCGCGGGCGCCGAGGAGTTGGCCGGAGTTCTGGGCGAACCCGCCGAGCAGGGAGGCCAGCACGAACAGCAGCACGCCGAAGATGAAGACCCGCCGCCTGCCCAGGATGTCGCCGGCCCGGCCGCCGAGCAGCAGCAGGCCGCCGAAGGTGAGGGTGTAGGCGCTCACCACCCACGACAGGCTCGTGGTGGAGAAGTCCAGCGAGCTCTGGATGTGCGGCAGTGCGATGTTCACGATGGTGATGTCGAGGACCACCATCAGCTGGCACGAGGCGAGGACGAAGAGTGCCATCGCGCTTCCGCCACCACCGGGTCCCCTGGTGGTGGTCGTCTGTGGTGAGGCCGGCTGCGGGCTGCTGCCTGCGGTGTCCACCGTTCGACGGTATGCCCGCGCTCCCGACGTCACCACTCGATCAACGTCGGCCTGAAATTCCCGATATGGAGGTGATAATCCGATCTAGGAGGTGCAGAGGGCCGGAGCACGTCGGAGCGGGTACGGGGGCCGCACAGCCGAGTGGGAGCGACATTGATCCGCGTTCTTCTCGTCGAGAACACCCGCCTGGTGCGGGGAACGTTCGCCGCTCTCCTGTCACGTGAGGACGACATCGAGGTCGTCGCCGAAGCCGAGGGCAACGGTGAGGTTCTCGCCCGCGCCCTGTCGTGCCGCCCGAACGTGGTCGTGATCGACGTGGACTCCAGCGAGGGCGAAGAACGCGCCGCACGGGGGGGGGAGCTGATGGCCCGGCTCCCGGAGTGCCGGGTGCTGCTGGTGATGGCCTCGACGACACCCGAGCGGTTGCGCCGTCTCCTCGGTCTGCACGCCGCCGACGTCATCTGCACCAACGCCCCGGCGGACCGCCTGGTCCACGGTGTCCGCAAGCTGGTCAGGGGGCAGCGGTTCATCGACCCGGAGTTCGCGCTGGTGGCGCTGGACGCGGAGATCACCGAGCGGCTGTCACTGTCCGTGGCGACGGTGCGTAACCATCTGACCGCCATCACGCGGAAGAGCTCCCGGGGCCACGTGCGGGTCTCCCGGGGCCAGGTGCGGGTCTTCCGGGGCCACGTGCGGGCCTTACGGGACGTTCGCGCGCGCCCCGAGATGCGCTCCGCGGTCGTTCGCAGCACGGCGGCCATCCCGGCCCGTGCCACCGCCCCGGCCGTCGGCCGCGACGACCGGGCACCGCCGCCCGGGGACGCGCCGGCCGCGCCCCAGTGGCCGACCAGGTCGCGGTAGAGCGAGGACGTGGCCATCAGCTCCTCGTGGGTGCCGAGGGCGATCCGCGTGCCGTCCATGACCAGGACGCGGTCGGCCCGCAGCGCGGAGCTGATGCGGTGGGCGACGACGATCAGGGTGCCCGGGCCGCGGGCGAAGGCGTCCTCGGCGACGGCCTCGGCGAGCGGGTCGAGGTGGCAGGTCGCCTCGTCCAGCAGCGTCAGCCGAGGCGCCGGGAGCAGGGCGCGGGCCAGGGCGACGAGCTGCCGCTCACCGGCCGAGAGGCGCCTCGGTTCCAGGGGCGCGTCGTAGCCGCCGAGGCGCACGACGAGACGCACGACGAGGGACGCGGCGCCCACGGCACGCACCGCCGACTCCACGTCCGCCTCCTGGGGGACCAGGCCGCAGTGCCGGTCCGGACCCTCGCCGCGGCCGACCAGAGCACGGAGGGGCAGGTCATCGAGGTATACCTGCCCGGCCTGCGGTTCGAGCACCCCGGCGATCAGGGCCGCCAGGGTGGACTTCCCCGCGCCGCTCGGGCCGACCACGGCGAGGTGCTCACCGGGTCGCAGGAGAAGGTCCAGGTCGCGGATCACCGGGTCCGCGGACCGGGCGTAGGCGAAGGTGAGACCGCGCACGTCCACGCGGCACGCACCGGGCCGGGCCACCGGCAGGCCGGCCGCGGGCTTCCCGGGGCGGGACGCCATGGCGGCCTGTGCCGGCTCGGGGCGGGACCCGGCCGTGCCCTGCGCCGCCTCGGGCCGGGACTCCGCCGCGACCTCCGCCATCCGGCCGACCGTGACCAGGAGCCACAGCCCGCTGCTGCCGAGCCCCTGCACGAAGCCCTGCAGGGTCGGCTGGAGGGCCTGCGACACATAGGTCACCGCGCCGAGGATCGCGCCCGCCGTCACGCCGTTGCGGATCAGCCAGGGCGCCGCGACCACGATCAGCAGGAGGGGCACCCAGCCGCTCATGCCCAGCGCCGCGGTCCGTACCGCGGTGAGGCGGGCCAGCGACAGGGTGGCGCGTGCCGCGTCGTCGACGTGCGCGCCCGCCGTCGCCCCGACCCGGTCCTCAGCGCCGCAGGTCACCACGTCCCGCAGCCCGCCGGTCAGGGCGCCCGTGGCCTCGGCGACACGCTCGTCCGCCAGGATGACCTCGCGCTGCCGCGCGGCCGTCGCCCGCAGCGCCGCGGCGAACAGGGCGAGCCCCAACAGCAGCGGAGGCAGGACGAGGGCGACCAGCACGAGGTCAGGCCGGCCAGGCCCAGCAGCACGACTGCGGCGGTGACCAAGCCTCCGTACCGGCGTACAGCGGGCCGTCCCCCCAGCGCAGGTCGCTGAGGATGTAGGGGCCCGGACGGCCCGCCAGGACGGGGCCCAGCTCGTGGAGGACCGTTTCGAGCCGGCGATACGGGCGGGGACGCAGTAGTCCCACACGGTGGCCAGGACGTCGCGGGCCGT
Organism: Streptomyces olindensis; assembly: GCA_000696115.1. Lineage (GTDB taxonomy): Bacteria > Actinomycetota > Actinomycetes > Streptomycetales > Streptomycetaceae > Streptomyces > Streptomyces olindensis. Next base: position 167,713 of record JJOH01000013.1, read on the forward strand.
GCCGGGTGTGGCCGACACGTGGATCTTCCAGCCCTGCGGCGGGAGCACCAGGCCGTCGGGGGTGAGGACCACCCAGCTTTCCAGGTCGGACCGTACCCATTCGTCGGGGGCCGGACATCGGGCCTGGTCGAAGCTGTCGCTGTGGCCTTTGGCCCGGGCGGGCAGAGTCGATCGCCGCGGAACACCTCCGTTCGTCACGCATGCGGCGGGAGATCGTCACCCCGGGGCCGGGAGGAACGACGGGGTGCCCCGGGCCGTTCTCGACCAGGTCCGCGGTCAGCGCCCGCCGCGGATCAGCCCCGTCAGGTAGCGCCACAGCGAGGACCGCTGGCGGGCCGACCGGTCCGGCAGGATCTCCTGGGCGACCTCCGGCGCGGGGTCGTCCGTCACCGGCCGCGCGGGCGGCGCCGAGGCGAGGGAGTACCGCACGGGCAGCGAGCGCAGTCCGCGCATGAACGGCGAGGAGCGCCAGGGCAGTTGGTCGGCCGGCAGGGCGAGGTCGAGGTGGTCGAACCGCTCGAACAGGCGCCCCACACCGGCCGCCGCGACCGTCGAGGCGAGTTCCCGCGCCGGGCACTGGCGCGGACCGGCTCCCCAGGACAGGTGGGCCCGGGTGCTGATGGTGGTGCCGGAGGCGACGTGGTCGGCGAAGAGCGGGTCGGCGTGCGCGGCGGCGGAGGAGACCCACACCGGGTCGCCGGCGTGGATCGTGTAGTTGCCGAGCGGGGTGTCCCGGGCGGCGAACCGCGGGACGAAGTTCACCAGCGGCGGCTTGCGCATGACCACGCGGTTCATGGTCTCCCGGACCATGCCGGCGGACAGGCTGGCGCGCACGCTGCTCTCGCCCGAGATGACCTCCACGACGGTGTTGGAGATGAGGATGCCGACGTGGTCGGAGGTCATGCCGAGCAGCATGAACAGTTCGCGGGCCAGGTGGTCGAGCGACAGGTCCGGGTGCGCGGCCAGGAGGTAGGAGGGGAAGTCGTCGCCGGGCTTCTCCAGCTTCAGCGCGGCGAGTTCGGCCAGGGTGGCCAGCAGGCGCTCCAGCGCGGCCTCGGCGTCCGGGCCCGCGTCGAGCACGCGCCACATGTCCATCAGCGCGTCGTCGCCCTGCGAGCCGGGGAAGCCGAGCAGATGGCTGGCCACCATCAGCGGCAGCGGCCGGGAGAACTGCGCGGACAGGTCGGCCACGCCGGTCCTGCCGCCCTCGCCGACCAGCGTGATCAGTTCGTCGGCGTAGGCGGTGACGGCGGACTTCAGGCGCTTGGCCTGGGGGTGGCGTGGGTCCTGGAACGGCTTGAGGGCCACGTCCCAGGCGGTGCGCAGCGGCCGGTAGCCGGGGCCGCCCTGGATCAGGATGTGGTTGACCTCCAGGGACGGTCCGAGCGGCCAGTCGGCGGGCACCCGGCCCTCGGAGCGGGCCCGCCAGTTCTCCAGTCCCTTGGGCCAGCCGTCGTCGTCCTGGAGGACCTGCAGCGCCTCGCGGTACCCGAGGACCAGCCAGGCGGGCACCCCCAGCAGGTCGACCGGCGCGACCGGGCCGTGCTGCTGCCGCAGCCGCTCGTACACGAGCGCGGGCCGCGTCTCGTAGTCGCGGGTCAGCAGCGGTTCGGGATTCAGCGACTCCAGCCACGTGTCGTCCAGGTCCACGGATCCGCCGTCACCCCACTGGGATTCCATCGTCTTGCCACCCTCCGACACGCCCTGTACCGGCACACCATCAGTCGGTAGCCGGAAACGGTGGGGACCCTACCCCAGGCGGAACTCGCGGGTAACGACGGGGGTGGGTGCGGGAGGGAGCCGGTCGCGGATCAGGCGGCCGTGTAGCCGAGTTGACGCCGCATATAGGGCGTCATGAGGGTCTTCGCCTTGGCCAGGGTGGTGGTGCGGCTGCCGAGGACCGCGGACTCGCCGCCCGGCACGGGCAGCATGGTCAGCCCGTCGGCCGCGCCGAACGGCACGATGAGCGGGGTGCGGTGGACCGGGCGGTACAGGCGCGGCTCCTTGCGGTGCCTGCCGGAACTCTGCAGGTACGCGCGGATGTTGTGGGCGGCGAGGTCCGCCTGGGCGAGTGCGGCGGGGGTGATCTTGAGTTCGGTGGCGTCGTTGACGTCGCCGACGGCGAACACGTCGAGCTTCCCCTCGACCCGGAGCATCCGGTCGACCTTGACGTGTCCGGCGGAGTTGAGCCAGTCGCCGTGCCCGGCCAGGCGGAGCCAGAGGGTGTTGGGGGTGGTGCCGGTGGCCCAGAAGGACAGGTCGGCCTCGATGACGGTGCCGCGGGCGTCGCGATAGGTGCCGAAGTCGTTGCCGGGGGACATGAAGGAGTCGAGCCGGACCTCCACGTCGTGGGACTCCAGCCAGGCGAGTGCCTTGCGGCCCGGCCGCTCGCTGCCCGTGGAGTGGAGCAGGGCCGGCCCTGAGTGGGCGAGCGTGACCCGGGCGTCCGGCCGGGCGAGGCGGATCTCGGCGCTGAGTTCGACGCCGCCGGGGCCGCCGCCGACGACGAGGACGTGTTCGGCCGTGGCGATGTTGCGCTGGTGCTCGGCGAAGGACTTGGCGGCCTCCTCGGTGGTGGTGCCGGAGAAACGGGCCGGTTCCGGGTAGTCGGCGCCGGTGGCGATGACGAGGACGTCGTACGGCAGCCGTTCGCCGGTGGCGAGGGCGACCTGTCGTTCGGCGGTGTCGATGCGGACGGCCTTGCCCGCGACCACGCGGCCGTTGTGCAGCAGCCGGTCGTACGGGATGAAGGGCGTGTGCGTCCACTCGGGCCGGACACCGGCGCGCAGGGAGGCGATGCGGTGGAAGAAGACCTCCTTGCGGTCCACCAGCGTGACCCGGGCCGTGCCGTCCAGCCGCCGCGCCAGCCGGACACCGGCGTAGCCGCCGCCGATCACCACTACGTCGCCGTCGAACACGCCGAGTCTCCTGTGCCTGGTGGGGGTTGCGAGGGCCGCCACGGACGGGCCCCGCTCGGATCGACCCCGGCGGCCACTCGACTGACGGCGACACTAGCGCTTGAAACTTAAAGGGATCCCGAGGTTCCGTGCATGTTCCGTGAAGAGATCGGCACGCTGACCGGTCGTCACTTCCCCCAGATCTTGCGGTAGGCCTCCCGGTAGCCCGCGGGATCCCAGCTCGTGGCGCCGGCGCTGTTGTCGGCGGTGGCGATGTGGACGGGCGCCACGTACCCGCTGGCGGGGCGGCCCGCGAAGGCGCGGTTGAACTCGTCGACGATCTGCCAGCCCTGGAGGGACAGCGGCTCGGGGACGGTGGCGGCCTGGTACTGCCGGCTGTTGATGCGCTGGAAGGCGGAGGGGTCGCCGTCGCCGGCGCCGATGTTGAAGGGCGGGCCCGAGCCCTTCTCGCCGGCCGCGCGGAAGGCGGGGGCGGCGTCGGCGAAGTACAGGTCGTTGATGGCGACGGAGTGGGTCCACCGGTCCTGGAACCGGGAGAGCAGGGAGGAGATCTCGCGCGGGGTGCGGCTGCTCGCGTCCGGGATCGGGATGTTCTCCACCGAGAGCAACCGCACCCCCTGACAGCTCGTCAGCTCCTTCCTGATCAGGTCGGACTTGTTCCTGGCGAAGGGGATCGACGCGTCGGTGATGAGCACGACCCCGGCGCGCCCGTCCGAGTCGGAGATGATCCACTGCGCGCTGATGCGGGCCACGTCCTCGACGCGGGTGGTGACGTTGGTGAAGAGCTCGGGCTGCCGGCTGGGACCGGGCTCGGGGACCGCGTGCCAGCCGATGAGCGGGATGCGCTGCGCGTTGGCCCGCGCGACCTGCTGCGCCGTCGAGCCGGGGTCGAACCCGCCGATGACGATGCCCGAGGGGCGCAGGGCCACGGCCTCGCTCATGGCGGCCTGGATGCCGGCCGGGGTGCCCGCGCCGTCGATCACCCGGACGTTCCAGCCGATGGCCCGCGCGGCCTCCCGGACCCCCCTCGCGGCGCCCGCGACACCGGGGTTGGTCATGGTCTGGGCGACGTAGACGATCGTCTTGCCGGACACCGCCTCCGGGCCGTCGGTGGGTCCGCCCCAGGGGATGTCCGTCCGCTCCGCCCGCTTGACGGCGTCCTGGGCCCGGGCGTGGACGTCGGGGCAGCCGTTGCGCCCGGTCGCCGTCTCGTCCGGGCCGTCCGAGGAGCCGCGTTCGCAGCCGAGGAGGGCGGTGGCCGCCGCCAGCAGGGCGCAGCAGGCGAGCCGCGCGGCGCGGACTCCGGGGGCGGCCTTGCGGGTGCGGTGCACGGTAGCTCCTGTGGGGGGATCGACGCGGTGGGGCGTGTGGAGCGGTCAGGGGGTGGGCCGGAGCGGGTCAGGGGGTCGGCGGAGTGGGTCAGGAGGGTGGGCCGGAGCGGATCATGAGGGTGGACCGGCGGGGCCGCCCTCCGGTGCCGTGGCGGACGGCGGCGGGGGCGGCGCGGCGGGGGCGTCGCGGGCCGCTGCACCGCCGCGCAGTCTGCGACGGGCGGCGTATCCGGCCAGGCCGACGGCGACGAGCAGGGTGCCGCCGTGGAACAGCGGGACCGTCCAGAAGTCGGCGCCCAGTTGGGCGATGCCGGTGAGGCCGACGGCGAGCACGGCGACGGCGACGACGGTGCCCAGGGCGTTGGGCCGGCCGGGTCTGATCGCCGTGGAGCCGAGGAGGGCGCCGACGAAGGCGGGCAGCAGGTAGTCGAGGCCGACGCTCGGGTTGCCGATCTGCTGCTGCGCGGCGAGCAGTACCCCGGCGAAGCCGACGATCAGCCCCGAGGCGGCGAACGCGTAGACGGTGTACGTCCGGGTCGGGATGCCGACGAGGTCGGCCGCGCGGGGGTTCGACCCGACGACGTAGAGGTACCGGCCGAGCGGCAGCCGCTCCAGCGCCAGCCAGAGGACGGCCGCGAGGGCCAGCACGTAGAAGGCGGGGACCGGCAGGCCGAGGAACGTGGAGTCGTAGAGGTCGGTGAAGGCGGGCGGGAGCCCCTGCGGGCCCGGGACGATCCGGCCGCCGTCGGTGACCCAGCCGGTCACGGCGTACATCATGCTGCCGGTCCCGAGGGTCGCGATGAAGGAGTCGATCCGGCCGAACTCGACGATGACGCCGTTGAGGACGCCCACCACCAGCCCTCCGGCGATCACGGTGAGGCAGGCGAGCGGCCAGGGCCAGCCCTCGTGCACCACGAGCCGCATCACCATCACGTGGGCGAGGCCGAGGCCGTAGCCGATGGAGAGGTCGAACGCGCCGGTGACGATGGGGACCATGGCGGCGAGTGCCAGCACGGCCGGGATCGACTGGGTGGACAGGATCGAGTCGACGGTGTCCAGGGTGGGGAAGGTGTCCGGCAGGGCGAGGGAGAAGACCAGCCAGAGCAGGGCGGTGAGGACGAGCAGGCCGTAGGCGCCGATGTGGTGCCCGCCCGGGCGGCGCGGACGGCCGGGGCGGCTTCGCGGCCGGGGCGGCGGCGTCATGGGCGCACGGCGGCGGACGGGGGCATGGCCGAGGCCGCCCGGGTGAGTCCGGCGACGGTGAGGGCCGGGCCGCTCAGCTCCGCCGTCACGGCCCCGCGGACGAAGACCAGGGTGCGCCGGCACACGCCCGCGACCTCCTCGAAGTCGGTGGAGAGCAGCAGGACCGCCAGGCCGGCTTCCAGCGCCTCCCGGAGCAGGCGGTGGATCGCGGCCTTGGCTCCGACGTCGACGCCCGCGGTCGGCTCCTCCAGGATCAGCAGCCGCAGGTCCGCCCGGAGCCAGCGCCCGATCATGACCTTCTGCTGGTTCCCGCCGGAGAGCGTGGCGATGGGGGTCTCGCTGTCGCGGGGGCGTACCGCGAAGCGGTCGATCAGGGCGGCGGCCCGGGCGCGTTCGCGGCGCGGGCCGATCCAGCGGGGCGCGGGTCCGCCTCCCGCGCGGGGGTTGGCGAGGAGGTTCTCCCGCACGGTCAGCTCGGTGAGGCAGCCCTCCCGCAGTCGGTCGCCGGGCACGAAGCCGACGCCGCGGGCGACGGCCTCCGCGACCGTGCGGGGGCGGTACGGCCGTCCGTGGAGCACGGCCCGTCCGCCCAGGAGGGGGCCGGCACCGGCCAGGGCGCGGCCGAGGTCCGTGTGCCCGGCGTCCGAGAGGCCGACCAGGCCGAGGACCTCCCCGGCGGCGAGTTCCAGGTCGACCGGTCCGGTCCGGGCGGTGCGGACGCCGTCGAGGGTCAGGACGGCCGGCGCGTGGGCCGGGGCCCCGGCGGGGCGGTGGGCGGCCGGTTCCTCCTCCTCGCCGACGATGTCGTGGACCAGGCGGGCGGGGCTGTGGCCGGCGAGCCGGCCGTGGCTGACGAGCCGGCCGTCGCGCAGGACGGCGAAGGTGTCGGCGACCTGGTACACCTCGTCCAGCCGGTGCGTGACGTAGAGGATGGCGTGGCCGCGGTCGCGCAGGTCGTGCAGGACGCGGAAGAGCCGGGCGCTGTCCGCGGCGGGCAGGCGGGCGGTCGGCTCGTCGAGGACGATGACGCGTGCGCGGGCCGCCAGGGCCCGGGCGATCGCGACCAGTGAGCGGTCGGCGGGCGCGAGCGCGGAGACCGGCGTGTCCGGGTCGAGGTGTCCGGCGACGATCCGCAGGGCGCCGACGCAGCGCTCGCGGGTGCGGCGCCAGGAGATCAGCCCGGCCCGGCGCGCGTACCCGGTGGTCAGGGCGATGTTCTCGGCGACCGTCATCCAGTCCACGAGGCCGAGGTCCTGGTGGATGAAGGACATGCTCCGGGTGGCGGTGTGGCTGCCGAGAGGGTGTCCGGCGACGGTGATCTGTCCGGCGTCGGCCTGGTGGACCCCGGCGAGGATCTTGATGAGTGTGGACTTCCCGGCGCCGTTGGGCCCGAGCAGGGCGAGGACGCTGCCGGCGTGGACGTCGAGGTCGACCCCGGCCAGCGCGACGGTGCCGCCGAACCGCTTGCCGAGGCCCCGGACGCGGACCAGGGGCTCCGGGCCGAAGGGTGAGGCCGCCTTCGCTGGGGTGTCGGGAGCGTCACGCACCCGAACAAATTACAGCATTTCGGGCATCTTTCAGGTGTGGTGTGCCTGTGCTGCGGCGGACGGGGTGTCAGGCCGCGTCGAGCCCGCACTCGGCCCAGATGACCTTGCCCTCGGGCAGGTAGCGCGTGCCCCAGCTCTGCGAGAGCTGCGCGACCAGGAACAGGCCGCGACCGCCCTCGTCGGTGCTGGCCGCCCGGCGCAGGTGGGGGGCGGTGTTGCTGGCGTCGGAGACCTCGCAGATCAGGGTGCGGCCGTACAGCAGCCGCACCCGGATGGGGCCGGCGCCGTGCCGCATGGCGTTGGTGATCAGCTCGCTGAGGATCAGCTCCGCGGCGAACGCGGTCTCGTCGAGCCCCCAGTCGGCCAGGCGCCGCATGGCGGAGGCCCGGACCTCTCCGACGAGGGCCGGGTCGGCGGACAGCTCCCAGGTGGCGATCCGCTCCGGGTCGAGGGCGTGGACGCGGGCGACGAGCAGGGCGATGTCGTCGTGCGGGTGGGCGGGTGCCACGGTGTCCAGGACCGCCTGGCAGGTCTCCTCCGGAGCGCGCTCGGGATGGGCCAGGGCCGCGCGCAGCTGCTCCAGGACGACGTCGACGTCGCGGTGCCGGTCCTCGATGAGGCCGTCGGTGTAGAGGACCAGCTGACTGCCCTCGGGGAGGTCGACCTCCACGGCGTCGAAGGGCAGTCCCCCGAGGCCGAGCGGAGGCCCGGCCGGCAGGTCGGGGTAGGTCACGGTGCCGTCGGGGTGGACGAGCGCGGGCGGCGGGTGCCCGGCCCGGGCCATCAGACACTGCTGCTCGGCCGGGTCGTAGACGGCGTACAGGCAGGTCGCGCCGATGACTCCGGCGCCCTTGCCGTCGGGATCCTCCCGGTCCAGGCGCCCGACGAGGTTGTCCAGGTGGGTCAGGACCTCGTCCGGGGGGAAGTCCAGCTCGGCGAAGCTGCGGGCGGCGGTGCGCAGGCGGCCCATGGTGGCCGCGGAGAGCATGCCGTGGCCGACGACGTCGCCGACGAGGAGCCCGACGCGGGCGCCGGACAGGGGGATGACGTCGTACCAGTCGCCGCCCACGTCGGACTCCGCGGGCAGGTAGCGGTGGGCGACCTCGACGGCGTCCTGGTCGGGCAGGCCGTGCGGGAGCAGGCGGCGCTGGAGGGCCAGGACCATGGTGCGTTCGTGGGTGTAGCGCCGGGCGTTGTCGATGGACAGGGCGGCTCGGGTGGCGAGCTCCTGGGCCAGCGAGCGGTCGTCGTCCCCGAAGGATCCCCCGGCGCGGTAGAAGCTGGCGATGCCCAGGACGACACCGCGGGCGAGCAGGGGCACCGCGATGAGGGAGTGGACGTGGGACAGCAGGCGCGCGGTGTGCTCGGGGTCCTGGGCGAGCCAGCCCGCGGCGGCCTCCAGATCCGGCTCCAGCACCGCTTCGCCGCTGGTCAGGCAGCGCAGTTGCGGCGCGGTCGGGCCGAAGTCCATGCGCTTGCCGGGCGGGGTGAAGGGCAGGCCTTCGCGGACGCCGTGGACGACCGTGCGGCGCAGGTCGGCGAAGGGGTCGGCGGATTCCTCGCCGCGCAGGACGGCGTCGGGCAGGTCGATGGTGACGAAGTCGGCGAGCCGCGGGACGGCCGTCTCGGCCAGTTCCTCGGCGGTGCGGCGGACGTCCAGGGTGGTGCCGATGCGGGCGCTGGCCTCGGACAGCAGCTCCAGGCGCCGGCGCGCGGCCAGGGCGTAGGCCCCGACGTGCGGCTCCCCCACCATCAGCAGCCCCCTGGCCGGGAACGACGACCCGGAGCGCTCCTCCCCCACGCCCAGGCCTCCGACGGGGGTGAGGGCCCCACCGGGCTGGGCGGTGCCCCTGTCGCCCCCGGGGATGACGGTCTGCTTCGGCCGGGCGGAGTCCCCGCTGCCGGGGGCGACGGTCTCATCCGGCTCGGCGGTTCCGGCCCCGTCGGGGGCGACGGTCTCATCCTGCTCGACGATGCCCCCGCCCGGTCCGTCCGGGACGACGGCCTCACCCGGGTCGGCTGTGGCGGGCTCCCCAGGCCCGGCGGCGCCCCGGTTCCTGTCGGCCACGGAGCCGTCGCCCGGCTCGGCCGGCCCCCGCTCCCCGTCGGCCGTGACCACCGGGCCGGGTTCGGCGGCCAGGTGCCCGGGCGGCAGCGTGAGGGACGGTCGTGCGGGCAGTGCGGCGATCTGGCCGGGGTGGAGCGAGAGGGCGGCCAGGTCCGGCACGGTGTCCATCTGGTGCGGCAGGACGAGGGGCGCTCCGGCCGGGGAGCCGGGCAGCACGGCCTCCACGACGAAGCCCCGCACCCCGGAGGCGCTCGTCATCGGACGGCTCACGAGCGTCACCCGCCGGCCGTCGGGCAGGGTCACGTCGACGGCGGCCCGCTGCGCGCGGGAGATCAGCTCGGCGGCCTTCTCCATCAGGATCGCCCGGTCCCGCGGGTGGAACGCGTCCGCCGGCGCGTCCCTCGCGACGCCCCCGCGGCGCGACCCGGCGGCTCCGGCCCCCGTGGCCGCGTACGCCCGCAGCAGGGCTCGCTCGTGCGCGGAGCTCTGTCCCAGCAGCCGCCGCTCGATGACCTCGGCCGCCCTGCGGATGGTGGCCGCCAGCCCGGGCTGCTCGAAGCCGCGCGGGTAGCCGAAGCACAGGACGCCCTCGATGCGCCCGCTGAGCGGGTCCCGGACGGGCAGCGCGACGCAGGCGTTCTGCTGGGAGCGCTCCGCGAAGTGCTCGGCGCCGTAGACGCGGATGAGCTGCCGCTCGGCGAGGGCCAGGCCGATGCCGTTGGTGCCGGCGACCTGCTCCGCGAAGACGAAACCGGGGACGACCTGGATCGCCGGGAGGCGCCGGGCCATCGACGGGTCCCCGAAGCGGCGCAGCAGCACCGTTCCGTTCGCGTCGGCGACCGAGATGTTGACCTGGCTGCCGGAGAACGTGGCCTGCAGCCGGTCCAGCACGGGCACGGCCGCGCGGACGATGCGGCCGCCCGGGTCGAAGTCGTCCCGGTAGGGCAGGTCGGCCCCGTCCGGCGACAGCCCCAGGGACCGGCAGCGCCGCCACGAGTTCAGGATGGACGCCCGCACGCCCTCCTCGACCGGCTCGCCCTGGAGGAACCGCTCGCGAAGACGGGCGGGCCCCGTGCCCTCAGTCGCACGACCCGCCGGCTGGGGTTCCTCGCCGGACCGAACCACGCTCCGCCTCACTTGTGCCCGCGACCATCCGCTGCTGGGAAGAATTCCTGCTTGTCGGAGGAAAATCTTGCATTGATGAGGATACGGGCATTACGGGCACGCGTCACGGTGTGCCGGAGCGCCCGGGGCCCGGCGGCCGGGCGGGCGGGACCGGGCGGGCCGCGCTCACCCCAGGAAACTCAGCCGCACCTTGCGATCCGGGTTGTCCCTGTTGGTGTCCACCAGGCACACCGACTGCCACGTCCCGAGCTCCAGGCGGCCGCCCAGCACCGGCAGGGTCGCGTGGGGCGGCACCAGGGCCGGCAGGACGTGGTCGCGGCCGTGGCCGGGGCTGCCGTGCCGGTGCTGCCAGCGGTCGTCGGCGGGCAGCAGCGTGTGCAGCGCGGCCAGCAGGTCGTCGTCGCTGCCGGCGCCGGTCTCCAGAACGGCGATCCCGGCCGTCGCGTGCGGCACGAAGACGTTGAGCAGGCCGTCGCGGCCGGCGGCCGCCTCGCGCAGGAAGGACTCGCAGTCGCCGGTGATGTCGACGACCCTCTCCGTGGAACCGGTGGTGACGTTCAGGACTCGGGTGGTGAAGGCATCTGACATGCCCTCCATCCTGACGCACCCGCCGGTTTCGACGGGGATGCGCCGGACCGAGTACGGACACCGAGTCCACTGACCGAGACGCCCGTTGACCGTGTGCATGCCGGCTGGCTAGGTTCGGGCGCATGTTGCGTTCAGCCCTGCTCACCACGCGCGGTCACATCGACCTGCTGCGGGTGGCCTCCGCCGCGTGTCGCCGCGGCCGCTGACGCCCTTCCCCCGCTTCACCTCTTTCGCCTTCTCTTCCTCGCCCCCGTCGCGCCTGCACGCTGATCGGTCCTGATCCGGTCGTCGGCGCGGCGCCGGCGAGGCGTGGAGGTGTGCCCTCACCCCGGCCCTCGCTCTTCTCCCGTGGAGCCCCCATGAGCATCAGTCATGCGCCGCCCACTTCCTCCCCACCCGACATGTCGCCCGTGTCGGGCGCGGATCTCGACCTCCAGCCCCTGGTGCCCGCCTCCTCCCGCCGCGCCCGCGTCCCCCGCTGGCTGCGCCGTACCACCGGCCCGGTCCTGCTGCTGGCACTGTGGCAACTCCTCAGCAGCACCGGGGCGTTGCCCCCGGACGTGCTGGCCTCGCCCGGCCGGATCGCCCGGGTCGCCGGGGACATGGTCGCCGACGGCTCGCTGCCCGCGGCCATGGGCACCTCGCTGCGGCGGGTCGCCGCCGGGCTGCTGCTGGGCCTCGTCGTGGGGACGGGACTCGCCCTGATCTCCGGGCTGTTCCGGATCGGCGAGGACCTCGTCGACGCGCCCGTGCAGATGCTGCGGACCGTGCCGTTCGTGGGTCTCATCCCCCTGTTCATCATCTGGTTCGGCATCGGCGAGGCCCCCAAGGTCGCCATCATCACGCTCGGCGTGACCTTCCCGCTCTACCTCAACGTCTACGCCGGGATCCGGGGCGTGGACGCCCAGTTGATCGAGGCCGGGGAGTCCCTCGGGTTGTCGCGGTGGGGGCTCGTGCGGCACGTCGTGCTGCCGGGTGCGCTGCCCGGCGCGATGACCGGCCTGCGCTACTCGCTCGGCATCGCCTGGCTCGCGCTGGTCTTCGCCGAGCAGGTCAACGCCGACTCCGGCATCGGGTTCCTCATGGTGCAGGCCCGGGACTTCCTGCGGACCGACGTGATCGTGGTCTGCCTGGTCGTCTACGCCTTCCTCGGCCTGCTCGCCGACTTCATCGTCCGCTCTCTCGAAAAGGTGCTGCTGCAATGGCGACCGACGTTCACCGGCCGGTGACCCCCCAGGCGGTCCATGTCCAGGGGCTCACCCGCTCCTTCGACGGACGCGCCGTCATCGACGACCTGCGACTGGACGTCCGGCCGGGCGAGTTCGTGGCCCTGCTCGGCCGCAGCGGCTGCGGCAAGTCGACGCTGCTGCGGATCCTCGCCGGTCTCGACCGCGACATCGAGGGCACCGTGCTGGTGCCGCGCCGCAAGGCCGTCGCCTTCCAGGCCCCGCGGCTGATGCCGTGGAAGAAGGTGTGGCGCAACGTCCTGCTGGGCCTGCCCGGCAAGCCCGATCGCGGCGTCGCCGAGCGGGCGCTGGACGAGGTCGGCCTCGGCCACCGCTCGGACGCCTGGCCCAAGACCCTCTCGGGCGGCGAGGCCCAGCGCGCCTCGCTGGCCCGCGCGCTGGTGCGCGAGCCCGATCTGCTACTGCTCGACGAGCCGTTCGGCGCGCTCGACGCGCTCACCCGCATCAAGGCCCAGCGGCTCGTGGGCGAGCTGTGGCAGCGCCGGGGCTGCGCGGTGCTCCTCGTCACCCACGACGTGGAGGAGGCCGTGCTGCTCGCCGATCGTGTCCTGGTGATGGACTGCGGTGTCATCGCCCACGAGCAGCGCGTCGACCTCGACCGCCCCCGCGACATCACCGACCCGCGCTTCGCCGCCCTGCGCGCCGGACTCCTCGAACGCCTGGGCGTCGAGGCCACGGCCGCCGAAGCCGCCTGACCCTTCCGCGCTCGCCCCACACGCACGACCACACGTACGGCCACACGCACGATCACACGTACGGCCCACCACGAACGGAACCGCCATGCGACGACGCCTCGTCCCCGCCGCCCTGCTCCTCCCCCTCGCCCTGCTGCTCACCGCCTGCGGCGGGAACTCGGCCGCCAGTACGCCGGACGGCGGCACCGACGGCCAAGGCCCGGTCACGATCGAGGTCGGTGACCAGAAGGGCGGTTCGGAGGCCATCCTGCGGGCCGCCGGGGAACTGAAGAACCTGGACTACAGGATCAAATGGTCGACGTTCACCTCGGGGCCGCCCCTGCTGGAGGCCGTCAACGCCGGCGCCGTCGACATCGGAGGCGTCGGCAACACCCCGCCGGTCTTCGCGGCCGGGGCGGGTTCGAAGATCAAGGTCGTGGCCGCCTGGCACGGCACGTCCAAGGGCGACACCATCCTCGTCCCGAACGACTCGACCCTGAAGAGCCCCGGGCAGCTCAAGGGCAGGTCGGTCGCCGTCGCGCAGGGCTCCTCCGCCCACTTCCAGCTGGTCGCGTCCCTGAAGAAGGCCGGGCTGAGCCTGAGCGACGTCAAGGTCAAGTACCTCCAGCCGGCCGACGCGCTGGCGGCGTTCACCTCCGGCAAGGTCGACGCGTGGGCGGTGTGGGACCCGTACACCTCGCAGGTGCTCAAGGCCGGGCAGGGCCGTGTCCTGACCGACGGCGACGGCGTGACCAACGGGCTCACCTTCCAGGTCGCCGCCCCGGCCGCGCTGAAGGACGGCAAGAAGGCCGCGGCCGTCAAGGACTACCTGGAGCGGCTGCGGCGCGCCTACACCTGGGTGTACGACCACGAGGAGGAGTGGGCCAAGGTCTGGGCGAAGGACACCGGGCTCCCCGAGGACGTGGCACTGGCGGCGGTCAAGCGCACCTACACGAGCCGGATCGCGGTCGCCGTCGACAAGCCGCTGATCGCCTCCGAGCAGGAGATCGCCGACACGTTCACGGCCCTGAAGCTCATCCCCCGCAAGGTCGACTTCGCCGAGTTCGCGGACACCCGGTTCAACGGCGACCTGCCGCCGTCGACCTCGGCGGCACGGCCCTCGGAGGGGTCGTAGAGCGGGAAGATCCACGACCGTCCCGTGGTTAGTAGAAGCGTGAACAACACGCGCGAGGTCGAGGTAGTCGTCATAGGCGCTGGTCAGGCCGGTCTGGCCGGCGCCTATCACCTGCGACGATCCGGTTTCGAGCCGGACCGCGACTTCGTCGTGCTGGACCACTCCCCCGGTCCCGGCGGCGCATGGCAGTTCCGCTGGCCGTCGCTGACCTACGGCAAGGTGCACGGCATGCACGCGCTGCCGGGGATGGAGCTCACGGACGCGGACCCGACGCGGCCTTCGGCCGAGGTGATCAGTGCGTACTTCGACCGGTACGAGCGGACCTTCGACCTGCGGGTGCGGCGGCCGGTCGACGTCCGGGCGGTGCGCGAGGGGACCGGCGGGCGACTGCTGGTGGAGACCTCGGACGGCGTGTGGTCGACGCGGGCGCTGATCAACGCGACCGGCACCTGGGACCGGCCGTTCTGGCCGCGTTATCCGGGTCAGGAGACCTTCCGGGGGCGGCAGTTGCACACCGCGCAGTACCCCGGGCCGGAGGAGTTCGCCGGGCAGCGGGTCGTGGTGGTGGGCGGCGGCGCCTCGGGCACGCAGCACCTGCTGGAGATCGCCTCGTACGCCGCGGCCACGACATGGGTGACCCGGCGTCCGCCCGTCTTCCGCGAAGGCCCCTTCGACGAGGACGCGGGCCGGGCGGCCGTCGCGCTCGTCGAGGAACGGGTACGGCAGGGACTGCCGCCCCGCAGCGTGGTCTCGGTGACGGGGCTGCCGCTGAACGACGCGATCCGGCAGGGCATCGAGGACGGGGTGCTGGACCGGCAGCCCATGTTCGACCGGATCACCCCGGACGGCGTCGACTGGAACGACGGCCGGCACGTCGACGCCGACGTCATCCTGTGGGCCACCGGGTTCCGGGCCGCCATCGACCACCTGGCTCCGCTGCGGCTGCGCGGCCCGGGCGGCGGCATCCGCATGGAGGGCACGCACGCGGCCGCCGACCCCCGCGTCCACCTCGTCGGCTACGGCCCCTCGGCCAGCACGATCGGCGCGAACCGTGCGGGCCGGGCGGCCGTCCGCGACATCAGGCGGCTGCTGGACCGAGAACCGGCCGCGGCGTAGACCACGGCCGGCCCGTCCGGCCCGGCACGCGGCGGGCGCACGAGGCGGGCTCGCGCGAGGGCGCCCGCTCGCACCTCCATCCGGCCGCGGGTCGTCCGGGGCCGGTCCCGGGGTTCCCCGCACCCCTCAGGGGTGCTCGGCCCTGCTCTTCCGGTGGGCGTTGAACTCCGCCACGTTGCGGGTGTGTTCGCGGTAGTCCGCGGTGAAGCGGGTGTCGCCCGGCTTGACCGTGACGAAGTACAGCCAGTCGCCCGGGGGCGGGTTGACGGCGGCGCGCATCGCCTCCTCGCCGGGGTTGTCGATGGGCGTGGGCGGGAGCCCCATGCGCTGGTACGAGTTGTAGGGGCTGTCGATGCGCGTGTCGCTCGCCGTCGTGCGGAGCGTGGCGCGGTTCAGGGCGTAGTTGAGGGTGGAGTCCATCTGCAGCGGCATGCCGCGCTCCAGGCGGTTGAAGATCACCCGGGCCACCTTGCCCATGTCGGCGGGGCTGGCCGCCTCCGCCTGGACGATGCTCGCGATGGTGACGGCCTGGTAGACGTTCATGGCGTTGCGCTGCGCCCCCGCGGCGATGGGGGCGCCGTTGAACTTCTCGTTCGCCGTGTCGACCATCAGCGCCAGGAGCTTCTCCGGGGTGGCCTTCTCCTGGAGTGGATAGGTCGCCGGGAAGAGGTAGCCCTCGGGGTTGCCCTCGGCATCGTTCGGCAGTTTCAGCATCGCCTTCGCGAGGGACTTCTTCGTGCTGCCGGGGGGCAGGGCGAGGGCCTTGTCGACGGCGGCGTAGACCTGGCTCGCGCGCCAGCCCTCGGGGATCACCAGGGTCGTGGGCCGGCCGTCCTCCTCGGGCGCCAGGGTCAGCAGCGGCACCGCCACGGCGGTGCCGACCACGACGGCTCCGGTCGCGACGAGGGCGATACGGCCGCGGCGCGTCAGTCGAATCGTGCTCCGTGGCGGAGTGTTGTTCTGCATGCGGGCACGGTAACCCGCATATCGTCACAAACCCGGCATATTTTCATCTTGTCGGTTCCAGTTGGGCGTCCCGGCGTACGAGCGCCGCGTACCGGCCGTCCTGTTCGAGCAGTTCCTCGTGTGTGCCGCGTTCGACCGCCCGCCCCGCGTCGAGGACCACGATCTGGTCGGCGCCCCGGACGGTGGAGAGCCGGTGGGCGATGGTGATCGTGGTGCGGTTCGCCGACAGGGCGTCGATGGCGTCCTGGACCGCGGCCTCGGTGCGGGTGTCCAGCGCGCTGGTGGCCTCGTCGAGGACGAGGACCGGCGGGTCGCGCAGGATCGTGCGGGCGATGGCCAGTCGCTGCTTCTCGCCGCCGGAGAAGCGGTGGCCGCGCTCGCCGACGACGGTGTCGTAGCCGTCGGGCAGGGACGCGATGTGGTCGTGGATCTGGGCCGCCTTCGCCGCCCGGTGCAGCTCCTCGTCGGTGGCGTCGGGCTTGGCGAATCGCAGGTTGTCGGCGACGGAGGCGTGGAAGAGGTACGTCTCCTGCGAGACGACGCCGACCGCGCGGGCCAGGGTGTCGAAGTCGAGGTCGCGGACGTCGACCCCGTCGAGGGTGACCCGGCCGCCGGTGACGTCGTAGAGACGCGGGACCAGGTAGCCGAGCGTGGACTTGCCCGCGCCGGTGGGGCCGACGACGGCGAGGCTGCCGCCGGCCGGGACGGTGAGGTCGATGCCGTCGAGGACGGGGCCGCCCTGGTCGTCGTAGCCGAAGGAGACGTGCTCGAAGCGGACCTCGCCCTTGATCCGGTCGAGGCGGACCGGGTCCGGACGTTCGGTGATGTCGATCGGCAGGTCGAGGTATTCGAAGATGCGCTGGAAGAGGGCGAGCGAGGTCTGGATCTGCACGCCGGTCGACAACAGGCTCACGGCCGGGCGGAACAGGCCCTGCTGGAGCGAGACGAAGGCGACGATCGTGCCGATGGAGACCTCGGGCCCGCCCAGCTGGAGGGCCATGCCGACGGTCCAGTAGATGACGGCGGGCAGGGCGGCCATGACGATCGTGATGACGGCCATGCGCCACCGGCCGGCCATGTTCGACCGCACCTCCAGGTCGACGAGTTCCTCGGACTCGTCGGCGAAGGACCTCGTCAGCGAGTCGGAGCGGCCCATCGTGCGGCCGAGCAGGATGCCGCTGACGGAGAGCGACTCGGTGACCGTGGCGGCCATGGCGGCCATCTGCTTCTGGCGCCGGGTGGTGATCTTCCGCCGTTCGTCGCCCACGCGGCGGCTGATCCACACGAACACCGGGAGCAGCAGCAGCGAGACGACGGTCAGGCGCCAGTCGAGCACGATCATCGCGACGATCGTGGCGACGACGCTGGTGAGGTTCGAGACCAGGGACGTCGCGGTGGAGGTGACGGTGGCCTGCATGCCGCCGATGTCGTTGGCGATACGGGACTGCACCTCACCGGTGCGGGTGCGTGTGAAGAACGCGAGGGACATGCGCTGCAGGCGGCCGTAGACCGCGGTGCGCAGGTCGTGCATGACGCGCTGGCCGACCGTGGTCGAGATCAGGGTCTGGAGCACGCCGAAGACGCTGGTGAGGACGGCGCTGAGGATCATGCCGAGGGCGAGCAGGCTGAGCAGGCCGGTGCGCCCCTCGGGGATGGCGACGTCCAGGATCTCCTTCAACAGGAAGGGCGTGGCGACCGAGACCAGGGACGCGGCGCCGACCAGCAGGCCGACGATCGCGAGCCGGCCCCGGTAGGGGCGGAAGAGCCTGAGGATGCGGCGGACCTGCCGGGGCTGTTCCTCGGCTCCGGCGGGTGGGGTCCAGGGCGCTTCGTGGTCGGGGTGCATGGGCTCCTTCGAGGGGTGCGGCGGGCCGGATCGCACTTCATTGTTACCTATACTCACAATGAACTGCATCCTGATATTGTTCCCGCATGACCACCCCCGATTCCGACGGCCTGCTCGCCGAGCAGTTGCTCCGGCTCACCCGCCGGGTGCACCGCATCCAGAAGCGCCATCTGGAGCAGCGCGAGCTGGGCATCACGCCGGCCCAGTCCCGGCTGCTGCGCACCCTGGCGCACTGGGGCTCGCCGCCGCGCATGGCGGATCTGGCCGAGCGCCTGGAGGTGGTGCCCCGGGCCGTGACGACCCTGGTCGACGCCCTGGAGGCCGGCGGCAAGGTGCGGCGGGTGCCGGATCCGGCGAACCGGCGCGTGATCCGCATCGAGCTCACGGACGACGGCCGGGGCGCGCTGCGCGAGCTGCGGGCGGCGCGCAGGTCGGCCGCGGAGGAGATCCTCGCGCCGCTGACGGAGGATCAGCGCGAGGCGCTCGGGGGGCTGCTGGACACCTTGATCGACGGGACGCCGGTGCGTTCCTGCTGACACCCCGGGGACGCACGACGGGCCGCGGCCGCCGCTCCTTGTGATGGAGCGGCGGCCGCGGCCCGTTCGTTTTCGGTCAACCGACCTCGGGAGCGGGCTCCTTGGGCTTCTGGGCGGGGATGCCCGGCGCCGGAGTCTCGGCCGTGGTCGGCTCGACCGCCGGAGCGTCGTCGCCGTCGCCGTCCTGGGGCGGGTCCGTCTCCTCGCCGTCGAGCGTCTTCTTCGCCCGGGCGAGGTCCAGCGCCCCCTCCCAGCGGGACACGGCGAAGACGGCCACGCAGTTGCCCAGCAGGTTCGTGACGACCCGCATCGAGTCCATGATGCGGTCCACGCCGAGGAGCAGGGCGACGGCCCCGGCCGGAATGGCACCGAGGGACGAGGCCGTCGCGGCCAGGGCGAGGAACGCCGAGCCGGGGATGCCCGCCATGCCCTTGCTGGTCAGCATCAGCACCAGGACCACGGTGACCTGCTGCCCCAAAGTCAGGTCCACGCCCACCGCCTGGGCGATGAACAGGGTGCCGATCGACAGGTAGAGCGAGGCGCCGTCGAGGTTGAACGAGTAACCGGTGGGCAGCACCAGGCCCACGGCGTCGTCGCGGGCGCCGGCCCGGCGCAGCTTCTGCATCACGCGCGGCATGACGGACTCGGTGGAGGCGGTGCCGAGCGCGAGCAGCATCTCCTCGCGGATGTAGCGCAGGAACTTCCAGAGGCTGAGCCCGGTCACCATCCGCAGGGCGACGGCGAGCAGCACGATGAACAGCGCGGCCGCGACGTAGCAGAGCACGATGAGCTTGGCGTACGTCTTCATCACGCCCAGCCCGTAGTTGCCGACCAGGTGGGCCATGGCGCCGAACACCGCGAGCGGGGCCAGCCGCATCACGAAGCCGACGACCGCGAAGATGATCTCCTGGGCCTGCTCGATCGCGGGCAGGATCTTCGGCACCCTGGTGTGCCCGAGGTGGAGCAGGGCCGCGCCCACCAGGCAGGCCAGGATGAGCACCTGGAGCAGCTCGTTGTCGGCGAAGGCACCGATGAAGCTCTGCGGCAGCGCGTTCAGGACGAACTCGGTGGTCGAGGGCAGCTGGCCGCCGCCCGTGGTCTCGTTCACCGCGGAGGCGTCCAGCGACGAGGGGTCGACGTTCATGCCCCTGCCGGGGCCCACGACGTTGGCGGCGACGAGGCCGATGACCAGGGCGGCCGTGGAGGCGACCTCGAACCAGATCAGGGCCTTGACCCCGATCCGGCCGAACGCCTTCAGGTCACCGGCCTTGGCGATGCCGACGACGACCACGCAGAACACCAGCGGCGAGATCACCGTCTTGATGAGCCGGGTGAAACCGTCGCCGAGCGGCTGGAGAGCCGTGGCCGTGTCCGGCCACAGCTTCCCGACGACGATTCCGAGGACGAGCGCGCAGAGGACCTGCGCGAACAGTGAGGTACGCAGCGTGCGTGCGACGCGTCGCGGCAGGGACGGTACGGACGGTGGCACGGGGCCTCCTTGGGGACGGACCACACAGAAGCCGGAGGGGACTTCTGCGATACGGAAAGCGGCTTCCGTGACCGATCACTCTGGAGGCTGTCTTGATCGCGCACAAGACCGCAACGTTTCGGCCATGTAAAAGCGCCCTAAGTGGCGCGTGTCACATGCGCCACATCGAGCGCCTCAGCAACGGCTGCGGTCTGCCGTGAGCACCCCCTGCGCGGTGGTCAGCGTGCGGTCGTAGCAGCCGTGCGAGCCGTACAGCCGGTAGCGCTCGCTGCTGGTGCCGACCGCGTGCCGCTGGTCGCGCGGGACGTTGGCCGTGTAGGTGGCGTCGCCCGTGTAGGTGTCGTCGAGGCGCGACCAGGCCGTGCGCCGGCCGTCGCGCAGGACGACGGTGGTGGCGCGGTCGCCGAGGGTCAGGACCGTGCGCAGCCGGTCGCCCGCGCCGAGGGTGGTCGTGCCGTCCATCGTGTAGGTGCGGTGCGTGCGGGTGCTGCGGCCGTCGACGGTCACCGACTCGTCGTCGGTCCAGGTGGCCTTCAGTCCGTCGCTCGTCTCGCCGTCGGTCCAGCGGTGCTCCGAGGTGTGGCCGAGGGAGCGGCTGACGGTGGTGGTGACCCGCCCGTGCGAGGTGTCGACGTATCCGGCGACGGTCAGCCGGTGGGCGCCCTCGGTGGCCACCCGGTGCTCGGAACCGGGAGTGTATACGGAGGAGTTGGCCAGGTCGCCGGCCTTGTGCACGGTGAGTGCGCCGGTGACCCGGTCGCGCCGTTCGTCCTGCCAGACCAGGACGTTCACGGGCGCGCTCCAGCCGGTCTGCCCCTCGGGCACGCCGACGACCGAGACCTCGACGCGGTGCGGGCGGCCGTCGTTGAGGATCCCGGCGAAGGGGGTGAGGTCGTAGGTGATCGGCTTGATGTCGAAGGCGCGGGGGCCCGGGATCACGTACCAGAGGAACGGGTTGGACCAGCCGCCGGTCCACACCGTCGGGAACGGCGTGGCGATGCCCGCGAGGCGGCCGTCCACGCGGATCTGCACCTCGCGGTAGGGGCCCTGACCGGCCTTGCAGGAGTACGGCGCCGCGTCGGGCACCGTCATGTACCAGTACTCCTCGCAGCCGCCGCCGGAGCCGGTGGCGTACACCTCGGCGACGATGCGTTCGCTGTTGCGCGGGGTGGTGAGGGCCGAGTCGCCGTCGAGGGTGAGGACCCGGTCGGGGCTGCTGCCCTCGGGGCGGCCCTGATGGAACGTCAGCGTGACCGTGACGTCGAGGACGCCCGTGTAGGTGTCGTCGACGACGTTCCCGATGAGCATCTCGACGTCCCGGCTCTCGCGGAAGGTGTCGCTGTAGCGCGTGACGTCCTTCTCCACGGACCACTCGATGCCGTCGGGCGAGGGCTGCGGCGTCGACGTGCGGAAGACCTCGACCCCGCCGACGTGGACGTAGCCGAGCCGGTCGTACTGGCGGCCCTTGACCTTGCCGTCGAGCCGCAGCACCACCTTGCTCCAGCGGTCACCGCAGCCGTCGGGCGGGGTGTACGTGCCGCGGTAGGGGGTGAAGTCGCGGAACTGCGCCCGGGCGAGGGTGACTCGGCAGGACTTCCCGGACGGCCGCTCGACGGGCGGGGCCGCCATGACCGGGTCGTGCCAGTCGGTGCCGAACTCGTTGGGGACGTCGGCCGCGTGGGCGGAACCGGTCCCGAGGAGGGTGCTCGCCAGGAGGGTCGCTCCGGCAAGCATGGACATGACGATCCGTCTCTTCATGGGCGGTGTTCTACGGGGCCTCCGCCGCCCGCGCAATGAGCACCGGCCCGCCTGGGCAGTCCTGTTCCCACCCGTGTCGGCCGGTTCCGTTCGGTGGGACGAAAACCTGTTGCCTCCCACCACGTGGCGACGCGAACCTGTCACGGTTTGTTGCCTTCGGCCCTCACCCCCATCCCCCTGACACGAGCCACTGGGACGTCATGCAGATTCAAGACCTTCCGTACCCCGACCCGGGCGTGCCGGACGCGCGATCGGGTCCCCGATTCCTGTGGTGGCTCTTCCGGAACCAACTGGGCGGGCAGCTCAAGTCGCTGGCCTGGGGGCTGTTGCACTTCGCCTCCGTCGCCGCGCTGCCGTTCTGCGTCGGCGTCGCCGTGCAGGCCGTCGTCGACCGCTCCGGTTCACGGCTCGCCCTGGCGGGCGGCCTGCTGGTGCTGGCCTGCGCCGGCAACGCGGTCGGCGACACCTTCCTGCACCGCGCCGCCGTCACCAACTGGATCACGGCCGCCGCCCGCGTCCAGCAGCTCCTCGCGCGCAAGGCCGCCCAGTTGGGCTCGGCGCTGACCCGGCGGGTCGCGGCCGGTGAGGTCGTGGCCGTCTCCACGGGTGACGTGGAGAAGATCGGCTGGTTCGTGGAGGCCCTGTCCCGGTTCACCGCGGCCGTGGTCACCATCCTGCTGGTCTGCACCGGCCTGCTCGTCTACCAGCCGGCGCTGGGCGTGGTCGTGGCCGTGGGCCTGCCCGTGCTGGCGCTCGCCGTGCTGCCCCTGCTGCCCCGCGCCACCCGGCGCGCCGACGTCCAGCGCGAGAAGGCCGGACGCGCCACCGAACTCGCCTCCGACACCGTCGCCGGGCTGCGCGTGCTGCGCGGCATCGGCGGCGAGGAGCTGTTCCTCGACCGCTACCGGCGCGCCTCCCAGGAGGTCCGGCACGCGGCCGTGCGCAGCGCCCGGATGTGGTCCCTGATCACCGCGATCCAGGTCCTGCTGCCCGGACTGCTGCTCATCGCGGTCGTCTGGTACGGCGTGCACCTGGCGCGCCAGGGCCGGATCACCGTCGGCGAACTGGTCACCGTCTACAGCTCGGTGATGGTCCTCACCTATCCGCTGCGGCACTTCGAGGAGATCGCCATGGCGTACTCCTTCTCCCGTCCCTCCGCCAAGCGGGCCGCGGGCGTGCTGTCGCTGGAGCGGGCCACGGACACCGCCGGGTCGCGCACGGCCGGTGTCCCGTCCGGTGACCTGTACGACCCGGAGTCCGGGCTGCTCGCGCCGGCCGGGCGGCTGACCGCGGTGGTGTGCGGCGACCCGGACGCGGCGGGCCGGCTGGCCGAACGGCTGGGCGGGCACCCCTCGCAGGAGGGCACCTCGGTGCTGCTGGGCGGGGTACCCCTCGACGAACTCCCGCTGGACAGCGCCCGTACGGCCGTCCTCGTCCAGGACAAGGACCCGGTCCTGCTGTCGGGCACGCTGCGCGAGCTGCTCGACGTGCCCGCGTCGGGCGAGGTCGAGCCGCGCCGGGCCCTGGCGGCCGCGCAGTGCGACGACGTGCTGGCCGCGCTGGTGCAGGGGTCGCTGGACGCGACCGACCCCATGGACGCCCGGATCACCGAACGCGGCCGGTCCCTGTCCGGCGGTCAGCGGCAGCGGCTCGCGCTCGCCCGGTCGCTGATCACGGACCCGGAGGTGCTCGTGCTGGACGAGCCGACCTCGGCCGTCGACTCGCACACCGAGGCCCGGATCGCCCAGGGCGTGCGGGAGTTGCGCGAGGGGCGCACGACCGTGGTGTTCACCTCCTCCCCCCTGCTGCTGGACCGGTCCGACCGGGTCGTGTTCCTGCACGAGGGCGAGGTCGTCGCGGTCGGCGCCCACCGGGAGCTGGTGCACTCCGAGCCCCGCTACCGGGCGGTGGTCACACGCGAGACGGACGACGAGGTCGGGCCGTTGCAGGCCGACGTCCTGCAGGAAGCGGTACTGCAGGAAGACGTAGTGCAGGACGACGTATTGCAGCACGACGTATTGCAGGAACTGGAAGAGATCGAGGAGAAGGCATGATCGGCGTAGCGCCACCGGCGTACGACCCGGCGGCCCCGACGACGGCGAGCACCCTGCCGGTGGGGGCCCCCGCGACCGTCCGCGCCTACGTGGCCGAACTACTGCGCCGGCACCGCCGGGCGTTCCTGCTGCTCGTCGCCGTCAACACGGTCGCCGTCGTCGCCTCGATGGCCGGCCCCTGGCTGTTGGGCGGACTGGTGGAGCGGGTGTCCGACGGGGCGCGGGACCTGCGGCTGGAGCTCACCGCCGGGCTGTTCGTGGCCGCGCTGGCCGTCCAGGCCCTGTTCGTCCGTGAGGTGCGGCTGCGCGGCGCGATGCTGGGCGAGCGGATGCTGGCCGACCTGCGCGAGGATTTCCTCGTCCGGTCGGTCGGGCTGCCGCCCGGCGTGCTGGAGCGGGCCGGGACCGGCGACCTGCTGTCCCGGATCACGACGGACATCGACCGGCTGGGCAACGCGATGCGCGAGGCCGTGCCGCAGCTGTCCATCGGCGTGGTGTGGGTGGTCCTGCTGATGGGCGGGCTGGTCGTCACGGCGCCGCCGCTGGCGCTCGCCGTGCTGCTCGCCCTGCCGCTGCTGATCGTCGGCTGCCGCTGGTACTTCCGGCGGGCGCCCTCGGCCTACCGCTCGGAGTCCGCCGGGTACGCCGCCGTGGCCGCCGCGCTCGCCGAGACGGTGGACGCCGGGCGCACCGTCGAGGCCCACCGTCTCTCCGACCGCCGCATCGCGCTGTCGGAGCGCCGGATCCGGGAGTGGACCGCCTGGGAGCGGTACACGCTCTGGCTGCGGTCGGTGCTCTTCCCGGTCATCAACACCACCCATGTGACGGTGCTCGCCTCGGTCCTGATGATCGGCGGTGTGTTCGCCCTCCAGGGGTGGATCGACGTCGGGCAGCTCACGACCGGCGCGCTGATCGCCCAGATGCTCGTCGACCCGGTGGGCATGATCCTGCGCTGGTACGACGAGCTGCAGGTGGCGCAGGTGTCGCTGGCCCGGCTCGTCGGGGTCCGGGACATCGAGCCGGACGAGGGTGACGCCGAGCTGGCCCCCGACGGGCGCCATGTGCACGCCGACCGGGTGCACTTCGGCTACCTGGAGGGCGTGGACGTCCTGCGCAAGGTGTCCCTGGAGGTCGCCCCCGGCACCCGGCTGGCCCTGGTCGGCCCCTCGGGGGCGGGCAAGTCCACGCTCGGGCGGCTGCTCGCCGGGATCTACGCGCCCCGGGACGGCCGGATCACGCTGGGCAGCGCCGAGCTGTCCCGGATGCCCGCGGAGCGCGTCCGCGAGCATGTGGCGCTCGTCAACCAGGAGCACCACGTCTTCGTGGGCTCCCTGCGCGACAACCTCCTGCTGGCCCGGACGGGGGCCGGGGACGCCGAGCTGTGGGCGGCGCTGGGCGCGGTCGACGCGGACGGCTGGGCGCGGGCCCTCGACGACGGCCTGGACACCGAGGTCGGCTCGGGCGGCCTGGCGCTCACCCCGGCGCAGGCCCAGCAGATCGCGCTGGCCCGCCTGGTGCTGGCCGACCCGCACACGCTCGTCCTGGACGAGGCGACGTCCCTGCTCGACCCGCGCGCCGCCCGCCACCTGGAGCGCTCACTGGCCCGGGTCCTGGACGGCCGCACGGTGGTCGCCATCGCGCACCGGCTGCACACCGCGCACGACGCGGACGTCATCGCCGTGGTCGAGAACGGCCGCATCAGCGAGCTGGGCAGCCACCAGGAGCTGGTCGCTGCGGACGGGGCGTACGCGGCGCTGTGGAGGTCATGGCACGGCTGAGGGGCCCGGACACGGGCGGGTCCGGCGGTGGGCCGGTGGGGAGCGGCCTCGGGCGTGGGCGCGGGGAGCATGTGCCCGGGCGTGGGCGCGGGGAGCACATGCCCGGGCGGGCGGGCCGGCGGTGCGCCAGTGCCGAGCCGGGCGTGGGCGTGAGCCCGAGGAGCACATACCCGGGCGGGCGGGCCGGCGGTGCGCCAGTGCCGAGCCGGGCGTGGGCCCTGGGAGCACCTACCCGGGCAGGCGGTCCAGCGGTGCGCCGGTGCCGAGCCGCCCCCGGGCGTGAGCCCGAGGAGCACATGCCCGGGCGGGCGGGCCGGCGGTGCGCCGGTGCCGAGCGGGCCCCCGGCCGGGGGCCCGGGGCAGCACCTACCCGGCGAGCCTGGCGTCGCGCCTGTGCC
>JJOH01000014.1 GCA_000696115.1 Streptomyces olindensis
GAGCAGGTGGTGCAGGTGCAGATCGGGCGATTGGAGGTCACCGCGGGCGGAGCGCCCCCGGGCGGCGGTGGCCCCCGGCCGCGCGCGGCGGAGCGCCCCCGGGCCACCGTCAGCCTGGCGGACTACCTGGCCAGGGGGCGCGAGTGAGCCGCGACCGGACAGCAGGCGTACGACGAGAAGCAGCAGGACCAGGACGAGGAGAGGGACCGAGGAACTGACGCCATGAGCAACGCACTTGCCCTCGCCCACGTCACCCAGGCCCTCGCGCTGCTGATCGAGGACAACCTGCCGCCGGACATCGACATCGCGGTGAAGGTCGAGCCGCGCAAGCCGCCGGCGGACCCGCCGGCCGAGCCGACCATCACCGTCTTCCTGTACCAGGTCACGCCCAACACCTCGCAGCGCAACAACGACCTGCCGACCCGGGCGCCCGACGGCACGCTGGTACGGCGACCGGCCGCCGCGCTCGACCTGCACTACCTGATCAGCGCGTACGGCGAGGAGGCCGAACTGGTCGGGCAGCGGCTGATCGGCTCGGTGGTGCGGACCCTGCACGAGATACCCGTGCTGCCCAGGGACATCATCGAACTCGCCGGTCAGCGGCCCCACTTGAGCGGGAGCGACCTGGCCGAGGCGGTGCAGCGGGTGCGGTTCACGCCGACCGTGATAGACGTCGACGAGACGTCCAAGCTGTGGGGGATGCTGCACCAGACGCCCTACACGCTGTCGGTCGTGTACCAGGCCGTGCTCGTCCTCATCGACGGCCGCGGGACGCCGGTGCCGGCGAAGCCGGTGGAACGGCCGGAGGTGCGGGTGCTGCCGTTCGGGGCGCCGGGGGCGCCGTCGCCCGGTCCTGTCGGTGAGGAGCCGGTCGTGCCCTCGCGGGAGCCTGCGGAGCCCGCCGGCACACCTGCGAAAGCCGCGGCCGGGGCCGAGGCGAAGGCGCCCGCGAAGACCACCCGGAGCCGCAAGTCCGCGCAGCCGGCCAGGACCGGGCAGCCGGCCAGGACCGGGCAGCCGGCCAGGACCGGGCAGCCGGCCAGGGCCGGGAAGAAGGCGGCCGCCAAGTCCGCGAACGCGAAGCCCGCACGGCCCCAGCAGACGGCCGGGACGGCGGACAGCGGTGAGGGCACGGAGAACTGAGGCGCATGGGAGCGACGGGGGCGGGTGAGGACATGGGAGCACAGCCGACGGCCGGGGGCGCCGCCGCACCGGGCGGCGGTACGACGCTGACGGCGGAGATCCGGCGTGTCCTGGCCCGCGTCGACGCGCACGCGCTCGGCGCCACGGAGGGCAGGGTCGACGGAGGGGACGCCCACGCCCCCTTGCCCGAGTCCGTCGACGGCCCCGGCACCGCCCCCCTCGACGCCCTGGTCACCTGCCTCGGGCTCACCGCGTTCGAGCGGGACGTCGTGCTGCTGACGGCGGCGCAGGAGCTGGAGCCCACGACCGCCGCCCGCTGCGCCGCAGCCGGTGGTGATCCGGAGCGGGCGTACCCGACGTTCTCGCTCGCCCTGGCCGCCCTGGACGAGCCGCACTGGAGCGCGCTGCTGCCGGTGTCGCCGTTGCGCCGCTGGCGGATCCTGGAGCTGGACGACGCGTCACGGCTGACGACCTGCCGGCTGCGGCTCGACGAGCGCATCCTGCACTTCGTGCTCGGCTCGCCGTACCTCGACGCCCGGCTGCACGGGCAGCTGCGCCGCACGGCCGTGCCGGACCGGCTGCCGCCGTCGTACGACAGGGCCGCGAGCCAGGTCGCGGCGGGCTGGACGGACGGCGCCCGCCCCGACGCGCCGCTGCTGGTCGAACTGGTCGGCGGCGATCTGCGCAGCCGTGCCGACATCGCCGCCGCGGCCGCCGCGCGCGCCGGGCTCGCGCTGTACGCGGTGAGCGCCGAGGACATCCCCGCCGACCCCGCCGAGCGCGACCGGTTCGCCCGGCTGTGGCAGCGCGAGGCGATCCTGCTGCCCGCCGCGCTGCTCGTGGAGTCCGGCGAGCCGGACCGGGACCAGCGGGCCGCCCTGGAGGCGTTCCTGGCCGGAGCCGCCGTACCGGTCGTCGTGTCGAGCGACGACCCGCGCCGCACCGACCGCCCGCACGGCACCCGGGTGAGCGTGCCGCCGCTGGACGACGACGAGCAACTGGCCCTGTGGTCGGACGCGTTCAGCGACGTCGCCGACCTGGAGGAGGGCGAACTGCGGGCCCTGGTCGCCCAGTTCCAGCTGCCACCGCACGTCGTCCGGTCCGCCGCCGCCACGGTCCGCCGGGAACTGCCCCACGAGGACGAGCTCGACGCCGCGGCCCTGGCCTGGCGGGCCGGTCTGGACGAGGCCCGGGTCGGCATGGACGGACTCGGCCGCCGGATCGAACCGCAGGCCGGCTGGGACGACCTCGTCCTGCACGAGCGGCAGACCGGCGTGCTGCGGGAGATCGTCGCGCACGTACGACAGCGCGGCCTGGTCCACCAGGAGTGGGGCTTCGCGGCGACCCTGCGCCGCGGCCTCGGCGTCACCGCCCTCTTCGCGGGCGGCTCCGGCACCGGCAAGACCCTGGCCGCCGAGGTGATGGCCAGGGAGCTCGGCCTCGACCTGTTGGTCATCGACCTCTCGCAGGTGGTCAGCAAGTACATCGGCGAGACGGAGAAGAACCTCCGCCGCGTCTTCGACGCCGCCGAGCGCGGCGGCGCGCTCCTCCTCTTCGACGAGGCCGACGCCCTGTTCGGCAAGCGCAGCGAGGTCAAGGACAGCCACGACCGGTACGCCAACCTCGAGGTCAGCTACCTGCTGATGCGGATGGAGGCCTACCGCGGCCTCGCCATCCTCACCACCAACATGAAGAAGGCCCTGGACAACGCCTTCCTGCGGCGCATCCGCTTCGTCGTCGACTTCCCCTTCCCGGCCGAGCACGAACGCGCCGAGATCTGGCGCCGTGTGCTGCCGCCGCAGGCCCCGGTGAAGGACATCGACCCGCAGCTGCTCGCGCGGCTGACCGTCGCGGGCGGCTCGATCCGCAACATCGCCCTGTCCGGGGCGTTCCTCGCCGCGGAGGAGGGCGAGGCGCTCCAGATGCGGCACATGCTCGCGGCGGCCCGCACCGAATACCTCAAGCTGGAACGCTCCTTGACGCCGACGGAGGTCCGCGGATGGGTGTGACACGTACGGGTGTGACGCAGGCCGGTGTGACGCCGGCCGGTGGGGCACGTACGGGTGCGACGCAGGCCGGTGTCACTCCGCCGGGCGGGACACCGGCGCCGCGCGAGATCCGCGTGGAGATAGGCGAACTCGTCCTCGACGGCTTCCGCGCGGACCCCGACCGGGTGGCGGCCGCGTTCGAGCACGAGCTGACCCGGCTGGTCCGCGAGCGCGGCGTGCCCGCCGACCGCCCGTGGACGGCCGACGTCCTGTCCGGCCTGCCGCCGCTGCCCGCCGGGCTGTCCGCGCGCCGGCTGGGCCAGGAACTGGCACGCGCGGTGCACGAGGGCCTGTGCGGCGGCGGGGAGGTGACGTCGTGACGAACTCCCGTACTCAGGACGGCCGTTCCGAGCAGTCCGCCGAGCAGCGCCGACGCAAGCGCAAGGAGCGGGCCGCCAAGTCCCGCGCCCCCGAGCCCAAGGACATCGTCAGCGGCGCCGGCCAGCCGCTCGACCCGGGCGTACGACGGGAACTGGAGGAGCGCCTCGGCCACGACCTGAGCCACGTACGCCTGCACACGGGCCGCGACGCGGGACGGCTGACGGAGCTGCTGGGCGCGGACGCGGTCGCCGTCGGCCAGGACGTGTTCTTCCGCGAGGGCACCTTCATGCCCGGCACCGACGAGGGCCTGCGCCTGCTCGCCCACGAGCTCCTGCACACCGTCCAGAACCCGCACGGGCTCGGTGCGCTGCGGGCCGGGCGGGAGTTGGGTGCGGTGAGTCTGCCGCAGGAGGCGATCGAGCGGGAGGCGGAGTCGGCGGCACAGGACCTGGTGCGGGACCCGCAGGCCGCGGCCCCGGAGATCGAGGAAGGGCGGGGCACGCCCGGCTGGCTGCGGTACGCCACCGTGGACGCCGACCGCCGCCGTATGGAGCAACTGGATCCGGCGACCCTCGTCGACCGCCTGGCCAACACGCTCCTGCGGTCCCTGCGCGGCGACCCGGAGGACCGCTCCGGCCGCGTGCGGATCCAGCTGGCCCGGATGGCGCCCGAAGTGCAGGACAGCGTCCTCGACCGGCTGGAACTACGTCTGCCGGCGCCCGTCGTCGACCGGCTGCTGGAGGCCGTGCAGGAGACCGAGCAGTCGGGCCCGCCGCCGCTGGATGCCGCGACGGCTCCGCACGCCGTGCCCGGTGCGGCGGAGGAGGTCGAGGAGGAGTGCGAGCGGGCGGACTCCGAGGCCGGGAACCCTCCGGAGCGGGACGCACGCCCGGACGAGCCCGGGGCCGGACGGCAGGAGGGCACGCCGGGGGACGACCGGGAGGACGCCCCGTCCGGTGAGGCGGACCAGGAGAAGGCCCCGGGCGGCGCGGGCACGCCTCAGCAGGACGCGTCGAAGGACGAGCAGCAGCGCTCCCAGGACCAGCAGGAGGAGAAGGACGCCTCCGCCCGGGACACGCGGCAGGACTCCGCGGACGAACGCCAGGAGGCCTCCGACACCGAGCGCGCGCAGCAGGAACAGGACCAGCAGGACGAGCGGGGTGCCGAGGAGGACGCGGGCGGAGGCGAGGACGAGGCCGCCCAGGAGCAGGACCGGCAGGCCGTCGAGCAGGAGCAGCGCCAGGACACCGCAGTCGGGGACGTCGCCCGCCGGCCTGCCGCGTCTCCCGGCGCGGTGGACCGCAGCGGGGCCGAGCCCGGGGAGAAGTCCCGCACCGCCGCTGACCCCGGCATGACCCGTACGGCGGGCGACCCGGAGAACGAACAGGACGTCGACGACGAGCCCTTGGGGCTCGACGCGGAATCCACGCAGGACGGAGCCGAGGACGAGCGGACCGCCGACGAGGAGGCGGGGAGCGGACGCGCCGGCGACTCCGACACGGAGCCGTCGGGGCCCGAGGCGGCTGACGTCCCGCAACTGTTCGTGCGACGCAGAAGGGGTGCGCCGCGGCCGCCGGACCTCGCACCGTCGCAAGACGAGTCGTTCCCGGATGAGACCACCGATACGGCGGAACCGGAGGCGTCGCGCGACACCTCCGGACGTACCGCTGACGACGCGTCCGAAGACCGGACCCTCCCCGAGCTCGGCGACGCCACGACCGCGGACCACGACGCGGGCGCGGAGGCGGGCGGCGCGTCCCACGTTCCGGACGCGGCGGGCTCCGACACGGCGAGGACGTCCGATCCGGCCGCGGAGAAGAACTGGGAGCAGCAGCGGACCGAGGAGCAGCGGGAGGACGACGAGGCCGCGCGGCACGACCAGGCCGTCCGTGCCGACGACGCCGCCGCGCCTGCCCCGCCCCCCGCCCCGGGGGAGACCGCACAACCCGGGGAGTTGGCCAAGGCAGGCGAGGACGCGCGGACGCAGAGTGGCGGTTCGGCGTCAGGCTCGGGCTCGGGCTCAGGTCCCGGAGCCGCGGCGGACGGTGCGAGTCGGACGCAGGGTTCCGCGGAGCCGGAAGCCGGCGCCTCCGATCGGAGCGGTGGGCCGGGGACGAGCAGCGCGGCCGGAAAGGCCCCGGACAGGCAGACCGGCAAGGCCGCGGATGCCACGGTCGGCAGGGACGGCACCACCGGGGACCAGGGCACCACACCCCCGGCGCTCGAAGACGCCACCGGCAACCAGGACGTCACCGAGGGCAAGGGCCCTGCCACCGTGCCCGGCCCTGCGACCGGCACGGACAAGGTCGCCACACCGGGGCCGGCCGGTGCCCCGGCACTGGCACCGGGCAAGGGCCCTTCCCCCCTGGCCTCCGGGCCGGAACCGAAGACCAACACCCCCAAGGCCGCGGAGGCCGGGGGGAGCGGGTGGGGCGCCGGCCGGGCCCACAGGCTCGCGTTCCCGGCCGTCGGGCGGCAAGCGGCAGGCGGCACGGCAGGCCGCGAAGACCGCGTCCCGACGCGGGGGAGGCGGCAGCCGCGGGGCCCGGCCGGCCGCACCCGTGCGATCCGGCGGTCGCGGCGCCACCGGCCGCCCCGCCGCGACCGGCGGAGCCAAGGCCAAGAAGGAGGCCCCGCCCCCGGACGTCTCCAACGCCACCCCCGAGTCCGGCCTTTCCACCGCCGCGGGGCTCAAGCCGCACCAGGCCCTGGAGACCCTCAAGGGCGTCGACAGCGCGGTCGGCCGCTCGGTCGACAAGGAGCGCACGGCCCTGCACAAGGCCCCGCCGACGATGCAGCGGCCCTCCGGCTCCCCGCGCACGGTCCCCGGCGGCCCGAAGCCGGCGGCCCCGGGCACGTACACGAACGCCAAGGTCGCCCGTACGGAGGCCGCCCCGGGCAAGACGCCCGAGATCACCGGCGAGCAGAAGCCGCAGGGCGAGGTCCCGGGCGCGAACGTGCCGGAGCCGAGCTGGTGGGACATCGCCCTCACCATCGGCGCCCAGCTGTTCGGCAAGCTGCTGAAGGAGATCCTGCCGCTCGACGACCTGATCGACTCCATCCTGGGGCTGCCGACCAAGGACGAGGGCCTGCAGAACGCCCGTGTGGGAGACGCCCCCCGGCTGCCGCTCGAGAACGACTCCGATCCGCAGCGCACGGACGAGCAGAGCCGGAACCTCGACCAGCGGCGGGACGAGCTCCACCAGTCGGGGCGTGAGGATGCGGCCCGCCCCATGGGCGAGGACCAGATCTATCCCGACGTGCCGAAGGAGACCCTGACCGGCAAGGTGGCCGGCGGGAAGAAGGGCGCGAAGGCCGGCGGCACGCGGTCGGTGTCGGGCGGCGGTGTGCCGATCGAGTCCGCGTCCGCCGTGGCCGAGCACGACCGGGGCCCGCAGATCCAGGCGGGCTTCGCCCAGGGCCGGCAGAGGATGGGGCAGGAGCGCCAGGCCAAGGACAAGAAGGCGGCGGACGACCGCAGGCAGCACGACCAGGACCTCCAGAGGGAAGTCACGGCCAACGGCAAGAAGCAGTCCGACGCCCGTGACAAGGGCCGTTCCGACATCGCCGACTCGCGCGACCGGTGGCGCAAGGAGCAGGACGACAAGGTCGCCGAGATCGACGGCAAGAAGGGCAAGAAGTACGACCAGGTCCGCAAGGACATCCAGAAGAAGGAAGAGGACACCGACAAGGACGTCGACAAGCGCACCGAGGACGACAACAAGAGGATCGAGACCGAGCAGACCAACGCCGAGCGGGACGCCGAGAAGAAGCAGGAGGAGGGCAAGGACGACGCCGACAACTGGCTCGAGGAGGCCATCGAGAAGCTCAAGGAGTTCTTCGAGGGCCTGAAGAACGCCATCAAGGGCATCTTCGAGAAGGCCCGGCAGGTCGTCACCGACCTCATCGACCGGTTCAAGCAGCAGGTCTTCAAGCTGATCGACGACGCCCGCAACTGGGTCATCGACCAGATCAACACCTTCGCCGACGCGCTGATCGCCCTCGGCGACGAACTCCTCGCCGACTACCCGGCGATGCGCGACAAATGGCGCAACACCATCGACGGCGCCCGCGACTGGGCGGTGCAGAAGGTCAACGAGGCGGCGGACGCGCTGAAGGAGGTCGCCGGGAAGCTCCTCGACGGCCTGTGCGGCGCGCTGCTGGCAGGGCTCGACGTCCTGGAGGGCGGCCTCCTGGCAGCGGTCGACATCGCCGAGACGGTCACCGTGGGCGCGCTGGAGTTCGGTGCCGCCGCCGTCGCCGCGCTCGGCGAGTGGGCGGCCATCTTCAACGACATCGTCTCCGACCCGGGCGACTGGATCAGCAAGGCCGGGGCGGCCGCGGAGACAGGCGCCAAGGAGTACCTCTTCGAGGAGGTCAAGACCGCCGTCAAGGCCTGGTTCGAGCAGAAGGTCCAGGAGATCATCGGCATCCCGATGGAGGACTTCCAGGAGCTGGTCTCCGGCGGCGTCTCCGTCGAGCAGATGGCGCAGATGGCCTGGGACGAGGCCCTGCCCCAACTCCCCGTCATCATCGGCGTGATGGTCGTCGAGAAGGTGGTCGCCAAGCTCATCCCCGGCGCCGGCTGGGTGATGGCCATCATCGACGCCCTCCAGACCGCGTGGGGCGCCCTGAGCGAGATCCTCGCCGCGTTCGGCCTGTTCATGGACTTCCTGAAGTCGGTCAAGAGCGGCAACGGCGCCCTGCCCTTCGCCAAGGCGGTCGCCGCGGGAGTCGTCGCGCTGCTCGAACTGATCTATGAGTTCCTCATCGAGGGCGTCAGCCGCTTCATGGGCAAGGTGGCCGAACGCCTCGGCGACATGCTCAAGAACCTCCGCACGAAGAAGAAACAGCCGGGCCCGTCCGACGGATCCGACCAGCCGCCCGCCCCCGACAAGCCGAGGGACCAGCAGCCCGCCGCCTCCGACGACCGCACACCGGCCCCCGACCGCCGGACCGATCCCGCGGACGACAGGCCCACCGACCGCCCGGCCCCGCGCAAGCCGTCCCCGGACAAGACCTCCCGCCCCCCGTCGAGGCCACGCCCGGGCAAGCGCTCCACCCCCCAGAAGACCAACCGCCCCGCCCCGACCACCCGCCCGAAGAAGCGCCGCGACGACGACGAACGCCGCGATGACGGCCGCGAGGTGAACGCGGCCAGGCGCCGGGCGCGGGACGCCGAGCGCAGAGTGCGTGACGAGGACAGGGACGGCCGCACCGCCGGGCCCGCACGCCGTGGCCCCGCCCGGGACACCCTCCGCACGGACCGGCGCCGCCCCGGCAGGGACCGTACGGACGACCGCGAACGCGACCCCCTGGGCAAGCGCCCGGACGACGGGCGCCGCCCCGACGAGCGCCGCCCCGACCGCGACCGTGGGGACGACCGGCGTCGCGACACGGACAGGAAGCGCGACGACGACCGCCGCCCGGACGACCGCTCGCGGCGGCGCAGGCTCCGGCGCGCCCGCCAGACCCTCAAGTCGGCCGCCAACCGGGCCCGCCGGGCTGCCCGCCGCCTCTTCGGCAAGGCGCGCCGCAGGCTCGGCAGCCGCCTGAACGACCGGCTGCGCCGGCTGCGGGACCTGTGGCGGCGGCGGGACCGGATGCGGGACGACCGGTCCCGGCGCCCGGGCAGGGACCGGCGCGACGGCGGCACGCAGTCCATCGATCTGCCGAAGGTGCGGTACGCCGACGCCGACGACGGCGAGCACCACACGCTGATGTTCCATGGCCGCGGCGCGGACGCGGGCCTCTTCGTGCACAGCATCCCGGAAGAGGTCCCCCGGTTCCTGGACGACTGGCGGGCCGACATCGAGAAACAGGAACCCTCTCCCGAGAAGGAAGAGCAGCAGACGCTCGTCAAGGCCGCCGCAGGCAGGTACAACAAGGCCCGGAGAATCCAGAAGGGCATTCCGTCACAGGTGAGGAAGGAGGACCGGGACAAGTACCGGCCCCGAGAGCGGGCGCTGCGGAGGAAGATGGCGGACTTCGCCCACGTGGCACGACTGCGGGAGTACAACGACGTCCCCACGCCGCCGGATTACCCGCCCTTCTTCGACGTCGGCACCGGACGCAAGAAGGCCGGACACGAGGCCGGTTACCTCGGAACGTCGGCCAAGACGGTGTTCGGCGGGCCGGGTCAGGACGCCAGCCGCGCCAGGAAGGGGCAGCCGCCGGGCTGGGGTTACATCCAGAGCAAAGGCATGTCGAAGAATGCCGCCTGGGTGCGGATGCATCTTCTTCCCGAGCGGCTCGGCGGAAAGGCGACGGGCAACAATCTGGTCCCCGCACGCGGACCGCAGACCAACATCGACTTCCTCAACAACATCGAGGACGCCGCCTATCAGGACATCCCGAGGCGGGAAAAGATCATCTGGTACCGGACCAGGGTCGAGTTCAACCACGGTCCCGACTGGCCGGACTTCCCGAGTCACATCTACGCGGAGTACGGCGGTTACGAGAAGGTCGGCGGCACCGGCAAGAAGAAGAGCGACTGGACACCGAAGGGCAAGAAGGACGAGCACGACCAGCCGACGGCCCCGCCCCGGGAGGACGAGGAGAACACCCTGTTCATCAACTCGGCAGGGCGGACGACCCTCACCGAGATGCTCGACATCGGACGGACACTGGCCGACTACATCGTCGCCGAGCGCAACAGGCTCAAGGGAATCGGGCTGAAGTTCAACAACCCGACCCACGTCTATGAGCTGTTGGAAGACATCAAGGGCGCGAAGAACAGCAGAGCCCTGCCGGGACTGGACGACATGTTCGAGAACCTCAAAGAGCTGGACCAGAACGGCAAAGTGGACTGGAACTGAGGGCCATGACCGACGAAGCAAGGAACGAATTCCCGTACGAGGAGCGCTGTGCCGCGACGTTGCGGGAGATCGAGAGCTGCCCCGAGTTCGAGGTGTACGACGCCCGGCTCGGCGATATTTCACCCCCGCTGGACGAGGCCCCGCGCATCTTCGACAAGCTTGCGAACCGCCATGGACTGTCATTCGGCCAGGAAGCCCGGGATCATTTCTTCCGCTTCGACGAAGTCGAAACATACTGGCGGTTGAACCGTCCCGACTCGGAGCTCGTCGGAGAATTCCACCTCACCCACGTCTACCGCAGTGTGATGGAGAACGGACTGCACCACACGTGGGAAGGGACCGACGACGAAGAACGTGCACTGCACCGGGAGTTGAAGGTTTTCGACGACACGCCCCGCACGGGCAGCGGACGCATGGCGATGCTGCGCGCGCGGCGCGGCACCACCGACCCCGAGATCTGGTACTTCGAC
Source organism: Streptomyces olindensis (assembly GCA_000696115.1). Classification (GTDB taxonomy): domain Bacteria; phylum Actinomycetota; class Actinomycetes; order Streptomycetales; family Streptomycetaceae; genus Streptomyces; species Streptomyces olindensis. The sequence goes on from JJOH01000014.1 coordinate 10,801, forward strand.
ATGCACGAGGGCGCCATGCTCATGGACCTCGGCTATGCGGACTATCTCGACACCCTGCTCATCACCAAGGGAACCATCGGCTGGCAGTACCTCTACTGCTCGGCCGGCTTCGGCGACCCGGGTTTCACCCCCCTCGCGGACGGACTCAAGGAAATGCTGGACGTCTTCCCCCGCCTCTTCCCCGAGTACGACTACTCGGACTTGAAGGCCCGCCTCCGGGAGCGCACATGACCCGCTACGCCGACATCCCCAAACCCATCCGCTCCGGCATCGTCGTCGTCGACCCCGACACCGGCACGCCCCAGCGCGTCATCGTGCTGCAGTTCAACCCGGACACCCTGGAGCGCAGCGTCAGCCCGCAGTCGGCCGGCGACAGCGGGGACGCCGCGGGCGGCGGCACCGGCAGCGGGGACCGCAACGAGGCCCTGCGGCTGAAGGGGCCCGCCCAGGAGACCTGGAAGTTCACCGCCGAGATCGACGCCACCGACCAGTTGGACATCGCCGCGCCCGACGGCATCCACCCCCAGCTCGCCACGCTCGAGATGCTCGTCCAGCCGACCACCGCCAAGCTGCGCGAGGCGATGCGCCTGTCGCAGAAGGGCGCCATCGAGATCAGCCCGATCGAGATGCCGCTCACCCTCTTCACCTGGGGCAGCAAGCGCGTCATGCCCGTGCGGCTCACCGAACTGTCCATCAACGAGTCGGCGTTCGACGTGAACCTCAACCCGATCCGGGCCTCGCTCAGCATCGGGATGAAGATCCTCACCGTCAGCGACCTGCCCGCCGGGCACCGCGGCGCCGACCTGTACATGGCGCACCTGGCGCAGAAGGAACGGCTGGCGGGCGCCGCGCGGGGCACCGGCCCGGGCGCCCTGGGGCTGTCCGGAACCAACGCCGTGATCGGGAGGGGATGAGCCGCACATGGCCGACATCGAACCGTACGAGAACGCCTTGGACGCGATACCCGGCGCCCACCCCTACCCCCGCACCAGCCGCTACCACGACGCCGAGATCGGCATCCACCGGCGGCCCGACGGGACCGAGGTCCGTTACACCAAGCGCCGGCTGCTGCCGCCCCTGGACGAGCAGGAGACGCAGGGCCACACCGTCGGCGCCGGCGAGCGCCCCGACCTGCTCGCCCAGCGCTACTTCGGCGACCCCGGCCAGTGGTGGCAGATCGCCGACGCCAACCCCGTACTCGACCCGCGGGAGTTGACCGATGAGGCCGGACGCGTCATCGGCATCCCGTCCGCCGGCGGCTTCCCCCGAGGAGACCGGCGTGTTTGACCTGCCCGTGGGGCAGGGCCCCGTCCACATCACCCTCCTCATGGGACCCAAGCTCACCCGGCCGGTCCCGGCGGAGGTCACCGAGGCCCTGCTCACCGCTCAGATCACCGCCACCGCCGGCGAACGCAGCGGCTTCCAGATCGCCTTCGACCTCACCAAGAACGGGCTGATCAGCCGGCGACTGCTGCCCGAGGGCTTCTTCGACCCCAAGACCCGGATCATCGTCACCGTCAGCGTCAAGGGCACCTCCGACGTGCTCTTCGACGGACTGATCGTCCGCCACGAGGTCGGCGCCAGCAACCTCCCCGGCCACTCCACCCTCACCGTCACCGGCGAGGACCTCACCCTCCTGATGGACCTGGAGGAACGCACCGCCCGCTATCCCAACCTGCCGCCCTCCCAGCGGGTCCTCGGCATCCTGCGCCGCTACTCCGACTACGGCATCCGCCCCGACGTCTACACCGAGAAGGTCGCCCAGCCCCCGCACCAGGACCTGCGCGTCCACTACCAGACCGGCACCGACCTCCAGTACGTCACCGAGCTGGCCCGCGCCAACGGCTACACCTTCTACCTGGAGCCGGGGCCGAACCCCGGGCAGTCCGCCGCCCGCTGGGGGCCGGAAGTCCGGCTCGGGATCCGCCAGCACGCCCTCAACGTCAACATGGACGCCCACTCCACCGTCGACCAGCTGACCTTCGCCTACGACGGCACGGCCCGTGAGGAGCCGCAGGCCCGCTGGCAGGACCCGGGGACCAGGCAGTCCACGCTGCTGCCGCAACCGCCGATCAGCCCGCTGCGCCCGCCCCTCGGCCGCCGCCCCACCCCGGCCCTGAAGCGCAGGACGCTGTCCGGCACCGCCAAGCAGCAGCGCGAACAGGCCGAGGCGGAACTGCTCGCCCGCGCGGCCGTCTCCGCCGACGTCGTCTCCGGCTCCGGCTCCCTCGACGTCAACCGGCACGGCTACATCCTCCAGCCCCGCCAGCTCGTCGGCGTCCGCGGCGCCGGACGCGCCTACGACGGCGACTACTACGTCAAGTCCGTCACCCACAACCTGCGGCCGGGCTCGTACCAGCAGAACTTCACCCTCTCCCGCGAGGGCCTCGAAGCCCGCAGCGACCACGTCCGGCCGTAACCCGCAGGCACCCACGACCATCACCCAGGAGCACCTCCCCATGGCGGCACCCAGCAATCGCTACCTCGGCAAGTTCCGCGGCCGGGTCGTCGACGACAACGACCCGCTGCGCATCGGCCGCGTCACCGTCGAGGTCCCGGACGTGCTCGGCGACGAGCCGTCGACCTGGGCGCTGCCCTGCCTGCCGTTCACCGGACCGGAGTCCGGGCAGTTCGTGGTGCCGCCGCCCGGCACGGGCGTCTGGGTGGAGTTCGAGCAGGGGGACCCCAGCTTCCCGGTGTGGACGGGCTGCTGGTACGGCGCCGCCGAGGAACTGCCGCCCGACGCGCGCCGGGAACTGCAGGCGAACGCCCCGAGCAAGCCGGTCGTCGTGCAGACACCGGGGGCGCACAAGCTCGTCATGAACGACACGCCCGGCGCCGAACAGGGGATCCTCCTCCAGGCCCAGGGCGGCGCGTACATCCGCATCACCCAGGGGGCCGTGGTCATCGCGACCGGCGCGGGTGCCGAGGTCGTGCTGCGCGGACGCGAAGTGACGATCAACGAGGGCCAGTTGACCGTGCTCTCCAAGCGATAGACGGGGGAACAGACCATGACCGGGAATCTCCTCGACACGGGCACCGTGATCGGCTGCCCGCACGGCGGCCGGGTCACCGCCGCCACACCGCCCGCCGGTGGCATCCGCGTCTCGGGGGCCGCCGTCGCCACGACCGCGCACCGCTACGTGGTCACCGGCTGCCCGCACACCGTCGACCGGGTGCCCTCGCCGTGCACCACGGTCCGCTGGACCGCCGACGGCACCGGAATCACCGTCGACGGCGCGCCCGTGCTGCTCGACACCTCCGCCGCCCAGTGCTTCAGCGCGGCCCTCGTCCCGCAGGGACCGCCCGTCGTCCAGGCCGCGCAGCGAAAGGTCACCGTCCGATGAGCCCCGACAGCCGGGCCGCCCGGCCCCGTTCCGACATCGCGTTCCCCTTCCGCGCCGACCGCCGGGGACGCACCGCGCACGCCGGCCACGGCGAGCACGTCCACGACCTGATCGAGCAACTGCTCTTCACGAGCCCCGGCGAGCGCGTGATGCGCCCCGACTTCGGCTGCGGACTGCTGGACCTGGTGTTCGCGCCCGACAGCCCCGAACTGATCAGCACGCTCGAACTCTCCGTACAGGCCGCTCTGCAGCGCTGGCTCGGCGACCTCATCGACGTACAGGCCCTCGACATCGTCAGCGAGGGCGGTGAGGACGGCGTCGTCCGCGTCCACCTCTCGTACGCCGTACGTGCCACCGGCGCACAGCGTGACGACGTCTTCGAAGGGAGGGCCGCCGCATGACGGCCGGCACCACCGCGTCCCGCCGCAGCAAGGTGCGGGCCGCGCAACTGGGCGGGATCGACCACGTCGAAGTGAGCGACGACGGCCTGCTGCTCACCGTCACCTTCCTCGGCAAGGCCCCGCACGGCCTCGGCCCCGAGAACGTCCGCGTCGACGGCGGCCGCCGGGTCACCGGCATCACCGCCGTCGACGTCAGCGTCGAACGCGAGGAAGACCCCGAGCTCGACGACCGGCTCTACGTCACCCTCGACAAGACCGGCGACACCTCCCGCTACCGGCTCTCCCTCGTCGAGACCGACCCCTACGGCCGGCCCGGCACCGAGCCCTACCGCGGCTTCGACCAGCGCTACCACAGCGCCACCTTCCACTTCCGGCCCGACTGCCCCACCCCCTTCGACTGCACCGACGACGACCGGCCCGAACCGGACTTCCCCGCCGCGCCCGTCGTCGACTACACGGCCCGCGACTACGACACCATCCGCAAGCTGCTCCTGGACCGGCTCGCGCTCACCACCCCCGACTGGACCGAGCGCAACCCCGCCGACCTGGGCATCACCCTCGTCGAACTCCTCGCCCACACCGGCGACCAGATCAGCTACCAGCAGGACGCGGTCGCCACCGAGGCCTACCTCGACACCGCCCGCCGCCGGGTCTCCGTACGCCGCCACGTACGGCTCATCGACTACGCGATGCACGACGGCTGCAACGCCCGCGCCTACGTCACCGTCCGCACGGCGGACGACCGGACGCTCGCCCCGGGCACGTTCCGCTTCGCCTCCGTCGACGTGCGCAGCCTCGACCCGCACGACCGGCCCGAGCCCGGCACGGTCATCGACGAGGCCGACCTCGGCGACCTCGACGAACGCGGCTCGGTGGAGGTCTTCGAACCGGTCGTCGCCACCGACCCGCTGGAACTGAGGGTCGCGCACAACACGATCCGGCTGTGGACCTGGGGCGGCGAGGTGTGCACCCTGCCGCAGGGCGCCACCGCCGCCACCCTGCGCGACTCCTGGGTGGACCCGGAGACCTGCCGCGAACGCCGCCTCGACCTCAAGCCCGGGGACGTCATCGTCCTGGAGGAGGTGAAGGGCCCGCGCACCGGCACCCCCGGCGACGCCGACCCCGCGCACCGCCAGGCGGTCCGCCTCACCTCCGTCACGCCCGGCCTGGACCGGATCGAGGACCAGCCGGTCCTGGAGGTCACCTGGGCCGCCGAGGACGCCCTGCGCTTCCCCCTCTGCCTCACCACCCGAGGCGGCCGCGACTGCCTGCCCGTCGAGGACGTCACCCTCGCCCGCGGCAACGTCGTCCTCGTCGACCACGGCAGGACCCTGACCGGCCTCCCCGAGACGGTCACCGTGCCGCCCGTGCCCGCCGTGGTCGCCCCCTGCGACCTCCCCGCCATCGGCTGCCGCGACACCGAGGAGGGCAACGCGCCCGCCCGGCTGATCAACGCCCTGACGGACAGGGCCGACTCGGGCCGGGCCCTCCTGCCCGAGGACGTCCGCGAACTCTTCGACGTCGTCGGCGAGTCCGCGGTCAACCGGGCCGGCATCGGCCTGGAGAGCGCCGGGCAGCGGCACGAGCAGGTCGTGCCCGGCACGGCCTACGCCCAGGCCACCGCGCTGCGCACGCTGCTCGCCCAGTCGGTCCATCCCGGCATCACACCCCGCTTCCGCCCCGTCCTCGGCCGGGCACCCGTCACCCAGGCGGTGCCCTTCCCCGACCCCGGCACCGTCGCGGCCGGGCAGGCCGAACGCATCGCGGCCATCCCCGGCCGGGTGCGGCAGCGGCTCGTCGAGCTGTGGCGCAGCGCCCGCGACCGCGACGGGCTCGCGGAGGAGGAGATCGCCGAACTCGCCGTGATCTACGGCCTGCACGTGCTGGAACGCCTCGAACTGCGCCGCCACCCGGTCCGCGCCCTGCGCGAACTGCTCTACCACAGCGACCAGTTGCTCGACACCAAGCTGCGCCGCGTCCAGGTCCTCGCCGCCCGGGCCCGCGCGGGCACAGTCCTCGACGGGCACATCGCCTGGGAGATCGCGCACGCCTGGGGCCCGGCCCACGCGGCCGGACTCCACCCCGAGGAGACGGTGCTGCGCGGCTCGGCGACCGCCGCCCTCGCCCAGGACCCGCGCCGGGCCCTGCCCGCCGTACGCCTGCACGGCGCGGACGGGACCTGGGTGCCGCGCCGCGACCTGCTCGGCAGCGGGCCGCGCGAGAGGCACTTCGTGGGCGAACTGGAGGACGACGGCCGACTGGCCGTGCGCTTCGGGGACGGCCGGCACGGCGCGAAGCCCGCCCCCGGCAGCCGCCTGGAACTGCGCTACCGGCTCGGCGGCGGCACCACCGGCAACGTGGGCGCCGAGGCCATCAACCACCTGGTGGTACAGGGCGACCGCGACGTGCCGGCCGCCGTCGTGCGCAACCCGCTGCCCGCCACCGGCGGCACCCGGCCCGAACCCGTCGAACAGGTCCGCCAGCTGGCCCCGCTCGACCTGCGCCGCACCCGGCTGCGGGCCGTGACCGCCGAGGACTACGCGGCCCTCGCGAGCGAACTGCCGGGCGTGCAGCGGGCGGCGGCCGAGATCCGCTGGACCGGCAGCGTCCAGGAGGCCCACATCGCGATCGACGCGTACGGCACCGCCGCCCCGTTGCCGGACCTGCTCGACTCGGTCACCCAGGCACTGGAGGCCTACCGACGCATCGGACACGACCTGGTCGTGGGACCCGCCCGGCTGGTGCCGCTCGACATCGCGCTGACCGTGTGCGCCGAGCCCGGCCACCAGCACGGCCAGATCCTGGCCGAGCTGTACCGGGTGCTGGGCACCGGACGGCTGCCGGGCGGACGGCTCGGCTTCTTCCACCCCGACGCGCTGACCTTCGGCGAACCCGTCAGGCTCAGCCGCCTGGTGGCCGTCGCCGCGGCCGTGCCCGGGGTGGCGGGCGTCGAGGTCACCCGGCTGCGGCGGCTGTCCGGACAGGACCGAGGAGAGAGGGAGGACGGCGTGCTGCGGCTCGGCCCGCTGGAGATCGCCACCTGCGACAACGACCCCGACCGGCCGGAGAACGGCCTGCTGGCGATATCCCTGGGAGGTGCCCGATGACGGACCCGCACCCGGTCACCGCGACCGACGACTGCGGCTGCGGCGGCGCCTGCCGCGGCGGCCACGACGAGCGCCTCGCGCCCACCCCGACGCACAACCCGCCCGGCCGCACCGCCCTGGACTACCGCGTCGGCACGTACGGCTCCTTCCTGGCCGCGCTGCTCGACCGGCTCGCCTCGCCCGCCTACCCGGCCCTGAACGGCCTCACCGTCCGCACCCCGGACGACCCGGCGATCGGCCTGCTCGACGCCACCGCCGTCCTCGGCGACCTGCTCACCTTCCACTCGGAGCGGATCGCCGACGAGGCCTACCTCCGCACCGCCGACGAACACCGCTCCCTGGTGCTGCTCGGCCGGCTCGTCGGACACCGCCCGCGGCCCGGCGTCGCGGCCACCACGCACCTGGCGTACACCCTCGAACGCGACCCGCGCGCCGAGGCCCAGAACGTGCTGATCCCGCGCGGCGCGCGCAGCCACAGCGTGCCCGCCTCCGCCGACGAGGAGTCGCTGACCTTCGAGACGAGCCGGGACCTGACGGCCCGCTGGGACTTCAACGAGCTGAAGGTCCGCCGCCGCCGTCCCTCGCTCCTCACCCCGCGGGACCTGGAGAAGCGCTCGGAGCTGTTCGTCGCGGGCACGGCGCACTCGCTCCAGACCGGCGACCAGCTGCTCTTCGTCTTCGGCGAACAGGCCGGTGGTGAGCGCAAGCTGCTGCCGGTCGCGAAGGTCCGCGTCGACCGGGACGACGACGTCACGGCGATCTCCCTGCCGAAGTCGGCGCCGCCGAGCCTGAAGGAACTTGTGGATGAGGTGCGGCGTTGGACGGCTCCGCCCGTGCAGCCGGGGGAGCCCGGTGAGGAGCCTCCCACGCCGGAGGTTCCGAACCCGCGCCCGGTCAGCCGGCTGATCGAGGACTTCGAGGACCAGGTGCTGGAGCCTTTGCGCGCCGATCTGGACGGCGTGAAGACGCCGGAGCGGCTCGCGGCCCGCCTTGCCGAGCCCGTCGCCCGTCTTGGTGAGGCTCACGTGCTGGCCGAGCCGTATGAGGACGTGGCGAAGTGGTTCGAGCAGTTGGAAGCGGTGCTCACCGAACTCGCCGAGCGGGCGCTGGATTTGGCGCCCGCCCAGACGGATGAGGGGGGTGCGTCGATGGGTGGTCGGCCGTCCGCGGCGGCGTCGGGGCTGGTCGCGCCCACGCGGCGGAGCCGCACATCGATACGGCCCGCGCCCCTTGAGGGTGACTCGCGCACCGCCGCTCTGGAAGCCCTGGGCGCCATACTCCCCGCCCTGCGCGCCACCGCCCACACGCAGAAAAACGCGACCGGCCACCCACTCCCCGGCACCGACACCGCCCGCCTCCTCTCCGCCCTCGACCCCACCCTGGGCAGCCTCTACCCGGCCTGGCGCACAGCCGCAGCCCCCGGCAGCCCACGGCTGCTGCGCGAGCTGCTCGCCCTGCGCGTCACCGCGGCCCCCTTCGGCGCCACGGCCCCGCTGAAGCCGGTCCAGGACGACCGCGGCCGGGTCGTCCGCACCGCCGACTGGCCGCTGACCGGCGCGGTGCTGGCCACCCTGCGGGTCGTGTACGACACGGCGGGCAAGGTGCCGGTCCGGGCCGAACTCCAGTACGTGGAGGGCAGCAGCTCCGACCAGCGCGCCGAGAACCTGCCCGTCGCCCAGCCGGTCACCTTCACCCTCGGCCCCGGCCAGGTCGAACTGTCCGCGCGCTCCGGCCAGGACCGCGACCTGAGCTGGCTCAACCGGCGGCCCGCCGACTCCCAGGAGCCCGGCGTCACCGCCCGCCTCCACTCCGGCCTGCCCGAGCGCACCCTGTTCGTGTCGCGCCCCGACGACGAGGGCCTGGTCCACGTCGGCGTCCACAACGGCACCTCCGAGCAGCTCACGCTCCGGCCCGGGGCGAGCGAGCAGTTCACGCACGGCGAGTACGAAGTCGGCCTCAAGTACACCCTGGGCAGCGCCGAGCCCAACGTCGAGGTCGTCATCGCCACCAAGCCGGAGCCCGTCAACCGCCGCACGCTCCAGCTGGACACCGTGCACGAGGGCATCACCGTCGGCAGCTGGGTGGCGATCCAGCGGCCCGCCAAGGGCGCCGACCAGGGCATCCCCGGCGATCCGAAGCTGGCCTTCGTCACCACCCAGGTGGTGGCCGCGCGCACGGCCGCGTACACCAACTACGGCATCACCGGACGCGGCACCGAACTCACCCTCGCCGACCCCTGGCTGGACGAGTTCGACGTCCTGCTGTCCCACATCCGCGACACCACCGTGCACGCGGCGGGCGAACCGCTGAGCCCGGCCGACGAGCCGCTCGGCGAGGACGTGCACGGCAACGAGATCGAACTCGCCGAGCTGTACGAGGGACTGCGGCCCGGCCGCACGCTCATCGTGACCGGCGAGCGCAGCGACCTCCCGGGCACGGCCGGCGTCCGGGCCACCGAGGTCGTCACGATCGCCTCCGCGGAGCCGGCCGCCGACCCGCGGCTGCCCGGCGACCCCGTGCACACCCGGCTCGTCCTCACCGCGGACCTGGCCCACCGCTACCGCCGCGAGACGGTGCGGATCCTCGGCAACGTCGTCGAGGCCACCCACGGCGAGAGCCGCGAGGAGGCCATCGGCAGCGGCGACTCGGACCGCGTCAACCAGACCTTCGCGCTCTGGCAGTCCCCGCTGACCTGGCTCGCCGACGACAACCCCCTCGGCGCCACGCCCGTGCTGGAGATCCGGGTCGACGGCGTGCTGTGGCACGAGGTCGACAGCCTCGCGGGACGCGGCCCCAGCGAGCGCGTCTACATCACCGGCGCCACCGCCGACGGCCGTACGACGGTGACCTTCGGCGACGGGGTGCACGGCGCCCGCCTGCCCTCCGGGCACGAGAACATCCGCGCCCGCTACCGCTTCGGCACCGGCAAGGCCGCCAACGTGCCCGCCGACCGGGTCACCCAGCCCCTCACCCGGCCGCTCGGCGTCACCGCCGTCACCAACCCGCGCCCCGCGACCGGCGGCGCGGACGCCGACGGCCCGGGCCTGACCCGCCGCACGATCCCCCTGGCCGTGTCGGCCCTGGACCGGCTGGTCTCCGCCTCCGACTACGAGGACTTCGCCCGCTCCCGCGCCGGCATCGGCCGGGCCGCCGCACGCGAACTCTTCGACGGACGCAGGCGGGTGCTGCACGTGACGGTCGCCGGCACGGACGACGTGCCGATCACCCCCGACTCCGACACCCTGCGCGCCCTGCGCGGAGCCCTCACCGAGTACGGCGACGCGAACCTCCCGGTCCGCGTGGACGGCCGCGAGCTGGTCCTGCTGCTGCTCGCCGCCCGGGTCAAGGTCGCCCCCGACCACGCCTGGCAGAACGTCGAGCCGCGCCTGCGCCGCGCCCTGCTGCGCCGACTCGGCTTCGAGGGCCGCGAACTGGGCCGGCCCGCCCGCCTCTCCGAGGTCCTGGCCACCGCCCACACCGTGCCCGGCGTCGACTACGTGGACGTCGACGTCTTCACCGGCGTGCCCGCCTCCGCCACCCCGGAGGAGCTCACCGAGCTGCTCACCCGGCCCGGCCCGCCCAGGGCGTCCGTCCCCGCGCACCCGGCGACGTACGACGAGAGGACCCACACGGTCCGCGCCGAGAACGGCGAGACCCTGTCGGAGATCTGCACCCGGTACGCCATCCCGCTCGCCGAACTCCTGCGCCTCAACCCCGACATCACCGATACCCGGCGCCTGCCCGCGGGCCGTTCGGTGTACGTCTTCCGCGGCATCCGCCCGGCCCAGCTCGCCCTGCTGTCGCCCCGGGCCGCGGACTCCCTGATTCTGACGGAGGTCAAGTGATGTCCCCGGACACCCAGTTGGAAACGCCGGCCCCGGTGGTGCCCAGGGACCCGGACGGGCTCGCCGCGCTGCTGCCCCGCTGGCACCGGCTGCGCGACGCCGAGGAGGGCGAGCCGCTGCGCGCCCTGCTCGCCGTGATCGCCGAGCAGCTCGACCGCGTCCGCGACGGCGTCGAGCAGGGCTACGAGGACCTGTTCGTGGAAACGGCCGCCCCCTGGGTGCTGCCGTACCTCGGCGATCTGGTCGGCTACCGCACCCTGCCCGGCTACGAGCGCGTCCTCACCACCGGCCTGCACGACGGCGGCCGGGCCGCGCTCGCCGAGGCCGTCGCCCCGCGCCGGGACGTGGCCGCCACCGTCGCCCACCGCCGCCGCAAGGGCACCCTGCACCTGCTGGAGGAACTCTCCGAGCAGGTCGCCGACTGGCCCGCCCGGGCCGTCGAACTGTCCCGGCAGGTGGCGCACACCCAGCCGGTGAAGCTGTACGGCACCGGCAGCCGGCGCGGTGAGCGGGGCCGTCTCGTCGACCTGCGGGACGGGGCCGAACTCGCGCTCGGCGGCGGGCCGTTCGCGGGCACGGCCCGCACGGTCGACGTCCGCAGGGCCGACTCCGTCAGACGGCAGGGCGGCTGGAGCCCGGCGGGCGTCGCCCTGTTCGTGTGGCGGCTGAAGGCGTACCCGCTGACCCGCACCCCGGCCTACTGCATCGACCGGGCCCGCAACCTCTACACCTTCTCGATCCTCGGCAACGACACCCCGCTGGTCACCAAGCCGTTCCCGGAACCCTCGCCGACGCACATCGCCACCGTCGACAACGTCCCGGCGTTCGTCACCCGCCGCCTCCTGCACGACCGGCTGCTCGACTACTACGGCCCCGGCAAGAGCTTCGTCATCCGCCGCGACGGTGAGGACAAGCCCGTACCGCCCTCGGACATCGTCGTCGCCGACCTGTCCGACTGGCGCTACCGGCCGAGGCGCGGCCAGGTGGCCGTCGACCCGGAGCTGGGCCGGATCGCGTTCGGTTCGCGCTCCGCGCCCCGGCAGGGCGTGTGGGTCGACTACCACTACGCCTCCCCGGCCGACCTGGGCGGCGGCGAGTACGGGCGGAACCGGGAGCCGCGGCCGGACGCCGAGGTGTACCGGGTCGGACCCGGGCAGCCGTACCGGCAGATCATGGACGCCTACCGGGCCTGGCAGCACGACCGCCGGGCCGACCGGACCGGGCCCGCCGGCATCATCGAGATCACGCACAGCGGCGCCTACCAGGAGCAGCTGGACTTCGACCTCGACCCCGGCGACCGGCTCGAACTGCGCGCGGCGGAGGGCACCCGCCCGGTCATCCGCCTCCTCGACTGGTACAGCAACCGCCCCGACGCCCTCAACATCCGCGCGGTGTCCGAGGAGTGCGCCCCGCACGAGCGGCCCCGGGTCGTGCTCGACGGGCTGCTCGTCGCCGGGCGCGGCATCAACGTCACCGGCGCGATGGGCGCCGTCGTCGTACGGCACAGCACCCTCGTGCCCGGCTGGTCGCTGGAGCCCGAGTGCGCACCGCACTCGCCGGAGGAGCCGAGCATCGTCCTGGACCGCACCACCGCGTGCCTCCAGATCGAGCACAGCGTCCTCGGCACCATCGAGGTCATCGGCGACGAGGTGAGCGAGGACCCCCTCGACATCCACATCCGCGACAGCGTCCTCGACGCCACCGCCGACGACCGCGAGGCCCTCTCCGCCCCCGACTGCCGCCACGCCCACGCCGTGCTGCACCTGCACCGCACGACCGTCTTCGGCGAGATCCACACGCACGCCGTCGAGATCGCCGAGAACAGCGTCCTCACGGGCCGGCTCCACGTGGCCCGGCGCGGCATCGGCTGCCTGCGCCACTCCTACGTCCCCACCGGATCGCGCACCCCGCGCCGCCACCGCTGCCCGGACACCAAGCCGCTGTTCGCCTCCCAGCGCTACGGCACACCCTGGTACGGCCTGCTCGCCGACCGCGCCCCCGAACAGATCCGGCGCGGCGCGGACGACGGAGCCGAACTCGGCGCCTTCCACGACCTGTACCGGCCGCAGCGCGAGGACGGTCTCCGGGCCCGGCTCGCCGAGTACACGCCCGCGGGCACCGACGCCGGGATCTTCTTCGTGACGTGAGGCGCGCGCCGCCACCGACCTTGTGAACCCGCATTTCTGAACCAGGGGGGACACCCTTCATGCACGCAGACCTCTCCCGCTCCACCTTCCGCCCGGAGCGGCACTACTCCGCGGTCGTCGCCCAGCAGGGCCGCGTCCAGCTCGACGCCGACCTCAACGAGCAGACCGCGATCCAGCTCCACCAGGCCCGCACCCTCGCCGCCGACCTGATCGGCCCGCACGGCGGCCCGCGCGACGCCGCCGGCTTCCGCATCGAGTACGTCGGCGGCAAGCACGAGATCGACACCCTCCTCATCCACGGCGGCCGCTACTACGTCGACGGCATCCTCTGCGACGCCGACCGCCCCGCGCCCGGCGTGCCCGTCCCCGACGAGGAGAGCGCGGAGTCCGCGCCGGAGCCGCCCGCGCACTGGACCTACTGGGACCAGCCCGACGGCTTCCGCGACCCGGAGAAGCCCGGCGACCGACTGCCCTCGCCCGCCCAGACGCCGTTCCTCGTCTACCTCGCCGTGTGGGAGCGCTCGGTCACCGCGGCCGAGGACCCGACGCTGCGCGAGGTCGCCCTCGGCGCGGCCCTGCCCGACACCGCCGCCCGGGTGAAGGTCGTCTGGCAGGTGCTGCCGCTGTCCCTCACCGCGCTGGAGATCGAGGAGACCGACCCGTCCAAGGAGGTCGTCCGGGCCGCCTTCACCCGCTGGGCCCAGCGGCAGTCGGCCCCCGCGGCACGGCTCGCCGCCCGCAGCGAGCGGCCCGACCACGCCGACGAGGACCCCTGCCTCGTCAAGCCGGACGCCCGCTACCGCGGCCCCGAGAACCAGCTGTACCGGGTGGAGGTGCACGCGGGCGGCGAGGCGAAGGACGCCACCTTCAAGTGGTCCCGCGAGAACGGCTCCGTCGTCGTCCCCGTCGACGAACTCGACGGCACCTGGGTGCAGTTGGCGTCCCTCGGCCACGACGACAAGCTGGACCTGGACGTCGGCGACCACGTCGAGTTCGTCGACACCGCCTACGCCTCCCGCCTGGAGCCCCTGCCGCTGCTGCGCGTCGAGGAACTGGACCTGCCCGGCCGCCGCGTCCGCCTGTCCGCCGAACCCGCCCCGGGCGTCGGACGCCTGGCGCACCTCAACCCGTACCTGCGCCGCTGGGACCACACCGGCGGCCCCCGGCGCAAGGGCCGCACCACCGCCCTGCGCGGCGGCGCGATCCCCGTCACCGAGGGGGAGTGGCTGCCCCTGGAGGACGGTGTCGAGGTGTACTTCGCCCAGGGCGGCACCTACCGCACCGGCGACCACTGGATCGTCCCGGCCCGCACCGCCACCGGCGGCGTCGAGTGGCCGCTGGACCGGGCCCGCCGCCCCCTGCTCCAGGGACCGGCCGGCATCGCCCGGCACTTCGCCCCGCTGGCCCTCATCAAGGGCGAGGGCAGCGCGGTCGACCTGCGCCTGGCCTTCGGCCCGATGGCGAGCAGCGTGCCCGCCGCCGACGAGGCGGCCCTCGCCGCCGAGGAGCAGGCCCGCCGCGAGGAGCAGGCCGCCGAGGCCGACCCCTCCCACGGGAGGTCCCAGACCACCGCGGAGGCGGAAGCCGCCGTGGAAGGAGACAACTGATGGCCAAGCCGCTGAGCGCGTCCAAGCTGGTGGAGATCCTCCGGGCCGAGGGCCTGACCGTCCACGAGGTCCGCAGCTGGCGCACCCACAACCGCAACAGCAAGGGCCCCTGGGGCCCGGTGAACGGCGTGATGATCCACCACACCGTCACCTCCGGCACCGCCGCCTCCGTCGACATCTGCTACGACGGCTACTCCAGCCTCCCCGGCCCGCTCTGCCACGGCGTCATCGACAAGAAGGGCCACGTCCACCTGGTCGGCAACGGCCGGGCCAACCACGCCGGCCTCGGCGACGGCGACGTCCTGCGCGCCGTGATCAACGAGTCGAGGCTGCCGGCCGACAACGAGGCCGACACCGACGGCAACCGGCACTTCTACGGCTTCGAGTGCATCAACCTCGGCAACGGCAAGGACCCCTGGCCCGAGGCGCAGAAGGAGGCCATCGAGAAGGTCGCCGCGGCGATCTGCCGCCACCACGGCTGGTCCGAGCGGTCCGTCATCGGCCACAAGGAGTGGCAGCCGGGCAAGGTCGACCCGCGCGGCTTCACCATGGACGGCATGCGCTCCCGCATACGCGACCGGCTCAAGGGCGCCGGGGGAGGCGGCAAGCCGGCCCCGGACCCGAAGCCGGCGCCCAGGCCGTCCTACGAGCCGTTCCCGGGCGCCGCGTTCTTCCACGTCGGGCAGCGCTCCCCGATCATCACGGCGATGGGGCGCCGCCTGGTCGCCGAGGGGTGCAGCCGCTACGAGGAGGGGCCGAGCCCCGACTGGAGCGAGGCCGACCGCCGGTCCTACGCGCTGTGGCAGCAGAAGCAGGGCTTCTCCGGAAAGGACGCCGACGGCATCCCGGGCAAGCTCACCTGGGACCGGCTGAAGGTGCCCAAGTCGTAGGGGACGCGTGCGCCCCTCCCCGGGGAGGGGCGCACGGGTGTCACCAGCGGGGGAGCCGCAGTTCGTAGTCCGGCCGGAACCGCCGCATGTAGCCGGTGTCGTCCCTGCTGCGCATCCCGGAGTCGAGGTACCGTCGGTGCAGTCGCTCCAGCCGGTCGTGGTCGAGCTCGACGCCCAGCCCCGGCCCGGTGGGCACCTCGACCTCCCCGTCGCGCAGCTCCAGCACGCCCGGCACGATCACGTCGTCGGCCGAGTTCCACGGGTAGTGCGTGTCGCAGGAGTGGTCGAGGTGGGGGATCGCCGCCGCGACATGGGTCATCGCGGCGAGGCTGATGCCCAGGTGCGAGTTGGAGTGCATCGACAGGGCGAGCCCGAACGCCTCGCACACGGCGGCCAGTTCACGGGTCCGGCGCAGTCCGCCCCAGTAGTGGTGGTCGGTGAGCAGGACCTGGATCGCGTTCTGCTCGACGGCCGGCTTCAGGTGTTCCCAGGCGATGACGCACATGTTGGTCGCGAGCGGCAGGGGAGAGTCCTGGGCGACCTCGGCCATGCCGGGGATGCCCTTGGTCGGGTCCTCCAGGTACTCCAGCACGCCGTCCAGTTCACGGGCGACGTACTTCGACGTCGCCACCGTCCACGCCACGTTCGGGTCCAGGCGCAGCGGCTGCCCTGGGAAGGCCTCCGCCAGCGCCCGCATCGCGGCGATCTCCTCGTCGGGCGGGAAGACACCGCCCTTGAGCTTGAACGAGCGGAAGCCGTACCGCTGTTGCATCAGCCGGGCCTGCTCGACGATCCCGGCCGGGTCGAGCGCCTCGCCCCAGTCGTCGGCGATGGCGGCACGGCCGTCGAGCGCGGGGTGCTCGGCCCACTTGTAGAAGAGGTACGCGGCGAACGGCACCGAGTCGCGGACCCTGCCGCCCAGCAGGTCGCTCACGGGACGCCCGAGCAGCTTGCCCTGCGCGTCCAGGCAGGCGACCTCCACGGCCGACGTGGTCCAGCCGCGCTCGTGGGAACTGGGCACGGTCGGCAGCAGGGCCGTGTCGATCGCGGCGCAGACGGCGGTGGCGTCGAAGACGTCCATGCCGGCCACCACCTGCGCGGCGGCGTGCAGCCGCTCCAGCCGGGCCGTGCCGCCCGGGGACTCGCCGAGCCCGACCGTGCCGTCCTCCAGGACCAGCTGGAGCACGATCCGCAGGGCGAGCGGCTCGTGCACGCCGTTGGAGTTGAGCAGGGGTGGGTCGCCGAACGCGATCGGCGTGACGATCAGCTCGCGGATGCGCGTCGCGCTCATGCGCCGGCCACCTCCAGCCCGCGGTCGAGGAGTTTCGCGAGCCGCGCCACGTGCTCCGGCGCCGGATCGAGCAGGGGCGCCCGGACGCCGCCCACGTCCAGGCCGCGCAGCGTCACCCCGGCCTTCACGAGCGACACGGCGTACCCGGGCACCTCGTCGCGCAGGGCGACCAGCGGGCCGTAGAACTCGTCGAGCAGCAGCGACACCCGGGCGTCGTCGTCCTCCGCGAGGGCCCGGTGGAAGGCCAGGGCGATCTCCGGGGCGAAGGCGAACACCGCCGAGGAGTACAGCTCGACGCCGACCCCCTGGTAGGCGGGCGCGGTCATCTCGGCGGTGGGCAGGCCGTTGAAGAACTGGAAGTCCTCCCCGCCCGGCACGGCGCGCACCGCGCGGACGATGCGGTGCATCCGCTCGATGTCCCCGATGCCGTCCTTGAGGCCGACGACCCCGGGCAGCGCGGCGATCCGGGCCGCCGTCTCCGCGGTGAGCCGGGCGGTGCCCCGCTGGTAGAAGACCACGGGCAGCCCGGTGGCGGCGGTGACCTCCTCGACGTACCGCACGAGGCCCTGCTGCGGGGCGCTCACCAGGTAGGGCGGCAGCAGCAGGATGCCGTCGGCGCCGGCGCGTTCGACGCGGGCGGCCTGGTCCCGGGCGACCGGCACGGGACCGCCGGCCGCCGCGAGGACCGGCACCCGGCCGGCCGTGGTCGCGACGGCGACCCGTGTGGCCCGCTCGATCTCCTCGGCCGTCAGCGCGTGGAACTCGCCGGTGCCGCAGGCGACGAACACACCTCCCGCGCCCGCGGCGACACCCGACTCGATGTGCTGGGCCAGCCGTTCCTCGTCCAGTGAGCCGTCCGCCGCGAACGGCGTGACCGGGAAGAACAGCACTCCGTGGAACTTCATGTCTCCCTCATACGTGGGGGTTGGGTGGTCAGCCCTTGGTGGCCCCGGCGGCGATGCCGGTGACCAGCGAGCGCTGGAGGAGCAGATAGACGATCAGGCTGGGCAGCAGGGCGATGACCGCACCGGCCAGCACCACCCCCGAGCCGACCTCGGGGTCGGTGCGCAGGATGGACAGGGCGACGGTGACCGTGTAGTCGGTGGGGTCCTTGGCGGCGATCAGGGGCAGCAGGTACTGGTCCCAGATCATGATGAAGCCGAGCACACCGGCCACGCCGAGCGCGGGCCTGCACAGCGGCAGGACCACCTGCCACAGCATCCGCAGCTCGCCCACGCCGTCGATCCGGGCGGCCTCCTCGATCTCGGCGGGGATGTCCTTCATGAACTCGGTGAGCACCATCACCGAGAACCCCCAGGCGCCGAGCGGCAGGATCACGCCCCAGACGGTGCCCTTCAGATCGAGACCGACCACGGGCACATGACCGAGGACCAGGGACAGCGGGATGGCGATGACCTCCTCCGGGAGCATCATCGTCAGCATGAACAGGGTCAGGATCAGCGCCTGCCCGCGGAACCTGTGCCGGGCCAGGGCGTACGCGGCGAGTGTGCAGACGACGAGCTGGAGCAGCAGTCCGCCGCCCGCGATGAGCAGGGAGTTGCCGAAGTAGTCCCAGATGCCCCGCTCTCCCGCCACCTCGAAGTTGAGCAGGGTCGGGTGGTGGGGGAGGAACGACAGGGTCGAACCGCTGGCCTTCTCGCTGAAGGAACCCGAGAAGATCGTCAGGAACGGGGCCGCGAAGACGCCGAGGGCCAGCAGGCAGAGCAGGACGCGCAGGAGCCAGGCGGGGCCGGGCCGGTCGCTCCAGCCGAGGGCCGTGTCGAAACGGGCGGGGGTGGTGCGCTGCTTCCCGGCGGACTTCCGCGCGGGGGATGCGGTCACCGGGGTGCGGACGGGGTCGATGGCGGGGGCGCTCATCGCACGTCTCCCCTCTTGCGGAGGTAGTTGACCGTGACGGTGAGCAGCAGCGTCACGCAGAGCAGGACCACGGAGGCGGCCGAGGCGCCGCCGATGTCGTTACGGGTGAAGCCGAGGGTGTAGGCGCGGGTCATCCACACGTCGGTGGAGCCGGCCGGGCCGCCGCCGGTGAGGACGTACACCTCGGTGAAGACGCGCAGTCCGCGGATGGCGGCGAGGGTGAGGACGATGCCGAGGGCGGGGCGGATCGCGGGCAGCGTGATGTGCCGCAGCCGCTGCCACAGTGAGACGCCGTCCATCGCGGCGGCCTCGTACAGCGAGCGGTCCACGCCGGCCAGTCCGGCGAGGATGATCACCATGTTGTACGGGGCGAGCATCCAGATGCCCATGGCCATCGTCGCCCACAGCGCCGTGTCGGGGTTGTCGAGGTAGGGCACGGGGCCCAGACCCAGCAGCCCGAGACCGCTGTTGATGAGGCCGTCGGAGGTCGGGTAGTACATCAGCCGCCACATCTCGCCGACCACCGCGGTGGCGGTGACGACGGGCAGGAACACGGCGGTGCGGACGAGCTTCAGGGAACGGGCCTGGCCCTCCAGAAGCAGGGCCAGCAGGAAGCCGACCAGGATGCCGCCTATGGACATGCCGATGCCGAGGACCAGCGTGTGGCCGATGGCGTCCTGGAAGCGGTGGTCGGTCAGGACCCGGGTGTAGTTGTCGAGGCCGACCCACTTGTCACCGAGGAAGGGCCGTACGTCGAAGAAGCTGAGCCAGACGCCCTTGCCCATGGGCAGGAACTTGAAGACGAGGGCGAGCAGCAGGCCCGGGGCCAGGAACAGCCAGGGCAGTACGGCCTTCTTGCTCGACAGCCGGGCTCTGCGGGGCCCGGGCGTCGTCACGGTCGCGGTCATTTCAGCAGCTCCTGGTCCTTGAGGTCACCGGCGAGGGTGTCGTTGAGTTCCTTCAGGCCGGAGCGGACGTCGCTGCCGCAGTACGTGAAGAGCGCGTTCAGCGCGTCGGCGGTGTCCTGCTTGATCGGGGCGAAGTCGGGGGCGTTGGGGAACTGCACGGAGGCCGTCTCGTACGCCTTCTGCACCACGCTCCAGCGCGGGTCGTCGCGCACCTTGGCCGCGTCCAGCGTGGAGTTGACGGGGATGCGCACCACGGGCTGGTGGTCGCCGGTCATGGCGAGCGTCTGGCCCTCGGGCGAGATCAGGAACGCGGCGAGCGCCTGTTCCAGCTTCGCCTTCCCCGTCTTCGCGCCGAAGTAGATGTTCTCGCCGTCGGCCAGCACGTCGTTGTTGCCGGCCGGGCCGGAAGGCGCGGGCAGCACCTCGTACTTGTCCTTGCCCAACGCCTTGTCGAACGTGGAGATGTTGTACGGGCCGGTGAGGTACATCCCGGCGTTGCCGTCCTGGAAGTTGGTGGTGTTCGCGGTGACGGAGGTCAGGGCGCTGGGCTGGATGACACCGTTGTCACCGCAGAAGAGGTTGTCCTTCATCCAGGTGACGGTGCGCAGGGCGGCCGGGGAGTCCATCGCGGGCCGGTAGCCCGAGCCGTCCTTCTCGATGATCCGCACACCGCCCTGCCACAGCCAGCTGGCTCCCCACCAGGCGACATAGCCGTTCTGCGCGCTGCCGGGCACGACCATGCCGTACGTGTTCCTCCTGCCGTCGCCGTCCGGATCGCGGGTGGCGAAGGCCTTGGCGAGGGCGAGCGTGTCCTGCCAGGTCCTCGGCCGCGGCAGGCCGAGCTTCTCGCGCCAGTCCTTGCGGACGAACAGCGTCATGGCCTGCCGGGAGTACGGGATGCCGTAGTGCCTGCCGTCGCGGCCCACGGTGGACGACCAGGACGTGGCGGTGATGTCGTCGTGGCCCGCTATCGAGGCCGGGGTGATGGGCTTGAGCAGGCCCTGCGCCTGGTAACTGCCCATCAGAGCGGTGTCGTTGATCATGACGTCCGGCAGGTCCTTGGTGGACGCGCGGCTCTGGAGCTGCTGGTCGAAGTTCATGACCGGCTGGTAGTCGATCCTGATGCCGGTCTTCTTGGTGAAGGCGGCGAACACCCGGTCGTAGGTCTGGGCGGACTCCGGGTCGCTCCGGGTCCACACCTCCAGCGTGTTCGGATCGCCGGCCCGGGCGCTGCCGGAACCGGAGCCGCAGGCGGCCGTTCCGAACAGGAGCCCTGAGACGGCGAGCGCGGCAGCCAGGCGGCGCGCGTGGCGGAGCCGCATGTCGATGCGGCGTCGGCGATCCCGCATGGATGATTCTCCGTTCATATTCGTGAACGTCCTTCACGAATCTAAATGATCGGCCAAGCTACGGATCGTTTCATCACCACGTCAAGACATGGCTGAAAGATTTCACCGATGCCCCACGGGGCCCGGGAGGGCCCGGAAACGACGGCGGCCCCCACCGGAAGGACCGGTGGGGGCCGTCTGCGAGGAGACCGGCAGGTCAGTCGTTGCGCTGGGCGTTCTTCTTCCTGATGCGGACCGCCTCCTTGCGGACCTCCGCCTGAGTGGCTCGCTCCCGCACCAGCCACTCGGGGTTCTCCTGCTTCAGCGTCTCGATCTGATCGGTGGTGAGGGGCTCGGTGACGCCCCCGCGGGCGAGCCCCGCGATGGAGACGCCGAGCTTCGCCGCGACCACCGGGCGGGGGTGCGGGCCGTTGCGCCGCAGGTCCTGAAGCCACTGCGGCGGGTTCGCCTGGAGCTCGTTCAGCTCGGCGCGCGAGACGACACCCTCCCGGAACTCGGCGGGGGTGGCCTCGAGGTACACACCCAGTTTCTTCGCCGCGGTAGCGGGCTTCATCGTCTGGGTGCTCTGGTGCGACGTCATGCCGTCCAGCCTATCGAGCGTGTGCGCGACCCCCGACCACGGCCGGTAACCTGGCCAGGTGACAGGCTCGGATGAAACTCCCCCGTTCCGGCTCGTGTACGTCCCCGGGGTGATGCCCGACAAGTGGGTGCGCATCTGGAACGAGCGGTGTCCCGACGTCCCGCTGGCCCTCACGCAGGTGCCCGCCGCCGCTGCGGCCGAGCGGCTGCGGGGCGGGGACGCCGACGCGGGGCTGGTGCGGCTGCCCGTGGACCGCACGGTCTTCAGCGCGATCCCCCTCTACACCGAGCAGACCGTCGTCGTGGTGCCCAAGGACCACCTGGTCACGGCGGTCGACGAGGTGTCCCCCGAGGACCTCGCCGACGACATCGTGCTGCACCCCCTCGACGACGTCCTCGACTGGGAGATCCTGCCCGGGCGGCCCGCCTTCGAACGCCCCGCCACCACAGCCGACGCCGTCGAACTCGTCGCGGCCGGCATCGGCGTCCTGATCGTCCCCCTGTCGCTCGCCCGCCTCCACCACCGCAAGGACCTCACCCACCGTCCCCTCAAGGACGCCCCCGAGTCACGCGTGGCCCTGGCCTGGCCCGAGGACGCGACGACGGACCAGGTCGAGGACTTCATCGGCATCGTCCGCGGCCGCACGGTCAACAGCACCCGGGGCCGCACGCGGCCCGCGGCGCAGGACAAGCCCGGGCGCACGGAGAAGGACGGAGCCCGGCGGAAGCCGGCGGCGTCCGCCGGGCAGCCGGGCACGAACCATCGCCGCGGAAGCGGCTCCGGCGGCACCCCCAAGGGCACCCCCAAGAGCGGCAGGCGGGGCAAACCCCGCCGGCGGTCGTAGCACTCGAAGGGCCCGGGGTGCACCGCGCCGGGCCAGGGAGTCACCGCGCGGAGCCTGAACTCTTCCTTCAGGCCGGCTCGGTCCCGCCGCCCTCGCTCATCCCGCCGACGGCGTCGGCTGCGGCGCCCCGTAGGACGGGTTGGGGGCGACCGTCTGGAGGTCCTTCAGGTCGTCGGGGATCGGCAGCACACGGACCGGCGCGCCCGCCTGCGGAGGCGGCGGCGTCGTCTGGTCCTGGGGCAGCTTGGCCGGAGCGGTGATCTGGAAGGCGACCTGCTCGTGGTTGATCAGACCGGTCTTCTCCAGGACCGTGATGTGGTCGAGAACGGTGTCGTTGGTCGTGTCGGCGAGCTCCCGCACGAGGCTGTTCCGGGTGGTCGCCCGGATCTTGGCGATCGTCGGGAAGATGCCCCCGTGCGCGACGCGCATGACCGTCACGGCCGTGGACTCGAACTCCTTGCCGGAGCTGCCTTCCGCCGTCGCCACGAACTGCTGCTGCTGCGGCGACGCCTCGTTCGGCAGGGTGATGCCCATGTCCGTGGCCACCTTGCGGCAGCCCGCGTCGAGCCGGCCGTGGCCCACGAGCAGGTGCTCGGCGACCTCCTGCATCTCCGGCGACTTGCTCCGCTGCCTGATCAGTTGCGCCATCGGGTACTCCCACAGCCCGGCCGCGCGCACACGGACCACGAAGTCGCGGTCCGCCTCGGTCAGCGGACCCCACTGGGTGTTGGCGATGATGCGGTCCTGGCCGGAAGCCGTGTTCTGCACGCCCAGCATGCTCGGGTAGGCGAGTGCGGTGAGCGTCAGGATCATCGCACCGCCGACGAACGCGGTTCCTGCCGTGCTGCGCGAGATGCGCATCGTGCCTCCTGGGATGTGAACGGCCCAACACCAAGAAGTACGGACGCCGGAGGCGAAACAATCACCGCTGCCGCAAAAAAGTTCGGGCGCCGCCCGGGCCCGGCACCTGGGACGCACGGCACCGGACCCGGACGCGGATGCTCAGGGCCGGTACGAGGCCCCGGCCGCCGTCCGCACCACCTGGTCGCCGTCGGCCCTGCTCAGCAGCCCGGCCGTGACCCACGCGTCCACCGTGGACCGTACCCGCGCCACCAGCGCACCCTTGCTCCGGAACGGCGCCCCGGCCCAGATCTCGTCCAGGAGCGTGGTGCCGTCGGCCCGCGCCGGGTTGGCGACGCCCGAGTCCTCGCCGCCGAACACGGCCTTCGGCTCAAAGCGGCGGAAGTAGGCGTGGGTCGGGTCCTCCGTCCCCTCGGAGAACGGCGCCCATTCCCGTCCGTCGAGGGTGAAGTGGAGCGGCTTGCCCGGCACCGGCGTGAGGGAGTGCGCCAGGTCGCCGGAGAGACCGGCGTTGCCGTACAGCCCGACCTTCAGCCACTCCGTGGCGGCGTCGCGGGCCACCAGGTTGACCGGGCCGTGGAACAGGGTCTGCAGCGACGGGTCGTCGAGGGCCTTCTCCACCCGCGTCCGGAACGGCATGGCGATGCGGACGGTGTCGCCGGCGCGCCAGGTCCGGGACACGTCGAAGTAGCTCCCCGGCTTCGGGGTCCCGGACACCGCACGCCCGTTGACGGTCACCCGGAACCCGGCGGTCGCCCACGACGGCACGCGCAGCCGCAGCGTGAACGAGGCCGGCCCGCCCCCGAAGGCCAGCGTGCTGCCCTGCTCCTGGGGGAAACGCGTGGTCTGGGTGACCGTGACGCCCTTCTCGGCCCAGGTCAGCGTGGACGGGCTGTACAGGTTGACGTACAGGGCGCTGCCGTCGGACCGCGTGAAGTACACCGAGTCCTGGTACTTGGTGGCGCTCTCCATGCCGGTGCCCTCGCAGCAGGTGGTGCCCTGCTTGGGCGTGTAGTCACGGACATGACCGGGCGTCATCCCGATGAAGTACGTGACGAGCGGCTTCTCCGCGTCGGGCTTGTCCTGCTTGGAGCCGAGGACCTGGTTGTACAGGGCCCGCTCGTAGTAGTCCATGTACTTCGGGTCCTGCTCGTGGAAGAACAGGGTCCGGCTCAGCTTGAGCATGTTGTACGCGCAGCAGGTCTCGGCCGTGGTCGCGCCGATCGTGCCCGCGATCACGTCCCGCGCCTTCCAGAACTCCTGGGTGCTGGTGCCGCCGATGCCGTACATGCGGTGCGGGACGACCATGTCCCAGAAGTTCTTCGCCGACGTGAGGTAGCGCTCCTCGCCCGTCTCGTCGTACAGCCGCACGTAGCCGGTGAAGATCGGGATGTGCTGGTTGGCGTGCAGCCCGTCGAGGATGTCGGTGTTCGCCGCGCACGCGTCGATCAGCCGGTCCAGGTCGAACAGCTTGGCCAGCGCGAGGTGTTCGGCCTTCCCGGTGATCGTGTGCAGGTCGCAGATCGCCTCGACGATGCCCCCGAACTCGCCGCTGGAGAAGATCCCCCACATCCGCTGGAGCGTGGACTCCGGCAGCTTGGACAGCCGGGAGTACATCCAGTCGCACATGCCGGACGCCAGGTCCAGGGCCCGGTCGTCGTCCGTGGCGGTGTAGGCGTCGAGCAGCCCCCTGAGGATCTTGTGCGCGGTGTAGTACGGCGCCCACACCTTGGTGTAGTCGGAGGTGGTGCGCGACTCCAGGTCGATGAACTGCGTCTCCGGGTACGCCGCGAGGAACCCCGGGTGGCTGGGCCCGCCCCAGGTGCGGCGCAGGGTGGCGGTCAGGCCCCGGCCGGAGGCGTCCGCGAAGGTCCCGCCGGCAGTCTCGTCGAAGGCGTACGACGCCAGGTCGCCCTTGCCTGTCGAGGCGTCGGCGGCCGGACGGCTCTGCAACTCGGTGATCTCGGCGGCGGTCAGGGCCCGTGAGAAGACGTTGAACTCCTCGAAGGCGCCCGCGAAGACGGGGTCGGCTGAGTAGTTGGAGCGGCCGAGCCAGTTGTTCTTCAGCGTGCCGAGCGCCGACGGGGTGAGGGTCATCGCGGTGTTGCGCGCGACGGCGGTGCCGTTGACGTAGAGGGTGCCGGTGCCGCCCGCGAGGGTGACCGCCAGGTGGCTCCACTGGTTCAGCGGCAGCGGGGCCGTGCCGTTCAGACCCTGCTCGCCGCCGGCGCCCGAGGTCGTGACGGCGAAGCGCGGCACTCCGGCCTGGTTGCGGGCGGCCAGGTACAGGTACCGGTTCGTGTCGTCGCCGAAGTCGAAGACCCGGGTCCAGCCGGCGTCGTGCGTGGGCTTCACCCACACCGACAGGGTGACGGCCGGGGCACCGCCGAGCACGGCGGCCGGCAGTTCGACGTACTGGTAGGAGCCCCGCACGTTCTCCACGGCCGTCCCGAACCTCCCGGCGACGCTGAGCGCCGCCGGATCGCGCCGCAGCGCCGCGCGCACCTCGGTCAGCGCGCCCACCATGGTGCCGATCCGGTCGGCGAACACCTTTTCCTGCGTGCTGCGGTACGCCTGCGCCAGCATGGTCAGGAAGTGGCCGGTGTAGTGGCCGCGCAGATTGCCGTTGGCCTCGCCGTCCAGCCCCTCCCAGCCGCCCGGCGCGACCGCGCCGCCCGTGGCCAGACCGGCGTTGGCGCGGAACACCTGCAGCAGCCGGTTCACGTCGTAGCCCCGCGCGTGATCCAGCATCAGCTGCCGTTTGTCCGCGAAGACGCCCCGGCCGAGCGCCACTTCCTCCAGACCGAAGGGCCGTACGGTCCAGGCCGACGGGGCGGCGGCCGCGGCGAGGGCCGCCGCCGCGGGTACCGCCGCGGCCCGGCCCGTCGCCGTGCGGGAGAGAGCGGGTACGGCCGCGGCGAGGGTCGCGGCCTGGAGAAGGGATCGTCTGGAGAGGGGCCGTGCCATGGGTGCTCCTCCACGGGTCCACAGTGCAACGAGCGTTCGGAATATCGAACCTTGTGCGAGAGGTCGACCAGACCCTAGGGAGGGGACGAGGGGGCGTCAACGGGTCGGGAGTGGCGAGTTCAGGAAAGGCCGCCCGAGCGCGCCAGCCAGTCATATGCCGTCCGTGCCGTGAACTCCTCCTGGCCGCCCCGCAGGAGCAGGCCGGCGGTGGTGAACTCCGGTGCGTCCGCCTGTGCCGGGACGTACGGGATCGCGATGCAGCGCATCCCCGCCGCGTGCGCGGCGGCGGCGCCCGGGGCGGCGTCCTCCAGCACCACGCAGTCGGCCGGGTCCGACCCGAGCCGGCGAGCCGCCTCCAGGAAGACGTCGGGAGCGGGCTTGCCGTGCGCGACCTCGTCGGCCGAGACGACGGTCCGCAGGTGGTCGGCCAGGCCCGTGCCGGACAGGACCGCCTCGATGGCCTCGGGGGAGGACCCGGAGGCCACGGCCATGGGGACGTCCTCGGCCGCCAGCAGCTCGACGAACGCGCGCATTTCGGGGTACGCGCGCGTGGCGGTGCGGGCCAGTTCGAGATAGCGGCGGTTCTTGGCGGTGAACAGCTCCTCCACGGAGGCCCGCAGGCCGTACCGCTCCTTCCAGTCGGCGACGGTCTCCTGCGTGCTGATGCCGACGTACCGCTCGTGGTCCGCCCAGCTGAAGTCGGGGACGCCGTGCTCGGCGAGGGTCTGCCGACCTGCCTCGTAGTAGTTCGGCTCGCTGTCCACGAGCGTCCCGTCGAGATCCAAGATGACCGATATTCCATGGAGATTGCTCATGGCGCCCATGCTCTCAAAGATCATCTGCGGGCCGACCGGCCGATCGACTCCACCAGCGGCAGCAGCCGGTGCGGGACCCGCTCGCGCAGGGCGACCTCGGTGCGCGTGCGCACCACGCCGGGCATGCTGATCAGCTTCTGGACGACGTCCTCCAGGTGCGCGTTGTCCCGCGCCACGACCCGGGCCAGCAGGTCCCCGCCGCCCGTGATGGAGAACGCCTCGACGATCTCCGGGACCGCCGCCAGCGCGTCGCCCACCTCGTCGAGATGGCCCTGGGTGACCTCGATGTGCACGAACGCGAGCACCGGATGCCCGAGCGCGGCGGGGGAGAGGGCCGGCCCCGTGCCGGTGATCACCCCGTCGCGTTCCAGGCGGTCCAGCCGGGCCTGGAGCGTGCCCCGGGCGACACCGAGGATCCGGGCGTACTCGCGCACGCTCGTGCGGGGCTGCTCCAGCAGCAGCCGCAGGATGCGGGTGTCGAGCGCGTCCACGGCCATGACGTCCGGCCTCCTCGTCCGTTGGCTCTGCCGCGGCCGGGCCTCGGCCGCTCGCGCTGTACCAATGGCCCAGTCTACAAGGAGCCGGTTGAGCCAGTGGCGTCCGGGATGCTGATATGGATGCGTCGATGGCGCTGCGGACCCCGCGGCGCCTTTTTCATGCGTGCTCATATCCGACGTGCGAAGGGGGCGGTAAGCGGTGCTGAAGAGGGTGTTCACGGCTCCGGATCCGGGGCGGACGCGGCTGCGGTTCGCCACGCGGGCCGTGCTCGGCATCACGCTCGCGGTCGCCGTGTGCGGTCTCGCCGGGCACTCCCTCGCGGGCGCCGTCACCGGCGGTCTCGCCGCCCTGCTCGCCCTGTTCACCGTCACCGACGTCACGGTCCGCGGCCAGGCCGTCACCACCGCGCTGCTGCCCGCCGTCGGACTGCCCGTGCTCACCGCCGCGGCGGAACTCCACGACCACCCGGTGGCCCGGGACCTCACCTTCCTCGCCGTGGTCGGCGCGGGCGTGTACGCGCGCCGCTGGGGCCCGCGCGGCCACAGCCTCGGCGTGTTCGCGTTCATGACCTTCTTCGTGGCGCAGTTCCTGCACGCCACCACCGGTCAGCTGCCCGAGCTGTACGCCGCCGTCCTGCTGTCCGTGGCGGCCGCCGCCACGGTGCGCTTCGGGCTGTGGTGCTACGAGCGCCGCCTGCCCCCGCCCGCCGCGCCCGCCCCGCCGGGTGGCACCGGCCTGGCCCGCGTGACCACCCGCCAGGCCATCCAGGCGACCGCCGGCGCCGGATTCGCCCTCGTCGTGGGGCAGCTGGTCTCCGGGCAGCGCTGGTACTGGGCCGTCGGCGCCACCTGGTGGATCTTCGTCAACACCACCTCCCGCGGCGAGACCCTGGTCCGCGGCTTCCGGCGGCTGCTCGGCACGGTCATCGGCATCGCCCTCGGCCTCCTCGTCGCCCTGCCGGTCCACGGGGACCCGACGGTCACCGCCGTACTCGCGGCCGCCTGCGTCTTCGGCATCTTCTACACGGCCGCCGTCTCCTACACCTGGATGATGCTCTGGGTCACCCTGCTCGCCGGACTGCTCTACGGCCTCCTCGGCGTGCTCGGCCCCGGCCTGCTCGTCCTGCGGCTCGCCGAGACCGGCGTCGGGGCGCTCGGCGCCGCGCTGGCCGTGCTGTTCGTCCTGCCCGTCACCACCCACAGCGTCACCGACGCCTGGATCCAGCGGGCCCTGCGCTGCGTCCACGCCTGCGCCGTCGAGACCGCCCGGCGGCTGGCGGGAGCGGCGGACGCCGACCCGGCCCCGCGCGTGGCCGAGCTGGAGCAGCTGCTCGCCCGGGTGCGGCTCTCGGTCGCCCCGCTGGTGCACCCGCTGAACCCGATGCGGGGCCGCAAGCGGCGGGCCCGGCACGTGCTCGCCCTCCTCGACGACTGCGCCCGGGAGGTCCGCGGCCTGGTCGCCGTCGCCGCCGACCCCGAGGCCTCCCACGACGCCCGCCTGGCCACGGCCTGCCGGCGTGTGGAGGCCGCGGTCGAGGCGCTCACCGAGGGCGGGGACGTCCTGGTCCAGGCGGCGGACGGGCCGTCCGCGACGGAGCCGGTCCTGGCCCACCTGCACGGGCTGGAGCGGGCCCTGGCCGAGCTCGCCCGGCCGCTGCGGGCCCCCTCGGGCTCCCCGCTGGCCGGGGCCTGACGCCGTCGACCCCCCGGCGGTCGCCGCGCGCGACCGCCGGTGCCGGGGCGAGCCACGCCCACCCGACTTCTTGACCCTTTGGTCTAGACCGCGCATGATCGGCTCCGCGGTCGTTCCGGGCGGCCCGGGCACGAGAGGGGACAGCGGTGGCGGACCACGGCAGGCGGCGGGCGTTCATCGGGTCGTTCACGGCGGCCGGCGGCCCCGGCATCGTGACGGCGCGAGCCGACCCCGACAGCGGCGCGCTGACCGTCCTCGGCAGCGTGGACTCCGTGCCCGACCCGTCCTACCTGGCCCTCTCGCCGGACGGAGGGACGCTGTACGCGGTCAGTGAGACGGCCGAGGGCGCCGTCGCCGCGTACCGGGTGGGCGGGGACAGGCCCGAGCCGGCCGGGCCGCCCGTGCCGGTCGGCGGCAACGGCCCGACGCACCTCGCCCTCTTCGACGGGCATCTCCTCACTGCCAACTACGGCTCCGGCAGCGTCACCGCGGTCCCCGTCCGTCCCGACGGCACCCTCGCACGGTCCGTGTCCGGGGTGCTCCGGCACACCGGCGCGGGCCCGCACACCCAGCGCCAGCAGGGGCCGCACGCCCATCAGGTACAGCCCGACCCGAGCGGCCGCTGGGCCGTCAGCGTCGACCTCGGCACCGACTCCGTGCGGGTGTGCACGCTGACGGACGGTGCCCTCGCCCTGCACCGCGAGAGCGCCCTGCGGCCCGGCTCGGGGCCGCGTCACCTGGCCTTCCACCCGGACGGCAGGCACGCGTACGTCGTCAACGAGCTCAGCCCGTCCGTCACCGTCTGCCGCTGGGACGCGGCCGACGGCGTGCTGACCCCGCTGACCGAGACCCCGGTCCTGCCCGGCGCGCCGGCGGGCGACGCCTGGCCGTCGGGGATCGCCGTCTCGCCCGACGGCCGCCACGTGTGGACCGCCACCCGCGGCGAGGACGTCCTGTCCGTGCTCGCCGTCGAGGGCGAGGACCTGCGGCTGGTCGCCACGGTGCCCTGCGGCGGCCACTGGCCGCGCGCGCTCACGGCGTCCGGCGGCTTCCTCTACGTCGCGAACGAACGGTCGGGCGACGTGACCTGGTTCGCCGCGGACCCGCACACGGGCATCCCGCGACGCGGCGGCTCGATCAGGGTGCCGGCGGCATCCTGCGTGATCCTGGACTGACGGGGCCGCCGGTCAGCGCGCGGGGACCGGACCACGAACGGCGAAGGCCCGCTCCGGAACTGGAGCGGGCCTTCGCCGTTCGTGCCGTGGGCTCGTTCGTGCCGGGGCGTCAGCGAACCGGCGCGCCCTGCGGCTGCTGCGGCGTGATGCCCAGCGCCGTCGTGTACTTGGCCAGGGCGAGCTTCCCGATCGCCGGGTAGGGGCCGAGCGACTCGGCGGCGGAGCACTCCGCCTCCTTCGCGGCCTCCTCGACCAACCCCGGCTCGATCTCCGGGCCGATCAGGTACGGGGCGAGGGCCAGCTGCTGCGAGCCCGAGGACCGCAGCTGCTCGGCGACGGACGCGATGGAGCCCTCCCGGTCCAGGGCCGCCGCCATCACCGGCACCGCGAGGCGCGCGGCGAGCAGCATGCCGGTGATCCCGGCCGCCTGCACGGCCTCGTCACCGCCCACGGAGGCCAGGATGATGCCGTCGGCGGCGGTCGCCACGGTGAACAGCCGCGCGCGGTCCGCGCGGGCCAGACCGGCCTCGGAGAGCCGCACGTGCAGCGCCTCGGCGAGCAGCGGGTGCGGGCCGAGGACGTCGGTCAGCTCGGCGGCGACCCGGCTCTCCATGAGGGCCTGGCGGACCTGGCGCAGCAGAGCGCTGTCCGGGCCGGCGAGCAGCGGCACCACGACGGCGACGGGGCCGTCCGGCGCCTTGACGTCCAGGCCGGCGGCGCGGGCCTGCTCGAAACGGGCCGTGCGCTCCTCGGCGGCGTGCACGAGCACGGCCTGCAGCGAGGGGAACTCCGCGTTGTCCCCGTCCAGGTACCCGATGCGGGCGTCGAGGCCGGGCAGCTCGGAGCGGGCGATGCTCACGACCTCCTCGGCGAGGCTGCGCGTGGCGCTACTGGGCGTCCCCGGCACGGCGAGGACGAGCGCGGGCGCGCCCTCGGGAGCAACCAGCGGCTCGGGACGGCGGTGCCGTCCGGGCTGGCGGGGGCGCGGCATTCGTACTGGCAGGCCATCCGCGGGCCCAGTGGGGGAACTCATGGCGCCGCATGTTACTGGCTTCCTGGGCTCCCCTGTTCGGGGAGGGGGCAGGTGAGCGGTATCCGTCCGGTTTTGTCTGATGAGTTACGTACGGATCGGGCGCGATCGGATCAATCACCCGACAGGGTGGTAACGGAGAGCATCGCAGCGTCACCCGGCAGGGTGAGCGCACCGGTGCTCAGCTCCGCCGCCATCCGCACCGCGCCGTCCAGCGGATCGCCCTCGGCCGGCACCCGCCGCACCCCCGGCAGCCGCTTCGCCAGTTCCTCGTCCAGCGGCTCGAGGAGCGGGGCGCCCAGCTTGAACAGCCCGCCGGTGACGGCGACGCGGGGCTCACCGGCGGTGGGGCACACGGCCGCCGCGGAGTCGGCCAGGTGCCGCGCGGCGGCGCGCAGGATCCCCGCCGCGACGGGGTCATCGTCCGCGCAGGCGGCCACCCGGGGCGCGAACGAGGCGAGCACGGCGGGCCGGTCAGGCCGCGGATACAGCGCGCCGGGCAGCCCCGCCACGGGCCCGAACACCTCCTCGGCGGATGCCAGCAACCGGGTCGAGCCGCCCTCGCGCCCGTCATGGGCCCGCAGCGCGGCCTCGAGACCCGCCCGCCCGATCCAGGCCCCGCCTCCGCAGTCGCCGAGCAGATGCCCCCAGCCGTCCGCGCGGCGCCAGCCGGTCAGGTCCGTGCCGATCGCGATCAGGCCCGTACCGCCGGCGACCACCGCTCCCGGCCGGGGCCCGAGGGCGCCCACGTACGCGGTCACCGCGTCGGCGGCCAGCGCGACCCTGCGCACCCCCAGCTCCCGGGCCAGGGCACCCGGCAGTTCGGCGCGCAGCGCGTCCCCCAGGGAGGCGAGCCCGGCGGCGCCGACGACGGCGGCGGTCAACGGCATCGGCCCGGCCTCGGCGGCCGCCGCACGGACCAGCGGCAGCAGTCGCGCCATGAAGTGCCCGGCGTCGATGCCCCGCTCACTCGTGCGGACCGGCTCCCCGGACGCCGCCCGGGCCAGCGGGCCGCGCTCGGCGGTCCCCACGACAGCCCGGAGCCCGGACCCGCCGGAGTCCACGGCGAGGAAGCCGGAACCGGCCGACGCCCCGGTCACGGCAGGCGCCAGTCCACCGGTTGGCCGCCCTGGCGGATCAGCAGGTCGTTGGCCCGGCTGAACGGGCGCGAGCCGAAGAAGCCCCGGTCCGCCGACATGGGGGAGGGGTGGGCGGATTCGACGGAGGGCAGGTCGCCCAGCAGCGGGCGCAGGTTGCGGGCGTCACGGCCCCACAGGATGGACACCAGCGGCTTGCCACGCGCCGCCAGCGCCCGGATGGCCTGCTCCGTTACTTCCTCCCAGCCCTTGCCCCGGTGGGCGCCGGGCTTGCGCGGAGCCGTCGTGAGCGCCCTGTTGAGCAGCAGCACGCCCTGCTGCGTCCAGGGCGTGAGGTCACCGCTCGACGGCTGCGGCAGCCCCAGGTCGGCGTTCAGCTCACGGAAGATGTTGATGAGGCTGCCGGGCAGCGGCCGCACCTCGGGCGCCACCGAGAACGACAGCCCCACCGCGTGCCCCGGGGTGGGGTACGGGTCCTGACCGACGATCAGGACCCGTACGTCGTCGAAGGGTTGCTGGAAGGCCCGCAGGACGTTCGGCCCGGCCGGGAGGTACGTGCGTCCCGCGGCGATCTCCGCGCGGAGGAAGTCCCCCATCGCGGCGACGCGTTCGGCCACCGGCTCCAGGGCTTTCGCCCAGCCCGCTTCGACGATTTCATGCAAGGGTCGTGGTGCCACGGGCGTCACCCTACTGCCGTACCGGCAGCGGCCATCAACCGGTGGCCAAGGCCCGCGCGTCAGCGCGTCCCCCACGTCCCCCAGCACTGCGCCCGGTCGCCAAGGATTCCCCGCATCCCCCGCATCCGTCCGCGCCTTCAGCCGACGACCGCGGCCCGCACGCACAGCACGTCCGGCAGATGCGCGGCGAGCTGCTGCCAGCTGTCGCCGTCGTCCGCCGACGCGAACACCTCGCCGTTGCGGTTGCCGAAGTAGACACCCGCCGGATCCGCGTCGTCCGTGCACATCGCGTCACGCAGCACCGTGCCGTAGTGGTCCTCCCGGGGCAGCCCCGCCGAGAGCGGCTCCCACGTCTTGCCCGCGTCCGCCGTGCGGTAGACGCGGCACCGGTGGCCGGCCGGGACGCGGTCGGCGTCGGCGTTGATCGGGAACACGTACGCCGTGTCCCCTCTGCGCGGGTGCGCCGCCACCGCGAAGCCGAACGTGGACGGCAGGCCCTCGCCGATGTCCGTCCAGTGCGCGCCCGCGTCGTCGCTGCGGTACACGCCCCAGTGGTTCTGCAGGTAGAGCCGGTCCGGGGTCGCCGCGTCCCGCGCGATCTTGTGCACGCACTGGCCGAACTCCGGGTTCGGGTCGGGCAGGAACACCGCGGAGACCCCGGAGTTCGACGGCGTCCAGCTCGCGCCGCCGTCCTGGGTGCGGAACACACCGGCCGTCGAGACGGCGACCGTCACCGCCCGGGCGTCGCGCGCGTCGGTGAGCACGGTGTGCAGGCCCTCACCGCCGCCGCCCGGCACCCACTGGGAGCGCGTCGGGTGCTCCCACAGGGGCCGGACGAGCTCGAAGGTCTCGCCGCGGTCCTCCGAGCGGTACAGCGCGGCCGGTTCCGTGCCCGCGTACACCACGTCCGGCTCGGCGGCGGCCGGGTGCAGTTGCCACACCCGCTCCAGGGACGCCCCCGTGTCCTTGGGGAACTTGACGGCCGGCCGGGCCGGTTCGGTCCACGTCCGGCCGAGGTCGTCGGAGTGGAACACGGACGGGCCCCAGTGCGCGCTGTCGCCGCCGACCAGCAGCCGCGGCGTCGCGGTGCGGGTGTCGAGGGCGACCGAGTACACGGCCTGGGCGTTGAAGTAGGGACTCTCGTCGAACTCCCAGGCGCCACCGCCCCGCCGGCGCCCGATGAACAGGCCTTTGCGCGTGCCCACGGCGAGCAGTACCTCGGTCATGCCGATCACCTCCGCGGCGTCGTCGTCGACGCCCTTGTCACGGACACCGGCCAGTCTGCACCCCACCACTGACAGTCACCCCTGGAGCGGCTGCGGCGCAGGTCAGGAGAGTGTCGGCGACCGTCGCAACGGACCGGGGCCGCGCGCGGGGCCCACCGCGGCGGTAGGTGCAGTGAGCATCCAGGGGTCCTCTTCCGTATGGGGAGGGCGGCGGGATGGTCATGCGCTCGTGAGGAGGGTGCCTTCGATGGCGTTACGTGGTCCGAAGGTGTGGCTGTGGCGCTGGCGGCGCAATCCGCTCAAGCGCCGCGCCGACAGGGTGGAGGCCTGGGTCGTGCTGGGCGTGGGGCTGCTCACCGTGTGCGCCGGGATGCTGGCGGGTACGGCGGTGAGCCGGTCCGTCGAGGACGGGCTGGCCCGGGAGCGCGTCGAGTGGCGCCCTCTCGTGGCACGGCTCGCCGAGCGGGCTCCCGGGACCGCGTCCGGGAACCACGACGTGTCCCGCGCCGAGCAGGTGTGGGCGGAAGTCGTGTGGACG
Source organism: Streptomyces olindensis (assembly GCA_000696115.1). GTDB lineage: Bacteria > Actinomycetota > Actinomycetes > Streptomycetales > Streptomycetaceae > Streptomyces > Streptomyces olindensis. Next base: position 45,571 of record JJOH01000014.1, read on the forward strand.
GCCGCGGACGGCTCCCCGCACTCCGGCCAGGTGCGGGTCCCGGCGGGGAGCGCCGCCGGCAGCCCGGTCACCGTCTGGACGGACTCCGAGGGCCGCCAGGTGACCCGGCCCGTCACCGAGAGCCAGGCCCGCGTACGGGCCTGGCTGATCGGCGGGGTGGCGGCCATCAGCGCCGCCGCCGTGCCGTTGCTGGCCGGCCGCGCGGTGCGCGGCCGTCTGGAGCGCCGCCGCATCGACCAGTGGGACGCCGAGTGGTCCCGCTTCGGCCCGATGTGGGGACGCACCACGGGGTGACCCCCACGCCGGTACCTCGTCCCCACTTGACGCCTACCTGGGTGGGGACGCACCACGGCGTAACCCTCACGCCGGTATCACGTCACCGCGTAACGCCTACCTGGTCGTTCGGCGTCCCGGCCCGGTCAGTGCCTCCCGGCAGACCCGGAGCAACCGCAGATCCGCGTGGAGGCCGTGGCCTCCGGGGGCGACCACGTGCCGACGCGGGGAGGCGAGCTCCGCGCGCAGCAGGTCGTGCAGCGGTGCTCCCGCGGGCCCCAGATCAGCGACGCACCCGGCGATGGTCGTCCGGGTGCGCGGGTGCTCCGCCCACGCGGAGCGCAGCACGGGCAGGACCTCGTCCGACTCGTCGGCCGTCCGCCACAGCGCACACGCGGCCGCGACCCGTTCCGACGCGTCGCCGGAGCCGGTCATCCGGCGCAGCCCGGGCAGGCCGGGACGCGCCGCCGGTCCCAGTCGCCCGAGGACGTCCGCGGCCGCCGCACGCCGGTGCGGGCCGCTCGCGGGGTCGCCCGACTCCCGGAGCAGAACGGGCAGTACGGCATCCGCGTCCCCCGTGACCGACCAGAGCGCGTCCGCCGCCGCGACGGCACAGCCCGTCTCCAGCAGCCCGCGCAGGTCCGGTATCGCCTCGCGCGCGGCGCCGCCGAAGGCGCCGAGGGCACGCACCGCCGCCCCCGTGACGGCGTCGCGCCCCGGCAGCTCCTCCGGCATGCCCCGCAGCAGGCGCAACACCGCCGGCAGGGACTCGGCGTCATCCAGGGCCGTCAGGGCCGACAGCAGGGGCACGGCCCGGTCCCGTATGCCGGGCTCGTCCGGCGGCACCTGCGCGAGCCGTCGCCGTAACGCCGGAGCGAGCGGCGCGGCGGCCCGGCCCAGGAGGGGGACGACCAGCCCCAGGTCGTGCGGTACGACCGGGCCCGCCAGCACCTCGGCCAGCACGGGTGTGGCCCGCGCGTCCCCGGTCCTGGCCAGTGCCTTGAGCGGGCCGCCCAGGGTCGGCGCACCTCGCTCCCGGTGTCGTATGCGCAGTTCGGGGCGGTACGCCACCAGCGTGTGCAGGGGGTCGGCGGCGGGTCTCGCCAGCTCGAAGAGCTCCACCAGGACGGCGACCGCCGCGTCGTGCAAGCGGTCCTCCTCCTCGCCCAGTTGGTTCCCTATGAGCGTGACGGGTTCCTCGTGCCCGGCACGCCACTCGCGGAACAGTCCCGCCGACATCCACACGGCGTTGCACCGGTCGAGGGGGTCCGGGCTGGTCAACTGCCCGCACAGCAGGGCGACCCGGTCGGCCACCCGGCCGCCGAGCGCGGAGTGCAGGGTCCGCAGCAGCTGGGAACCCTCCTCGTCCGAGGGGCGCAGCCGGCGCAGCCGCCGCGCGAGCGTGTCCGTGCCGGGACAGTCCGACGCGGGTCCCGACCGGGCGCGCTGCCCGGATCTGTCCCTGAGCAGCCGGACGACGACCGGGACGAGGTCGGCGGGCAGCCGCTCCGGGGCGCACGCCGCGAGCCGGCCGAGTGCGGCGAGCCGCAGTCCGGGGCCGTACGGGGGCCCGCTCAGCTCGGCGAGCAGCCGCACCGCCTCGTCGGCGTGTGCGTCACCGGCCGTGCGGTACCGCTGCGCGAACACGCCGAGGGCTTCGGCCAGGGCGATCAGCACCCCGTCGTCCCGCTCCACGCCGATCCGCTCCCGCAACAGGGCGAGCACCCGCGCCGGCCGGTCGAGGAACCGGACGAGCGCCCCGGCGGCGGCCCGGCGCACCCCGGCGTCCGCGTCGCCGGACAGCCGGACGAAGACCTCGGCACCCGCGCGCACCGCGGCACGGGCCCTCGCGGCGAGTTCACCGGCACCGGAGCCGCCCTCGATGCCGCCGATGCTGACGAGGAGTTCCACCACCCCCGCCCGGTCCCGCACCTCCTCGCGGACGGCGAGCGCGAGGAGAAACGGAACACAGGCGAGCGTCGAGTCGTACACGTCCCCCTGGTGGTGCACGGCGCCGTACATCCCGTCGAGCGCGGTCTCCCGCTCGGCCGGGTCGGCGGAGGCCAGTCCCCGCAGCAATCCGGGCACGTCCTCCGCACTGCCGTGGGCATGGCGCAGTGAGGCCCAGTCGACCTCGTCGATCCCCCTGAACACGTTGTCCTCCCCAGCGAAGTGCCGACTGACGGGGAGTCTGCACCACGGCACTGACAACGAAGCGGAATCGGGAGATGACTGTGCGCGAACTGAGTGCTCGTTGGCTGACTGTCGTTCAGCCCACGTCGGGCAGCGCGCGCTCCAGGACCGTGTCGAGCCCCGACCCCTCGGGCAGCGTCCCGAACGCGTGCCCCCAGTCGCCGCCGAGCCGCGTCGCACAGAACGCGTCGGCGACCGCCGGCGGGGCGTGCCGGACGAGGAGCGAGGCCTGGAGCGTCAGGGCCATCCGCTCCACGAGCCGGCGGGCGGTCACCTGCGACGCCTCGGCCAGCTGCCGCTTCAGCCGGGTCACGGCCGTGTCCAGCCGGGAATCCGCCCCCCGCGCGCGGTCGAGCTCGCCGAACAGCGCCTCGACGGTGCCCGGTTCCCGGCTCAGCGCCCGCAGCACATCGAGGGCGTTGACGTTCCCCGAGCCCTCCCAGATCGACAGCAGGGGAGCCTCGCGGTAGTGCCGGGGCATGCCCGAGTCCTCGACGTAGCCGTTGCCGCCGAGGCACTCCAGGGCCTCCGCCGTGAAGGCCGGGCCCCGCTTGGTCACCCAGTACTTGCCGACGGCCGTGGCGATCCGGCGGAAGGCGGCCTCGCCCTCGTCGCCGCGGACCGCCCGGTCGGCCGCCCCGGCCAGCCGCAGCGTGAGCGTCGTGGCGGCCTCGGACTCCAGCGCCAGGTCGGCCAGGACGTTGCGCATCAGCGGCTGGTCCACCAGCCGGGCGCCGAACGCGCTGCGGTGCCGCGCGTGGTGCCCCGCCTCCACGAGCGACTTGCGCATCAGCGCGGCCGACATCATCACGCAGTCAAGACGCGTGCAGTTGACCATCTCGATGATGGTCTTGACGCCCTGTCCCTCGGGGCCGACCAGCCAGGCGACGGTCCCGTCGAACTCGGGCTCGGAGGAGGCGTTGGACCGGTTGCCGAGCTTGTCCTTCAGCCGCTGGATGCGGAAGGTGTTGCGGGTGCCGTCGGGCAGGACGCGCGGCACGAGGAAGCACGACAGCCCGCCCGGAGCCTGCGCCAGAACCAGGAACACGTCGCACATCGGCGCCGAGGTGAACCACTTGTGCCCGCGCAGGGTGTACACGCCGGGCTCGGCCGTGGGCGTGGCCGCCGTGGTGTTCGTCCGGACATCGGAGCCGCCCTGCTTCTCGGTCATCCCCATGCCCGCCAGCAGGCCCGGCTTCTCGGTGGGCACCCGGAGCTGCGGGTCGTACTCCCGGCTCGTCAGCAGCGGCTCGTAGACCTTCGCCAGCTCCGGCTGCCGGCGCAGCGCGGGGACGGCCGCGTACGTCATCGACGTCGGACAGCCGTGCCCCGCCTCCGTGTGGCCCCACACCAGTCCGCCGGCGGTCCGGGCGACATGGGCGCCGGGCCGGTCGTCCGCCCAGGGCGACCCGGCCAGCCCCTCGGCGATCGCCGTGCGCATCAGGTGGTGCCAGCTCGGGTGGAACTCGACCTCGTCGACGCGGTTGCCGTACCGGTCGTGGGTGCGCAGCTCCGGCTCGTGCCGGTTGGCCAGGTCGGCCCACTCCTGCGCCTGGACGCTGCCCGCCTGCCTGCCGACGCGCCGCAGGTCCTCCTCGGCCCAGCCGGCACCCTCCCGCCGCAGCCCCTGGAGCAGGGCCGTGTCCGCGGAGGCGTCGTACGGGGTGAGGGGTGGGGCCTGGTTGGTGACGTCGTGCGTGGCGGGACCGCCAGGCGCCGACCCGCCCTGCGCCCGCTGTCCGTCCGATGTCGAGACCATACCCCGAGTGTTGCATTCTTCTTGCGGTCGCAGCAATCGTGCAACACGTAATTCCGCCCCGTACAGTCGGGACCATGCCGATGAACGACCCGGCGCCGCCCGGCGAGATCGAACTGCGTCCGCTCTCCGCGCGGTCGGTCGTCCTGAGCCTGCTGCTGGGCACGCATCCCCCTGAGCTGCCGGTGAAGGACCTGGTGGCCAGGGTGGAGGCCTTCGGTGTCGGCGGGTCCACGGTGCGGGCGGCGCTCAGCCGGATGGTGGCCGCGGGCGACCTGCGGCGCACCGGCACCGGCTATCGCCTCAGCAACCGGCTGCTGGAGCGCCAGCGCCGCCAGGACGAGTCCGTGCACCCGCACACGCGCGCGTGGGACGGCGACTGGGAGATGGTCGTGATCACCGCGAGCGGCCGCGGCCCCGCCGAACGCGCCGATCTGCGCGCCCGGCTCACCGCCCTCCGGCTCGCCGAACTCCGCGAGGGCGTCTGGCTCCGCCCCGCCAACCTGCGCCGGGCCCTGCCCGACGACCTCGGCCGGGTGGCCGAGTGCTGCGCGGCCCGCCCCGCCCGGCCGGCGCGCGAGCTGGCGGCGAGCCTGTGGCCGCTGGACGCCTGGTCCGCCACCGCGCGGGCGCTGCTCGCCCACGTCGCCCGCGCGGACCGCGCCGCCGACCGCCTCGCCGCGTTCGCGGCCGTCGTACGCCACCTGCTCGCGGACCCCCGTCCTGCCGCCGGAACTGCTGCCCGCCGACTGGCCGGGCGCCGAGCTGCGCGCCGCGTACACCCGCTACCAGCGGGAGATGGCCGACGGGGTGCGGGCGCACCGGACGTGACGCGGCGGCCGTACGGAGTGCCGGGCGGGCACTCCGTACGGCCGCGTTCACCGTGGGGGGACTACCTGTAGGTGATGTCCGAGGTGCTGTACTTGCAGTTCGTGCTGTCGGGGCCGGTGCCCACCGCCGTGTTGTTGTTGTACTTCTGGCAGGGGATGACCTTGCGCGAGGCGTCGTTGCGGATGGTGATGCCGCGCAGCGTCGCCACGTCGTTGCGGTTGACGTTGATGCCGACGAGCCGCGCCGTGCTGCCCGTCCCGGTCACGTCGATGGTGTTCAGGTTGACCTTGCGCGTGTACTGCGTGGAGCAGTCGCCGCAGGAGCGGTAGAGCGTCTTGAACTCCTGCACCGCGAAGTTGGAGATGTTGAGCGTGCCGCCGCCGTTGTGCTGGAAGACCTTGTCCGCCGCCTTCTTCGCGCCGCCGCCGATCACGTGGTACGTCGCGCCGGTGCCGCCGCGGAAGGTGGCGGCGTCCTCGCCGACGTCCTCCCACCAGACGTTCTGCAGCGTGCAGCTGCCCTCGCAGTGGATGCCGTCGGCCGCCGGGGCGCCGAGGATGACGTTCTTCAGCACCGCGCCGTCGGTGAGCCTGAAGATCGGGTCCTGGCCCTCCTCCTGGCCGCCACCGTCCAGGTCACCGGTGCCGAAGTACCGCTTCATCCCGTAGTCCTTGGTGCCGGACACCGAGATGGTGGAGGAGGTCCCCTGGCTGCCGTTCGGCGTCGGCCAGGTGGCGGCGCTCGCCGTGGGCGCGTTGGTGGTCATGATCATGCCAACCGACAGGCCGAGGGTGGCCAGCGCGCCGGTCAGCGCGCGCCTGCGGGCGCGCGGACGTGTCGCAGAAGTCATGTCCCGATTCCTTCTGTCCGTTCGAGCGATGGGGGGTGTCAGAGCTTCCCGGCGCCCGCACCCGACGTCACCGAGGCGGCGACGGAGGAGGCGGGTTCCGCCGAGTAGCCGTAGGGCGGGGTGGTGAAGCTGCCGACCCGCGAGATCTCGGTCGCGGCTCCACCGAGATCGTTGCCGCGCAGGTTGGCGTATCCGTCGACGTCGCTGCTGCGGTTCGTGGTGACCGCGACCTTCGTCGAGCGGAAGACGTTGTTCTCGACCAGCATCTGGGCGCCCATGCGCGAGTGGCAGGCGGTGTCTGCGCCCTCGACGTAGTTGTTGTAGAAGTGCCCGGTGCCGAAGCGCAGGCTGGGGATGCGCGAGTACACGTTGGCGAAGTGGTTGTGGTGGTACGTCACCTTCAGACGGCCCGTGTCCTCGCTCGCGTTGTTGTCGCTGTGGCCGACGAGCGAGCCCTTGAAGTGGTTCTTGAAGGTGTTCCAGGACACCGTGACGTTGTCCGCGCCGTGGTTGATGTCCAGCAGGCCGTCGTAGTAGTCCTTGTCGTGATCGCGGTCGGCCGAGAAGGAGTTGTGGTCGATCCAGACCTTGGTGGACGCCTCGACGGTGATGCCGTCGGCGGGCGCGACCGGCTTGCTGATGTTCAGGTTGCGGACGACGACGTTCGAGACCCTCTTCAGCCGCAGCCCGCCGCCCGTGAAGCCGGAGGCCGAACCGACGCCCAGCACCGTGGTGTTGGAGCCGATGTCGACCTGACCGCTCAGCGAGATCAGGCCGTTGACGCGCACGACCTTGGCCGTGTTGCCGGTCACCGCGGACTTGAAGGCGCTCAGCGACGAGACGGTGACCGCCGGGGCGCTGCCGCCGCCGGTCGTCCCGGCGCCGAACCCGATGGGTGAGCTCTCGGCGGCCCCGGCCGGCTGGGGAACGGCCAGGACCGCCACGGTCGCCAGGGTGGATGCGGCGGCGACCGCCAGGGCGGATCTCTGGGTGCGTGTGCGTGGGGGGCGAGTACGTGGGGGGCGAGTACGCATGTGGGGTGCGTCCCTTCGTGGTGCGTGATGGTGCCCGGCAGATCATGTATATGAACTTTGTTCGCCATGGTGTTCATCGCGCGCGCTGCCTGTGACCGATCCGGAGGTCGAGCCGCGCCCTGGGGGTGCACTTCCCCTGCGTCGGCAGCCTTCGTCGGGCGTCTTCGCGTGGCGGCGCGATGACGCTTCTGGGTCACACTGCTGAACGGAACGTAGGGGGCAAGCGCTTTCTAGTCAACGCCTCGCGCAGAACACATTCGGCCGGTCCTGGTCAGGGGGCGGGTGCTGTGGGAGCGCTTCCATGTGGGCCATGTCCATGTCACCATGCCGGGCGGGCGCTTCCCTTCACGAGAGGGCGGGTCGATGAGGACTCCGGATATCCGTACGGGAGTCGGCCGGCCGGTGTTCAGGCCGACGGCCGTCTATGTCCTGCCCCTGACACCGGGGGCCGACCGCCGCGGGCGGGTCGCGGCACGGCCGCGGGCCTTCTGCCCGGGCGTTCCCGGCTCCCCACCGGCAAGGACCCCTCGCACCTGCTCGGTTGGAGGGGAGCCGGCCCCGCTGACCCGCACGAGCCCCACCCGCTGAACCGCCGCACGACGGACCAACTCCACCCGCTGAACCGCCGCACGACGTCCTGCGAGCCGCACCTCACAACGGAAGGGACCCGGACGTGCCTGCCACCCCCCGCCCCACGGCGAGGAGACCCCTGCGGTCGATGCTCCTCGCGCTCCTCGCCGCGCTGCTGCCCCTGCTCGCGGCCTCGGTGCTCACCGCGCCCGCCGCCTCCGCCCGGGAGAGGGCCGTACCCACCGCCGCGCTCACCGAGGTCACGGACTTCGGTGCCAACCCGAGCAACCTGCGGATGTACTTGTACGTCCCGGAGAGCGTCACCGCGAACCCGGCGGTCGTGGTCGCCGTGCACTGGTGCACCGGCTCGGGCCCCGACATGTACAACGGCACCGAGTACGACACGCTGGCCGACCAGTACGGGTTCATCGTGCTCTACCCGTCCGTCACGCGCAGCAGCAAGTGCTTCGACGTCTCCTCGCCCCAGGCCCTGCGCCGTGGCGGCGGCAGCGACCCCGTCGGCATCAAGTCGATGATCGACTGGGTGACCCGCACCTACGACGCCGACACCGGCCGGATCTTCGCGACGGGCATCTCCTCCGGCGCGATGATGACGAACGTCCTCCTCGGCGACTACCCCGACGTGTTCGCCGCGGGCGCCGCCTTCTCCGGAGTCCCCTTCGGCTGCTTCGCCACCACCGACGGCTCCGAGTGGAACAGCGCCTGCTCGGGCGGCACGGTGACGCACACCCCGGGGGAGTGGGGCGACCTGGTCCGGGGCGCGTACCCGGGCTACACCGGCCCCCGCCCCCGGATGCAGATCTGGCACGGCACCCAGGACGACGTCCTGCGCTACCCGAACTTCGGCGAGCAGATCAAGCAGTGGACGAACGTGCACGGAGTCAGCCAGACCCCGGCCGCCACCGACACCCCCCAGCCCGGCTGGAACCGCACCCGCTACGGCGGCACGGGTGACCGGGCCCCCGTCGAGGCGATCAGCCTCCAGGGCGTCGGCCACAACCTGTACGCCCAGGGCATGGCGTCCCGCGTGCTCACCTTCTTCGGCCTTGACCGCTCGGGCCCGGCACCCCAGCCGCAGCCGGGCGCCTGCCGGGTGAAGGCCACGGTGAACGCCTGGAACACCGGCCTGACCGCCTCCGTGACCATCACCAACAGCGGCACGACGACGGTCAACGGCTGGAAGCTCGGCTTCACCCTCCCCGCCGGCCAGACCATCACGGGCGGCTGGGGCGCCACGTACGCGCCGACGACCGGGGCGGTGACCGCCGCGAACGTGTCGTACAACGGCAGCGTCGCGCCGGGTGCGAGCGTCAGCATCGGCTACCAGGCGAGCCACAGCGGCAACAGCGCCGCTCCGGCCGCGTTCACGCTCAACGGAACGGCGTGCGCGGCCGGTTGACGGACGGCTCCGGGTGCCGGATCAGACCGAACGGTGGTACTGGTCCGGCACCCGCACCTCACCCCCGAGCTCCCGCGCCGCGTGCCGGGCCCACGAGGGGTTGCGCAGCAGCTCACGGCCCAGCAGGACGGCGTCCGCCTCGCCGTTGGCCAGGATCTTCCCGGCCTGCTCGGCCTCGGTGATCAGGCCGACCGCGGCGACCGGCAGGCCCGTCTCGCTTCGCACCCGGGCGGCGAAGGGCACCTGGTAGCCGGGGCCGGTGGGGATGCGGACGCCGGAGGCGTTGCCGCCGGTGGAGACGTCGAGCAGGTCGACGCCGTGGGCCCGCAGGTCGGCGGCGAAGCGGACGGTGTCGTCCGGGGTCCAGCCGCCCTCGTCGAGCCAGTCGGTGGCCGAAACGCGGAAGAACAGCGGCTTGTCGTCCGGCCACACCTCCCGCACGGCGTCCACGACTTCGAGCGCGAACCGGGTGCGGTTCTCGTACGAGCCGCCGTAGGCGTCGGTGCGGTGGTTGGAGTGCGGGGAGAGGAACTCGTTGATCAGGTAGCCGTGGGCGCCGTGGATCTCGGCGATCTCGAAGCCGGCGGCGAGCGCGCGGCGGGCCGCCGCCGCGAACTGCTCGACCACCTCTGCTATCTGATCGACGGTCAGCTCGGTCGGGGCCGGGTGCCGGTCGTCGAACGCGATCGGGCTCGGCGCCACGGAGTCCCATCCGTACGCGTCCGGGCCGACCGGGTCGCCGCCCTTCCAGGGGCGGTCCGTCGACGCCTTGCGGCCGGCGTGGGCGAGCTGGATCGCCGGAACCGTGCCCTGCGCGGCGAGGAAGCGCGTGATGCGACGGAAGGCCTCGACCTGCGTGTCGTTCCAGATGCCGAGGTCGTACGGAGAGATGCGGCCCTCCGGGGAGACCGCGGTGGCCTCGACGATGATCAGGCCCGTGCCGCCGGTCGAGCGGGCGGCGTAGTGCGCGAAGTGCCAGTCGTTCGGGGCGCCCGTCTCCGGGCCTTCCGGGGCCGCCGAGTACTGGCACATCGGGGGCATCCACACGCGGTTCGGGATCGTCACATCGCGCAGGGTGAGGGGCTCGAAGAGCGCGGTCACGGCGGACTCCATTCGTCACGGGGCCGAGGTCGACTCGTACGATAGGCATCGTAGTACGGTGGATGTCAAACTACGACGGTTCTCGTACTATGGAATCCCCGAAGGAAGTGGAGCCGCCGTGACCTCGCCCGTCGTCAGCAGTCGCGCCCTGCCGCATCCCGAGCGCGAGGAGATCCGGCTGGAGGAGGTGCTGCACGCGCTGTCCGACCCGATGCGGCTGCGGATCGTGCGGGAACTCGCCGCGGCCAGCGGTGAGTTGTCCTGCTCGCACTTCGAGCTGCCGGTCACCAAGTCGACCACCACGCACCACTTCCGGGTGCTGCGCGAGAGCGGAGTGATCCGGCAGGTGTACCGGGGGACGGCGAAGATGAACGGGCTGCGGCGGGACGACCTGGACGATCTCTTCCCCGGTCTCCTGGGCGCGCTCCTCGACGCCGCGGCCCGGCAGGACGGCCGGATCAGGAGCGGGCGGCGTGCAACAGGGACTCCCAGTCGGGGAGTTTGACCACACCGCGTCCCAGTGACGCGCCCAGTTCCGCCTCCGCGCGCTCGATCGACTGCCAGCCCGCCCACTCGACCGGGTCGGTGCCCTCCGCGCGCAGGGCCGGGAGAGGGTCGTCGGGGACCGTGCGCAGGGCGAGCGCGGGGGCGTCCTCCAGGAGGGAGGTCGCCGTCTCCTTCGCGCAGGGGCGATTCGTGCCGATGACGCCGGTGGGGCCCCGCTTGATCCAGCCCGCCACGTACTCGCCGGGGGTGACGACTCCCTCGCGCAGGACGCGGCCGGACAGGTTCGGGACCGTGCCGGTGGCGGTGTCGAACGGGAGGCCTTCCAGGGGCACCCCGCGGTAGCCCACCGAGCGCAGCACCAGCTGGGCCTCGAGGTCCTCGTACCGGCCCGTGCCCGTCACGCCGCCGCGCCCGTCCGGCGCCGTCCGCTCGAAGCGCACCGCGCCCACGTGGCCCCGGTCGGCGAGCAGTTCGACGGGGCGCAGGAAGAACCGGAGCCGGATGCGGCGCGGGGCGCCTTTCGGGGGCGCCTCCGCCCAGCCGCGCAGCACCTCCACGTTGCGCCGCTGCGGGGCGGGCAGCGCGGACGGGTCCGTGTACCCGGGATCCAGCGCCAGCTCCGCCGGGTCCACGGCCACGTCGGTCTCGGGCAGGGTGCCCAGCTCGCGCAGCTCCTTGGTGGTGAAGCGGGCCTGGGAGGGGCCGCGCCGGCCCACCATGTGGATCTCGGTCACCCGGCTCGCCGCCAGCGCGGTCAGTGCCGCCTGCGGCATGTCGGTCGGGGTCAGCTCGGCCAGTCCCCGCGCCAGCATGCGGGTGACGTCCACGGCCACGTTCCCCACGCCGATGACCACCGCCGACCGGGCGTCCCGCAGGAACCCGTCGTCCACGGCGTCCGGATGGGCGCTGTACCAGGCCACGAACTGCGTCGCCGACCAGCTGCCCGGCAGGTCCTCTCCGGGAACGCCGAGATGCCGGTCCGTGGCGGCGCCCACGCAGTACACCACCGCGTGGTACAGCTCCCGCAGCCGCGCGACGGGCACCCCGTCGGGGCCGACCTGGACGCCTCCGAGGAACCGGATCCGGTCGTGCTCCAGGACCGCGCGCAGGTTGTTCTGCAGCGACTTGATCTTCTCGTGGTCCGGTGCCACGCCGTAGCGGACCAGTCCGTACGGGCACGGCAGCCGGTCCAGGACGTCGACGCACACCTCGGAGTCCTGCTGGACGAGGCTCTGGGCGGTATAGCACCCGCTCGGCCCGGAGCCTACGACGGCGACTCGCAGCACGGCGGAACTCCTTACCCGGGGGATCCCGAGGGATCTCAGGAGAGTGCTGACGCCTCCAGCATCGCACCGGCCGGGCTCCGCTGACAGGGTGCTGTGCTCCGCCCGGGGAGCGTGTCCGATCTATAGGGAATGTGATCATGCGGTTTCGTTCCGTGTGTGCTGGCAGCCTCCTTTCTGAATCTTTCTGATCGCTCTCCGGCGGACGGTGTGGTGACCGTGCGGCCGGCCTGGGAAGTGCGGGAGAACGACGACGCCACGCGGTGGTTCGACGTCCGGCTGGCCTTCACGGACGGCGCCCGCGTCGACGCGCTGGCCGTCGTGGCCGGGGGATGCGTCCATATCGAGGAGGTGCGGGCCCAGCCCGCGCTGTCCCTCGACGACCTGGCCGTGCTCGCCGACTGGATCGAGGACTCCGTGGCCGAGGCGTGCGCGGCCGCTGCCGGACCGGTCCCGGAGCGCTGTGCGGGTCAGGCGCCGCAAGGCCATGGGGGACAGGTGCCGGAGGGCCGCGGGGGCGGGGGACGCCGCGCCCGGCCGGCCTGGCCGAACGGCGCGGAGGGACGGTGGCTGGTGGCCCGGGAGTACCGGGCGGCCCAGCGGGAGGGCGCCGACCCGGTCCTGGCCGTGATGTGCGCGACCGGACACAGCCGCCGCACCTCGCTCAGGTTGATCGGTCAGGCCCGGGACGCGGGCCTGCTGACACCGCGCCGCGCCCGGCGGTGAGCTCCCGGGGGCGGTGTCACCGCTGGACCTCGGGCTCACGCCCCGGCGCGCCGCCGTCCCCGAGGCCGGTCGGATCGCCGGTCGGGCCGCCGGTCGCGAAGAACCGCGACAGGTCCGCGTCGCCCTTCCCGTCCCGCGCCTCGGTGTCCGGCGGGACGCCCAGCTCCCAGTCGAGCCGGTACCGCTTGAACAACTCGGCCCGCAGCACCGGAACCGGCATCGGCACGCCCGGCACCAGGGCCGCGTACACGGCGCCCATCAGCAGGGCGCGCAGCATCGGGTAGTCGCCGTCCACGTCCCGCGACCCGTGCCGGGCGACGGTGTCCCGCAGCAGCTCGGCCAGGCGCCGCTGCTCCGGGCAGGGCACGAAACCCTCGGCCTGCAGCAGTCCCGCCATGTGCTGGCGCATCAGCACGGGCCGGTCCCTGGCCAGGCCCAGGATCGCGTCGATGGCCCGCGCCATCCGCTCCCGGCCGTCCTCGGTGCGCGGCTCCCGCTCCAGCGCCTCCTCCAGCGTGCGGTGCATCAGCCGGTGCACGGCGGACTGCACGAGCTGGCGCTTGCCCGGGAAGTAGTACGAGACCAGACCGCGCGCCGAGCCCGCCCGGTCCGCGATGTCGCCGAGCGTCGTCGCCTCGAACCCACGCTCGCCCACCAGCTCGACCGCCGCCTGCAGAAGCCGCTCCTTCGAACGTCTCCGCAACTCTTCATTGACCGAGGCGCTGCGCGGGGACATGCTGTAACTCCTGCGTTGACTGGCTGCCAGCCAACTATACTCAGAGCGTCCGGCCCCGGCCCGCGTGGTCCGGGCCGGTGATGCCGTCTGCCTCGGGCGACGCGGGGGATCGTCCGAGGCGGGCGCGCAGACGGCACGCCACCGGCTGCCCGCCGATCACGGCTGCTCCCCGCCCGGCGGCCCGGAGCGACGGGCGCGCCGCCCTTCCTCAGCCCACCAGGTCCAGAACGGGCCGCAGCCCGTCCGGCCGGTCGGTCACCGGCAGGTGGTCCACGAAGTGCACCCCGCACCCCAGGGCGCCGGCGCCGCCGTCGGCCCTGCGGTCGTCGCCGACCATGAGCGTCCGGCGCGGGTCGGCGCCGAGCGCCTCGCAGGCGGTGGCGAACAGCCTCGGGTCCGGCTTCTGGATGCCGTGCTCGTACGACAGGACGTACACGTCGATGTACGGGTCCAGGCCGTGCGCCCGGAAGACCGGCCGCAGATCCCAGCCGATGTTGCTGACCACACCCACGGGGACGCTCCGTTCCCGCAGCGTGCGGAGCACCTCGACGGCGTCCGGGTACGGGGCCCAGGCGTCCGGCGTCATATGGCGGTCGTACAGCGCGTCGTGCAACGCCGGGTCGGGCAGCGGGACCTGGCGGGACAGGCCGGTGTAGGCGGCCCGGTGCAGTGCGGCGCTGCGGTCCCGGATCAGCCAGGTGTCGGCCAGTTCGTCCGGAATCCGCTCGGGGGCGCCGCCGCCCGGCAGTGCCCCGGCCGCCTCCAGTGCCCGGGCCGCGGCGGTCAACTCCGTCTCGTCGAGCCGGATTGCGGCGGTGGCGAGAACGCCGCGCAGCCAGGATTCGGTGGACTCGACGCGGAAGAGGGTCCCGGAGAAGTCGAACAGCACGGCGGTCATGGGGTGATCCTACGAGGCCGCGGTCGGCGCGGGGGCGGGGTTCACGGCCGTCGGAGCCGGTGCACCCACACCGCCACCGCCACCATCGTCGCGCCCAGCAGCCAGCCGCCCACCACGTCCGACGGCCAGTGCACGCCCAGCCAGACGCGGGTCAGCCCGACGCCGACCACGGAGACCACCGCCACGGCCACGGCCGCACGCCACACGGCGGGGCCGACGCCGTGCCGGTGCAGGAGCCACAGGAGCAGGCCGCAGACGACCGTGGCGGTCATCGCGTGGCCCGACGGGAACGCCGCGTAGTGGGCCGAGTCGACGGGGTCGGGCCACACCGGGCGGGGGCGGTCCACCGCTGCCTTGAGCCCCTGTTGCAGCAGCGTGCCCAGAGCGACGGCCGCCGCCAGCCACAGCGCCGTCCAGCGCGCCGCGAGCCGTACCACCAGCCATACGACGACGCCCGCGCACAGCAGACGCATCGTCCACGGATCCCACACCCAGTCCGTCAGGATGCGGCACGCCTGGGTGATGCCGCCCTCGTCCACGGCCCAGCGGTGGGTGGTGGCGGCGATCTCCCCGTCCGCGTCGATCAGCGGGCTCCATCTCGCCGCGACGAGGGCCAGCAGCAGAGTCGAGCAGAGGGCCAGGGCACCGGTGAGACCGGCGAGACCGGCGGTGGTGCGGTGCTCCGGGCGGGGCGGGGAGTCGACGGACGAGGTGTGCATACAGCGATCCTCGCCGAACCGGGGGCTCCGGATCCAGTAAGGGAGCGATCTTCCGCTACCGGGACGACATGCTTCGGCCATGCGGCGTCCACCGGAACCGGCCCGGACGCCCCGGCTACCCCAGCGCCCGCAGCCCCGGTACGAACGCCACCAGCACCGGCACCACCGGCACCAGCGCGGCCGCCGCCGTCAGCCGCAGGCGCCGTGCCGCGGTCAGCCGGTCCGGGGGCGTGAGCAACCGGTGCACCCGCGCCGGGACATGGGCCTGGGGCGTCGGACAGGGGCCGAACACGCCGCGGTGCTCGTTCAGTTCGACCAGGGCCAGGGCCGTGGTCAGGCGGCCGAAGCGGCGGGAGGCCGTGTCGTCGGCGGCGAGTTCGACCAGCCGGTGCATCTCGTCGCGGAACGCGGCGAACACCGGCACCTGCGGAAAGCCGCCCGCCAGCGCGGAGGAGCAGTTCAGCAGCCAGTCGTGGCGGGCCCGCGCGTGCCCCTGCTCGTGGGCCAGCACGGCGTCCAGCTGCCGGCCCTTCAGCCGGCGCAACGCGGCCGTGGTGACGACCAGTTGCGGCGGGGTGCCGGGCTGCCACCAGGCGTCCGGCTGCTCGCTCTCCAGCACGACGAGCCGGCCGGACACGGCGACCTCGCCGGGCAGCAGCGGGGCCCGGACCAGGAGGTCGGCGCGCCGGCGGCGGCGCCGGGCGCGCGCCCGGGCGACCTCGCGGACCAGCATCGCCGCGCTCCACAGCCCGCCGCAGGCCAGCGCGACCGCGGTGGTCGCCGCCCACGGGCCCGCCGTGCCGAGGGCGTAGGCCTCGACGACCGCACCGGGCGCCGTCGCGAAGACGTGCCCGCCGACCGCGTGCCAGGCCGCCGCCGCGCTGAGTGTCATCGACAGCGCGCAGCACACGAGTACGGCCGCCACCACGCACTGCCACATCCACAGCGCCACCACCGGTTCACGGTCCGGCCAGTCCGCCCGGGCGAGCAGCCGGGGACCGACCACGGCGGTCAGGGCGCCGAGCAGCAACAGCGCCGCGGGGAGCATCATGCAGCGCAGCCTATGAGCGCGGGGCCGCTCACGGGTACGACTTGTGCCGCCGAAGTGACGCAGGCAACGGATCCGTACGCCGCGCACCACGCCCGCTCACAACGTGAGCAGCATCGCCACCATCGCGATCCCCATCGACAGCCGGCACGCCCGCGTCAGCTCCGGCCGGTCCCCCCACCCGGCGGAACCGCCGCCCCCGTTCCTCCCGGCCACGGCTGCCACCGGCACCAGGCGGACCCCGGTCAGCAGCACGTACCCGGCGAAGTAGAGCAGCAGCGCCCCGGTCAGGAGCGGGACCCCCGACCCGCCCCCACCGTGCGCGCGCGCCGGGGAGCCTGCCATGACGACGGACATGTAGACCATCGCGGCGGCCCCCACCAGGTGGTGCAGGTGGTGGGCACCGGCCCGCGCCGCCCACAGCGCGGGCAGCGCCGCCGCCGCGAACAGGGCCGCGTAGACGGACCAGGCCCACGAGGGCGGGGTGAACACCGCCGCCGGTACCGCCATCGCGGCCATCCCGAAACCCATCAGCGCCTCGCCGCCCGCGGCGCGCCGCTGCTCCGTGGCGCCGCCGCCGCGCATCCGCATAAGGCAGTAGGTGCCGGTCATCGCGCAGAGCGCCACCAGCAGCCAGCCGGACGAAGCCGGTCCGTGCACGCGCACCTCCCCGCTCGACAGTCGGTCTTTCGATGCCCGGGCCATGCGGCGCCCACGCGAGCGCGCGGAGGTACGCGGGGAGCATTCGGCGGAGCACGGCAGGTCGGAAGGTGTTTTACGAATAAAACACCTGTTAATCTTGCGCGTATGAGCAGCACGCCCTCCGCCTCCACCTCCCCGCCCGCCCCGCGTCTCCCGCTGGCGGGCGTGCTGCGCGTCGGCCGGCCCTCGGACATCTGGTTCAAGCCCGCGCTGAGCGTCGTCGCGGCGATCACCCCGCCCACCCTCACGCTCCTGGCGCTCGGCCGGCTCGACCTGGCGATGTACGCGATGGCCGGGTCCTTGTGCGCCCTGTACGCCCACAACCGCCCGTACGCCGCCCGGGCCGGGGTCCTGGTGTGGGTGGTGCTCGGCATGCTCGGCGGGCTCGCCGTCGCCCTGGTCACGGCCTCGCTCACCGACAGCGCCGCCGTACTGGTCACGGTCGGTGCCCTGCTGGCCGCCGCCCAGAAGGTGCTGTGCGACGCCACGCGTGTCGGCCCGCCGGGCAACGTCGTCCTCACCTTCGTCAGCTCCGCCTCCCTGTTCGCACCGCAGACCCTCGACCAGGTCCCCGGCCATCTGGCACTGGCGGCCGCCACCGGGGCCTGGGCCTGGCTGGTCTGCATGGCGCCCGCACTGGTCCGCCCGCACGGCCCGGAGCGCCGTGCCACCGCCACCGCCCTGACGGCCGCCGCCGCGTACGCCGACACGGGCGGCACGAGGGAGGGGCACGCGCCGGCGCGTGCCGCCGGGTACGCAGCGGTGCACGCAGCCTGGCAGTCGCTCCTGGCCACGCGCGCCCGCTCCCGGACCCGGCGCGCACTCGAACGGCTCGTCGTCCGGGCCGAGGTCGCCCTCGCCGCACCGGCACAGGCCGAGGCCGAGCGGCTGCGCGCGTGGGCACGCGCACTGCGCGGCACCGGACCCGTCCCGCAGGCCTGCCTCCCGTCGGCGGCCGCCGACGAACTGCTCGGTGTCGACGCGGCCCGGTCCCTCTGGGCGCGGCTGGGCCCGCTGACCCCGCTCGCGGCGCGTACCGCGCTCGGCTGCGCGCTCGCCGGCTACGCCTCCCTCGCCCTCGGTATCGGCCGCCCCTACTGGGCCCTGGTCACCGCCGCCTCGCTCTACCAGGCCAACATCGCCCTGACCTGGAGCCGGGCCGTGCAGCGCGTCGTCGGCAACGTCGTCGGGGTGCTCGTCTTCGCGGCCGTCGCACCACTCGCCCACCTCGGGCAGGCGGCACTGGTGCTGTGCTGCCTCGCGTTCAGTTTCGGGGCCGAGCTGCTGATCAGCCGCAACTACTGGCTCGGCAGCGTCTGCGTGACCCCCATGGCCCTGCTCATCACCGAGTTCGCCGGGTACCGGGCGACCGGCGAGCTGGTGACCGAGCGGGTCGCGGACACCGTCGTGGGTGCCCTGGTCGGCTTCGCCGCCGCCGTGGCGGTCACCAACCGGCGCGCGGGCGACCGCGTGGAACGCGCGCTGACGGCCGCCGACCGGGCCCGCGAACACGCCGCCCGCCTCCTGGCCGAGCCGGGCCCCGACCCCGCCGCGCTGGAAGCGGCCCGCCGCGGCCTCGCCGTCGCCCTGGCGGATCTGCGGGCGACCGCCGACGCGGCGGCCGGCGAGTGGTGGCAGCGCGCCCTGCCCCAGGAGCGGGTCGTGCTCACCGAGCAGTCCGGACACCGTACGCTCGCCGCGACGGCACGACGCCAGGGGCTGCTCCCGGACCAGGGCACGGCCACAGAGACGGAGGACGCACGGCCATGACGCCGACGGAAGGACCAACGCCCACGGGGGCCGGATCGGGGCCCGGCCCGCACCAGGGCACCGCAGGAGAGCGGGCGCGGGGCGGGCGGAGGGCGGACGGGGGACACACCGGTGGTGCGCTCGCAGTCGGCGACGATTCCGCCGGTGGTGCGCCGTCGGCCGGAGGGGGCTCGGCCGGCGGGTCGCCCTTGGGTCGGGAGGGCTCGGCCGGTGGTGCGCCGTCGGCCGGAGGGGGCTCGGCCGGCGGGTCGCCCTTGGGTCGGGAGGGCTCGGCCGGTGGTGCGCCGTCGGCCGGAGGAGGCTCGACCGGCGGGTCGCCCTCGGCTGTGGAGGGCTCGGCCGGGCGTACGCCCTCGGTCGGGGAGGGCCCGGTGGGCGGGACGCCCGCGGGCGGAGGAGAGCTGGCCGGTGGGCGGCGGGAGGACACCGTCGCCGCCGTCGTCCGGCAGTGGCGGGCCGTGCACCCCGGCCTCGACACCGGGCCCATGGAGGTCATCGGCCGCATCAACCGCTGCGCCGCCCTCCTCCAGCAGGCCGAGGACGCCCCGCTGCGCCGGGCGGGACTGAGCCGCCCCGAGTTCGACCTGCTCGGCGCGCTGCGCCGCACCGGGCACGAGCTGACCCCCGGGGAACTGGCGCGGGAGACGTTCTCCTCGGGCGCCGCCGTCACCAAGCGCCTGAAGCAGCTGACCGAGCGCGGCCTGGTCGAACGCCGCGGCGACACCCGCGACCGCCGCGTCGTCCACCTCCGCCTCACCGACACCGGACGCGACCTCGTCGACGGCATCCTGCCCGCCCAGCTCGCCTACGAGACCGCCGTCCTGTCCGGACTCGACGGCCCTGAGCAGGGCGAACTCGCCGCGCTGCTCGGCGAGTTGCTCGCCCAACTGGAGGGCCGTCTGGGCGCGCTCCGGGCCTGAGCCGCAGCGTCCGCACGGCGGGGCGACGTCAGCGGAGAGCCGGCCTCACCGCCCTCGCCTCAGAATCCGTCACCGGCCCGGTACACGCCGAACATCGCCCCCTGCGGGTCCCGCAGCACCGCGATGCGCGGCCCGTCGGGCACGGACGTCGGCACCATCAGAACGGTGCCGTGCCGCTGGACGACGGCGGTCGTCGCGTCCACGTCCGCCACGGCGAAGTACGGCAGCCAGTGCGGCGGCACCTCGGGCGGGAACTTGTCGTCCATCGTCACCATGCCGCCGAAGTCGGCGCCGCCGACACCCCACTGGGTGTAGCGCTCCCCGGCGTTCACGGTCCAGTCGAACACCTGCGTGTAGAAGGCCACGGCCTGTTCCGGGTCCCGGGTGAACAGCTCCACCCAGCCCAGCGCGCCGGGCGCGTTGAACAGCCCGGCGCCCGGGAACGTCCCCGCCTGCCACAGTTGGAACACGGCACCGCCCGGATCGGCGGCCACCGCGAAACGGCCCACGTCGAACACGTCCGTCGGGCCGAGCAGCACCGCACCGCCCGCCTCCGTCACCGCACGGGCGCCGGCGTCCGCGTCGGCCACCGCGAACGACACGTTCCACGCGACCGGCTGCGACGGCTGGTAGAGCGGGGTGAGCGCGGCGACGGCCGCGTCCCCGAGGTGCGCGACGGTGTAGCCGCCCGCCTCCTGCCGGGGGTCCGTCTCGGGCCGCCAGCGGAACAGCCGTGTGTAGAACCGCTGGGCCGCCTCCAGGTCGCTGGTCCCCAACTCCGTCCAGCAGGGCCCGCCGGTCACCGGTGCGTCGAGCTTCATGGCGTTCCTTCCGCAGAAAACCCCCGCCGGCACGACACCCCCTCCAGCACGCTAAGCCGCCGCCGGGCGTGCCTGCCATCCGGAAAACCCACTGGTGTGCGGCGCCGCCCCGGCATACGCTCGCC
The DNA here is from genome assembly GCA_000696115.1 of Streptomyces olindensis. Classification (GTDB taxonomy): domain Bacteria; phylum Actinomycetota; class Actinomycetes; order Streptomycetales; family Streptomycetaceae; genus Streptomyces; species Streptomyces olindensis. The sequence continues at coordinate 65,854 of JJOH01000014.1, forward strand.
CCGTACCGCACCGCGTGGCGGCCTCCCGCTCCTTCACCCTGCCCGGAGGTACGTCATGCCCGCGCCCGAGGTGCGCCCCTTCCGCCGAGCCGACCGCGACCAGCTCACCGACCTGGTCAACCTGCACGTGGCGGCGGTCGCCCCCGGCGTCTCCGTCTCCGTGAACACCGTCCTCAGCGACCTGGAGCGGCAGCCCGGCGAGTTCATCACCGACCCGTGGGTGGCCGAGCGGACGACACTCGTCGCCGAGCAGCGCGCGCACATCGTCGCCGCGGCCCACCTGCTGCGCTACCGCGCCGACGCCGGGGTCGGCGAGGCCTACCGGGACGCCGCCGAGATCGACTGGTTCGTCCACCGCCCGGCGGCGTCCCTCTGGCCGGACGCCGACCGGGCCGCGGACCGGTTGATGCGGGCCTGCCTGGCGCAGTTCGCCCGCTGGAACGTCCGCGTCCGATACGCCGACGGCTCGCTCCCCGCCCCGCTGGTCTACGGTGTGCCCCGCCCCTGGCCGCACGTCCGGGCCGTCTACGAACGCGCCGGGTTCCGGCACGTCGGGGACACCGAGGTCATCCTGATCGCCCGCGTGGCCGACCTACCGGTCCACGAACCCCGGCCGGGCGTCACGGTCGAGCGCACGCTGGGGGAGTGCGGCACCCGCTTCACGGCCCGCGCCGACGGACACGCCCTCGGCTTCATCGAGGTCGGCACGGCCCTGGCCCGCCCGGAACGCCACGCCCGCGCGGCCGGTCTCGCCGACATCGGCAATCTGCACATCGACCCCGAGCAGTACGGCACCGGCCTGGAGCACCGGCTCCTCGCCCACGCCGCCGACTGGCTCCGCCTGTGCGGCATCGACCGGCTCGTCGCCTACGAGGAGGCCGCCGCGACGGACATGCTCGGACTTCTGACCGGGGCGGGCTTTCGTGAGCTGACCCGGACCGACCGTGGCTGGGAGCACCGCCCCGGGTGACCTCAGATACCCGGCCGGTAGCGCATCGGGTGGTCGGCCGGGACCTCCACCAGCACGATCGGCGTCCCGTCCGGATCCGCGATCCACATCTCGACCAGCCCCCACGGCTCCTTCACCGGCGGCCGCACGATCTCCACGCCCTTCGCCCGCAACTCGTCCCGCGCCGCCGTGACGTCGTCGACCTGGAGCCACAGACGCACGGCGGGTGCCGAGGCAGTCCCGGCCCGGCCCGAGACCTCCAGGAAGCCACCGCCCAGGAAGTAGACCGTGCCGCGCTCGGGGCCCGTGCCGAACTCCCGGTACACGGCGAGGCCCAACTGCTCGCCGTAGAAGGCCCGGGACTTCTCGGGGTCGGCAGGGTGGAGCAGGATCCGGCTGCTGAGTACATGCACCATGCGCCGGAGCCTAGTGGCTGTCCCGCACATGACTCCGACGCACCTTTCGACCTGCTTGCGTCTCAGGAACGGGAGGAGGAGGGTGCGGTGCCGGCCCGCGCGCGGTGGGTGCGGATCTCGTCGTGGTGGTCGGCGGCCCAGCCGATCAGTTGCAGGACGATCTCGTGCAGGCCGCGACCGAGCGGGGCGAGGGCGTACTCCACGCGTGGCGGCACCTCGGCGTAGGCGGTGCGCGTGATCAGGCCGTCGTCCTGGAGCTGGCGCAGCGTGTGGGTGAGCATGCGCTGGGAGATGCCGGGGAAAGGTAGAGATCTGGGCCGAGGTCACCTGCCCCTGGTGCGGGCTCGGCAGCCACCGTGTGGACCGAGCCGTGGAGCGGTTCGAGCACAGCGACCAGGTGGAGGTGGTCCACCGCTCCTTCCCGCTGGGCGGCGGCTTCCCCGCCGACCGCACGATCAGCGTCCGCGAGGCCCTGCTGAGCAAGCACGGCATCAGCGGCACGCAGGCAGAGGCCGCGACGCGGCGGATCGAGACGCTCGCCGGCGTCGAGGGCCTGAGACCCTACCGGGTGTGGGACGACGTCGTCGGCAACACCGAGCAGGCCCACGAGTTCTGGCCCACGCTTCCGCGCAGGGCAAGAACCGCGAAGCCTGGGACACGATCTTCCGCACCTAGTTCGGCAGGGCCGAGCCCGTCTTCGCCCTGGACGACCTGCTCCGCCTCTCCGACGAGCTGGGCCTCGACCGCGACCTGACGCGCCAGGTGCTCACCGACCGCCGCTACCGCACCCGAGTCCAGGACGACGCCCGCCGCGCTCAGCGCCTGGGCGTCACCGGAGCCCCGTTCATCGTCGTCGACGGCCGCTACGGCGTCCCCGGCGCGCAGGACAGCGACACCCTGCTCGGCCTGCTGCGCGCCGGACCGTCCGCGCCTCGCACGCCGACTGGACGCTGGCCCGTGCCGTCGCCCTCAGCGACAGACCGGCCGGTGGCCGGGTGAAGGCCGCCGAACGCGGCACCGGCAGGCCGGCCCCGCGGATCAGCCGCGCCGACTTCGCCGGGTTCCTGATCGACGCCGTGGAGAGGGACGCCTGGATCCGCCGGGCACCACTGGTGTGGAACTCCCGGGGCTGACCCGGGCCAGGCGGGCCGGCGGCCGTCGGCGGCTCCGCACCCGGTGCCGGCTGCGGTCCCGGTGCCGGCTCCGTCCGGAGTCCGAGACGGTTACGCTCATCCCGGCCCGAGCCCCGCCCAGGACAGGGAGACGTACGCCCATGGACACCCTCGCCACCGGACTGACCTTCCGCGACGCCACCGACGCCGACGTCGACGAGCTGGTCGGGCTCATCGAGTCGGCGTACCGGGGCGACTCCAGTCGGGCCGGCTGGACCACCGAGGCGGACATCCTGGAAGGGCAGCGGACCGACCCCGAGGGCGTGCTGGCCGTCGTCAAGTCGCCCGACAGCCGGCTGATGACCGTGGAGCGGGAGGACCGGATCGTCGCCTGCTGCCAGCTGGAGCACCGGGGTGACCACGCCTACTTCGGCATGTTCGCCGTCAGCCCGGGCCTCCAGGGCGCCGGCCTCGGCAAGCTGATCATCGCGGAGGCGGAGCGGCAGGCCCAGGAGAGCTGGGGCGTCAAGGAGATGCACATGACCGTGATCTCCGTACGCGACGACCTCATCGCCTGGTACGAGCGGCGCGGCTACCGCCGCACGGGCCGGATGACCCCGTTCCCGTACGGCGACGAGCGCTTCGGCATCCCCCGGCGCGACGACCTCCAGTTCGAGCTGCTGGTCAAGGAGCTCGGCTAGCGGTCAGGCCGTGAAGCGGCCCGTGCGCTTGATGTCGGGGTGGTCGGTGGTCGCGCCGTCCAGGCCGAACGCCCGCACGAGCCGCAGGTGGTCCTGCGTGTTCACCACCCAGCCGATGATCCTCAGGTCGGCCTTGCGGGCGCGCTCCACGATCTCCAGGGTGAGCCGGCGGATGTTCAGGCAGACGGTCTCGGCGCCGACCGCGACCGCGCGGTCCACGATGTCGGTGCCGTAGCGGCTCGCGATCAGCGCGGTGCGCACCCCCGGCACCAGTGGCTTGATCTCGGCGATCGCCTCGTCGTGGAACGAGGACACCTCCACCCGGCCGGCCAGCCCGCGCTCGTTCATCACCTGGGCCAGGGCCCGCGCCGCCTGCGCGTCCTTGATCTCGGCCTGGAGCGGCGCCTGGACGGCCTCCAGGACCTCCTCGAAGACCGGCACCCGCTCGCCCCGGCCGGCGTCCAGCGCCCGCAGCTCGGCGAGGGTCTTCTCGGCGATCGGCCCGGTGCCGTCGGTCGTCCGGTCCACATCCGTGTCGTGCATGACGACGAGCGCGCCGTCCTTGCTCAGGTGCAGGTCGAGTTCGATGGCGTCGAGGCCGGCCTCCTGGGCGGCGACGAAGGACCGGAGGGTGTTCTCGGGTTCCACACCCATGACTCCGCGGTGACCGATGGTGAGGAAGTTCAAGACGCGACTCTCTTCCGTCGACAGGCGGCAGTGGGGGCCTGACGGCCCACCTGACCGTATCGCCTGGACCCGCCCCGTGCAGAGAGTGAGCGCATGGTCGGCGCGCGTACGGGCACAAGCATGACCGACAGGAAAAAGTGCGGTGAAGGCCGGGGTGGGGCAGGATAATTTCCTGAGGTGGCCCTTGCTGGGAGGAACCTCGTGTGTATACGGTTGGGGTACGCGAGATTCTCCCGTGGAGGATGGGACATGACGGAAATTCTTGTGCAGGTGGGTTCGGAGGAGCGAGTTCCTCCCGTGGCCAGGGTGGTGGAGCACCCGGCATGGCCCGTGCTCAAGGATGCCGTGGAGCGGATCCGGCCATGGCAGTCCAAGGACGGGTCGATCGACTTCGACGCCGAGGGCGCGCCCGACCCCGCCGACGCCGAACTCGCCGTCCGCCGGATCGCCGACGCGGTGCTGGACCTCTCCCCGCTGCTCCCGCACGACGGCGCGTACCACGAGGCCCTGGTCAAGGACCTCGGCCGGTGGGCCGACGGCGGCTTCCGGGTGCCCGACTTCCTCGACTCGCTGCTGGCCTTCCAGCCCGCCGCGAACCGCGCGGACGGCCTCCAGCACCTGGTCGTCTTCCCGATGTACACGCAGAACGGCAACCCCGACCGCAACCTCGAAGCGGTCGTGCTGCGCATGGTCTGGCCCGACTGGCTGGCCGAACTGGAGCGCACCCGCTACGACAACCCGCTGTTCTGCGGCATCAAGTTCGAGGACTTCACGTCCGGCTACGACACCAACTCCGCCGTGCTGTTCCCGGAGACCATCGCCGTGCGCGAGGCGCCGGAGCGGTTCACCTGGGGCGGCATCTTCTGCGACCGCGAGGCCGCCCGCTTCCGCCGCGTGACCGACGCCGCCGTCGACATCCTGGGCCTGGAGCTGCCCGAGGACGTCGCCGCGATGGTCCACGACCAGAAGCGCTGCGAGGAGGCGTTCGTCCTGTGGGACATGGTCCACGACCGCACCCACAGCCACGGCGACCTGCCCTTCGACCCGTTCATGATCAAGCAGCGCCAGCCGTTCTGGATGTACGGGCTGGAGGAGCTGCGCTGCGACCTCACCGCCTTCAAGGAGGCCGTGAAGCTGGCGGCCGAGGGCGTCCCGCAGGCCCGCGACGTCCAGGTCGCCGTCCTCTTCGACCGCATGTTCCGCTTCCCGGTCACCGGCGAGCGCGTGCGCAACTACGACGGCCTCGGCGGCCAGCTCCTCTTCGCGTACCTGCACAGGCACGACGTCGTCCGCTGGACCGACAACAAGCTCTCCATCGACTGGGAGCGCGCCCCGCAGGTCACCAACCAGCTCTGCGGCGAGATCGAGCAGCTCTACCGCGACGGCATCGACCGCCCCAAGCTCGTCCACTGGTTCGCCGGGTACGAGCTGGTCTCCACGTACCTCTCCCCGCACCCGGGTTCGAAGTGGGCCAAGGGCCCGGACGCCCTGGACCTGACGCAGCCGCCGCGGAAACTCGTCGATGACGTGCTTCCGGACGAGTTTCCGCTGAGCATGTTCTATGAGGCACTGTCCAAGAAGCTGAAGAACGTGATCGCCTCCACCAAGGGCATCACGGCGGACGGCGCCGAGCGGATCGCCGCGTGAGCGATCGGCAGACCGGGAACACTGCTCAGGAGGCGAAGAACATGGCGGGGAACGGGGCGCTCAGCGGTGCGGTGATCGCGGTGGCCGGTGCGGGCGGGCCCGCGGGCCGGGCGGCGCTGCTCAGGCTGGCCGAGGCGGGAGCGACCGTCATCGGCTCGGACAACGACCCGGAGCGGCTGGCGGAGGCGGTGGACGCGGCGAGCTACGCGACCGGCGGCGCCACCGTCACGGGCGACACGGTCGACCTGCTCGACCTGCAGGCCACCCGCGACTGGGCCAACCGCATCGAGAAGGACTTCGGCCGCGTCGACGGCCTCGTCCACCTCGTCGGCGGCTGGCGCGGCAGCGAGACCTTCACCCGGACCAGCCTCGACGACTGGGACTTCCTGGAGATGCTGCTCGTGCGCACCGTGCAGCACACCTCCCTCGCCTTCCACGAGGCACTCCAGCGCAGCGACCGCGGACGGTACGTGCTGATCAGCGCCGCCGGCGCCAGCAAGCCCACCGCGGGCAACGCCGCGTACGCCTCCGCCAAGGCCGCCGCCGAGGCCTGGACGCTGGCCATGGCCGACTACTTCCGCAAGGCCGGGGGCCCCGAGGGCCCGACGTCGGCGGCTGCGATCCTGGTGGTGAAGGCCCTGGTGCACGACGCGATGCGCGCCGAGCGCCCCAACGCGAAGTTCGCCGGCTTCACCGACGTCAAGGACCTGGCCGAGGCCATCACCGGGGTCTGGGAGAAGCCCGCCGCCGAAGTGAACGGAAACCGTCTGTGGCTCACCGAGAAGCCGTGAACCCGCCGAAGACCGACGCCCGCCGCCACCACGACCCCGACGTCCGCGGATTCGCCAGCGACAACTACGCCGGTGCCCACCCGGAGGTGCTCGCCGCCCTCGCCCTGGCCAACGGCGGGCACCAGATCGCCTACGGCGAGGACGCCTACACCGAGAACCTGCAGAGCGTCGTCCGCAGCCACTTCGGGCCCACGGCCGAGGCGTTCCCGGTCTTCAACGGCACCGGCGCGAACGTCGTCGCCCTCCAGGCGGTCACCGACCGCTGGGGCGCGGTGATCTGCGCCGAGAGCGCGCACATCAACGTCGACGAGTGCGGGGCGCCCGAGCGGGTCGGCGGCCTGAAGCTGCTCACCGTCCCGACGCCGGACGGCAAGCTCACGCCGGAGCTGATCGACCGGCAGGCCTACGGCTGGGACGACGAGCACCGCGCGATGCCCCAGGTCGTCTCGATCGCCCAGGCCACCGAACTGGGCACGGTCTACACGCCGGACGAGATACGCGCCCTGTGCGACCACGCCCACGCGCACGGCATGAAGGTGCACCTGGACGGCTCCCGGCTGGCCAACGCCGCCGCCACCCTGGACGTCCCGATGCGGACCCTCACCAACGCCGCCGGCGTCGACATCCTCTCCCTGGGCGGCACGAAGAACGGCGCCCTCTTCGGCGAGGCCGTCGTGGTGATCGACCAGGACGCCGTCAGCCACATGAAGCACCTGCGCAAGCTGTCCATGCAGCTCGCCTCCAAGATGCGCTTCGTGTCCGTGCAGCTGGAGGCCCTGCTCGCCCGGGACCTGTGGCTGCGCAACGCCCGCCACGCCAATGAGATGGCCCAGCGCCTCGCCGAGGGCGTGCGGGCCGTGCACGGGGTGGAGATCCTCTACCCGGTGCAGGCCAACGCCGTGTTCGCGCGTCTTCCGCACGAGGTGAGCGAGCGTCTGCAGAAGCGGTTCCGCTTCTACTTCTGGGACGAGGCCGCGGGCGACGTCCGCTGGATGTGCGCCTTCGACACGACCGAGGAGGACGTGGACGCGTTCGTGGCGGCACTGAAGGAGGAGATGGCCCGCTAGAGGTGTCCCTAATGTCACCCCCCTAGGGCCATCCCCTCGCCCGAGGGCGTCAGTTGACGACGATCCGCGCGCTGTTGTTGCGCAGGTTCGGGTCGAACTTCCGGATGCTCAGCTCGGGATCGTCGTTGACGGTGGCCACGGTGGCCTGTGCCCCGCGCACCACGCGGTCGATCCGCAGCGGGACGTCGAAGGTGTGCGACGCCTTGTCGTGCAGGTAGATCGGCGTCTTGCAGGAATAGGTCGCGGGGGACGCGCCGTCGCCCGAGGGCCAGCAGTTCTCCTCCTCCGGCGGGAGCACGACCGTGGTGCCCTCCGGCGCCTGGAACCGCACGGTGGCCACGGCCGCTCCCGCGCCCAGTGACGCCACCCAGGCCGGACCCCGGTTGAGGACGGTGACCCGGGCCGTCACGGTGTCGCCCGCGGCCCCGCGCACCCTGCTGCCGGTGAGCTTCAGGTCGGCGGTGTTCCGGGCCTCGAGGATGACGCTCCCGTAGTTGTCCTGCGGGTCGATGTCGGGCTCCGAGGCCACGGACCGGGCGGCCAGGGGACGCAGGTTCAGTTCCGGACCCGTGCCCCTGGTCCACGTCCACTCGCCGCGGGCCTCCCGGTACGCCTCGTCCGAGTAGGGCTGGACGGAGTGGTCGAACCGCTCGTACAGCGCGTTCCGCCCGACGCCGAGGCGCGTGCCCAGCGCGTACCGCTGCCCCGGCGCCACCGCCTCGTCCAGCACGCACAGGGCGGAGGTGCCCCGGTCGTCCTGCCGGTACTCGCAGTTGGCGTGCCGCTCCTGGAAACGCAGGCCGTAGGAGGCGTCGAGCCACAGCAGCGTGCGCTCGGCGGTGCGGTTGCCGTTGTTGGACAGCGTCGCCCGCACGGTCGTCTCCGTGCCCGGCCGGAGCCCCCGTTGGTCGTCGACCGGGCCGAGGCCGAGGTCCGGCCCGTTGCCGACGCCGACCCGGGTCTCACCGGCGTGGGACGTCAGTTCACCGGCGACGGCCGAGTAGCGCACGTACCCCGAGGCGCTGGGGTCCGCCCCCGGCAGCGCGCTCAGCCGGAAGGTGGCGGCCGGCACGCTCTCCGTCCCGTCGGGCATCTCCGGGAACGCGCAGACCGCCCTGGCCTCCGCCTCGGGCACGCAGTTCGCGGGCCACGACACCCGCGCGAAGGCGGCGACCTCGCTCACGTCGACCGTCAGCCGCCCGGCCGGCACCCTGCCGTCGGCGACGTCCCGGCTCACGCGGACGTCCAGGCTGCGCTCGCGCGCACTGCCGTCCGCGTCCGCGCCCGGCAGCACCGTCTCGTACGGTGCGCTGATCCACAACTCGTTCTCCAGGGCGTACGCGGGCCCCGCCGCCGTCCCGGCCGCCGCGAGGGCGCAACCGGCGAGCGCCACGCCCAGCAGGCGCTGTAGGTCCTTCATGCCGTCTCCTTGTCGCTGATCCGCGGAGCCGAGACCGGCGGGGGACGGGAAGGGTTGTGCCGGGGCGAGGGGTTGCGGCGGTGTTCGGCCGTTCTTCCGACTGGTGCATAGATATACGCTCAATGGAAATTTCATTGACCTGGAAGTAGGGCTCTCCCTATGCTCTGGCCGCATGCAGCTGATCCAGGAAACCCCTGACCTGTCCGCTTACTTGGCCGCCGACGAGGCGATTGATCACCAGCACCCACTGGTCCGCGAGACGGCTGCCAAGCTTGCCGACGGCGTGGCGAACTCGTATGAGTATGCGCGAGCGGCGTTCGAGTTCGTGCGCGACACCATCCCCCACTCGCAGGACTCCGGCGACCTCCGCGTCACCTGGCGCGCCTCCGATGTCCTGGAACAGCGCACCGGCATCTGCTACGCCAAGGCCCACGCGCTGGCCGCGCTGCTGCGGGCCGAGGATATCCCCACCGCGCTCTGCTACCAGAAGTTCGACGAGGTGCACGGGCTGGTCGCCGTGCGCTTCCACGGCGCCTGGCACCGGCAGGACCCCCGGGGCAACAAGCCGGGCGTGGACGCGCGGTTCTCCCTCGACGGGGAGCGGCTCGCCTTCACGCCCGACCCCGCGTCCGGCGAACGGGACTACCCGGTTCTGTACGCGGCACCGCACCCGCTCGTGCTCGACACCCTCAAAGCGGCTCGCGACCGGCCCCATCTGTGGCGGACGCTTCCCGCCGCACTCTGAGGCATCGCCCACCGGCTCCCTGCCGGGGCGAGGACGCCGGTCGCATGGAGCAGACCGGGCGTCAGTGCGCCTCGGCCTCCCGTACCTGCTCCGGCGTCGGCGCCGTGCCGCCGAGGTGGGCCGGCATCCACCAGGTGTCCTCCGGGCCCTTCGGGCGCACCGGGTAGGCGCGCTGGGCGGCCTCCAGGAGCTCCTGGACGCGCTCGCGCAGCTGGCGCGTGATCGCGCCCGCGTACTTGTCGCGGGAGGCCTCGATCGCCTCGCCGACCCGGATGGTGATGGGGATGTGGCTGCGCTTGAAGTTGCGCGGGTGGCCCTTGGTCCACAGCCGCTGGGTGCCCCACACCGCCATCGGGATCAGCGGGACCCCGGCCTCCTGGGCCAGGCGCGCGGCGCCCGACTTGAAGCTCTTCAGCGTGAACGACTGCGAGATCGTCGCCTCCGGGAAGACCCCGACGATCTCGCCCGACCGCAGCGAGTCCAGGGCGTGCGCGTACGCCGCCTCGCCCTGCTTGCGGTCCACGGGGATGTGCTTCATGCCCCGCATCAGGGGGCCCGAGACGCGGTGGCGGAAGACGGACTCCTTCGCCATGAAACGCACGAGACGTTTCTGCGGCAGCGCCGCCAGGCCGTTGAAGACGAAGTCCAGGTAGCTGATGTGGTTGCTGACCAGCACGGCGCCGCCCGAGCGCGGGATGTTCTCCGAACCCTGACAGTCGATCTTGAGGTCCCACACCTTGAACAGCGTGCGGGCGAAACCGACGACGGGACGGTAGACGAGCTCTGCCATGGGCGGGTCGGACCCTTCCTGCTCTGCCTGGGAAGGGATTCCCAGCGGACAAGTTACGCAGCCGTAGGTTTACGGCTTGTCGCAGATCGTGCCCGAAGAACGGCCGGGTAGCCAGCCCTCGTGCCCGTGGTGGAGGAGATTCTCGTCACGTCGCCGCCGGATCCGACCTCGTGCTTTTACGCCCGCATTACTCCGCGCGTACCGTCACCCGGCGGATGAGCAGGTACAACTCGCAGCCCAGGCAGTACCCGAACGCGGCGTTCAGGAAGGCGGCGGCGAGCGCGGCGCCGGTCGCCGCGAGTCCCAGCCAGTCAGGGCCCAGGGTGCACCCGACGAGCCCGAAGCCGGCGAAGAGCAGCCCCACCGCCTGGGCGAAGCGCGGCGGTTCGGGCGCCTCGAACCCGGTCGGCGGCCCGAGCCGGGGCCGGACGACCCGGCGGAACAGCAGGCCGTACGGCGAGCGGCCCACCCCGCCCGCCGCGCCCAGCAGGAACGCCAGCGTCTGCCAGGCCAGCAGCCACGCGCTCCCCGTGACCAGAACGGCCGCCAGGACGGCGGTCGTCACGGCCGCCGCCGAAGCGCGGCCCTCGTGCGTCGATGTCCATGGGAACCAAGCATTCCGCAACGGCGGTCCGTGGGGAGGGCGGGAATCTTTTCAGCCTCGTGAACGCTTGTAGCGGGTGATGACCGGACTGGTGGTGTGCGTTCTGGTGCTCGCGGCGGCGAGCGCCTACGGAGTGCTGCAACGGCGGCGGAGCGGGAGAGTGCGGGTGCGCGGGCGGGACGACGGCAAACGGCTCGATGCGGCTCAGCTGGGCGCGGAACTCGGCGAACGGGCCACGCTCGTACAGTTCTCCAGCGCGTTCTGCGCGCCCTGCCGGGCGACCCGGCGGGTCCTCGGCGAGGTCGCCGGCCTGGTCCCGGGCGTGACCCACGTCGAGATCGACGCCGAGGCCCAGCTGGACCTCGTACGCCGGCTGGACATCCTCAAGACCCCGACCGTGCTGGTCCTCGACGCCGACGGCCGGGTGGTGCGACGGGCCACCGGCCAGCCGCGCAAGGCCGATGTGATCGCCGCGCTGGGGGAGGCGGTGTGAGAGGTCCGGAGCGAGGCGGCGCGAGAGGTGCCACGCCGCCAGTGAGCCATCTCCCACATCACGGAACCAACTTGACTGCGTCTACCATTTATCGTCAGCCTGACCCCATGCCTGCGGACCTCCTCACCACGACCGACCTCCTGCGCTCGGTCTTCCGGCGGCACGCGGCGGGAGTGGCCGTCATCACCGCCCGTGGCGAGGCCGGTCCGGTGGGCTTCACCGCGACCTCCCTCACCTCCGTCTCCGCCGAGCCGCCCCTGCTCTCCTTCGGTATCGGCACCGGCGCCTCCAGCTGGCCCGCGATAGCCGAGACCGGCCACGTCGGCGTCCACGTCCTCGGCGAGCACCAGCAGGAGCTGGCCGCCACCTTCGCCCGCAGCGGAGCCGACCGCTTCGGCCCGGACACCGCCTGGCGGGAGGGGCCCGAGGGAGTCCCTGTGCTGGACGGCGTCCTCGCCTGGCTGGTCGGCCGGGTCGTCACCCGCGTACCGGCCGGCGACCACCGGATCGTGATCGCCGAGGTCGTGCACGGCGACCCCACGGGCACCGGCCGCCCGCTCCTCTACCACCAGGGACGTTTCGGGCGCCTGGGCGACTGAGCCGGGTGTCCCCCCGGGCTGCGTGACCGTCGAGTTCCGGTTACGCTGCGTTGCGAAGGTCACAGTTCAAAGCGCTTGCTTAGCGGGCATGAACTGGATGTACTGACGAGTAATATTTCGCTCGGAGCGTGGGTCGCCCCGACCGGGATCGGCCGCTTGAGGCGCCTATGCTGCCTGCAAGAGGCAGCCGAGAAATGACGATGCAGTAGGAGAGCCGGCGTGAGCTTGAGGATCGTTGTCACTGTGAAGTACGTGCCCGACGCCACTGGCGACCGGCACTTCGCCGATGACCTGACCGTCGACCGGGACGACGTGGACGGTCTGCTCTCCGAGCTCGACGAGTACGCGGTCGAGCAGGCGCTGCAGATCTCCGAGAACTCCGACGACGACGTGGAGATCACCGTCCTGACGGTGGGCCCCGAGGATGCCAAGGACGCCCTGCGCAAGGCGCTGTCCATGGGCGCCGACAAGGCGATCCACGTCGAGGACGACGACATCCACGGCACCGACGCCATCGGCACCTCCCTGATCCTGGCCAAGGCGATCGAGAAGGCCGGCTACGACCTGGTCATCTCCGGCATGGCCTCCACCGACGGCACCATGGGCGTCGTCCCGGCCCTGCTCGCCGAGCGCCTGGGCGTCCCGCAGGTCACCCTGCTCTCCGAGGTCTCGGTCGAGGACGGCACGGTCAAGGGCCGCCGCGACGGCGACGCCGCCTCCGAGAACCTGGAGGCCTCCCTGCCGGCGGTCGTCTCCGTGACCGACCAGTCGGGCGAGGCGCGCTACCCGTCCTTCAAGGGCATCATGGCGGCCAAGAAGAAGCCGGTGGAGTCCTGGGACCTGTCCGACCTCGACATCGAGGCGGAGGAGGTCGGCCTGGAGGGCGCCTACACGGTCGTCGACGGCGCGGCCGAGCGCCCGGCCCGTACCGCGGGCACGATCGTCAAGGACGAGGGCGAGGGCGGCAAGCAGCTCGCTGAGTTCCTCGCGGGCCAGAAGTTCATCTGAGCCCGGCATTCGCTGACCGCCCCTCATCTTTCGCAAGCAGGAGAGAAGAAGTCCCATGGCTGAAGTTCTCGTCTACGTCGACCACGTGGACGGTGCCGTCCGCAAGCCCACCCTGGAGCTGCTGACCCTCGCCCGCCGCATCGGCGAGCCCGTCGCCGTCGCGCTGGGCAACGGCGCCGCCGACACCGCCGCCACGCTCGCCGAGCACGGCGCTGTCAAGGTTCTCACGCACGAGGCCGCGGAGTACGCCGACTACCTGGTCGTGCCGAAGGTCGACGCCCTCCAGGCCGCGCACGAGGCCGTCTCCCCGGCCGCCGTGCTGGTCCCGTCCTCCGCCGAGGGCAAGGAGATCGCCGCCCGTCTGGCGCTGCGCCTGGGCTCCGGCATCATCACCGACGCCGTCGACCTGGAGGCCGGCGACGAGGGCCCGGTGGCCACGCAGTCGGTGTTCGCCGCGTCCTTCACCACCAAGTCCCGCGTCTCCAAGGGCACCCCGGTCATCACGGTCAAGCCGAACAGCGCCGCCGTGGAGGCCGCCCCGGCCGCCGGTGCGGTCGAGGCCCTGTCCGTGAGCTTCTCCGCGCAGGCCACCGGCACCAAGGTCACCGGCCGCACGCCGCGTGAGTCGACCGGCCGTCCCGAGCTGACCGAGGCCGCGATCGTGGTCTCCGGTGGCCGTGGCGTCAACGGCGCGGAGAACTTCGCGATCATCGAGGCGCTCGCCGACTCCCTCGGTGCCGCCGTCGGTGCCTCGCGTGCCGCGGTGGACGCGGGCTGGTACCCGCACACCAACCAGGTCGGCCAGACCGGCAAGTCGGTCTCGCCGCAGCTGTACATCGCCTCCGGCATCTCCGGTGCGATCCAGCACCGCGCCGGTATGCAGACCTCGAAGACGATCGTGGCGATCAACAAGGACGCCGAGGCTCCGATCTTCGACCTGGTCGACTACGGCGTCGTCGGCGACCTGTTCGACGTCGTCCCGGCCCTGACCGAGGAGATCAAGGCCCGCAAGGGCTGATCGACCCCGGCCGTGGAAGGCCCCCGTGACCGTCCGAACGGTCACGGGGGCCTCTCTCATCCCAGGGTCATCGAGGCCTGCACCGGCAGATGGTCGCTCGGATACGTCCCGTCCACGCTGAAGGTGTTCATCCCGGCCCAGTGCGTGGTCACCCCGGGCGTGGTGAGGATCCAGTCGATGCGCCGCCCGCCGGGCCTGAGCCCCCGGTAGCCGTGGTGCGTCCCGTACGCCGGACCCCGTGAGGCCGCCGCGTCCCAGGCGTCCACCAGCCCGATGTCGAGCATGAGGTCGTACACGCGGTTGTCATGGGCGTCCGCGTTGAAGTCGCCGGTGACGATGACCGGTAACGACCGGTCCCACCCGGCGATCGTCTCGCCGATGAGCCCCGCCGAGCGTTCGCGGGCGTACTGGCTGACGCTGTCCAGGTGGGTGTTGAGGACGTAGAACTCCCGTCGCCCCTCGGCGAGATCGGCGAAACGGACCCAGGTCACCATGCGCAGCCAGTCCGCGCCCCAGGTGTTCGAGGCGATCGTGTACGGGGTGTCGGACAGCCAGAAGTGATCGAACTCGATCGGTTCGAGTCTGCGCGTGTCGTAGAAGACCGCCATGAACTCGTCCTTGCTGCCGCCCCCGCGCCCGGTGCCGATCCAGTCGTGGTGTCCGCCGAGATCCTTCTCGATCATGCGCACCTGCTGGTAGAGCCCTTCCTGGATGCCGATGAGGTGTGGTCGCTCGCGGCGCAGCAGTTCTCGCATCACCGGCCGGCGCACGGCCCAGCGCGGCGTCGCGTCGACGACGGTCGCGAAGCGCACGTTGAACGTCATGACGTTCAGGGCACCCGGGTGCTCGCCGGCGGAAGCGGGCTGTGTGGGGCCCGCGGTGGTGAGCAGCGGTCCTGTGATCGCGGCGGCGGCCGCCGCCTTGAGTCCGTGGCGGCGCGTCACTCCGACCTCGTTCGGCACGTGGTCTCCCTCCCCTTGCACGTCAGGATGAAGCTTGCCTTCTGAATACGGAAGAAGAGGGCGGGTCGGCAGTGATCAAGGGTGAAGGATGGGCAATCCCACCTCACCACGGTGTTGACCAGGCCGAAGGCCGGCCGATAACTTCGCTCTACGGATTGTTGATTCCGTACAGCGGAAAACAGGAGGGTCTCGGAATGGGTCAGGGCCAGCAGGAGAAGGTGACGACCAGCCTCGCGGGCGCCGTCAGCGAGGAGATCAGCGCCTCCCTCGCGCCGGTCGACGCCGAACTGGAGCGCCGCTACCCCGGGGACCCCGGCACCCGCCAGCCCGTCCACACCGTCTACGTACCCGGCGACGTCTTCGCCGCCGACACCGTCCGCTCCTGGGGCGACCGGGCCCTCGCCGCCCTCGACGAGCACGCCCCGGACGCCGCGTCCTTCGCCGCCGTCCTCGGCCTCTCCGACGACCTCGCCGAGCCCGTCCACGCGCGCGTGCGCGCCAAGCTGGAGCGCGAGCCGATCGAGGACCTGCGCGTCGACTTCGAGGACGGCTACGGCAATCGTCCCGACGCCGAGGAGGACGAGGCCGCCGCCCGCGCCGCCCGCCTCATCGCCCAGGCCTGCGCTGGGGGCACCTCCCGGCCGGAGGCTGGGGGAGGAACCGCGGCCCCCTACATGGGCATCCGCATGAAGTGCATGGAGGCGCCCGTACGCGCCCGGGGCATCCGCACCCTCGACATCTTCCTCACCGGCCTCATGGAGGCCGGAGGCCTGCCCGCCGGGCTGGTCCTCACCCTGCCCAAGGTGACGTACGCGGAGCAGGTCACCGCCATGGCGCGGCTGCTGGACGCCTTCGAGAAGACGCACGGCCTGGAGCCCGGCCGGATCGGCTTCGAGATCCAGATCGAGACCAGCCAGTCCATCCTCGCCGCCGACGGCACCGCCACCGTCGCCCGCATGATCCAGGCCGCCGAGGGCCGCGCCACCGGCCTGCACTACGGCACCTTCGACTACAGCGCCTGCCTCGGCGTCTCCGCCGCCCACCAGGCCAGCGACCACCCCGCCGCCGACCACGCCAAGGCCGTCATGCAGGTCGCCGCGGCCGGCACCGGCGTCCGCGTCTGCGACGGCTCCACCAACGTCCTGCCCGTCGGCCCCACCGAGAAGGTGCACGCCGCCTGGCGCCTGCACTACGGCCTCACCCGCCGCGCCCTGGCCCGCGCCTACTACCAGGGCTGGGACATGCACCCCGGCCACATCCCCACCCGCTACGCGGCCGTCTTCGCCTTCTACCGCGAGGGCTTCGAGCAGGCCGCCGCCCGCCTCGCCCGCTACGCCAACCGCACCGGCGGGGACGTCATGGACGAGCCCGCCACCGCCAAGGCCCTCAGCGGCTACCTGCTGCGCGGCCTGGACTGCGGCGCCCTCGACATCGGGGAGGTCGCCCGCCTGACCGGCCTGACCCGGGCCGACCTGGAGAGCTTCGCGGCGCCCCGGCGAGGGGACCTGACGGCGTCCGCCTGAGGGGCCGCCGGGCGCGTACGTACCGGCACGGTCACAGCCGTCATCGGCGGCTGTCGCCGTCACCGCCGCCCCGTAGTCTGTACGCCACATACGGACGTGCCGGTGCGTCCGGTGGGGTCACAGGAACGGGGCAGCGGTGTCAACGGGGGAGTACGGGCAGGCGGACGGGGCCGGCCGGCTGCTGGCGGGGCGTTACCGCGTCACGGCCCAGCTGGGGCGCGGCGGCATGGGCGTCGTCTGGAAGGCCGTCGACGAGGTCCTGGGCCGCGAGGTCGCCGTCAAGGAACTGCGCACCTACACCGACGCGGCCGGGCCCGAACTGGCCGACCTGCAACTGCGGATGCAGCGCGAGGCGCGCGCGGCGGCCCGGGTGCGCCACACCGGCGTCATCGCCGTGCACGACATCGCCCAGGTCGACGGCCGCCCGCTCATCGTCATGGAACTGGTCGACGGGCCCAGCCTGGACGACGTCCTGCGCGACCGCGGCACACTGGACCCGCGCGAGGCGGCCGGGATCGGCGCTGAGGTCATGGACGCGCTGGCCGCCGCGCACCGCGTGGGCGTCCTGCACCGGGACGTGAAGCCCGGCAACATCCTGCTCGACCGCTCGGGCCGGGTCGTCCTCACCGACTTCGGCATCGCCACCATGGACGACCCGGGCGACGGTTCGGCCACCCACCTCACCCGCAGCGGCGAACTCGTCGGCTCCCTCGACTACTTGGCCCCCGAGCGCGCCCAGGGCGCCGACCCGGGCCCCTCCTCCGACATCTGGGCCCTGGGCGCCACGCTGTACGCGGCCGTCGAGGGTACCTCGCCCTTCCGCCGCACCTCCACGTTCTCCACACTCACCGCCATCGTCACCGAGCCGCTCCCGGAGCCCCGCCGCGCCGGCCCGCTCGGTCCCGTCCTGCGGCAGCTGATGGAGAAGCGCCCCGAGTCCCGCCCCGACGCCGACCGGGCCCGCACACTGCTCCAGGCGGTGGCGGAAGCGGGCGGCACCGACACGCCCACGTCGACACTGCGCGGCCCGGCGGCCCCGCCCCCGCGCCCGGAGACGGAGCGCAGCGTGCCGTCGGTACCGCCGGGGTTCGGACCGCCGCAGCAGGTGCCACCGAGCGCTGGCGGGCCGCACGAGAGCCAGGGCACGCCCGGCTTCGCCCCGGCCGCGGCCCTCGGTGCCGCAGGGGCGCCCGGAGCGGCGGGGCCTGACCGGCCGGAGCAGACGGGGCCGGACGGCACCGCCCCCACCGGCCCGATGACCCCCCAGCCCGCCGCCCGCCGCAGGAAGACCCGCGCGCTGCTCGCCGCCGCGGCCGTCACCGTCGTCCTCGCGGCCGCCGGCACCACGGTCGCCCTGCTCAGGGACTCGGGCGGCGCGGACCCGGGCACCCGCTCCGACGCCGCCGGTGCCGACACGGCGGCCTCGTCCGAACCCGGCCGCACCGACGACGGCTCCAACGCCCCGAGACCCACGCAGCAAGGCGACGAGAAGGACAAGACCCCGTCCAAGAAGCCCGAGGAGGAGAAGGAGTCCGAGCCGACCGGCCGGCCCTCCACCTCGGCTCCCGCGAAGTCCTCCGGTGGCACCACGGGCGACACGACCGGCGGAGCGTCGGGCGGCGGCACCTCCGGCGACGGCGGCGCGACAGGCGGCCCGACCACTCCGGCTCCGGCCCCGGCCTGCCACGCCATCGGCGGCGGCAAGTACAACTGCCAGGTCTGGAAGACAGCCGACTCCTACACCGCCTCCGGCGCCAAGGTGGGCATCCTCAACGCGGGCACCAACTACTTCTACTGCCAGCAGAACCTGGGCCGCCGCGAGACGTCCGGGCAGTGGACCAACGTCTGGTGGGCGAAGACCGACGACGACAGCGGCAACACCGACGTGTGGGTCAGCGACGTCTACATCAAGGGCGGCGACAACGACGCGCCGGTCCCCGGACTCCCGGTCTGCTGAGCACGCGCCGAGACCGCCGCGTACCGCTCCAGCCCGGAGGCCGTCACCAGTTTCTCCTCGACGAACAGCCGGGTGCCCCGGTCGCACAGCCGCCGGTCGGCGCGGGCCCGCGCGCAGAACTCCTCGGGCACGACGCCGAACAGCTCCCGGAAGCGCGGCAGACCGACCAGCAACTCGGTGAGCAGCTCCCGCTGGCCCGGGTGGGTGCGCGGCGTGCCCGTGCCGTCGTGCAGGACGCCGTGCCGGTTGACGTAGGCGTACGCGCCGGGCAGCCGGGTGCCGTCGGCCAGGTCGATCCGTACGTCCGGAGCCGGCAGCCAGGCCCGGTCGAAGTTGCCGTCCGGCACCGGCGCGCCCTCGCTCGCGTCGATCACGGCGAGCTGCTCGGCGTCGAGCCAGAGGACGAACAGCTCCCGCACGGTGTCCGGGGCGCTGACCGGCGAGGCCGACACGTACCCCATGCGGCTCACGTGTGCCGAGACGCCGGCGTCGACGCCCGTCACCCGGGCCTTCACCATCGGGAGCGGCGCCATGATCCCGAACTCCAGCATCTTGTGCCGCAGTTGCCCCGGGCAGGCGTTGGAGCCGATGGCCAGGACCGGCGTGCGGTCCTCATGCACCAGCCGCTCCAGCGGCAGGAAGCGGTCCCCGTCGAGAAGCCCGGAATCCGCCGGCCAGGCCCCCGGATACAGCAGGGGATGCTCGCGCGGCGCCTCGGCGAGGCCCAGTGCCCGCAGCGTGCGATCGGTGAGGTGCTCCCTATGGTCCATGGGCCGCTCAGTCCGCCGGGGGGAGCTCGCCCGACCCGCGGGTGATCAGCCGGGTCGGCAGCTCGATGCGTTCGGGGGTGGCCAGGGTGCCGTCCAGCTGCCGGAAGAGGCGCTCCGCGGCGGTGCGGCCGATCTCCGCCGCGTCCTGGGCGACGACCGTGACGCCCGGTTGGAGCAGGTCGGCGAGTTCGATGTCGTCGAAGCCGACCAGGGCGACGCGGCGGGTCTGCTCGGCGAGCACCCGGATCACCGTGACCGTCACGCGGTTGTTGCCCGCGAAGACCGCGGTGACCGGATCCGGCCCGGACAGCATTTCCTCGGCGGCCCTGCGCACCCGCTCGGGGTCGGTGACGCCGAGGGACATCCAGGAGTCCGCCACCGGTATGCCCGCGTCCTCCATCGCGGCCCGGTAGCCGCGCAGCCGCTCGGCGGCGGTGTGGATGCGGGGCATGTCGCCGATGAAGCCGATCCGGCGGTGCCCGTGCGCGATCAGGTGGGCGACGCCGTCACGGGCGCCGCCGAAGTTGTCCGACAGCACCACGTCGGCGTCGATGCGCCCGGCCGGCCGGTCCACGAACACCGTGGCCACACCGGCTTTGAGCTCCGGTTCCAGATACCGGTGGTCGTCCCCGGCCGGGATCACCACAAGACCGTCCACCCGCCGCGCGCACAGGGCCAGCACCAGTTCCTGCTCGCGCTCCGGGTCCTCCGCGCTGGAGCCGTTGATCAGCAGGGCGCCGTGCGCCCGGGCCACCTCCTCGACCGACCGGCTCAGCGGCCCGTAGAAGGGGTCCGCGAGGTCCTCCAGGACCAGTCCGATGCTCGCCGTGCGGCCCTTGCGCAGCACCCGCGCGCTGTCGTTGCGGCGGAAGCCGAGGGCGTCGATCGCCTCCTGGACCCGGCGCTCGGTCTCCGGGGTGACCCCGGGCTCCCCGTTCACGACCCGCGAGACCGTCTTGAGGCCCACCCCGGCACGGGCGGCCACGTCCTTCATGGTCGGACGGTTGCCGTAGCGCGTGGCGGAGCGGAGATGGGTCTGGGGCACGGTGCGGTGTCCTGTCCTGTCGTCCACGGGGGTGCGTCGGTCCTGGGTTTGTATGAGGATGTGGCGTCGAGCATAGAGCCTGGACAACGTTGTCAGCCTCGGGGGAGACTGTCCACCGCACCCTCCGGCCCGGGCTCCGCCGCGGGGCCGGGGCCGCGGTGTGCCCTTTTCTCATGGTTGACGGGGAGATCCGACACTGATGCACACCGACCTCGTGGCCGCGCTCGACATCGGCGGCACCAAGATCGCCGGCGCTCTGGTGGACGGCCACGGCCGGATCCTGGCCCGCGTCCAGCGGCCGACGCCCGCCCGGGAGGACGGCGACACCGTGATGCGGGCCGTGGAGGAGGTGCTCGGCGAACTCACGGTCTCTCCGCTGTGGGAGCGCGCCGCTGCCGTGGGGATCGGCAGCGCCGGGCCCGTGGACGCCTCCGCGGGCACGGTGAGCCCGGTGAACGTGCCCGGCTGGCGCGACTACCCGCTCGTCGCCCGGGTCCGGGCCGCGGCCGGGAACCTGCCCGTGGAGCTGATCGGTGACGGTGTGGCGATCACGGCGGCCGAGCACTGGCAGGGCGCCGCCCGCGGTCACGACAACGCGCTGTGCATGGTCGTCTCCACGGGTGTCGGCGGCGGTCTGGTGCTCGGCGGGCGGCTGCACCCGGGGCCCACGGGCAACGCGGGTCACATCGGCCACATCAGCGTGGACCTCGACGGCGATCTCTGCCCGTGCGGCTCGCGCGGCTGCGTGGAGCGCATCGCGAGCGGCCCGAACATCGCCCGCCGGGCTCTGGAGAACGGCTGGCGCCCCGGCCCCGAGGGTGACACGTCCGCCGCGGCGGTGGCCGAGGCGGCCCGGTCCGGGGACCCGGTCGCGGTCGCCTCGTTCGACCGGGCCGCCCAGGCCCTGGCCGCCGGGATCGCCGCCACCGCGACCCTGGTCGAGATCGACATCGTGGTGATCGGCGGGGGAGTGGGCAAGGCGGGCGACATCCTCTTCGCTCCCCTGCGCAAGGCCCTGCGCGGCTACGCGACCCTTTCCTTCGTCCAGCACCTGACCGTGGCACCGGCCCAGATGGGCACCGACGCGGGCCTGGTGGGTGCGGCGGCGGCAGCGCTGGCGAAGCGCACGGACGCCGCCGCGGCGGGCGTGTGAGACCGCGCAGGAACGTTCAGGCGGTGAGGACCGGGCGTCTCACGGGCCCCGCCTGCGGCTGATCCGGAGGGAACCGCTCCGAGCGGGGTGGCATCTGGCCCGGCGTGGGCGTCGTGATGGTGTTCTTCGGGCTGGGTTTCATGGGCGGGTGGGCGGCGGCCCTCGCCGCGCTGGCGTACGCCGTCGTCACGCTGGTCCGCGACCGCTCACGGGACCGGGTGCGGCGCCAGGGGCGCCCCGCGGTAGGGCTGCTGGTCCCGGCCCCCGCGTACCGGCGCTTCGACATGAGGCTCGCCGTGGCGGCCCTCCTGGCCGACCTCTGGCTCGTGTCGGCGGTCATCGTGTTCGGCGCCGACGGCGTCTTCACCGAGGAGTGGATGGGCTACCCCGGCATGGTCGACCCCACCGGTCAGGGATACCAGGCCGGCGCGGAGAGCCTGCTGCGCACGACCGCGTGGTGGACCGCGGGGACCGCGCTCCTCGCCCGGTGCTGGACCACCGCCGCCGTGCAGCTGTGCGTGCTGTCGCCCGCGGCCTGGTGGATCGGCTCGTTCGACACCTACTACACCTGACGGAGACCGGACCCTCCTCTGCCGGGCTCTGTTCGCGGAAACCGACCGCACGTCCGTGCGATGTGGCACGATCGCGCGTGTGAGCAGCAGACCCGCCTCGGTGCAGCGCCTGAGCGACCTCGCCCGACTGCGCCGGGTCAAGGACCGGATCGACCGGGAGTACGCGCAGCCGCTGGACGTCGAGGCGCTGGCCCGGGGAGTGCACATGTCGGCCGGGCACCTCAGCCGCGCGTTCCGGCAGGCGTACGGGGAGTCGCCGTACAGCTACCTCATGACGCGGCGCATCGAGCGCGCGATGGCGCTGCTGCGCCGTGGCGACCTCAGCGTCACGGAGGTGTGCTTCGAGGTCGGCTGCCAGTCGCTGGGCACCTTCAGCACCCGCTTCACCGAGCTGGTCGGAATGCCGCCGAGCACCTACCGGCGGGAGGCGGCGCGCGCGACCGCGGGGATCCCGTCGTGCGTGGCGAAGCAGGTCACCAGACCGGTCAGGAATCGAGAAGCGCCCGCCGGGAGCCGAAACTAGCGTGGGGGCCATGGACATCACCATTCACGCGAGTTTCCTGCCGCACGACGACCCGGACGCCGCCCTGGCGTTCTACCGCGACACCCTCGGCTTCGAGGTCCGCAACGACGTCGGCTACGAGGGCATGCGCTGGATCACGGTCGGGCCCGCCGGCCAGCCCGGGACGAACATCGTCCTGCACCCGCCGGCCGCCGACCCCGGCATCACCGAGGACGAGCGGCGCACCATCGCCGAGATGATGGCCAAGGGCACCTACGCGAGCATCGTCCTCGCCACCCCCGATGTCGACGGCACCTTCGAGCGGCTGCAGGCGGGCGACGCCGAGGTCGTCCAGGAGCCCATGGACCAGCCGTACGGCGTTCGCGACTGCGCCTTCCGCGACCCCGCGGGCAACATGGTCCGCATCCAGCAGCTGAAGACGCAGTAGCGGTCCCACCGACCGACCCTCACTCCGCGGGATCCCGGTACGGCGCCCAGCACCGCCGGCTCCCGCATCCCCGCGCCGCACCTCCGGGCCGGCGCGGGGCGACGAGATCGTCCGAGCGCGGCAGCCCCGCCCGAAAGATGGAGACACCATGAGCCAGGCCACGACGACGGACAGACAGTCGCCCGGGCCGCATGTCGCCGACAGCCATGACGTGATCCGCGTGCACGGCGCGCGCGAGAACAACCTCAAGGACGTCAGCATCGAGATCCCGAAGCGCCGGCTGACGGTGTTCACCGGAGTCTCCGGCTCGGGCAAGAGCTCCCTGGTGTTCGACACGATCGCGGCGGAGTCGCAGCGGCTGATCAACGAGACCTACAGCGCCTTCCTGCAGGGGTTCATGCCGAACCGGGCCCGCCCCGAGGTCGACGTGCTCGACGGGCTCACCACCGCCATCGCCGTCGACCAGCAGCGGATGGGCGGCGACCCGCGCTCCACGGTCGGCACCGCCACCGACGCCAACGCGATGCTGCGCATCCTCTTCAGCAGGCTCGGCACGCCGCACATCGGCCCGCCCAGCGCGTACTCCTTCAACACCGCCTCGGTCACCGCGAGCGGCGGGATCAGGGTCGAGCGCGGTGCCGACAAGACCAAGACGGTCAAGGCGACCTTCTCCCGCACCGGCGGCATGTGCACCCGCTGCGAGGGCCGCGGGAAGGTCTCCGACATCGACCTCACCCAGCTCTACGACGACTCCAAGTCGATCGCCGAGGGCGCCTTCACCATCCCCGGCTGGAAGACGGACAACGTCTGGACGGTGGGCGTCTACGCCCAGTCAGGCTTCCTGGACCCGCACAAGCCGATCCGCCGGTTCACCGAGAAGGAGATGCAGGACTTCCTCTACGGCGAGCCGACCAAGGTCAAGGTCAACGGCGCCAACCTCACCTACGAGGGCCTCATCCCCAAGATCCAGAAGTCGTTCCTGTCCAAGGACAAGGAGGCGATGCAGCCGCACATCCGGGCGTTCGTGGAGCGGGCGGTCACCTTCACCACCTGCCCCGAGTGCGACGGCACCCGGCTGACGGAGGCGGCCCGG
This sequence comes from Streptomyces olindensis, assembly GCA_000696115.1. Lineage (GTDB taxonomy): Bacteria > Actinomycetota > Actinomycetes > Streptomycetales > Streptomycetaceae > Streptomyces > Streptomyces olindensis. The sequence goes on from JJOH01000014.1 coordinate 89,926, forward strand.
TCGTCGAAGATCGGCGAGGTCAGCATCGCCGACGCCTGCGCCATGGAGATCCGGGACCTGGCCGAGTGGGTCAGGGGCCTGACGGAGCCGTCGGTGGCGCCGCTGCTCACCGCGCTGCAGGGCACGCTCGACTCGTTCGTGGAGATCGGCCTCGGCTACCTCTCGCTCGACCGGCCCGCGGGCACGCTCTCGGGCGGTGAGGCGCAGCGCGTGAAGATGATCCGCCACCTCGGCTCGTCCCTCACCGACGTCACGTACGTCTTCGACGAGCCCACCATCGGCCTGCACCCGCACGACATCCAGCGCATGAACGACCTCCTGCTGCGGCTGCGGGACAAGGGCAACACGGTGCTCGTCGTGGAGCACAAGCCGGAGACGATCGCGGTCGCCGACCATGTCGTCGACCTCGGCCCCGGCGCCGGCACGGCGGGCGGCACCGTCTGCTATGAGGGCACGGTCGAGGGGCTGCGCAAGAGCGACACCGTCACCGGCCGCCACCTGGACGACCGGGCCGTCCTCAAGGAGACGGTCCGCAAGCCCACCGGCGCACTGGAGATCCGGGGCGCGTCCGCCAACAACCTGCGCGACGTCGACGTGGACGTCCCGCTCGGCGTGCTCACCGTCGTCACCGGCGTCGCCGGCTCCGGCAAGAGCTCCCTGCTGCACGGATCCATCCCCGCCGACGCGGGCGTGGTCTCGGTGGACCAGAGCCCGATCAAGGGCTCGCGGCGGAGCAACCCCGCCACCTACACCGGGCTGCTGGAACCGATCCGCAAGGCCTTCGCCAAGGCCAACGGCGTGAAGCCGGCCCTGTTCAGCGCCAACTCCGAGGGCGCCTGCCCCACCTGCAACGGCGCCGGCGTCGTCTACGTCGACCTGGGCATGATGGCCGGCGTCGACACTCCCTGCGAGGACTGCGAGGGCAAGCGGTTCCAGGCCTCGGTGCTGGAGTACCACCTCGGTGGCCGCGACATCAGCGAGGTGCTCGCGATGTCGGTGACCGAGGCCGAGGAGTTCTTCGGCGCCGGCGAGGCGAGCACCCCGGCCGCGCACCGGATCCTGGAGCGGCTCGCCGACGTCGGCCTCGGCTACCTCACCCTCGGCCAGCCGCTCACGACGCTGTCCGGCGGTGAGCGGCAGCGGCTGAAGCTGGCCACGCACATGGCCGACAAGGGCGGGATCTACCTCCTCGACGAGCCGACCACCGGCCTCCACCTCGCGGACGTCGAGCAGCTGCTGGGCCTGCTGGACCGGCTCGTCGACTCCGGCAAGTCGGTCGTCGTCATCGAGCACCACCAGGCGGTCATGGCGCACGCCGACTGGATCATCGACCTCGGCCCCGGCGCCGGTCACGACGGCGGCCGGATCGTCTTCGAGGGCACCCCGGCCGACCTCGTCGCGGCCCGCTCCACGCTGACCGGGGAGCACCTCGCCGCCTACGTGGGCGCCTGACGTGCCCGATTACCGGACATAACGTGCGAAAAGGATGAATAGCGGCACGTTCCGGGGGCACTCCGTCCCCTGAACCACCCCCCTCGGAACGGAGCCGCTGATGATCATCAAGAAGATGCACGAGATGGGCGTCCGCAGCGAGCACGCCTACATGGCCGCCATGGCGTCCATCGGCTTCAGCGTCGTCACCTGGATGGGCTCTTTGAAGATGGAACCCGGCACCGGCCTCGCCCGTGCCGACCGCTGGGGCATCTTCGTCGGTGAATGGGCACCCACCTTCTTCGGCCTCGGCCTCGCACTGTCCCACTACGAACAGCACGACGGCACCCTCACGGCCGACGTCCACGAATTCCGGCAGACGAAGAAAGCCGGCTGAACGGCCCCTCCCGACGAGCGCTCGGCGCCGTCTTCGCGGACCCTGATGCCATGGCGTCCGTGAAACCCGTCGTGGTCTACCCGCCTGCCGCGGACGGCGGCAGGCGGGTCCGTGTGGACGACCGGTTCCTCGGCATCGCCTACGGGCTGCTGGACGTCGCCGAATTCCTGCGGCGGGCGGGGATCGAGGACGCGGACGAGGCGTACGTGGTGGCGTCGGGGCTGATCGAGTGGCGGGGCGGGGGCCCCGGCGCCTGGGGCACCGAGCCGGACGGCGACTCGGCATGAGGCGTTCCCTCGCCCGGTCGTACGCCGCTGCGTGACTCCGCGGCGCCTCGCGGCGTTGTGCCGGGCATGAAGAAGCGCAGCATGCTCGCCATCGCCTCCCTCGCCACCGGATTCGTCGTCGCGGCGGTCACCCCGTCCCACGCCCTCACGGAGAACCTGGGCACCTCCAGCGTGGACGACACCCTCAAGACGCTCGACGAGACCGTCGCCAAGGACAGCCTGTCCCTGGACCGGGAGGACGGCAGCCAGGAGAAGGAGAAGGGCTGACGAGCCGCCCGGCCCCGGCCCACGGCGCCGGCGCTCCCCGTGTGAGGGGGGCGCCGGCGCCGTCGTCATGCGCCCTCAACTGCGGCTGGTTTTCGTGGCAGGGTGAAGCGGGCAAGCCTCAGGGGGCCAACAGAAGAGGGGGACCTGTGACCGTCGTCTGGATCAACGGCGCGTTCGGTGCGGGGAAGACCACCACCGCACGGGAGCTGATCGAACTGATCCCGAACAGCACGCTCTTCGACCCGGAGGTCATCGGCGGCGCGCTAGCCCACCTGCTGCCGCCCAAACACCTCGCCGAGGTCGGCGACTTCCAGGACCTGCCGATCTGGCGACGCCTCGTGATCGACACGGCGGCGGCGATGCTCGCCGAGCTCGGCGGGACCCTGGTGGTCCCCATGACCCTGCTGCGCCAGGAGTACCGCGACGAGATCTTCGGCGGACTGGCCGCGCGCAGGATTCCGGTCAGCCACATCCTGCTCGCTCCGGCCGAAACGATACTGCGGGAGCGCATAGCGGGCCGCGAGGTTCCCCCCGACCTCCCCGACGGCGAGATGCGAATACGCCAGTGGTCCTTCGACCACATCGAGCCCTACCGGGCCGCCCTCGCCTCCTGGCTCACCGCCGACGCCCACCCCGTGGACACCAGCGACCTCACCCCGTACCAGACCGCCGCCCGGATCGCCGAGGCCGTCAACAGCGGTGCCGTGCCCGTCTGCGACATCGTGCAGACGCCCGAGCCCACCGCCGAGACGCTCGCCGCCGGGGTGCTCCTCTTCGACGAGCGGGACCGGGTGCTGCTGGTCGACCCCACCTACAAGCCCGGCTGGGAGTTCCCCGGCGGGGTCGTCGAGCCCGGAGAGGCGCCCGCGCGCGCCGGGATGCGGGAGGTCGCCGAGGAGACCGGCATCCGCCTGGAGGAGGTGCCCGGCCTGCTCGTCGTCGACTGGGAACGCCCCGCACCCCCCGGCTTCGGCGGACTGCGGCTCCTCTTCGACGGCGGTCTCCTCGCCGCCGCGGAGGCCGAACGGCTGCTGCTGCCCGGCCCCGAGCTGCGCGACTGGCGGTTCGTCACCGAGGAGGAGGCCGCCGGACTGCTGCCGCCCGTGCGCTACGAGCGACTGCGGTGGGCGTTGCGGGCGCGGGAACGCGGAGCCGCGTTCTACCTGGAAGCCGGGGTTCCGCTGGGCTGACGGCGAGCCCCCGTCCGTGCCCTTTACCCGGCCCGGGGGATTCCGAGGGAAAAGCAAAAGGAAACGTCGTCGGAGCCACGGCCAATCGATCCCCAAGGAATCTCCCGCACTCCTTCACGCGGCGGGTAATCACATTCCCCGCTTGCGTCAACACTTTTCCATGACCGCAAACAATCCCTTTTCTGGCCCCTGCTCGGCTTGACCGGACTCGCACGGCATTGCGAAAGTCCGCAGAGTCTCACGGCGGAAGTTACGACCGCCACCCAATTTCCTTGCCCCAGGGGCAGATCCGGGATGTCCGTACGATGACCACGCAACACCAGCCGGTCGACACCGGCGGCGGCACCGCGCTGCTGACCGAGCCGTCGACGCAGGACCCCAGACCCGGCGGCACGGGCGTCGCCGGCCGCTCACCGGCCCGGATGGCCTGGCGGCGGATCAGGCGGGACAAGGTCACCATGACCGCCCTGGTGGTCACCGTCCTGTTCGTCGTGATCGCGCTGCTCGCGCCGGTGCTCACCGCGGTGACCGGCTGGGGACCGATCACCCCCGACAACAAGGCGATCGACCCGGACACGGGCAACTTCCCCTACGGCTCGCTGGGCGGCATCAGCGCCCAGCACCTGCTGGGCGTCGAACCGGGCACGGGCTACGACCTGTTCGCCCGCATCGTCTACGGCCTGCGTACCTCCCTCTACGTGGGATTCGCCTCCGCCGTGCTCTCCACCGTCGTCGGGGTCGTGGCGGGCCTCGCGGCCGGGTACTTCGGCGGCTGGGTCGACTCCCTGCTGTCCCGGGTCATGGACGTGATGCTGGCGTTCCCGCAGTTGCTGTTCATCATCGCGCTCACCCCGGTGATCCAGAACGCCCTGCAGACCAACAGCCACGGCGGCACCGACGAGAACCTCCGACTGCTCGTGCTGGTCCTCAACATCGCCGTCTTCGCCTGGGCGTACACCGCCCGGCTGGTGCGCGGACAGGTGCTGTCCCTGCGCGAGCGGGAGTTCGTCGACGCCGCGCGGCTGATGAGCGCGGGCCGGCGGCACATCCTGTTCCGGCAGCTGCTGCCCAACCTCTGGGCGCCGATCCTGATCTCCTTCGCGCTCGCCGTCCCGCAGAACATCACCACCGAGGCGGCGCTGTCGTACCTGGGTGTCGGCGTCATCCCGCCCAACCCCGACTGGGGAGCCCTGCTGTCGGACGCCTCCCAGTTCTTCCTGCAGGACCCGATGTACCTCTTCGTGCCCGGCGTCCTGCTCCTCGTCCTGGTCCTGGCGCTCAACCTCCTCGGGGACGGCGTCCGGGACGCGCTGGACCCCCGCGCCCGGCGCGGCTGACAAGCCACCCCCCGAGTATCGGCCCGGCGGCTCCACGAACGGCCGTCGGGCCCGTAGCAAGAACGGAGTTTCCTCAATGACGCGCAACACGCGCAGATCGCGCACGGTCGCTCTCACGGCCTCCGCCGTGATGATCGCCCTGGGGGCCACCGCATGCGGAGGGTCCTCCGGCAGCAGCGGCAGCGGCGCACCCGGCAAGGGCGGCACCCTGACCGTCCTGGACAAGGCGGACTTCGACCACCTCGACCCCCAGCGCGTCTACACGACCGAGGGATCGAGCATGGACGAGGAGATCGTCCGGACCCTCACCGGCTGGGACGAGACGGGCTCGCAGCCCAAGCTGGTCGGCGACCTCGCCACCGACACCGGAACACCGAGCAAGGGCGCCACCGTCTGGACCTTCCACCTCCGGCACGGCATCAAGTACCAGGACGGCACCGAGGTCACCGCACCCGACGTCAAGTACGGCGTCGAGCGGTTCTTCTCGTCCGACATCAACGGCGGCCCGCCCTACGCCGCCCAGTGGCTCGTCGGCGGCGCCGACTACAAGGGCCCCTACCAGGGCAAGGAGCTCGCCTCCATCCAGACGCCGGACAAGTACACGATCGTCTTCCACCTGAACCAGCCGGTGGCCGACTTCAACGAGACCACCGCGATGACCGGCTGGGCGGCCGTGCCCAAGGCCCATGACACCGGCTCGACGTACGACACCAAGGTCTGGGCCGACGGCCCGTACATGATCAAGTCGTACACCAAGAACAAGGAACTCGTCCTCACCCGGAACAAGTACTGGTCGCAGTCGACCGACCCGATCCGGCAGCAGAACGTCGACGAGATGGACGTGAAGTTCGGCCAGGACGAGGCGGCCATCGACCAGCAGATCAAGGCCGACGCCGGCACCGCGCAGACGTCGATCCAGCAGTGGCCCATCGCCGGATCCGACCTGGCGCAACTCGCCAACGACCCGTCCCTGAAGAGCCGTTACTACAAGATCCCGGCACCCGGCATCAACTACCTCGCGATCAACACCACCCGCGTCAAGGACCTCCGGGTGCGCCAGGCCATCGAGTACGCCATCGACAAGACGACGGTCCGCGGCGCCTTCGGCGGCTCGGCGTACGGCGACTACGCCACCACCATGCTGAGCCCCGGCATCGGCGGCTACAAGAAGTTCAACCTGTACAGCGCCAACCCCTCGGGCAACCTCGCCAAGGCCAAGGCGCTGATGAAGCAGGCGGGCAACCCGAAGCCGACCATGTCGATCGCCGTGGAGAACACCGCCACCGAGGAGCACTTCGCCGACGCCGTGAAGACCGCGCTGGAGCGCATCGGCATCCACGTCAACATCTCCCCGATCGACGCCGCGAACTACTTCAGCACCGTCAGTAACACGAAGAACCAGTACGACCTGACCTGGGGCGACTGGATCGCCGACTGGCCGAACGCCTCCACGGTGCTGCCCACCCTCTTCGACGGCCGGCTGATCAAGAAGAACCCGCAGGCCAACCAGGACCTGTCGTACCTGAACGACCCGAAGGTCAACGCGCTGATCGACAAGGCCGCCAAGATGACCGACGTCAAGCAGCGCAACGCCACCTACGGGCAGCTGGACGAGCAGATCCTCAAGGACGCCGCCGTGGTCCCGCTGATGTACATGAACTTCAGCGACATGTCCGGCTCCAAGGTCGGCGGAGTCATCCCCGACACGATCCTGGCCGAGCCGAGCCTGGTCCACGTCTACGTCAAGCACTGACGGACGCCCCCTCTCTCCACCCCGCCGGCGGCCCCGGCCGCCGGCGGGCATCCCACTCACGTCAGGTCCCGGCACCCCATGTTTCGTTACCTCATCAGACGCCTGCTGGCAGCGGCCCTGATCATGCTGGTGATCACCACGATCACCTTCTTCATCTTCTTCGCGCTGCCGTCCGACCCCGCCCTCCTGGCCTGCGGAAAGACCTGCTCCCCCTCCCGCCTGGCGGAGATCAAGCACTCGCTGGGCCTGGACCAGAGCTACCTGACGCAGTACTGGGAGTTCTTCAAGGGCCTGTTCGTCGGCCGCGACTTCGGCGACCAGAGCGTACGCATCCACTGCGGCGCGCCCTGCCTGGGTGTCTCCTTCCAGACGGACACCCCCGTCCTGACCACCCTGCTGTCGGACTTCCCGGCGGACCTCTCCCTCGGTCTCGGCGCCGCGGTGGCCTTCCTGGTCCTGGGCGTCGGCCTCGGCACCGTCGCCGCGGTGCGCAGGGGCAGGGCCGCCGACAAGGCGGCGGTCGGACTCGCCCTGTTCGGCGTGTCGGTGCAGATCTACTTCATCGGTCTGCTCCTGCTGTACCTGTTCGTCGACAAGTTCCAGATCCTGCCGACCTCCGGCTACACCTCCATCACCGAGGACCCGGCCGGCTGGTTCCAGGGGCTGATCCTGCCGTGGACCACCCTCGTCATCGTCTACCTCGCGATGTACACCCGGCTCACCCGCTCCTCCATGCTGGAGGTCTTCGCCGAGGACTACATGCGCACCGCCCGCGCCAAGGGCCTGCCCGCCTCCAAGGTCGTCCTCAAGCACGGCCTGCGGGCCGCCATCACCCCGATCATCACCATCTTCGGCATGGACGTCGGCTCCCTGATCGGCGGCTCCGCCGTCATCACCGAGTCGGTGTTCGGCATCAACGGCATCGGCAAGCTCGCCGTCGACTCCGTCCAGAACTCCGACCTGCCGGTCATCCTCGGCACCACGCTGTTCGCCGCGACGTTCGTCGTCCTCGCCAACGTCGTCGTCGACCTGGTGTACGGCCTCGTCGACCCGCGCGTGCGCCTCGCCTGAGCCCCTTTCGTCCTTAGGAACACCCGTGTCCGTTCAGACCTCACCGCAGCCCGCGGACCTCGCGCCCGCGCCCGCCCCCTTCCTCGACGTGCGCGACCTCAGGGTGCACTTCCCGACCGAGGACGGCCTCGTCAAGTCCGTCGACGGCGTCTCCTTCACCCTGGAGAAGGGCCGCACCCTCGGCATCGTCGGCGAGTCCGGCTCCGGCAAGTCGGTGACCTCACTGGCCCTGCTCGGACTGCACAAGGGCACCAGCGCCCGGGTCGGCGGCGAGATCCGGTTGGAGGGCAGGGAACTCGTCGGCCTGCCCGAGGCCGAGATGCGCGAACTGCGCGGCCGCACGGTCTCCATGATCTTCCAGGACCCGCTCTCCGCGTTGCACCCCTTCTTCACCGTCGGCTCCCAGATCGCCGAGGCCTACCGCGTGCACCACAAGGTCTCCAAGCAGGAGGCCAGGGACCGCGCGGTCGAGATGCTGAAGCGGGTCGGCATCCCGCAGCCCGAACGCCGGGTCCGGGACTACCCGCACCAGTTCTCCGGCGGCATGCGCCAGCGCGCCATGATCGCCATGTCCCTCGTGTGCGACCCCGAGCTGCTCATCGCCGACGAGCCCACCACCGCCCTGGACGTCACCGTCCAGGCGCAGATCCTGGACCTGATCCGCGACCTCCAGGAGGAGTTCGGCTCCGCCGTCGTCATCATCACCCACGACCTCGGCGTGGTCGCCGACATCGCCGACGACATCCTGGTGATGTACGGCGGCCGCCGCATCGAGTACGGCACCACCCGCGAGGTGCTCAAGCAGCCCCAGCACCCCTACACCTGGGGCCTGTTGCAGTCGATGCCGCACCTCGGCGGCGACGTCGGCGAACGGCTCAACCCGATCCCCGGCACGCCGCCGAGCCTGATCAACCTGCCGGACGGCTGCTCCTTCCACCCCCGCTGCGCCTACAAGGGCTGGGCGACGGAGGGCCGTTGCACGGCGGAACGGCCCGAGTTGCGCCTCGTCTCCGGCAGCGATCGGCACCTCGCCGCCTGCCACCTCACCGACGAGGCCAAACAGGAGATCCGCGGCGGGACGGGCCCGGACGAACACGGCGCCGGAACCGACCGGGCCGCGCAGTGACGGCGGCGGACGAAAGGGAACATGCCGTGAGCACCACCCAGCCCCTCACCGGGACCGGCACCGGCACCGACCGCCCGGCCGGCGAGAACCTCCTCGATGTACGCGGTCTGCACAAGCACTTCCCCATCCGGCAGGGCATCATCTTCCAGCGGCAGATCGGCGCCGTCCGCGCGGTCGACGGCATCGACTTCTCGGTCGGGCCCGGCGAGTCACTGGGCCTGGTCGGCGAGTCGGGCTGCGGCAAGTCCACCACGGGCCGCCTGATCACCCGGCTGCTCGAACCCACCGGCGGTTCCGTGGTGTTCGACGGCCAGGACATCACGCACCAGCCGCCGGGGCGGATGCGGGAGGCCCGCCGCAGCCTCCAGATGATCTTCCAGGACCCGTACTCCTCGCTGAACCCCCGGCACACCGTCGGCACCATCATCGAGACGCCGATGCGGCTCAACGGCATCAACTCGCCCCAGGGCCACAAGAAGCGCGCCCAGGAACTCCTGGAGACGGTCGGCCTCAACCCCGAGCACTACAACCGGTACCCGAACGAGTTCTCCGGCGGTCAGCGCCAGCGCATCGGCATCGCCCGCGCCCTCGCCCTGCGGCCGAAGCTGATCGTCGCCGACGAACCCGTCTCCGCGCTGGACGTCTCCATCCAGGCGCAGGTCGTCAACCTGCTCCAGGACCTCCAGCGGGAGTTCGGCATCGCCTTCCTCTTCATCGCGCACGACCTCGCCGTCGTACGGCACTTCTCCGAACGCGTCGCCGTGATGTACCTCGGCAAGATCGTCGAGGTCGCCGACCGGGAGTCCCTCTACACCCGGCCGCGGCACCCCTACACGCACGCGCTGCTGTCCGCCGTCCCCGAGGCCGACCCGGACGCCGTGGAGCGGCGCGAGCGCATCCGGCTGGCCGGGGATGTGCCCTCGCCCATCGACCCGCCCTCCGGCTGCCGCTTCCGCACCCGCTGCTGGAAGGCCCAGGACCGGTGCGCCGCCGAGGAACCCCCGCTGGTGCGCGTCGAGGGCAGCCCTGCGGGCCATCTGACCGCCTGCCACTTCCCCGAGGAGCCGACGGTCGCGGCCCGCGAGGAGGACATCGTCCTGGACCCGGCGCTCGGGTAGCGGCGGCTACCCCCGGGCCGCCTTCCGCAGCGCGCGCGAGGCCTGTGCCGTCACCGGGTCCCCGTGGCCGAAGCAGGCCATGTCCGGGCCCAGCTCCGCCAGCCGTCCGCAGGCGGCGAGGACCCCGTCGCGGTCGAGGTTGAACACGCCGGGGATCACCGAGCCGTCCACGGGGGACGCCGCGACCGTGTCCCCCGTGAACAGCACGCCGTGCTCCGGGAGATGGAGCGCGGTGCTGCCGTGCGTGTGCCCGGGCACGTGCACCACGTGCGCCCCGCCGCCGACGTCCAGCACCTCGCCGCCGGCCAGCTCCGTGACCTCGCCGGGCCGGGCGAAGTCACCCGTGGGCAGGAGCTTCGCCGCCTGCTCGTGCAGCGGCCGCTCCCAGTCCTCGAACAACGGCTCCGGCCCCGGGAGTTCACCCCGCACGAACGGCGCGTCCAGCCGGTGCGCCAGCACCTCCGCTCCGCTGAGCGCGGCGAACTCTCCCGCCCCGCCCACGTGGTCCTCGTGGAAGTGCGTGAGCACGATCCGCCGCACGGCCCGGGGATCCGAGCCCAGTGCGGTCACCGCCTCGGCGATCGCTGCCCCGGAGCCCGCCGGGCCGGCGTCGATCAGCGTCCACTCGTCGCCGTCGCGCCACAGATAGGCCTGGCCGACCGGGAAGCGCAGCAGAAGCAGGCGGGGGAGAAGCGCGACGACGTCCATGGGACGACCGTAGAGAAGGCCCCCGCCCGAGGACGAGGGCCTTCTGCCGAGAGCAGAGCGGTCAGCTCGCCGCGTAGTTCCGCAGGAACAGCGCCTCCGCCACCGACAGCCGCTCCAGCTCCTCGGGCGACACGCTCTCGTTCACCGCGTGGATCTGGGCCTCCGGCTCACTCAGCCCGATGAGCAGGATCTCCGCCCGCGGGTACAGGGCGGCGAGGGTGTTGCACAGCGGGATGGAGCCGCCCTGGCCGGCGTACTGCATCTCCTGCCCCGGGTACGCCACCGCCATCGCCTCCGCCATGGCCTGGTACGCCGGGCTGGAGGTGTCCGCGCGGAAGGCCTGGCCCTGGCCGATCTGCTCGGTGCTCACCCGCGCGCCCCACGGCGTGTGCGCCTCCAGGTGCGCCTGGAGCAGCTTGGTGGCCTCGGCCGCGTCCACGCCCGGCGGCACCCGCAGGCTGACCAGCGCGCGGGCGCTCGCCTGCACGGACGGGGTGGCGCCGACGACGGGCGGGCAGTCGATGCCGAGCACGGTCACGGCCGGGCGTGCCCAGATGCGGTCGGCGACCGTTCCCGACCCGATCAGCTCGACGCCGTCCAGCACCTTGGCGTCCTGCCGGAACTGCTCCTCGTCGTACTGCAGCCCCTCCCAGGACGCGTCGGCGGTCAGTCCGTCGACGGTCGTCGAACCGTCCTCGGCGCGCAGCGAGTCCAGGACGCGGATGAGGGCCGCCAGCGCGTCCGGCGCGGCACCGCCGAACTGGCCCGAGTGCAGATTGCCCGCGAGCGTGTCGACGCTCACCCGCAGCATCGTCATGCCCCGCAGGGTCGAGGTGACCGTCGGCAGGCCGACCCGGAAGTTCCCCGCGTCGCCGATGACGATCGTGTCCGCCTCCAGCAGGTGCGGGTGCTCCTCGGCGTACCGCTCCAGGCCGCCCGTGCCCATCTCCTCCGAGCCCTCGGCGATCACCTTCACATGGACCGGCACGCCGCCGTTCGCCTGCAGCGCGCGCAGCGCCAGCAGGTGCATGATCAGACCGCCCTTGCAGTCGGCGGTCCCGCGCCCGTACCAGCGCCCGTCCCGCTCGGTCAGCTCGAACGGCGGGGTCGTCCAGCCGGCCTCGTCCAGCGGCGGCTGCACGTCGTAGTGGGCGTAGAGCAGGACGGTCTTCGCGCCCGCCGGGCCGGGCAGGTGGCCGTAGACCGACTGCGTGCCGTCGGGGGTGTCGAGCAGCGCCACGTCCTGGAACCCCTCGGCGGCCAGCGCGTCCGCGACCCAGCGGGCGGCGCCCTCGCTCTCGCTCCTCGGGAACTGCTCGAAGTCGGCCACCGACCGGAAGGCCACCAGTTCGGTGAGCTCCTGCTTCGCCCTGGGCATCAGCGAGGCGACGGTCTCGGCGACCGGATTCGGCGACATGGGCACGCTCCTTGTGGGTGCGACGTTGTAGCGGTGAGTGCCGTAGATCCTCCCACAGCGGCCGGTGACCGGGTCGGCCGTAGGATGCGGGAGGTAGCAGCGGCAGGCGGCTTGATCGGAGCAGTAGACCATCGTGAGCAGCGAGAACTCTTCGGCGGACGACGTGCGGCAGGTGTGGGACGTCGTCGTGGTGGGCGCGGGACCGGCGGGCGCTTCGGCCGCGTACGCGGCGGCGGTTGCCGGGAGACGCGTGCTGTTGCTGGAGAAGGCGGAGCTGCCGCGGTACAAGACGTGCGGCGGCGGCATCATCGGCCCCTCGCGCGACTCCCTGCCGCCGGGCTTCGAGCTGCCGCTCAAGGACCGCGTGCACGCGGTGACCTTCTCCAACAACGGCCGCTTCACGCGCACGCGCCGGTCCCGGCAGATGCTGTTCGGGCTGATCAACCGGCCCGAGTTCGACCAGCAGCTCGTCGAGCACGCGCAGAAGGCGGGCGCCGAGCTGCGTACGGGCGTCACGGTCCAGCGCGTCGAGCAGCACGGCTCGGCGGTGCCGGACCGGCGCACGGTCGCGGTCGTCCTGCAGGGCGGCGAGGTCCTGCTCGCGCGGTCCGTGGTCGGGGCGGACGGCAGCGCCAGCCGCATAGGGGCGCACGTCGGGGTCAAGGTGGCGCAGGTGGATCTGGGCCTGGAGGCGGAGATCCCGGTGCCGGAGACCGTCGCCGAGGACTGGAAGGGGCGGGTGCTCATCGACTGGGGCCCCATGCCCGGCAGTTACGGCTGGGTCTTCCCCAAGGGCGACACCCTGACGGTCGGGGTGATCTCGGCGCGCGGCGAAGGAGCCGCCACCAAGCGGTACTTGGAGGAGTTCATCGGACGGCTCGGCCTCGCCGGCTTCGAACCGAGCATCTCCTCCGGGCACCTGACCCGCTGCCGTGCCGACGACTCGCCGCTCTCGCGCGGCCGGGTGCTGGTGTGCGGCGACGCGGCGGGGCTGCTGGAGCCGTGGACCCGCGAGGGCATCTCCTTCGCGCTGCGCTCCGGCCGGCTCGCGGGGGAGTGGGCGGTGCGGATCGCCGAGGCGCACGACGCCGTGGACACGCGCCGACAGGCCCTCAACTACGCGTTCGCGGTCAAGGCCGGGCTGGGCGTGGAGATGAGCGTCGGCAAGCGGCTGCTCACCGTGTTCGAGCGCCGCCCCGGCCTGTTCCACGCGGCGCTGACGGGCTTCCGCCCGGCGTGGAAGGCGTTCAAGGAGATCACCCAGGGCTCGACGTCGCTGGGCGAGATCGTCCGCACGCATCCGATGGCCCAGAAGGCCCTGACCGCACTGGACCGCCGTCCGGTGACCGTCGACGACGTCAGCCCGTCGGAGTGATCTCGAAGACCGGGTGGTCGGGGGCGACGCGGCGCAGCTCGGCGTCCGGGGAGTCCGGGCCCACGCCGTCGAAGAAGACCCCGACCTCCGCCTTCCAGCGCTTGAGGTAGGCGCGCAGGATCGGGGCCTTGTCGTCGTCGGCCACCTCGGTCGCGGTGAACGTGTCCACGTGCTTGCCGAGGTGCAGTTCGCCGCCGCCCGCGGCACGCATGTTGTGCGTCCACTGGACGTGGCCGCGGGGTGCGACCAGGTACTGCCGGCCGTCGAGGGTGAGCACGTTGACCGGCGTGGTGCGCCACTGGCCGCTCTTGCGGCCGCGGACGGCGAGGACGCGGGAGCCCCAGACGCTGATGCCGCGGCGGGTCAGCCAGGTCACGAAGCGGTTGAAGACGTTGACGGTGAGCCAGCCGGGCTTCTGGACGTGTGCGGACATGGGGTCCCCCTGGGTGTGTTTGGAGCGCTGCTCTCTTTTGTGAGCACTGCTCTCGCTTGGCTGCTGCCAGTCTGCGGCAGGCTGCCGCTCCAAAGCAAGAGCAGCGCTCTCATTTTTGTTTGCTGCTCTCGCTTCAGTTCAGTGCTCTCGTTTGTGTGCACTGCTCTGCTTCCATGGCACACTGCCCCCCATGAGCACCGCACACGGCGCCCGTGCCCGGGCCAGGGTCGAAGTCACCGCGGCCATCAAGGACGAGGCCCGCAGACAACTCGCGGCCGAGGGCGCCGCCAAGCTCTCGCTGCGTGCCGTGGCCCGCGAGCTCGGCATGGTCTCCTCCGCGCTGTACCGGTACTTCCCCAGCCGAGACGACCTGCTGACCGCGCTCATCATCGACGCCTACGACTCCCTCGGCGAGAGCGCCGAGGCAGCCCACGGCGCGGCCGCCGACTCCGGCCCCCTCCAGCGCTGGATCGCCGTCTGCGAGGCCGTACGCGGCTGGGCGCTCGCCCATCCGCACGAGTACGCCCTCATCTACGGCTCGCCCGTCCCCGGCTACACCGCGCCCGACACCACCGTCCCCGCGGCCGCCCGGGTCGGCAACCTCCTCCTCGGCATCCTGCGCGACGCCTACCGCGGCCTCGGTCTGGCCCGGCCCCCGCTGCCCGCCGCACTGCGCCCCGAGGCCGAGCGGATGGCCGCCGACCTGGCGCCGGACCTCCCGCCCGAGACGGTGACGGCCCTCGTCGCGGCCTGGGCCCAGCTGTACGGACTGGTCGGGTTCGAGCTGTTCGGGCAGTTCAACCGGGTGGTGGAGGACCGGGAGACGTTCTTCCGGCACGCGGCGGGGCAACTCGCGCAGGGGGTGGGGCTGGTGTATCCGCAGCGGGGGCCTGCCTCCTAGCCCCGACGGCCTCGCCGGGAACCGTACTTCCCGCGGAGTACGCCCCACCACCCCGCCGGGGTGACGCCCGCGCCGTCGGGCGGCGTCTAGCGTGGCCGGTATGGACGAGCAGCGGGTGCGGGGCGGGCCGCCGCAGTGGTGGCGGCACGGGCCGCCGTGGTGGGACCGGTGGGAGGAGGGGGAGCGTGCGCCCCGGTGGCCCTGGCGGTCCACCGCCGTCGTGACGGCGTTCGTCCTGGCCGGCTCCCACTTCGCCGCGCACGGTCAGCAGGGCGAGCGGGCGGATCTGGACCCGTTCGCGCGCGTGCTGCTGCTCGTGGCCGGGGTGCTGCTGCTGTGGCGGAAGCGGTATCCGGTGGCGGTGGTGTTCGGTACCGCTGGTGCCGTCCTGGTCTACCTGGGGGCCGGGTATCCGTATGGGCCGGTGCTGTTCACCGTCGCCCTGGCGTGCTTCAGCGCGATCGTCGCCGGGCACCGGTGGGCGGCGTGGGGCGCGATGGCGGCGCTCTGGGCCGGGCACGTGCTGGTGGGGCACTGGCTGTACGCGTGGCTGCCCCCCTCGGGGGACTCAGCCGCCCCCTGGGGTGAGGAGATCGTCGTCGCGACCTGGGTGGTGGCGATCGCGGCGGTGTCGGAGCTGTTCCGGGTCCGGCGCGAGCAGTGGGCTCGTGAGCGGGCCGAGCGGGCCGAGGCCGCGCGGCGGCGGGCCGACGAGGAGCGGCTGCGGATCGCGCGGGAGCTGCACGACGTCCTGGCGCACAGCATCTCCGTGATCAACGTGCAGGCGGGTGTGGGCCTCGCGCTGCTGGACACCGATCCCGAGCAGGCCCGTACGGCGCTCACCACCATCAAGGACAAGAGCAAGGAGGCGCTCGGCGAGGTCCGCCAGGTGCTGGACACACTGCGCGCGCCCGGTGCCGCCCCCCGGGCCCCCGCGCCCGGGCTGGACCGGCTGCCCGAGCTGGTGGAGCAGGCGGCGAGCGCGGGTCTGACCGTCGACGTCGAGGGAGAGCCGCCGCGCCTCGCGCCCGGCACGGACCTCGCCGCCTTCCGGATCGTCCAGGAGGCTCTGACCAACGTCGTGCGGCACTCCGGGTCGCGGCACGCGCGTGTGCACCTCGCCCACGAGGCCGGCGTGCTGCGGCTGCGCGTCGACGACGACGGGCCCGCGACCGGCACGGACGCGGGCGGCAGCGGCAACGGACTGGCCGGGATGCGGGAGCGGGCCGCCGCGCTGGGTGGCACGATCGAGGCGGGGCCCCGCCCGGACGGCGGCTTCCGGGTGCTCGCCGTACTACCGCTGACGCCGTCCGCCGACACATGAGCCGCGTCAGGGAACCACTGGAGGAGGACCGGTGATCCGCGTACTGCTCGCCGACGACCAGTCACTGGTCCGGGCGGGGTTCCGCGCGCTGCTCGACGCGCAGCCGGACATCGAGGTGGCCGCGGAGGCGGCCGACGGGGAGCAGGCCGTGCGCCGGGTGAGCGAACTGCGGCCGGACGTCGTCCTGATGGACATCCGCATGCCCGCGCTCGACGGCCTGGCCGCGACCCGGCGGATCACCGAGGACCCCGCCCTGCGGGACGTGAAGGTGGTCATGCTCACCACCTTCGAGCTCGATGAGTACGTCTTCGAGGCGATCCGCTCGGGCGCCTCCGGCTTCCTGGTCAAGGACACCGAGCCGGAGGAACTCCTGCGTGCGGTACGGGCGGTGGTCGCGGGGGACGCGCTGCTCTCGCCCGGGGTGACGCGCCGGCTGATCGCCGAGTTCGCGGCCCGCTCCAAGGAGCCCGCGGCGGCCGACGCGCTGGCCCGGCTCACCGAGCGGGAGCGGGAGGTGATGGCCCTGGTCGGCATCGGCCTGTCCAACGAGGAGATCGCCCGCCGACTGGTCGTCAGCCCGCTCACCGCGAAGACCCACGTCAGCCGCACCATGGTGAAGCTCGGCGCCCGCGACCGGGCCCAACTGGTCGTGCTCGCCTACGAGTCGGGGTTGGTACGGCCGGGCTGGCTGGGCTGAGCCGCCGACCGGAACCGGAGCAGCACACTGATGACCCGGGCGGCGAAGAGGACGGGCGCGAGCACCAGTCCGGCACGCAGCAGCAGGCTCTCGGGCGTGTCCGGCAGGTCGAAGAGCAGCGCGGGCCCGGCCACGGCCCCGAAGACGACCGCCGCGGCGAAGGCCGCACTGCACAGCGCGTAGCCGATCTCGACGGTGATCGCATCGCGTTCGGCCTGCGTGCGCCGTCCCCCGTGGTGAGTCATACGGTGAGTCAAACAGGAGGTCGCGCGGTGGGCAAGCGCCCGGCACGCCGACGGTCCGGCGGTCAGCGGGCACCTGCGGTGACGCCGCCCGCGGGCTTGTCGAGGACGTAGGCCGTGTAGCGCGTGACGCGCCCGATGGCCCGGTGGGCCCGGACGACGGCGATGACCTCGTCCCAGTCCCGCGCGTCGAGCGTGCGCAGGCCGGGCCATCGCACGCACAGGGCCCGCCGGCCGGCCCGGGTGGACGCGGTGCCGACGAACAGGGCGCAGAGCAGGGCTGCCCGGTGGAGGACGGGGGTGGTCCAGTCGAGGATCCGGCGCGTGGTGAAGCCGGCGGCGGACGCCATCCGCGGGTACCGCTCGCACGGTTCCAGGTCGTCGAAGCGCCAGGTCGCGCGGACGAGGCCCGTCGGGTCGAGGGACCCGATCGGCCGGTCCGTACGGGAGGTGACGTCCACGAGGACGAGCCGGCCTCCGGGGCGGAGCAGCCGGAAGCTCTCGTCCAGGAACGACCGACGGCCCTCATGGCCGAAGTGGAAGGCGGCCTCCAGGCAGTGCACACGGTCGAAGGAACCATCCGCCAGCGGGATCCGGTCGGCCTGCCGCGGCAGAGCCGTGGCGTCGGCGACGGCGAAACGCGCCCTGTCGCCGAAGCGGCGGCGCGCCTGGTCGATCTGCGCGGGCTGGACGTCCACCCCCAGCGCCCGGCATCCCGCGGCGCCCAGCCGCGCCGTGGTCTCACCGCGCCCGCAGCCGGCGTCCAGGACGAGCTGTCCGGGCCGGGCGTCCAGCAACGCCAGCGACCGGCGCGCCAGTCGGCGCTGGAAGGGCACCGGCCCGGTCAGGGCCACGAGCGGCAGGGTGGGCAGGGTGTAGTAGCCGATGTCGGCCAGGCTGTCCCAGCCGAGGTGCCGCAGCACCCGGAAGAGCACGCTGTCGTCGTTGTACACACGCGCGAGGTCCCGGCCGTCACCCATCCCGCGTCCTCCGTTCCGCACGAGCCTCCACCCGTCCCCTTACCCCTGTCACCGCCCCGACCCGCGCCTACACTGACCCCATAAGGGATGTTCGTGACGTACCGGAACCACCGTGCGCTATCAGCGGATCTTCGTGCCGGCCCTCGCCCTGGTCCTCGTGATGCTGCCCGCGATCTCCACGCGGGCCCAGGGCGAGGAAGTGCCGCGCGGCCCCACGTTCGCCGCGCGCGCTCTGCAGGCTCTGATCGACGGTGTCCAGTTCGGAGTGATCATCGCGATCACCTCGGTCGGACTCTCGCTGATCTTCGGCACGATCCACCTGATCAACTTCGCGCACGGAGAGTTCGTCACGATCGGCGCCACCTTCGCGTTCTTCCTCAACGTCTCCGCGGCCGGCCCGGGCTGGCACCTGATTCCCGCCGCCCTCGCCGCGGTGGTCTTCGGCGCCCTGCTGGGCGGCGCCGTCGAACGCGGCATCTGGCGCCCGCTGCGCGCCCGGGGCACCGGGCTGATCAACATGTTCATCGTCACCATCGGGCTCTCGCTCCTGCTGCGCCACGTCGTCCTCGTGCTCTACGGCACCCGGCCCGCCTCCTACGCCCAGTACGACATCCAGAGCACGATCGGCCTCGGCCCGGCCGGCATCACCCCCCGGGACCTCACCGTCACCCTGCTCTCCGTGCTGGTGCTGCTCGGCATCGCCGTGCTCCTGCAGAAGACGCGGATCGGCACGGCCGTGCGGGCCGTCGCCGCCAACCGTGACCTCGCGGAGGCGTCGGGCATCGATGTGCAGCGGGTGGTGCTGTTCGTGTGGATGCTCGCCGGCGCCCTGGCCGCCCTCGGCGGGGTCTTCTTCGGCCTGGTGGAGATCGTCACCTGGGACATGGGCTTCAAGCTCCTGCTGCTCATGTTCGCGGGGATCATCCTGGGCGGCCTCGGCTCCGCCTACGGTGCGATGGTCGGCAGTCTCGTCATCGGCGTCGTCGCCCAGATGTCCACCCTGTGGTTCCCGGTCGACCTGCAGTACGCCTGGGCGCTGCTCGTCCTGATCCTGGTCCTCCTCGTCCGGCCGCAGGGCATCCTCGGCCGGGCCGAACGCGTCGGGTGAGGGGTGCGCCATGGACTTCTCGGCCATCGTCTCCGACGCCCTGCGCTCGGGCATCGGCCCCATCGCCGCCGTCTACGCGCTCGCCGCGATGGGCCTGAACCTGCACTTCGGCTACACGGGGCTGCTGAACTTCGGCCAGGTCGGTTTCATGCTGGTCGGCGGCTACGGGCTCGCCATCACGGTGGCGACGTACGACGGCCCGATGTGGCTCGGCGTCCTGGGCGGGATCGCCTGCGCGATCGTGCTGGCCCTGCTCCTCGGCCTGCCCACCCTGCGGCTGCGCGCCGACTACCTGGCCATCACCACGATCGCGGCGGGGGAGACGCTTCGCCTGTTCTACCGCTCCAGCTGGGCCGAGCCGGTCACCGGCGGGGTGTTCGGCCTGCAGAGGTTCGCGAACGACTTCTACGCGCTCAACCCCATCGACCCCGGCACCTACGGCGTGTGGCTCGTGCGGTTCAGCTCTCGCGACATCTGGGTGATGATCGTCGGATGGGCGCTGGTCGTCGTGGTCGGATCTCTGCTGGCCCTGCTGATCCACAGCCCGTGGGGCCGTGTCATCCGGTCGATCCGTGAGGACGAGGTCGCCGCCCGCAGCCTCGGCAAGAACGTCTACGCGTACAAGATGCAGAGCCTCGTGCTCGGCGGCGTCATCGGGGCGGTCGCGGGCATGCTGCAGGCGATCCAGGTGCAGTCCGTGAACCCGGACAACTACGACCCGGGCGTCACGTTCTTCCTGTACACACTGCTCGTCCTCGGAGGCGCCGGGCGGATCCTCGGGCCGGTCGTCGGCGCGATCCTGTTCTGGTTCGTCCTGAGCTTCCTCGACAGCGCGCTCCGCCAGGCCATCGACGCCGAGTACGTCTCGCCGGACCTCATCAGCACCTCGGAGGTCGGCGCGGTGCGCTTCGCCCTCGTCGGGGTCGCCCTGATCCTGCTGGTCGCGTTCCGGCCGCAGGGCATCCTCGGCAGCCGGAAGGAGATGCTGCTCAGTGGCCGCTGACCCCGTCGTGCCCGCACCGGGCCGGCTCTCCGCGATCGACCCCCGGCCGGGGGTGCGCAAGCCCGATCCCCTGCTGGTCCTGGACCAGGTGACCCGCAAGTTCGGCGGCCTGGTCGCCGTGCGGGTCGAGCACCTGGAGGTGCAGCGCGGCGTCATCACGGCGCTCATCGGCCCCAACGGCGCGGGCAAGACCACGCTGTTCAACGTGGTGAGCGGCTTCGACCGGGCCGACGGCGGACGGTGGTCGTTCGACGGACAGCCGCTCACCGGCTCCCCGGCGCACCGGGTGGCGCGGCGCGGACTGGTCCGTACGTTCCAGCTCTCCCGGGCGCTCGCCCGGCTCACCGTGCTGGAGAACCTGCTGCTCGCCGCGCCCGGGCAACGCGGCGAGCGGGCGCTGCCCGCGCTGCTGCGGCCGCTGTGGCGCGGGCAGGAGCGGGAGATGGAGCGCAGGGCCGACGAACTGCTGGACAGGTTCCGGCTCGGGCCCCTGCGCGACGACCACGCCGGCACGCTCTCCGGGGGCCAGCGCAAACTGCTGGAACTGGCCCGTGCGCTGATGGCCCGCCCGGTCATGCTCCTGCTCGACGAGCCGATGGCCGGGGTGAACCCCGCGCTGACCCAGTCGCTGCTCGGACACATCACGCGGCTGCGCGACGAGGGGCTGACGGTGTGCTTCGTCGAACACGACATGGACGTGGTGATGGGGATCAGCGACTGGGTGGCCGTGATGGCCGACGGACGCCTGGTGGCCGAGGGCCCACCGCACACGATCGGCCGGAACCCCGCCGTCGTGGACGCCTACCTGGGCAAGCGGCACGACGAGCCCCAGGCCACCGAGGAGACGGGCCAGGGGGAGCAGAACGGGAAGGAGGACTAGCGATGTCCGCCGAGGAACAGGTACCGGTGCTGGCGGCCGACGACATCGTGGCCGGCTACGTCCCCGGTGTCGACGTGCTGCGCGGATGCAGCGTCGAGGTGCGGCCGGGCGAGGTGGTCGGCGTGATCGGCCCCAACGGCGCCGGCAAGTCGACGTTGGTGAAGGCCGTCTTCGGGCTGCTGCGGGTGCGCCGCGGGACCGTGCGGCTGCGCGGCGAGGACGTCACCGGCCGGCCCGCGCACGAACTGGTCCGGCGGGGCGTGGGCTACGTGCCGCAGCTCCAGAACGTGTTCCCCACCCTCACGGTCGAGGAGAACCTGCGGATGGGGATGTACCTGCGGCCCAAGGACCACGCGCGGCGGGTCGCGGCGGTCGAGGAACTCTTCCCCGTACTGGCCCAACGCCGCAGGCAGAAGGCCGGCGCGATGTCCGGCGGCGAGCGCCAGATGCTCGCGATGGCCCGCGCCCTGATGATGGAGCCGCGACTGCTGCTGCTCGACGAGCCGTCGGCCGGCCTGTCACCGCTCCACCAGGACCACGTCTTCGACCGCTGCCGCGTGATCAACAGCGCGGGCGTCGCCGTGCTCATGGTCGAGCAGAACGCCCGCAGGTGCCTGCAGTTCTGCGACCGCGGCTACGTCCTCGACCAGGGCCGCAACGCGTACACCGGCACGGGCACGGCCCTGCTCCACGACGAGAAGGTGATCGAGCTCTACCTCGGCACGCTCGCCCGCGTCCGCTGACTCCCGTCGTCGGCCCTCCGGTCCTCCCGGTCACTCCTCGGCCTTGCTGGTCTCGGTCCGCAGGGTCTCCAGCTGTCCCTCGTCGTTGTAGCCGTACACCTCGATCGAGGCCTGACCGGGTTCGCCCTTGTCGGTGAAGTCGAGCGGACCGCTCACACCGTCGTAGTCGATGTCCCTGCCGTCGGCGAGCAGCTCCTTGCAGGCGGCGAACGAGTTGCACTTCTCGCCGTCCCTGGTGATCCCGTTCATCTCCTTCACGTACTCGCCCGGGTCGTCGGACTCCGCCTTCTCGGCGGCGAGCGCGATCGTCGTCGCGCAGTCGAACACCTGCGGTGCGAACTGCAGCTCCTTCAGATCCGGCGCGAATTCCTTGAGGTCCTTCACGTACTGCTCGTTCGTCGCCGACGCCGGCGCGGTCCCCTTCATCCCGGAGAGCCTCTCCGGCTGGCCCGGGGCGACCAGCGAGGGCAGTTCCTCGCTGCGCAGTCCGTCGGCGCCGTAGACGCCGATCCGGTCGGGCCCGAGCCCGGACTCGATCATGCCCTGAAGGATCTGGGTGCCCTCCTCGAAGGCGATCACCACGGCGGCGTCCGGCCTGGAGTTCTCCATCTGCTGGACGACCTGGTCGAAGTTGGTCGCCTTCGGGTCGTAGGTCTCCGCGAGCGTCACCGTCGCCCCGCGCTCCTCCAGTGCCTTCTGGGTGGCCTCCATCAGGCCGCGCCCGTAGTCGTCCGCCCGTGCGACCAGGGCCACCCGGTCGTGGCCGTCGTCGCGGACGACGTCCGCCAGGACGGGCCCCTGCAACGCGTCGCTCGGGACGGTACGGAAGTAGAAGCCGTCGTCCTCGTAGTCGGTGAACGTGGGAGCGGTGTTCGACCCCGAACACTGCACGACGCCCGCTCCGGTCACCCGGTCGATGAACGCCAGCGACATGCCGGAAGCCGCGGCGCCGACGATCGCGTCCACGCCTGCCGCGAGGACCCGGTCCGCCGACTGCGCGGCGACGGCCTCCTGGCCCGCCTCGTCACTGGAGACCACGGCCGGCACGGGCTTGCCCAGGACTCCGCCGGCGTCGTTGATCTCCTGGATCGCGAACTTCAAGGACTCGATCTGGGGCGGGCCCAGGTAGGCCAGCTGTCCCGTCTCCGGCAGGACGTAGCCGAACTGGAGCTCGCCGTCGCCCGGCTCGGCCCGGGCCGTGCCCGTCGTACCGCAGACGGCCATCACGAGAGCGGCCGCGCTTGCGAAGATCGCGGACCGCCTTATCGACGCTTTCATCTCCGCCTCCGCTCGTTCACAGGCGGCGGTGGTCGACTGGCCGGCCCTCCGCCCGCCATCCGTACACGAGCCTAGAACTCATCGAGAGCCCGGAAAAGTATGAAACGTACGCTTTCTCGGCCTTTGTGTTTCCCGTTGTGATCACAACGCCCTGCGCTCCCTTCACAGGTCGCGCAGGGTGTCGTGATCACGACGGGAGGCGTTCCCTAGTCGCGTACGGCGACGCGTTCCGCCTCCTCGCGTTCCGCCTCCTTGGGGGCGGACGCGGCGACCACGACGGACGGCCGGTTCCGGCGGGATCGCAGGCCGGTGAGGGTGATCAGCAGGCCGGCGAGGGCGATGAGCGTCACGACCACCAGGCCGGGCCGGTAGCTGTCGAGCACGGCCTGCGGGGAGGGATTGCCGCCCTCGGGGGAATGCGCGGTCACCACCGCCGTCACCACCGCGAGGAAGATCGCGCCGCCCACCTGGACCGAGGTGTTGAGCAGTCCGGAGACCATGCCCTGCTCGTGCTCGTCGACGCCGTTGGTGGCCTGGACATTGAGGGAGGGGAAGGTCAGCGCGAAGCCCGAGCCGACCAGCAGCATCGTCGGCAGGATCACCGCCGCGTAGACCGGGTCGAGGTCGATGCGCAGGAACAGCACGTAGCCGGCCACCATCAGCGCGAAGCCCAGCACGATCAGCCGGGCCGTGCCGAACCGGTCGATGACGGCACCCACCTTCGTCGCGGACAGCGCCACCAGCGCGCCGGCCGGCAGGAAGGCCAGGGCCGTGTGCAGCGCGGACCAGCCGAGCAGTTGCTGCATGTACAGCGTGACCAGGAACTGGAAGCCGATGTAGCTGCCGACGAACGTCAACGCGCCCAGCTGGGCCCGCACTTGCGGCCCCGAACGCAGCACGCCGAGCCGGACCAGCGGGCTCGGGCTGCGCCGCTCCACGGCCACGAAGGCCGCCAGCAGGACGGCCACGGCCGCGAAGGACAGGATCGTCCGGGCTGAGCCCCAGCCCACCTCGGGCGCCTCGACGACGGTGAAGACGAGCAGCAGCATCGAGGCGGTGCCGAGCACGGCGCCGGGGATGTCGTAACCGCCCTCGGCGCGCTCGCGCTCGCTGCGCGGCAGCAGCTTCAGACCCGCGATCAGGGCGATCAGGGCGATCGGGGCGGGCAGCAGCATGGTCAGGCGCCAACTGGCCTCCGTCAGCAGGCCGGAGAAGACCAGGCCCATCGAGTAGCCGGTGGCGCCGCAGGTGGTGTAGATGGCGAGGGCGCGGTTGCGCAGCGGGCCCTCGGGGAACGTCGTGGTGATGATCGACAGGCCGGCGGGGGCGGTGAAGGCCGCGCTCAGG
Organism: Streptomyces olindensis; assembly: GCA_000696115.1. GTDB lineage: Bacteria > Actinomycetota > Actinomycetes > Streptomycetales > Streptomycetaceae > Streptomyces > Streptomyces olindensis. Next base: position 114,339 of record JJOH01000014.1, read on the forward strand.
CCCTTGACGAAGCGGCTGGCGATGAGCAGCGGCCCGGAGTCGACGAGACCGCCGAGCAGCGAGGCCAGCGCGAAGACGCCCAGGGCCACCAGGAAGACCTGGCGCCGGCCCAGCAGGTCGGCGGTGCGTCCGCCGAGGAGGAGCAGGCCGCCGTAGCCCAGGATGTAGCCGCTGACGATCCACTGCAGCGCGGAGGTCGACAGGCCGAGGTCGGCGCCGATGGACGGCAGCGCGACGCCGACCATGGAGACGTCGAGGGCGTCCAGGAACATCGCGGCGCAGAGCACCAGGAGGGTGCCCCAGAGTCGGGGAGTCCAACGCCCTTCGGACGTCGGGGTGGTGAGCGGAGAGGTCATGCCCGAGACACTACATGCGCATGCATGAGATGCAAGCGCATTTAATTCAGATGCAACAATCCCGGTTCTCTGTTACGGTGCGTCCTCATGGCGGCGAAGCAGGCCGAGCAGGCGCTCGTGGAACAGTGGCGGGACATTCTGGCGCTGCACGCGCGCACGCAGTGCGAACTCGACCGGGTCCTGCATGATCACGGCCTGTGCGCCAGCGACTTCGAGGTGCTCGACGTCCTGGCCGGGTGCCGGACTCCGAAGGGCACCCCGGCCTACCGGGTGCAGGAGATCTCCGAGCGGGTCCACCTGAGCCAGAGCGCGCTGTCGCGGCTGATCGCCCGGCTGGAGAAGGAGGGCCTCGTCGAGCGCTGCATGTGCCCCGAGGACCGGCGGGGCGTGCGGGTCTCCCTCACGGCGAAGGGGCGCGCGCTGCACGGCGAGGTACTGCCCGTGCAGCGCGCGGTGCTGGCGCGGATGCTGGCGGACGACTGAGCCCGGGCGGTCAGACTCCCGACGTCTCCCGCCACAGCTCGGCCAGCGCCCGGTCGCCCGTGACCGACGGCATGGGCCCCCGGTTCCACAGCGCCAGGTACACCCGCTCCGCCGGGCCGGAGAGTTCGCACTCGGCCGCCGCGGACGCGTCGCGCGTGGTGACGGGCGGCTCCGGGGACAGCCGTACGGTCCACACCGCGTCGGTGTCGTCCGTGCGGACCCGCAGCACGCGCGGTTCGTCCGTGCGGACCCGGCTCTTGGGGCGGGCGTGGAAGCCGCGCAGCAGTTCGTCGATGCCGTCGGTCGCGAAGTCGGGGGTGACGGCCGTGGTGCCGGCGCCGCGAGCGGACTCCGCGTCGACCCGGTGCACCGCCGTCTCGTGTGCCTGCCGCCGGGTCCAGAAGGCCAGCGGGGACGGCGCCGGCAGGAAGGACCAGCACTCCACGTCGGGCGCGGCGTCGGCCAGCGCGCGGACGAGGCGGCGGTGGCTGTCGCGATACCAGGCCACGAGCTCCGCGCCGTCGACGTCCGGGGCTTCACCCAGGGGGCGCCGCTCGCTGTACCCCTCGGTCACGTACGAGGCGGCCCAGCGGTGCACCGCGCCCGTGTGCCGCAGCAGGTCGCGCACCTGCCACCCCGGGCACGTCGGCACCTTGGCGTCCGTCCCGGCCTCCTCGGCGGCCGCGGCGAGCAACCGGCCCTCCGTCTCCAGCGCTTGAAGCAACTCGGCGGTCTCCATGGCGCCGAGTCTGCCGTATGGAGGGCGCTCCAAGCGCCGGATTTTCGCGGCACGCTAGGGCAGCGGCGTCCCGCCCGTCGCGTTGACGATCTCGGCGGTGATGTACGACGCCTCCTGCGACGCGAGGAAGACGTACGCCGGGGCCATCTCGGCCGGCTGCGCGGGCCGTCCGATCGGCGCCTGCTTGCCGAACTCCTGCGTGTCCGGCATGGTCGCCGGGATCAGCGGCGTCCACACCGGGCCCGGTGCCACCGCGTTGACGCGGACGCCGCGGTCGATCACCATCTGGGCCAGCCCCTGCGTGAAGGTGACGATCGCGCCCTTCGTCGTCGCGTAGTCCAGCAGGTGCGGACTGGGCTTGTACGCCTGCACCGACGTGGAGTTGATGATGCTGCCGCCCTCCGGGATGTGCGGCAGGGCCATCTTGCACAGCCAGAACATGCCGTACAGGTTGGTGCGCATCACCCGGTCGAACTGTTCGGTGGAGATCGACTCGATGCCGTCGGGCTGCGACATCTGGTACGCCGCGTTGTTCACCAGGACGTCGATCCGGCCGAACTCGTCCACGGCGCGGTCGATGAGCGCCCGGCAGTTCTCCTCCTCCCGCACGTCGCAGGAGACGGGCACGGCACGGCGGCCGGACTCCTCGACCAGCCGGGCGGTCTCGGCGGCGTCGTCCTTCTCGTCGTCCAGATGGGTGAAGAGCACGTCGGCTCCCTCGCGGGCGAACGCCAGGGCCACCGCGCGGCCGATCCCGGAGTCCCCGCCGGTCACCACGGCCTTGCGGCCGTCCAGCCGGCCGCTGCCCCGGTAGGACTCCTCACCGTGGTCCGGGGGCGGGTCCATGGGCCCCGTCCAGCCCGGGTGCGGCTGGTCCTGGGAGGGAAATTCCGGTGTCGGGTGCTGCTCGCCGGGGTGCTGTTGTTCGGTCACGGGTCTGCCTCCTTGTCCATGGCTACGGCCCGGTGATCACAACGGGCGTGGCCCCGGGTACCCAGGAACACGGCAGTGCCGACCCGGCCCGCCGAGGTGGATCGCCGGACCGTGCCGGGCGGGCCCCGCGGCGGGGAGAAGCGAGGCTGTCCGCCGCCGCTCCTTCGGCTTGGGGAGGCGGGCCTGTCGGCCGCCGCCCCCCTAGGCCCGGGGAGGCGGGCTTGTCCGCCGCCGCCCCCCTAGGCCCGGGGAGCCGGGCCTGTCCGCGGCCGCCCCCTCAGCCCGGGGGCGCCGGCGTGTCCGCGGCGGAGCCCTGGGGCCGCTTCTCCCGGTCCCCGGCCGCCCGCCGGGGCGCCGCCCCGACGAGCGCCCCCACGGCCGCCGCCACCGCCGCGAGGACCGCCACGCTGGTCAGTGCGGCCGGCAGGGTGAACCAGTCCGCCATGAAACCGATCGCGGGCGGGCCGAGGAGCCATGCCGCCGTAGCCCAGCGTGGAGGCCGTGGCCACACCCCCGGGGCCGGCGAGCGCGCCCGCGCGTTCCACGGCGACGGGGAAGAGGTTGGCGAGCCCCAGGCCCGTCACCGCGTACCCCAGCAGGGCCGCCCACAGCGAGGGGGCGAGCGAGCCGAGCAGCATCCCGGCCGCCGCGGTGGTGCCGCCGACGACGACGGTCCGGGTCCGCCCGAGGCGCTCCAGGAGCGTCGTGCCGGTCAGCCGCCCCACCGTCATGGCGAGCGCGAAGCAGGAGTAGCCGGCGGCCGCGGCACCCGGCGAGGCGTCCAGGTCCTGTTCGAGGTGCAGGGCGCCCCAGTCGGCCAGCGCCCCCTCCCCGTACGCGGTGCACCCGGCGATCACGCCGAAGACGATCACCAGCCACCGGGTACGGCCGTCGAGCCGGCGAGGGGCGCGCCGCTCGGTCCGCTCCCGCTCGGGCGGCGCCGGGGGCTCGTGCCGCAGCAGCGTGGGTCCGGCCGCGGCCGTCACCAGCAGCCCGACGACGGTCAGCAGCATCAGGTGGCGGGTGGGGGACAGGGCCCCCGCGACCAGCCCGCCCAGGCCCGCGCCGATCATGCCGCCCAGGCTGAACGCGGCGTGGAAGCTCGGCATGACCGGCCGCCGCAGCGCGGCCACCAGTTCGACGGCCGCGCTGTTGAAAGCGACGTTGATCCCGCCGTACGCGGCACCGAAGAGCAGCAGGACCAGGCCGAGCGCCAGGACCGAACGGGTGAGCGGAGGGAGGGCGACGCTGAGGGAGAGCAGGACGGCGCAGACGACGGTGACCCGGTGGTTGCCGTAGCGGCGGCACAGGCGTCCCGTGAGGGTCATGGTGATGACGGCTCCGGCGGAGACGCCCAGCAGGGCGAGGCCGAGGGCGCTGGCCGAGGCGTTCGTCTGTTCCTTGATGGCGGGGATCCGGACGACCCAGCCGGCGAAGACGAAACCGTCGAGGGCGAAGAAGACGGTGAGCGCGACACGGAGTCGGGTGAGGGAGTTGCCGTTGCCCGGCACGGCACTGTGCGTTCGGGTTTTGTTTATTCGCGGCACAAAGTCAGGCTAGGTGGGTGCGGGGGTGAGGACAAGGTGCGACGCTGGGACGAGAGCAATCCGCCGAGGGAACGCGGGAGGGCGCATGGGACGGGACGTGCCGGCCCTGGTGTTCACACGGGAGGACCGCCGTCGCTACCGGGAGAAGATGCACACCGACCTCGAGGTGCTGGCCCGGATGCTGCGCGAGTCGAGCTTCGAGAGCGAGCGCCCCCAGGTCGGGCTGGAGATCGAGCTCAACCTCGTGGACGACGAGGGGCTCCCCGCGATGCGCAACACCGACGTGCTCCAGGCGATCGCCGACCCCGCCTGGTCGAGCGAACTCGGTCGCTTCAACCTGGAGATCAACATCCCGCCCCGGCAGCTCACGGCCGGCGGCCCCGGCTCCTGGGAGCAGGCCATCCGCGACGCGCTCAACCACGCCGAGGACCGCGCCGCGGCCGTCGGCGCGCACCTGATCATGGTCGGCATCCTGCCGACCCTGGGGGAACCGGACGTCAGCGAGGCCGCCCTCTCCGGCGACCCGCGCTACCGGCTGCTCAACGAGCAGATCTTCGCGGCCCGCGGCGAGGACCTGCGGATCACGGTCGACGGCGTCGAGCGCCTGTCGACCTACGCCGACACCATCACCCCCGAGGCCGCCTGCACCAGCACCCAGTTCCACCTCCAGGTCGCCCCGAAGGACTTCCCGCACTACTGGAACGCGGCCCAGGCCATCGCGGGCGTGCAGATCGCGCTGGCCGCCAACTCGCCCTTCCTGTTCGGCAAGGAGCTGTGGCGCGAGACCCGCATCCCCCTGTTCGAGCAGGCCACGGACACCCGTCCCGAGGAGATCAAGGCCCAGGGGGTGCGCCCCCGGGTGTGGTTCGGGGAGCGCTGGATCACCAGCGTCTTCGACCTCTTCGAGGAGAACGTCCGCTACTTCCCGGCCCTGCTGCCGCTGTGCGAGGACGAGGACCCGCAGCGGACACTCGACGGTGGCGGAGTGCCGCAGCTGGGCGAACTGACCCTGCACAACGGCACGATCTACCGCTGGAACCGCCCCATCTACGCGGTCACCGACAGCGGCCCGCACCTGCGCATCGAGAACCGGGTCCTGCCCGCCGGCCCCACCGTGGCCGACATCATCGCCAATGGCGCCTTCTACTACGGCCTCACCCGCGCCCTGGTCGACGAGGACCGACCGGTGTGGACCCGGATGTCCTTCTCGGTCGCCGAGGAGAACCTGCACACCGCGGCCCGCGACGGCATCGACGCCCGGCTGTACTGGCCCGGCGTGGGCGAAGTGCCGGTGACGGAACTGGTGTTGCGGCGTCTGCTGCCCCTGGCCCACCGGGGCCTCGAGCTGGCCGGCATGGACGACCGGTGGCGCGAACCGCTGCTGGGCATCATCGAGCAGCGCTGCGTCACCGCCCGCAACGGCGCCGTGTGGCAGGCCGAGACGGTGCACCACCTGGAGAAGGCGGGCGTCTCCGACCGGCGGGAGGCGTTGCGGCAGATGACCAGGTCGTACATGGACTACATGCACATGAACGCCCCCGCGCACACCTGGCCGGTGGACTGACGCGCTCACGCGGGGCCGGCGTGAGCCGCTCACGCGGGGCTGGGCGTGGCCTGGCCCCTCCAGTCCGTCACCGGCGTCAGCGGCACGGGCGCGGGCACCTGTGCCGTTGTCGTCAGCTCGATCCGACGCCCCTCGGCCGAGGAGCGCAGGAGCGCCGTCATCGCGTCCAGCACGTGGAGGGCGACCTCGCCGTTCGCGCGTCGCCCGTCGGCGGCGAGGAAGTCCAGCAGGCCGACGCCGCGGGCGCCGTCCTCGTAGCCCGCCGACGCGGGGAGGGGGCGCCACCGCGTGTCGCCGAGCGCGTGCAGGCGGACCTCGCCGTCGAAGCGGTTCGGATCGGGGACCGCGAGGGTTCCCCGCTCGCCGTGCACCTCGATGGGGGCGGCCGTGGTCGCCACTCCGTCGAAGCTCGTCGTGAGGGTCGTCAACGTCCCGTCGGCGTGCTCCAGCACGCCCGAGACGTGGCTGTCCACCTCCACCGGTATGCGCTCGCCCGCGCGCGGGCCGGACCCGATGACCCGTTCCGTGCGCAGCCGCCCGGCCGCCCCGACCACGGCCCGCACCGGGCCCAGCAGATGGATCAGGGACGACAGGTAGTACGGGCCCATGTCGAGCAGCGGGCCACCGCCGGCCGTGTAGTAGAAGTCCGGGTGCGGGTGCCAGCGTTCGTGGCCCGGGGTCACCATCACGGCCGAGGCGAACAGCGGGCGTCCGACGCTCCCCGCCGCCACGGCCGCCCGCGCCGTCTGCATCCCCGTGCCCAGCACGGTGTCCGGCGCGCATCCCACCCGGACACCCGCCCGCGCGGCGGCCGCCATGACCTCCCGGGCCTCCTCCAGGCCCGCCGCCAGCGGCTTCTCCCCGTAGACGTGCTTGCCGTGCCGGATCGCCCCGAGGGCGATCCGGGCGTGCGCCGCCGGGGTGGTGAGGTTCAGGACCGTGTCCACGTCCGGGCTGCGCAGCAACTCCTCGACGGGCAGCGCCTCGACGCCGGGCAGCTCGGCGGCGACCGCCGCCGACCGGGAGGCGTCGAGGTCCGCGACGGCGGTGACGCGCACGGCGGGATGGCCGGCCAGCGTGTCCAGGTACGCGCGGGAGATGACCCCGAGCCCTACGACGCCGATGCGGTGCGCGTCGCCCACAGCATGCCCCTCTCGATGACGGTGCGGACGGTGGGGTGTTCCAGCACGTCGACGCTGTGCCCCGGCGTCGTCACCACGATCCGCCCGGCACCCCAACGGCGGGTCCAGACCGCCGGTGAGGTCACCGGCCGGTGCCAGGGCTGCCAGGGCCGGGTGGGATGCGTGGTGGTGGCCAGGACGTCGATGAGGTCGTCGTGCAGCACCCAGTACTGCTCGGTGTCCAGCTCGAAGTCCTCCAGGCCGGCGGTGACGGGGTGTTCGCGTCCGGCCTCGGTGAAGGTGATGGTGTGTGGCAGGAAGTTGTCCGCCGCCTCGCCCCGCCGCTCGCAGGGATCCTTTCCGGGGTGGGTGGCGAACTGGCCGCCCACCAGGTGGAGATAGTCGGCACTGGCACGGAAGGAGTCGGCGATGCCCCCGTGCCAGCCGGTGAAGCCGGTGCCGGCCACGACCGCGGAGCTCAGACCCGCCAGTTGCTCGCGGGTGATCTCCGACATCGTGACGCACTGCACGACAAGGTCGGTGTCGGCCATCTCGGTGCTGTCGGCGTAGACGTCGGTCGACTCCTCGACCCGGACGACGTATCCGTTGTCCCGGAGGAAGGGCAGGAACAGCTCCGTGGCCTTGACCGGCTCGTGGCCTTCCCACCCTCCCCGGACAACCAGGGCTCTCTTCTGCGTCATCGTGATCTCACTATGCGCAGGGCGCCCGCGTTTCGAAAAGAGGGCCGGGCCTCACGAAAGTTTCGCGGACGCGGCCCGCGCGGAGACCATCCAGCAGGCCGCGGTGAAACGGACGTCGGCGCCCCGCACGAACGGGTCGAAGGCGGGGCGGACCGTCTCCACGATCCGCTTCCGGGTCTCCTCGTCGGCCTCGGGCAGGATCATGCCGACGGGACCCAGCCGGGTGAAGTAGCGCACCAGCTCCCGCTCGGGCAGGGTGCAGACCACGTCGATCGGCCGGATGTCGATCCCGGCCCAGCCGCTCTCCGCCAGGATGCGGCGCACCCGGTCCGGGTCGGCGAACGCGAACTGCCCGGGCTCGTCCGGCCGGCGGGCCGGGAGGTCCGGCAGGAACGGCGCGGCGGCGCGTTCGGCCGTCGTCATGAACGGGTTCTCCGCGGGGCCGCGCCACGCGACGAAGAACAGCCCGCCCTCGTCGCGGACGGCGCTCCGCAGATTCCCGAAGGCTCGCACCGGATCGCTGAAGAACATGACGCCGAACCGCGAGATGACGGCGTCGAAGGCACCGGGCTCGAACGTGTGCTCCTGCGCGTCGGCGCGGACGAAGGACGCCGGTGCCCCCTCCCGCTCGGCGAGCGCCCGGGCCGTGTCGACCATCGGGCCGGACAGGTCGACACCCACGCAGTGACCGACCCTGCGGGCGACGGCCCGGGTGATGCCGCCCGTACCGCAGCCGACATCGAGCACCCGGCCCGCCCGCTCGGCGGACACGGCGTCCACGAGCAGCTCCTCGAAGGGCCGGAACATCTCGTCCAGCACGTCCTGGAGATCCACCCAGGCGTGCCCGGCCGGCCCGTTCCACCGAGCGGCCTGTGCGTCGTCGGTTCCGCGCGAGGCGTCCATGTCGTCTCTCCTTCTGCTTGCCTTCGTCAGGTCGGGATGACAGCGTTCTACTTCAAGTCGACTTGAGGTCAAGGGAATGACAGACCTGGACATCGCGGAAGTGGCGCGGCGCGCCGGGGTGCGCGCCTCGACGCTGCGGTTCTACGAGGAGAAGGGCCTGATCGCCGCCACCGGCCGGAGGGGCCTGCGTCGTCAGTACGACCCCGGTGTGCTGGAGCGGCTGGCGCTGATCGCGCTGGGGCGGACGGCCGGGTTCTCGCTCGACGAGATCGCGCGGATGTTCGCGCCGGACGGACAGCCGCGGATCGACCGGCGGATGCTGTCGGACAAGGCCGACGAACTGGACCGCAGGATCCGGGAACTGGGTGTGCTGCGCGACTCGCTGCGGCACGCCGCCGCCTGCCCGGCGCCGAGCCATCTGGAATGCCCCACCTTCCGCCGCCTGCTGGACGAGGCGACAGCGCCGGGCAGGCGGGCCCCCGGCCGTTAGGGCGTGCCGGGCGGCACGGGGCAGGCGGGACTTTGCGGGCACCCCCCAGGGCCCCGGTCGCACCCTCGGCGATCTTTGGTCCAATCCTGGTCCTGGCTTTGCCCGATTCCCGTGGCCCGGTGCCTAGCCTCGGCTGCGAACTTCGGGAGGCCGCAGTGCTGAACACCGTGAAGGGGCAGGCGGCGGGTCTGACGAGAGACCAGCGCAATGCCTTCGTGGCCGCCTATCTCGGCTGGGCGATGGACGCCTTCGACTATTTCCTGGTCGTGCTCGTCTACAGCGAGATAGCCGACGACTTCCATGTCTCCCTGACCGACATGGCCTTCCTCACCACGGCGACCCTGGTGATGCGGCCCGTCGGTGCCCTGCTCTTCGGGATGTGGGCGGACCGCAAGGGCCGCCGCGTACCGCTCATGGTCGACGTCGTCTTCTACTCGATCGTCGGTTTCGCCTGCGCCTTCGCGCCCAACTACACGGTGCTGCTGGTGCTGCGCCTGCTGTACGGCATCGGCATGGGCGGCGAGTGGGGTTTGGGCGCGGCCCTGGCCATGGAGAAGATCCCCACCGAGAGGCGCGGCTTCTGGTCCGGCCTGCTGCAGAGCGGCTATTCGCTGGGGTACCTGCTGGCCGCCGTGGCGTTCTTCGTCATCGAGCCCGTCTTCGGCTGGCGCGGCCTGTTCGCCTTCAGTCTGCTGCCCGCCCTGGTCGCCCTGTGGGTGCGCAGCCGGGTGGAGGAGAGCGAGGTGTGGGAGCAGAGCGTCCGGCTCAACCGCACGCCCGCGCACCAGGTGTTCAGGAACCCGGCCGTGCTGCGGCGCTTCGTCTACCTGGTCGCGCTGATGACCGCCTTCAACTGGATGTCGCACGGCACCCAGGACATCTACCCGACCTTCGTGAAGAAGGGCCTGGACCTGTCGGCGAACACCTCGATCGCGATCGCCGTGGTCTACAACATCGGCGCCATCATCGGCGGGGTGCTGCTGGGGGCGTACTCCGAGCGGCTGGGGCGTCGCAGGACGATCATGATCGCGGCGGCCGGGGGTCTGGTCGTGGTGCCGTTCTTCGTCCTGTCCACCACGGTCGGCTGGCTGATGCTGTCGTCCTTCCTGATGCAGGTGTGCGTGCAGGGCGCCTGGGGTGTCATCCCGGCGCACCTGACGGAGATGAGCCCGGACGCCGTCCGGGGCTTCTACCCGGGCGTCACCTACCAGCTCGGCAATCTGATCGCCGCGCTCAACCTGCCGATCCAGGAGGCCCTCGCCGAGCGGCACGGCTATCCGTCGGCGATGGCGTGGACCATCGTGCCCACCCTGGCCGTGGTGATCCTGCTGAGCGCGCTGGGCAAGGAGGCCAAGGGCGTCCGCTTCGGGAGCGGCGGGGCCGGGGCGCCGAGCGGGACGGCCACCGCGCGGTCCTGACCGGCCGGGGTACGACCGGTTCCGACCGCAGGGGTGTACGTACCGTTCGCCGTGGCCGGTCGGCGGACTGATCCTGGGCGCAGTGGCGTTCCGGCCGGCTGCCGTGGCTGGTCGGCGTTCCGGGCTTGGGCGCGGCGGTGTGCCGACTGGTTGCCGTGGCTGGTCGGCGTTCCGGGCTTGGGCGCGGCGGTGTGCCGACTGGTTGCCGTGGTCGGTCGGCGTTCCGGGCCTCGGTGTGGCGGCGTGCCGACCGGCCGCCGTGGCTGGTCGGTGGTCCGGGCCTCGGTGCGGCGGCGTTCCTACCGTTCGCCGTTGCCGGCCGGTGACGGCTCCGGTGTCGTCGTCACGGTCCTCACCCCGCGCGCCCGCAGCTCCGCGAGGACGCTCTCGTCGGCCGCGTCGTCCGTCACCAGCGTCCAGCCCTCGCACAGCGCCGTCCAGGCGTGGAAGGGGCGGCGGCCCAGCTTGGCGGCGTGGGCGAGGACGTAGACGTGGTCGGCGCGGCGGGCCATCAGTTCCTTGAGGCGGGTCTGGCGCAGGTCGGCCTCGCAGATGCCGAGTTCGGGGGAGATGCCGTCCGTGCCGAGGAAGACCCGGTCGAACGTCATGCGTTCCAGGGCGGCTTCGGTGAGCGGGCCGACGAAGCCCTGGCTGAGCGGGCGCAGGGTGCCGCCGAGGCACTCGACGTGGACCGTCTCGACGTCGGACAGCGCCTGCAGGGCGGTGAGTCCGGTGGTCGCCACGGTGAGGTCCTCGGCCGTGCGCAGCTCGTGGGCGAGCGCGCCGACCGTGGAGCCGGCGTCCAGCAGCAGTGTCTCGCCGGGCCGCACCCGGGCCGCCGCCCAGCGGGCGATGGCCTGCTTGGCCTCGAAGGCCTCCCCGATCCGCTGCCGCAGCGAGGCCTCGGGGTGCGCGGCCAGGGCCATGGCCCCGCCGTAGGTGCGGGCCAGGCGGCCGTCGGTGGTGAGCTTCGCGAGATCGCGGCGGATGGTGGAGGCCGTCACGCCGAACAGCTGCGAGAGCTCCTCCACGCTCGCCAGGCCGGTGGTGGTGGCGAGGTGGACGATGCGGTCGCGCCGGGCCTGGGAGCCGATCGCAGACATCGGTCTTGGTGTCCTTAGGTGTCCTGAGCCAGAGGTCCTGGGCTGCAAACGAACCTGCCGTCGGCAGACGGTCAGCGGGCGGCCGGAGCGGTCGACATCTCGGCGGCCTGGCGCAGGGCCTCGACCATGCTACCGGGCTCGGCGCGGCCGGTTCCGGCGATGTCGAAGGCCGTGCCGTGGTCCACCGAGGTGCGGATCACCGGCAGTCCGACGGTGAGGTTGACCCCGGCCTCGATGCCGAGGACCTTGACGGGGCCGTGCCCCTGGTCGTGGTACATCGCCACGATCAGGTCGTAGTCGCCGCGCGAGGCGAGGTAGAACGCCGTGTCGGCGGGCAGCGGGCCGCGCGCGTCGATGCCGTCGGCGCGGACGGCCTCCAGCGCCGGCACGATCTTCGTCTCCTCCTCGCCGTGGCCGAACAGGCCGTTCTCGCCCGCGTGCGGGTTGATGCCGCAGACGCCGATCACCGGGCGGGCGGTCCCGGCGCGCACCATCGCCTCGTGGCCACGGCGCACCGTGCGCTCCACGAGGCCGGGCTCGATGCGGTTCACCGCGTCGATCAGGCCGATGTGGGTGGTGACGTGGATGACCTTCACCCTCGGCGTGGACAGCATCATCGACACCTCCTCGACGCCCGTGAGGTGGGCGAGGAGTTCGGTGTGCCCGGGGTAGAGGTGCCCGGCGGCGTGCAGGGCCTCCTTGTTGAGGGGCGCGGTGCAGATGCCGTCGACCTCGCCGCGCAGGGCGAGTTCCGCGGCGACGCGCACGTAGTGGTAGGCGGCGTCGCCCGCGACGGCGGACAGCTCGCCCCAGGGCAGGTCGGCGGGGAGCAGCCCGAGGTCGATCACGTGCACGTGGCCGGGCGCGGGCTCCGCCTGCCCGGGGTGCTCCACGGGCACGATCTCGCAGGCGATGCCGAGGATGCCGGCCGCCTGGCGGAGCCGCTCGGCGTCGCCCACGACGACGGGGCGGCAGTGGCGCAGGGTGTCGGGGTGCAGCAGCGCCGGCACGATGACCTCCGGCCCGATGCCTGCGCCGTCGCCCATGGTCACCGCGATGACCGGGAGCGGCCGGCCGGCCTCGGAGGTCTGGTCGGCGGTGGCGGCGGAGGGGACTGCGTTCACGGGGCTACTCCTGTGGGGTCGGTCGGAACGTGACGTACGGGCGCGGGGCGCAGGGCCCGGACGATGCGCCGCAGGGAGTCGGCCTCGCCGTAGCTGCCGGGCCGGGTGACGACACAGCGGCCGTCGGGCGTGCGGGAGAGCACGGCGCCGTGGTGGATCTGGCCCACCGGACGCAGGTCGGTGACGCGCACGGCGTCCAGGACGCGGCGGGCGGTCTCGCCGCCGGTGAGGACCAGGTCGCAGCCCCGCGCCGCGTCGGCGACGGTGTCGGCGAGCGCGGCGACGAGCCGGCGCGCCAGGGCGGGGCTGGCCGCTCCGGTGATGCGGACGACGGTGACGGCGGCGAGCGGGGGTGCGAGTCGCCGCGGGGCGTGCAGGAGCTCGCGGGTGGTGAGGGAGACGTGGCGGGCCCCGTCCGCGAGGAGGTGCGCGACCTGTCCGCGGGCGGCGGGCTCCGCCGTGCCCACGACGATCAGCAGCGGCCGTACGACGTCACCGGGTGCGGGGGAGCGGGTGTCGGGCGGGCCGAGGAGGCGTCCCAGGGCGCCCGCGAGTCCGCCGGTGCCCAACAGGCGTATCCCGGGACCCAGTTCGAGCGCCGCCCGGGCGATCGCGTCGAGGTCGGCCTCGGTCTCCGCGTCGCACACCGGGTGCCGTCCCTGCGCGAAACGCGCATGCAGGGCTTCCCGCAGTGCGCCGGGTGCGCCGCGCACGGCCGTGAGCGGAACCGGCGCGGACGGCAGGTCCCCGAGGGCGGCGGCCACCGAGCGCGGGGCCGGCCGGGTCTCGGCGCGCCACGCGTCCGTCTCGTGCAGCGGGACGCCGCGCAGGCGCACGACACCGTCGCGCACGGTCCGCCCCGCCGGCGGCAGCGCCGTCGCGATCACCACGCCCCGGCAGTCCCGCGCGTACGCGGCCGCCTCGGCGGCGAGGTTCCCGCGCAGCAGCGAGTCGACCTTCTTGAACAGCAGCGCGTCGGGCGGGGCGGAGAGCGTGGCGTCCCGGACGGCGCGGGCCGCCTCGGAGGCGGGCCGTTGCCGCGAGTCGAGGTCGAGGACGAGCGACTCACCGGGCGCGGGCGGCGCCGGTGCCGGGACCGGCCCCAGCAGGATCCGGCCGGGCGAGCGCAGGGCGACCGCGGTCTCGGCGGCACCGGACAGGTCGTCGGCCAGGGCGAGCACGGGCCGGGTGGGGCCGCCGGGGCCGGCTGCGGCGAGGGACACGGGTACCTCCTCGGGCGGCCCGGTCGGGCTGCCTCGGGAACCGATGATGACACGGGCTGCGCGAAATGCGCGATACCCCTTGCGCGCTTCGCGCAAGCGTGCCACCTTTTCCGGCGCGACACCTGTTCGTTTCCCGCCGCCCGGGCCCCCGACCGGGCCGAGGCGAGAGCCGCGCGAACACCACGAGCCGGTCGCCCCCGGAACGCGAGAAGGTCGACGATGACCCCAAGCCCTCACCACGCACCCCCGGACCGCCTTTCCCCGCGAGAGCCCCTCCGCCGCCGCACCCTGCTCCGCCTCGGCGCGCTCGGCGGCACGGGCCTCGCCCTCGGTCCCCTGTCCGCCTGCGCCGGACCCACCGGAGCCCCCGGCCCCGGCACCCTCACCCTCGGCCTGAACCGCTCCCTGGTGAGCCTGGACAACAAGCTCAACCAGTTCGACGCGGCCGTCACCGTGCAGCGCGCGGTCCGCCAGGCCCTCACCCGCATCGGCCCCGGCATGCGGGTCCAGCTCGTCCTCGCCGACCGGTTCGCGATGACCGAGCCGACCGTCTGGAGCGTGCGGCTGCGCGCGGGCGTGCGCTACTCCGACGGCAGCCCCGTCACCGTCGAGGACGTCGCCACCGCCGTGGAGATGTACGGCAAGGTCAACGGCTCCTTCCTGCTCGGCCTCTTCCCGGAGCTGCCCACCGTCGAGAAGACCGGCGAGCGCACTTTCAGGCTCCACACCCGGCGCCCCGTGACCGTCCTCGACCGGCTGATGGCCAACATCCACATCACCCCGGCCGCCGACAACCGACCCGAGGAACTCCAGAGCGGCGTCGGCTCCGGCCCGTACAAGGTGATCGAGGCGAACAGCGGCGCCGGCGAGTACACCCTCGCCCGCAACCCCCGCTACTGGGGCCGCCCGGCCCACGTCTACACCGTCCGGGTGCGCTTCGTGCCCGAGGAGGCCGGCCGGGTCATCGCCCTGCGCAGCGGCGAGCTGGACGTCGTCGACACCCTCACCCCCGACTCGGCCGAGCAGCTCACGGGCCTGCCGGGCGTCATCGTCCAGGAGACCTCGGGCGCCCGCATCAACCAGCTCTTCTACAACTTCCGCAAACCGCGCGGGCATCCCCTCGCCGACCCCCGGGTCCGCCGCGCCCTCACCTACGCCGTCGACGGCGATGCGCTGATCCGCGACGTCCTCACCGACTCCGCGGAGGAGGCGCAGGGCGTCGTCCCGCTCGCCCTGGAGGGCGCGATCCCCACCGGCGGCTACACCTACGACCCGGGCAGGGCGAGGGCCCAGCTGAAAGCGCTGGGCGCGGAAGGCCTGCGGATCCGCGTCATCTGGGAGTCGGGCGAGTTCGCCGCCGACAGCTCCGTCATGGAAGCCGTCGCCGACATGTTCCGCGACATCGGCGTACGCACCTCCCTGCTCCAGTTCGAACCGGGCGGCGACATCCTGAAGTGGCGGCAGGGCCGCGCCGGCGACTGGGACGTCATCGGCAACGGCTTCCCCGGCACCACCGGCCAGGCCCTCACCTCCCTCCAGGGCATGTACGGCGGCACCCCCGAACGGGAACGCACCCGCGACACCTACATGGGCTACGTCGTCCCCGACGTCCAGCGCCGCCTGGAGGACGCCGCCACCGAGACCGACGCCACCGCACGCGCCCGCAAGCTGGCCGACGTCCAGCACACCATCTGGAACACCTGGCCCAGCCTGTGGGCGTTCGCCCCCAAGACGATGCTCGCCCGCCGCGACCGCGTGCACGATCTGGGCCTGCTCAAGCTCAACTCCTACGACCTGTCCGCCGTACGGCTGGAGGCCTGAGCCGTGGCCACCTACCTCGCACGCCGCATCGGCCAGAGCCTGCTGGCCGTCTTCCTCACCCTCACCACGGTCTTCCTGCTGCTGCGCCTCGCCCCCGGCGACCCGGCCGCCGCCTACGCCGCCCCCAGCGCCACGGCCGCCGACCTGGCCCGCATCCGCGCCGAGTTCGGCCTCGACGAACCCCTGATCACCCAGTACGGGATCTTCCTGCGCGACCTGTGCACCGGGAACCTCGGCACCAGCTACTCCTTCCACGCCTCCGCGTTCCAGGTCGTCATGGACCGGCTCCCGTACACCATCACCCTCGCGGTCGCCGCCATCGCGGTCACCACCGTCGTCGCCGTGCCGCTCGGCGTGTGGATGGCCCGGCGCGCCGACACCAAGCGGGAGCTGGGCACGAACGTCCTGACGATCACGGGGCAGTCGATGCCCGACTTCTGGACCGGCATGATGCTGCTGACCGTCTTCGCCGTGCTCCTCCCGGTGCTGCCCGCCTCCGGATTCACCTCCTGGAGCGGCCTCGTCCTGCCCACCGTGACCGTGGCGGTCCTGCAACTCGCCCTCGTCTCACGGCTGGTGCGGCGCGAGATGACCACCGCGCTCGCCGCGCCCTACACCACCGTCGCCCGCTCCCGCGGCGTCTCCGAACGCGCCCTGACCTGGCGGTACGGCCTCCGCAACTCCGCCGTGCCCCTCGTCACCGCCCTCGGCACCCGGTTCGCGGCCCTGCTCAACGGTGTCGTGGTCGTCGAGGTCGTCTTCGGCTGGCCGGGCGTCGGCTCGCTCGTCGTGCGTGCCCTGGAGACCCGCGACTACCCGCTCATCCAGGCCACCGTCCTCGTCACGGCCACCCTCGCGATCCTCGTCCAGCTCCTCGTCGACCTCGCCTACCCGCTGTTCGATCCGCGCGTACGACTCGGAAAGGCGGCCTGACCCATGGCCAGTGTCACCTCCACCCCGGCCGCCCCCACCGAGCGGCCCAGCGCCGTCACCGCCCGCGACCTCGCCCGGGCCACCGCGACCCGGCAGCGGCGCGGCGCCCGCTTCAAGATCTGGGCCGGATCCGTGTGCACGGCCCTCGTGGTCCTGCCCGTCGCCCTGGCGGGTCTGCTGCCGCTGCCGGATGCCAACGCCCAGGACCTGTCCGAACGCAGGCTGCCGCCGCTCACCGACGGGCACCTGCTCGGCACCGACCAACTGGGCCGCGACCTGCTGTCCCGGATCCTGCACGGCGGCCAGGTGTCCCTCTCGGTCGGCGTCCTCGCGGTCCTGGTGTCCGGGCTGATCGGCATCGTCGCCGGATCGGCCGCCGGGTTCTTCGGCGGCTGGGTCGACGCGCTCGTCTCCCGCTTCCTGGAGGCCCAGCTCGCCCTGCCCCTGCTGATGATGCTGCTGCTCGTGGTCGCCCTCTTCGGGCCGTCGGTCACCGTCATCACCTGCGTGATCGCCGTCGCGCAGTGGCCGGAGGTGGCACGGCTGACCCGCTCCCTCGTCCTGGTCGAACGCGAGAAACCGTACGTCGCCGCCGCACGCGTCCTCGGTCTGCGCGGCTGGTCGGTCCTCACCCGGCACGTCATCCCCAACGTCGTGCGCCCGGTGAGCCTCGTCGTGCTGCTCCTGCTCGCCCAGGCCGTGCTGCTGGAGAGCGCGCTGAGCTTCCTCGGCGCCGGGCCGCAGCGGCCCTTCGCCACCTGGGGCCGGATCATCTCCGACGGCCAGGCCTACCTCACCACCTCGTGGTGGCTGGTCACCCTGCCCGGCCTGGTCATCGCCCTCCTCGTGGTCGGGGTCAACCTGCTGGGCGACGGGCTGCGCGACCGCACCCGCCGCCGGAAGGGAGCACGCGCATGACACCCCTGCTGGACGTCCGCGACCTCCAGATCGAACTCGTCACCGCGCACGGCGTCGTGCGGGCCGTCGACGGCGTCAGCTTCACCGTCGGCCGCGGCGAGACCGTGACCCTCATCGGCGAGTCCGGCTCCGGCAAGTCCACCACCGCGATGGGCGTGCTGCGCCTGCTGCCGGAGGGACTCGCCGTCCTGTCGGGCAGCGTCCGCATCGGCGGCCGGGACGTCCTCACCGACCCCGGCGCGGCCCGCGCGGTGCGCGGACGGACCGTGTCCCTCATCCCGCAGGACCCGATGACCGCCCTCAGCCCCGTCCACACCATCGGCCGGCAACTCGGCGACGCCATCCGCCTGCGCCACCCCGAACTCTCCCGCGCACAGGCCCGCGAACGGGGCGTCGACCTGCTCGGACAGGTGCGCATCAGCCGACCCGAGACCCGCTGGACCTCCTACCCCCACCAGTTCTCCGGCGGCATGCTGCAACGCATCCTCATCGCCATCGCGCTGGCCGGCGACCCCGAACTCCTCGTCGCCGACGAACCCACCTCCGCCCTGGACGCGACCGTGCAGGCCGACGTCCTCGACCTGCTGATGGAGCTTCAGGAGCGCACCGGCATCGGCATGCTGATGATCACCCACGACCTCGGGGTGGCCCGGCTGGTCTCCGACCGCATCCACGTCATGAAGGACGGCCGCTTCGTCGAGTCGGGCCCGGCCGGGCAGATCGTCGAACGGCCGGCCGAGCCGTACACCCGTGACCTGCTCGCCGCCGTCCCCCGCCTGGGCGCCTGGGACGAGGACGGAACCGCCATCGAGGGAGCCATCCCATGACGCTGCTGGCCGTCGAGGACCTCGTCGTCGAATACCCCACCCGGAGCGGCCCCTTCCGCGCCGTCGACCGGGTCGGCTTCCGGCTCCGCAAGGGCGGCTCGCTCGCCGTCGTCGGCGAGTCCGGCTGCGGCAAGTCGACCCTCGCCCGCGCCCTGGTCCGGCTGCTCACCCCCAAGTCCGGCCGGATCGTCCTGGACGGCACGGACATCGCCACCCTGCCCGAGCGGAAACTCCGCCCCCTGCGGCGCCGCGTACAGATGGTCTTCCAGGACCCCTACGGCTCCCTCGACCCCCACCTGACCGCCCAGCAGATCGTCGCCGAACCCCTGCGCCTCGGCGGCGTCTCCGACCGCGCCGAACGAGCCCGCCGCGCCGCCGAACTGCTCGACCAGGTCGGCCTGCCCCCGTCCGCGCTGCAGCGCCGCCCGGCCGACTTCTCCGGCGGCCAGCGGCAGCGCATCGGCATCGCCCGCGCGCTCGCCTCCCGCCCCGACGTGCTGGTCTGCGACGAGGCGACCTCCGCGCTCGACGTGTCCGTACAGGCGCAAGTGCTCGCCCTGCTCCGGGAGTTGCAGGAGGAGACCGGCATCGCCTACCTCGTCATCGCGCACAACCTGGGCGTGGTGCGCGAGATGAGCACGGACGTCGTGGTGATGCGGGCCGGCCGGGTGGTCGAGGCCGGGCCGACCGAGACCGTCCTCGCCGCCCCGGCCGACCCCTACACCCGCGCCCTGCGCCGGGCCGCCCTCGACCCGACCGCCATCCACGGCGTGAAACCCCGCCGCGTACCGGAAGGAAGCCCCTCGTGACCACCGGCATCACCCTGCCGAACAGCCCCGTCCCGCTCTCGCGGCTCGTGCTCGGCACCATGACCTTCGGCGACACCGTCGACCGCGCGGGAGCGGCCGCCATGCTGGACGCCGCGCTCGACGCCGGCCTCACCGGCGTCGACACCGCCAACGGCTACGCGGGCGGCGAGAGCGAGCGGCTGCTCGGAGAGCTGCTGCCGGGCCGCCGTGACCGGATCGTGCTGGCCACCAAGGCCGGCATCCCGCACCCCGACCAGGGCGAGCACGCGCCCCTGTCGCCCGCCGGACTGCGCGCCGCCCTGGAGGGCAGCCTCAAACGGCTCGGCACCGACCACGTCGACCTCTTCTACCTCCACCAGCCCGACCGCGCGACGCCCCTCGCCGAAACCCTCGCCACCGTCTCCGAGTTCGCCACCGAGGGAAAGATCGGCGCCCTCGGCGTGTCCAACTACGCCGCCTGGCAGATCTCCGAACTCGTCCGCACCGCCGACGAGGTGGGCGCCCCGCGCCCGGTGATCGCCCAGCAGCTGCACAACCTCCTCGCCCGCCGCGTCGAGGAGGAGTACGTCGAATACGCGGCCGTCACCGGACTGCGCACCATGGTCTACAACCCACTCGGCGGCGGCCTCCTGACCGGCCGTCACCACTTCGGGCAGGAGCCCGGCTCCGGACGCTTCGGCGACTCGCGGCTCGCCCCCATGTACCGGCAGCGGTACTGGGACGAACGGCTCTTCACCGCCGTCGAGGAACTGGCCGCCGTGGCCGCGCGGGCGGGCCTCGCGCTCACCGACCTCGCCCTGCGCTGGCTGCTGGACCGCCCCTCCACCGACGCGCTGCTCCTCGGCGGCTCCCGGCCGGAGCACCTGCGCGCCAACATCGCCGCCGCCGCGGCCGGACCGCTCCCCGCCGACGTCACCGCGGCCTGCGACGAGGTCGGCGCCCGGCTGCGCGGCCCGATGCCCGCCTACAACCGCTGACCACGCCCCCACCCCAAGGAGCCCCGCCCCATGCCCGCCGCACCCGGCACCCCCGCCGCCTTCGCCGCCGCCCTGCGCGCCCGCGAACAGCTCGTCGGCTACTGGTCCGTCCTGGACTCCCCGGTCTCCACCGAACGCATCGCCCGCCTCGGCTACGACTATGTTGCCCTCGACGCCCAGCACGGCCTCCTGGAGTACGCGGGCGTCCTGCGCTCCCTCACTGCCATCGACACCAAGGGCTCGACGGCGGTCGGCCTGGTCCGCGTCGAGGCCAACGACCCGTCACCGATCGGCAAGGCACTGGACGCGGGCGCCGCCGGCGTGATCGTCCCGCTGATCGACACCGCGCGGGACGCCGCCGACGCGGTGGCGGCCGTACGCTACCCGCCGCTCGGCCGCCGCAGCTACGGCCCGATGCGCTCCGGGCTGCGCATCGGCCCCCACCCGGCCGACGCGCACGCCCAGACCGTCGTCCTCGCGATGATCGAGACCGCCGAGGGCCTGGCCGACGTCGAGGCCATCTGCGCCACCGACGGCCTCGACGGCGTCTACGTCGGCCCCTCCGACCTGCGCCTGGCGCTCGGCGGAGCCACCTCCACCGACCCGGCGCTCGCCGACGAGTTCGAGGCCGCCCTCGCGACCGTGCGGACGGCTGCCGCCAGGGCCGGGATCGCCGCCGGCATCCACACCGGGGACGGCGCGAGCGCCGCCAAGCGCCTCGCCGAGGGCTTCACCTTCGCCACCGTCGCTTGCGACCTCGTCCACCTGGAACAGGCCGCCGCAGGGCACCTGACCGCGGCGCGGGAGACGGGACAGACCGGGGGAGAAGGCCGATGACGGCGACACGCGGGGCGGGAGGAACCCGGTGACCACCGGGGCCGCCATCCCACCCCCGGGCAGGACGAGCCCCATGACCACCCGCCCGTCGACCGCGGTGTGCGAGGCATGACGAGCCACATGACCGCCAACCGTCCGGCAGGACCAGCCAGTTGACCTCCACCCGCCGAGCAGGAGCTTCCCCGATGACCACCGCCGACGGCGCGCTGCGCCCCCACCCCGGCCAGCCCGGCCGGGCCGAGACCCACCTGGCCGCGCCCGCCGCGCAGAACCACGCCGCCAACCTCACCGTCCTGCCCGGCGGCGACCTGGGCTGCGTCTG
Organism: Streptomyces olindensis; assembly: GCA_000696115.1. Taxonomy (GTDB): domain Bacteria; phylum Actinomycetota; class Actinomycetes; order Streptomycetales; family Streptomycetaceae; genus Streptomyces; species Streptomyces olindensis. Next base: position 135,488 of record JJOH01000014.1, read on the forward strand.
GTTCGGCGGCACCCAGGAAGGCGTCGCCGACATCTCCGTGTGGTTCTCCCGGCTCGCCCCAGGCTCCGACACCTGGTCCGAGCCCGTCCGCCTCTCCGCCGACGACACCCGCTCCGAACAGAACCCGCTGCTCTTCCCGGCCCCCTCGGGCGAGCTGTGGCTCCTGCACACCGCCCAGCGCGCCGGACACCAGGACACCGCCGAGGTCCGGCTGCGCGTCAGCCATGACGAGGGCGCCACCTGGGGCCCGTCCCGCGTGCTGTTCCCGGCCGGCGAGCAGGGCGGCGTGTTCGTCCGCCAGCCGATCGTCCAAGTGGCGGGAGGCGAACGCCTGCTGCTGCCCGTCTTCCGGTGCGTCGCCACCCCCGGCACGGCCTGGTCGGGCGACCGGGACACCAGCTCCGTCATGGTCAGCGACGACGGCGGCCACAGCTGGCGCGAACGCCCCGTCCCGGGCAGCACCGGCCTCGTCCACATGAACATCCGCCCCCTGCCCGGCGGTCGTCTCCTGGCCCTCTTCCGCAGCCGCCGCGCCGACGCCGTGCACAGCTGCGTGTCGCACGACGACGGCGAGACGTGGACCGAGCCCCGCCCCCTGGACCTGCCGAACAACAACTCCTCGATCCAGTACACCGTCCTGGCCGACGGCCGGCTCGCCCTGGTCTACAACCACAGCAGCGCGGCGGACGCCGTCGCCCGCAGGGTCTCCCTGTACGACGAGATCGACGACGACGGCGTGGCCGGGACGTCCTCCCCGGCCGCCGCCCCCACGGGCGACGCCTTCTGGGGCGCTCCCCGCGCCCCGCTCTCCCTGGCCCTCTCCCCGGACGACGGCCGCACCTGGCTCCAGAGGCACGACCTGGAGACGGGCGACGGCCACTGCCTCACCAACAACTCCCGCGACGGCCTCAACCGCGAGCTGTCCTACCCCTCCCTCGCCCAGACCCCGGACGGCACCCTCCACGTCGCCTACACCCACCACCGCCGCACCATCAAGCACGTCCGCCTGGACGGCAGTTGGCTGAAGGAGAGGTTCCCCGCCTGATCACCGAACGTCCGGCCCCGGCCACCTCCCGCGTTTTGGACGAGCCCTTCTCCTGCCCTGCACCAGCGCTGTACGGGCGTTAACCGGCCTCCCACGACAGTGGCATCACCCGCTCCACCAGGGTGAGCGGGGAGACCGAAAGGGGAACGGCGCCATGGGTACCGCCGGAACACCGCAGCGCAGGGCCATACTCACCGGTGGACTGGCCGCCGGCGCGGCTCTGCTCACCGCCTGCTCGTCGACGTCGGACAGCACACCCACCGGGAAGGCCGCGGCCGCGCCGAGCACCCCCGCGCCCTCACCCGCGGCGGCCGCGCGCCCGGACTCGCCCTGGGCAGCGTTCGCCCGGCTGATGGACGGCAACAAGCGCTGGGTGGACGGCAGGCTCCAGCACCCCGACCGGGACCCGAAGCGGCGCGAGTTCGTCGCTGAGGAGCAGGACCCGTACGGCGTGATCCTGTCCTGCATCGACTCCCGCGTCCCGCCGGAGCTCGTCTTCGACACGGGCCTCGGCGACCTGTTCGTGATGCGCACCGGCGGGCAGGTGGTGGGCCCGGTGGTCGTGGGCTCCGTGGAGTACGGGCCGATGACGTCCGGCACCCCGCTGATCGTGGTCCTCGGGCACCAGCGCTGCGGGGCGATCAAGGCGGCCTACGAGGCGATGCGGGACGGCACGACCCTGCCCGGCAACCTCCAGTCGATCTCCGACGCCCTGCGGCCCGCCTACCGGGAGACCGTCAGGAAGAAGCACGCCGACCCGGTCGACGCGATGGTCCGGATCCACATCGATCAGACCGCCGCCGGCCTGCGGACCAACAAGGACCTCGCCCCGCTCGTGAAGAAGGGCGACCTCGCCGTCGTCAGCGCCTACTACTCGCTCGACACCGGCCGGGTGGAAGTCCTCACCGGCGCGCCCGCCGCCTGACCGGGAGACCACGGGGACCGGGCGGGAAAAACGTTCCACGCCCGGCCACGTTATACTTGCGGCGCCCATGAAGGCCACGGTCGTGCCTGGTCGCACGGCTGCAACAGCGAGGGGGTGGACGCCGTTCCGGCACGCCCCGCCCGCATCCAGGACGTCGCCGCCGCCGCGGGCGTCTCGGTGTCCACGGTGTCGAACGTGCTCAACCGGCCCGAGCGCGTCAACGCCCGGACCGCCGAACGCGTCCGCGTCGCGGTCGCCGCGCTCGACTACGTCCCCCACCCCGGAGCCGCCGGCCTGCGCACCGGGCGTGCCTCCGCGATCGGGCTGGTGCTGCCCGACGTGACCAACTCCTTCTACGCGCGCATCGCACGGGGCGCGGCGGACGCCGCCTACGACCACGGCTACTCCCTCGTCCTCTGCCACAGCGGGGACGCCCCGGAGCGGGAGCAGGGCTACTTCAGCATGCTCGTCGAGCAACGGGCCGTCGGCGTGGTCGTCGTGCCGCTCAGCGCCGACCCGGGCCGGCTCGCCCGGCTGCGCGAGCGGGGCATCCCGCTCGTCCTCGCCGACCGTGCGATGCCCGACCGCGACGGCTGCTCGGCCTCCGTCGACGACATCGCCGGCGGCCGCATCGCCGTCCAGCACCTCCTCGACAGCGGGGCGCGCGACATCCTCGTCGTCAACGGCGAGCGCGGCATACGCCAGTGCGCCGACCGGTACCAGGGCGCCCGGCAGGCCGTGCGCAGCCGACGCGAGGCCCGGTTGGACCAGGTCGTCGCCGAGGAGATGACCGTCGCGTACGGCGCGGAGATCGCCCGCGGGCTGGAGGACCTGCCCGACGGGGTGTTCTGCACCAACGACTTCCTCGCGGCCGGCCTGTGCCGGGGCCTCACCGAGCGCGGCGTGCGCATCCCCGAGGACGTGCAGGTCGTCGGCTACGGCGACCTCGACATCGCGAGCTTCGGCGCGACCACCCTGACGACCGTCCGGCAGCCGGTCGAGGACCTCGGACGGGCGGCCGTGGAGATGCTGCTCGACGAGATCGAGGCCCGCGCGGACCACCTCCACGAAACCCGCGTCTTCGCCCCCGGCCTCGTCCTGCGCGACTCCACCCGCACGGGAGCTCCCGCGTCTTCGGCCTGATCACAACGACACGCCCTCCGGAATCCGTAGCGTCACGGGCCCCAACAGCCCCGAGGTCAGCTGGGATTCGAAGGCCCAGGCGGTCGGCGTGGCCTCCGCGAGATACGGCGCCAGCGTGCCCCGGACCGTCACCTCCAGCCGGACGGCACGCCCGCCGACCCCGCGCAGCGGGAAGCGGTACGGCGCGCAGAACGCCTCCCCGGCCGGTTCCCCGTCGACCGACACCTCCACGCTGCCCCGCACCCGCCCCAGATCCAGCACGGGATCGGGCCCCGGCGGCACCTGGAGCACCCGCGTGTACGTCACGCCCCCGCTCCAGCTCCCCAGCCCCAGGTCCCGCCAGTCACCCAGGGGCAGCGGCGCCGGCACGGTCCGCACGCGCACCGGCCCCTGCCACGCGGAGCCGCCCCGCAGGACCGCCGTCGGCTCGGTGACCACCTCGACGGACGCCGGCGCCGAAAGTGGCTGATCCAGAGTCAGAATCCCGCCCTCCCACGGCCGTTCCGCGCCGTCCCCGACCCGCACGCGCGCGTGCAGCGCCAACGGCAGGTCGAGCGCGACCGTGCCCGCGGGGACGGTGAACCGGAAGCGCTGCCGCGAGGCGTGCACGTCGTCGGTGGAGCGCGACGGCCACACGGCGCCGCCGAGCACCGGCCGACCCGTGAGCCAGGCGGTGTCCGGCAGCGGATGCGGCCGCACCGCGGCGTGGCAGTGCCGCAGCTCGCCCCGCCTGCGGTCGTCCTCGACCGTCCGCCCCCGCCGTCCGCCCGACTCGACCTCCCAGCCGGCGCCGCTGACCAGGGCCGTCACCTCGGATCCCGAACACACCGCGAGGTCGACGAAGACCGCGTCCCGGGCGCCGGCACCGTCGGCGACGACCTCCAGCGTGTGCTCGCCCGCCCCGAGCACCGGTTCGTGGCGGAAGAACATCGGCACGGCGCCCCAGTCCGCCGCGTAGTACTCCACCTGCTCCTGCCGTGCCACGACCGCCCCGTCGATGAGTACGGTGACCGCCGAGGCGGCACCCACGACGAGCACCGCCCGCGCCTCGCCGCCCGGCACCCGGAGCCGGGCGCGATAGGTGACCCGGCCGTCCGGCCGTACGTCCTCGGGCGGGCGCATGAACCACGGCCGGGGTCCGAGCCCGCCCGGCTCGGACAGGCAGTGGAAGCTGCCCAGGGGCGTGCCGGCGGTCGCCGAGATCGTCGAGGGCCGGTCCTGGGCGCCGGACAGCTCGTACTCCAGGACGTTGCGCCCCCGGCTCACCGTGACCCGGGCCGAGGCCACGTACCCGCCGCTCTCCGCAACCAGCAACTCACCGTTCCACCAGACCCGCTTGACGGCCTCGGCGCCGACGTGCAGCTCGGCGGGCCCGCGGTGGTCGGTCTCCACGAGGGCGCGGACCCGGACCGCCGTCGCGCCGACCGGCACGGGGACACGGACGAACTCCTCGTTCACCAGCCCCTTGGTGCCCAGCAGTCCGCCCTGGTCCGGGATGCCTCGGCTCGCCGAGTACACCGCGACCTCCCAGCCCGCGTCCGGCGGCACGAGCGGCAGCTCCCCGGCCAGGATCCGTTCCACGCGCGGGCCGTCCAGCGGCTCGGGGGCCTGATCGACGGGCACCGGGGGCAGGACCCGCACGCGGTTGCCGTACGTCACCCGGATCCGCTCCCACGCCTCGCCCTCGGTCCACTCCATGGTCCAGATCTGCGGCTCGTCCACCGACGCCCCCTCGGGCAGCGCCAGATCGCCCCAGGTGTTGTCCAGGGTGGGGACCAGACGGCCCTGCCACCCGGTCGACACGTCGAGCACCCGGACGGCCGCCTCACCCACCGGAGAGGGCGACGGCGCCGGCCGGCCCTCCCGCCAGACGACCAGGACCGCGGGGGCGCCGTCCAGCGGCACCTCGACGATCGAGACCGTGCCGTCGTCGGCGACGGTGACGCGCACGGGACCGCGGGATCCGCTCGCCGGGTTCCACACCTCGGCCTCGGCGACCTCCGCCCGCACGGTGACGGACACGGTGTCGGCGGTGACGGCCGCACCGGGCCGGAGCGGATGCGCGCCGATCTCCGGGAAGGCCGCCGTCACCAGCGCCACCGCCTCGTTCCCCCTGCGCCGGACGAGCAGGGGAACGTCACCCGTCGCGTACCCGGCCGCGTCGGCCACCGCCAGCGCACCGGCCTCCGGGTCGCGCACCCGCTCCAGCCGGGGATGGGCCAGCAGGGCCGCCACCACGGAGTCGTCACCGGCCCGGCCCGCGACCGTCGCGGGTGGCCGCCCCACCACCACGACCCGCCCTCCCGCGTCGAGGAGTTCGGCCAGCCGGCGCGCCGTCTCCTCCTCCAGCACGCTCGTCGACGGCAGCAGCACCGCGGTGTACGCCAGGTCCCGGATCCGCAGGGCGCCGTCCGTGGCCTTGGCCCGCTGGACCGAGTCGTCGTCGACGACGTCGAAGGAGATGCCGTGCCGGTCCAGCGAACCGACGTGCGGGGCGAGCCAGTTGTTCGTGCCGCACAGGTCCAGGTAGTGGCGCTGCGTCTCGTCGGCGTCGGCGTGCTCCTCGCCCAGCCGGCCGTCGCCGAAGTGCCGGACGGGCGCGTCCAGCGGGATCAGCGCCTGCATCGTGGCGGTGGGGTACAGGACCGCCACGTCGGCCGCGTAACCGCCCCAGGACATGATCGAGCAGATCCGTGCCACGGCTCGCGAGAACGCCGGGTACTGCTTCCAGTAGGGCTGGCGCCAGTCGGTGGACGGCGGCGCCCACTCGAACCAGCCGCCCGCGGTGCCGAAGTAACTGGCGTGCGGGTTGTACAGGTTGGCGCCGCTGCGCAGGAACGGCAGCAGCCAGTGGTAGGTGTCCTCCAGGGTGCCGCCCCAGCCGGAGGAGTGGAACGCCTCGATCCAGACGCGCTCGTGGCCGTAGAGGTGGGCCATGGAGGAGTGCACCTTGGCGTCGCCGTGGTGGTCGCTGCCGGCGGCGCTGTACCAGCGGTGGGTCCGGAAGTAGTCGGTGTAGATCTGCGTCGACTGGGACGGGTATCCCGCGCGGGCGGGGTGGCTCTGGTCGCTGCCCAGCAGCAGCCCGCGGCTCCGGTGCCAGTCGGCGAGCGGCCGGAACAGGGCCTCCTCGGTCAACTCCGCGCGGACCGCGTAGTAGTCGGCGCGGACCTTCCGCTCCGCCGGGCCGGCGTCCGTGCCGAACAGGGCCGGCAGGTGGTCGAGCAGGTCGTAGCCGCGACGGGCGCGGAACTCGGCGGCGAGGCGGTGGCTCCAGGCGTTGGTGGCGGGCAGTTCGTCCTGGAAGCTGCCCGCGATGACGGTGCCGAGGTACTCGGGCACGCGGCGGTCGTACTCGTGGTGGACGGCGTCCATCAACAGGCCCACAGCGCGCGCATCCAGGTAGTCGAACGCCGTGGGGACGGCGGTGACGAGCCGCACCTGCGTCCCGTCGGCGGCCTCGACGGCCCCGTCCCCGCCGAGCGCGAGCCGCCGCCCCTGGGGGGCGTACGCGGCGATCGGCGTCTCGGCGTCCCCGAGGGCGACCGTGCCCCGGGAGACGCGCGCGTCGCGGCAGCGCAGCGCCAGCCCGGCCGCGTCGGGATGACGCCGTGTCACCGTCCCCTGCACATTGGCCCCGGAGAAACCGATCTGGTCGTAGAACCACAGGCGTGTGCCGAGCCCCGCGGCGATCTCGCAGGCGTCGGTGAAGCGGTCCCACCACTCCTCACCGAACCACGCGGGATCGTCGGCCCGGGCGCCGAACGTGGGCCCGGCCGGAGCCAGGTTGATCACGACGAGGTTGTGGACGCCGCCCTCCGCGAACGCCCGCAGCTGCCAGGCGAGTCGCTCACGGGTGACCTTCGCACCCGACCACCACCACAGGGGAGTGGGGCCGAAATCGCGGGGCGGATCCTCGAACAGCTGCCGGAGCGCGGGGGAGAGCACGGACACGGTCCTTCCCCTAAAACGTTTTTAGGCCACCTTCACCGTAGGGGAGCTGGACCGGTCACGCCATATCCCCGAACGGGGCGAGGGGAGACGGCGTCTTCCGACGCATGCGTGCGCGACACCTTGTTGCAACGTTTTTCTCGCCCTATATTCGCTGCGACCAGGCCCCCGGAACCGCGATGTCACCAGACGACGGAGTCGCATCATGGCCGGTACCCGCCCCATCCCCACACCGCTCTGGAAGGCCGCCGCCCTGTCGGGCATGGCCTCCTACCTCGACGCCGGGCTGATCGTCGCCATCTCCGTCAACCTGGCCATCTACCGCGACAGTTACGACATGGGCGTATGGATGGCCGGGGCGATCAGCGCGATCGTCACCGGCTGCATCGCCGTCGGGTCCCTCGTCGGCGGCCGGCTCGCCGACCTCTTCGGCCGCCGCCGCGTCTACAACTGGGACATCTTCTGCTTCGCGCTCGGCGCGATCGTCATCACGCTGGCCCCGGACGACATCACGCTGCTCATCGGCGTCCTCGTCGCGGGCCTCGCGGCCGGCGCCGACCTGCCGACGTCCCTGGCCGTGGTCTCGGACGCCGCGCCCTCCTGGGCCCGGGGCAGGCTCGTGGCCTTCACGCAGGTCATGTGGATGCTGGGCATCGCCGTCGCCATCTTCCTCGGCTTCGTGCTCTCCACCACCGGCATGACCGGCGCCCGGCTCATCACCGGGCAACTGGCCGTCGCCGCGCTCGTCACCTGGGCCCTGAGGTCCAGGCTGAAGCTGACCGACGAGTGGGACACGGGCGAGCACGAGCGGAACACGGGAGACAGCGAGCGGGACACCGCACAGCAGGAGGCGGACGCCGCCCCCCACAGCACCCCGCTGAAGAACATCTGGACCCGCGCCGCCCTGCTGCCGATGACCGCGACGTTCGTCTTCTACGTCACCTGGGGACTCGGCGCCAACACCTTCGGCCAGTTCGGCACCTATCTGCTCGTCACCGTCAGCGATGCCTCCCAGAGCCTGGCCACCGGCATCAACCTGGCGTTCATCCCCATCGGCGTGCTGCTCACCCTCGCCTTCGTGCGCGTCGCCGACACCCCGTGGCGCGACCGGCTGTTCCACGTGGCCGCGGTGGTGCAGATCCTCGCCTTCGTCATCGCGTCCCTGACCGCGGGCGCCCTCGTCGGGATGCTCGTCTTCTTCGTGCTCTACCAGCTCTCCAACCCCTTCGCGGGCGAGGCGAACTACAAGGTGTGGTCGCAGCTGACGCTGCCCGCCGACACCCGCGGCACCACCCAGGGCCTCACCTACGCCCTGTCGCGGGGCGTCTTCGCGGTCGCCGCGTTCTTCACCCCCGCCCTCGCCGACCACAGCCCGTCCGTCCTGCTCTGGACCATCACCGCCTGCATGACGGCGGCGGCCTTCGCGGGCGTGTTCATCATCCGCGTCCTGGTCCCCCGCTCCGCCGGCGCCGTGACGGACAGAGCGGACCTGCGCGTTTCCAGCACCTGAGCCGCCGGACCCACCCCGACAAGGAGCACCGACCATGGCAACGACCGCGGACCGCACGGCCGTACGGGCCGCCGCCCTGCACGACCTGCTCCCGCCGGTCACCCGGCGCCGCACCCGGATCGGACTGGTCGCGGGCGGACTCGGCACCTACTGGCCGCAGTTCCCCGGCCTCCTCCCGCAGCTCAAGGAGTCCGCCGCCTATGTCGCCGAGCGCTTCCGGGGGATGGACGCGGAGGTCACCGACGCCGGCTTCGTCTCCGACGCCCAGGAAGGAGCCCGCGCCGCCGAGGAACTGCGCCGCGCCGACTGCGACCTGATCGTGCTGTTCCTGACGACGTACCTCACCTCGTCCATTATGCTGCCGATCGCCCGGCGCTCGCACACGCCGGTCCTGGTCATCGACCTCCAGCCGACCGAGCGGATGGACCACGCCTCCTTCGACACCGGGGCGTGGCTGGCCTACTGCGGGCAGTGCCCCGTCCCCGAGGTCGGCAACGTCTTCCGGCGCGCCGGCATCCCCTTCCGCTCGGTGTCGGGCTGGCTGCGGCAGGAGTCCGCCTGGCGGCGCATCGAGCAGTGGATCCGGGCCGCGCACATCCGCGCCGCCCTCCGGCACGCCCGGCACGGACTCATGGGACACGTCTACCCCGGCATGCTCGACGTGCAGACCGATCCCACCCTGCTGGCCACGACGTTCGGCTCGCACGTCGAGGTGCTGGAGTTCGACGACCTGCGGCACCGCGTGGAGCGCGTGACCGAGGCGGAGACCCGCGAGCGGATGGCGCTCGCCCGGCAGGTCTTCACCCTCGACGACAGTGTGGTGGAGGAGGACTTCGCCTGGGGCGCGACGGTGTCGGTCGCCCTCGACCGGCTGGTGGAGGACTTCGCGCTGGACAGCCTCGCCTACTACCACCGCGGTCTCGACGGCGAACTCCACGAGCGCCTCGGCGCCGGCATGATCCTCGGCGCCTCCCTGCTCACCGCCCGGGGCGTGCCCGCGGCCGGCGAATACGAACTGCGCACATCAGTCGCGCAGTTGGCCTCGCAGAGCGTCGGCGCGGGAGGCTCCTTCACTGAGATCCAGGCCCTGAACTTCGAGGACGGCGTCGTGGAGATGGGCCACGACGGACCCGCCCATCTCGCGGTCGGCGCACGCGACCCGCTCCTGCGCGGCCTCGGCGTCTACCACGGCAAACGCGGCTGGGGCGTGAGCGTCGAGTTCGACGTCCAGCACGGGCCCGTCACCCTGCTCGGCCTCGGCCAGGACGCCGACGGCAGCCTGTCGTTCGTCACCTCCGAGGGCACCGTCGTCCCCGGACCGCTGCTGGAGATCGGCAACACCACCAGCCGGGTCGACTTCGGCCGCGACCCCGGCGAATGGGTCGACGCGTGGAGCGCCACGGGCGTCGGCCACCACTGGTCCCTCGCGGTGGGCCACCACGCGGCCGACTTCCGGGCGGCGGCGAGCCTGCTGGGCATCGACCACCGGCACGTGTGACGGGGAATCGGGCGTGGGGACGGGTGTCCCGTCCGTACCCCCGGAAATGGGTGCGGGCACCGATGGTGCGGCGGCCGGGCCGCATGTGAGAGTGGCCACGGCCGGAGCTTCGCGTGTCGTGATCACCGCGACTCCGGGCTGACGCCGACAAGAACCACGATGTCCGGTACATCCCCAGAAGGAGGAGCCCATCCACCCTCGCACGCAGAAACGATTCGCCTCCCATGTAGAGCGGAAGGCGGTGACCCGTGGGACACGCTGACAGCCTTCTCGCCATGGGCGGCGCCTTCCTGGCCGCCGCGTTCCTCGCCCGCCTCGGCGGCAGGATCGGACTCCCGACGATCCCGCTGTTCATGCTCGCGGGCATCCTGCTCGGCCCGCACACCCCGGGCCTGGTCATCGTCCAGGACGCCCACGACTTCGAGATGCTCTCCGCGCTCGGGCTCGTGCTGCTGCTGTTCTACTTGGGCCTGGAGTTCCACCTCGACGACCTCAGGAGCGGCGGCCGGCGCCTGCTGACCGCGGGCGGGATCTATCTGCTGCTCAACGTCGGCGCCGGGCTGGCATTCGGCTTCGCCCTGGGGTGGGGCGTCCGGGAGGCGCTGGTGCTCGCCGGTGTCCTCGGCATCTCCTCGTCCGCCATCGTCACCAAGATCCTCATCGACCTCGGACGCATCGGCCGCCCCGAGACGCGCCTCATCCTGGGCGTCATCGTCGTGGAGGACATCTTCCTCGCGCTGTACCTCGCCGCGCTCCAGCCGGTCATCAGCGGCGCCCAGGGCGTCGGGGACACGGCCCTGCAGGCCGCCAAGGCCTTCGGCTTCCTCCTGCTGCTGGCCGCCGCCGCCCGCTTCGGCACCAGGCTGGTCGGGCGGCTGATCGCGACCCGCGACAACGAACTGCTCGTCATCAGCTTCCTCGGCGCGGCCGTCCTCGTGGCCGGCGTCGCCGAGGTCCTCGGAGTCGCCGACGCCATCGGCGCGTTCATGGTCGGCCTGATCCTCGCCGGTACCCCCTCCGGGCCCCGCATCCGGGACCTGGTGCATCCGCTGCGCGACGCCTTCGCGGCGATCTTCTTCTTCGCCTTCGGCCTCTCCATCGACCCCGGCGACATCGTCTCCGTCGTCGGACCGGTCGCGGCGGCGGCCGCGCTGACCCTCGTCATGAACGTCGTCGCGGGGCTCCTCGTCGCCCGCGTGTACCGCTACGGCACCGAGCCCGCCGCCGAGATCGCCACCACGCTCGTCGCCCGCGGGGAGTTCGCGCTGATCCTGGCCGCCATGGCCGCCACCGCCGGACTCGACGACCGCCTCGCCCCGTTCATCGCCGGGTACGTCCTCGTCCTCGCGGTCCTCGGCCCCATCGCCGCCGGACGCGCACATCTGCTCGCCCGCGCGCTCCGGGCCGGACAGGGACTCCTGCCGGGCCGCACGGCCCCGACGTACGCGGTGGAACCCCCGTCCGACAGCACGACGTCCGCCCCGCGTCCCACCGAGCCGGCCGAGCGCTGACGGGCTTCCGGCCGCCGAACACCGGTGGCAGACCGCCCGAGGCACCACACCCCGGCGCCCTCGCGCGGGCCGGGGCGCGGCCGGGTCCGGGCCACGGCCCGGGGCCGGAACCGGCGCCGACGCGCGGCGCACCCACCGCACACCCCGGCCACCGGCTCCCTCCGGCGCGTCACCGATGCCGCGGCCGTCGCCGCGGACGCCCGGCCCCACGCCCGTCACGTCAGTCCGCGGAGCGCCCTCGGCGTGCCGGGCGTGAGCGCGGCCGGTGACAGGACGGCACCGCCCACCGCCCCCTCGGCCCCGCCCTCGTCCAGCGTGGGGCGGGGCCCGGCCGCGCCGTCCTCCGTGACGCCACCCACCCTCGGACCGAACACCCGTCTCGCGATCCCGCGTTCGTGGGGTGCGCTGACCGGGAAGGATGAGGGTCGGGCCCGATGGCGGAAGCCGCTGGAGGAGGGAGAAGCTGAAGCCCTGGTGAGACCGGCAGCGCCGCGTCTCGACGGGCTGTCCACCTCCGCACCCTCACTGGGCCCTCCACCCCACGACTTGCCCTGTCCTCGGCCGTGCCCTGCCCGCGAGCGCCGCAGGGTTCGGGAAGGAGAAGCCGTGCCCCGGTCCGAAGACGAACGCCTGGTCGACCTCGCCGCGCGACTCGAGCGGGAGGACCCCAGATTCGCCCGAGCCCTGCGGACCGGCCGCCCCGCCCGGCCCCGGGAGTACCGGCGTACCGGCGCCTGGTGGGGGCTGGCCCTCGGCGTGACCGTCCTGGGCTGCGGCATCGCCCTGGCCCAGGGGCTGCTCATCGCGGGCGGGCTGGTCCTCGTCGGCATGGCGGCACAGCTCGTGGACCCGGACCCGACCCGCGCGGGGCACCGGGGGCCCGGGCCGCGGTGACGCCCGCGGGCGCCGGGCCGCTACACACCGGCCCACTACCCGCCGGCCCACTTCCGCAGCAGCGCCTCGCGCTCCTCGCGCGGCGGAGTGCCCTCGGCCGCGTGGTCGCGGCCCCACGCCAGGAGGTCCCCGACCTCGGCAGCCCCGTCCGCGAGCCGTTCCAGTAGGGCGGTGGACAGCTCGTACTCGGACGGCTGATAGAACCCTCCGGCCACCGCCGCCTGCACGGTGACCTCGACGGTCTCCTCGGCCGTCACCACCTCCAGGAGGAAGGCGGGCGGCAGCTCGCCGTACCCGGTGACCGCGACGAGCACGGCGTCGAACGCCATCGACGCCATCCGGCGCGCACCCGACCGCACGGGTACGCCGTCGGTCCGGATCCGGACCACCTCGTCCCAGGCCCAGAACCTGCCCCGACCTGCTCCCAGCGTCTCCACACCGGCCTCGGTCAGCCGTACCCCGGAGGCGGCTCCCACCGGCTCGGCCCCCACGTACACCGAGTCCTCGCCGATCCAGAACAGGCCGACCATGGCCATGAGCGCCTCCCCGCGATGGTCCGGGTCGGAGCGGTTCCGACCCGTGTGTCGTCGTAGGAGACGGCACCGACGGGCAGGAGGTTGCGGACCGTGCGGCCCGACAGGGGGAGCGGGGTGCCGCCGTCAGGGTGTGGCCGTAACCCGAGTGAACGTCCTGGATGGTGGGACGGACCGGCATGACTGACGGTGTTCACGTCGAGGCCGGGTCTCGTGAGCTGGCGAGGCGTCAGCTGCCCGGCTCGCGACGGAAGGATTCACCGATGCGCTCTGCCCGCATGCTGCTCGCGACGGCCACGGCCACGGCCGCCCTCGCGATCACCGCACCCGCCGCCTACGCCGAGGCGATGGGTGACCGGGACCACGACACCACTTCCTACAGCAAGGAGCACCACAAGGACGGCAAACACCACAAGCCGCACGGCGGAGTACACACCGGTGGCGGAGCCCTGGCCGCCGTGACCGCGGACCACGACTCGGACGGTTCCAAGCACGACAAGGACGCGTTCGGCGACAAGCACGGCAAGGGTGACGAACACGGCAAGGGTGACGAACACGGCAAGGGTGACGAACACGGCAAGGGTGACGAACACGGCAAGCACGAAGACCACGGCAAGCACGAAGACCACGGCAAGCACGAAGACCACGGCAAGGACTTCGACCACGGCAAGCACCACAAGCCGCGCGGCGGAGTACACACCGGTGGCGGAGCCCTGGCCGTGGTGAACGCGGACGACGACTGGGACAACCCGAAGCACGACCAGGACGTCCTCAAGGACGGCGAGCGCGGCGACGACCCCTGGAACGACAAGCACGACGAGGACGGCTTCAGCGACAAGCACGACGAGAACGGCAAGCACGAGGACCACGGCAAGCACGACGAGCACGACAAGGGCTCCTGGCACGGCAAGCACGACAAGCACCACAAGCCGCGCGGCGGGATGCACACCGGCGGTGGCGGGCTGGCCGCGTCGCCGGGCGTGACCGCCGGCGGCCTGGCGATGCTGGCGGTGGCCGGCACCGGCCTGTACGCGCTGCGGCGCCAGAAGGCCTCGCGGGGCACCGCATGACGGGTGCCTGACCTCATGACCGCTGTGGCCGCCGCACGTGTCTCCCGCGTCGCGGCGGTCCGGCTCGTCCGCCCGCGTGCCGTGTCCGCGTCCGTATCCGTGCTCGTGTCCGTTCCCGCTGCCGTGCCCGAGTGAGGTGGTCTTCGATGGCAGTCAGCCCTCCTTCCCCCGACGCACCAGATCCCGCCCCGCCGAGGCGGCGGCTGCGCACCGCCGTGTGGGTGGTGTGGGCCGTGGCCGCCCTGGCCCTGACCGTGGGCCTGTTCACCGGCCGCGGTGGGTCGTCCGACTCCGGCGGCCCGCCGCACGCCCCGCCCGCCGTCGCGCCCGCCGCCTCGGCCGCGCCCGCCGTCCCCGAGGCGCCGTCCACGTCTGCGGCTCCCCAGAGATCCGCCGGGACCGAGGCCGGCGGCCTGCCGCGGTCCCGGCCGGTCCGCCTGCTCATCCCCAAGATCGCGGTCGACGCGCCCTTCACGGATCTCGCCATCGGCCGTTCGGGTCAGCTCGACCCTCCTCCCGACGACGACATCAACCTCGTCGGTTGGTATGCCGAGGGCCACTCGCCCGGCGAGGCCGGAACCGCGATCATCGCCGGACACGTCGACACCAAGACCTCCCCGGCCGTGTTCGCCCGGCTCAGCGAGCTGAGGAAGGGCGACCGGTTCCACGTGGCGCGCGCCGACGGAAGCAGGGCGACCTTCGTGGTCGACAACTCCGAGTCCTTCGACAAGGACCACTTCCCCAGCGAGCGCGTCTACGGCGACACCCCCGACGCCCAGGTCCGCCTCATCACGTGCTCGGGAGCCTACGACCGCCAGGCCCGGGACTACACCGAGAACCTGGTGGTCTTCGCCCACCTCGCCTGATTCCCGGTCTGTGGCCTGACTTGGTGTTTTACAGTGACTGCCACCGTTCAAGTGACGGCCACCAGTTCAGGCGACTGTGGGACCTGTGAGGTATTCGCGAACCATGACGACCGAAACGTTTGAGTTCCAGGTAGAGGCCCGTCAGCTGCTCCAGCTGATGATCCACTCGGTCTACTCGAACAAGGATGTCTTCCTGCGCGAGCTCGTCTCCAACGCCTCCGACGCGCTCGACAAGCTGCGTCTGGAGAAGCTGCGGGACGACTCGCTCGACGCCGACGTCTCGGACCTGCACATCGAGATCGACGTCGACAAGGAGGCCCGTACCCTCACGGTGCGGGACAACGGCATCGGGATGTCGTACGACGAGGTCGGGCAGCTCATCGGCACCATCGCCAAGTCGGGTACGGCCACCCTCCTGAAGGAGCTGAAGGAGGCCCAGGACGCGGCCGGGGCCGAGGGGCTCATCGGCCAGTTCGGCGTCGGCTTCTACTCCGCGTTCATGGTGGCGGACGAGGTCACGCTGGTCACCCGGCGCGCCGGCGAGAGCCAGGGCACCCGCTGGAGCTCCCGCGGCGAGGCCACGTACACCCTGGAGACCGTCGACGACGCCCCGCAGGGCACCTCGGTGACGCTCCACCTCAAGCCCGCCGACCCGGAGAACCAGCTCCACGACTACACCTCGCCGTGGACGATCCGGGAGATCGTCAAGCGGTACTCGGACTTCATCACCTGGCCGATCCGGATGGTCCCGGAGGCCGCCGAGGGCGACAGCGCACCCGAGCCCGAGACGCTGAACTCGATGAAGGCCCTGTGGGCGCGCTCGCGCGAGGAGGTGTCCGACGACGAGTACCACGAGCTGTACAAGCACATCAGCCACGACTGGCGCGAGCCGCTGGAGACGATCCGGCTGCAGGCGGAGGGCACCTTCGAGTACCAGGCGCTGCTCTTCGTCCCCTCGCACGCACCGCACGACCTGTTCACGCGGGACTTCCGGCGCGGCGTACAGCTGTACGTGAAGCGGGTCTTCATCATGGACGACTGCGAGGCGCTGCTGCCGCCGTACCTCCGCTTCGTCAAGGGCGTCGTCGACGCGCAGGACCTCTCGCTCAACGTCTCCCGCGAGATCCTGCAGCAGGACCGGCACATCCGGATGATGCAGCGCCGCCTGACGAAGAAGGTGCTGTCCACGGTCAAGGAGTTCATGACCAAGGACGCCGACCGCTACACCACGTTCTGGCGGGAGTTCGGCACGGTCCTGAAGGAGGGCCTGGTCACCGACTCGGAGAACCGTGACGCCATCCTCGCCGTCGCCTCGTTCGCGACCACCCGCTCCGACGACGAGCCGACCACGCTCGCGCGGTACGTGGAGCGGATGAAGGACGGCCAGGAGGATATCTACTACCTCACCGGCGAGTCCCGGCAGAGCATCGAGAACTCCCCGCACATGGAGGCGTTCCGCGCCAAGGGCATCGAGGTCCTGCTGCTCACCGACGCGGTCGACGAGGTGTGGGTCGACGCAGTCGGCGAGTACGAGGGCAGGAAGCTGCGGTCCGTCGCCAAGGGCGAGATCGACCTGGACGCCAAGGGGGAGGAGAAGGCCGACGAGGAGCGGGAGAAGCAGGCCGAGGAGTTCGCCGGCCTGCTCGGCTGGATGCGGGAGCGGCTGGACGAGGACATCAAGGAGGTGCGCCTCTCCACGCGCCTCACCGTCTCCCCGGCCTGTGTCGTCTCCGACGCGCACGACCTGACCCCGGCCCTGGAGAACATGTACCGGGCCATGGGCCAGGAGGTGCCGCGCACCAAGCGGATCCTGGAGCTCAACCCCGGCCACCCGCTGGTGAAGGGCCTGAACCAGGCCTACCAGGAGCGCGAGGACCGCACGGAACTCGAGGAGTCCGCGGAACTGCTCCACACGCTGGCGGTGCTCGCCGAGGGCGGCCAGCCGAAGGACCCGGCGAAGTTCGTCAAGCTGGTGGCGGACCGCCTGGAGCGCACGCTGTAACCGGGGGACGGATCAGCGGGGGTCCGGGGCGTCCGACGCCCGGGCGGCGGGCGGGGTCGTGCCGGAGCCCGGCGGGACGATCTCGCCCTGGACCACCCGCGGCGCGGGGGCCGTACCCGCCTCCTCCTCCCGCGCGGCGCGGGCCTCGGCCTTGAGGATGCGCGCCGACTTGCCGGCCGAGCGGGCCAGCTCGGGCAGCTTCTTGGCCGCGAGGACGGCTATGACGACGATGAGGATGATCGCGAGTTCGCTCAGTCCGAACATGGTGTCCTGTCCTTTCCCGCCCGGGCCGGGCACGGCGCGAGCGTATCGGGCGGGGAGCACGGCGTGAGCGCCGCCTCGGGGCGCGGGGCCAGGTGCCGGCGCAGGTGGGGCAGCACGCCGTGGTCGAGCAGCGCCTGCCGCCAGGCCTGCCGGGCGTGCTCCACCTGGTCGGCGGCCGGTGGGACGGCGGGTCTGCCCAGGGCCGTACGCAGCACCGCGGCGAGGGCGACGAGGCCGGTCACGGCCGCCACGAGCGCCAGGGTCCAGCCGGCCGCGACGAGCGAGCCGGGCAACGGGCCCGGCGCGCCGGCCACCTGGAGCAGGCCGCCGAGCAGGAGAAGCGCCCCGGCGGAGACGGCCGCCACGAGCGGGGTGAGCACCGCGAGGGCCGGCAGCAGGCTGCCCGTGCCGAGCGGAGGCGGCGTCTCCCGCCGGGCCGCCCGCCGTACGGCGAGATAGGTCCGGTACGGCTCGTCGGCCGCCGCCGTGATGGCGTCGGCGTGGGCGAGCGCGTGGGCACGCAGGTGCGCGGCGGCCCGGCCGGTCGGGTCGGGGCGCAGGGCGTCGCGGATCTCCGCGCTGCCCATCGCGAGGTGCAGCACGGCCTCGAAGTCGGCGCGGTCCTCCGGGCGGAGGCGGGACGGTAGGGCCACATGGTCTCCCGGGTCGGTTGCTGAGGCCGCCGCCGGGCCCGGCCACGTGCTGGCGGGCCCGGCGGCGCGGTCGGTCCGTGTCAGACGTTCACGCCGAAGTCGGACGCGATCCCGGCCAGCCCGGAGGCGTATCCCTGGCCGACGGCCCGGAACTTCCACTCGGCGCCGTGCCGGTACAGCTCGCCGAAGACCATCGCGGTCTCCGTGGAAGCGTCCTCCGACAGGTC
Source organism: Streptomyces olindensis (assembly GCA_000696115.1). Classification (GTDB taxonomy): domain Bacteria; phylum Actinomycetota; class Actinomycetes; order Streptomycetales; family Streptomycetaceae; genus Streptomyces; species Streptomyces olindensis. Next base: position 153,580 of record JJOH01000014.1, read on the forward strand.
GTAGCGGGCGATCTCCTGGCCGCCCGCCTGGTTGACGACCCGGATGAAGGCGTTGCGGACCTGCCCGAAGCTCTGGCCGCGGTTGTCGGCGTCGTGGATGGAGACCGGGAACACGATCCTGTCGATCCCGGCGGGGACGGCGGCGAGGTCCACCTTGACGCTCTCGTCGTCGCCCTCGCCCTCGCCGGTGAGGTTGTCGCCGGTGTGCTCCACCGAGCCGTCCGGGCTCCTCAGGTTGTTGTAGAAGACGAAGTGCTCGTCCGAGGGGACCTTGCCGGAGGCGTCGAGGAGGAGGGCGGAGGCATCGAGGTCGTAGTCGGTGCCGGTGGTGGTGCGCACGTCCCAGCCCAGACCGACCAGGACGGCGGTGAGGCCCGGCGCCTCCTTGCTGAGCGAGACGTTGCCGCCCTTGGACAGGGAAACTCCCACGAGGTACTCCTTCTTGACGTGTGCGGTCCCGTAAAATCTACAGCACTGTAGAAGAACGGGGGGACGGTCCCGCGGATCTATACGATGTCCGCACGGGCAACGAAGGGCGGCGGAAGGGAGGCAGGGCGGTGACGGATCCCCGGCAGCGTCCCCGGCGGGGACAGGGCGAGCTGGAGGCGCTGGTGCTGTCGGCACTGCGGGAGGCGGACGGTCCGGCGACGGCCGGCTGGGTGCAGGAACGTCTTGGCGGCGACCTCGCCTACACGACGGTGATCACGATCCTGACCCGGCTGCTGGGCAAGGGCGCGGTCACCCGGGAACGGGTCGGCCGGTCCTTCGCCTGGACGCCCGCCTCGGACCAGGCGGGCCTGGCCGCCCGGAAGATGCGCAAGGTGCTGGACGCCGAGAACGACCGCGGGGCCGTGCTGGCCAGCTTCGTCACCGGCCTCGACCCGGACGACGAGCGGCTGCTGCGTGACCTGCTGGATCAGGCCCACGGCGAGGGGGAAGACTGAAGCCTCATGGGGGTGTTCGTCTTTCTTCCGCTGGTCCTGCCGCTCACGGCGTGGCCGGTCGCGCGCCTGGCCGAGCAGCATCTGCATCCGCGCACCGCGACCCGGCTGCTCACCGCGCTGGCCGCGGTGCTGGCGCTGTGCAGCACCGTGTGCCTGGCGCTGGTGATGGTGGTGGGCACCGCCCAACTGCCCGGCAACCCGCTGCCGGACGGCTGGTCGGACCCCGAGGTACGGGCGGCGGTGCCCTACGACGAGGTCGTCGGCAAGGCCGCGATTCCCGCGCTGTGCGCGGTGGTAGCCGCCTGCGCCCGGACGCTGTGGCGGCACGCCCGGGTACGCCGCCAGGCCCACCGCGCACTGGCCGGCCTGCCGGACACCGAGGTCGCCGTCCTGCCCGACGCCGTCCCCTACGCGTACGCCCTGCCCGGCGGCCGACGGGGCGGCCCGCGCGCGGGTGCGCGCCCCGGTGACGGACGGGTCGGCGCGGGCGGGTCTGTGGGACGCGGTGGTGATCGGAGCGGCTTGGATGCGGGTGCGCGCTCTGGTGGTGGCGGGGTCGGCGCGGGCGGGTCTGTGGGACGCGGTGGTGATGGGATCGGCCGGTACGCGTCTCCGCGCCCCGGTGACGGACGGGCCGACGCGGGCGGGTCTGTGCGACGCGGTGATGAGCGGGGCGGCCCGGATGTGGCTGCGCGCTCTGGGGGTGGACGGAGCGGCGCGGGCGGGTTTGGGCGCCCCGGCGGTCACCGGACGGGCCCGCACGCGCATCGGCGGCCCGGCGGTGGGCAGGGCGGTGGAGCTCGGCGCGGCAGTGCCGGCCGACGTGCCCGGGGCTCGCGTGGGGGCCGTGTCGTGGTGACCACGGCCCTGCTGGACCGCCTCGGGGCCGCCGAGCGGCGGGCCCTGTTCGCCCACGAGCGGGCGCACCTCGCCGCCCGGCACGACCGCTTCCTGCTCGCCGTGCAACTCGCCGCCCGCGCCAACCCGTTCCTGCGGCCGCTGCGCACCGCCGTGGCGTACACGGCCGAGCGGTGGGCCGACGAGGAGGCGGCCCGGGCGATCGGCAGCCGCCGCACGGTGGCGCGCGCCATCGGCACGGCCGCCCTCGTCTCCCGGGGCACCCCGGTGCCCACGCTCGCGGGACTCGCCGCACCGGGTCCGGTGCCCCGCCGCGTGGCGGCGCTCCTCGGTCCGGCACCCGCCGTGCGCACCTGGCCCCCGGCGTTCACCTCGGTCGGCCTGGCGGCCTGGGGCGCGGCCGCGGGCACGGCCGTGTCGGCGATGTCCTCCGCGAACTCGGCCGTGACGATGGTCCTCATCCTGCACGCGGCCACGCCCCTGTGAGGGCCACGCCCCGACGGCGTCAGCCCTCCTCTTCCTCGTCCCCCTCGAAGAAGTCCCCGACCTCGTCGACGACTTCGCCGGCGACCATGCCGCCGACGACCCCGACCGCGAGGCCGGCCGCGCCCGCCGCGACGGCCGTGCCCATGCCGGGGCCGGAGCGGTGGCCGTCGTGGTGGTGCCCGTCGGGCCCGTGGCCGCCCGGGGCGAAGGCGGCGGGGGAGCCGTGGCCCGAGGGGGCGCCGTAGCCCGTGGGGGAGCCGTACGACGCCCGGTGCTCAACCAGTTGCCGCAGCCAGCCGTCGACGATCGACGGCCAGTCCTGCTGCCCGACCCCCTCGTGGGAGACGGTGAAGCGGGTGAGCGCGTCATGGCCGGGCGACAGGAAGCCGCCCCGCTTGTCCGCCTCCAGCACCACCTCCATGCCCCCCGGACCGGCCAGGAACGTCAACTCGACCTCGTTGAGCTGCTGCGCGTAAGCGGGCGAGGGGACGAGCTCGATCTCCTGGTAGAAGGGCAGCCGCTGGCCCGTGCCGCCGATGCGCCCGTACTCCAGGTCGGCCGACCTGAAACCGAAACCGAGCCCGCCGAGGGCTTCGAGCACGGCCTCCTGCGCGGGCAGGGGCGCGACGGTCAGCTGATCCAGGTCGCCCTTGTCCTTCGCGCCCGCCACCGACAGCTCGGTGCGCACCCCGAGGACGACACCCAGGCTCTGGCCGTGCAACTCGGTGACCGGCGTCTCCCACGGCAGGGTCACGCTGAACGGCACGCTGCGCCGCTCGCCCTCCGCGAGCCGGAAGCCGCCGCCGACGGTGAAGCGGTCGAAGGCCACGACGCCCTCGCTCTCACCGCCCTCGTGCTCGGCCTCGACCCGGGCCACCAGCTCCAGGGTGATGTGCTCGATGTCGAAGTCGGCCTTGCCGCCGACCAGGTGGACCTGGCCGGTGAGCGTGCCGCCGGGGCGGACGGGGGCCGGGTCGAGAACCGTGTCGACCGTGGGGCCGCCCACACCGAGCGCGCCGAGCAGTCGTTTGAACACCATGGTGGCGTCCACTCCTTCACGTGCGTGTACTGGCTTCTACAAGCATGTAGAAGCATAGGGGGTGTGAGTGACGGGACGTCATGCGGGGCCCTGGTGTGGCGGGATCGGCCGGAACACGACAGTGCCGCAGCCCGCCTCCTCGGCGGACTGCGGCACTGTCACGCGCCGACCCTGCGGTCAGCAGTTGCGGACCGGGTCGGTCTCGCTGTAGATCGCGGTGTCCTTCATGTAGCCGAGTTTCCCGTTGTCGGCCACGGTCAGCAGCCAGCGGGTCGGGTGCGGCCCGCCGACCCAGGCCTGGCCGTCCAGCTTGCAGTAGAACCAGCTGGGGTTGGAGTACATGTATCCGACCACCTTGGTGGGGTCGGGGTAGATGTGGTTGTTGCCGATGTACCCGTACACCGGTGCGCCGGACACGTTGTGGCACCAGGAGCGGATGCCGTCCCCGTCCGCCCAGCAGTTGTCGGCGGCGGAGGCGCCGGGCGCCATCGCGACGCCCAGGCCGGTCGCCAGGACCGTGGCCGCCAGGACCGAGCCGAGCTTCGTACGCATGGAACTCCCCGTTGTCGTGGCCCGGACCGGGCCGTGGTCAGGGCCGCCTGGTCGTGCGGCGGCCATGACAACAGACGGTGCGTGGTGGGGTCCCGGTTGCGGAGGATGGCATTCGATCCTCCGCAACCGTCACCGCGGAGATCCGTCCAACACGGGGATCAGCCCACCACCCGGCCCAGCTCGATCCGGTCGATGTTCGGCGCCCAGGCGCTCGCGTTGCCGAACGTCACCGTGTTGGTGCCCTCCTTCAGGTCGACCGGGACGCCGACGGTCCAGTAGTCGTCCCAGCTCCAGGTGTTCTTGAAGGTGACCGGCACCGGCGCGCCGGACCCGACCGTGACGTCGGCGGTACGGGACATGATGTCCGTGTTGTAGGCGTGGCCGTTGTCCCGCCGGTCGTTGTGCGCGTAGTGGACGACCAGGAGGTAGCGGCCGGCGCGGGGCGCGTCGACCGTGAACCCGGCGGTGCTGGAAGGGCTGTTGCCGAGCCGGCCGATGTACGAGCCGGCGGACGCGTGCGGGGAGTCGACGAGCTTGGCCCCGCCGGCGAGCGTCGCCGCGGCGCCCTCGTAGGAGAGGGTGCCGGCGGTCGAACCCTCGCCGGAGACGTCGAGGGAGCGGACGGCGGCGTGGCCCGACGTCATCGCGATCCGGTTGTTGCCCGCGACCAGGTAGAGCCGCAGCGGACGGCCGGGAGCCGCTGTGACCGTCTCGCCGTGCAGAGCGAGCTTCACCGCCGCCGTCGACCGGGACGTCACCGTGTAGTAGCCGTCGCGCGGGGCGTAGACGTCGAACACCGCCTTGTCGCCCGAGCGCAGGACCAGGGCACCCGTGCCCACCCCGGCGGACGACGCGTAGTCGTACGACGGCCGGCCGCTGATGTCGGCCAGGGTCGCCTCGTACGACGCGGACGGGACGCCGGTGCGGGAGGTCAGGTCGATCCGGTCGAGGGTGACCTCGGCGTCGCCCTTGGACAGCGTCAACTGGTGCGTCCCGGCCTTCAGTTGCAGGGTGACGTCCTTCTTGGCGCGGTAGGTCCAGTTCTCGGTGGAGGGGTAGGCGACCGTCACCGGGTCGTCTCCGTCGACCGACAGCTTCTGGGTGGCCGGGCCGCCCGACTGGTTGCCGTACAGGATCGCCAGGTCGTACGTGCCGTCCTTGGGCACCGTCACCGAGAAGGTCACCTTGCTGCCGGGCTGGTTGAGGGAGCCGACGTCCTTGGTGCCGGAGGCCGCGTAGCCGTTGGCGTTCTGCACGGTGCCCTGCGTGTAGACCTTGCCGTCGGTGATGGCCGCGTCCTCGGCCTCGTACGACGCTGACCACGGGACGGAGGCCGCGGACGGGGTGCCGGAGCCGCCGGGGGTGAGGACGATCCGGTAGGCCGACATCTTGTGCATCCCGCGCAGCGGGACCGTCACCGAACCGTCGTCCGCCACCTTCACCTTGGTGCGCGCGAGGACCCGCGGCGCCGCGTGTTGCCCCTCGTAGCCGGACCAGGCGGCCTCGGCGACGGTCGCGGTCACCGTGCCGCCGAACACCGACCGGGGGACGTTGCGCACGACCACGTCCGAGTCACCGGCGGAGCCGCCGAGCAGCACCTGTGTCTGGCGGCGGGAGGTGTCGAGGGAGGCGAGCCCCTGGAGCGTGTCGATGGTGTTCGGCTGCGGCGGTGTCACCTTCACGGTGTTCCCGGTCAGGCCCGCGTACCAGCGGAACAGCCACCAGCCGCCGTTGGGGATGTTGGAGCGCACCACATGGCCGCTGAGGTTGCCGGCGGCGTCCCAGTAGGCCATGTTCGCGTACACCTTGTTGCGCTCGAACATGGACACCCACTGCACGAGTTGCCCGGGCACGGACAGGTCGCGGCGGTTGGCGTACTCGTCGATGTTGATCTTCAGCGGGGCGATGCCCGCCTCGCGCTCCAGCCTGCGGTAGTCGTCGTAGTGGGCCTGGAAGTCGCGCAGCGAACCGGAGCCCAGTTCGTGCCAGGTCATGATCTGGGGCAGCACGTTCTCCCGCTTGGCGAAGGCGAGGAAGTCCTTCAGCAGGCGCGTGTGGTAGGCGGCTTCGTTGGGGCCGGCGATCCGCGCGTCCGGGGCGATGGCGCGGATGCGGTGGTACACCGTCTTCCAGTCCTTGAAGAACCGGTCGCGGTTCTTCTCGTACTGGGCCTGGTCCGCCACGTCGAGCTTGTACCAGATCTGGTCGGGCTCGTTGAACGGGATGTAGACGAACCGGTCGCTGTTCGGGTCGGCCGATATCTCCTTGACGATCTTGTCGACCTTGGGGAGGTAGTCGTCGATGCCGAGGTCCTCGTAGGGCCACTTGGCGTAGATGTCCTGCATCATCACGTTGATCTCGCCGCCGCCGTTGCGGAAGAACGACTTCGAGACCGTGAGCGCGTCCCCGTTGGGGTGCTGGGCGCCGCCCTCGGGCTTCTGCGAGACGCTGGTGATCTTCAGGGGCTCCATCGCGGCGTCGCTGGGCACGCCGTCGTCGCTGAGGCCGTACAGCGAGCCGTTGGCGCCCAGCATCACCGGGCCCTCGGAGGCGTCGAGGTCGACGGTGAGGCGCTGGGGACCGGCCGCGGCGGCGGGACCGGCCGCGGCGGCGGGACCGGCCGCGGCGGCGGGACCGGCCGCGGGAAGGGTGCCTGCCATGGCGGCTGCTCCAAGGAGTGCTGTGATCAGGGCGGTTCTGGTTCGGGATCTCGTGCGGACTCTCGTGCGGGCGGGGGTGATCACGCTGCTGGACCTCCAGTCACTTGACGGCTCCACTGGTGATTCCGGACACGACCTTTCGCTGGCCGACGAGGAACACGGCGACCATGGGCAGGCTCATCACCACGACGTACGCGAAGACGAGGTGCCAGTTGTTCAGGTAGAGCTGGGCGCTGGCGACCTGGTAGAGGTTGAGCGGCAGGGTCGCCCGGTCTCCGCCGCCGAGGACGAAGAACGCGTAGAAGACGTCGCTCCAGGCGTAGAGCATCACCATGATCGTCGCGGTGGCGATCACCGGCCGGAGCAGGGGCAGCACGATCCGCCAGAAGATCCGTGACGGTGACGCCCCGTCCATCCGGGCGGCCTCCTCCAGTTCCATGGGGATGGCCCGGATGAACCCCGTCATGAAGAAGATCGACGTCGACAGGTACATGCCGGTGTACACGGCGATCATGCCGGGGCGCGTGTTCGCCAGGCCCAGCTGCCGCAGCTCCATCACGATGGTGATGACGGCGGGCGGCAGCAGCAGCCCGCTGATGCAGAGCGCGTACGCCGCCGAGACCAGCTTCGACGTGCGGCGCGCGAACACCCAGGCGGCGCCCGCGCCCAGGAGCAGCACCAGGACCACCGACGGCACCACGACCAGCAGCGAGTTGAGGAAGCCGCGCAGCATCTCGCCCTCGCCGACGGCGTCCGCGTAGTTCGTCGCGGGCTGCCAGTGCCGGGGCAGGTCCAGGTTCGGCTTGATCGCCTCCGCCTGCGGTTTGGCCGAGGTGACGGCCACCAGCCACAGCGGCACGCCCACGGCCAGCGCGGCGAGCAGGACGACGAGGGAGGGGCGGCCGTACCGCCACACCGCGGTCACAGCAGCTGCTCCCTTCGTCGCAGCCCCACGACCAGCGGGATCGCCACCGCGACCACGACCAGGAACAGCACGAGGCTCATCGCGGAGGCCTGGGCGTACAGGCCCTGCCCGAAGATGCGGAACATGTAGATGTTGAAGACCTCGGTGGAGGCGGCGGGGCCGCCGCCCGTCGTGGCCTGCACGATGTCGAAGGTGTTCATCGAACCGATCAGCGCCGTGGTGACGTTGAAGGTGACGGCGGGCGCGAGCATCGGCCAGCGCACCGACCAGAAGGTCCGCCAGGGCCCCGCGCCGTCGCACCTGGCGGCCTCCAGCATCTCGCCGGGGATGCCCTTGAGCCCCGCCAGATAGATCAGCATCGACAGGCCCATCCACTTCCAGCCGTGGATGAGCGTGACGATCACCAGCGTCCAGGTCGTCGACCCCAGCCACGGGACGTCCGTGCCGAGCACGGCGTTGAGGGCCCCGTCCTGGTCCAGCAGCGCCTGGAAGACATAGCCGGTGGCCAGCGCCGATATCAGCACCGGCAGGAAGAAGACGGCTCGGAAGAACCGGTTGAAGCGGCTGTCGTCCTCCAGCAGCAGCGCCAGCGCCAGCCCGAAGCCGTTCTGGAACAGCGCCGCCAGCAGCGCGTACACCAGGGTCGTCCGGATCGCCCGCAGCAGCGAGCCGTCGTCGGCGATGGTCCGGAAGTTGTCCAGGCCCGTGAAGGCGATGTCCGCGTGGTACGAGGACCAGTCGGTGAACGGGTAGTAGAAGTTCAGCAGGTTCGGCACCAGGAAGAAGCCCGCGAAGACGACGATCGCGGGCAGCGCGAACCACCAGGGGTGGTGCACGGCCGCGCGTGGCAGCCGCCCCACCTTCTTCGGCGCGCCCCTCACCGGCGCGGGCTCGGTACGTACGGCCGTGTCCGCCATCGTCAGAACCCGGGTGCGCCCTGGGCCTTGGCCACCTGCGCGAACTGGTCCTGGATCGCCTGCGCGACCTGCTGCGGGGTCTTCTTTCCGAAGATCATGTCGGCCAGGTACAGGTGCGTGTCGGGGGCGACGATCGCCTTGGCCTGGAAGACGCCGATGGCCTTCGGCAGGGCCGCGACCTGGGCCTTGGACGTCTCCGGCAGGCCCTCGGGGGTGGGCACGGACGGCTGCACCGACGGGATCTTCATCGTCTTGATGTAGTCCGGGTAGTCCGGCCCGAGCCAGAAGGCGAGGAACTGCCGGGCCGCGTTCTGCCGCTTCTCGTCACCGGTTTTGAAGGCGACGACCCCGTTGGTCTGGTCGGGGGAGTACAGGCCGGTGGCCGAGGATTTGGCGACGGGGAACCAGCCGATCTTCTCGTCGATCTCGGCGGTGGAGTACTTGGCCTGCAACTGGCTCTGGAAGGAGGTGACGTTGAGGACCATCCCGGCCTCGCCCTTCCACAGCGCGTCGGCCTGCCCGGTGAACGTGCCCGTCCGGTAGTTCTTCTGGGCGAGCCCGGCGTCGAGCAGCTTCTCCTTGTACTTCTTGATGGCGCCGACGACGACCGGATCGGTCCACTTCTTCTTGTTCTGGTTCAGGTCGGCCCACCACTGCCGGTCGAGGTCGGTGAGCTGGACCTGCATCTGCCACTGCAGGGGCCACTTGTCGCCGCCGGCCTCGTAGAAGGCGGCCGCGTCGGTCTTGTCGACCACCTTGTGGCCGAGGGCGAGCAGGTCGTCGTAGGACTTCGGGAAGTCCTTCTCGGTCAGCCCGGCCTGCCTGAAGACGTCCTTGTTGTAGTAGACGCCGAGCATGGCGGGGCTGGTGACGATCGCCGCGTACCGCTTGCCGTCGATGACGCCGAGGGACTTCTCGGTGTCGCCGAGCTCGGACACCCACGGCTCGCCGTCCAGGCTGAGCAGGTTCTGCTTCGGCTGGACGAACGGCAGCGTGGAGATGGACGGCTGCCAGAACATCAGATCGGGGCGGTCGCCGGAGGCCAGCTTCGTCGGCACGTTCTGCTCGTAGAGGTCCGGGATCGCCTGGGTGTCGACCGTGGCGCCGGTGGCCTTCTCGAAGGCGTCGATGACCTGCCGCGGCGCGTTGACCGTGTTCTGCGCGGTCCACATGGTCAGCTTCACGCCGTCGAGGCGGGCGGTCGGGTCCACCGCCGTCTGCTTGGCGTCGTCCGAACTGGAGTCCCCGGCGGTCGGGTCACTGCACGCGGTGGCGGCCAGGCCGGCGGCGCATATCAGCGCCAGGGCGGGGAGAGCTCTTCTCTTCATCACGTGCCTTTCCGAAAGCAGGCGGTTCGGATCAGGGAGCGGGACTCACAACTGCTGGGCTGACCAAGGGTGTTCAGCGATCGGCGGGCGGCGGGCCCGAGCTCTCCCGCACCACCAGTTCCGGGACGGACACCGGGTGCGGGGCGACCGGCGCCGACTCCTCAAGCACCCCGTGCAGCAGGCCGAACGCGGCCCGCCCGAGGCCGGTGAAGTCCAGGCGTACGGTCGTCAGGGACGGGGTGAGGAACGCGGCGTGCGGGGCGTCGTCGAAACCGGCCACGCTCACCTCGCCCGGCACAGGGCGGCCAACCTCGTGCAGGGCCCGGAGCACACCGAGCGCGAGATCGTCGTTGCCGCACAGGATCGCGCTGACGGACGGGTCCCGCGCGAGCTTCAGGCCCGCGGCGTGCCCGCCCGCCGGGCCCCAACTGCCCTGCACGGGCCGGGGCTCGGGAGCGCCGGCCTCCTTCAGTGCCTGCCGCCAGCCGCTGGTGCGGGCGCTGGTGCGGCGGGTGCTGGACGGGATGGCGACGTAGTGCACGGTCTCGTGGCCGAGGGCGAGCAGATGGCGGGTCGCCTGGTAGGCGGCCTCGCGGTCGTCGGCCCAGACCCAGGGGCTCCCGCCGGCGGGCGGGCTCGCCGGGGTCTCGACCACGCCGACGACCGGCAGCCCCGCGGGCACGGCGCCCAGCGCCCGCACACCGGCCGGATCGTAGGCGATCACGATCAGTCCGCCGCCCGCGTCCGCCGCGCGCTGCACCTCCGCGGCGACGGCCGCGTCCTCGGCGGACTCCAGGACCCCGATCCCCACCGCGTACGACGCGGCGCGGGCCGCCTCCTCGATGCCTTGCAGGATCGAGGCGTAGCCGTAGTGGGTGGTGTTCGCGGTGAGCACGGTCACGGCCCGGCTGCGGCCGCTGGCCAGGGCGAGTGCGGTCGCGTTGCGGCGGAAGCCCAGTTCGTCGATGGCGGCGAGCACTCGCTCCCGGGTGGACGGCCGGACGCTGGGATGGCCGTTGATCACCCGCGAGACGGTCTGGTACGAGACGCCCGCGGCGGTCGCGACGTCCCTGATGCTTGCCGGGCGCCTTGTGTGACCGGTCACATTCATGCGAGGATTGTGACCGGTCACACTTGGGTCGTCAAGAGACCGTAACGAGGGATTCACGCGGACCGCCGCTCCCGGGAACGGGGCGGGGTCAGGAGGGGGAGCACCTTGACCGGCACGGCGGATGCGGCACACAGGGACTCCGACCAGCGGCAGGACGAGTTCACTTGGGGACACGAGGCGCTCGGCGCCCGGTTCGCCGTGGCCGCCGACGGGACCCTCCGGCTGGTCCGGCTCGCCCGCCCCGGCGACGAGCGGCCCGCCGACCCGGCCGCCGCCCTCCCGCTCGTGGAACTCACCGCCCTCGGCCACGGCAGCGGCTGGTCCGGCCCCCGCTTCACCGGCACGGCCTTCGGATCGCGGCTCGCCCACCGGACCCACCGCACGGGCAGTCGGGACGGCTGGGAATGGCTGACCGTGGAACTCCACGACCCGCCCACCGGTTTGACGGCCTTCGCCGAGCTCACGTCACCGACCGGACTGCCCGTCCTCCGCTCCCGCGTCCGGCTGCGCAACGACGGCCCCGAGCCCCTGGTCGTCCAGTCCGTCAGCAGTCTCCTGCTCGGCGGACTGCCCGCTCCCGACGCCCTCGACGTCCACCGGGCCCGCAACGACTGGCTCGCCGAGTGCCGTTGGTCCACCGAGCCGCTGCGCGCGTCCGTCGCCGACATCAACACCGACGTCCACGAGCACGACAGCCGGGCCGCCCTCGTCCTCACCGGGCGCGGCAGCTGGCCCACCGACGGCCATCTGGCCATGGGCGCCCTGACGGAGCGGCAGGGCGGCCGGGCCTGGGTCTGGCAGGTGGAGTCCCCGGCCGGCTGGCGCTGGGACCTCGGCGAACGCGCCCACGGCAGCTACCTGGCGCTGAACGGACCGACGGACGCGGAACACCAGTGGCGGGTCCGGCTCGACCCCGGCGAGGAGTTCACAACCGTGCCCGGCGCCCTGGCCCTCGGCCCGGACCTCGACGCCGCGATGGGCGCCCTGACTTCCTACCGCCGGGCGATCCGCCGCCCGCACCCGGACCACACCGCCCTCCCCGTCGTCTTCAACGACTACATGAACACCCTGATGGGCGACCCGACCACGGCCAAGCTGCTGCCGCTGATCGACGCCGCCGCCGACGCCGGAGCCGAGTACTTCTGCATCGACTCGGGCTGGTACGACGACGACACCCGGGGCTGGTGGGACAGCGTCGGCACCTGGCAGCCCTCGCCGCGCCGCTTCCCCGACGGCGGCATCCAGGCGGTCCTGGACCGGATCCGGGAGCGCGGGATGGTGCCCGGGCTGTGGCTGGAGCCCGAGGTCGTCGGGGTGCGCAGCCCCGTCGCGGCCGAGCTGCCCGCCGAGGCGTTCTTCCAGCGCGACGGAGTGCGCCTCACCGAGCAGGGCCGCCACCAGCTCGACCTGCGGCACCCGGCCGCCCGCGCCCACCTCGACAAGACGGTCGACCGGATCGTCGGCGACTGGGGCGTGGGCTACCTCAAACTGGACTACAACATCGTCGTCGACCCCGGCACCCAGGCCCCCGGCGACCTCGCGCCGGGAGCGGGCCTCCTCGGCCACGCCCACGCCTACCTCGACTGGCTCTCCGGCGTCCTGGACCGCCACCCCGGGCTGGTCGTCGAGAACTGCGCCTCGGGCGGCATGCGCATGGACGGCGCCACGCTCGCCGTCGCCCAGCTCCAGTCCACCAGCGACCAGCAGGACCCGCTGCGCTACCCGCCCATCGCGGCCGCCGCGCCGACCGCGGTCCCGCCGGAACAGGGCGCCGTCTGGGCCTACCCGCAGCCCGGGTTCGACGACGACCTCATCTCGTGGACCCTCGGCGGGGCACTGCTCGGCCGCATCCACCTCTCCGGCCACCTCAACCGCATGGCGGACCACCAACTGGCACTCGTACGGGACGCGGTGGAGGTCTACAAGTCGATCCGCGGGGACCTCGCGCGGGCCCTGCCGTTCTGGCCGCTCGGCCTGCCCGGCTGGACGGACGAGTGGCTGGCTCTTGGCCTGCGGGTCCCCGGTGACGGGGTGACGTACCTGTCGGTGTGGCGGCGCGGCGGGCCGTCCGGGCTGCGCCTGCCGGTCCGGCACCTCGCGGGCGGGGCCGCCCGCGCGGACGTCCTGCACCCCTGCGCCGCCCTGGCCGACCAGGCCGTGTGGGACGGCGAGGCCCTGACGGTGAACGTGCCGGGCACACCCGGCGTGCTGCTCGTCCGGCTCACGTCGGAGGCGTAGGCCGGGTGCCTCGACCGGTTCTCCGGCCCTGGGGTGTCCGGCCTTCGGTTACGGCTCCCGGTCCTCCGGTCTCCGGTCGCGCGGTCGGCTCGACCGGCGGGCGTGCCGGGAATGCGTTCGCCGGCGCTCGGGGCCTTGGCCGGCTTCCCGCGCGTGGGCACCACCGATCCAGAGGACCTGGTCCGGCGCGGGTACGACGCGGTCTCCCGGCGCTACGACGAGGTGGAACGTGTCCTGCTGGTCAGCCCCGAACTCGCCGACGTCCTGAGCGCCATCATCACCCGCATCCGCGACCCACGTATTCGGAGCCGTCCCCCGCGTCGTCGCTTACGACTACAACGAGCGCGTGTGGAACCCGCCGGTGCCGCTGCTGTTCCAGTACGACCGCAGCGGCCTGCGCACCCCGCATCGCCCAGGTCATCGCCGGACACGCCGACATCGACACCACCATGGGCTACAGCGCGATCTACCCGGTCGAAGCCATCGCAGCCCACCGCGCGTTCATCGCCCGCCGCCGCTCCCTGCGGCCCAGCGAGGAACACCGCACCCCCACCGCAGCGGAATGGGATGCCTTCCTCAGCCACTTCGAGCGCCGCAAGCTCTCCATCGGCATCTGCGCTCGCGCGTTCGGTACCTCGTGTGCCGGAGCCCGGGACGAGCTCGCTCAGCTGGATGCCCCGCGGCCCGAGTGATCAGCCCTCGTGCCGGCACAGTTCAGTTGGGAATGGTCACCAGGACGCGACCTCGGCCGCCGGTATCGACACGGTCTTGCGCTTGAGCGATCTTCTCCAGCGGGTACAGGTCGCCGATGGCGACGGTCAGCATGCCGACCGCGGCTGCGGCGGTGAGGTCGCGGGCCGCCTGCCGTTTCGCCGTTTCGGCGAAGTCGTCGCTGCCGAGCATGCGCAGCGTGACGTTGTTGAACAGCATGGGCCAAAAGGGAAGTCGGGGCCGTTCGTCCCGGGTGGCGTAGGCGGCGATCACCGCGCCGTTCGCGGCGACGGCGTTGTCCAGGTCCGCATTGTCGGACAGGGCCACCTCGATGATTCGGTGCACGCCGTCGGGAGCGTGCGCGCGGATCGCGGCGGCGGGGTCGTCCCCGTCGAGTGCCACGGAGTGGGAGACCGCGGCGGGGTCGAGGCGGTTCAGGTCGCTGCCGTGGCGCACGGTCCCGATCACGGTCGCGCCGCCCCACCGGGCGAGCTGCGCGGCCAGGGAGCCGACGCCGCCGAGCACTCCATGCACGAGCACGAGCTGTCCGTCGACGGGGCCGTCGCTGAACACGGTGCGGTGGGCGGTGACCCCAGGGATGCCCAGGCCTGCACCGAGTTCGTCGCTGAGGTGGTCGGGTAGCGGGACGGCCAGATCCGCAGGCACGACGGTGTACTGGGCTGCGGTGCCGAAGGGGCGGTAGGACTGGGCGCCGTACACCCATACCCGTTGTCCCACGCGGTGGGCGTCGACTCCGTCGCCCACCGCGTCGATGACTCCGGCGGCATCACTGTGCGGGATCACCCGCGGGTAGGGCATCGAGGAGCCGAGCCAGCCGCGCCGCTTCTTGGTGTCGCCGGGGTTGACGCCCGACACGGTGACGCGGACGCGGACCTCGCCGGGGCCGGCGGTGGGGTCGGGTAGTTCGCCGACGTGCAGGACATCGGCGGCAGGGCCCTGTTCGTCGTACCAGGACGCAAGCATGGACGTACCTCCAGGGCCGGTCAGCTCGCGGGTTCGTCGAGCGGGAAGGGAGTGCTCTTGGTGGGCTCGTCACCGTCCAGAACAGCGTGTAGCCAGGCGCGTTCGGCGCTGCTGATGGCACGGGCGGTGAGCAGCATGCCGCGCCGGTAGGGGTCGGCCACCTCCTCGGCCCGCAGCGGCCTGTCACCGTCGTAGAAGAAGCTCGCCGGCTCCTCCAGGAACTCAAGCCGTCTGCGCAGCACCGCGTGCTGTTCGGACACCTCGGGCAGGTGCGAGAGGAACGCCAGGATAGTGAAGAAGCGGGTGAAGTCGGTGATCTCGTGGTCGGCCGGCTTGCGCAGCCGCTTCAACAGTTCGGTGCGCCCGGCGCCGGTCAGGCTCAGTACGTAGCGCGCTGGGCCCGCAGCCGGGTCGGCGCGCCGCTCCAGCAGGCCCGCCTTGGTGAGACGGTTGATCGCCGGATACAGACTGCCGTCGCTGACCGGCCGCGTGTACCCGGTCAGCTGCGAAACCCGTCGGCGCAGCTCGTGCCCGGGCAGAGCACCCCCGGCCAGGAAGCCCAGTATCGCTAGTTCCAGCATGCCCTCAGCATCCCACAATCACATCGAAACGATGTACACATCGAATCGATGTTACCTTGAGGCGGAACACCATCGCTATGAGGAGAGGAACATGCCGCCCGAAGCCGTGAAGTCGCTGATGAACCGCTTCGTCGAGTTCATCAACACAGCCGATGAGGATCTTGGCCGCGAGGTCATCTCTCCTGACGCGGTGTTCCACGCACCGAGTCATGCGGAGCCGCTTCGAGGTCCCGAGGGCTACATGGAGGTCATCGGCATGATGCGCAGTGGATTCCCGGACGTGCAGTGGAGCCTGGAGGAGATGATCGGGGAAGGCGACACGGTGGCTGCACGGTTCACCATGCGCGGCACGCACGACGGTGAGTTCTTCGGCATCCCGGCAAGCGGCAACAAGGTCTCGGTGCAGGCCATGAACTTCTACTACCTGGCCGACGGCCGGATTGTCGGCGAACGAGGTCAACCCGACCTCCTTGGAGTCATGCAACAGATCGGTGCGGTACCGGCACCATGAAGCAGCAAGGAATATCCGGCCTCGAACTGGTCGAGCGACGAGGGGGCAAGTGCGCTCGCTGCTCGGAGCCGTGCAAGAAGTACGGCTCCAAGGCCAACCCGCTGTGCCGGAACTGCTTCGCTGCGGTCGCCGCAGAGCGGGGGCCGGGCGTGCGGCAGAAGGGCTGCAACGCCTGAGACCGTCTCGTGCTGGGCGAGCAACCCGACTGCCGGTCGACGGACGGCGCCCTCCGGCCCACAGGACGCGTACTGGTACACCCTTCTACTGCCGGCCTGGTGTGCCTCGGAGGTGGACTCGGTCATGCCGGTTTCGTGGACATCGGCGGCGCTGCTGTACAGCCCGTCGTAGACGGGGTGGTGCCACTCCGGGAGGCTCTCGCGGTACTTGGAGGGGGGCAGGGCCACTTCAAGCCGCCCGCCGCGGCTCGGGGAGCCGACCGGGCCGGGCTGGCATCTGCCCGTCTGACCACGGCAGACGAGGTGGCCCCGGTCTCGGGGAGAAGACGTCGGCCTGCTGACGACGGCCGGCCGTCGGCCGTCGTCGTGCCCCCTGGGCCCTCGGAGCGATGGCGGCGAACGCCTCCGGGGTGTGGCCCCTCTCGCCCGCCGCAGTCGCGGAGGCTGTCGACGGGATCAGCGGGAAGGACCGCCGGCCCGGGGCTGAGGACCTGGTGGAATGGAGGACACGTCCCTTCGTGTCAGCGCGTCGGACATGCGGGTGCAGGACGCTCGACGGGCCGTGAGGCGTGGCGGCGCCTGTTGCGCCGGAACCCCCGGTTGATCACCCGGGCCGGTTTCGTGATCGAGCGGGAGGGGTTCGTCCCGGAGGGCGCGGGCGGTCACGCCCTGTTCTGGGCGCACCGCCCCGACGGCCCGCGCTGACCGCGTCCGACGCGGGGAGCGGCCCCGGCGTCCGGCCGGAGCGGTCGACGACGGGCCCGGACGGCGGATCGCTCGTAGATTGGTAGGGGCGGGCAGCCGCGCTCGCGGACCGAAGAGAGCGCGCCATGGCAGCGGACATCGACTTCACGGCCTTCTTCGACGCCACCCCGAGCCCGTACCTGGTGCTGGACCCGGACCTGGTGATCCGCTACGCCAACCAGGCCTACCTGGAGGCCACGAACCGGACCAGGCCGGAACTGATCGGGAAGTACTTCTTCGACGCCCTGCCCGCGAACCCCGGCATCGCCGCCGACGCGGAACGCAACCTCAAGGCGTCCCTGCGCCGGGTACTGGACACCGGGGCCCCGGACACCCTGGTCCTGCAGCGGTACGACATCGCCGCCCCCGGCCTGCCTAGCGGGTTCGAGGAGCGGTGGTGGTCCAACATCCACACCCCGATCCCGGCCCCGGACGGCACGGTGGCCTGGATCGTCCAGCGCTCCGAGGACGTCACCGCCTTCATCCGGTCGGGCCGGGCCCGCCGGCTCACGGAGGAGTTCACCGAACGGGAGAAGGGCATGGCGGCCGAGCTCTACGTGCGCGCCCGCGAGCTGCACCGGCTGAACCAGGAACTGCGCGAGGCCCACGACCGCGAACGCCAGGTCGCGGTCGCCCTGCAGGAAGCCATGCTCCAGGACCGCGACCTGACCCGGCACGACGACAACATCGCCGTGCGCTACCTGCCCGCGACGCGCTCGCTCAACGTGTGCGGCGACTGGTACGACGTCGTCGACCTGCCACCCGACCGCTACGCCGCGGCGGTCGGCGACGTCGTCGGCCACGGCCTGCAGGCCGCGGCCGTGATGGGCATGCTCCGCAGTGCCCTGAGCGCGGCCATCCGGGCCATCCCCAGCCCCGCCCAGGCCCTGGAGGTCCTCGGCCTCTACGCCCGGTCCGTCGACGGTGCGATGGCGGCGACCGCGGTCAAGGTGCTCATCGACACCCGCAGCCGGCTGATCATCTACAGCAACGCCGGCCACCTGCCCCCGGTCCTGCTCCACGCCGACGGGTCCTGCGAGCTGCTGGACCAGGCCACCGACCCGCCGCTCGGCGCCCGCCCGTACCACGTCCCCCGACCCCAGGCCGGCCTGCCCTACACGCCCGGCGACATCCTCGTGCTCTACACCGACGGACTCGTCGAGCGCCGCGACGAGGACATCGACGTCGGCCTGGAACGCCTGACCGCGGCCCTCTCCCAGCACGGCGGCCTCGCCCCGGACCCCCTGGCCGACGCCGTGCTGGAGCGGCTCGGTGTCACCAGCGGAGCGCCGGACGACATCGCCCTGATCGTCATCCGGCTGTGACGCTGGAGGGCCTCCGGCCGGCACTCCGCTCCCGGGCCTGCTCCCGGGCCCGCTCGCGCGCGTCCCGGCGGAACGCCCACGCCGCCTCGGGCTCCACCACCCAGCGCAGCGGCCGCCGCACCGGCGGGGTGCACAGTGCCGTCACGAGCACGGCGGCGACGACCGTCACGACGATGACGCCCACCGGCCGGTGCACCCACGCCGGGTCGTACCAGCCCCCGTACTTGGACCCCTGGGCGACGAAACCGTGCAGCAGGTAGCCGTACAGCGTGCCCGCGCCCAGCACGGTGAACCAGGCCCGGCGCCCCGGCACCCAGGCCAGGAAGCAGGCCACCAGGACCAGCGAGCAGCCGAAGGTCACCAGTGTCATGACGGGCCCGTACCAGGACGGCGCGGCGAGTTCCTCGGCGCTGTCGCGGTGGTAGAACCAGGCGCCGGTCATCCGCGGCACCGCCCAGTAGGCCACGGCGACGGCGCAGGCGAACACCGGCACGGCGAGGACCCGCACCGCGCGGCGGCGCACCAGCTGGAAGTGCTCCGGCCTCAGCAGCAGGCCGAGCACGAAGTACGGCAGGAACTGCAGCGTGCGCTGCAGGTCGAGGTCGTTGCCGATGGACGGGGAGAGCGTCGCCAGCATCGCGATGACGAGGGCGAGCGGCAGCGGCCACCGCACCTGCCGCCACACCGGCGTGGTCAGGCGCCAGATGAACAGTGCGGCCAGGAACCAGGTCAGGTACAGCGGGTCCAGCAGGCTGACCGGGCGGTCGGGCTCCTGGTCCGTCCACCGGGTGAACAGGGTGTACGCCGTCTCGAACACGACGTACGGAACGGCGAGCCCGGTGACCAGACGCCTGATCCGCCCCGGGCCGGCGTCGAAGGAGCGTGAGAAGTAGCCGGAGACGATGATGAACGCCGGCATGTGGAAGGCGTACACGACCATGTAGAGCGCGCTGACCGCGCGGCTGCCGTCCCGCAACGGCTCCCAGGCGTGCCCGACGGCCACCAGCACGATCGCCAGGTACTTGGCGTTGTCGAAGAAGGCGTCCCGCTGCCCGGACGGCTCCCTCGCGGGCTGCTCCGTCCGTTCCGCCGCGGAGGCGGAGCCGGAAGCGGTGGCGGGTGCGGAAGCGGATGCGGTGGCGGGGACGGGGCGCATGCGCAGGGTGTCCTCGCTCATCGGGCCCCCTGAGCGGTGTGCGGGGAACCCGGGCGGGTGGAGACGCGTCTTGCCGGAGATGCGGCTGCGGGGTGCCGGTGCGACATCCCCGCCGCCTGACCACTGCGGGGCGGTGTAAACCGCTCACCGGGGTGGGTGTAGCGCGGATCACACGGATGGCGGGGGTGCCGCCGGGTGGGGAGCGCGCAGGGCCCGGCGGCACCGTCGCAGGTGCGGTGTCAGCTCACGGAGCAGTCGGCGCCGTTCAGGGTGAAGGCCGTCGGGCTGGGGTTCGCGGTCGCCCGGGTGGCCGTGAAGCCGAGGGTGACCGAGCCCGCCGCGGGGATCGTCGCCGTGTACGAGGCGGCCGCGACGCTCACCTCGGAGCCGCTCTGCGTGGCCGTGCCGCCCCAGAGGTTGGTGATGCGCTGGCTGTCGGGGAAGGTCCAGCGCAGCGTCCAGCCGTTGATCGCCGACGTGCCGGTGTTGCGCAGGGTGATCTCGCCCTGGAAACCACCGGGCCAACTGCTCGTCACCCGATAACCGACGCCGCAGGCCGACGGGGAGCCGCCGGGCGAGGTCGTGACCGTCACCGTGCCCGAGCGGGGCGAGCGGTTGCCGGCGGCGTCGCGGGCGTAGACGGCGAAGGTGTGCGCGGTGGCGGGGGACAGGCCGGTGACGGTCGCCGTGGTCGTCGCCGTGGTGGTGGCGGCCGTCTCCGTGCCGCCGCTGATCCGGACGACGTCGTAGCCGGTGACGCCCGTCGCGTCGGTGGCGGCCGCCCAGGTCAGGGTGACGGACGAGGACGTCACGCCCGAGGCCCTCGGGGTGCCGGGGGCCGTCGGGGGAGTGGTGTCGCCTCCGCCGGAGGAGTAGATCGCGGCCTCCTTGGCGGTGGCGGCGATGCCGTTCGCGCCGCTGAAGAGCCGCTGACCCCAGGGCGTGAGCTGGTTCGGGTCGAAGTTCGTGACCATGTCCAGGTACTCGACCCCGCCGCCGTTGCCGCTCCACGACCAGCCGAGATAGCCGAGGCGGAGCTGCTGGGCGACGGCCAGGATGGTGTCCTCGTCCGGGTTGCCGTCCGAGTGGTCGTGCCCGAACTCGCCCACGACGATGGGGAGTTTCGCGGTGACGAAGCGGTTCAGGTAGTCGGTGATCTCGGCGGCGGTGTCGAAGACGCCGTACATGTGGATCGAGAACACGGTGTTCGCGTCCGGGTCGGCGGCGAAGACCGAGGCGGCGTTGTCACGCATGGTGAACGCCCAGTCCTGACCCCAGTTGGGCGCGTCGACCATGATCGTGTGGTCGAAGCCGGCGCCCCGCAGCTTCTGGATCGCCGCCTTGGTGTCGGCCGTCCACGCCGCGTAGTTGGTGTTGCCGTAGGGCTCGTTGCCGATGTTGACGATGACGTAATCCTCCTGACCGGTCAGCGCGCTCTGCACGCTGATCCAGTAGTCGGCGGCCCGGGAGAGCGTGACGGCTCCGCTCTGCTCTCCGTATCCGGTGGTGTCGTGCACCTCCAGCACGCAGATCAGCCGGTTCTGCTTGCACTGGGAGACCACGTTCGCCACGTCGGCGGTGTCGTTGCGGGTCCAGCGGTCACCGCTGGAGAGGACCACGCGGACCGTGTTGGCGCCCTTGGCCTTGATGTGGGCGAGGGAGCTGATCCGGTCCGCGTACCAGGTGTGCGCGTGGTTGACGCCGCGCATCACGAAGTCGTTCCCGGAGGCCTCCAGCAACCGGCCGTTCTCGACGCGGAAGCCGGTGCGGGCCGCCTGCGCCGGGGTGCCGAGGGAGAGGAAGGAGAGGAGCAGGGCGAGGAGCGAGACGGCGACGGCGGCCGTTCGCCGGGCGGAGGGTGCGGTTTGGCGTCTCATGGCGGCTCCGGGTGTGGGGTCGGTGGGGCCTGAGTTGTGATGGCCGGCCGGGTTGTTTGCCGGCTTGCCGGGTGCGATCGGTCCGGGCCGGTGTCAGGCGGCCGGGGTCTTCGCCGTGCACGTGACGGTCGCCGCCGGCGTCCCGGCCGTTGCCGGGGCGGTGGCGACGAAACCGAACGCGGCGCTCGCGCCGGGGGCCAGCGCTCCGTTCCACGCCGCGTTCGTGACGGTGGCCGTGCCGTCGGCGGCCGTCGTGAGGCTGCCGTTCCAGGCCTGGCCGAGGCGCGCGCCGCCCGCCGGTACGACGGTCACCGTCCAGCCCGAGACGGCGGTGGCGGACGTGTTCGTCACCGTCACCTCGCCCTGGTAACCGCCCTGCCAGGAGGAGACGGCCCGGAACCGCGCGGTGCAGGCGGCGGGGTTCTCGCCGGGGCCGCCCGGGTCCTGCGGGACGCCCGCGTCGAGGACGGCCGCCAGGGCCGGGAACCAGCGGGCGGCGATCTTCGCGTCGCCCGAGGCGTTGGGGTGCACGCCGTCGTAGGTGTCGGTGGCCGTGCTGAAGCCCGTCCACTGGTCGACGACGGTGACGGGGGAGCGGTCGGTGCCCGTCGCCCGCGCCCAGTCGGGAATCCGCGCGTTGAAGTCGACGACCCGCTGCGCGCAGGCCGCGCAACTGCTCGGGTTCATCGGGATGAGCTGGGCGACGAGGATCCGCATGTCCGGGTTGGACGCCCTCATCTGCGCGACGAGCTTGGTGTAGGCGGCGAGGATGCGGTCGGGGGCGATGCTGCTCCACACGTCGTTCGTGCCGAAGTGCATGACAACGATGTCCGGGCGGGTGGCCGCCAGCCGGCCGGGCAGCAGGTTCTGGTCGGCGACGTTGGTCACCAGCTCGCCGCCGTGCCCCTCGTTGTCACCGTCGTGCGCCTGTCCGCAGCCCTGCGGCGGGAGCGTGCCGACGAAGTCGAGGTTCTTGTAACCGCTGTCGACGAGCCGGTTCCACAACACCGCCCGCCAGCAGCCCGGCGAGCCGGTGATCGAGTCGCCGAGCGGCATGACCCGGACGGGGTCCGCGGCGGGGGCGGCCGTGGCGTGCGGGGCGAGCGTCAGGCCGAGGGGGAGGAGCAGGGCGGCCAGGAGGCCGAGGAGCGGGACGAGCCGTAAGCGCGAGGACGAGCGGCGGGTTCTGTGCATGGTGGTCCCTTCCCTGGGGGAGGTGGGAGCGCTCCCATCACATCAAGCCATTGTTGTCATTGACGCGTCAAGAGGGATGGGGGTGGAACCGATGCCAGGCGGCGTCGCGGACTTTTGCCGGGCCATGAGGCATTCATGACCGGATGCCCAGAGTTCCGAGGTCATGATGGTCCGCGTCAGTAAGGCATGCCTTGGCTAAGTCATCTGAGGGTGGGTCGGGGCTCGGGGCCTGGAGGGTCGCGGTTCATGTGGGACGACGTGTTTCCGAGTTTCCTGATCGGGCTCCGGGAAGGACTGGAAGCCGGCCTCGTCGTCTCGGTGCTGGTCGCCACCCTCGTGCGGGCGGGCGCCAAGTCCCGGCTGCCGCAGGTGTGGACCGGGGTGCTGGCCGCGATCGCGCTCTCCCTGAGCTTCGGCGCGGTCCTCACCTTCACCGCCGCGTCCCTCTCCACCACCGCCCAGGAGGCCTTCGGCGGCACGCTGAGCGTCGTGGCCGTCGCCTTCGTCACCGCGATGGTGTTCTGGATGCGCCGCTCGGCGCGCAACCTCGCCGGCGAGATCAAGGAGAAGGTCACCGAGGCGCTGGCCATGGGCGCGGGTGTCCTGGTGCTCACCTCCTTCCTGGCGGTGGGGCGCGAAGGCCTGGAAACCGCGCTGTTCCTGTGGACCACGGCCCGTGCGGCGAACGAGTCGGCCGGGCCGATGACCGGCGCGGGCGTCGGCCTCGTCCTGGCGGGCGGCCTGTGCTGGGCGTTGTACCGGCGGGTGCTGCGCATCAACCTCACCCGCTTCTTCACCGTCACCGGCGCCGTGCTCGTCGTCATCGCCGCCGGCGTGCTCGGCTACGGGCTCCGTGACCTCCAGGAGGGTGGCGTCCTGCCCGGCGGGACGGCCTACGCCTTCGACCTGAGCGGCAGTGTGGACGCGGGGTCCTGGTACAGCACCCTGCTCCAGGGCGTGCTCAACCTGACGCCGACGATGACGTGGCTTCAGGTGGCCGGGTACGGCGGGTATCTCGCCGTGGTGATGACGCTGTTCGTGCGGGGAGTGGCGGGGGTGCGGGCGGCCCGCGGCGCGGGGGAAGCGGCGGGTGCGGGGGATGTGCCCGGAGGGCGGGCGGGGGTCGCGACACCGGCTGGGGCCGATGGCGGGGCGCGGGCGGGGGCCGGGTCCGTCGCGCTGGGGCCTGCCGGGTCCGCCGCGCCAGGCCCTGCCGAGGGCGCCGCGCCGGCTGCTGCCGAGGCCGCCCGGCTCCGGTCTCGGGGCGCTGTTCCTCGGACCGACGCCCGGGCGGCGCCGGTTCGGCCGCAGGCTGTCGCGTCCGTGGGGAGCGGAGGTGGCGAGCCGCTCGCGGCCCGGGGCGCCGAGTCGGGGGAGAGCGAGGCCGCCGAGTCGCCCGAGTCACGGTCCGCTGTGTCGGCGGGAGACGGAGTCGGCGAGCCGCTCCCGCGCCGAACCCCCGCCCGCCGTCGCCCCGCCTGGCTCCTGCCCGTCGCCGTCGTCGTCGTGCCCGCCGTGCTGGCCGGGGCCGTCGTCGCCCTGGCGCGGCCGAAGCCCGGTGGCGGCGAGACCGTCGCCGTCTCCGAGAGCGACTGCGGTCAGGGGTTCACCGCTCCCCGGCCGGGGCGGCAGACCTTCCGGATGCACAACACGGGGGCCGAAACGGCCGAGGTGTACCTCATCGACCCCGCCACCCACGCGGTCTACGGCGAGGTCGAGGGCCTCGCCCCGGGCACCACCCGGGAGCTCGTCGCCACCGTGGCGGGCGGCAGCTACGCCTGGCGCTGCGTGCCCACGGACGGCCACGCCGTCACCTCCAAGGCGGTGCGGGTCGGCGGTGCCGCCGGCGACACGGCCGTCGTCCCCGTCTCCGAGCGGGACCTCGCCGCGCCGCTCACGGCCTACCGGGCCTACGTGGACCGGGGGTTGGCCACCCTCGTGCGGCAGACGCGCAGGCTCGACGACGACATCCGCTCCGGCCACCTGGACTCCGCCCGCACCGACTGGCTCACCGCCCACCGCACCTACGCCTCCCTGGGCGCCGCCTACGGCACCTTCGAGGAGTTCGACCAGAGGATCGACGGCCGGCCCGACGGCCTGCCGGGCGGGGTGCGCGACAAGGACTTCACCGGTTTCCACCGGGTCGAGTACGGGCTGTGGCACGGCCGGTCGGCGGCCTGGCTCAAAGGCCCGGCCCAGCAGCTCGCCGACAGCGCCGAGGGGCTCCGGAAGGCCTTCCCGCACCAGGACTTCGACCCCTCCGACCTGCCCCTGCGCGCCCACGAGATCCTGGAGAACACCCTCCAGTTCGAGCTGACCGGCGACACCGACCAGGGCAGCGGTACCGGACTGGCGACCGCCGACGCCAACCTCGCCGGCACGCGTGAACTGCTCACCGTCCTCAGGCCGTTGCTCACCACCCGCGCCCCGCACCTGCTCCCCACCGCCGACGCGGACATCGCGCGCCTGCAGGCCCTGCTCGACGCCGAGCACCGCGCGGGCCGCTGGACCCCCGTCGCACGGCTCGACCGGACCGCGAAGGCCCGGATCGACGGGGCCACCGGTCAGCTCCTCGAAGACCTCTCCCCGGTACCGGACCTGCTCGAGATCAGGAAGTCCGCGTGAGCACCGACCGCCGTCCTCACCGCCCCGCACACCCCGCACACCACGAACATCCCGAACACTGCCAACGCCCTGAACACCCCGAAGGGAACGTCCCCATGCCGTCCGCCGACACGCCTCCGCCGGGCTGCCCCGCCCACACCGGCCGCCGTTCCTTCGTGAGGACCGCCCTGGGCGCCGGGGCCGCCGGGGCCGTGCTGGCCGGGGGCGGGTTCGCGCTCGCCGGGAGCGGCGGCGGTACGGCCCGGGCCGCCGACGGGGCGGACGCCGGTCCCGTGGCCTTCCACGGGTCCCACCAGGCGGGGATCCTCACCCCTCCACAGGCGGCCGCAGCCTTCGTCTCCTTCGACGTCATCTCCGACGACCGCGAGGAACTCGCCGAGCTGCTGCGGACGGTGACGCAACGGGCCCGTTTCCTCACCTCCGGCGGCACCCCCGTCGACCTCGGCGTCGGCTCCCCGCCGTCGGACAACGGCATCCTCGGCCCGGTCGTCCCCGCCGACGCGCTCACGGTCACGGTCGGCGTCGGCGCCTCCCTGTTCGACGACCGCTACGGACTCGCCAAGGCCAGACCCCGCCGGCTCACGCCCATGCGGACCTTCCCCAACGACAACCTGAACCCCGCCGAGTGCCACGGCGACCTGTCGCTGCAGATCTGCGCGGCCCGGCAGGACACCGTCCTGCACGCGCTGCGCGACATCGCCAAGCACACCCGGGGCGCGATGCAGATCCGGTGGCGGGTCGACGGCTTCCAGAACGCGCCCCGGCCCAGCGGAACCCAGCGCAACCTGCTGGGCTTCAAGGACGGCATAGCCAATCCGGATGTCGCCTCGGCCCGGGAGATGGACCACCTCGTGTGGGTCGGCGAGGGGCAGGGCGAACCCGGCTGGGCGACCGGCGGAAGCTACCAGGTCGTCCGGATCATCCGGATGCTCGTCGAGTTCTGGGACCGGGTCTCGCTGAACGAGCAGGAGCTGATGTTCGGCCGGCGCAAGGACACCGGCGCCCCGCTGGACGGCGCCCAGGAGACCGACACCCCCGACTACGCCAAGGACCCGCACGGCACCGCCATCCCGCTTGACGCGCACATCCGCCTCGCCAACCCGCGCACCGCGGCGACCGACGACTCCCGCATCCTGCGCCGCGGCTACAACTACGACCGGGGCGTCGACAACGTCGGCAACCTCGACATGGGCCTGGTCTTCTGCTGCTACCAGCAGGACGTACGGCGCCAGTTCGAAGCGACCCAGACCCGGCTGATCGACGAACCCCTCGTCGACTACATCTCCCCGACCGGCGGCGGCTACTTCTTCGCCCTGCCCGGCGTCCGGGACTCCTCCGACTGGCTGGGCAGAGGGCTGTTCTCGGCCTGACCCCACGTCACCCGCGGCGAATCCCCGTGTGTGTCAGAAGTGTTGACCACACAGTGAAAGCGTTTTAACTTCCCCTCACCGGACACGCAGAGGTGAGGGGGAGCCGTGGCAACTGCCTTACGGGAACCAGCAGGTGTGAAGGGGGTGGATCCGGATCGCCGTCGCCCCGCACGGACGAAGCGCTCGCGTAAAGGTTTTCAGAGCCGGACCCTGTTCCTGCTCATGGTGCCCGGACTCGCCTACTTCCTGCTCTTCCACTACGGCGCCCTCGTCGGCAACGTCATCGCGTTCAAGGAGTACGTGCCGTTCGACGGCCTGTGGGGCAGCCCCTGGGTGGGGCTCGGCAACTTCCAGCGCATGGTCGAGGACGGCGCCTTCTGGGACGCGGTCCTCAACACCCTCTGGATCGCGGTCCTCCAGCTGGTCTTCTACTTCCCGGTGCCGCTGGGCCTCGCCCTGCTGCTGCACACGCTCACCTGGTCCTCGGTGCGCCGGTTCGTGCAGTCGGTGGCGTATCTCCCGCACTTCATCTCGTGGGTGATCGTCGTCGCGCTCTTCCAGCAGGTGCTCGGGGACACCGGCCTGCTCAACAGCGGTCTGAGCGGGGCCGGTCTGCACACCGTCGACATCATCGGCAACCCCGACGCCTTCGAGCCGCTCGTCGTCGCCCAGGTCATCTGGAAGGACGCCGGCTGGGGCACGATCATCTTCCTCGCCGCGCTCGCCCAGGTCGACGAGCAGCAGTACGAGGCGGCCGCCATCGACGGCGCCGGACCCTGGCGCCGCTTCTGGCACGTCACCCTGCCCGCCATCCGCCCGGTGATCGTGCTGCTGCTCATCATGCGGCTCGGCGACATCCTCTCCGTCGGCTTCGAGCAGATGCTGCTGCAACGCGACGCGGTCGGACCCCAGGCCGCCGAGGTCATCGACACCTTCGTCTACCACCAGGGCATCGTCGGCGGCGACTACGGCTTCGCCGCCGCGGCGGGCCTGTTCAAGGGGCTCGTCGGTGCCCTCCTCGTCTACGCGGCCAACAAGGTCGCCCACCGCCTCGGCGAACAGGGGGTCTACCGGTGAGCGCGTCCGCCCGTCCCGGCTGGATGGAGCGGCCCCGGCCGCTCACCCAGGCCGCGAAGGCCCTCGCCCTGGCCGCCGTCGTGCTGCTGGTGTGCGTGCCGTTCCTGGTGATCGTGTCGACGTCCCTGGCGTCCACCCAGGAGGTCGTGGACAACGGCGGCTGGGTGCTGTGGCCCGGCGAGCCCACCCTCGACGCCTACCGCGACATCTTCGACGGCGGCATCGTCACCCACGCCCTCGGCGTGAGCGCCGGGGTGACGATCGTGGGCACCCTGCTGAGCCTCGCCTGCACCGTGACCCTGGCCTACGCGCTGTCCCGCCCCGGCGTCTTCGGCGGCAGGCCCGTGCTCCTGCTGGTGCTGTTCACGTTCCTCTTCCCGCCCGGCATGATCCCGAGCTTCCTGCTCGTCAAGGAACTCGGCCTGCTCGACTCCTACGCCTCGCTCGTCCTGCCCGTCCTGGTCAACGTCTTCAACCTCGTCGTCCTGCGCGGCTTCTTCCAGTCGATCCCCGAGGAGCTGTACGAGGCGGCCCGGCTGGACGGCGCGGGGGACTGGCGGGTGCTGGTGTCGGTGGTGCTGCCGCTGTCCAAGGCGGCGCTCGCCGTCGTCGGCCTGTTCTACGCCGTCGCCTACTGGAACTCCTGGTTCTACGCCTCGCTGTATCTGGAGAGCGACCACTGGCCGCTCCAGCAGGTGCTGCGCACCTATGTGGTGGCGGGCGCCGGACTCACCGACGCGACCACCGGCGAAGCGACCGTCACCGCTCCGCAGACCGTGCAGATGGCGGTGCTCGTGATCGCCACCGTGCCGATCCTGCTCGTCTACCCCTTCCTGCAGAGGTACTTCACCAAGGGCGTGCTCACCGGCGCCATCAAGAGCTGACACGAGGTGGTTCACCCATGCCCCGCATGTCCCGACGCACCCTCCTGCGCTCCATGGCGGCGGGCGGTGCCGCCGTCACCGCCCCCGGTCTGCTGACCGCCTGCTCGTCGGAATCCGGTGACGGTGACGTCTCCAACGCCGGGAAGAAGCTCGCCCCCTGGCCGGCCCACCGGCCCACGACCGGCCCCGAGCCCGACCTCGCCCCCACCGACGCCGGTGTCCAGGCCGGATACACCTCCTACCCCTCCGACCTGGTCAAGTCGGTCTCCCGCACCCCGGGCGACGGCTCCACCGTCCGCGTCATGACCGTCTCCTTCGGCACCCCGCCCAAGCCCGCCTCGCAGAACCGGTTCTGGGCCGCCGTCGAGAAGGCCCTCGGCGTCAAGATCGAGTACACGATCATCTCCCAGGCCGACTACCAGAAGAAGATGGCGACCGTCATGGCCGGCGACGCCGACGCCCTGCCGGACATCATCAACATGTTCTCCGGCTTCACCCTGCCCCGCGAGGCCCAGTTCGTGCAGCGCCGCGCCCAGGACCTCACGCCCTACCTCTCCGGTGACGCCATCACCGAATACCCCAACCTCGCCAACATCCCCACCCACGCCTGGCGAGACATGGGCCGCATCGGCGGCCGCATCTACGGCATCCCGCTGGAACGCCCACTGCCCGGCTCGACACTGTGGATCAACCAGGACATGTTCGCCGACGCGGGCATGACGGAGGACTGGACCGGCGAGGACTTCACCGCCGTGGCGCGGCGGGGCACCCGCGGGAAGACGTACATGCTCGGCGCCGCGACCGGGTCCCTGTTCGGCAACGGCTACCACTCCGCCGCCCACAACGCGCCCCAGAGCTGGGGCGTCACCGAGAACGGCACCTTCCTCCCGGCGGCGGCCGACGAACGCTACAAGGCGTCGATCGCCTTCCGGGCGCAGCTGCGCAAGAACGGCTCCTACCACCCCGACGCCACGTCCATCTCGCAGATCGACCTCACGACCCTCTACTACAACGGCACCGTCGGCTCCATGCAGGACGGCTTCGGCGCCTACCTGCCCAAGTACCGGGAGTCGCAGGGCAAGATGACCCCGGCGGCGGCCCTGCCGTACAGCGTGGGCGGCGAGCCCGGAGGCATCGTCGCCGCCCGCCGCTCCTTCGGCTACACCGTCCTGAAGCAGGCGAAGAAGGAGCGCGTCGAACTGCTGCTGCGCATCCTCGACTACCTGGCCGCGCCCTTCGGCAGCGAGGAGTGGGAACTCGTCCACTACGGCGTCGAGGGCGTCCACTTCACCCGCGCCGAGGACGGCTCACCCGTGCCCACCAGGCTCGGCGAGGTCGAGAACAACACCAACCTGCCGCTGAAGTACCTCGCCGAAGGCCCCCAGGTGCTGTTCGTGCCCGGCATGCCCGACGCCGTGCGCGCCCTGCACGCCTGGCAGCGGAAGGTCGTCCCGCACGCCGTCCGCGATGCCTCCTTCGGGCTCCAGTCCGCGACGAACAACGCCCAGGGCGCCACCCTCAAGACCCTCCTCGACGACACCGTCACCGGCATCATCGCCGGACGCCTGCCCCTGTCGGAGTGGGACGCGACGGTGAAGAAGTGGCGGAGCCGCGGCGGCGACAGAATGGCCGAGGAGTACGCGAAGGACTACGCGGCCAACACCTGAGCGGCGGTGGCCGGAAGAGGGGATGCGGGGGATGGGGAACGACATGGTGTCCAAGGGACGGGTCACGATCCGCGAGGTCGCCGAGCGGGCGGGCGTGTCCACGGCCACCGCCTCCCGCGCGCTCAGTGGCAACCACCCGGTGCCCGCCGCGACCCGGGCCCGGGTCCTGCGCGCGGCCCGCGACCTGGACTACGTGGCCAACGCGCACGCCCGCGCCCTGGTCGGCGGCGGCCGCAAGATGGCCGCCGTCGTCGTCCGCCAGGTCACCAGCCCCTTCTACGCGCAGGTCGCCGAGGGCGTGGAGGCCGAGGCTGCCGACCGCGGCTGGCTCTGCGTGGTCGGCGCCACCGGCGGCGACGCGCAGCGCGAGATGGAGTTCGTGCAGCTCATGCGCGAGGAGGGCGCTCGGCTGGTGATCCTCGTCGGCGGGGTCGTCGAGGACGACGCCTACCGCGAGCGCGTCGCCCACTACGCCCACGCCCTGGACTCCTCCGGCGCCCGGCTCGTGCTCTGCGGCCGGCCCGCGCCCGACCCCGGCATCCCCGCGCTGGTCGTGGAGTTCGACAACGAGGTCGGCGCCCACGCCGTCACCGGCCATCTGCTCTCCGCCGGGCACCGCCGGATCGTCTTCCTCGGGGGTCTGCCCGGCAACACCGCCCTCGACGCCCGGGTGGCCGGCTACCGCGCCGCTCTCGCCGAGCACGGGCTGCCGCCCGAGACCGCGCACGTCGTCGACTGCGGCCTCGGCCGCGCCGCGGGCCACCGCGCCATGACCGAACTGCTGAAGCAAACAAGGGAGTTCACGGCCGTCTTCGCCGGGGACGACATGGTCGCCGCCGGCGCCCTGCGCGCCCTCGCCGACGCCGGGCTGAGCGTGCCCGGGGACGTCTCCGTCGTCGGCTACAACGACATCCCGCTCGCCGAGGACTTCAACCCGCCGCTCACCACCGTCCGCACCCCCGCCGAGGAACTCGGCCGCGCCGCCGTGCGCATCGCGCTGCGCGATCCCGAGCACGCCGCCGGGGCGCACCACCTGCTCGGCACCCACATCGTCGTCCGCGACAGCGTCGGCCCGCCCCCGACCGGGCGCGCCCTGTGACCCACGGAGGAACCACACCCGCATGAGCGCGCCGCACGTGTCGCTCCCCGACCCGGCCCACCTCCCCCAACTGCCGCCGTCCGACCCGCTGACCTCGCCGGTCACCGGCTGGACCCGGGCCCACTGGGAGGCGATCGCCGACCGCCTCCTCGACGCCCTGACCCCCTACGCCACCCCGGGCCTCGCCCAGTACCGCCTCCCCGGACCGCCCAGCCACTCCGGGCCCTGGTCCGACGGACTGGAGGGCTTCGCCCGCTCCTTCCTGCTGGCCGCCTTCCGCATCGCCGGGTCGGGCGGACGGCGGCCCGACCTGGTCGAGCGGTACGCCGTCGGACTCGCGGCCGGCACCGACCCGCACGGCCCCGACCGCTGGCCGCCCATCACCGACCGCGGCCAGCCCATGGTCGAGGCCGCGTCCGTCGCGATCGCCCTGCACGAGACGCGCCCCTGGATCTGGGACCGGCTCGACGACCGC
The DNA here is from genome assembly GCA_000696115.1 of Streptomyces olindensis. Lineage (GTDB taxonomy): Bacteria > Actinomycetota > Actinomycetes > Streptomycetales > Streptomycetaceae > Streptomyces > Streptomyces olindensis. The sequence continues at coordinate 185,094 of JJOH01000014.1, forward strand.
GTACGGCAGCGGATCGCCGACTGGCTGGGCGGCTTCGTCGGAGCGGTCGTCAACGACTCCAACTGGCGACTGTTCCAGGTCATCACCGAGGAGTTCCTCGCCTCCGTCGGCGCCCCGCACAGCCGCTCCGAGATCGACGCGGGCCTGGCCCGCCTGGAGGACTGGTACCGGGGGGACGGCTGGTACACCGACGGCGACGGCCGCAAGTTCGACTACTACAACGCTTGGGCCCTGCACCTGTACCCGGTCCTGTGGGCCCGCATCGCCGGGCCGCGTGCCGATCCGGGGCTGGTGGCGGAACACCGGGCGCGCCTGCGGTCGTTCCTCCACGACCACCAGCACTTCTTCGGCGCCGACGGCGCACCGGTCCACCAGGGCCGCTCCCTCACCTACCGGTTCGCCACGACGGCGCCCCTGTGGGCGGGCGCCCTCGCCGACGCCACCCCCCTCCCGCCCGGGCGCACCCGCCGCCTCGCCTCCGGCGCGCTGAAGCACTTCGCCGAGCGCGGCGTGCCGGACGCCGAGGGACTGCTCACCCTCGGCTGGTACGGGCCCTTCCTCCCGGTCACCCAGCGGTACTCGGGCCCGGCCTCCCCGTACTGGGCGAGCAAGGCCTTCCTCGGCCTGCTCCTGCCCGCCGATCACCCGGTGTGGACCGCTCCCGAGGAACCCGGCCCGGTCGACTCGGGCGACGTGCGCCGCGCGTTACCGGCCCCGGGCTGGCTGCTGCACTCCACCGCGGCCGACGGGATCGTACGGCTCGTCAACCACGGCAGCGACCGGCTGCCGCCCCCGCCCGCCACAGCGCAGGACAGCCCGCACTACGCCCGGCTCGCCTACTCCAGCGCGACGGCGCCCGAGACGCCGGGGGACCGGGCCCCCGACAACCACATCGCCCTGCTCGCCCCCGACGGCACACCCAGCCCGCGCGGCCGCATCCACCCCTTGGGCGTCGAGGGCGACCGGGCCGCGTCCTGGCACCTGGCCGTGCTCCCGGGCGGCGCCGAAGGCCACCGCGTCGAGACGGTCAGCGTCGTGCGCGGCCCGTGGGAGGTGCGGGTGCACCGGGTCGACGCGCCGCCCGGCACGCCCGTGCGCGAGGGCGGCTGGGCCGTCGCCGACGACACCGGGCCGCCCGCCGCGCGCACCGGCCCCGGCTGGGCGCTGGCCCGGCGCGCGGACGGACTGACCAGCACGATCGTCGGACTGCACGGGTGGCGGGACGCCGGGACGGCCGTGGCGCACGCGGTCGGCACCAACGCCCACGGCCACCACTCGGCGACCCCGCACCTCACCCTGCCCGCCCACCCGGGCGGCACCCACCTGCTGGTGACCCTCGTCGTGCTGAGCGCCGACCCGGAGGTGAACGACGGCGACCCGCACGCGCGCGGTTCAGGAACGCGCGTACGGGTCACCGGGGCCGGAGAGGTGGAGATCCGCTTCCCGGACGGCACCCGGGAGCGGGTGCCGCGTTGACCGGGTCAGGCCGCGGCGCGGCTCCGGATCACCGCCTTCTTCAGCAGCGGCCAGGCCAGCAGCAGCACGATCACCGCGTACACGATCACCGCGAACGGCGTGTTGACCAGCCCGGTGACGCTGCCGTCGCTGATCTGCAGGGCCCGCCGCAGCTGCTGCTCGGCGTTCGGGCCGAGGATCACGCCGATGACTGCGGGCAGCACCGGCAGCCCGTAGCGGCGCATGCCGAAGCCGATCAGGCCGATGATCAGCAGGATCACCAGGTCGATCACCTCACCGCCGACCGCGTACGCGCCGACCGCCGCGAAGAACAGGATGCCCGCGTACAGGTACGGCCGCGGGATGCGCAGCAGCTTCGCCCAGACCGGCGCCAGCGGCAGGTTGAGCGCCAGCAGCAGCACCATGCCGACGAACAGGGAGGCGATCAGGCCCCACACCAGGTCCGGTTCGCGCTCGAAGAGGAGCGGGCCGGGCTGGATGCCGTACTGCTGGAACGCGGCCAGCATCACGGCCGCGACCGCCGTGGTCGGCAGGCCCAGGGTCAGCATCGACACCAGCGTGCCCGCCGCCGAGGCCGACGCCGCCGACTCCGGCCCGGCGACGCCCTCGATGGCGCCCTTGCCCCACTCGTCCTTGTGCTTCGACAGGCGCTTCTCCGTCACGTACGACAGGAAGGTCGGGATCTCCGCGCCGCCCGCCGGGATCGCGCCGAACGGGAACCCGATGAACGGGCCGCGCAGCCACGACTTCCAGGTCCGGTTCACATCCCCGCGCCCCAGCCACGGCCGGCCCACCGGAATCGGCTCCGGCGGCCTGCGCCGCAGGTGCGCGGCGACCCACAGGGCCTCGCCGATCGCGAAGAGACCGACCGCGACGATGACGACGTCGATGCCGTCGGCCAGTTGCAGCGAGCCGAAGGTGAGGCGCTGCTGCCCGGTCATCTGGTCCAGGCCCACCAGGCCGAGCGTCAGGCCGATCAGCAGGGACGCCATGCCCCGGACCCGGGACGAACCCAGCACCGACGTCACCGCGATGAACGCCAGCACCATGATGGCGAAGTAGTCCGGCGCGCCGATGTCCACGGCCAGTTCGGCAACCGTCGGCGCCAGCGCGACCAGCAGGATCGTGCCGACCATGCCGCCCGCGAAGTGCCCGATCGCCGCGGCCGCGAGGGCCTGGGCGCCGCGCCCGGACTTGGCCATGGGGTTGCCCTCCATGGCCGCCACCACCGCCGCGCTCTCACCCGGGGTGTTGAGCAGGATGGAGGTGGTGGAGCCGCCGAACATCGCGCCGTAGTAGATGCCGGCGAACATGATGAACGCGCCGATCGGGTCGAGCCCGTACGTCACCGGCAGCAGCAGCGCGACCGCCATCGCCGGGCCGATACCCGGCAGTACGCCGATCGCCGTGCCGAGCAGCACCCCGATCGCGGCCCAGAGCAGATTGACGGGGGTGAGGGCCGTACCGAACCCGTCGATGAGGGAGTTGAGGGCGTTCATGTCACAGCACTCCCATCAGCGGACCGCCGGGCAGGGGCACTCCGAGCAGGTTGTTGAAGACGGTGTAGGTGACCAGGGAGAGCCCGGCCGCGATGAGCGGGTCGCGGTCGATCCTGCGGCTGCCGAGCGCGAACGCCGCGCCCCAGAACAGCAGGGCGCCCGCGACGGGGAAACCGAGCGGCTCGATCAGGACGGCCGCGCCGAGGAACACCCCGGCGAGCAGCAGCACGGTGCGCCAGTCGGCGGGCTCCGACAGGTCGACGTCCTCGCCGGTCTCGGCCTGGCCCCGGCCGCCGCGCAGCACGTCCACGGCGAGCAGAGCGGCGATCAGCAGCAGCCCGGCGCCGACCACGACCGGCACGGTCTTCGGGCCGACCGGGCCGCGCTGGGCGATGTCGACGTCCATGGTGAGCGCGTCGGTGAGGACGAGCACGCCCAGCGCCAGCAGCAGCGCGCACACGCCGAGCTCGGAGTGCTCCCGCAGCCACGAGCGCTTCTCGCTGCCCTGCGCGGGCGGAATGTCGGTGGTCTGCGTCGTCACAGTCCCAGCTCCTTCAGCACCGAAACCACGCGCTTGTCCTCGGCGTCGAGGAACGCGCCGAACTCCTCGCCCGTGAGGAAGGCGTCGTCCCAGCCGTTCTGCTCCAGGGACTTCCGCCACTCGTCCGAGTCGTGCAGTTCCTCGATCAGCCGCACGAGCTTGTCCCGCTCGCCGTCGGTCAGGCCGGGCGGGGCGACGATGCCGCGCCAGTTGGTGAAGTTCACGTCGTAGCCCGCCTCCTTCAGCGTGGGCGCGTCCAGCCCCTCGACGCGCTCCGGGCCGGTGACCGCGAGGAGGCGCAGCTCGCCCGCCTTGATCTGGTCCAGGTACTCGCCGACGCCGGAGACACCGAAGGCGACCTTGTTGCCGAGGATGGAGGCGAGCAGCTCGCCGCCGCCGTCGAAGGGGATGTAGTTGACCTGCTTCGGCGGGATCCCGGCGGCCCGTGCCATCAGCATCGGCGCGAGGTGGTCGGGCCCGCCGGGCGAGGAGCCGCCGCCGACCGGCAGCTTGCCCGGGTTCTCCTTCCAGGCGCCGATCAGGTCGTCGATCGTCTTGTACGGGGAGTCCTTCGCGACCACGACGACGTCCTGCTCCTCGGTGAGCCGGGCGATCGGCGTGGTGTTGCCGAGTGTCTTCGGCGCGTCGTTGGACCGGACGGCGCCCACGACCCCGAGGCCCATGGACATGGCGAGCTTGCCGTTGCCGTGCTCGCTCACCAGCCGGCTCAAGCCCACCGTGCCGCCCGCGCCGGGCAGGTTGAACACCTCGATGTTGTGGGTCAGTCCGGCGTCCTCGGCGTTCTTCGCGGCCGTCCGGGCCGTGATGTCGTAGCCGCCGCCGGGCGTGTTGGGGACCATGAAACGCAGGCCCGGGATCTGAGTGCCGGTCTCGGTGCCGCTGCCGGTGGTCACCAGCGGCGGACCGACGAGCACGAGCACGGCGGCCCCGAGCAGGGCGAGGGGAGTGCGCAGGCGCACGAGTGCCACCACCTGTCGGTACGTCGATGCGGGTAGGTAAAGGCCCTGTGGGGGAGGGTGAGGTGGGCCACATGCTGCACCGGACGCCGACGGGCTGTCTCTCTTGCGGAACCAACGGAGGTTTTGGTCTTTGCGGTCGCCGGCAGCGGGGGTGTCCTGCCGGGCCGACGGGCCCCGCCGTGCACGTCTCTTTCCTTCACCGCAGGTGGACGCCATGATGGGCGGCCCCGGCGCGGAAGGAGCGGACCCCGATGACCAGCGAGTCCGGGACGTCCGGGATGATCGACGTCCTCGTGGTCGACGACGACTTCATGGTGGCCAAGGTCCATCGCGCCTTCGTCGAGCGCGTGGAGCCGTTCCGCGTCGTCGGCGTCGCCGGCAGCGGGGAGCAGGCCGTCACCGCCGTCGACGAGCTGCGCCCCGACCTGGTCCTGCTCGATCTCCATCTGCCGGACATCTTCGGCCTCGACGTCATCCCCCGGCTGCGGACCGCCGGCCACGACTGCGACGTCATGGTGGTCAGCGCCGCCCGGGAGGCCGAGACCGTCCGCGGCGCCGTCCGGCACGGCGTCGTCGACTACCTCCTCAAGCCCTTCGACTCCGAGGAGCTGCGCGCCCGGCTGGAGCGCTACGCCGAGCGGCGCGGCCGGCTGCTGGGCACGGTCGTGCGCAACCAGGCGGACGTCGACCGGGTGCTGGCCGGAGCGGCCGGACCGCCCTCGACGGCCCCGGCCCTGCCCAAGGGCATGAGCGTGGAGACCGCCGAGCTGGTCGAGCGGGCCCTGCGCGCGGCGGACGACACCCTGTCCGCGACCGAGTGCGCGGCCCTGACCGGCGTCTCCCGCGTGAGCGCCCGCCGCTACCTGGAGCACTTCCACACCGTCGGCCGGGTGGAGGTGTCCCTGCGCTACGGCGTCGCGGGCCGGCCCGAACGCCGCTACCGCTTCCGCGACCGGCCCACCGCTCCAGGACGGGGCGAGGCACGCGCGTAGGGCCTGCCCGGCGACAGACCCCACGGCGTGCCGGGCGCCAGACCTCACGGTGTGCCGGGCGGCGGACCCCACGGTGTGCCGGGCGCCAGACCTCACCGTGTGCCGGGCGGCGGACCCCACGGTGTGCCGGGCGGCGGACCCCACGACGTGCCGGGAGAGCGCCGTGCCGGTGTACGGCTCCCCGTCGGGTGCCGTGCCGGTGTGCGGCTCCGCGTCACGCGCCGTGCCGGTGTGCGGCTCCGCGTCACGCGCCGTGCCGCGTGCGCGCGGCCCGGGTCACCCGCGGGCGCGCGCCGCGCAGTCCACGTCCCGGGCCGGCAGGCGTCCCGTGGCCAGGCGCTACTGATGGTAGCGGGCGAGGGGATCGGAGCCGGGGGCTCGCTCGGCGGCCGTGGCGGGCAGCGCCGTGGACGCGAGAGCCCCGGCTGTGAGGGCGAGGGCGGCTCTCCTCGCGATTCCCGGGAGGCGGGACAACACGTGGGTGTCCTTCCTGTCGCGGATACCCCCGACGGCATGGCAGGGACATGTCGATGAAGGGGGTGTGTGCGACAGAAGGGTAGGGAGGGGCCCACCGCCTGATCACTCCGGCTGGCAGCCACTTCCCGGTGGGGTATACCCCCGCAGGAAGGCGGGGGAACGCTGTTTCCCCGGCCGCGGCGCCCACCGGAATATCCGCCCCAAGCTGGGAGAACGCACGGGCAGACCTTGTGCAGGTCCGTGCAGGGGGGTTGTCCAGACATTCTCTCCCGCCTAGGGTCACCTTCCGAGTGCAAGCGCTTTCCAAGCGTGAGTCCGCCGGCCGTCCGAGGAGCGCCGCATGTCCGTGTCCCCAGGGTCTCCCACCCGCCGCCGCGTGGCCGTCGTCGGCACCGGAGCCATCGTCGGCGGCAGCCACCTGCCCGCGCTGCGGGCCCACTCCGACCGGGTGGAACTGGTCGCCGCCGTCGACGTGGACCAGGAGCGGCTCGACGCCTTCCGCGAGCTGGCCGGCGAGCAGGTCGCCGGGTACACCTCGATGGACGCGATGCTGGACGCCGAACGCCCCGACCTGGTCCTCATCGGCACGCCGCCCTCCCTGCACCGGGACCAGACGGTGGCCGCGCTCAAGGCCGGTGCCTGGGTGCTGTGCGAGAAGCCGCTCACCCTGTCGCTCGCCGAGTACGACGAGATCGCCGCCGCCGAGGAGGCCACGGGCGCCTACGCGGCGGTCGTCTTCCAGCACCGCTACGGCTCCGGCGCCGTGCACGCCCGCGAGCTGATCACGAGCGGCGAGCTGGGCGCCCCGCTGGTCGCCCACTGCCAGACCACATGGCACCGGGACGCCGCCTACTACGCGGTGCCGTGGCGCGGGAAGTGGGCCAGCGAGGGCGGCGGACCGACCATGGGCCACGGCATCCACCAGTACGACCTGCTGCTGCACCTCCTGGGCGAGTGGGAGGAGATCCGGGCGATGGCGGCCCGGCTCGTCCACGACACCGAGAGCGAGGACGTCTCCACCGCCCTGGTCCGCTTCCGGAGCGGCGCCCTCGCCACCGTCGTCAACAGCGTGCTCTCCCCGGACGAGGTGAGCCGCATCCGCATCGACTGCGCGGACGCCACCGTCGAACTCACCCACCTGTACGGCCACAGCAACGACAGCTGGGTCTACACCCCGGCCCCGCACGTCGCCTCCGACCGCGCCATCGCCTGGCGCACCCCCGCGTACGACGTGCCGAGTTCGCACACGGCCCAGCTCGGCGCGCTCCTCGACGCCTACGACAGCGGCACCCGACCACCGGGCAGCGGCCGGGACGCCCGCGCCACCCTCGAGTTCGCCGCCGCCCTGTACAAGGCGGCGTTCACCGGCCGATCCGTGCACACGGGGGAGATCGGCCCCGGCGACCCGTTCTACGAGGCCATGCACGGCGAGTACCCCGACTGGGCCCCCAAGGAGCGCGCATGAGCATCCGCGTCACCCACACGCACGGCGAGGACATCGCCGTCACGGCGGCGAACGGCACGGAGATCCTCCGTTACGTCTACCGCCCCGACCCGGATCCCTTCGAGTCCCGCAAGCCCTACGCCCATCCCGTCCGCACCCTGTCCGGCCGCACGGTCACCGGCTACCGCCCGAACGACCACCGCTGGCACAAGGGCCTGCAGATGACGGCGAGCCATCTGTCCGGCCAGAACTTCTGGGGCGGCAACTGCTACGTCCACGGCCAGGGCTACCTCCGCCTGCCGGAGCGGGTCGGCTCGATGCGGCACGACGGCTTCTCCGCCTTCACCGTCGAGGACGACCGCCTCTCCTTCACCGAGGACCTCACCTGGATCGAGAACGGCGGCCAGGAGTGGGCGCGCGAAGTGCGGGGGCTGACCGTGCACGGGGTGGACGAGGAGACCGGCGCCTGGGCCCTCGACTGGTCGATCCGCCTCACCAACACCCGTTCCGAGCCCCTGGCCTTCGGCTCCCCGACCACGGCGGGCCGCGAGATGGCTGGCTACACGGGACTCCAGTGGCGCGGCCCGCGCGACTTCACCGGCGGCACGGTCTTCGCCCCGGACACCGACGCCGACGCGGGCAAGCTGATGGGCACCCAGGGCCCGTGGCTCGCGTTCACCACCGAGCACGACGACGTCGACGGCCACTCCACCCTGGTCTTCGTGCACGCGCCCGAGAACCTCGACGAGACGTCCGCGATCCACGAGTCCCACTGGTTCGTCCGCTCCGAGCCGTTCCCGACGGTCGCCTTCTCCTGGGCGTTCTTCGAGGAGTTCGAGCTGCCGCCGGGCGAGTCCTTCGCGTACCGCTACCGCATCGTCGTCGCCGACGGCGCCTGGGACCGCGACCGGGTCGGCACCTACCTGGGGGGCCTGCCGTGGTGAGCGAACCGAAGCCGGCGCTCCCGCACCCGCTGCCCGGAGCGGTCGGCCTGTCCCATCTGAGCGCCTACGACTGGGAGGCCGCCGACGGCGTCTGCGGCGGCAGCCCCCATCTGCACCTGGTGTGCACCGAGGCGTACGTCGTCACCGGCGGCCGGGGCGCGGTGCAGACGCTGAGCCCCGACGGCTACCGGGACATCCCCCTGGCGGCCGGCTCCGTCGCCTGGTTCACGCCGGGCACCGTGCACCGCATGGTGCAGGGCGGCGACCTGCGCATCACCGTGCTGATGCAGAACAGCGGCCTGCCCGAGGCGGGGGACGCCGTGTTCACCTTCCCGCCCGAGGTGCTCGCCGACCCGGAGAGGTACGCCGCCGCGGCCGCCCTGCCGCCCGGCACCGGACCGGAGACGGCGGCGGCCGCCCGCCGCCGCAGGGACCTCGCCGTCGAGGGCTACCTCGCCCTGCGCGAGTCGCTCGTCGCCGGGGACGACGGCCCCTACCGGGAGTTCCAGCGCGCCGCCGCCCGCCTGGTGCGCGACAAGGTGCCCACCTGGCGCGCCCTGTGGCAGGCCGGCGCCCTGGCCACCGCCGAACGCACCGGCGCCCAGCTCGACGCGCTGGCCGTCGGCGAGCCCGCCTACCTCGGCGAGGCCACCGCCCACGAGGCCGCGCCCACCCGGCTCGGCGGCTTCGGGATGTGCGGCCGCCGCGACGAGTACGCGCTGCCCGGCACGACACTGCCGTACCAGGCGGAGTAGCCGCACGGGGATCCGGGGGGGACTGAGGGGGGCTCAACCACAACTCCGAGGAGAGGAGTGACCTCGGCATGCCCGGACACAGGACAAAGGGGTTCTGCGCGTCGGCCGCCGCACTGGCACTGTGCGCCGTGCTGGCGGGCTGCGGAGGACCCGGCGAGTCCGCCGGCGGCGGCAAGGTCGTGCTGCGCTACACGTGGTGGGGCAACCCCGACCGCGCGGAACGCACCGAGCAGGCCGTCGCGCTGTTCGAGAAACAGCACCCGGACATCGACGTGACGACGTCGTTCTCCGGCTACGACGCCTACAAGCAGAAGCTCGCCACCCAGGCCGCCGGCGGCGACGCCCCGGACGTGATGCAGCTGGACTACCGCCAGATCGACCAGTACGCCTCCGGCGGCGTCCTGCTCGACCTGGGGAAGCAGAAGTCCGTCCTGCGCACCTCCGAGATCGATCAGGGCCTGCTCGCCACCGGCCGCGTGGACGACGTCCAGTACGCGATCCCGCAGGGCCGCGGCACCGAGACCGTCGCCTACGACGTGCAGACCTGGAAGAAGTCGGGCGTGCCCCTCCCCGGCGACAGCTGGACATGGAGCGAGTGGGCCGACACCATGCGCGCCCTGGCCGAGAAGACCGGCAAGCCCGGGGCGACCGACCCCGGCCAGAGCGAGGACGCCTTCGAGGTCTGGCTGCGCGGCCAGGGCAAGGCCCTCTACACGAAGGACGGCGGGCTCGGCTTCACCGCCGACGACCTCACCCGCTGGTGGACCTTCACCGACGGGCTGCGCCGCGAGGGCGCCGTCTCGCCCGCCGAGCAGACCACCCAGCTCGACGGCTCCGTCGAGAACACTCCGCTCGGGCGCGGCAAGTCCGTCACCGACGCCAACTGGGACGCCCCGGCGAGCGGTTTCCTCGCCCTCGTCCCGACCGGCGTCGCCCTCGCCCCCATGCCGACGGGCGAGGACGGCACACCCGGCCAGTACTTCAAGCCGTCCATGTTCCTCGGCGTCTCCGCCGACACCGTCCACCCGGAGGAGGCGGCCCGGCTCGTCGACTTCCTGATCAACGACCGGCGGGCCGCGAAGATCCTCGGCGCGAGCCGCGGGATCCCCGTCAACGAGACCATCCGCGACGAGATCGGCCCGCAGCTCAAGGACTTCGACAGGACCATCGCCGACTTCCAGGCGTCCCTGGAGGGCAAGCTCAAGGATCCGCCCCAGGCCCCGCCCTCGGGCGACAACGCCCTGCAGAGCACCTTCCAGCGCGACTACGACCAGGTCTCCTACGCGCGCATGTCGCCCCGCGAGGCGGCCGAGAACTACGTCACCGAGGCGAAGGCGGAGCTGAGGTCATGACCACCACCGCGATCCCCGCGGAGGCGGAGCGCGCCCCCGCCCCCGCCCCGAAGCGCCGTCCCCAGCGCGAACGCGAGGGCGCCGCCTGGGTGTTCCTTTCTCCGTGGGTCCTCGGCGCGATCGTCCTGACGCTGCTGCCGATGGCCGTGTCGCTGTACCTGTCGTTCACCGACTACGACCTGTTCACCCCGCCGAAGTGGGTGGGCCTGCGCAACTACACGCAGATGTTCACCGAGGACCCCCGCTACTGGCGCTCGGTCGTGACGACCCTGACGTACGTCGTCGTCGCCGTGCCCCTGCAACTGGCCCTCGCCCTCGTCGTGGCGCTCGCCCTGAAGGGCATGAAACGCGGCAAGGCCTTCTACCGCTCCGCGTTCTACGCGCCCTCCCTGCTCGGCGCGTCGATGTCGATCGCCCTGGTCTGGCGGGCGATCTTCAACGACGGCGGCACCGTGGACCACCTGTTCGGCACCGGCGGCTGGGTCAACAAGCCCGGCTGGGCGCTGCTCGCCGTCGCCCTGCTGACGGTGTGGCAGTTCGGCGCGCCGATGGTGATCTTCCTCGCCGGGCTCCAGCAGATCCCCGCCGAGCTGTACGAGGCGGCGGCGTGCGACGGGGCCTCGAAGTGGCGGCAGTTCCTGTCGGTCACCGTGCCGATGCTCTCCCCGGTGATCTTCTTCAACCTCGTCCTGCAGACCATCCAGGCCTTCCAGGTCTTCACGCCCGCCTTCGCGGTCAGCGCCGGCAAGGGCGGACCCGCCGACTCGACCCTCGTCTACACCATGTACCTCTACGACCGCGGCTTCGTCGCCTCCCACATGGGATACGCCTCCGCCATGGCCTGGGTGCTGCTCGTCGTGATCGGCGTCGTCACGGCGGTGCTGTTCCGCACCTCGCGCTCCTGGGTCTTCTACGCCTCCGAGGGGGACCGATGACCGCCGTCCCGACCACCGCGCCCCGCAAGCCCGTCCGCTGGGGCCGGATCGCCCTGCACCTCGGCTGCCTGGCCGCCCTGCTGGTGATGCTCTACCCGCTGGCCTGGCTGCTGGCCACCTCGCTCAAGCCCGCCGACGAGGTCATCGCCAGCCTGAACCTGCTGCCCAGCCACCTGGAGTGGGCGAACTACCAGACCGCCCTGGAGGGCGTGAACGACGTCTCCATCTGGCGGCTGCTCGGCAACTCGCTGCTCATCGCGGGCGGCGCGGTCCTCGGCAACGTCATCAGCTGCTCGCTGGCCGCCTACGCCTTCGCCCGGCTGCGATTCCGGCTGCGTGGGCCGCTGTTCGCCTTCATGATCGCCACGATCATGCTGCCGCACCACGCGGTGCTGATCCCGCAGTACATCATCTTCAACCAGCTGGGCCTGGTGAACACCTACTGGCCGCTGATCCTGCCGAAGTTCCTCGCCACCGAGGCGTTCTTCGTCTTCCTCATCGTGCAGTTCATGCGCGGCCTGCCGCGCGAGCTGGAGGAGGCGGCCCGGATCGACGGCTGCGGCCCGTTCCGCAGCTTCTTCCAGGTCGTGCTGCCGCTCACCCGGCCGGCCCTGATCACCACCGCCATCTTCACGTTCATCTGGACCTGGAACGACTTCTTCACCCAGCTCATCTACCTCTTCGACCCGGACAAGTTCACGCTGACGCTCGCCCTGCGCTCCTTCGTGGACGCCTCCAGCACCTCCGCCTTCGGCCCGATGTTCGCCCTGTCGGTGATCGCGCTGCTGCCGATCGTGCTGTTCTTCCTCGCCTTCCAGCGGTTCCTGGTGGAGGGCATGGCCAGCTCCGGACTGAAGGGGTGAGCGGGATGCCGACGCGTGAGGCCGGCGAGGTGTTCGGGCCGCGCATGACGCTGTTCGCGGACGTGCTGAGCGTCGGCCTCGTCACCTCGGTGGCGTGCCTGCCGCTGGTGACGGCCCCGGCCGCGCTGTCGACGGCGTGTGCCGTGCTGCGCGGGGCCGGGCAGGACCGGCCGGTCACGGCCGGACGGTACGTCGCCCTGCTGCGCGAGCGCCTGCGGGCCGGTGACCTGCTGGCGGGAGCCGTCGCGCTGGCGGGCCTGCTGCTGCTCGCCGCGGACCTGGCGCTGGCCGGGGCGGGGCTGCCCGGGGCGCCGCTGTTCGCGGTGGCCGCCGCCGGCATCGGCGCGTGCGCGGCGGTCGTCGGCCTGCGCGCCTGCGGGCGCCCGGAGTCGGTCACCGACTGGCGGGCGGCTCTGCGCGGGGGCCGCCCGGGACGCCGTGGCGGACGTCGGCGGCAGCGGCCTGGTCCTGCTCGCGGTGGCGACGGCCGCGCTGTGCGCCTGGATGCTGCTGCCGCTGGCCTTCCTGGTCCCCGGGCCGCTGGCCCTGGCGCTCACAGCCGTCGACATCCGGCGGTCCGCCGCCGTTCCCCTTCCCTAGTCACCGTTCCCCTTCCCTGACCCACCGTTCCTCATCCCTGGCCCGCCGTTCCCTTCCTTCGCCCGCCGTTTCCCTTCAACCGTCAAGAATTCAGGGGCTCTTGGGGCAGGTCGGGTGTGAGCGCCCCGAGGAGGTGGTCATCCTCTTGTCATGAACCTGCGGCTCGATGGACGGGCCGCGGCCTCATGGAGGTGTGGGATGCACCGAAGTCTCTCCACCGGTCTTGCCGCCTCGACCCTGGCCCTCGTCACCGTCGTCGGCACCGCGACGACCGCGAGCGCCGCTCCCGCCGACAAGCCCCAGGTGCTCGCGAGCTGGACGCAGACCAGCGCGTCGAGCTACAGCGCCTGGGCCGCCGCCCGGGCGAACCGGGCCGCCTGGTCCGCGTACGCCTTCGACTGGTCGACCGACTACTGCTCCTCCTCGCCGGACAACCCGTTCGGCTTCCCCTTCTCGATGTCCTGCGCCCGTCACGACTTCGGCTACCGCAACTACAAGGCCGCGGGCACGTTCGACGCCAACAAGTCCCGGCTCGACAGCGCCTTCTACGAGGACCTCAAGAGGGTCTGCGCCGCCTACGCCGGCGGCACCAGGACCTCCTGCGACGGCACGGCGTGGACGTACTACCAGGCCGTGAAGGCCTTCGGCTGACGGCCCGTCAGCGCGAGGGGGTGCCGGGCGCGGGGCGATGCCTCCCCGCGCCCGGCCGACCCGCGGCTCACCGGCGCAGGGAGTCGGTGATGCTGATGCGCGGCCACGAGCGGGCCGCCGTGAGAAGCGCCTGTGTCCTCGCGGAGGGAGTGGCCGCTGCCGCCGCCAGCGCCGCCGCGGCGCTCGCGATGCCGAGGACGGCGCCCGCGGCCACGTCGCCCGGGTAGTGCACGCCGGTGTGGATGCGGGAGTAGCCGACGGCGCTCGCCAGCGCCCCGAGGGGCACCGCCGCCGGGGGCAGGACCACGCCGACGGCGGTGGCGAACGCGACCGCCGACGCGGTGTGCCCGGAGGGGAACGAGGCCGACGTCGGCATCGGGACGTGCCGGTCCACCGTCACCCGGGCGGCCTCCCGGTCCGGCCGGGCCCGGCGCACCAGGCGCTTGCCGAGCAGGTTGGCGGAGGCCGAGGCCACGGCGATCGCGCCGACGCCGGCGAGGGCGGCCCTGCGCGGTCGCTTGCCGGCCAGTGCCAGGGCGGCGGCGATGGTGAACGAGATCTTCGAGTGGTCCGCCGCGTGCGACAGGTGGCGCAGCGTCCGGTCGAGGGTGGGCGTGGGGGTGGCGGCGACCGCCGCGTACAGGGCGCCGTCCACGGCCCGGAGATCGCCCATGACGGCACTCAGGAGCCGACCGGGCCCGCCCGAGGGCTTCCCGTCCTTCGGGAGCGGACGGAGGGCGTCCGCGTCTGTGGTCGTCGGATCGGTCATGTGCTTCTCCCCGCAGTGGCCTTCCCAGCAAGGTACCGGCTCACGCCGGGCGCACGCTCGGCGCCCCCGCGAGCCGGTACCTCCCGAGTGCCCAGGCGGCGGCGGGCCATCCGGTGAGCCGGGCCACGACGCCCTCAGATGCGCCCGGCGCGTCGTTGCCGGCGCAGGAGGAGGCCCAGGTACAGACCGCCGACCACCGCGGTCACCACGCCGACCGGGAGCTGGGCCGACTCGTGGAGGTGCTGGGAGGCGAAGTCCGCGGTGACCACGAGGAGCGCGCCGGTGCAGGTGGCGGCGAGGAGGTTGGGGCCCGGTTGCCGGGTGAGGCGCCGGGCCAGCTGGGGTGCGATGAGGGCGACGAACGGGATCGGTCCGGCCGCGGCGGTGGCGACCGCGCAGGCCGCCGTGGCGAGGACCAGCATCACCAGCCGGGTGCGCTGCACCGACACGCCGAGCCCGCCCGCGACGTCGTCGCCCATCTCCAGGATCTTCAGCCGGCCCGCCACGCACGCGATCAGCGGCAGGACCACCAGCAGCCCGAGCGCGGCGGGCCGCACGTCCTGCCAACCCCGGCCGTTGAGGCTGCCGTTCAACCACACCATGGCCTGCGCGGCCTCGGTGAACCGTGCCTTGGCCAGCAGATAGGCGTTGACCCCCTGGAGCAGGGCGCTGACGCCGATGCCGACGAGGACGAGCCGGAACCCGTGGATGCCGTGCCGCCAGGCGAGGACGTAGACCAGGACGGCCGTCGCCAGGCCCCCGGCGACCGCCCCGAGCGCCACCTGGCCGCCGGTGCCGCCCGCGACCAGCACGACCAGCAGGCCGCCGGTGGCCGAGCCGTAGGTGAAGCCGACGATGTCGGGGCTGCCGAGCGGGTTGCGGGACAGGCTCTGGAAGAGCGCGCCGCTCACCCCGAGGGCGGCCCCGACGAGGATGCCGGTCAGCAGCCGCGGCAGTCGCAGTTCGCCCACGACGAAGTCGGTCCGGCGGCTGCCGTTGCCCAGCAGGGTCCGGACCACGTCCGCCGGGGAGATCGCGTACTCGCCGGTGCCGAGGGCGAGGACGCCCACCCCGGCCGTGGCGGCCAGTACGAGCAGGCAGACCGTCAGGGCGCGCACGTCCAGCCGCAGGGACAGGCGGTGGGAGCGGCTCCGTACGACGTGGGTCCGGGCGGGGAGCCCGGCGGGCGCCGGGGTCTGCGTCGTCATGCGGCCACCACCCTGCGGTGCCGTACGAGCGCGATGAACACCGGCGCCCCGACGACCGCCGTGACCACGCCCGCGTCGAGTTCGTCGGGGCGGACGGCGACCCGGCCGAGGACGTCCGCGCACAGCAGCAGGGCCGGGGCCAGCAGCAGGGACAGCGGGAGCGTCCAGCGCTGGTCGGCGCCGACGAGCATGCGGGCCATGTGCGGGACGGCGAGGCCGACGAACACCAGCGGGCCGACGGCCGAGGTCGCCGCGCCGCACAGCAGCGTGACGGCGAGCAGCCCGAGGAAGCGGGTGCGGTGCAGATGGGCGCCGAGCGAGCGGGCGGCGTCGTCGCCGAGGGCCATCGCGTTGAGCGGCCGGACCAGGCCGAGCGCCAGCACCAGGCCCACGGCGACGAACGGCGTAATGGTCGTCAGCGTGGCGCTGTCGGCGCGAGCGAGCGAGCCCACGCTCCAGAACCGCAGCTGGTCCAGGGCCTGCGCGTCGAGCAGCATCAGGGTCTGGCTGACCCCGGTGAACACCGCGGCGATCACCGCGCCGCCGAGCGCGAGCCGTTCGGGCGTGGCGCCGCCGCGTCCCCCCGAGGCCAGCGTGTACACGAGCAGGCCCGCCACCACCGCGCCCGCCAGGGCGAACCACACCGACGCCCACAGGCTGGTCAGGCCCAGCACGGTGAGGGACAGGACGACGCCGGTGGCCGCCCCTGCGTTGACGCCGAGCAGGCCGGGATCGGCCAGCGGGTTGCGGGTGAGCGCCTGGATGAGCGCGCCCGCGACCCCGAGGGCGGCACCCGCGGCGATGCCGGCCAGGGTGCGCGGCACCCGCACGTCCCAGACGACGGAGGCGGCGGTCGAGCCGTCGTCGTGCCGCAGCGCGTCCACGACGACGGACACCGGCAGCGACCGCGACCCGATGGCCAGGCTGAGCAGGACGGCCACGAGGAGCAGCAGCAGGGCGCCCAGGACGGCGAGGGTGCGGGTGGAGGTCCGGCGGCGGGCGGGGGGCGCCGGGGAGTGCTTCTCCGGGCGGGCCGGAGCGGTGGTCTCAGCCGGCACCGCTGCCCTCCGCGCGCAGTCGTGCGGCGATCCTGCGGCCCAGCTCCTTCTTGTCGATCTTGCCGACGGAGGTCCTGGGGAAGACGTCGGCCACCTCCACCCGGTCGGGCAGCTTGTAGGCGGCGACGCCCCGTTCGGTGAGGAACGCGGCCAGGTCCCGCTGGGTGGGAGCCGCCCGGCCGCCGCGCAGCACGAGGTAGGCGCAGGTGCGTTCGCCCATGGTCGCGTCGGGCATGCCGACCACGGCCGCGTCGTGCACCGCGGGGTGGGCGAGGAGGTGGTTCTCCAGCTCCTCGGCGGAGACCTTGTCGCCGCCCCGGTTGATCTGGTCCTTGGCCCGGCCCTCGACGACCAGGTGCCCGGAGGGCAGGACGCGCACCAGGTCGCCGGTGCGGTAGTAGCCGTCGTCGGTGAAGGAGCGGGCGTTGTGCTCGGGCGCGCGGTAGTAGCCGCGCAGGGTGTAGGGGCCGCGGGTGAGCAGCTCGCCGGTGCCGCCGGGCGGCACGTCGTGGCCGTCCTCGTCCACCACCCGGATCTCGTCGGCCGGGGACATCGGGCGGCCCTGGGTCTCGGCGACGAGTTCCGGCGGGTCGTCCAGGCGTGTGTAGTTGAGCAGGCCCTCGGCCATGCCGAAGACCTGCTGGAGGGCGCAGCCGAGGGCGGGTCCGACCCGGGCCGCGGGTTCGGCGCCCAGCTTGGAGCCGCCGACCTGGAGCAGCCGCAGGGACGACAGGTCGGCCTCCTCCCACTCCACGGCGTCCAGCCAGAGCAGGGCGATCGGCGGGACCACGGCGGTGACGGTGACCCTCTCCCGCTCGATCAGCGCGAAGGCGTCCTCGGGGCTCGGGGTGGGGGAGAGGACGACGGTGCCGCCGACGTACAGCGTGCCCAGCAGCCCGGGGCAGGCGAGCGCGAAGTTGTGTGCGGTCGGCAGGACCACGAGGTAGACGGTGGAGCTGTCGAAGCCGCAGACCTCGGCGCTGGCGCGGACGTTGTAGGCGTAGTCGTCGTGGGTGCGCGGGATGAGCTTCGGCTTGCCCGTGGTGCCGCCGGACAGCAGCAGCACGGCCACGTCCGAGGGGTCGGGCACGGCCAGGGGGACCGGGTCGGCGTCGACGTCGCCGAGCGCGGTGAACTCCGCGGGATCACCGGCCACCAGGACGTGCTCCACGCAGGGCACGGCCTTGCGGACGGCCCGGGCGAGGGCACGGTGGTCGAAGTGGTCGTGCGTGTCGGGGATCGCGTACGCCTTCGCGCCGGACGTCTCGGCGACGTGGACGATCTCGCTCTCCCGGTGCGCGGGCAGCGTGAGCACCGGTACCGCCCCGGCCCGCAGCAGCGCGAAGAACAGCACCACGAAGGCGTCGGTGTTGGGGAGTTGGACCACCACGCGGTCCCCGGCACCGATGCCGAGCCGGCGCAGTCCCGCGGCCTGACGGTCGGCGCGGGCGTCGAGTTCGGCGTACGACCACCGGTCGCCCGCCGCGTCCACGAGCGCGATGCGCTCCGGGTCGCGTTCGGCCCGGTCCCGCAGCAGCCGGTCCAGCGGCCGGCCCTCCCAGAACCCCTCGGCCCGATACCTCTCGGCGACCTCTTCCGGCCAGGGCACCCAACCGTCGAGCATCCTCAACTCCCGCCTGCTGTTTAGGAAAGGCTTCCCTAATGGAAGATCGGGGTCAAGCCTGGACGAGACTTCGGCGCGGAGGCTAGGGTCTTGCCTTAGGTTAGGTTAACCTAAGCTCGGGAGGTAGTCGTTGCTGCGGTACCGGAGCGCGCGGACGGAACTGCCGGGAGACCCCGTCCTGCTGGCCGCCAGGCTGGCCGAGTCGGGACTGTTCGACCAGTACGTGGTCTACGAGAGGGAAGGCGAGTGGTGGTTCGCCGGAGGAGCGCTCGGTGAGGTCGTGGTCGACCGCTCCGAGGTACGCGGCCGCAGGCTCACCGAGGACGCCGCGGTCCCGCTCGGCCCGCACCCCCTGCGCCAAGTCCAGGAACAGCTCGACCGGATGGCCGTCGAGGGCTGGCACGCCTACGGCTGGATGGCCTACGAGTTCTCGCACCTGAACGCCGGCCGCCCCGACCGGGCCGGGGACGGGCGGCTCCTCCACCTCGTCGTCCCGCACAGCGAGGTGAGGCTCCGTCAGGGCGAGGCCGAGGTGCGCAGCACCGACCCGGAGACCCTGGAGGCGTTACTCCGGGTGCTGGCCGAACCCGTCACCCGGGCCCCCGTCGAGGCCCGGCCGATCGACGTCGCCGACGCCGACGGCACCTACCCCGAGCTGGTGGCCCGCGCCATCGACGAGATCCGGGCCGGCGACCTGCAGAAGGTCATCCTCTCCCGGACCGTCCCGGTGCCGTTCCCGGTCGACTTCACCGCGACCTACGTGCACGGCCGGTCCCACAACACCCCCGCCCGCTCCTACCTGATGAACCTCGGCGGACGCCGGGTCGTCGGCTTCAGTCCCGAGACCGTCGCCGAGGTCGGCGCGGACGGCCGGGCCCTCACCCAGCCGCTCGCCGGGACCCGCGCCCGGGGCTTCGGCGAGCAGGAGGACGAGCGGCTGCGCGCCGAACTCCTCGCCGACCCCAAGGAGATCTCCGAGCACGTGCTCTCCGTGAAACTGGCGGAGGAGGAGATGGCCACCGTCTGCCGCCCGGGCACCGTCTCCGTACGCGACCTGCTGAGCGTGCGCCGGCGCGGCAGCGTCCAGCACCTCGGCTCCAGCGTGCACGGACTGCTCGCCGAGGGCGCGACCGCCTGGGACGTGCTGCGCGCCGTCTTCCCGGCCGTGACCGCCTCCGGCATCCCCAAGGCACCGGCGTACGACTGCATCGCCCGGCTGGAGAAGGAGCCGCGCGGCATCTACAGCGGCGCCGTCCTCATGGCGGGCAGCGACGGCTCGCTCGACGCGGCCCTGGTCCTGCGCAGCCTCTTCGAGGAGGACGGCCGCACCTGGCTGCGGGCCGGCGCCGGCATCCTCGCCGGGTCGACGCCCGCCCGGGAGCTGGAGGAGACCTGCGAGAAGCTCCGCAGCGTCGCCCCGTACGTCGTGCCCGCGCAACCGGCGCCGCTCGCCGCGCCGTCCCTGAGGGGCTAGGTGCGAAGGTGCGACTGGGAGAAGTCGTCGTCGACGTCACGCCCCTGAGAGCGAGCAGGGACTTCCGGCTGCTGTTCGCCACCCAGGCGATCTCCATGCTGGGCACGCACCTCACCTCGGTCGCGGCCAGCATCCAGGTCTACGAACTGACCGGGTCCTCGGTCCAGGTAGGCCTGATGAGCCTGTCGTTGGGGCTGTCGCTGCTGGTCGGGCTGGTCGCGGGCGGTGTGCTCGCCGACCGGGTCGACCGGCGCCGGATCGTGCTCGTCACCCGGGCCGCGACCGCCGTGGTGATCACGGGTCTCGCGGTGAATGCGGCCCTGCCCGACCCGCAGTTGTGGTTCGTGTTCGTGGCGGCCGTCCTCGCGGGCGGCGCCAGTGGACTCGGCGGACCCGCCCTCATGGCCGCCGCCCCCGCCCTGGTGGCCCCGGGCCAACTCGCCGCCGCCGGGGCGCTGATGACCCTCACCGCCCAGCTCGGCGCCATGGCCGGGCCCTCCCTCGCGGGCGTCATCGCGGCCGGGCCGGGCGTCGCGCTGTGCTTCGCGGCCGACGCCGTCATCTACGTCGTCGGTCTGGCCCTGCTCGCCCCGCTGCCCCGCCTCGCGCCCGAGGGGGCCGGGGAGCCGCAGCACCCGCTGAAGGCCATGGGGGAGGGGCTGCGGTTCCTGCGCGGCAACCAGGTCGTGGCCGGGCTGCTGCTGATCGACGTGTGCGCCGTGGTCTTCGCCATGCCGTACGCGCTGTTCCCGGAACTCGGCACCGAGCACTTCGGCGGCGGACCCTCCACCGTCGGCCTGCTCTACACCGCCCCCGCGGTCGGCTCGTTCTGCGGGGCCCTGGCCAGCGGCTGGACCGGCCGGATCCACCACACCGGACGCGCCCTGATCGGCGCGGTCGCGCTGTGGGGCCTGGCGATCACCTGCTTCGGCCTCAGCCCCACCCTGTGGACCGCACTGGTCTTCCTGGCCCTCGCGGGCCTCGGCGACACCGTCTCCGAGATCCTGCGCCGGGCCCTGCTCCAGCACTACACGCCGGACCGCCTCCAGGGCCGGGTCGGCAGCCTCTGGCTCGCCCAGGCCACCGCCGGTCCCTCCGTGGGCAACGTGGAGGCGGGCCTGGTGGCCCGGGCGCTCGGCTCGTCCGCCGGTGCCGCCGTCGTCGGCGGAGTCGTGTGCCTGGCCGGCGTGGCGGCGGTCGCCCTCGCCCTGCCGGGGCTGCGCAAGGCCACCCTCCAGGGGCCGCCCGCCGGTGAGGGGCGGGCGGCGCCCGCCGAGACGTCACCGGCCACCGACTGACCCCGCGCCCGAGAGGAGGGGCCATGCCGAGCACGACCATCGACGGAGTCCGGATCCACTACGACGACACCGGCCACGGCGAGCCCGTGCTCCTGGTCATGGGCCGGGGCGCCCGAGGGCGCGCCTGGCACCTCCACCAGGTGCCCGCCCTGGTCGAGGCCGGACACCGCGTCGTCACCTTCGACAACCGGGGCGTCCCGCCGAGCGACGAGTGCCCCGAGGGCTTCACCATCGACGACCTCGTGGCCGACACCGCGGGCCTCGTCGAGCACCTCGGCCTCGCGCCCTGCCGCGTCGTCGGCGTCTCCCTGGGCGCGTACGTCGCCCAGGAGCTGATGCTGCGCCGGCCCCGGCTCGTGCGGTAGGGCGTGCTGATGGCCACCCGGGGGCGGACCGACGCCCTGCGCTCGGCGACGGCCGCGGCCGAACGCGCCCTGTACGACAGCGGGGTGGAGCTGCCGCCCGCCTACGCGGCCTGCACTCGGGCCCTGCGGAACCTCTCGCCCGCCACCCTCGACGACGAACGGCGGGTCCAGGACTGGCTGGAGCTCTTCGAGTTGTCGCCGGAGCCCACCGGACCGGGTGTCAGGGCCCAGCTCGACCTGGAGGTCCCCGAGGGGCGGCTCGACGCCTACCGGGCGATCGACGTGCCCTGCCTGGTGATCGGCTTCGCGGACGACCTCGTCCTGCCGCCCCGCCTGAGCCGCGAGGTCGCCGAGGCCGTCCCCGGCGCGCTCTACCAGGAGATCAAGGGCTGCGGCCACTACGGCTATCTGGAGCGCCCGGACGAAGTGAACCGCGTGCTTCTGGAGTTCTTCCGCAACTGTTCCGCGTAGCCGTTCTTCCCGACACGGCGATGTTGATTTAGGTTAGGCTCACCTAAGTGCTACTCCTCAGGGGGTCATGGTGCAGCGCACCTTGCTCAACGGCAAGATCCACCGAGCCACCGTCACCCAGGCCGATCTGCACTACGTGGGGTCCCTGACGATCGATCAGGAACTCATGGACGCCGCCGACATCACCGAGGGCGAGCAGGTCCACGTGGTCGACATCGACAACGGCGCCCGGCTCACCACCTACGCCATCACCGGCGCTCGCGGCACCGGCGTCATCGGTGTCAACGGCGCCGCCGCCCATCTCGTCCACCCCGGCCACCTCGTGATCGTCATGTCGTTCGCCGTGCTCGACGAGTCCGAACGGGCCGCCCACCGGCCCCGGGTCGTCCACGTCGACAAGGCCAACCGGATCGTCGCGCTCGGCGCGGACCCGGCCGAGCCGGTGCCCGGGGCGCCCGACCAGTACGCGGGAGCCTTCACCCAGCAGGAGAGGAACTGAGCCATGGCCAACCCGTTCGACGACGACAGCGGCGTCTTCCGTGTCCTGGTGAACGACGAGGGCCAGTACTCCCTGTGGCCCGATTTCGCCCCCGTCCCGGCCGGCTGGGAGAGCGTGCACGGCCCGGACACCAGGACCGCCTGCCTGGAGCACATCGAGCGGAACTGGACCGACATGCGCCCGCGCAGCCTGGCCGAGGCCATGCGCGGAGCCGGCGACTGATGGCGCCCCGGCCGGTCGTGGAGGACGTCCTCCCCCTGTCGCCGACGCAGGAGGGCATGGTCTTCCACGCCCTGTACGACGAACACGCCCGGGACGTCTACACCGGACAGCTGGTCATCCGGCTCGAAGGACCGCTGGACCAGGGCCGGTTGCGCACCGCCGCCGACGCCCTCCTGGCCCGGCACGCCAACCTCCGGGCCGCGTTCCGCACCCAGCGGTCCGGCCGGCGGGTGCAGGTGATCGCCGGCGGGATCCGGACGCCCTGGCGCGCCACCGACCTGTCCGGCCTGCCACCGGCCGAGCGGCAGACCGCGTTCGAGGACCTGCTCGACCGGGACCGCGAGGCCCGCTTCGACCTCGCCCGCCCGCCGCTGCTGCGCGTCCGGCTGGTGGTGTTCGGGGACCGCGACCACCGGCTGCTGATCTCCTCGCACCACCTCCTGTGGGACGGCTGGTCCGCGCCCGTGCTGGTCCGCGAGCTGTTCCGGCTCTACACCTCGGGCGGCGACCCGGCCGCCCTGCCCCCGGCCCGGCCCTACCGCGACTATCTCGCCTGGCTGTCCCGGCAGGACCGCGCCGCCGCCGAACAGGCCTGGCAGGCGGCGCTGCACGGCCTCGACGAACCGTCCCTCATCGCCCCCGAGGCACGGGACCTCCCCGCCGGGCAGCCCGGGCGGCACGTCGTGGAACTCTCCGAGCGGGAGACCACGGCCCTCACCGCCACCGCCCGCGCCAACGGGGTGACCGTCAGCACGGTGCTCCAGGGACTGTGGGCGGTGCTCCTCGCCCGGTACACCGGCCGGCTGGACGTGGTCCTCGGCGCCACGGTCTCCGGCCGCGACGCCGACGTCCCCGGCATCGAGTCGATGGTCGGACTGTTCATCAACACCCTGCCGGTCCGCGTGCGGTTACGCCCCGACGAGCCGCTCGCCGACCTCCTCCGGCGCGTCCAGTCCGAGCAGGCGGCACTCCTCGGCCACCAGCACCTCGGGCTCGCCGGCATCCAGCGGGCCACCGGGCAGGGCCTCCTCTTCGACACCCTGCTGGTCTTCGAGAGCTATCCCATCGACGACGAGGGCATCGCCCGCGCCCTCGGGCCCGACGGCCCCCGCATGACCGAGGTGTCGGTCCGCGACGCCACCCACTACCCGCTCACCCTCACCGCCCTCCCCGGCGACCGGCTGACCCTCACCTTCAGCCACCAGCAGGCGGCCCTGGACCACGCGGCGGTGACCGGCATCGCGGCCGGGTTGCACCGGCTGATACGGGCGTTCACGGAGGAGCCCGACCAACCGGTGGGACGGCTGGACACCGCCCCGCACGACGAGCGCCGTGCTGCCGCTAAGGGCGAGCGGCATACCGCCTCGGACGATGGGCGTCGTGCTGTCGCTGCGGGCGAGCGGCACACCACCGTCCGCGACCTCTTCGAGGAACAGGCCGCCCACACACCGCGGGCCCCCGCCGTCCATCACGGCGACACGACCCTGACCTTCGCCCGGCTCGACGCCGCCGCCGACGGGTTGGCCGCCGCCCTGCTCGCCCGCGGTGCCGGGCCCGAGTCCGTCGTGGCCGTCGCCCTGCCACGCGGAACCGACCTCGTCACCGCGCTGCTGGCCACCCTCAAGGCCGGGGCCGCCTGCATGCCCGTCGACCCGTCCTACCCGCCCGAGCGCATCGCCCTCATGCTCGGGGACGCGCACCCGCGGCTCGTGGTGAGCGACCAGGAGACCGCCCGGCGACTCGCCCTCGACCCGGAGTCGGTCTGCGACCCCGGCGAGACGGCCCCCGCCGTACCGCGCCCGCCGCTGTCCCCCGACCACCCCGCGTACGTCGTGTTCACCTCCGGCTCCACCGGCCGCCCCAAGGGCGTGCTCGGCACGCAGCGGGCCCTGGCCAACCGGCTCGCCTGGGGCCGGACCTTGACGGAGGGCCCGCCCGGCGTCCGCGTCGCCAAGAGCCCGATCAGCTTCATCGACGGCCTGACCGAACTGCTCGGCGCGCTGGTCGCGGGGGAGGCCGTGGCCCTCGCCGACGACGACACGGCCGGCGACCCCACCGCCCTCGCCGCGCTGGCCTCCCGGCACCGGGCCACCCTGCTCACAGCCGTCCCCAGCCTCTACACCACCCTCGTCGAGTCCGCCCCGCCCGGCGGCTTCGGCTCGGTCCGCACCTGGATCTCCAGCGGCGAACCCCTCACCACCGACCTGGCCCACCGGATCACCGCACGCTGGCCGACCGCCCGCCTCGTCAACCTCTACGGCTGCTCGGAGGCGGCCGGCGACAGCCTCGTCCACGTGTACGCCGACGACGAGAACGGGGTGGGCGGCCGGGACACCGACCCCGCGGCGGGGCAGAAGCAGACCGCCGGCACCGTCCCGCTCGGGCGGCCCATCGCCGGTACCCGGGTGCATGTCCTCGACCCCTTCCTGCGCCCTGCCCCCACCGGGGCGGCCGGTGAGCTGTATCTCGCGGGCGACGGACTGGCCCGCGGGTACCTGGGCCAACCCGGCCGCACCGCCGAACGGTTCGTCGCCGACCCCTTCGGCCCGCCGGGCAGCCGCCTCTACCGCACCGGCGACCTGGCCCGGCTGCGCCCCGACGGCACGGTGGAGTTCCTGGGCCGGGCCGACCAGCAGGTCAAGATCCGCGGCTTCCGGGTCGAACCCGGCGAGATCGAGGCGGCGGCCCGAGCCCTGCCCGGCGTGCGCGCGGCCGCGGTCGTGGCCCGGGAGGACGGGACGGTGCCCCGGCGGCTCGTGGCGTACGTCGAACCGGACCCCGGTGCGGGCGGCGGCCCGGATCCGGCCGGCCTGCGCCACGCCCTCGCCGAGCGGCTCCCCGCCCACCTCGTACCGGCCGCCGTGGTGGTCCTGGAGGCGCTGCCGCTCACCCCCAGCGGCAAGCTCGACCGCCGCGCGCTGCCCGCCCCCGACTTCACGCGGGCGAGCACCTTCGACCCGCCGCGCACCGAACCGGAGAAGGCGCTGTGCGGCCTGTTCGCCGAAGTGCTCGGCGTCGAACGGGTCGGCGTCCACGACGACTTCTTCGCCCTCGGCGGCGACAGCATCGTCTCGGTCCGGCTGGCCGACCGGGCCCGCAGGGCGGGACTCGCACTCTCCCCCCGGGACGTGTTCACCCACCGCACCCCGGCCGGTCTCGCCCGCTGCCTGCCGGACGGCGCCGCCCCGGAGGAGGAGTTCTCGGCGACCGCGGAGCCGCTGGTGTCGCTCAGCCGGTCGCAGCTCGACAACGTCAAGGCGAGGTGGAGGAGCCGATGAGCACAGAGCCCGCCGGCGCGGCGGACGACGGGTCCCTGGTCGAGGACGTCCTGCCGCTGTCCCCGCTGCAACAGGGCCTGCTGTTCCACGCCCTGTTCGACGAGGGCGCCCAGGACGTCTACACCATGCAGTCCCTCGTGGAGATCGAGGGCCCGCTCCGCCCCGGGTTGCTGCGCACCGCCGCCGAGGAGCTCTTCGCCCGGCACGCCAACCTGCGCAGCGCCTTCCTCCACGAGGACGACATGGACGAGCCGGTGCAGGTCGTCCTCAAGCAGGTCCCCGTCGACTGGCGGGAGGCCGACGCCGCCGACGAGGCGGAGGCCGAGCGGCTCGTCGCCGCCGAAGCCGCCGCCCGCTTCGACCTGACCGACCCCCCGCTGCTGCGCCTGACCCTGATCGACCGGGGCGACGACCGCCGGCTGCTCGTCCTCACCAACCACCACCTCCTGCTCGACGGCTGGTCCGTGCCCCTGCTGGTGCGCGAACTGCTCCAGCTGTACGCCGCGCAGCTCGCCCCCGGCCGCTCGGCCCCGCTGCCCGCCGTACGGCCGTACCGCGACTTCCTCGCCTGGCTGGCGAGCCGGGACCGGGAGGCCTCCGGCCGGGCCTGGCGCCAGGC
Organism: Streptomyces olindensis; assembly: GCA_000696115.1. Classification (GTDB taxonomy): domain Bacteria; phylum Actinomycetota; class Actinomycetes; order Streptomycetales; family Streptomycetaceae; genus Streptomyces; species Streptomyces olindensis. The sequence goes on from JJOH01000014.1 coordinate 211,488, forward strand.
ACTGGCCGGGGCGACGCCGACCCTGCTGGCCCCCTCGGCCGCCGGCCTGGTCCCCGTACCGCCCGAACTGCACACGCTGCGGCTGTCCGAGGAACTCACCGCCGACGTGCAGCGGACGGCCCGCGGCCTGGGCGTCACCGTCAACACCGTCGTCCAGGGCCTGTGGGCCCTGCTGCTGGCGCGCCTGACCGGCCGGGACGACGTGGTGTTCGGCGCGACCGTGGCCGGGCGCCCCGCCGCACTCGCCGGCGCGGAGTCGATGATCGGCCTGTTCATCAACACCGTGCCCGTGCGGGTGTCGGTACCCCCGGGGGAGCCGGCCGCCGCCTTCCTGCGCCGCGTGCAGGACGAGCAGTCCCGGCTGATGGACCACCAGTACCTCGGCCTCACCGAGATCCAGCGCCTCGCCGGGACCGGCGACCTCTTCGACACCCTGCTGGTCTTCGAGAACTACCCGATCGACCGGGACGCGGTGGCCCGCGCGGAGGTGGAGTCCGGACTGCGGATCCTCGACGTCAAGGGGTCCGGCGCCACCCACTACCCGCTGACCCTCGCCGTGCTCGCCGAACAGCGGCTCGGCGTCGTCTTCGAGTTCCGGCCCGACTGCTACGACCGGGCCACCGTGGAGCGGCTCGCCGGGCGTTTCGAACGGCTCGTCCGCGCGGTGGTCGCGGAGCCCGGCACCCCGCTCGCGGCGCTCGACGTCCTCGCGCCCGAGGAACGGGCCGCACTGTCGGCGCGCGGGGCGGCGGAACCGCTGCCCACCCCGTACGCCACGCTGCCCGAGGTGCTCCAGGCGCAGGCCGCCCGCACACCGGACGCGGTGGCCGTCGTCGGCGGCGAACAGCGGCTCAACTTCGCCGAGTTGAACACCGGCGCCAACCGGCTGGCCCGGGTGCTCACCGAGTCCGGTGCCGGGCCGGAGCGGATCGTCGCGCTCGCCCTGCCGCCCACACCCGACACCATCACCGCGCTGCTCGCCGTCCAGAAGGCGGGCGCCGCCTATCTGCCCCTCGACCCCGCCTGGCCCGAGGAGCGGATCGCAGGGATGCTCGCCGACGCCCGGCCCGTCGCCCTGGTCGCCACCACCGGCACCGCGCCGGCGCCGGACACCCTCGGCGAGGTCCCCGTCCTGCTGCTCGACGACCCCGGCACCCGGCAGCGCCTCGCGGACGCGGACGGCACCGATCTGACGGACGCCGACCGCGGCGGCGCGCTGCTCCCCGAACACCCCGCTTACATCATCTACACCTCCGGCTCCACCGGCCGCCCCAAGGCCGTCGTCGTGCCGCAGCGGGCCATCGTCAACCTGTTCGCCGCCCACCACGCCGCCCTGCACACCCCGGCCTCGGCGGCGGTCGGCGGCCGGCCCCTGCGCGTGGGCCACGCCTGGCCGACGGCCTTCGACGCGTCCTGGCAGCCCATGCTGTGGATGTTCGCCGGACACGAACTGCACCTGGTGCCCGAGGAGATCCGCCGCGACCCGGACGCGCTGCGCGGCTTCCTCGCCGAGCACCGCATCGAGTTCATCGAGCTGTCCCCGTCCCTGCTCGCCGAGGTCGTCGCGCGCGGCGGCGACTGGCGGGCCGGGCTGAAGGTGCTGGGCGTCGGCGGCGAGGCCGTACCGCCCGACCTGTGGCGCACCCTGCGCGAGACCGACGGACTGGCCGCGCACAACCTGTACGGGCCCACCGAGTGCACCGTCGACTCCGCGGACTGCGACCTCGCCCTCAGCGACCGGCCCGCGATCGGCCGCCCCGTGGCCGGCGCCACCCTGTACATCCTCGACGGGCACCTCAACCCCGTACCGACCGGCGTCGACGGCGAGCTGTACATCGCCGGCGAGGGACTGGCCCGCGGCTACCTGGGCCGGCCGGCGACCACCGCGAGCCGCTTCGTCGCCGACCCGTTCACCACCCGCCCCGGCGCCCGCATGTACCGCACCGGCGACATCGCCCGGTGGACCGACGACGGCCTGGTGGAATGCCTGGGACGGATCGACGACCAGGTCAAGATCCGCGGCTACCGCATCGAACCCGGCGAGATCGAGGCGGTCCTGCTCGGCCACGAACTCGTCGAACGCGCCGCGGTCGTCGTCCGCGAGGACACCCCGGGCGTGCGCCGCCTGGTCGCCTACGTCGTGACGGCCCCGGCCGCTCCGCCCGCCGAGGAGACGGCGGAGCTGCTGCGCCGGGCGGCGGCGGCCGCCCTGCCCGACTACATGGTGCCGTCGGCGTTCGTCCCGGTCGACGCGTTCCCCCTCACCCTCAACGGGAAGCTGGACACCACCGCGCTCCCCGCCCCGTCCCGCACCGCCGGGCCCGCCGCCCAGCCGCCGCGCAACGCGGCCGAGGAGCGGCTCGCCGCGCTGTTCGCGCAGGTCCTCGGGCTGGACTCGGTCGGCGTGCACGACAGTTTCTTCGCGCTCGGCGGCGACAGCATCGTCTCCATGCGGCTGGTCGGCCGGGCCCGCGCGGCCGGTCTGGCCCTCTCACCGCGCGACGTGTTCGAGCGGCCGACCGTCGCCGCGCTCGCGGAGGCCGCCGGTACCGCCCGGAGCCGGGCCACGGACCCGGAACCGGATCCGGACGCGGGCGTCGGCGACATCCCGCTCACGCCCATGCTCACCCGGCTCGTCGCCCAGGGCGGCACCTTCCGCACACTCAGCCAGGCCCGCTTCCTGCGCACCCCGCCCGGCATGGACCTCGACGGGCTGCACCGCACGGTCCAGACGGTCCTCGACCGGCACGACCTGCTGCGCTCCACGCTCACCCGCGACGAGGACGGCACCCTGCGCCTGCGGGCGGCTCCGGCGGGCACCGCCCGCGCCGCCGACCGCGTACGCCGCACCGACGCCGCATCGCTGGACCACGCGACGATCGCCACCCTCGTACCCGGCGCCTTCGAGGACCTGGCCGCCGAACTCGACCCCGCCGCCGGGACGGTGGCGCGGTTCCTGTGGTTCGACACCGGACCGGACCGCGAGGGCCGGCTGCTGGCCGTCCTGCACCACCTGGTCACCGATGCGGCCTCCTGGGGCGTCCTCACCGCCGACCTCGCCGCGGCCTGGCACGGCACACCGCTCCCGCCGCCGGGCACCACCTTCCGCGAGTGGGCCCGGGCGCTGCGCTCCGAGGCCGTGTCGGAACGCCGCACGGCCGAACTCGCCCACTGGACGGCGGTGTCGGACCGGCCGGAGCCGGCCCTGGGAGCCGGAGCGCTGGACCCCGCCCGGGACACCCACGCCACCGTGCGCCACCACTGGACGGCGCTCGGCCCGGACCTCACCGCACTCCTCACCGCCCACTCCGTGCGGGACGTCCTGCTGACCGCGCTGGCGCTCGCCGTGCCGGTGTGGCGACGCGAACTCGGCCGGCCCGGCCCGGACGACTCCGTGCTGATCGCCCTGGAGGGCCACGGCCGCGAGGAGAACCTCCTGCCGGGCGCCGACCTGTCGGGCACCCTCGGCCTGTTCACCAGTGTCTTCCCGGTCCGCCTCGACCCCGGCGGCGCGGCCCCCGCGGAGCAGCTGCGGCGCGTCCGGGAGCAGCTCGCCGCCCTGCCGGACAGGGGCATCGGGCACGGCCTGCTGCGGCACCTCAACCCGGACACGGCCGCCGTCCTCGCCCGGCTCCCGGAGCCCCAGATCGCGGTCAACTACCTGGGCCGCATGACCCTCGGGGAGCAGGCGGAGGACGCCGCGTTCACCAGCGCCCCCGAGACCGGGGCCCTGGGCGCGTGGGCCGACCCCGGGGCACCGGCCCTCTACCCCTTGGTCGTCGACGCGGTGATCGACGAGGGGAAGGACCCCGGCGGCCCGGTCCTCACGGCGTGCTGGCACTGGCCACAACGGCTCTTCACCCAGGCGCGGATCGAGCGGCTGGGCGAGCTGTGGACCGCTTCCCTCGAACGGCTGCTGAAAGGCGGACACCAGTGACCGAGACCCAGGCGGACCGGCCAGGCGACCTCGCGGCACGCAAGCGGGAACTGCTGCGCCGCAGGCTGGAGAGCGCGGGCCTCGCCCACACCCCCGCCCGGGCCGAACGGATCCCGCCCCGGGCCGCGGACACGGCCACGCTGCCGCTGTCGTACGCCCAGTCCCGCATGTGGCTGCTCCAGCAGCTCGACCCGGCCAGCCCCGCCTACAACGTGTGCCTGGCCATCCGGCTGCGCGGCCCCCTCGACGCGGACGCGCTGCGCACCGCCCTGGCCGGGCTGCTCACCCGGCACGAGGTGCTGCGCACCCGCTACCCCACGGCCGACGACGGAACCCCTCACCAAGTGGTCGACGAGCGAGCCGAGTTGGCCTTCGAGAAGACCGACCTGCGCGGGCACCCGGCGGACGAACAGGACCGGTGCGCCGCCGAACTCGCCCGAGCCGCCTCCGCGACCCCCTTCGACCTGGCCGCCGACCACCCCCTGCGGGCCCTGCTCGTCCGGCGCGCCGACCAGGACCACACCCTCGTGCTGACGGTGCACCACATCGCCTGGGACGGCGGCACCTTCAACGCCCTGTCCCGCGACCTGAGCGCCCTCTACCGGGCCGCCGCCACCGGAGCGGACGCCGGGCTCGAACCCCTGCCCGCGCAGTACGCCGACTTCGCCCTCTGGCAGCGCACCACCTTCACCGACGAACGGCTGGCCGGCCACCTCGACCACTGGCGCACCGCCCTGGTCCCGCCACCCCGCCCCCTGGACCTGCCCACCGACGCACCCCGCACGCCCCAGCCCACCGCGCACGGCGACCGCCGCTTCCGTACCTTCGCGCCCGAGGTCACCGACCGGCTCACCGCCTTCGCCCGCACCGCGGGCGCCACCCCGTTCATGGTGCTGTTCGCGGGCCTGGCCGCGCTGCTCCACCGCCTCACCGGAGCCACCGACGTCCCCATCGGCTCGGCCGTGATGAACCGCGACCTGCCCGGACTCGACCGGCTCATCGGCAACTTCGGCAACACCCTGGCCCTGCGCGCCGACCTCGACGGCGACCCCGGCACCGCCGAACTCGTCGAACGCGTACGCCGGCTGTGCACCGACGCCTACGCCCACCAGGACATGCCGTTCGACCTGCTCGTGGAGCGGCTGCGGCCGGAGCGGCACCCGGGCCGGGCCGTCTGGTTCGACGTCATGCTGCTCTTCCTCACCCAGGGGCTCCAAGGACCCCGGCTGCCGGGGGTGAGCGCCGAATGGGAGACCGTCCACAACGACACCACCCAGTTCGACCTGTCCCTGGAGGCCTTCCTCACCGACGGGCGGCTGCGCATCGAGGCCACCTACCGCAGCGGCCTGTTCACCCCGGAGACCGTCGACCGGCTGCTGGCCCGGCTGGAGACGCTGCTCGCCGCCGGACTGGCCGACCCCGAACAGCCCGTGTCACGGCTGCCGTTGATGTCCGCGTCCGAGGAACACCAGGTCCTGGGCGAGTGGAACACCACCGCCCACCCGGTCCCCGGCACCACCCTGGCCGACCTGCTCGTCGAGCAGGCGGCCCGCACCCCCGACGCGCCGGCGCTCACCTTCGAGGACCTCACCCTCGGCTACGCCGGACTGCACGCCCGCGCGGCCCGCCTGGCCCGCCTGCTGGTCCGTCACGGCGTCGGCCCGGAGCAAAGCGTGGCCGTGGCCCTCGACCGGGGACCCGACCTGGTCGTGGCGCTGCTCGCGATACTCCAGGCGGGCGCCGCCTACGTCCCGCTGGACACCGGCTACCCCGCCGAACGGCTCGCCGTGATGATCGAGGACGCCGCCCCGGCGCTCGTCCTGACCTCCGGTGCCGCCGCGGACAAGGTCCCCGCCTCGGCGGCACCGACGCTCCTGCTCGACGACCCCGCCCTGCGCGAGCGCCTGGCGGCCCTGGACCCCGCCGCCCTCTCCGACGGGGAACGCCTCGCGCCGCTGCGCCCCGAGCACCCCGCGTACGTCATCTTCACCTCCGGCTCCACGGGCCGCCCCAAGGGCGTCGTCGTCCCGCACGCGGCGATCGTCAACCGGCTGCTGTGGATGGCGGACACCTACCGCGTCGGGCCCGGGGACCGGGTGCTCCAGAAGACCCCGGCGAGCTTCGACGTCTCCGTCTGGGAGTTCTTCCTGCCGCTGATCACCGGAGCGGCGCTGGTCCTCGCCCGCCCCGGCGGGCACCGCGACCCCGCCCACCTCGCCGAGCTGATCCGCGAACAGCGCGTCACCACCGCCCACTTCGTCCCGTCGATGCTGCGGGTCTTCCTCGACGACCCGGCCGCCGAGCGGGCCCGGGGCGTCCTGCGCCGGATCGTGTGCAGCGGCGAGGCCCTGCCGGCGGACCTCGCCGAACGCTGCACCCGCCTGCTGGACGGCACCGCACTGCACAACCTCTACGGCCCGACCGAGGCGGCCGTGGACGTGACCGCGTGGCCGTGCGCCGACGGCACCCGCTCCGCGTCGGGCTCCGTGCCGATCGGACGCCCGGTGTGGAACACCCGCACCCTCGTGCTGGACGCGTCCCTGCGCCCGGTGCCGCCGGGCGTCCCGGGCGAGCTGTACCTCGGCGGGAGCCAGCTCGCCCGGGGCTACCTCGGCCGGCCCGCCCTGACCGCCGGACGCTTCGTCGCCGACCCCTACGGCCCGCCGGGCGCCCGCCTCTACCGCACCGGCGACATCGTGCGCTGGACCGCCCACGGGGCGCTGGAGTTCCTGGGCCGGGCCGACGACCAGGTGAAGATCCGCGGCTTCCGGGTCGAGCCGGGCGAGACGGAGGCCGCGGCGGCCGCCCTGCCCGGGGTGTCCCAGGCCGCGGTGACGGTACGTCAGGACACCCACGGCGATCCGCGGCTGGTCGCCTACGTCGTCCCGCACCCCGGCGCCCGCCCGGAGCCGCAGCAGCTCCGGCGGAACCTGGCCGGCACCCTGCCCGGCCACCAGGTGCCCTCCGCCGTCGTCGTGCTGGACGCCCTGCCGCTCACCCCCAACGGCAAACTCGACCGCGCCGCCCTGCCCGACCCCGACCTGTCCGCGCTCACCACCGCCGACGCGCCCCGCACCGAGGCCGAGGCGACCCTGTGCCGCCTCTTCGCGGACCTGCTCGGACTGCCGTCCGTGGGCGTCCACGACGCGTTCTTCGCGCTCGGCGGCCACTCCCTCCTCGCCACCCGGCTCGTCGCCCGCGTCCGCGCGGAACTGGGCGTCGCCCTGCCGCTGCGGGCCGTCTTCGACACGCCCACCGCGGCCGCCCTCGCACCCCTGCTGGAGACGCCCGCCCAGCGGCGGCCCCCGCTGGTCCCGGCCCGGCGCCCCGACCCCGTGCCGCTGTCCTTCGCGCAGGCCCGGTTGTGGTTCCTGTACCGGCTGGAGGGGCCGACCCCCACCTACAACATCCCCACCGCCGTCCGCCTCGGCGGACCGCTCGACCCCGAGGCCCTGGGCGCGGCGCTCCAGGACGTCGTGGACCGGCACGAGGCACTGCGCACCGTCTTCCCCGACGACGACGGCGTCCCCCGGCAGGAGATCCGCACGGACACCGCCGTCCCCTTCGAGACCGTCACCGCGTCCGCCGACGACCTCGACGCGCTGCTGAGCGAGGCCGCCGCCCACTCCTTCGCCCTGGACCGCGAGATCCCCGTCCGCGCCACCTTGTACGCCTTCGCCCCCGACGACCACGTCCTGCTCCTGCTCGTCCACCACATCGCCACCGACGGCTGGTCGGCCGAACCGCTGCTGCGCGACCTGGAGACCGCCTACACCGCCCGGCTGCGCGGCACACCCCCCGCGTGGCCGCCGCTCGCCGTGCAGTACGCCGACCACACCCTGTGGCAGCGGGACCTCCTCGACGAGGAGTACACCGCCGAGGAGGTGCGCCACTGGGCGCGGCGCCTGGACGGGCTGCCCGAGGAACTCCAGCTACCCGTCGACCGGCCCCGCCCGCCCGTGCCCGGTTACCGGGCCGGGGCCGTGGACTTCACCCTCGATCCGGAGACTCACCGGGCGCTGCGGGACCTGTCCGCCGAGGCAGGGGGCACCGTCTTCATGGCCCTCCAGGCCACCCTCGCCGTCCTCCTCGGCCGGCTCGGCGCCGGCGACGACATCCCCCTGGGCACCCCGGTGGCCGGGCGCGGCGACCCCGTCCTGGACGGCCTCGTGGGCCTGTTCGTCAACACCCTCGTGCTGCGCACCGACGTCTCGGGCGCCCCGACGTTCCGCACGCTGCTCGCCCGGGTGCGCGAGGCCGACGTGGACGCCTTCGCCCACCAGGACCTGCCCTTCGAACGGCTGGTGGACGCGCTCGCGCCCACCCGCTCGATGGGCCGGCACCCGCTGTTCCAGGTGATGCTGGCCCACCAGCAGGCCCCGGCCGACCGCCGGGACTTCGCCGGTCTCACCCTGACCGAGCGGCGCGTCCCCTTCTACACCGCCAAGACCGACCTGGCCTTCCACGTGTTCGAGCGGTCCGACGCCGGCGGCATCGACGGCACGCTGGTGTACAGCCGCGACCTGTACGACCGGGACACCGCGCGGGAGATGACCGAGCGCCTCGTCCGCCTGGCCGGCGAGCTGGCCCGGCACCCCGACCGCCCGGTGACGGCCGCCGACGTCCTCACGCCGCGCGAGCGGGACCTGCTGCTGGGGGAGTGGAACGACACCGCGCGCACCGTGCCGGCCACCACGCTCACCGCCCTGGTGGAGGAACAGGCCGCGAAGACCCCGCACCTGGTGGCCGTCGAGTACGGCGTCCCCGGCGGCCCGGCCCTCACCTACGGCGAGCTCGACGCCCGCGCCAACGGCCTCGCACGGCGGCTCATGTCCCTCGGGGTGGGCCCGGAGCACCGCGTCGGCATCCACCTGGAGAGGTCCGCGGAGATGGTCGTCGGGCTGCTCGCCGTGCTGAAGGCGGGCGGGGCCTTCGTCCCGCTGGAGCCGTCCTGGCCGGCCCGGCGCATCGCCGAGGTGTGCCGCGGCGCGGCCCTGACCGCCGTACTCGGCCGGCCCGGTGACGACGGCCTCCTGGGGGAGGACGCGCCGCACGTCGTCGAGGTCGCCCTGGACGGCCCCACCGCCGAGAGGCCGCCGGTGGACGTCGACCCGGAAGGCCTCGCCTACGTCATCTACACCTCCGGCTCGACCGGCGTCCCCAAGGGCGCGATGATCCGCCACCGGGCCATCGCGCACCGGCTGTTGTGGCAGCGCGGCCTGCTCGGCTTCGGCACCGACGACGCGGCCCTGTTCAAGGCGCCGCTCGGCTTCGACATCTCCATCAACGAGATTTTCCTGCCGCTGGTCAACGGCGGCCGCGTGGTGATCGCCGAACCCGGCGGCGAACGGGACGTCGACTACCTCCTCGACACCGTCGAACGGCACCGGGTGACCTTCACCTACCTGGTCTCCTCGATGCTCGACCTGCTCCTCGAACTGGACGGCTTCACCCGCCGCGCGGCCTTGCTGCGGCACGTGTGGTGCGGCGGCGAGGTGCTCACCCCGGAACTGTTCGCCCGCTTCCGCGCCGCGAGCGAGGCCGTGATGTACCACGGCTACGGACCGGCCGAGGCCACCATCGGCGTCAGCCACGTCGTCTACCGCACCGGGGCGATCCGCAGCGCCGTCTCCATCGGCCGGCCCAACTCCAACACCCGGCTCTACGTCCTGGACGACCGGCTCCAGCCCGTCCCGGTGGGCGTGCCGGGCGAGCTGTACGCGGGCGGGGTCTACCTCGGCCGCGGCTACGTCAACGACCCGCGCCGCACCGCCGACCACTTCGTCGCCGACCCGTTCGGCCCGCCCGGTGAACGCCTCTACCGCACCGGCGACCTGGTCCGCTGGCAGCGCGACGGCACCCTGGAGTTCCTCGGCCGCGCCGACAACCAGGTGAAGATCCGCGGCATGCGCGTCGAGCTGGAGGAGATCGAGGCGATCCTCGAGCAGCACCCGGGCGTCCGGCGCGGCGTGGTCGTCGTCCGCGAGGACGCCCCGGGCGTCAGGCAACTCGCCGGATACTGCCTGGCGGACCCCCGGACCCTGCCCGCGCTGCGGGACTGGCTCCAGGAGCGGTTGCCCGAGCACATGGTGCCGCGCACCCTGACCGTCCTGGACGCCTTCCCGCTGCTGCCCTCCGGCAAGGTGAACCGGGCCGGCCTGCCCGCCCCCGAAACCGCCACCGGCTCCGGCCCCGCCCGGGAGCCCGCCGACGAACGCGAGCGGCGGCTCTGCGCGCTGTTCGCCACCGTCCTCGGGCTCGCGCGGGTCGGTGTCGACGACAACTTCTTCGAGCTGGGCGGCGACAGCATCGTCTCCATCCGGCTCGTCACCCTGGCCCGCAAGGCGGGCCTGGCCCTCAGCCCCCGGCAGGTCTTCCAGTCACCCACCCCGGCCGGGCTGGCGGCGGCCGCCGCCACGACCGGCTCCGCCGGGACGGAGCATCAGGCCGACGATCCCGTGGGCGAGGTGCCGCTCACCCCCGTCATGCGGTGGACGGCCGGCCCCGACGGCTCCTACGGCGGCCTCGCCCAGGCGGTCCTGCTGGTGACGCCCCCGGACCTGAGCGAGGACGACGCCGCCGCCGCGCTGCAGGTGCTCCTGGACCGGCACGACATGCTGCGCGCCCGCCTGACCGACGACGGCAGCCACCTGGTGGTCCCCGCCGAGGGCACCGTACGGGCGCGCGACCTGCTGACCCGCGCCCAAGGGCCGGACCTCGACCGGCACGTGAAGGACGCGGCGGCCCGCCTCGACCCCCGCGCCGGGCGCATGCTCCGGGCGGTCCTGTGCGGTACCGACCGGCTGCTCCTGGTCGCCCACCACCTCGTCGTCGACGGCGTGTCGTGGCGGATCGTCCTCTCCGGGCTGGCCGACGCGTGGCAGGCCCTGCGGTCCGGACAGACCCCGCGCCCGCGCCGCACCGGCACCTCGTTCCGCCGCTGGAGCCACCTCCTGGCCGAGGAGGCCCGCTCGACGGAACGCCTGCGCGAACTGCCCTATTGGACCGAGACGCTGGAGCGGGCGCGGCCCCTGCTGGACCGGGCCCCGGACCCCGTCCGCGACACCGCGGCGACCGTGCGGGAGGAGACGCTCGTGCTCCCCGAGGACGTCACCGTCCCGCTGCTGACGACGGTGCCCGCCGCGTACCGGGCCGCCGTCCCCGACGTCCTGCTGAGCGCCCTCACGATCGCCGTGGCCGTCCGGCGGGAGGAGCGCGGGGACCTCGCCGGCCGCTCGCTCCTCGTGGGACTGGAGGGCCACGGACGCGAGGAGGGCATCGCCGAGAACGTCGATCTCTCCGCCACGGTGGGCTGGTTCACCACGTTCCACCCCGTAGCCCTCGACCCCGGCCCGGTCGACCTCGACGAGGCCCTGTCCGGCGGCCCGGCCGCGGGCACGGCCCTGAAACGCGTCAAGGAACAGTTGCGCGCCGTACCGGACCACGGCCTCGGCTACGGCCTGCTTCGGCACCTCAACCCCGACACCGCCGCCGAACTGGACAAGCGCCCGCATCCGCAGATCGTCTTCAACTACCTCGGCCGTTTCACCGCGTCCGCCTCCGGCGACGAGCCCTGGGAACTCGCCCCCGAGGCTCCGATGCTCCGCGTGCCGCCGGACGGCGCGCGGCCCGCCGCCGGGCTGGAGATCAACACCGTCGCCGTCGAGGAGAGCGGCGGCGTCCGGCTGCACGTCTCCGCGTCCGCCCCGCGGGCCTTCCTCGCACCCTCCGAGACCGCAGCCCTGCTCGCGCTGTGGGAGCGGGCCCTGCGCGGCCTGGTGCGGCACGCCGAGGACGCCCGTGCGGGCGGACTCACCCCGTCGGACCTGCCCTTGGTGTCCCTGACCCAGGACGACATCGAGGACTTCGAGAGCGCCTTCGACTTCGACCACGACAGCGACGACTTCGACGACTTCGACGACAACGATGGCTTCTGAGCGACAGCGGAGGAACCGGTGACGCAGCACCCCCCGACCGCGGACGAGCTGCTCCGTACGGTCACCGACACATTCGGCCCGGACACCCCGCCGGGCGAGGACGACAGCCTCATCGCCTGGGGCCTGGACTCGATCACGCTGATGAGGATCGCCGGCTCCTGGCGCAAGCAGGGCGTCAAGGTCGGCTTCGCCGAACTGGCCCAGGAACCCACCCTGCGCGCGTGGCGCGCCCTGCTCGCGTCCCGGGCCCCGGCCCAGGCCCCCGCCCCCGCTCCCGCCGAGCCGGCCGTCGAGGCCCCGGTCCCCGAGACCGGCGAGCCCTTCCCGCTCGCCGTGATGCAGCACGCCTACTGGATCGGCCGCGGCGACGACACCACCCTCGGCTCCGTCGCCGCGCACCTGTACGTCGAGTTCGACGGCTCGGGCGTCGACCCGGACCGGCTCGACACGGCCGTACGGGCCCTCGTCCGGAGACACGGCATGCTCCGGGCCCGCTTCGGCGACGACGGCCGCCAGCGGATCCTGCCCGAACTCACCCGCCCGGCCACGGCCGTCAACGACCTGCGCGCCCTCGATCCCGAGACGGCCGCGGCCAAACTGGAGGACGTCCGGCACTCCTCCTCGCACGCCCGGCTCGACGTGGGGGCTGGCGAGGTGTTCTCCGTGCAGCTCTCCCTGCTGCCCGACGACCGCAGCCGGCTCCACGTGGACGTCGACATGCTCGCCGCGGACGCCCTCAGCTACCGCGTCCTGCTCTCCGACCTCGCCCGGCTCTACCGCGACCCCGACGCCGCGCTGCCCCCGATCCGCACCAGCTACCCGGCCTACCTGGCGGAACGCAAGGAGGTGCGACGGCTGAGCCGCGACCAGGCGCGGGCCTGGTGGCAGCGCCGGGTCCCCGAGCTGCCCAGCGCGCCCGACCTGCCCCTGGTCCCCGAGGCGGAGCGGGCCGACCCCACCCGCGTCACGCGGCGGCACCACTGGCTGCCGCCGGAGGAGAAGCGGCGCCTGGCCGCCCGGGCCCACCAGCACGGGCTGACCCCCGCGATGGCCGTCGCGACCGCCTTCTCCGAGGTGCTGGCCGCCCACAGCGGTCAGCCCCGCTTCCTGCTGAACGTCCCCATGTTCGACCGCCGCGGCTCCCACCCCGACACCGACCTGCTCGTCGGCGACTTCACCAGCTCGGTGCTGCTCGACGTCGACCTGGCCGAGCCGGCGACGTTCACCGAGCACGCCCGGCGGCTCCAGGACCGCATGCACACCGACGCCGCCCACGCCGACTACTCCGGCGTGGAGGTACTGCGCGACCTCACCCGGCACCACGGCGAACAGGTCCTCGCCCCCGTGGTGTTCACCAGCGCCCTCAACCTCGGCGAGCTGTTCGACCAAGGAGTGCGGGACTCCTTCGGGCAGCCGGTGTGGATCATCTCGCAGGGCCCGCAGGTGCTGCTCGACGCCCAGGTCACCGAGGTCGACGGAGGGCTGCTCGTCAACTGGGACGTGCGCGAGGACGCCTTCCCCGCCGGACTGGTCGACGCGATGTTCGCCGCGTTCCACGGCCTGGTCACCCGGCTCGGCACCGAGGACGAGGTCTGGGACCGGCCGGTGCCCGCCCTGCTGTCCGCGGAACAGTCGGCGGTCCGCGAGGCGGTGAACGCCACCGACGGGCCGCGCAGCCACCGGCTCCTCCACGACGGCTTCTTCGCCCACGCGGCCGAACGGCCCGAAGCTCCGGCCCTGCTGTGGGGCACCGAAGGCGCCCTCACCTACGGTGAGCTGGCCGACCGGGCCCTGCGGTGCGCCGGGGCGCTGGCGGACCGGGGCGTGAAGCCGGGGGACACCGTCGCGGTCAGCCTCCCCAAGGGACCCGACCAGATCACCGCCGTCCTCGGCGTGCTGGCCGCGGGCGCCGCGTACGTCCCGGTCGGCGTCGAGCAGCCGCCCGCCCGCCGCGACCGCATCCGCGCCACCGCCGGCTTCCGCGTCACCCTCACCGACGGCCGTACCGTCGAGGACGGCCTCCCGGTCCAGGAGGCGATCCGGCACGCCCCGCTGCCCGCGCCCCGGCCGGTCGACGAGGAACAGGTCGCCTACGTCCTGTTCACCTCCGGCTCCACCGGGGAGCCCAAGGGCGTGGAGGTGCCGCACCGGGCCGCCATGAACACCGTCGACGACCTCGACGACCGCTTCGCCGTGGGCCCGTCGGACCGCTGCCTCGCCCTGTCCGCACTGGACTTCGACCTCTCCGTCTACGACGTGTTCGGACTGCTGAGCGCGGGCGGCGCGGTGGTGCTGGTCGACGAGGCGGACCGGCGCGAGGCCCGGCCGTGGGCGGAGCTGGTGCGCAGGCACCGGGTGACGCTCGTCAACTGCGTCCCGCCGCTGCTGGACATGCTGCTGCTCGCCACCGGGCCCGGCGAACTGGCCGGTCTGCGCGCGGTGCTGCTCGGCGGGGACTGGGTCGGCACCGACCTGCCCGGACGGCTCGCCGAACGGGCACCGGGCTGCCGGTTCGCCGGCCTCGGCGGCACCACCGAGACCGCGATCCACTCCACCGTGTGCGAGGTGCCGGACGCCCGGGTGCCCGCGCACTGGCGGGCCGTGCCGTACGGCACCCCGCTGCGCAACGTCCGCTGCCGGGTCGTCGACCCGCGCGGCCGGGACTGCCCGGACTGGGTGCCGGGCGAGCTGTGGATCGGCGGGGACGGTGTGGCCCTCGGCTACCGGGCCGATCCGGAGCGCACGGCCGAGAGGTTCACCGAGGCCGGCGGCGTGCGCTGGTACCGCACCGGCGACCTCGCCCGCTACTGGCCCGACGGCACGCTGGAGTTCCTCGGCCGGCGCGACCACCAGGTGAAGGTGCGCGGTTTCCGCATCGAACTCGGCGAGGTCGAGGCGGGGCTCGCCGGGCATCCGGCGGTGCGGCGCGCCGTCGCCGGTCTGACCGGCGGCCCCGGCGTGCAGCTGGCGGCCGCGGTGGCCGCCGAGTCCGGGACGACGGAGGAGGAACTGCGGCAGTGGGCGCGTTCGGTGCTGCCGCCCCACATGGTCCCGGCCCGCGTCGCCGTCGCCGCGGAGCTGCCGCTCACCGCCAACGGCAAACTCGACCGCCGCGCCGTCCGCGCGCTCTGGGAGACGCGGGAGCCGGGGGAGGGGGAGCAGCGGACGCCCGGCAGTGCCCTCGAGACGGTCGTCTCCCGCGTGTGGGCCGACGTCCTCGGCGTCGAACGGGTCGGCCTGGACGACGCGTTCTTCGCGCTCGGCGGCGACTCGGTGCTCGCCACCGTGATCGTGAGCCGGCTGCGGGAGGCCCTCGACACCTCCGAGGTGTCGGTGCGGGCCCTGTTCGCCACTCTCACGGCGGGCGGCATGGCCAAGCGGCTGGCCGCCGAGGAGCACACCCCGGGACGGCTGGAGCAGGTCGCCGCGCTCCACCTGGAGATCGAGGACATGTCGGCGGAGGAGGTCGACTCGGCCCTGCGCGACAGCTGACGGACGCCGGAGAGGCGGGGCGCGTCACGCGCCCCGCCTCTCCGTTCCACCTCGAAGGTCCAGGCCGGGACTACTTGTCCAGCTTGGCGAACCCGGTCTCCAGGTTGTCCAGCGCCCACGGGATGCCCAGCACGGACGGGCTGCGGAGCTGGCTGATGGTCGCCACGTCGGTCACGACGTAGCGGTCCTCCTTCACCGCGGACATGTTCTTCACCAGCGCGCTGGACTCGAAGGCCTTCTTCAGCTGCGGCGTGGTGAACGCGATCACGACCAGGTCCGCGTCGAGCTTGTCGAGCTGCTCGAAGGACAGCTCGCCGGTGGGGCTGCCGCTGACCGTCTTGATGTTCTTCACCGACGGGGTCAGGCCCAGCCCGACCTCGCTCATCAGCTTCGCCGCGAAGTCGTCCTCCGAGGCGATGGTGAAGATCTTGGCCGGGGTGTTGCCGATGGACAGGCTGTAGGTCTTGCCCTTCAGCCCCGGGTGCTTGGTCCTCACCTCGGCGATGCTGTCCTCGGTGTCCTCGATGGCCTTCGCGGCCTGCTCCTGTCGGCCGACGGCCTTCGCCACCACCTGGACGTGCTCCTGCCAGGTCTGCTTGCCCCACGCCGTCTCGTAGCCGATGGTCGGCGCCACCGCCGAGAGCTTCTGGTAGTTCTTCTCCAGGGTGAAGTCGGAGGTGGCCAGGATCAGGTCGGGCCGGAGGGCGGCGACCTCCTCGAAGTCGACCCCGTTCATGGTGTCGAGGAGCTTGGTCTTCTTGGTGTCGACCCGGTCCTTCAGCCAGGGGTGGACGCCGTCGGCCGCGAAGGCGTCCTTGGAGACGGCGACCGGCGTGACCCCGAGGGCGTACAGCGCGTCGACGTCGTCCGTGCCGCCGTCGCCGATCACCACGACCCGCTTCGGTTCCTCGGTGATCTTCGTGCTGCCGAACTTGTGCTTGATGGTGACGGGGAAGGCGGACGAGGCGTCCGCCTTCGTGTCGTCGGAGGGGGCGTCGGAGTCGTCCTTGACGGAGCCGCAGGCTGCCAACCCGGCGGCCAGGGTGACGGTGAGAAGGGTGGTGAGGAGCTTTCTCGGCATGCGCGTCCCTTGTCGCCGGGGTTCAGGCAGGATTCGTACGGCCGTCAGTAAAGCAAGGTAAGGCTTACCTCAGCAACGGTTTCCGGACAATCTCCGCCCGCTCATGATGACTTGACGGAGCGTCAGTCACGGACGCGCCGTCAGGTAGCCGCCCATCGTGCGGAAGTAGTCGGTCGCGGCGTACTCCGTGTCGTCGTCCGTGCGCAGCCGCCGGATGACGAGCCCCGGGCAGCGGCCGGTGTGCGCCTCGGGGCCGGCCACGATGACCACGCCGTCGCCCTCGCGGATGAAGATCCGCCCGGGTGTGCCGCCGTAGTGCCCCTCGGACACGGCGGCCGAGATGATCCTGAGTCGCTCCCCGCGGTGGAAGGTGTACGCGTTCGGATAGGGATCCGACTGCGCGCGCACGAGCCGTTCCAGGCGCTCCGCCGGCCAGGTCCAGTCGATCCGGCTGTCCTCCGCGGAGCGCTTGTGGAAGAAGCTCGCCCGGGAGCGGTCCTGCGGCTGCCACTGCCCGGCGTCCCGGCCCGTGGCGATGAGGTCGAGGGACTCGCGCACGATCGGGGTGATGAGGTCGACGGTCCGATGGAACAGGTCGGTCGCGGTGTCGGCCGGCCCGACCGGCACCGCGCGCTGCACGAGGACGTCGCCGGCGTCGAGTTCGCCGTTCATGCGGTGCGCGGTGACGCCGACGCGCTCCTCGCCGTTGATGAGCGCCCAGATGATCGGCGAGAAACCGGCGTACGACGGCAGCAGCGAGTCGTGGATGTTGAGGGTGCCGTGCGGCGGGAGGTCGAACACCTCCGGGGGCAGCCAGGTGCGCCAGTTGTTGGCGACGATGAGGTCCGGCCGCGCCGCCCGCAGGGCGTCGAGGAGTTCGGGGTCGTCGGGACGGTTGCGCAGGAGGACGGGGACGTCGTGTTTCTCGGCGAGTTCGGCGACGGAGTCGTCCCAGATCTTCTCGTAGGCGTGGTCGCTCTTGGGGTGGGTGACGACGAGGGTGACCTCGTGGTCGGAGTCCAGCAGGGCCTGGAGCGTGCGGTGGCCCCAGGTCTGGTAGCCGAACATGGCGACGCGCATGCGGTTCTCCCTCTCCGGCGGCTCCATTGCAAGGTAAGGCTAACCTTATCTAACATGTGGCTGCCTGAGGGAGGCGATGCCACGGTGAACTCACCGCTCACGGGATCGGACACCACGGACACCACCTACGACGTCCTCGGAATCGGCTTCGGGCCGTCAAATCTGGCCCTGGCCATAGCGATCGAGGAACACAACGCGGGTGCTGCGCCGGAGCACCGGCTCAACGCTCTCTTCCTGGAACGCCAACCGCGCTTCGGCTGGCACCGGGGCATGCTCATCGACGACGCCACGATGCAGGTGTCCTTCCTCAAGGACCTCGTCACCCTGCGCGACCCGGCCAGCGACTACAGCTTCCTGTGCTTCCTGCGCGAACGCGGCCGGCTCGTCGACTTCCTGAACCAGAAGACGCTCTTCCCGCTGCGGGTGGAGTTCCACGAGTACTTCGAGTGGGCCGCCGCACGCGTAGGGCACCTGGTGGCCTACGACCGGGAGGTGACCGCCGTCGACCCGGTGCGCGACGAGTCGGGCACCGTGACGGGATTCGACGTGGTCTGCGGCACCTCCGGGGAGACGTACCGCGCCCGGGACCTGAGCGTCGCCGTCGGCCTGGAACCGCATGTGCCGCCCGGCGTCGAACTCTCCGAACGCGTCTGGCACAACAGCCAGTTACTGCCCCGCGTCACCGAACTGCTCGACCGGCGCACGCCGGTGCGCCGGGCCGTCGTCCTGGGGGCGGGGCAGAGCGCCGCCGAGACGGTCGACTACCTGCACCGCTCCTTCCCCGAGGCCGAGGTCTGCTCGGTCTTCGCCAAGTACGGCTACACCCCGGCCGACGACAGCCCGTTCGCCAACCGCATCTTCGACCCGGAGGCGGTGGACGTGTACTTCACCGCGCCCTCCGAGGTCAAGCAGTCCCTCTTCGACTACCACCGCTCCACCAACTACTCCGTCGTCGACATGGACCTCATCGAGGCCCTGTACGCGACCTCCTACCAGGAGAAGGTCACCGGCCGGGAGCGGCTGCGCTTCCTCAACGTCTCCCGGATACGGGACGTCCGCTCGCGCGCCGACGGCTCGCTGGACGTCGTCGTGGAGTTCCTCCCCACCGGGGAGCAACGGGCCCTGGAGGCCGACCTGCTCGTCCACGCGACCGGCTACCGGCCCCGGGACCTCACCACCCTGCTCGGCGAGGCGGCCAAGGTCTGCCTGCGCGACGACGAGGACGCGATCCGCGTCGGCCGCGACCACCGCGCCGAGACCGCCCCGGACGTGACGGCGGGCATCTACCTCCAGGGCGGCACGGAACACACGCACGGCCTCACCTCGACGCTGCTGTCGACGACGGCGATCCGCGCGGGCGAGATCCACCGCTCCCTCCTGGACCGCAGAGCGGCGGGCGTCCGGCCCGTCTGCTGAACTGGGGGCATGACACCCCCGCACCACCGGGTCCTGCGCGCACTGGACCGCTTCCACGCCGCCCGGCCGTGGGACCACAACGCCCGCTTCCACCCCTGGATCCTGCGGCAACTCCCCACGCGGGTGGGGAGCGCCCTGGACGTGGGGTGCGGCAGCGGCGACCTCGCCCGGCTGCTGGCCGGCCGGGCCGGGCGGGTGCACGGGATCGACGCGGACCCCGCGATCACGGCCCGGGCCCGCGAACTGACCCCCACGACGGCCCCGGTGACGTACACGGTGGCCGACGCGCCGGCCGGGCTGCCCGACCGGTCCCACGACGTCATCACCTGCGTCGCCACCCTGCACCACCTGCCGCTCACCGAGGCCCTGGAGGCCTTCCGCGACCGGCTGGCCCCCGGCGGCACCCTGGTGGTCGTCGGTCTGCACCGGGCGCGGACGCCGGTCGACCACTTGCTGGGCCTCGCGTCGGTCCCGCTCAACATCGTCATGGCGCTGCTGAGGAACCGGGGCCGCCGGGCACCGCGCCCCGTCTCGCTGTCCGCCCCCACCCGGCCGGCGGACCTGACCTTCGCCGAGATCGCCCGCGAGGCGCGCACCGTCCTGCCCGGTGCGCGCCTGCGCCGACGTCTGTTCTGGCGCTACACGCTGGTGTGGCGCCGCCGTTGACCGGCCTCCGCGTCAGCTCGCGGCCCGGAAGGTGCGCAGCCGTAGGGAGTTGCCGACGACGAAGACCGAGGAGAAGGCCATGGCCGCCCCGGCGATCATCGGGGTGAGCAGGCCGGCCGCGGCCAGCGGCAGGGCCGCCACGTTGTAGGCGAAGGCCCAGAACAGATTGGAGCGGATGGTGCCGAGGGTGCGGCGGGCGAGCCGGATGGCGTCCGCCGCGGCCCGCAGGTCGCCCCGGACGAGGGTCAGGTCGCCGGCCTCGATCGCGGCGTCCGTGCCGGTGCCCATCGCCAGACCGAGGTCGGCCTGGGCGAGGGCCGCCGCGTCGTTGACCCCGTCGCCGACCATCGCCACCGAACGGCCTTCGGCCTGCAGCCGCTTGACGACCTCGACCTTGTCCTGCGGGAGCACCTCGGCGATGACCTCCTCGATGCCCACCTCGCGGGCGACGGACTCGGCGACGGCCCTGTTGTCGCCGGTCAGCAGGATCGGCGTGAGGCCCAGCGCGCGCAGCCGCCGGACGGCCTCCGCGCTCGTCTCCTTCACCGCGTCGGCGACCTCCAGCACCGCCCGGGCCTCGCCGTCCCAGGCGACCGCGATGGCGGTGCGACCGGCGTCCTCGGCCGCCGCCCGCGCCCGGGCCAGGCCCTCCGGCAGCTCCATCGCCCATTCGGCCAGCAGCCGCTCGCGTCCGACGAGCACGGCGTGGCCCTCGACGGCGCCCTGGACGCCGAGCCCGGGCACGTTGGCGAAGTCCTCGGGCGTGGGCAGCCCGCCCAGCTTCGCCAGGGCTCCGTCGGCGACGGCCCGGGCGATCGGGTGCTCGGAGGAGTGCTCCAGCGCCCCGGCCAGCCGCAGCACCTCGGCCTCGTCGGTGCCGTCGGCGGTGTGCACGGCCAGCAGCGTCATCCGGCCGGTGGTGACGGTGCCGGTCTTGTCGAGGACGACGGTGTCGACGCGGCGGGTGGACTCCAGCACCTCCGGCCCCTTGATGAGGATGCCCAGCTGGGCACCCCGCCCGGTGCCGACCATCAGCGCGGTCGGGGTGGCGAGGCCCAGGGCGCACGGGCAGGCGATGACGAGGACGGCGACCGCGGCGGTGAAGGCGGCCGTCAGACCGACGCCGTTGCCGAGCCAGAAGCCCAGCGTGCCCAGCGCCAGGGCGATCACGACCGGCACGAACACCGCCGAGATGCGGTCCGCGAGGCGCTGCGCGGCGGCCTTGCCGTTCTGCGCGTCCT
Source organism: Streptomyces olindensis (assembly GCA_000696115.1). Taxonomy (GTDB): domain Bacteria; phylum Actinomycetota; class Actinomycetes; order Streptomycetales; family Streptomycetaceae; genus Streptomyces; species Streptomyces olindensis. The sequence goes on from JJOH01000014.1 coordinate 232,338, forward strand.
CCACCAGCTTCGCCATCCGGGCCAACTGCGTGTCGGCGCCGACCCGCGTGGCGCGCACGACGAGCCGCCCGCCGACATTGATCGTGGCGCCGGTGACCGGGTCCCCCGCGCCGACCTCCACCGGCACCGACTCACCGGTGAGCATCGAGGCGTCCACCGCCGAGGAACCCTCGACGACCGTCCCGTCGGTGGCGATCTTCTCCCCGGGCCGGACCAGGAAACGGTCCCCGACCCGCAACTCGCCCACCGGCACGGTCTGTTCCCGGCCGTCGTCCCGCAGCACGGTGACGTCCTTGGCGCCCAGTTCCAGCAGCGCCCGCAGCGCCGCACCGGCCTTGCGCTTGGCGCGGGCCTCGAAGTACCGCCCGGCCAGGATGAAGGCCGTGACGCCCGCCGCGGCCTCCAGGTAGATGTTCCCGGCACCGTCCGTGCGCTCGATGGTCAGCTCGAAGGGGTGCGTCATGCCCGGGGTGCCCGCGGTGCCGAAGAACAGCGCCCACAGCGACCACAGGAACGCGGCCGAGGTGCCGACCGAGATCAGCGTGTCCATGGTGGCCGCGCCGTGCCGGGCGTTGACGAAGGCCGCCTTGTGGAAGGGCCACGCCGCGTACGTCACGACGGGGGCGGCCAGGGTGAGCGACAGCCACTGCCAGTACTCGAACTGGAGCGCCGGGATCATGGCCATGGCCACGACGGGGACCGCCAGCACCACGGCCGTCACCAACCGCTCGCGCAGCGGCCGCAGTTCGTCGGCCTCGGCGGCCGGCTCACCGGGCTCCTCGGGCGGGGCGGGCTCCTGCGCGGTGTACCCGGTCGCCTCGACGGTGGCGATCAGGTCCCGGACGGAGACCTCGCCCGAGTAGCTGACCTTCGCCTTCTCGGTGGCGTAGTTGACGGTGGCGGTGACCCCGTCCATGCGGTTGAGCTTCTTCTCGATGCGCGCCGCGCAGGAGGCGCAGGTCATGCCGCCGATGGCGAGTTCCACCTCGGCGCCGGTGCCGGTCGTGGTGCCCGTACTCATGCTCAGAACCTCCCGGTGAGCTCGTAGCCGGCCTCGTCGACGACCTCCGCGATCGCGGCGTCGTCGGGCTCGGCGGCACTGGTGACGGTCACGCGGCCGGTGTCGAGGTCGACCTCCACGCCGCTGACGCCGTCCAGCTCGCCGATGACCTTGGTCAGCGTGGCCTTGCAGTGGCCGCAGGACATTCCGGAGACGGCGTAGGTGGTGGCGGGCATCGGAGCCTCCCTGAGGATTCGTGTGGGTATACAGGGCGGGGGTATCCCCTCGCCGAGTTCATGTATACCCCCCGGGGGTATGAGATGCAAGCGCGGGAACAACTTGACTTGGTACCCCCGGGGGGTATGGTGAGCTGCATGGAGGCCCCGCATCCGAGCGGCAGGCCCGCTACCAGAAGGAGCCGAAGGCCATGAAGACCGGACTGAAGATCACCACCTTCGCCGCCGCCCTGGCCGCCACGTTCGGCACGGCCTACGGGGTCGGCCAGGGCATCGGCCCCGTCGTCGCCGACGACCCGCCGAAGCACGGGAAGGACCACACCCGGCCCTCCTCCGCGCCGACGGAGGGCGACGGGCACGCGGGACACGACACACCCCCGGCAGGTGGCCTGCAGATCTCCGAAGGCGGCTACACCCTCGACCTGAAGACCCCGACCGTCACCGCCGGCCAGCGCGCCGACCTGCGCTTCACCGTCCGGGACGGCAGCGGTCGCGCGGTCACCGCCTACCAGCGCGAGCACGACAAGGAACTCCACCTCATCGTGGCCTCACGCGACCTCGTCACCTACCGCCACCTGCACCCCACCCGCGCCGCCGACGGCACCTGGAGCACCCCCGTCGACCTGCCCCGCGCGGGCGGCTACCGCGTCTTCGCCGACTTCACCCCGGCCGGGAAGAACACGAAGAACCTCACCCTCGGCGCGGACCTCGCCGCCTCCGGCCCCTACCGGCCGAAGGAACTGCCCGCACCGAGCACCACGGCCGAGACCAACGGCTACGACGTCGAACTGGCCGGCGCCCTGAGCCCCGGCAAGGCGAGCGAACTGAGGCTGAAGGTCTCCCGCGACGGCAAGCCCGTCACCGACCTCCAGCCCTACCTCGGCGCCTACGGCCACCTGGTCGCCCTGCGCTCCGGCGACCTCGCCTACCTGCACGTCCACCCGAACGGCGAACCCGGCGACGGCACCACCAAGCCCGGCCCCGACATCTCCTTCACGGCCACGGCACCCAGCGCCGGCTCCTACCGCCTGTTCCTCGACTTCCAGCACGACGGCAAGGTCCACACGGCGGCGTTCACCGTCCGGACCGGGGGAGCCGCGGCCGGGTCCGGTACCCCCGAGGGGCATGCGGACGACGGCCACGGGCACTGAACGGCCTCGGGCACTGAGCGTCAGCCGAGGGCCCGGTCCAGGTTGAAGGCCGCGCTGATGAGCGCGAGGTGCGTGAACGCCTGCGGGAAGTTGCCCTGCTGCTCCCCGGTGTGGCTGATCTCCTCGGCGTACAGGCCGAGGTGGTTGGCGTACGTCAGCATCTTCTCGAAGGCGAGACGCGCCTCGTCGATCCGGCCCGCGTGCACCATGGCCTCGACGTACCAGAACGAGCAGATGGAGAACGTGCCCTCGTCGCCGCGCAGTCCGTCCGGGCTCGCCTGCGGGTCGTAGCGGTACACCAGCGAGTCGGACACCAGCTCCTCGGTCAGGGCGTCCAGCGTCGACAGCCACTTCGGGTCGGTCGGGGCGATGAACTTCGTCAGCGGCATCATCAGCACGGCCGCGTCCAGCACGTCGCCGTCCTCGTGCTGGACGAAGGCCCGCCGCTGCGCGGACCAGCCGCGGCTCATGATCCGCCGGTAGATCGTGTCGCGGCACTCCCGCCAGCGCGGCAGATCGGCGGGCAGGCCGCGCCGGTTCGCCATCCGGATGGCCCGCTCGATCGCCACCCAGCACATCAGCCGCGAGTACAGGAAGTTCTTGCGCCCGCCCCGGGTCTCCCAGATCCCCTCGTCGGGCTGGTCCCAGTGGTCGCACACCCAGTCCACCAGGGCGCACACGTCGTCCCACTGGTCGCTGGAGACGGGCTTGGCCCATTTGTCGTAGAGGTAGATGGAGTCGATCAGCGCGCCGTAGATGTCGAGCTGGAGCTGGTCGGCCGCCGCGTTGCCGACCCGGACGGGCGCCGAGCCCTGGTGGCCCTCCAGATGGTCCAGCTCCCGTTCGGGCAGTTCGGTGCGACCGTCGATGCCGTACATGATCTGCAGCGGCCCCGAGGGCTTGCCGTCGCCCGGGCTGATGTGCCGGGTCACGAAGTCCATGAACGCCTCGGCCTCGCCGGTGAAGCCCAGCCGCAGCAGGGCGTAGACGCAGAACGCCGCGTCGCGCACCCACACGTACCGGTAGTCCCAGTTGCGCTCGCCGCCGAGCCGCTCGGGCAGGCTCGTCGTCGGCGCGGCCACGATCGCCCCGGTCGGCGCGTAGGTGAGCAGCTTCAGCGTCAGGGCCGAGCGGTGCACCATCTCCCGCCAGCGGCCCTTGTAGCGGGACGCCGCCAGCCAGCGCCGCCAGTACGCCACCGTCGCCGTGAACTGCTCCTCCGCCTCCGTGCGCGCGCACCGGCGGGGCGTGACGTCGCCGCCGACCTTGTCCAGCGCGAACACCGCCGACTCGCCCTCGGCGAGCTTGAAGTCCCCGCGGACGTCCGGCCCGTCGGCCTCCAGCGGCACGGTCGCGGTCAGCGCGAGCGCCATCCCCTCGGCCTCGAAGACGGCCGTCTCGCCGGCCAGGCGGACGGTGTGCGGCCGCGTGCCGTAGTCGAAGCGGGGGGCCACACGGGTACGGAACGGGATCGAGCCGCGGACGCACACCACCCGCCGGATCAGCCGGTGCCGCTCGGCCTCCACCGAGTCGCTGTCCACCGGCATGAAGTCCTGCACCTCGCCGACGCCGTCCTCGGTGAAGAACCGGGTGATCAGGACGTTGGTGTCGGGGAAGTAGAACTGCTTGGTCCGCGCCGGCACGGCCGCCGCCAGTTCGAAGCAGCCGCCGCGCTCCGCGTCCAGGATCGAGGCGAAGACGCTCGGCGCGTCGAAGGCCGCGCAGCAGTACCAGTCGATCGTGCCGTCGGTCCCCACCAGGGCCACACTGCGCAGATCGCCGATGAGCCCGTGCTCGGCGATCGGCAGATACCGCCGGCCGTCCGCTGTTCCCTGCATGGCAGCCTCCCTGACCCGGCGGGCTCTCAGCCCCAGCTTAGGCGGGAGGCGGCCGGAAGGGACCGGGACCGTGGATCACACCGTGACGACCCGCAGCCCGGCCTCCTCGAACCGCCGTACCGTCGCCGCGTCGGCCGCCGCGTCCGTGACCAGCGTGTCCACCGCCTCGGCCGCGCAGATCCGGGCGAAGGCCCGCTGCCCCAGCTTGCTGGAGTCGGCGGCCACGACCACCCGCTCCGCCCGCTCGCACAGCAGCCGGTTGATCGACGCCTCCGCCTCGTCGTGCGCCGCGGCGCCGTGCGTCACGTCGAAGGCGACCACGCCGAGGACCGCCACGTCCACGGTGATCTGACCCAGCACCGCGTCCGCGAGCGGCCCGACCAGCTCGTACGACTGGGCCCGCGCGACACCGCCGGTCAGCACGATCTTGAACTGGGGCCGCACTGCCAGCTCGTTGGCGATGTTCAGCGCGTTCGTCACCACGGTCAGCGCGGGCGACCCGGACGCCAGGTCCCCGCGCACGGCCAGGGCCCGCGCCACCTCCGTGGTGGTCGTGCCGCCCGTCAGCCCGACCGCCTCACCGGGCGCGACCAGGTCCGCCACGGCCTTCGCGATGCGCTGCTTCTCCGAGGCGTTGCGGGCGGTCTTGTAGCGCAGCGGCAGCTCGTACGACACGCCATGCACCACCGCGCCGCCCCGGGTGCGCACCAGCATCTGCTGCTCGGCGAGCCGGTCGAAGTCCCGGCGGATCGTCGCCGCCGACACCCCGAGCTCCCCGGCCGCCTCCTCGACGTCCAGCCGGCCGCGCTCGACGAGCAGTTCCAGCAGCGCCTTCCAGCGGGCGTCACGCGACATCCGCACCTCCCTGTCTCGATCCCGGGCGACCCTAGCGCACCGGCTTCTCCCCCGCAGTGCTTGATGATGCTCGAAAGGTGGCGATATCTTGCAGGAACAATCAGAGCGGAGGGTGCGGTATGACGCATGTCGAGGACGAGCTGAGCAGCCAGCCCGAGTGCTGGGCACGCGCGGCGGCGGAGGCGGCGGGTCATACGGAGGCGCTGCCGGCGCCGGGGGAGCGGGTCGCGATCGTCGGCTGCGGCACCTCGTACTTCATGGCCAGGGCGGCCGCGGCCCTGCGCGAGGGCGCGGGCCACGGCGAGACCGACGCGTTCGCCGCCTCGGAGTTCCCGTACGGCCGCGCCTACGACCGGGTCGTCGCCCTCACCCGCTCCGGCACCACCACCGAAGTCCTGGACCTGGTCGGCCGGTTGAAGGGCCGCACGCGCACGACCGCGATCACGGCCGACCCGGACACGCCCGTGCCGACGGTCGCCGACCGGGTCGCCGTCCTCGACTTCGCGGACGAACGTTCCGTCGTCCAGACCCGGTTCGCCACCACGGCGCTCACCCTGCTCCGCGCCCACTTCGGCCGCCACCCCGCCTCGGCCGTCGACGACGCCCGCACCGCACTCGCCGAGCCGCTGCCCGAAGGGCTCGTGGAGTGCGCGCAGTTCACCTTCCTGGGGCGGGGCTGGACCGTGGGCCTGGCAGACGAGGCCGGGCTGAAGATGCGGGAGGCCGCGCTGGCCTGGGCGGAGGCCTACCCGGCGATGGAGTACCGGCACGGGCCCATCAGCGTCACCACGAGCGGCACCGCGACCTGGATGTTCGGGGACGCGCCGGACGGACTCGCCGAACAGGTGCGCGGCACGGGCGCGTTGTGGATCGCCGGAGACCTGGACCCGCTCGCCGAACTCGTCCGCGCCCAGCGCCTCGCGATCGCCGTCGCCGCCGCCCGCGGCCTCGACCCGGACCAGCCGCGCCACCTCACCCGCTCGGTGATCCTCGCGCCCTGAGCCGTCGGGGAGCGCGCTGCCGTCGCGTGCCGTCGAGGGTCTCAGCGGGCCGCGCCGAGGCCGAGCGCGCGTCCCGGCCGCCCGTGCCGCCCTGGGTCTCAGCGGGCCGCGCCGAGGCCGAGCGCGCGTCCCGGCCGCCCGTGCCGCCCTGCCCACCATGCCGCTGCCGCCCGTGCCGCCCGTGCCGCCCGTGCCGCCCGTGCCGCCCATGCCGCAGCCGCCC
>JJOH01000015.1 GCA_000696115.1 Streptomyces olindensis
TCATCGGCCTGCCGAGCGCGATCACCGGCCCCTTCGACGACGTCGTACTCCCCGACTGGGCCGAACAACCGGACTGGGAACTGGAGCTGGCGGCCGTCATGGCCCGGCCCGCCTACCGGGTGACGGCCGAGGAGGCCCTGGAGTACGTGGCCGGCTACACCATCGCCAACGACCTCACCGACCGCGCCACCGTCTTCCGCCGGGACATGAAGGCCATCGGCACCGACTGGCTGCGCTGCAAGAACGCTCCCGGCTTCACCCCGCTCGGCCCGTGGATCGTGCCCGCCGCGTCGATCGCCGACCCCGGTGACCTGCGCGTCACACTGAAGCTCAACGGCGAGACCATGCAGGACGAGTCCACCAAGGACATGCTCTTCGGCATCGCCCGGCTGGTGTCGTACATCTCCCAGACCTCCCGGCTCCTGCCCGGCGACCTGGTGCTCACCGGCAGCCCGGCCGGCAACGGCATGCACTGGGGACGGCTGCTGCGCGACGGCGACGTCATGGAGGGCTCCATCACGGGTCTGGGCGTGCAGCGCACCCGCTGTGTCGCCCAGGGGACCGCGGCGTGACGGCCCCGCCCGACCCCGCGGACGCCGAGGGCGCCATCGCCGAGGCCGCCAAGCGGTACTCCAACTGGGGGCGCTGGGGCGAGGACGACGTGCTCGGCACGCTGAACTTCCTCGACGAGGCCAAGCGCCGTGAGGGTGCGGCACTCATCCGCCGGGGGGTGAGTTTCTCGCTGTCGCAGCGGTTCGACATGAACGGGCCGCAGAAGGGCTGGCGCCGCCGCACCAACCCCGTCCACACCATGCTGGACACGGGAACGGACGCGGCGCTGGGCAACCAGGGCTTTCCGCACGGCATCGGCGGCGCCGACGACGTGATCGCGATGCCCCTGCAGTGCTCCACCCAGTGGGACGGGCTCGGGCACATCTTCGACCACGGCAAGGCGTGGAACGGACGCGACGCCGCGAAGACCGTCACCTCCGACGGCGATCTGGTCACCGGCATCGAGCACATGGCCCCGTACGTCGCCGGGCGCGGAGTCCTCCTCGACGTCGGCCGGGTGATCGGCGGTGAACGCGGGGAACTGCCGGACGGTTTCGCGATCACCGAGGACCACCTGACCGCGACGGCCGAGGCGCACGGCGTGGCCGTCGGCCGCGGGGACATCGTCGTCGTCCGGACCGGGCGGCTGGCGCGCGCCCGCCGCGAGGGCTGGGGCGACTACGCGGGCGGAGACTCGCCCGGCCTGTCCTTCACCACCGCCGGCTGGCTGCACGCGAGCCAGATCGCCGCGATCGCCACCGACACGTGGGGCTTCGAGGTACGGCCGAACGAGTTCGACGGCGCCTTCCAGCCGCTGCACCAGGTCGTCATCCCCAACATGGGCCTGCTGATCGGTGAGATGTGGGACCCCGACGCCCTCGCGGACGACTGCGCCCGCGACGGCGTGTACGAGTTCTGGCTCACCGCCGCGCCCCTGCCCATCACCGGAGCCGTCGGCTCCCCCGTCAATCCGGTCGCCGTCAAGTGACCTGTTCAGCAAAGGAGTCGGCCATGGAAGGAAAGCGAGTCCTGGTCATCGGAGGGGGCACCTCCGGCAACGTCATGACCGTGCTGCTGCGACGGGCCGGCATCGACGTCGACCTCGTCGAGGCCAGGCCGGACTGGAACGTACGCGGCTCCGGCATCACCCTTCAGGGCAACGCCTTGCGCGTGCTGCGCGAGGTCGGCGTCTGGGACGAGGTCCGCGAGCACGGCTTCGGCTTCGACGCCCTGGGGCTGACGACGCCCGACGGCACCGTGCTGCACGTCGGCGACGTCCTGCGCACCGGCGGAGACGACCTCCCCGCCACCCTGGGCATGCAGCGCCCGGTGCTCCAGCGCATCCTCGTCGACGCCGTCCGGGCATCCGGCGCGAATGTCCGGCTCGGCACCACCGCCGAGACCCTCACCGAGGACGACACCTCCGTGACCGTCCGGTTCAGTGACGGCACCGAGGGCCGCTATGACCTGGTCGTGGCCGCCGACGGCCTGCACTCCGCGACCCGCGCCGCCATCGGCATCGACGTCAAACCCGAGCCGACCGGCATGGCCATCTGGCGTGTCCCGGCGCCCCGCCCGGCCGGAGTGGAGTGCAGCGTCCTCTCCCACGGCGGACCCTGCTACATCGCCGGCTACACGCCTACCAGCGAAAACACGATCTACGCCTATCTGGTGGAGGCCGGCCGCGACCGCGCCACGATCCCGCCCGAGTCCTACGCGCGGGAGATGCGCCGCCTCGCCGAGGGCTACGGCGGTGCCTGGGACGAGATCCGCGACTCGATCACCGACCCGGCGCAGGTGAACTACACCTGGTTCGACCGGATGCTGGTCGAGGACTCCTGGCACCGGGGCCGGGTCGTCCTCGTCGGCGACGCCGCGCACTGCTGCCCGCCCACGATGGCCCAGGGCGCGGCGATGGCCATGGAGGACGCATGGGTGCTGTCCCAGCTGCTGACCAGCGGATCCGCGTGGGACGAGGAACTGCTCACGCGCTACTACGAGCGGCGGATCGATCGGGTCCGGATGGTCGTCGAAGCGTCCGTGCAGATCGGGCAGTGGCAGCTCGACGGCGTGCCCGGTGACGTGCCCGGGCTGCTGGACGCCACCCTGCCGGTGCTCAAGGAGCTGCCGTGACGGCCCACCCGCCCCCGGCTACCGCTGGGAGCCGCCCCCAGCCCGACCCCCGCCCCTCGTCGAGCACGGACGCCTGCACTTCCCCGACTGTCGACGTACACGCGCACGTTCTGATCCCCGAGGTCGAGGCCCTGGTGGCCGGCCTGCCGGGCCTGGCGGAGGCCAAGGTCCTCGACGCCCGCCGCAACGGGCCCGCGGCCCTGGCCGTCAGCGGCCCCATGGTCGCCGAGCGCATTCCGAGGCTGACGGACGTCGCCGTACGACTGGCCGCGATGGACGCGCAGGGCGTGGACGTCCAGCTGGTCAGCCCGTCGCCCTCGCACTACCACTACTGGGCGGACGAGGAGACGGCGGAGAAGGTGTACCGCCTGGCCAACGAGGCGACGGCCGCCCACTGCGCCCAGGCGCCCGGCCGGCTGCACGGTCTGGGCCTCGTCCCCCTGCAGCACCCGGAATCGGCGGTGCGCGCGCTCGAACTCGCCATGGGGATGGGCCTGTCGGGTGTCGAAATCTCCTCGCACGCGCCGGGCCGGGAGCTGTCGGACCCTGCGTACGAACCCTTCTGGACCCGGGCCGAGGAGACGGGCGCGATCCTCTTCCTGCATCCCTTCGGCTGCACGCTCGACGAGCGCCTGGACCAGTGGTACCTGTCCAACACCGTCGGACAGCCCACTGAGAACGCCGTCGCCCTGTCCCATCTGATCTTCTCCGGCGTGCTGGACCGGCATCCCGAGTTGAAGATCGTCGCGGCTCATGGCGGCGGCTACCTGCCCACTCACATCGGCCGCAGCGACCACGCCTGGTCGGCCCGCTCCGACGCGGGCGCGGGCTGCGCCCACCTGCCCAGCAGCTACCTCAAACGCCTCTACTTCGACTCCCTGGTCCACGACCCGCAAGTACTGCGGGCGCTGATCGGCGCGGTCGGCGCCGACCGTGTGCTGCTCGGCTCCGACTTCCCCTTCGACATGGGCACCGAGGACCCCGTCGGCGCACTGCGCGCCGCACGCCTGCCCGACGACGACTTCCACGCCGTGCGCGGTGGCAACGCGACAACGCTGCTGCGCCTCACTTGACCCCCGCACAGGAGAACCCGCCATGAGCGCACGCCTGCTCACCCATCTGCGGCACGTCGACCTCGCCGTGCCCGACTACGAAAAGCAGCTCGACTTCTACGCCGGCGTCTGGGGCCTGACCCAGGTCGCCGAGGACTCCGGGATCTCCTTCCTCGCCGCCGAGGGCAGTCCCGAGCAGTACGTGGTACGGCTGCGCAAGGCCGAGGAGAAGCGCCTCGATCTCGTCTCGTACGGCGCCGCGAGCGCGGCGGACGTGGACACCCTCGCCGAACAACTCCTCGCGGGAGGAGTGCAGTTGATCTCCCAGCCGGGCAAGATCGACACACCCGGTGGCGGCTACGGCTTCCGCTTCTTCGACATCGACGGCCGCACCATCGAAGTGTCCGCCGATGTGGACGTACGGCAGCACCGCAAGATCGAGGAGAAGGAGTCGATCCCGGTCAAGCTGTCGCACGTCGTCCTCAACTCCCCGGATTTGAACCGCACTCGGGAGTGGTACGAGCGTCACCTCGGGTTCCGGCTCTCCGACACGCTGATGCATCCGAAGATGGGCGAAGCGATGCACTTCATGCGTATCAGCAACCAGCACCACTCCATGGCCATCGCCCAGGGGCCGCACACCGCCCTGCACCACATCTCCTTCGAGATGCGCGGCATCGACGAGTACATGCGGGGCTCTGGACGGGTGCTCCGGGCCGGCTTCCGCAAGATCTGGGGCCCAGGTCGGCACCTGGCGGGCGACAACACCTTCACCTACTTCCTGGACCCGCAGGGCAACACGGTCGAGTACACCACCGAGCTGGAGCTGCTCGACGAGGACACCTGGCACCCGCACGTCTACGACTTCTCCCAGCCCGAGGTCACCGACCAGTGGGGCACGGCGAACCCGATGAACGAGCTGGTCGCCAAGGAGTCCTTCAACGACGTCGACCGCGGCTGCTTCGTAGCCCCGCCGGTCTGACCCCCTCGAACCCCGGGGACGCGGTGGCCCTGTCAACCGCCCTGACGCCCTTGCCGCGTCCCCGGTTCCCACCGCTGTCGAAGACCGCCGGAGCCTGGAGCCGTGCATGCGTTTCGCCACCTATGAACATCGAGACCAGCGCCGGGTCGCCGTCGTGGAGGAGGACGGCACCCTCCACCCCGTTCCCGGCGCGCGGTCGCTCACGGAGCTGATCAGCTGCGGCGACGGACTCGACGCGCTCCTGCGCGCAGGCGCCGCCACGCTGGACGTCCCGCCGGGCCCTCACGTGTCCGAGGTGCGGCTGCTGCCACCGCTTCAGCCGCCCACCGTGCGGGACTTCGTCACCTTCGAGGAACACGTCGAAGGGGTACGGCGGTCCGTGGACGGCGTCGGCGGGGTGCCCGAAGCCTGGTACGACGCCCCGACGTTCTACTTCACCAACCCGTACGCCGTCATCGGCGCCCACGACGACGTCCCGGTGCCGCCGGGCAGCGGAGTCCTCGACTTCGAGCTGGAGGTCGCCGCCGTCATCGGCCGGGAGGGGCGGGACCTGACGCCAGAACAGGCACGGGACCACATCATCGGCTACACCGTCTTCAACGACTGGTCGGCCCGCGACCTGCAGTCCCGCGAGATGCAGGTCCGCCTCGGCCCGTGCAAGGGCAAGGACACGGCCACCACCCTCGGCCCGTACCTGGTCACCGCCGACGAGCTGGAGCCGTACCGCGACACCGACGGCCTTCTGCGCCTGGCGCTGACCGCCTCGGTGAACGGCGAGGTCGTCGGCAAGGACCTGCTGTCCAACATGAGCTGGACCTTCGAGGAGATGGTCGCCTACGCCTCACGGGGCACCGTCGTCCGCCCCGGTGACGTGCTCGGCTCCGGCACCTGCGGCAACGGCGGCTGCCTCGCCGAGCTGTGGGGCGTCCGGGGCGAGCAGTCCCCGCCCCCGCTGAAGCCGGGAGACACCGTCACCCTCACCGTGGAGGGCATCGGCACCGTCTCCAACACCGTGGTCGCGGGCAGGGATCCGGAGCCTCTGCCGACCGCCCGCCGTCGCAGCCGGGAGCGGCCGTGAACGACCTGCACCCCAAGAGGCTCCTCGGCAAGGTCGTCGTCGTCACCGGCGCCGCGCGCGGCCAGGGCGCCGCCGAGGCCGAGGCCCTGACCCGCGAGGGCGCCCGCGTCATCGGCACCGACGTGACCGAGGCCCCCGGCTGCCGCCGCCTCGACGTCACCGACGAGGAGCACTGGGCGGAGCTGGCCGCCGAACTGAGGGAGTCGTACGGCCAGGTGCACGGCCTGGTCAACAACGCGGGCATCACCTGGCGCGCCCGCCTCGACGAAGTGACCCCCGACGACTTCGCCCGAGTCCACGCCGTCAACGTCACCGGCCCGCTCCTTGCCATCCAGCACCTGACGCCGCTGATGCCACCCGGCTCGTCCATAGTCAACGTCGGCTCCACCGCCGCTCTCACCGCCCACTACCCGGTCGCCTACACGACCAGCAAATGGGCGCTGCGCGGCCTGTCGAAGACCGCGGCCACGGAGCTCGGCCCGCGCGGCATCCGCGTCAACACGATCCACCCCGGCTTCGTCGAGACCGAGATGACCGCCTCCGCCGCGCCCGCCTTCCGTGAGGCGAACATCCGCGAGACCCCGCTCGGCCGCACCGGCACGGTGGACGAGGTCGCCCCGCTCGTGGTCTTCCTCCTGTCCGACGAGTCGTCCTTCATCACCGGCGCCGAGATCCCGGTCGACGGCGGACTCACCGCGCACGGCGGCGTCAAGTCCATCTCGGACGCTCTGGGTTCAGCTGCTGTGGATTCGGCCGCTTCGAATCCGGAGGGGCATTGAAACGGCTGGAAGGGAAGGTGGCCCTGATATCGGGCACGGCCCTCACCCCCGGCCCGCTCGACGCGACCGACGAGGACTCCGTCCGTTTCGGTGCCGCCGACACCCAGCCGTACGAGGACTTCGGCTGCACGATGCGCGCCGAGCTGGACTCGGTATGGCTGCCCGCGCACGTCGCCCGGCCCCACCGGGTGCGCAGTCGCACCTCCATCGTCACCGTGGGGTCCCCAGCGAGCCTGACCGGCTCGCTCACCAACCAGCGGACCGCCTGCCCCCATGGCGTCCAAGGGCCGGTGATCGCGATGACCTGGCAGCTCGCCGCCGAAGGCGCCCCGTACGGCATCCGCGCCAACTGCGTCAGCCCGGGATGATCGACACCGAGGCCACGCGCGGCGACCCCGCCGGCCGACGACCAATCCCATGTGGACCATCGCCCGCCACATCTCCCTCGGCCGCGTCGAGCTCCCCGAGGAGGTCGTCAACGGGACCGTCTTCCTCGCCTCCGACGAGGCGGCCACATCACCGGCGCCAACCTCGTCGTCGACGGCGGCCGGTCCTCCGTACTCCCCAGCTGAAAGGGACCACTTCCGTGAACAAGGTGAGCGCGAACGCCGACGAGGCGGTCGCCGACATTGCCGACGGCGCGTCTCTGGCCGTCGGCGGCTTCGGCCTCAGCGGCATCCCCGAAGTGGTGATCCGGGCCCTGCACGAACAGGGCGCCACCGGCCTGCAGGTCGTGTCGAACAACTGCGGCGTGGACGGCCGGGGGCTGGGCGTGCTGCTCGCCGCCGGCCGGATCGCCCGCGTGACGGGTAGTTACGTGGGCGAGAACAAGGAGTTCGCCCGCCAGTACCTGTCGGGCGAGCTGGAGGTGGAGCTGGTGCCGCAGGGGACACTGGCCGAGCGGCTGCGCGCCGGTGGCGCGGGTATCCCCGCGTTCTACACCCCGGCCGGTGTGGGCACCCAGGTCGCGAACGGCGGTCTGCCGTGGAGGTACGCGGCGGACGGCTCGGTCGCCGTGGCCTCCCCGCCCAAGGAGACCCGCGACTTCCACGGCCGACCGCACATCCTGGAGCACGCCATCACCACCGACTTCGCCCTCGTCCGGGCCTGGCGAGGGGACCGGCACGGCAACCTGGTCTTCCGCCGCGCCGCGGCCAACTTCAACCCGCTCGCGGCGATGGCCGGCCGGATCACGATCGCCGAGGTCGAAGAACTCGTGGAACCGGGCGAGCTGAGCCCCGACGCCGTCCACCTCCCCGGCGTCTTCGTCCAGCGGATCGTGGAGCTCACCCCCGCTCAGGCCGCTGACAAACAGATCGAGAAGAGGACAGTACGAGCATGAGCACGACGATGGACACGCCCCGCGGCTGGACCCGCGGCCAGATGGCCGCCCGCGCCGCCGCTGAACTCACCGACGGCTCCTACGTCAACCTCGGCATCGGCCTGCCCACACTCGTCCCCGGCCACCTCCCGCCCGGCGTGCAGGTGGTGTTGCACTCCGAGAACGGCATCCTCGGCACCGGCCGTTATCCGACCGCCGACGAGGTCGACCCGGATCTCATCAACGCGGGCAAGGAGACCGTCACCGTCCTGCCGGGAGCCTCCTTCTTCGACTCGGCCCTGTCCTTCGGCATGATCCGCGGCGGTCACATAGACACCGCGGTGCTGGGCGCCATGCAGGTGTCGGAACGCGGTGACCTGGCCAACTGGATGATCCCCGGCAAGATGGTCAAGGGCATGGGCGGAGCGATGGACCTGGTCCACGGCGCCCGCCGGGTCATCGTCCTGATGGAGCACACCGCCAAGGACGGCAGCCCGAAGATCCTGACCGAGTGCACCCTGCCGCTCACCGGCGAACGGTGCGTCCACCGCGTCATCACCGACCTCGGCGTCCTCGACGTCACACCCGACGGCCTCACCATCGTCGAGACCGCACCCGGCATCACCCTCGATGAGATCACGGCGAAGACGGCCGCGCCCATGAGGCCCGGATCATCGATGGCTTCCCAGGCTGGGCACGTGAACCCTGGGCCACCTGCGGAGCAACGAGCCCACAGCATCCGAGAAGGCCGTCGAGAATGATCAGGCTCCGGTCACCCGGACGTGACCAACCCGCGCGGAACTCAGGGTCCTCGGCCTGCGTGGGTGGATCACCTTGACTGCGACCCGGGGTCAGCCGCGTAATCGCAAGCGACAATCCCGGCGACGCCGGCGATCAGGCCCGGGATACTGGTCGCCCATGGATGAGGTCGAAGTCGTCGTCGCCCATTCCGAGCGTGCGACTCTGCGCGTCGGCGACGTGTTCCTGAAGGTGGACGCCGATCAGGCGCGCCTCGACGTCGAGGTCGAGGCGATGTCCCTCGCGCCGGTGCCGACCCCTGAGGTCCTGTGGCGCAAGCCGCCCGTGCTCGCGACCGCCGCGCTCCCGGGCACGACGCTCGGGCGCCTCGGCGGGCCGTCGACCGGGTCGCCGGCGGCGTGGGCCGCGGCGGGCGCCGCCATCCGGAAGCTGCACGACGCGCCGCTGCCGCCCTGGCCCGGCCGGGCCGGCCGGGGCATCGAGGAGCTGACGAAGGAGCTCGCCGACGAGTGCGAGTTGCTCGTGACGAACGGCGTCCTGCCGGCCGACCTGGTCACCCGCAACCGCCAGGTCGCCGAGGCCGCGCTGCGGCCGTGGACTCCGGTGTTCACACACGGCGACCTGCAGATCGCGCACGTCTTCGTCGACGGCGACGAGGTCACCGGCATCATCGACTGGTCCGAGGCGGGCCAGGGAGACGCCCTGTACGACCTCGCCACCTTCCTGCTCGGGCACGAGGAGCACCTCGACGACGTCATCGCCGGATACGGCGCCGACATCGACATCGACGTGATCCACGCGTGGTCGTCTCTGCGCAGCCTGCTGGCAGTTCGCTCGCTGATCGAGCAGGGCTTCGACCCCTTCGCGCCGGGCTGTGAGGTCGACGTGCTGAGATCCCGGATGTGAGGCCGCGCAGCCGCGGCAGTGCGCCACAACGCGAAACCGGGCCTTCCCTCGGGGGGAGGCCCGGCTCCAAAGCGTGGGAAGCCCTCAGCCGACTGCGGCGAACGCGGCGGCCGTCCTACGGTCGCTCCGCGAGCAGCCGTACGGTGTCGGCGAGTCGCGTACGGAAATAGAAGTGGCCGCCTGGCTGTACGTGGAGCCGGAACCGGCCCGTCGTGCACCGTTCCCAGGGCCGGGCCGCGTGCACCGGCACCCAGGGGTCGGAGTCGCCGACGACGGCCGTGACGTCGCAGCGCAGGGGAACGGGCCGGGCGGTGTACCTCCGCAGCAGCCGGTAGTCGTTGCGCACGATCGGGAAGATGACCGCCCGCACGTCCGGGGTGTCCAGCAGCCTCGGATCCGTACCGCCCTCGCCGGCGAGGTCCGCCCGCAGCTCCTCGTCGGTCAACGCATCGGTGCGGGAGGGAACCTGGCCGATCCGGGAGCCGGGTGCCGAGCGGCCCGAGACGACGAGATGTACGAGGCGGGCCCCGAAGTCGTCCTCCAGCAGATGCGCGACCTCGTAGGCGACGGACGCGCCCATGCTGTGGCCGACGAGCGTCGTGGGCAGCGCGGGGCCGGCCGCCCCGGCGACCGCGTCGGCCGCCGCACCCGCGAGGGTCGCCATGTCCGGGACGAGCGGCTCCGCCATGCGGTGCTCCCGCCCCGGGTACTGCACGATCCGCAGCTCCACGTCTGCGGGGAGGTGCGCGGCCCAGGCGCGGTAGTAGTTCGCCCCGCCGCCCGCGTGCGGGAAGAGGAGTATCCGGTGCCTGGCGTCCGGGCGCGGACGGGGCACCACGAACCAGTCACCTGGGTCAGCCATCGCCACCTCCCCGCTTTCCGTCCGAGGCGGAGACGAGCGACGTCCCCTCGTCCCCCTGCCCACCCGGTGCGGACGGCTGCGGTCCCTCCTCGCGGATCCGGAAGCGCTGGAGCGACTTCGGGGCCCACCAGATGGTGCGGCCGAAGATCCCCATGAGGGCGGGCACCAGCAGGCACCGCACCAGGGTGGCGTCCACCAGGATGGCCAGGGCGACGCCCAGTCCCAGCATCTTGGTGAGGGTGATCTGCGAGGTGCCGATGGCCACCATCACGATGGTGAGCAGCACCGCGGCGGCGGTGATCACCCCTCCGGTCTGGGCGATGCCGGCGCTCACGGCCTCGCGGTGGTCGCCGTGCCGGTCGTAGTTCTCCTTGATCCGCGACAGGATGAACAGGGAGTAGTCCATCGACAGGCCGAAGGTCAGGCAGAACATCAGCACGGGCAGCGAGGTCTCGATGAACCCGGTGGCCGTGAAGCCGAGCAGCCCGCTGAGGTGTCCCTCCTGGAACACCCAGACGGCGGCCCCGAACATCGCGGTGAGGCTGAGCGCGTTGAGCACGACCGCCAGGAACGGGAGCACCAGCGAACCGGTCATGAGGAAGATCATGACGAGGGTGACCATGACGATGAACAGCAGCGCGTACGGCAGGAGTTCGCCGATGACGTCCCGGCTGTCCACCAGCATGGCGGCCTGCCCGCCGACCCTCACGGAGGACGAGGGCGGCTCCTCCACGGCGCGGACGCGCTTGACGAGGTCCTGGCTCTCGACGGAGATGTCCTCGATGGTGGGGACGGGCCAGACCGTCAGGTAGTCGGTGCCCGACACCGCGCGGGTCGCGCTCGCCGCGGTGGGCGGCTGGACCAGCTGTCCGTCCTGGTAGGTGCCGGTCGGGCTGTCCACACGCGCCACGCCCTTCAGCGCGGACAGCTTCCCGGCGTAGGCGCCGATGTCCTGCTGCTCCGCGTCCTGGGCCAGTACGTCGATGCCGCCGGTCGGGCTGACGGGGAAGGACTCGCGCAGGGTGTTGTGGACGATCCGGGCCTCGGCCTTCTCACCGAGCGTCCGGTCGTCCACCGTGCCGAACTCGACCTTCAGGAAGGGGAGGCCGACCAGGATCAGGAGCGCGGTGACGAGCACGGTGACCAGCGGCGCGCGGCGCATCGTCGTGCCGGCGAGGGCACGCCAGCGGCGTTCCGCGGCGGCCTCCCGCTCCTGGCCGCCCTTCCGGCGGAGCCGTAGCGCGTCCACCCGGTGGCCGAGGAGCAGCAGCAGGGCGGGCAGCACGATGAGCGCGGCGAGCGCGGCGAGCGCCACCACGGTGATCCCGGCGTACGCGAACGAGCGCAGGAAGTACATGGGGAAGATCAGCATCGCGGCGAGCGACACGGCCACGACGAACGCCGAGAACAGTACGGTCCGGCCCGCGCTGTGCATCGTGGCGCTGAGGGCCCGCGCGGTGTCGGGGTCGCGCTTCAGCTCCTCCCGGTAGCGCCGGACGATGAGGAGCGCGTAGTCGATCGCCAGGCCGAACCCGAGTGCCGTCGTCAGGTTCTGCGCGAAGACCGACACGTCGGTGAGGTGCGTGATCCCCGTCAGGACCGCGTTGGTCCCCAGGATGGCGATCACGCCGATCCCGAGCGGCAGCAGCGCGGAGACGACGCTGCCGAACGCCAGCAACAGGATGAGGAGCACCAGCGGAAAGGCGATCAGCTCGGACTTCACCAGGTCGTCGGCGGTCTGCTGCTGTGACTCGTTGCGCACGGCGACGGTGCCGCCGAGGGACACCTCCAGGTCGCCGACGGCGCCCCGGTAGTCGTCCTCGATACGCTCGAAGACCTTGCCCGCCTCGGTCTCGTTGCCCTTGATGTGGGCGACGATCAGCGCGTACCGGCCGTCCTTCGCGCGCAGCCCGGCATCACCGGTCTGCCAGTAGTCGACGACACCCGTGATGCCCTGTTCCCGGGCCAGTCGCTGGGCCAGCTCGGTGCCCTCCCGTTTCGTGCGGGGGTCGTCGGCCTCCGCCTTCACGAGCAGGACGAGATTGGGCCTGCTGGCCGGGAACTTGGCGTCCATCGTCTCGGCCGCCAGGCTGGACTCCGCGGCCGGGTCCTCGGTGCCGCCGAGTTGGAGCCGGTCGGTGAGACCACCGCCCACGAGTACCGCGCCCACCAGCAGCGCGACGACACAGGACAGCAGCAGCCTGGGCCGCCCCGCGATCCGAAGTAAAGCTGACATGCTTACCGCCGATTCTTCCTCAGAGGGACGCGTTCGGATGTCCGACTGCGACGTGAACGCACCCTGGGTTATGCCTCGGGCTTGGTGACCGCGAACGCGAACACCGAGCCAAACTTAATCAAGCGGTAGTTGACGAATCCCACGTTCTCGAGCTGCACGGGCAGCTGCTTGAGATCCGTGCGACGGATTCCGGTCAACCTGACCCCGATGCGGCTGCTGACGAGATCGTTGACCGCGAAGGTGCTGGCCACGTAGACCCCACCGGGCTTCAGGAGCCGGAACACCGCCTCGTAGGCGCCGACCGGGTCGGCGTACAGGTGCAGCGAACCGGGGTTGTTCACCCCGTCGAAAACACCCTCCTTGAAGGGCAGGTTCCGCACGTCCCCGCGGATCAGGTGAACGTTGCGACGGCCAACGGTCTCCTGCACGGTCTTGTGCAGCATCGCCTCGGAGATGTCCAGGCCGACAACGGTCGCCTCGGGCACCGCCCCGGCGAGTCGGTCCGTGAAGTACCCCGCCCCGCAGGACAGATCGAGCCAGGCTCCGGTGCTCTCCTCGTCGAGCTTCAGCCATTTCCGGTAGATCTCGAACTCTTCGGCGTAGGACGGGATGTGGTTGCCGAAGCCGGCGAAGAGCCGGGAGAAGAACGGGCGTGAAACGGTCTCGTAGAGCCGGACGAACGCGGCGCTCTCCATCAGCTTCTGGGCGGGGGTCGGCGCGGCCGGATCGGGCTTGCCCGGCTCCCGGATCATGTCGATGAAGGCAGGGGTGACCGGGGCGCCTCGGCCGCAGGAGGAGCACTTCAGTTCGGTGGGCGAGGTCTGCGTGACCTCCGCCGAGCAGGACGGGCAGGCCAGCAGGTCGAGCACCTGGGTCAGCATCGGATGCCTCTCTTGGGTAGCTGTGTCACGTACTGCGGATCGGAGTGCGGAGTTCACGGCTCGATGCGCTCGCCGATCAGCTTGGCGAGCTGACCCACCTGTGGGCCGGTGAGCATGGAGAGGTGGTCGCCCGGCGTCTCGCACACCTCGACGGGGCCCGCGGTGAACCGTCCCCAGCCGCGCGCTTCGTCGTCCAGGAGCCAGGCCAGCTCGTCCGGGGGGACGTTGTCCGGGTGCAGCTCGGCGGCCCGGAAGAACGTCAGGGTTCCCTCGTACGGCACGGCGGGGACGTACAGGCTGTGCTGGTCGGCGATGTAGGCGCGGATGAAGCCGCGCAGCCGGGCGTCGTCGTCGAACTCGGGCGGCAGCACGCTCTGTTCGCGCAGGGTGTCGCGGAACGCGGCGAGCTGGGCCGCCTCGTCGAGTTCCCTCAGCCACTCGTGCGTGATGTCGAGCCGGCAGCCGAAGATCCGCTCGAAGACCCGGGCCAGGGCCACCAGCCAGTCGACGTGGCCCCAGTCCGCCGTGGCGTGCCGCCGCTCGGGCAGCGGCGCGGCGGTGTCCAGCATCCCGAGCAGCCGGACCTCGTGACCGGCCGCGCGCAGCCGGGTGGCGAGCTCCAGGGCGATGTGCCCGCCGAAGGAGTGCCCGACCAGGTGGTACGGGCCCTGGGGCGCGGCGGAGAGCACCAGGGGAAGGTAGTGCTCGGCGAGTTCCTCGACCAGCGTCTGCGAGGTCGTCTCCTCGGTGAAGAGCGGCTGGAGGCCGTACAGCATGAGGTGTTCGGGGAGGTGGGCGGCGAGGTCGTTGAAGTACACGAGGTTGCCGCCCGCGCCGGGCAGGAGGAACAGCGGCACCTCACCGCCGGGGCGCAGCCGGACCAGCGACCGCCGGTCGGTGTCGGCGGCACCGCTCTGGAGGGCCACGGCCATCTGGGCGATGGTGGGCCCCTGGAAGAGCACGGACAGCGGCAGCCGCCGCCCGAACTGCCGCTCCACCTCGGCCAGCAGCACCACGGCGAGCACGGAATTGCCGCCCAGGTGGAAGAAGTTGTCGCGCACGCCGACCGAGCGCTCTCCGAGGATCTCCTGCCACAGCAGCGCCAGCCGCATCTCGGTGAGCCCCCGGGGGGC
This sequence comes from Streptomyces olindensis, assembly GCA_000696115.1. GTDB lineage: Bacteria > Actinomycetota > Actinomycetes > Streptomycetales > Streptomycetaceae > Streptomyces > Streptomyces olindensis. The sequence continues at coordinate 14,675 of JJOH01000015.1, forward strand.
GAGCCTGCCGGTGCGGTCGGTGCCGGACGCGGTGGGCTCGGGCAGAGCGCGGCGGTCGATCTTGCCGTTCGGGGTGTAGGGCAGCTCGTCGAGCAGTTGGAGGGAGGCGGGGCTCATGTAGCCGGGCAGCCGCGTGTCCAGGTGGGCGCGGAGCGACGTCTCCGTCAGCCCACTGCCGGGCCGGGGCACGGCGTAGCCGTCGATACGGCGTGCCACTCCGGTGCCGTGCGTGGTCGCCGCGGCCTGCGCGACGTCCGGGTGGGAGAGCAACGCCGCCTCGATCTCGCCGAGTTCGATGCGGAAGCCGCGCACCTTGACCTGGTGGTCGGTGCGGCCGATGAACTCCAGGGTGCCCTCCGGACGGAGGCGCACCAGGTCGCCGGTGCGGTACATGCGCTCGCCGGGCACCGCGGCGAAGGGGTCGGGCAGGAAGCGCTCCTCGGTCAGTTCCGGCCGCTCGAGGTAGCCGCGGCTCACCCCCTCGCCGGCGATGTGGAGTTCGCCGGTCGCTCCCGGCGGCACCAGCGTGCCCTGCTCATCCAGCACGTACATCCGGGTGTTGGCGACGGGGCGGCCGATCAGCGGCCTCCCGTCGGGGTCCACACGATGGGTGCTGGACCAGATCGTCGTCTCCGTCGGCCCGTACATGTTCTGGATACGGGCCGGGGTCAGCCGGGTCAGCCGCTCGGCGAGGGCGGCGGGCAGCTCCTCGCCGCCCAGCAGCAGCAGGCTCAGCTCGGCCAGCGCTTCGGGCCCGCCGGGCTCCGCCAGGATCATCGCCGCCTGGGACGGGGTGCACTGGAGGCGGGTGACCTGGTGGCGCCGGATGAGCTCGGGGAGGGCGGGCTCGGCCTCGGCGGGGCGCGCGGCGTGCAGTTCACGGGCCCGGGCCAGCAGCGGCAGGGAATCGAGGACGGCGTCCTCGTCCATGCCGAAGTCGATGAGCGCGGCCACCTCGTCGACGCCGGTGTCGGCGATGGCGTCGAGCAGGGTGACGGCCTGGTCGACGGTGCCGAAGAGCGCGGCCGTGCCGTAGAAGCGGTCGAAGGCGTGGTCGAGCAGGGTGTTCAGGTCGTCGTCGGGCAGCGCGGAGAGGTCGTCGCCCAGCCCCATGGAACGGGCGAGGCCGGCGAGCAGCCCCAGGGACGAGGCCAGATAGTCGCGGAACGGCCCGCGCACCGCCTCGCGCACCGCCTCCGGGTCCTCGCCGAGGAAGGTGTGCACCATCAGCGTGACCCGTCCCGGTCCCTGGTGTCCTGCCTCCTGCCGGGCCCGGCGGTAGACGGCGACCTTCTCCGCGAGCTGTTCGAGGTCCTGGCCGAGGAGATGGGTGAGGACGTTGCAGCCCGACTCCCCCGCCGCGCGGAAGGTGTCGGGGCTGCCCGCGGCGGTCACCCACAGCGGCAGCTCGGCCTGCACCGGCCGCGGCAGGGTCCGCACGGCGGTGGTCCTGCCGTGGCCGTTGGGGCGCTCGACGGGGGCGCCCGACCACAGGGTGCGCAGGGTGGCGATGCCGTCCAGCATCACCTGTTTGCGGTCCGCGTAGTTGCCGGGCGCGAGCACGAAGTCGTCGGCCTGCCAGCCCGAGGCGACGGAGATCCCGGCGCGGCCCCCCGAGAGGTTGTCCACGACCGACCACTCCTCCACGACCCGGACCGGATCGTGGAGCGGCAGTACGACGCTGCCCGCGCGGATCGCTATCCGTTCGGTGGCGGTGGCGAGTGCCGCTCCGATGACGGACGGGTTGGGGAAGATGCCGCCGAAGGCGTGGAAGTGGCGCTCGGGGGTCCAGACGGCCTCGAAGCCATGCCGGTCGGCGAATCGGGCGCCTTCGAGCAGCAGCCGGTAGGCGCCGCCGCTCGCGGTCCCCTCGGTGCCGGAGGCGCTGGCGAAGTAGAAGAGGCTGAGGTCGGCGGTCCGGCCCGGGGCGCGCCCGTCGGCCGGGCCGGGGCCGGTCTGGAGGACGACGGTGGAGCCGTGCGTCAGCGTCCACACCAGCTCCAGGACGGAGATGTCGAAGGAGACGGTGGTGACGCCCAGCCAGGTCCCGACGCCGTCGGCGCCGAACTCCTCGGTCATGGCGGCGCAGAAGTTCACCACGTTGCGGTGCTCCACCATGACGCCCTTGGGCCTGCCGGTGGAGCCCGAGGTGTAGATGACGTAAGCCAGGTCGCGGGGGCCCGCCTCGGGGGCCGCGGGGTGGTCGGGGCGGGTCGCGACGTCGAGGGTGTCGAGTGTGTCCAGGCACAGGGGCTCGACGTCATCCGGGCAGTCGAGGGCGGGCAGCAGCGCCGAGTCGCTCAGCAGCAGCCGGACGCCCGCGTCGCGCAGGATGTACGCGGTACGCTCGGGCGGTGCCGCGGGGTCCAGCGGCAGGTAGGCGGCGCCGGACTTGAGCACCGCCAGCAGTGCGGTCACCAGCGCGGGGGTGCGCGGCAGGCAGAGCGCGACCACCGTGCCCCGGCCCGCGCCGCGGGCGCGCAGCACCCGAGCGAGCCGGTCTGCCTGCGCGTCGAGGGCGGCGTAGGTGAGGCGCGTGTCGCCCTGGACCACCGCCGGCCGGTCGGGGGTGGCGGCGACCTGCCGCTCGACCAGGGTGTGGACGGTGACGGCGGGGAACTCGACGGCGGGGCCACGGCCCGCCTCGACGAGGGCGCCGCGCTCGTCCTCGGTCAGCAGCGGCAGGGCGGACAGCCGGGTGGCGGGGGCGGAGACCGCGTGGCGCAGCAGCGTCTGCCACATGCCCAGGAATCGGCGGGCGGTGTCGGCGTCGTACAGGTCGGTGGCGTACTCCAGGGAGCCGCGCAGCCCGTCGGGCGTCTCCTCGACGAGGAGCGTGGTGTCGAACTTCGAGGTCCCGGTGTGCACTTCCTCCAGTCGGCACTCCAGGCCCGGCAGGCGCGGAGCCTCGGAGGTGGCGTTCTGGAGGATGAACATGTGCTGGAACAGTGGGCTGTGGCTGAGGGTGCGCGGCGGCTGGAGGACCTCCACCAACTGCTCGAAGGGCAGCTCCTGGTGGTCGAAGGCATCCAGCGCGGTGGTGCGTACCCGTGCCAGCAGGTCCTCGAAGGCGGGGTCGCCGGCGGCGTCGACGCGCATCACCAGAGTGTTGACGAAGAAGCCGATCAGCGGCTCCACCTCGGGGCGCAGCCGTCCGGCCACGGGAGTGCCGACCGCCAGGTCGGCCGCGCCGCTCAGCCGCGACAGCACCGCCGACCAGGAGGCCAGCAGCACCATGAAGGGAGTGCAGCCGTGGGCGCGGGCCAGCTCCTCCACCGCGTCGCGGAGAGCCACGTCCAGGTGGTAGGGGACAACCGCGCCACGGTAGGACTGCGCGGCGGGGCGGGGCCGGTCGGTGGGCAGCTCCAGCAGTTCGGGCAGCCCCTCGAGGCGCCGCTTCCAGTGTCCGGCCTCGTCGCCCAGCGCCTCGGGGGTGAGGTGGGTGCGCTGCCAGGCGGCGTAGTCGGCGTACTGGACGGGGAGTTCGGGCAGCTCGCCCGCGACGTCACCGTGGCCGGCCGTGCCCTGCTCCTTCTCGAGGCAGGCGTGGTACAGGGCGAACAGTTCGCGGTAGAGGACGCCGAGCGACCAGGCGTCGGCGCTGCTGTGGTGGACCGACAGCAGCAGATGGGCCCGCGCGGGGGTCTCGCGCAGCAGCACGGCCCGCAGCAGCGGGGCCTCACCGAGGTCGAAGGGGCGCCGGGCCTCGGCGGCGGCGAGCTCCTCGACCGACTCGCCCTCGGCGAGGACGCGTTCGGGCAGCGCCACCTCGGGGACGTCGACCACCCGGGCCGCCGGCTGCTCGTGGGTGACGGAGATGACGGTGCGCAGGGCCTCGTGGCGCCGGACCAGTTCGGTGAGGGCCCGGCGCAGCGCGCTGACGCCGGTGTCGTCGAGCTCACCGTCGAGGATGACCCGGCCGGCGAGGACGTAGGCGGCGGCACCGCTGTCCGGCAGCATCTCGGCCATCACCCACATGCGCTGCTGCCCGAAGGAGAGCGGCAGCGGACCGGCGTCCCGGTCGAGGGGCGTGACCGGTGGAAGCGTGCGCGGGCCGTCGCCGCGCGCCTCCCGCAGCAGGCCGATCAGGGCGTCCCGCCCGGCGGACAGCCGGGCGCGCAGCTCCTCGTCCAGAGCGCCGGGCGGGGCGCTGAAACGGATGCGTCCCTCGTCCTCCCAGACCCGGATGTCACGGGAGCGCAGCTCCGCGAGGAGTTCAACCGGCGATGTCACAGCTCTCCCTCTTCCCTCTCCTCCGTGGTTCCGGGCGAGTCCGGGTGACGCGCCGCGGGTCCGGCCGCCGCCCACAGCAGGGTCTCCAGGCTCTCCGCGACTCCGGCCACGGTCGGCCGGGCGAACACGACCTGCGCGGTGAGGCCGACGCCGTGCTCCTCGCTGAGCCGCAGCGCGGCCCGGGTCACGGCGAGTGAATGGCCGCCCAGCCGGAAGAAGTCGTCGTCACGTCCGACCGAGCCGACGCCCAGGACGTCGGCGAAGACGGCGGCGACGGACTTCTCCAGCGGGGTGCTCGGCTCGGCCCCGCCGACGCCCTCCGCCACGGGCGCGGCGAGGCGCTTGCGCTCGATCTTGCCCGCGACGGTCAGCGGCAGCGCGTCGAGCGTGACGTACCGGGTGGGCACCATGTACTCGGGCAGCCGGTCCGCGCAGTGCCGCCGCAGCTCGTGCGGCGTCAGGTCCTGCCCGGCGGTCACCACCCAGGCGACCAGGGCCTGTTCGGCGCCCTGGCCACGGGCCGCGACCACGGCCTCGCGGACGCCGGGGTGGCTCAGCAGGGCGGCCTCGATCTCGCCGGGCTCCACCCGGAAGCCGCGCACCTTGACCTGGTGGTCGATGCGACCCAGGTACTCGATCGCGCCGTCACCGCGATAGCGCGCCAGGTCGCCGGTGCGGTACATCCGTTCCCCGGGCCGGTACGGATCCGGTACGAAGTGTGCGGCCGTCAGTTCGTCCTGTCCCAGGTAGCCGAGCGCCAGGCACGGTCCGGAGACGCACACCTCGGCGGCGACGCCCTGCGGTACCGGCTCGCCGTGCCGGTCGAGGAGGACGACGCGCACGTTGTCCACGGGCCGTCCCACCGGGGGCACCGGCTCCCACTGGTCGGGCGCGCCGGTCAGGGTGTGCGAGGTGATCACATGGGCCTCGGAGGGACCGTACTGGTTGTGCAGGACGGCTTCCGTGCGGGTGAAGAAGGTGCGGAGTTCCGATGTGATGTGGAGCTGTTCACCGGCGGAGAAGACCTCCCGCAGCGCGGTCGGCCACTGCTCGCGTGCGGCTGCCACCTCGGCGAGTTGCTGGAGCGCGACGTACGGCAGGAAGAGCCGGGTGATGCCTCGCTCTACCAGCCAGGGCAGCAACTGGAGCGCGTCTCGGCGGGTTTCGGCGTCGACCAGGACGACCGTGCCGCCGGCCGCCCACGTCCCGAAGGTCTCCATCATGCAGATGTCGAAGTGCAGGGGGCTGAACTGGAGCGTCCGGTCGTCGGCGGTGAAGGGGAAGGCCGCCGTCTGCCAGGCCAGCAGGTTGGCGAGGGCGCCGTGCCGCATCACGATGCCCTTGGGGCGGCCGGTGGAGCCGGAGGTGTAGATGGTGTAGATCGGGTCGTCGCGCCCGGTGACGGTGGCGAGTTCGGTCTCGTCGCGGTCCGACCAGTCCAGCTCGTCGAGCCGCAGCAGGCGCGTGCCGTCGGGCGTGTCCAGCGGTGCGTCGCTCAGCAGCAGCGGGCAGTGGGCGTCGTCGAGGGTTCCGGCGGTGCGGTCGGCGGGGTGGTCCGGGTCCAGGGGGAGGAACGCCGCGCCCGTCTTCAGGATCGCCAGCATGGCGACGATCTGGCGGATGGAGCGGCGGGCGTACAGCCCGATCAGAGTGGACCGGCCGACGCCCTCCTCGGCCAGCAGCCGGGCGAGCTGGTTGCTCTCCGCCTCCAGCCTGGCGTACGTCCAGGACTCGGTGGCGTGCTCGATGGCGGTCGCGTCCGGGCTGTGCGCGGCCCGCTCCGTGAGGTATCGGTACACGGGCCGGTCGAGATCCACCTCGCGGTGCGCGCCGTTGCGGCCGTGCACCAGGTGCTCGCGCTGATCGGCGGTGAGCAGGGCGAGTCGGGACACCTCGGTGCCGGGGTCCTCGACGGCGGACGCGGCGAGCTGCTGGAAGGCCGCGGCCAGCCGCTCGGCGGTGTCCCGGTCGAAGAGGTCCGCCGCGTACTCGAGCGAGCACGAGAGCCGCTCTCCCTGGTCCTCCACGAAGAGCGTGAGGTCGAACTTCGCGGTGCCGTTGTGCACCTCCTCGCGGCGGGCGGTGAGCTCCCCGGCCCGGATGTCGCCGAGCGGGCTCTCGTAGTACGTGAGCATGTTCTGGAAGACCGGGGCGTGGCTGGGCGACCGGTCGGGCCGCAGGGCGGCGACGATCCGCTGGAAGGGCACCTGCCGGTTCTCGAAGCCCTCCAGGAAGGTGCGCTGGACCCGCCGCAGCAGCTCGGTGACGTCGGGATCGCCGGACAGGTCGATGCGCAGCGGCAGCGTGCCGACGAAGAAGCCGACGAGGGCGGCCACTTCGGGGCGCTCCCGGTTGCTGACCGGAGTGCCGATCACCACGTCGTCGGTGCGCGCGTGCCGGCCGAGCAGCACCGCCCACAGCGCGAGCACCGCGACATACGGGGTGACCTGCGCCCCGGCGGCGGTCTCGCGCAGCCGGGCCGTCGTCGCGGGGTCCAGGACGAAGGGCACGGTGCCGCCGCGGTACGACTGACTGACCGGCCTGGGACGGTCCGCGGGCAGCTCCAGGAGCGGCGGCGCGCCGTCGAGCCGGTCCTTCCAGTAGGCCAGTTGTCGGGCCTCGGTCACCGGGGAGAGCGCGGCGCGCTGCCACTCCGTCGCGTCGATGGCCTGGACGGAGAGCGGGGGAAGGGCGTTCGTGCCCGCCGCGTACAGCGTGAACAGTTCGTCGAAGAGGACGCCGAGCGAGGCCGCGTCGGCGGCGATGTGGTGCACGGCCAGGAAGAGGTACGCCTGCTGTGGCGCGGTGGTCGCGAGGACGGCTCGCAGCAGACTGCCGCCCGCCAGGTCGAAGGGTTCGCGGGCGACCTCCTCGGCGAGGCGGGCCAGGGTGGCGTCCCGCTCCTGGTCGGTGAGGCCGCTCAGGTCCTCGTGGACCAGCGGCAGCGGGGCCGGCGGACACACGGTCTGCTCGGGCGCTCCGTCGGCGCCGGCCCGGAACGCCGTGCGCAGTGACTCATGGCGGCGGACGAGGTGGCTGAGGCAGTCGGTGAGGCGCTCGACGCGCACCGGTCCCGTCAGGCGGACCTTGCCGCTGAGGACGTACGTGGGCTGGTGGCCCTCCATCTGGTCCAGGAGCCACAGCGACTCCTGCGCCGGTGACAGGGGGAAGGCCCGGCCGTCACGCGGCAGCGGCCGGACCGGCTGTTCCGCGGCGGCCTCGGCCCGCAGATGACTGAGCAGCCCCTCCTTGTGCGCCCGCAGCTCCTCCCGCAGCTCGGCGGTGAGGGCCCCCTTGGCCGCGGAGACCCGCAGCTGGTCACCCTCGGCGTGTAACCGGACGCGTGCGCGACGCAGTTCCCCGAGCAGCTCCACGAGCCGCTCGGGTCCTTCCGCGGTGTCCGCCGTCCTGACGAGGTCCCCGTTCACAGCGTGATCTCCTCTCGTTCCTCGTCGCCGTCCAGCGCGCCGAGCACCTCGGTGAGCAGGCCCAGCACGTGGTCCGTGAGCTGCTCCACGCTGGGCCCTTCCAGCAGCCGCACCATCGGCACCACGACACCCAGGTCGGCCTTGACGCGGACGCGCAGTTCGAGGGCCATCAGCGAGTCCAGGCCCATCTCCACCACGGGTACCTGCGGGTCGATGTCCTCCGCCCCGGTCTGGAGCACCGCGGCGAGCCGCTCGGTGAGGTAGTCGCCGACGATCGTCCGCTGCTCCTGCGGTGCGGCCTGTGCGCAGCGCTCCAGCAGGTGCGCGGAGCCGCCGGTGCCGCCGAACTCCTCGAGGAACGCGGCGAACTGGCCGGTGGCCCGGGCGGAGGGCACGGCGGTGAACACCTCGGGCCAGTCGAGGCGGGCCACCGTGACCTGGGCGGGCCGACGCGCCAGCACACGGCCGAAGACGTCGAGGGCCTCGGCCGGTGCCATGCTGCCCACGCCGAGGCGGGACAACTGCTCGAGGCCGCCCTCGCGCACGGCGAGGCCGATCCCGTTCCAGGGGCCGTAGCCGAGCGCGACGGCGTCCGTGTCCAGGCCCCGCCGGTGGTGGGCGAGCGCGTCCAGGAAGGCGTTGGCCGCGGCGTAGTTGGCGGCGCCGACGCCGACCGGCCCGAAGACCGCGGGCAGCGCCGACACGAGCAGGAACAGCGAGGCGTCCCCGAACACCCGGTGCAGGTTCCACGCCCCGGCGACCTTGGGCTCGGCCACCTCGCGCAGCTGCTCGACGTCCAGCCCCGCGAGCATGGCGCCGCGGGCGATGCCCGCCAGGTGCGCCACCCCCACGACCGGGGGCATGCCCTCGCGCTCCAGTTCCGCGCGGAGCGCCGCGACGTCGTCGGCCCGCGCCACGTCCGCCACCGCGACGTGCACGCGGACACCCCGACCGGTCAGTCCGTCCACGGCCTCGCGCTGCGTGTCGTCGCTCACGCCGCGCCTGCCGACCAGTACGAGGTGGCGCGCCCCGCGCTCGGCCAGCCACCCGGCCATGGCCAGTCCGAGGTCGCCGAGGCCGCCGGTGAGCAGATAGGTGCCGTCCGGGTCGATGTCCGGCGCGGCGGGGGCCGGGGCCGCCATCTCCTCGGCGCGGACCAGGCGGGCGGCGAGCAGACTGCCGTCGCGGACGGCGAGTTGGTCGTCGACGGGGGTTCCCTCGTCGGGGCGCGCGCCGGTGAGGACGGCGCTCAGCAACGCGGCGGAGGCCGCCTCGTCGGGCGCCGTCCGCGCGTCGAGGTCGATCAGGCCGCCCCACAGCTCCGGGTGTTCGGCGGCCAGGACCCGGCCCAGTCCCCAGACCGGGGCCTGGAGGACACCCGCGGCGGTCACGGCCGTTCCTCCCACCGGCTGGGCGCCCCGGGTCAGCAGCCACAGGCGCCCGCAGCGCGTGGGGACATCGACGTCGAGGCAGGCGCGCACCAGGGCGAGCGCGGCCTCGGCGCCGCTCTGCTGTGCGGCACGGACCTGGTCGGTGGTGGCGTCGGGGAGGTCGGGCGCGTCCAGCGGCCGGGCCAGCACCACGCCCTTGAGCGGCCCGTCCGCGAGGGCGCCGTAGAGGGCCTGGCGGATGTGGGCGGCATCGGAGGCGGCGTCGGCTTGTACGACCTCGACGGAGTCGCCCGCTTCCCGCAGGGCCATGGCGAGCGCCTCGCCGGTGCCCGCCCTGTCGGCGAGGACCAGCCAGCGCCCGGACTCGGTGTCCGCCGCGGGCGCGGCGGACACCGCGGTCCAGTCGGTGCGGTAGCACAGGTCGCGGCCGGGGTCCCCGCCGCCGTCCTCGGGGTCCACCAGGCGCATCCGCAGCCCCTGCGCGTACGCGACGGTCCCCTCGGCGTCGAAGAGCCGTACATCGGCTAGGAGTTCGTCACCCGTCTCGGCGGCCGGGGTGCGCACCACGTGGGAGTAGACCTCGCCCACCGGCTGCCGGTACGGCTCCAGCGTGCCGACGCCGACGGGGAGCGTGAGCGCCCCGCTGCCGTTGAGGGCGCCGGGTGCGAGCGCCCCGAGCAGCAGAAAGGCGTTGTCGAGGAGGGCCGGATGGAAGACATAGCCCTCCTCGGCCCACCGGGCCGGCAGCGTCAGCCGGCCCAGGACCTCGCCGTCGCCGACCCACATCCCTTCCAGGCATCGCATCCGGGGGCCGTAGGCGGCACCCGCGCGCTCGACGTGGTCGAAGAACTCCGCCACCTCGACGGTGTGACCGCACCGGGCCTTGACCACCTCCGGGTCGTCCTCCCAGGCGGGCGGCGAGGGGGAGGCGGCCGGAGCGGGTGCCACGACGCTCGCGGACTCCGGCAGCGACCGGTCCACCGCGGCCTCACGGACCTGCGGGTCCTGCTCCGCGAGCCGACGGAGCCGGTCGAGGTGGGGCAGCCCGTCGAGCACCTGCGCCGTGGTGGGGCCGAAGTCCAGCAGACAGGCGACCTCGTCCACGAACGGGGCGAGCCGGCGCACCAGCGGCAGACAGGACTCGGGCGAGCCGATCAGCGAGCGGGAGGAGGCGAACCGGTCGTAGAGGAAGCCGGCGAACTGCGTCAGCTCCGCCTCCGGCAGGGCCTCGATGTCCGTGGCGGACTCCCGGCCACGGCTGCTGGCGAGTCCCTTGAGCAGGCCCATGTTCCCCTTGAGATAGGTGCAGTAGGGGTCTCGGGCCAGCTCGGTCGCGGTCTCGGCGTCGGCGCCCACGAAGCTGTGCAGCATGACGGTGACCCGGCCCGTGGCGGGGTCGAGACCCGCATCGGCCCGCGCCTTGCGGTAGACCGCGACGTTTTCGGCGAGCCCGTCCACGCCCTGGTCGAGCAGGTGGGTGAGGAGATTCGCCCCGGTCCGCCCGGCCCGGGCGAAGCTCGCGGGCGAGCTGGCCGCCGTCAGCCACAGCGGCAGCTCCCGCTGGACGGGGCGCGGGTAGGTGCGCAGGCTGACGGGTTCGCCGGTGCCGCTGGTCGCGGTGACCGCCTCGCCCCGCCACAGCGCGCGCAGTTGCTCCATGCCCTCCTCGAGGTGGCGGGCGCGCTCGGCATACCGCTCGGGGAAGTAGGCGAAGTCGTTCGGGTTCCAGCCGGAGGCGAGGGAGATCCCGGCCCGGCCGCCGGACAGGTTGTCCACGACGGCCCACTCCTCGGCCACCCGCAGCGGGCTGTGCAGGGGCAGCACCACGCTGCCCGCGCGCAGCCCGATCCGGCTGGTCTCGCGCGCCAGGGCGGCGTGCAGCAGGGCCGGGTTCGGGTAGAGCGAGCCGAGCGGGGTGAAATGCCGCTCGGGAACCCAGACGTTCTCGAAGCCGTGCGCGTCACCGAACCTGGCGCTCTCCAGCAGCATGTCGTACCGGGCGTCTTCGGCCAGCGCGTTCTCGTCACTGGCGAAGAACATCAGGCTGAATTTCATGACGCGCTCTCCCCGTTCTCCGCGCTGTCCCCGTTCTTCGCGCTATTCGCGTTCTTCGCGCTCTTTGCGTTCTTCGCGCTCTTTGCGTTCTTCGCGTCGGTCGCGTTCTTCGCGTTCTCCCCCTGCCGCCCGTGCTGCCCGTGCTGCCCGTTCCCCGCGTGCTGCAGGGGCACCATGCGGGCCGAGGCGTGCTGGGTCCACTTGGTGGCGGTGTCGCCCTCGGCCTTGCTGTGCACGGTGAAGGCCAGTGCTCCGTCGGAGCCGTCCCGCAGTCCGACCTGGACGATCCGGGCGCCGCCCGGCGGGATGCTCAGAACGCTGTGGTACGTCACGTCCTGGAGCCGGTACGGCACGTCCGGCGCGAGCTCGCGGGCGGCGGCGAGCGCCATGTCGATGTAGCTGGTGCCCGGTGCGACGACCCGGCCCTGGATGACGTGGTCGTCCAGGACCGCGACCTGGTCGCGGGCGAGCGACCGCTGCCACACGTGCCTGCCGGGATCGGCCGCCACACTCTCCACACGCCGCCCGAGCAGCGGGTGACGGCCGGGCTCCCCGGCGAGGACGACGCCGTCGGCCGGCGCGGCCTCCAGGGTGTCGGGCAGCCAGAACCTGCGGCGCTGGAAGGGGTAGCCGGGCAGCTCGGTCGGCCGCCCCGAGTGCACCCGCGCCCAGTCCACGGCCACGCCTGCCGCCCAGGCGGCGCCCAGCGCGTCCAGCAGCGCGCGCTGCTCGGGCCTCCCGGAGCGCAACGAGGCCAGCCACACCGGACGGGGCTGTCCCTGCCCCTTCGCGGACTCACGCCGCACCGCGCGCCGGGCCAGCGGAGCGAGCACCGCGTCCGGCCCGACCTCGATGCCCGCCGTGCAGCCCTCCTGGCTCAGGGTGGCGATCGTGTCCGCGTACCGGACGGTGCCGCGCAGCTGCTCCACCCAGTAGTCCGCGGTCGCCATGCGGCGTCCGATCAGCTGGCCGGTCAGCGAGGAGACCACCGGGTGCTGGGGCGCGCGCATCCGCACCCCTTCCGCCGCGGCACGGAACTCCTCCAGTACGGGGTCCATGAGCGGGGAGTGGAAGGCGTGCGACGTGCGGATCTGCTGCGCGACGACGCCCGTTTCCGCCAGGTCGTCCACGGCCTTGGCGACCGCGGGGGCGGCGCCCGAGAGCACCACCTCGCCCGGTCCGTTCACGGCGGCCAGCGCCACCTCGTCGGCGTACGGGGCGAGGGCCGCGAGCGCGCGCTCCTCGCTCACCCGCACCGCGTACATCACGCCGCCCGGCGGGAGGTCCTGCATCAGCCGGGCGCGGGTGCCGAGCAGGGCCAGCGCGTCCTCCAACGTGAACACCCCGGCGAGGGTGGCCGCGACGAACTCGCCGACGCTGTGCCCGGACAGGTAGTCCGGCTCGACACCGAGCGAGCGCCAGAGCTGGGCCAGGGCGTACTCCGTCGCGAAGATCGCGGGCTGGGCGTACTCGGTGCGCGCCAGTGATTCCTCGTCCCGCACGACCTGGTGCAGGTCGAAGCCGAAGCGTTCCTTCAGCAGCGCCGCGCACCGGTCGAACGCCTCCCGGAACACCGGCCACTCACGGTGCAGTTCGGTGCCCATGCCCACCCGGTGGGAGCCCTGGCCGGTGAAGAGGAAGGCCAGCACGGGGGCCTTGCGCGGGGCGCGGCCGCGGGCGACCGCGGCCGCGGGCCGGCCCTCGGCGGCGAACCGCTCCAGGGCGGCACGGGCCTCCTCGGCGGAATCCGCGGTGACGGCGAGCCGCTCCGGGAAAGCGGTCCTGCCCTGGGAGGAGGTCCAGGCGAGATCAGCCAGGTCCCCGGGGCCGCTTTCGGTCCGGGCGAGCCGGTCGGCGTAGCGGGCCGCCAGGTCGCGCAAGGCCTCGGGGGTCCGCGCGGAGAGCAGCAGCGCCTCAGGCCGCCGTGCCTCCTTGGTACCGGGGACGGCTGCCGGCGTCGGCGCCGCCGAGAGCACCACGTGCGCGTTGGTCCCGCCGAAGCCGAAGGCGCTCACCCCGGCGGTACGCCGGTCCTCGGGCCAGGCCAGAGGGGCGGTGGGGATCTCCAACGGCGAGCCGGCCGCATCGATGTGGGGGTTGAGTCGGGTGAGGTGGAGGTGCGGCGGCACGGTGTCGTGCTGAAGGGCCAGGACGACCTTGATGAAACCGGCGATACCGGCCGCGGACTCCAGGTGGCCGATGTTGGTCTTCACCGATCCGAGATAGCAGGGCCCGGCGGCGTCCCCCTCGGCGGCCGGCTCCGTCAGGAGCGCCTCGGTCAGGGCCTCGTACTCGATGGGGTCGCCGAGTGCGGTGCCCGTGCCGTGAGCCTCGATGTAGCCCAGCTCACGCGGAGCGATGCCCGCGGCGCTCCAGGCAGTGCGCAGGACCTCCGTCTGGGCGCGGCCATGCGGGGCGGTCAGGCCGTTGGAGCGGCCGTCCTGGTTGACGGCCGAGCCCCGTACGACGGCGAGCACGCGGTCGCCGTCGGCCAGCGCCAGCGAGAGCGGCTTGAGGATGACGGCCCCGCAGCCCTCGGAGCGCACGTAGCCGTCGGCGCGCTCGTCGAACGCCTTGCAGCGGCCGTCGGACGCCATCATCTGGGCGCGGGAGAAGACCGCGGTGAGGTCGGGCGCGAGGAGCAGATTGACCCCGGCGGCCACCGCCAGCGAGGACTCCCCACGGCGCAGGGCCTCGCAGGCCTGGTGGACGGCGACGAGCGAGGAGGAACACGCGGTGTCCAGAGCGAAACTCGGACCGCGCAGGTCGAGGAGGTACGACAGCCGGTTCGCGGCGACGCTCAGGGCGTTGCCCGTGCCGTAGTACGCGCCCAGGGCTCCCTTCGCTCCGGCGGTGAGCCGGCTGTAGTCGTTGTTGCTGATGCCGACGAAGACTCCGGTGTCGCTGCCCGCGAGGTCGGCCGGGACGATCGCCGCGTTCTCCAGGGCCTCCCAGACGACCTCCATGAGGAGCCGCTGCTGGGGGTCGATGGCCACCGCCTCGGCGGGCGAGATGCCGAAGAACTCGGGCTCGAATCCCGCGACGTCCCCGAGGAAGCCGCCCCAGCGGGTGCTGGCGGTGCCGTCCCGCTTGAGCTCCGGGTCGTAGAGCCTCTCGGCGTCCCATCGGTCGGCGGGCACCGGGGTGACGGCGTCGCCGCCGCCGTGCAGCAGCGTCCAGAACTCCTCGGTGTTCTCGGCGCCGGGGAAGCGGCAGGCCATGCCGACGACGGCGATCGGCTCGGCCGCGGCCGGCGTGGCGGGCGTGGCCGGCGTGCCGGTCCGCGGGGCGGCCTGCGCACCCGCCTCGTGCCCGGCACTCCGTCCGGCACTCCGTCCGGCGAGGTGGCGGGCGGCGGCCTCAGCCGTCGGGTGCTGGTAGAGGAGGGCGGCGGGGACGCGGCGGCCCAGCTCCCGCTGGAGCGTGCCGGAGATCGCCACGGCGGAGGCCGAATCGACCCCGTAGACATGGAAGTTGGCGGTCGGGTCCAGCTCGTCCACGGCCAGGCCCGTGTGCTCGGCGACGGCGTCGAGGATCCGGCGCACCAACGCGTTCTGGTCCCCGTCGGCGCCCGGCCCGTCCCCCTCGGTCTCGGGGCGCGGCGCCGTCCCCTGTGCGGTCCAGGTGGCCAGCGCGTCCAGGGTTCCTTCGAGGTAGCCCTTGCGGGCGGCACGGCGGGCGAGCTTGCCGCTGGAGGTCTTGGGGATGGCGCGGGTGCGCAGCAGCACCAGCGCGTGCAGCGGCACATCGTGCTCCGCGACGACGGCCGCCGCCACGGCGGGGCCGATCCGCTCGGCGTCCGCGTCCTCGCCCCGCACCTCCTGGACGACGACGACCCGCTCCTCGCCGCTCGCGGATTCCACGGAGAAGGCGGCGGTGCAGCCGGGCCGGAAGGAACGGTCGACGGTCTCGACGGTGCGCTCGATGTCCTGGGGGTAGAGGTTGCGCCCCCGCACGATGATCATGTCTTTGATGCGGCCGGTGATGACGAGTTCCCCGTCCGGCGTCAGGAATCCCTTGTCACCGGTGGCGACCCAGTTCGACTCCCCGTCGTCGGCGAGGCGGTTGCCGAAGGTGGCGGCGGTCTCCTCCGTCCGGCCCCAGTACCCCTGGCCCGCGCTGGGGCCGCTGATCCAGATCTCGCCGACCTGGTTGGCGTCGAGGGCACGCCGGGTGGCGGGGTCGACGATCGCGGTCCGTTGTCCGTGGCGGGCGTGTCCGGCGCCGACGAGTGCGCGGGAGCCCGCGGTGCCCGGCGCGACCTGCACGATCCGGTCGTGCTCCAGCTCCGCCCCGTCCACATGGACGATGACGGCGCCGCTGTCCGGGAGGCCGCTGGAGACGTAGACGGAGTTCTCGGCGAGTCCGTACGCCGGGTGCCAGGACTCGGGGCGGAAGCCGTGCTCGGCGTACATCGCCTCGAAGCGGGCGAGGGTGTCGGCGCGTACCGGCTCGGCCGCGTTGAGGGCCAGCCGCCAGTGACTCAGGTCCAGTCCGGCGCGGTCCTCGGGGCGGGTGCGGCGGACGCACAGCTCGAAGGCGAAGTTCGGCGCGGCGCTGAAGGTGCCCCGGTAGTCACTGAGGGCGCGCAGCCAGCGGGCCGGCTCCTGAAGAAACGCCTCGGGCGGCATGTAGACCAGTTCGCTCCCCCAGTAGAGGGCTTGCAGCAGATGGCCGATGAGCCCCATGTCGTGGAAGAGCGGCAGCCAGGAGACATAGACGGGGTTCTCGCTGTGTCCCATGGCGCGGGCCATGAGCTCCAGGTTGTGCATGAGGTTGGCGTGGCTGAGCATCACCCCCTTCGGGTTGCCGGTCGAGCCGGAGGTGTACTGGAGGAAGGCCAGGTCGTCCGGGGTGATGTCCGGGTGACGCCAGTCGTCGGCGGCCTCGAGCGGAACGCGGTCGGTCGCCGCCCAGCGGGCGTTGGGGTGGTACTTGTCCACCAGCGTGTCGCAGAGCCGGCCGGGGGCCGCGATGATCGAGGCCCCGCAGTCCTCGGCGACGGCGTTGAGCCGCGCCGCGTGTTTGTCGGAGCGCGGCGGATAGGCGGGAACGGCCGTCATCCCCGCGTAGAGGCAGCCGTAGAACGCGGTGGCGAATTCCGGACCCGACGGATACAGCATCAACACGCGGTCGCCCGGATGGCCCAGGGTCAGCAAATGCGACGCGATGGCACGCGCCCTCCGGTCGAGATCCGCGTAGCTCAGTCGCTCCGAGACCGTCACACCGTCGGCAAGAAAGGTGAATGCGGCACGTCGGCCGTTTTCTTCGCCCCGCTGCCGGAGCAGTTCCACGAGATCCCGGGCCTGGACGCCCGGCGGCGTTGTTCGACGAATACCGCTCACGTCTACCTCTCTTAGGCGGGCTCCGCGCGGTGCGTTTCAGGAGCAGTGCGTGCTGGAACGGAAGGCGAGCAGGTGGGGCGTGCCCCACCTGCCCGGGACAGACCCCAGGGGTCAGGCCGAGGCGTCCTGCGGCTCCGTCGGCGGGTAGAACAGGTCGACGGCGGGCGCGGCCCGCTTGAGCGCGCTGACCATCTCGTCGGCCGAGGCCAGCGGGATGAGCTTGCCCTCGGTGAAGGCACCGGTGGAGTAGCCGGTCAGCACGGCGGCGTGCGCGGCCTCCGCGTCCGGGAAGTCGACGACCACGGCGAAGTGGTATTCGACATCGCGGGTGAACCAGTAGTTGACGACCTTGCCGCCGAGCGAGCCGTAGAACTTAAAGGCGTGCTCGTCCCTGGCGATAATCGCCTGCGGGTCCTTGAGCACGCCTTCCACCACGTCCTGCGAATAGCGCGCGAGAATCATGTACTGCACGGAAAAGCCCCTCCCGGAGTGGGTCAGACAGAGTGGCGAAGAAACCGGAATCACTCGTCCCGGGGCCGGACGTGGGCGCTCGACACTCAGTGGAACCCCCGTTGCCACGGCCCGGCATTTTGAAATGCCATGCTGCCGAGGCACGGTTCGGGGGGACAAGCGCCGTGTCAGCAAGACGACATCGGCTGTCGCGACGCGGTCAGGGCAGGCCGCCCGGAGGGCGGGACTCCCGCCCTCCGGGCGGCGAGACCATCAGCCCACCGTCAGGATCACCGGGAGGGTGTTCGCCACCGCCTTGAGAACCCTGTCCCGGCGGGCGTTGCCGACGCCCAATCGCCAGCATGGCCACGATGTGGATGACGTTGCCGTACCAGGTGGAGAAGGTCCCCACCGCGTTCTCGTACGGACGCCCCTCCTGGAACTCACCGCTGTGCACGGTGCCCGTCGTGGACGCGCCCGCGCTTGTGCGCGTACGGGGTGGCACGGGCCTTGAGGTCCCGGCGACTGAGCCGGTACGCCGACACGCCGTGCAGCACCACGGCCGCCTGCCGCCTTCTGCCGCTCGGGGCGCACACCCGTATCCGTTGCCATGGGAGCGAACCTAGGGAGGCCGATGACGATAAGTCCAAATCATAGATCTTGTAGTGATCATAGGCAGAACCTATCCAGCACCTTCCTCACACCCAGCCACGCTCGGCGGCGAGCATGCCCGCTTCGAACCGGCTGCGTGCCCCCAGGCGCTCCAGCAGGCTGGCGACGATGCGCCGCACCGTGCGGTCCGAGAGGTCCAACTCCCGTGCGATGACACGGTCGGTCGCGCCCTGTGTGAGCATCAGGAGCACCTTGCGGTCGGTCGCGCCCAGGGACTGGTCACCCGCCTCGACGACGGCGTCGGCGCGTCCCCACAGCATGCGCGCCAGTGCGCGGAACGCCTCCAGCACCCGCCCGTCCCGGATCCAGGCGTAGTCGCAATCCTCCTCGAACGCCGTGGTGACCAGCGCCCCGGCGTCCGTCAACAGCATGGCCCCCGGCGGCAGTCCGGCGCTCGTCCCCACCTGGAACCCGCACGCCCGGTGCCAGTCCACGAAGTCGGCGATCTCGGGAGTGAGCAGCACCGTGCGGGGCAGCACGGTGCGCACCTCCCCCGCCCGCTCCCGCAAGTGGAGGCCACTGCGGTGAACGGCTTCCAGCAGCGGCTCCTCCACCGAGGCGTAGTTCCAGTAACAGAAGACCTCGCCCGTGCTCTCCCCGACGACCTCCCGGGCCGCGGCCTGGAGTTCCTCGGCGGTGCGGAGGCGCGGAGCGGGCAGCGGGCTCAGCATGACTTCCGGTCCTGGTCGAGGGACGTCGCGTCCGGCGGGCGCACGGCAGGCGCATCGGGCGCGGGGCGCGCCGGGCCGGGCGGCCCCTGGGCCGGGGGCGGGCCGGCGGCGCTGTCGTCGGCCGCCTCCGACCCGGGCGGCCCGTCCTCCATCGGCAGCGCGCTGACCAGGCACACCACTGCCTCCAGGCCCCCGTGGGACAAGGACCTCAGCCGGAGCCGTCCCCCGGAGGACTCGATGAGCTTGGTGGCGATGGAGAGCCCGATGCCGCTGCCGCCGGACGCGTCCCGGCTCCAGCCGCGCTTCAGCGCCAACTTCCTTTCCACGTCGGACAGTCCCGGGCCCTGGTCCCGCACCGCGATGTGCAGGCCGCCGCCCACCCGCTCGACGCGGACCTCCACCACGCTGTCCTCGGGCGCGTACTTCAAGGCGTTGGCCAGCAGCACGTTGAGGGTCTGCTCCACCGCACCGATCCTGGTCATGGCCCAGGCCCGACGCGGCATGCTCAGCTTCAGCCGGACGCTGCGCGCCTCCGCGACCGGCGCCCACCCCCACACACAGTTCTCGGCGACACCGCACACGTTCTCGATCTGGACGCCCGGCACGTCGGGTGCCGACCGGGCGTGCTCCAGGAGATCCGTCAGCGTGCGGTCCAGCCGGTCCACATCGGCCAGCACGCGGCTGATGCGCACCCCCTCGGCGTCCGCGAGATGGGGGCCCAAGTTCTCGAGCCGCAGGCGCAGCGCGACCATCGGGTTGCGAAGCTGGTGGGCCACGTCCGTCAGGAAGTGCCTCTGCTCCTCGATCGCGGACTGGATCACGGACGCCAACTGGTTGATGTCCCGGGCGAGTCCGCGCACGGCGGGCAGAGCGGCGGCATCGAAGTCGGCCCGGACATGGAACGCGCCCTCGGACAGCGACCGTGTGGTGTCCCGCAGCCGCTCCAGGGAGGACTGCGCCCGGCGGCGCAGCACCACCACCGGCAGCAGACACAGGGCGGTGCCGACCGGCACCAGCGCCGACAGCGCGAACCAGGCCATCAGGATCTCGCCCCGCAACCCGACGGCGGACTTCTCCACCAGGAGCGTTCCGGAGGCCCCGGCGGGCCCGAGGGCGCTCGCGACGGCGATCCGCTCACGGCCGCCGGGCGGCATCCCGCGCGGCAGCTCCACGGTGCGGGTCCCGTCCTGCGGGGAGAGCCGCTTCGCCTCCGCCACCAGGTCGGCAGGGGTGCGCGGCGACGTCACCACCGTGCCGTCCGCCCTCCGCACGACGGCACTGGCACCATGCGCGCGGGCCAGTTCGGCCAGTAGGCGCGCCTCGTCGGCCTCCTCCGGGGACTCTCGCGCCAGGGCCCGGACCAGCCCGGGAGTCGCCTCCCGGGCCGTCCGGTGCATGTCCTGCACCGCGCCGTCCACCTTGTTCTCGCCGAGCAGTAGACCGAGCGGTACCAGCAAACCGATGAGGACGCCGACGACGACCAAGGCCTGGACCGCCCCGTACATCTCACGCATCGGATATGTCGGGCGTCGGATCCGACGGCGGGTGGAAGCTGAACCCCACCCCGCGCGACGTTCTGATCCACTCCGCGCTGCCGAGTTTCCGCCGCAGGCTCGCGATGTGCGTGTCCAGTGTCCGGCTGCTGCCCATCCAGTCCTGGCGCCACACCTCCGCCAGCAGATACTCCCGGGAGAACACCCGACCCGGAGCGCTCGAGAGCAGCACCAACAGGTCGAACTCCTTGCGGGTAAGGTGCACGGGACGCCCCATCACCCGCACCTCGCGGCGATCCCGGTCGATGCTGAACGCCCCCTGGGTGACGACGGTGTCGGCGCGCTCCTCCTGGGTCCCGCGCGCGCGGCGCACCACCGCGACCATGCGGGCCAGCAGCTCCTGCAGCCGGTACGGCTTGACCACGTAGTCGTCCGCGCCCAGGCGCAGGCAGAGCACCTTGTCCATCTCGTCCGACCGCGCCGTCACGGCGATGATCGGGGCCCGGCGGACATCGCGCAGCCCCCGGCACACCTCAAGCCCGTCCATGTCAGGAAGGTTGAGGTCGAGCAGAATGACCTCACCCGGATCCTGCACCCGTAACGCCGCCCGGCCGGTGGACACATGGTCCACCGTCCAGCCGTGGTCCTCCAGTCCTTCTGTGAGGGCGCTCGCCACCTCTGCGTCGTCCTCAACCAGCAACACCTTCATACGACCCCCGTTGGTCAACATATGAGTGTGGGACGTCAGTCAACGTACGTCAGACATCCCACATGTCGTGCCCGCTACAAACTTTTGACGTTGTGTTACAGATGTACAAGCACGTTTCTTTCACTGCCGCCCTACTGTCGGAGGCCCGGAAAGCCACTCCGGGACGCCAACGGGGCTCGCGAAGGGGACAGAGCGCGCGATGTGGAGGTTCCTGACCAATGCTGCGCCCAGGTCGCTGACCGCCTGGGTGCTGTGGGGCCTCATTCTCGGCGCCGCCTTCGGGGCCGCGGCACCCGGACTCGCCGTTCGTCTGCACGTGGTCGCCGACGGCTTCGTGTCCATGATGATGCTGCTGATCCCGCCGATCATCTTCACCACCGTGGCCGGCGGCATGGCCTCGCTGGGCAGCGGACGCCAGATGGGCCACCTCTCGCTGAAGGCCCTGATCTACTACGAGGCGGCCACCGCGGCCGCCCTCGTCATCGGGCTGCTCGTCGGGAACCTGCTCTCCCTGCTGCCTCTCCGGGAGGTCCCGCAGGAGCATGCCGCCGATCAGGTCGCCTCCCTGCGGAACCAGGCCGAGGACTTCTCCACCGGCCTCGACACCCTCCTCCCGGAGAGCTTCTTCTCCGCCTTCACCAGTGGAAATCCGATGCATGCGCTGTGCGTCGGAGCGCTGATCGGCGGTGCGATGATCCTGGGAGGTGAACGGGTCGTCCCCGTACTGGACTTGATCAACCGGTGCAGTCACCTGCTCTTCTGTGCCGTACGCCTCGTCCTCGTCTGCGCCCCGCTGGCCGCCTTCGCCGGCAGCGCGTACACCGCCAGCCGGTTCGGTGCGATGCATCTGAGCGGGCAGCTCTACCTCTTCCTCACCTTCGCTCTCACCTGCACCGTCGTGGTCCTCGGCGGGCTGGGTCCGCTGGCGCGGCTGCACGGCTGGTCGCTGCTCGGCCTGCTCAAGTACCTACGGCACGAGATACTGCTGGTCATCGGGACCTCGTCCTCGGGCCCGGTCTTCCCCCGCGTCCTGCGCAAGCTGGAACTGGCGGGAGTGCCTCGGGCGACGAGCGCCCCCCTGATGGCCGGCGGCCAGTCCCTGCACCTGATCGGCACCTGCATCTACCTCACGCTGGGCGCGGTCTACGTGTCCACCGTGACGGGGAACCCCCTCTCCCTCACGGACCAGTTCCTCTTCGTCGTCCTGGCGATGGTGATGTCCAAATCAGCGGTCGGTGTCACCGGTTCCGGGCTGCTGACGCTGGTCGCGACGGTCTCCTTCACCCAATCGTTCCCGCTCACGGCGATCGCCCTGCTGATCGGCATCGACCGCTTCATGTCGGAGTTCCGGGCCATCACCAACCTGATCGGGAACGCGGTCGCCACCCTGGTCATCACCCGGTGGGCCGGACAGCTCGACCTCGATCGACTGCACCTGACGCTGTCGGCGCGGCGTCCTGTCGAACCGGACCGGCCCGGCGAGGACACCTCCGTCGTCGAGGTCCGCATTTCCGACGACTGACCCACCCCGGAAAAAAACACCACACACGCACCCTCCATCCCCCCGCCCCCGCCCTCCAGCCCTTCCGTCATCGCGCCATCGCGTCATCGCGTCACCATGGAAAGAGGCCGTACGGCATGACAGTGAACGCCACCGCAACCGCACCGAGTCGCTCGCCACGAACCCCGGCACGAATGACCCTCCACCACCCCGACCGGAGGTTCCGCTCCGCCCTGGCGACGGCCCGGCACGAACTCGTACTCGTCCGCTCAGGGGAGACGATGAGCCCGGTCGAACGGGAGGGGGAGCGGCTGCTGCTGTTGAACCTGCTGCGTCGCTGGGTACGGATATCGGTCATCTGGGAGGAGCGGCTCGCCGCCCTTCCCGACGTCCGCGCCTACGTGGAGTGGCAGGCCCGCTCGGGAATCCAGGTGCGCACCTCGGCCCAGGTCCCCCTCCCCATCTCGGTGGTCGACAACACCACGGCCGTGGTCGGCCCCCTGGCCGGCGGGGGGAGCGCCGGCCGGGACCGGGAGGAGAACACCACCGTTTCCGACTGCCCCGAGACCGTGAGCATGCTGCACTACCTCTTCCTGGGCCTGTGGGACGAGGCGAAGCCGTTCTCGGTGAGCGTCCACCCCTCGCTGGAAAAGGGACACGCCCAGGAAGTCCTGCGCATGCTGGCCAACGGCTCCACCGACGAGCAGATCGCCCACCGCCTGGTGGTGTCGAAGCGCACGGTCAGCCGTACCGTCGCCCGGCTGCTGGACGAGATGAACGCGCGCAGCAGGTTCGAGGCCGGAGCCATCGCCGCCCGTCGTGGCTACCTGGGCGCGACGAAAAGGGCTTTCTGATCGCACACCCGGATCCGCCGGGATCCGGTTTGTGACAGCGCTCGTCGTCGAGCGGACAGAGAGCTTCAACCACTCCCTACCGGTAGGTAAGTCTGCCTCCGTGACGAGTCCGGGTGACGGCCTCCCCGGCACCGCGCGGGCAAGGTGTTCCGGCAGAAGACGGCATGCGAGAGAAGGGGCGTCGATGACGAGTCCGGAAGCACTGCTGATCTGCGGCAGTCCGAGTGTGGGGTCGCATTCCAGGGAGGCGGTCGCCACCGCCGCCGAGTGCCTGGCGGAGCTGGGCGTGACGAACCGGATCTGGGATCTGGCGACCCGGCCCTTGCCCATCCTGGACGCGGCCCGCCACGGCCGGGGCATGAACTACGCCGACCCGGCCGCGTGCGAACTCGTGGCGCTCGCGGACCGCGCCGATGTGCTCGTGCTCGCGTCCCCCATGTACCACGGCTCCTTCAGCGGAGCGATGAAGAACGCCCTGGACCACCTGGACACCCCGCATGTCCAGGGCAAGCCGGTCGGGGTCCTCGCGCACGGCGAGAACCTCTCCGCCACCCAGGTCTGCGACAGCCTGCGGGTGGTCGTACGCGCCCTGAAAGGACTGGCCGTCCCCGACCAGCTCGTCACCGTACCCACTGACTTCACCCGCACCCACGACGGTCGACGCAGGCTCACCTCACCGGCGGCACGAGCGCGGCTGACCGCCATGAGCCGCCAACTGATCGCCCTGTCGTCCATGTCCTCGGCCGCCGGCGCTCTCGCCCTGCACGGCAACTAAGGAGCAGGTCCCCGATGTCGACGCCAGCACAGACCGGCCGCCGCAGAGCCGACCGCAGCCACTTTCTCTACCTCGCCGTGATCGTCGCTGTCGTCATCGGCGTGACCCTCGGCCTCGTCGCTCCACAGGCGGCGAAGGAACTGAAACCGCTGGGTGCGGCGTTCGTCGCGCTGATCAAGATGATGATCTCGCCCATCATCTTCTGCACGATCGTGCTGGGCGTGGGCTCCGTCCGCAAGGCGGCCAAGGTCGGCGCGGTCGGCGGGCTGGCACTGGGCTACTTCATGGTGATGTCGACCGTCGCCCTCGCCATCGGACTGGTCGTCGGCAACCTCCTGGAACCCGGCCACGGGCTGCACCTGACGCAGGAGACCGCCGAGGTCGGCGCCGAGCAGGCGAAGGACGGCGGCGAGGGGACCGTCGAGTTCCTCCTCGGCATCATCCCCACCACCCTCGTCTCCGCCTTCACCGAGGACGACGTCCTCCAAACGCTGCTGGTCGCGCTGCTGTGCGGGTTCGCGCTCCAGGCGATGGGCTCGGCCGGGGAGCCGATCCTGCGGGGGATCGGACACATCCAGCGGTTGGTCTTCCGCATCCTGTCGATGATCATGTGGGCCGCTCCGATCGGCGCGTTCGGCGCGATCGCCGCCGTGGTGGGCGAAACCGGCGTCGACGCCCTCACGTCCCTCGCCGTCATCATGACCGGCTTCTACGTCACCTGCGTCCTGTTCGTCTTCCTCGTGCTGGGCCCCCTCCTGAAACTGTGCACCGGCGTCAGCATCTTCTCCCTGCTGAGGTACCTGGGCCGCGAGTTCCTGCTGATCCTCTCCACCTCTTCCTCCGAGACGGCGCTGCCGCGCCTGATCGCGAAGCTGGAGCACCTGGGCGTCTCGAAGCCCGTGGTCGGCATCACCGTCCCGACCGGCTACTCCTTCAACCTCGACGGCACGGCCATCTACCTCACGATGGCCTCGCTCTTCGTGGCCGAGGCCATGGGTGATCCGCTCTCCATCGGTCAGCAGATCTCCCTCCTGGCCTTCATGATCATCGCGTCCAAGGGCGCGGCGGGCGTCACCGGCGCCGGGCTCGCCACCCTCGCCGGCGGCCTCCAGTCCCACCGCCCCGAACTGGTCGAGGGCGTCGGCCTGATCGTCGGCATCGACCGCTTCATGAGCGAGGCCCGCGCCCTGACCAACTTCGCGGGCAACGCCGTCGCCACCGTTCTCGTCGGCACCTGGACCAAGGAGATCGACAAGGAGCGCGTCGGCCAGGTCCTCGAGGGCCGAATCCCCTTCGACGAGGCCACCTTCGTCGCGGACGTCCCCGAGAGCGACGACGGCGACACCGGACCGAGCAGGCAGTTGACCGCGAGCGCCCCTGCCAAGTGAGGCGACTGAGACGACCGTTCGACTGAGACGACTGTGGGAGCGACATGATGATCGACGAGATACCCAAGGTGTCCGCCTACGCCGCGCCGGACCGGGACTACCGTGTGCCGTACCTCCCGGTCGGGAGCAAGGTCGGAGCCGCGGAGCTCGAAGCGGTCTCCCAGGTCCTGCGTTCGGGCGCGACGCTGTCCGGTGGCGCCTGGCGGGCCCGGTTCGAGCAGGACTTCCGCTCCTACGTCGGCACCCCGCACGCCCTGAGCACCACGAGCGGCACCGTTTCCCTC
The DNA here is from genome assembly GCA_000696115.1 of Streptomyces olindensis. Classification (GTDB taxonomy): domain Bacteria; phylum Actinomycetota; class Actinomycetes; order Streptomycetales; family Streptomycetaceae; genus Streptomyces; species Streptomyces olindensis. The sequence goes on from JJOH01000015.1 coordinate 39,924, forward strand.
GAACTCGCCATCCACCTGCTGGACCTGCGCCCGGGGGACGAAGTGGTCGTCACTCCGCAGACCTATCAGGCCACCCTTCAACCGCTGCTCCAGTACCCGCACATACGGGTCAGGTTCTGCGATGTCAGCCCGGACACGATGAACATGGACCCGGTCCGCCTGGAACAGCTGGTCAACCACCGGACCCGCGCCGTCATACTCGTCCACTACGGGGGCCTGCCCGCCGACATGCAGACGATCATGGCCATCGCCCGTGCGCACGACGCCGTGGTCATCGAGGACTCCGCACACGCCATCGGCAGCTCCTACCGGGGCCGCCGCCCCGGCTCGCTCGGGGACATGGGCTGCTTCAGCTTCCACTCCAGCAAGAACATCACGACCCTCGGCGAGGGCGGCATGCTCACCCTCCACAACGACGAGTGGGCCGAGCGGGTCGAACGGCTCCGGGGGAACGAGACGGACGCACACTTCGTGCCCCACCGGCACCGCTTCGGTGACTCCGCCGAAGCCCTCCCCGGCGCCCTCTACCCCGGGAACGCCTACACCCACGACTGCGTCTCCCTGCTCCGGCACGGCACCAACGCCACGCTCTCCGAAGCCGCCGCGGCCGTCGGCTCCGTGCAACTGGCCGCCCTGCCCGAGCTGGTGGCACGCCGCCGGCTGATCGCCTCCCGTCTGCGCGAGGTGCTGGAGAACCACACCGACTGCGTCGAACTGCCCGTCGAACCGGCGGGGGCCGAGCAGTCGCACCACCTGTTCACCTTCTTCGTACGCGGACCACGGAAGATCGACAGGGACCGGTTGGTCAACGAGCTCCGCGAGCGCGGGGTGCAGATGATCCTCCGCTACTTCCCGCTCCACCTGACCCCGGAGTGGCGCGCCCGCAGCCACTACTACGGCGAGTGCCCGGTCGCCGAGCGGCTGTGGTTCCACGAGCAGGTCAACCTGCCCTGCCACCCCGGGCTCAGCGACAAGGAGATCGACGTGCTCTGCGACCTCCTGGACGACTCCCTGCGCACCGTACGCTGCGGCTGAGGCCCGCCCGCGCAGCCGAGGGCGCCCCGCACGACGCATCGCCCCCGTCCGTGAACGCCGCGACCGAAAGCAGAACCCGTGTTGAAGCTCCTCGACGCGACCACCATCAGGGACCTGACCTCGGTCTCCGACCTCGCCGCCGTCATCGGCGAGGCGTTCGTCCCGGCCCAGGACGGCAGTGACGGGTTCGTCCGCAGCGCTGTGCAGACCCCGGGGGGACAGCTGCTGTTCATGCCCGCCGCCCACGGGGCCACCCTCTCCGTCAAGCTGGTCAGCCTCTTCGACGGCGCCTCCGCCCAGGGGCTGCCGAGCGTCCAGGGGCTCGCCGTGGTCTTCGACGCCCACTCCGGCCGGCCCCTCGCCCTGATGGACGCCACCGCCCTGACCGCACTGCGCACCGCCGCGGTGACCACCCTCGCGACCGACCTGCTGGCACGGCGGGGTGCCCGCACCCTGGCCGTCATCGGCGCGGGCGTGCAGGGGCGGAGCCACCTGGAGGGCCTCGCGGGCATCCGCCTCTGGGACTCCGTCCGGCTCCACAGCCGGGACATGGACAGGGCTCGCCGGCTCGCCGAGTGGGCCCGGGGCGCCGGGATCGAGGTCGAGCTCCACGACAGCGTCGAGAGCGCCACCGAGGACGCCGACGTGATCTGCACGGTCACGTCCGCCGTCGCCCCCCTGTTCACCGACGCCTTCCGGCCCCGCCCGGGCGCGCACATCAGCGCGGTCGGAGCGTACGGCCCGGCCCGGCGCGAGCTGCCGTCGCGGCTGGTCGCGGAGGCCTCGCTCTTCGTCGAGTCCCCGGAAGCCGTGCTGCGCGAGGCGGGCGACATCCTGATCCCGATCGCGGAGGGCCTCCTGCCGCCCCGCCCGCCCATGACCGAGCTGTCGGCCGTCCTCTCCAAGGAGCACCCGGGCCGCACCTCCGCCGAGGAACTGACCCTCTTCGAATCCGTCGGCATCCCCACCGAGGACGCCCTCGTGTGCGACCTGCTCTACCGGCGCGCCGTGCAGGCCCGCGCGGGCCGGGACATCCCCTTCTGAACGGGCGTCCCGGCATGGCCGCAATGAGGACCCGTCCGATTGACATGCCTCGCGGCTCCACCATGATGGGCGAGGCATCGGTGATCACCGTTCCTGACGAGGAAGAGGCTGCGCATGGCATCGGCTCGTTCTCTGCTGCTGCTCGGTGGTGCGCTTCGGCCGACCGGCGCGCACTGCATGGAACAGGCCGAGGAGCGCGGGCTGGACGTGATACTGGCCGACACCCGGGAGAATCTGAGCAAGGTCCCGGAACTCGTCGAACGCGCCGCCCGCACCGTGGAGTTGCCGTACGCGGATGTCGAGGCCACGGTCGCCTGGGCGATGCGGCAGAAGGAGGCGGGCCAGGAGTTCCTGGGCGTGTACGGAACCCGTGAGACGGCGGCCGAGTCCGTCGCGGCCGTCGCCGAGGCCCTGGGGCTCCCGGGCAACGGCCGGGCCGCCGTGCGGTGTATTCAGGACAAGTTCGCCTGCCGTGCCGCGCTCGCCGAGCGGGGCTTCCGGCAGCCGCCCGTGGCGCGTTGTTCCTCGGAGGAGGAGATACGCGCGTTCCTGGCCGCCCACCGGCCGGGACCGTGGATCGTCAAGCCGCCCACCGGCCGGGGCAGCGCCGGGGTGTCGCTGGTGCGCGACGAGAGCGACCTGGCGGCGGCCCTGGTCCATCTGGCCCGGGCGCGGCGGGAGCTGAGGGAGGAACTCGTCGGTCAGGGGATGGACATGGCTGCCGACGAGCCGACCGAGGCAGCTCTCGCGGGGGACGTCCTCGTCGAGGGATTCCAGACGGGTGAGGAGTTCAGCGCGGAGGGCGTCTTCGTCGACGGTGTGCCGCGGCTGCTGGCCGTCACGGCGAAGGTCACCACGGGCGCCCCGCACTTCATCGAACTCGGGCATGCAATGCCCGCGGACCTTCCGCCGGACGCGCAGGCCGACGTGGCGTCGACTCTGGAGCGGGCCCTGCCGGCCCTGGGGCTGTCCTGGGGCGTGTTCCACGTCGAGTTCTGGCTGGAGCGGGACGGCGGGATCGTGCTCGGCGAGGTGCATGTGCGCCCCGGCGGGGACTACATCCACGTCATGGCGCAGCACATCACGGACACGCAGATGCACGGGGCCGTCTTCGACCAGTTCCTGGGCAAGCCCGTGGACGTCTCGGGCTGGGGCGCCCGGCGCGCCGCCGCCATCCGGTTCCTGACGCCGCCCGCGGGGACCGTCACCGCCGTGGACGGCTGGGCGGAGGTCGCCGCCTCCCCGCATCTCCTCGCCGGGAAGCTCGCCCTCGAGGAGGGGAGCGAGACGGCGCCGCTGAAGTCCTCCTACGACCGTTCGTCCTTCGTCTGTGTCACCGGGGCGACGCTCCAGGAGGCCGTCGACACGGCGGAGCGGCTGGCCGCGAGCGTCAAGATCGAGGTCACCCCCGCTGCAGCAGCAGCGGACGGTCCTGGCGACTGTTTCTGACCTTGTCGTAAAGACCGCTCCGCAAGGCCTTGGTCACCGCCAACGTGCGGTTGGTGCAGTTCAGTTTGGCGAGGATGTTGGCGACGAGACGCTTGGCGCCGTGCAGGGAGATGCCGAGCTGCCGCGCGATCTGCTTGTTGCTCAGTCCGTCGACGAGGAGGACCAGTGCCTCCTGCTCCCGTGGAGTCATCCGTACCAGGTGGTCCTGAGAATCCCTGGGGGCGCCCACGGCCAGGGACAACAGAGCGTGTATCAGATTTCCGGAAACCGGCACCTCACCCGCGAGCATCCGCTCGATCGCCCGGCAAAGGCCCTTCTCGGACAGTTCCGCGGTCGACAGACATCCGCTCACGGCAATGCCGGCCAGCCGTTCCCACGGGGCCCGTTGCGTGTCGTCCACCAGGACCAGGACCTTCGCTCCCGTGGCCGCGCACAGTGTCAGGGCGGATCGGTTCAAGCCATCGATTTCGTGCAGCGAGACGATCAGTACCGGATTTCTTTCCCGTACGACGTCCTCCACGATCTCCTCGATGTCCTGGGACTCGTACACCCGCGCCCGCCGGCTCGCACCGTTCAGGATCTGCTCGACGCGTAACCGGGTGAGCCTGTCTCGGAGTATGACGAAGATGCCTGCCAGATCCGTCTCATCAGTCGCCGTCGGCTGCACGGACATGGTTCTGACTTCTCCTTGGTGAGGACCAGAGGGGGGAGGGGCCCTAGCGGGAGATCTCGACCTTCGCGACCGAGGGATCGTCCTCGGGAAGAGGAACACGGGCCGGCGGGCGGCCGAAGCGCCGGACACCGCCGAGCCCAGCGATCGCGCCGACCACCGTGGTGGACACGACCGGCGCTATGAACATCCTCTGAGTGCTCACCGAGTTCTCCTCGTCCCAGCGCAGACGACCAACGTAAGTGGGCTCTGTCAGCACTGTGTTCGGTCCGGCGTACCGGGACGTGAGATCTTCGTAAAAACTCTTCACCGTCGCTCTCCCCCGGGGAGAGGACGCATGAGCCGTCAGACGGACGGGGGCCGGACGCGCCGTAGCACCGTCCCGGCCGCGGCCACGGCACCCACCGCGGCGAAGGCCACCCAGTACACGGTGGGCGAGAAGACACCCCGCACGTACTCGAAGAAGCCGCCGCCGAGGAGCATGCCCAGCCCCTCTCCCGAGGCGAGGGTGATCTGCTTGCCGGTGTAGACGGCGACGAAGCTGCCGGTCGACTCGTCCCGCGCCTTCGCGAACGCCGTGTCCACGGACGGCGCGAAGAGGATCTCGCCGAGCGTGAACGTCGCCACCGCCGCGTACGCCGCGACCGGGTCGCCCCCCGACAGGGCGAGCACCGCGAAGGCCGCCGCGAAGCATCCCATGCCGGTGCCGATCACCGTGGTCAGCGCGACCCCGCGGGCCTCCATGAGCCGTGCCACCCCCTTGGAAACGGGGATCTGGAGCACCACGATGATGATCGCGCTCATGGTGAAGTACGTGGCCACCTGGAGCTTGGAGCCCGCGGTGGCGAACAGGTACAGCGGCAGCGCCGAGTACATCTGGGCGTAGAGCACCCACCCGACGGTGGAGACCAGCACCGTACGGCGCAGGAACGGCGACGAGCGCAGCGCCGTCCAGTACTGCCGGAAGGAGAAGCGCTTACCGCCCCGCTCGAAGCCCTTGCCCTCCTTGCGCACGACGAACAGCATCGACAGGGCCGCCGCGTAGTACCCGGCGGCGATCACGACCATCAGCCGCCAGGGGGCGTCGGTGTCCAGCACGGCGGTGCCGATGAGCGGTCCGACCGCCGCCGCCAGGTTCAGCATGACGTTCAGCTTCGCGAAGGCCGTGACCTGGGCCGGGGAGCCGCTGGTCCACTCCGCGACGACCGACCGCACGACCAGGCCGTTGAGGCTCACGCCGGTGCCGCCCGCCGCGAGCAGCACGATGAGCGGCAGCACGGAGTGGGCGACCGACATGGTGAGGAAACAGCTGCCGGACAGCAGGTTGGCCAGCAGCAGCACCCTGACGCCCGACCTGCCCTCGAGCCACGGGCTCAACACGATCGAGCCGGCCCGGGAGGAGCAGCTGAACACCATCAGCGCCAGCCCGACGACCAGGCCGGACTGGTGCCAGCCGTCCCTGACGAGGACGGCCAGCACCGGGGTGAGCGACAGATACCCGGTGAAGGCGAGGACGTACTGGACCAGCAAGGGGCGTATCGCGCGGTTCAGCCGGCGATCGCGCTCCTCGGCGGGAGCCGTGGACGGTAAGGCCGGCCCGCCCTCCGGTTGTGCGCTCACTCGGACTCCCCGGAGAGCAGCCGGGCACGCCAGCGCGCGGCGATCTCCTCCTCCGTGGCACCGCCTTCGTACGCCGGTGAGACGAGCCGGTCTGCCTTCAGGACGCGGACCAGGACGGCTGAGTTGACACGCGCCGGGTCGGTGCCCCGCTCACGCGCGAAGCGCCGCACGATCCGGTCGTACGTCTCCCCTTGCGTGAACACCTGCCCCACCCCGCGGAAGCGGTAGCCCTTGCGGCGGACCGGGTCCACGACATTGATCTCCACCGCCGGGTTCGCGGCGAGGTTGGCGACCGTGCCCGGCGAGTGCAGATCCAGGAAGACCAGGTGCTCGTCGTCCCACACCTCGGTCGTTCCCTTGGGAGACAGGTTCGGGGTGCCGTCCGGGCGGACCGTGGCGACGAAGCCCAGCCCCTGGGCCGCGACCAGGCGGCGCATGTCGTCGTCGAGCATCGCTGTCGAGCTACCTCCGTGCCGAGACCAGTTCCGGTTCCACATCGTTCGGCGCCGAGAAGACCTGCAGCCGTGAGCCGATGTCCACAGGCTGCCGGCGCCTCGCCACGGATCCGTCGCGGACCGGTGTTCCCATATACAACCAGCCCAGCGCGCGCTCGTGTTCGTCCACGGACAGAAACCGCCGCATCGGCGCCGCGTCGGCCTGCTCGCCCGTCCGCCAGATGCTGCCGAAGCCACGCGCGTGCAGCAGCAGCATCAGCGACGTCACCATGCCGGTGGCGGCGGCCAGTTGTTCCCACTCGGGCACGCGGGAGCGGGGGTCCGGGGAGAGGACCAGCCCGGCGAGGAGCGGGGCACGGTGTGTCTTGGCGACCATCGACTCGACGCTCTTGCCGTTGCACTCGGCCATCACCTCGCCCAGCGCCCGCCGGTCGTCACCACTGACCAGCAGCCATCGCCACGGGCGCAACCGGCCGTGGTCGGGGGCGCACGACGCCGCCTTGAGCAGGTAGGTCAGCTCCTCCATGGAGGGGGACGGCTCGACCAGCCGATGCTCGCTGCGGCGGGTGAGCACAGCGGTCATCACGTCCATGACGTTCCTTTCGCGTAGCGGTTCAGGACGCGGTCGGCCAGGGCGCCGGCGGCACCCGTGTACCGCGCCGGGTCGAGGAGCATGGGCAGCTCCGAGAGGTCCAGGTGGTCCTCGAGTCCGGGTGTCTCGGCCAGTAGGTCGCCGAGTGGACGCCCGGTTTCGGCCGAGGCCGCCGACACCCGGGTGAGCAGTTCGCGTGCGACGGCCTTGCCCAGGCGTGGAGCCAGCACCGCCGTCAGCCGCTCCGAGACGAGCTGGTTCCCGGTCAGTTCGAGGTTCTCCAGCATCCGCGCCGGGCGGGCCCGGAGGCCTTCGGCGAGCTCCACGGCGGTGTGTGCGGCGCCGCCGCACAGGCGCAGGCACTCGCGCAGCATCTGCCACTCGGCGTGCCACATCCCGGCGGACCGCTCGTCCTCCGTCGCCAGGCCCTGGGTGAGCCCCGCCGCGAGTACCGGCACCTGGAGGGCGGCCGAGCGGATCATGGTCGCGAGCACGGGGTTGCGCTTGTGCGGCATGGCCGAGGACGCTCCGCGGCCGGCGGCGGTCGGCTCCGCGACCTCGGCGATCTCGGTCCGCGCCAGCACCAGCACGTCGACGGCCAGCTTGCCGAGGGCACCCGTGACGAACGCCGTCACGGCGGCGATGTCCGCGACCGGTGTGCGCAGCGCGTGCCAGGGCAGGGTCGGGCGGTGACCGAGCCCCACCTCCTCGGCGAAGGCCCGGGCCAACTGCTCCACGTAGGCGCCGCCGTCCAGCGGACGCGCGTACTCCAGGTATCCGGCCAGGGTGCCCGCCGCGCCGCCGAGGGAGACGGGAAGTCCTGCGGTCAGCAGACTGTCGAGCCGTTCGGCGGCGTCCAGCACGAGCTCGAGCCAGCCCCCCGCCTTGAGGCCGAAGGTGGTCGGCACGGCATGCAGGGCGAGGGTGCGTCCGGCCATCGGGGTGTCGCGGTGCTGTTCTACGAGGGCGGCCAGGGCCGTCGCGATGCGCCCCAGGTCGGCGCGTACCATCCGCAGGGACCGGTCGGCGACGATCATGGCGCCGGTGTCGAAGATGTCCTGGCTGGTGGACCCGCGATGGACGTAGTCGGCCGCCGTCGGTTCGATCGCCGCGACGACCGAGGTCAGGCTCTTGACCAGAGGGACCACGGGGTTGGCGGTCTCCCGTGCCGCGCGGGCGACGGCGACCAGGTCCGTGTCGCTGAAGTGCGAGCCCCGGACCGCTTCGGTGATCGCGCGGGCGGCCGTCGCGGGAACGGTGCCCAGCCTCGCCTGGGCCCGGGCCAGACCGGCCTCGGCCTCCAGCATGGCCCGCAGCCAGGCCTGGTCGCAGACGGCCTCCTCCACTGGGCAGCCCGCGCGGACCGGGGACAGCAGCCCCACGTCCAAGCAGGCGCTCACCTCTTCAACCATGGCAATCCGCCTTTCATCGAGCGTCGGCCCGACTGTCGGAGCAGTACGGACCGCCTGTGCCGACCGCGTCGAGGGGAGCGGGTGCGGCCGTCTCGGCCAGGCCGAGCACCGCACGTGCGATCGCGTCCGCATCGCCCAGGGTGACGGAGTCGACCCCGGGTCTGATCCCGGCGGCCGTCACCCAGTGCACCGCTTCCGTGGGCACGCCGTAGGCGAACCGTCGCGGGTGCGCCCGCCCCTGAGCGTCGATCAGGCGGTAGGGGCGGTCGGTGACGTCGAGCCCGTCGGTCTCGTAAGCCTCCGCGCCGCGGCCGGGGATCCGGTACGGGCGGCACTGTGCGGTGTGCAGCAGGTGCGACAGCAGCGGATCGGCGGTCCGCCGCAGGGAGGGCGGGGGCAGCCGGGCCTCGATCAGCGCGGAGACCCGCACCCGGTGTCCGGGGATCCGCGCCGACCACGCCACGAAGGCCGGCCGGACGGGGTCGGTCGACACGCGCAGCCCGGGGCCCAGCACGTCGAGCACCCCGGCCTCGATCAGCGCGCTCATCTCCTCGATCCGCTGGGCCGGCGGCCCGATGGACAGGAACGCGTTCAGCGGCGTGTACCAGCCGTCCAGGTCGTCGCGGTAGGACTCGCCGCTGATGCCCGCGTGGTCCACGACCAGCCGCACCTCGTTGCGCAGGTCCCGCAGGACGTCCAGCGCTGCCTTGAGCGGTCCGCTGACGTTGCCCTCCCGCGCCGCCCGGACGTCCTGCCGCACATACTCCAGCAGCCACTCCCGGTAGCTGTCCTGGGTGGCGAATTCCCGTGACCCGTAGGGGCGTTCGATCCACTCCCAGTCCCAGCGCTCGCCGCGGCCGATGCCGTGCCGGGTCAGCAGCTCGTCCTCCTCGGCGCCGCGGGCCGCGGCCAGGAACCGTGCGGTGAACGCCCCGGTCGCCGCACGGCCTCGGCGCCGGGCGAGGAGGGCGCCGTAGTAGACGCTCTCCACCTCCTTCGCGATCAGCGGCCACACGTCCGTACGGAAGTCCACCGGGGTGCCGTGCTCCGCCGCGGCGCGCAGCCGGGCGATCACCGGCGGGGACAGCAGCCGCGGTTCATGGCGACCGTAGGCGCCCTTCTCGTTCTCGCCCCGGGCGTGGTACGGAACGCCGCGCCGCGAACCGGCGTACAGCTGCGGCTCGCGGCCGGAGGGCAGGTAGACCAGCTCGTCGCCCTTGCGTTCGAAGGAGCCTCCGCGGCCCTCCGTCAGCAGGGCGATGTGGTCGAAGGCGTTCAGGCCGAGGCCGATCAGGAGCGTCGGCTCACCGGGCCGGATCGCGGACAGGTCCGCGTCGGCGGGGTTGCACGGCGGCTCATGGGCCAGACCGTGCTCTGCCGCGAAGCGCGCCAGCGTCAGGGTGTGCGGGTCCGGCCGGGCGGGCACGTGCCCCTGGGCCAGGACGACCGCGTCCAGGCCGGTGAGGCGCGCACCGCCCTCCAACGTCACCACCTGCCCGTCGGGGGCGTCGTCCAGCGCGACCGCCCGACACCGGTGGAAGCGCACGGACACCGACGCGGGGGCGCCGTCCACGACGGTACGCAGCACCCACCGCAGGTATGCGCCGTAGAAGGCCCGCGTGGGGTAGGAGTCCGGGCCCAGGCTCTGGGCCTCGGCCAGGGTGGCCTCCCCGTACTCCTCCTCCGGCCCGCCGGGGGCGTCCGGCGATGCCTCGGCGGCCAGTCGGCGGGCCCACTCGTACAGGCTCGGGCCCGGTTCCACCGGCCCGCGCATCGTCACGCTGGAGTCGGTGAACATGGTGACCTGCGAGGCCACCGTGTTCATCAGCAGCTGCCGCGACTGGTCGGTGCGCCACACCCGTCCCGCGCCGGGCGCGGCGGGGTCGACCAGGTGGACCGTGCACGCGAGGGGCTCGGCCGACCGCCGGACGTTCGCGCAGATCCGCTCCACCACCGAGAGGCCACGCGGGCCCGCCCCCACTACGCAGACCTTCATCCGCCCGTCCGTCATCCCCGGCCGCCGGGTTGCGGCCGGCCGGCCACCGCCGCCATGACGCCGCGCAGCTCGTGGGTGGCCTCCTCGGCCCGGGCCAGCCGGCCGGCCAGTCGCTCGCGCGACCCGCCGGACGTGCGGCCGTGGCGCACCTGGTCGAGCCGGTGGGCCAGTCGCCGCCGTTCCCGGGCGAGCTTGCGCAGCCTGCGCCGTACGTCGTCGTGGACCGGGGCGCCCAGCGCGGCGGGCAGCCACAGGCGCAGCCCCGGGGCTCCGGGAACCGTCACCGCGAAGGCGCCGTCCGGCGGCGGACCCGGGACCAGGGCCAGCTCGCTGAGGTGCCCGAACCAGCGCGTCGCGAGCAGCCGCGCCACCGCCGTGTCGGTGCTCTCGACGGTCACCGGGACGCCGACCGGGATGCCTGCCACGCCGCGCAGCCGTTCCGCCTCCTCCACCGTCGCCAGGACGGCCCGGACCGCCGCGACCAGTTGCTCGTCGGGCAGCCAGTCCGCGGCCGAGCGGGTGGCCGCCGCCTTGCGCAGCCCGGCCGCCGTGTCCGGCATGAACGGCTCGTACACGGCGGCGAGGTCGAGCAGCAGCTGCGGGGTGACGCCGGCGCCGTCGGCCTTGGCGCGCACGGTCGCGTAGCGTCCCAGGACACGCGTGCCGAACGCGGTGACGGCCTCGACGGCACGGTCGAAGTGCCGCTCCCGCAGATGCCGGCGGACGGCCGCCCGGGTGGACCGGGCGGCGTGCCGGGCGTAGTGCTCCAGCTCGTCCGCGGCGGTGGGCCGAGAAGCGGACTCGGGGGTGCGCACGACGAGTTCGGCCAGGTCGACGGCGCGGCGGCGGACGACCGCCTGCTGCGTGAAGATGTCCTGGCGGATCCTGATGTCCTCGGCGTCATGGCAGGCGGAGAGCAGTGCCGCACGCAGCACGTCGCGGCCGTGCTCGGCGAGGGCGTCGTCCAGGGTGACGCCGTTGCCGCGGCTCTTGCTCATCTTCTGACCGTGCTCGTCCACGACGAGGCCGTGCAGCCAGCACTCGCGGGTGGGCGGAGAGCCGGTCACGAAGGTTCCGATGGCCAGCAGCCGGATGAACCAGAAGAACAGGATGTCGCGGCCGGACGTCATCACGGCGGCCGGATACCGGCTCCGCGCGGTGGCGGCCGGCCAGCCGGAGACGGCGATCGGCCAGTGGGCCGAGTTGAACCAGGTGTCGAACACATCGGTCTCGGCCCGCAGGGCGCCACCGCAGTCGGGGCAGCTCCCGGACCCGGCGGGAGGCAGCGTCCAGTAGGCGCAGTCGCCGCAGACGACCGCCGGAATCGGCTGACCCCAGCGGATCTGGCGGCTGATGCACCAGTCGCGCGCGGAGTCCAGCCAGTGCCGCGCCTCGCGCTCCACACTGCTCGGCCGGATCACCAGGTCGCCGTTGTCCAGTGCGGTGCGCACCGGGGCCATGAGCGGGGCCAGCCGCAGATACCACTGGTGGTGGAGCCGGGCCATCAGCTCGCTGCCGCACACCCCGCAGCGCTCGACGGCGCACTGGCGCGCGACGGTGCGCAGACCGAACCGCTCGACCGTCGCACGGCGCAGCTCCTGCCTGGACAGTCCGGGCAGGTCCGGAACCAGCGAGCGGCCGTCGGCGTCGAGTATCCCGGTCCACGGCAGTCCATGGGCCTCGGCGAGTTCCAGGTCCTGCTGCCGGTGCGCGGGTACGACCGGACGCGGTGCGCCGGTCGCAGCCGCCAGGACGGGCAGTTCCCGGCCGGTGGCCGGCAGCACGGCCGTACCGCCGGCCGCCGGGTGCCCCTCGGGGACGGCGAGCGCCACCGCGCCCCACAGTTCCTCGGCCGCCGCGAGCTCCACCACCAGCGGTCTGCCGTGCGGCCGCACGACCAGCAGCGCCAGCGGGACCCGCTCGGTGCCCACCGCGTGCTCCACGTCCGGGACCGTGCTGCGACAGGAGGGACACCACGGCATGACCCGCGCCGAGCGGTGCAGCAGCCCCGCCTCGGCCAGCCGGACGAAGGTCCCGTCGACGAGCTCCCGGTACGCCGGGGACAGCGTGTGCAGTTCCGTGTCCCAGTCGCAGTCGAGGCCCAGGGCGTGGAACTGACCGACGATGACCTTGCGGTAGTGGTCGGCCCAGGCCCGGGTCCGCTCGGCCACCGGCAGGTCCGGCCGGAAGGTCTCGTCCCGGCGCACCGCCGCGTAGGTGCCGAGCCCCGCGTGGTCGGTGCCCGGCACGTACAGCACGTCCGTGCCGTCGAGCCGGGCCGAGCGGACCAGGGCGTCCTGCACCGACAGCGTCAGGGCGTGGCCGAGGTGCAGCGTGCCGGTGACGTTCGGCGGGGGCATGGGGACCACCCAACGCCGCTCGGCGGACGTCACGGATGCCGCCTGGTCATGACCTCGCTGAGCACGGTGCCGGTCGGCGGCCAGACGGTGACCGGGGGCGGGGTCCGCCGCGGCCGGTCGGCGGCGTCCTGCGCCGGCTTGATCCACAGGTTCCGCTGGAAGACGGAGACATCGAGGTTGGACACGAAGAACCCGCGCAGGAACTCCATGTGCGCCGGCAGCCCGTCGGGCAGTTTCAGCGTGAACCAGTACTCGCGGCTCGACCGGGGCGGCACCTCCACCACCTGCGCGCCGGGGGTGACGCTCACCCCGTGCTGGTCCGACTGGTACAGGCGCAACCCGACCGCGCCGCGCAGCGGACGGTCCTGGTTGTTGGTGATCAGGACGCCCTGCGCGTGCTCGCCGCCGCGCCGGGCGGTGTCCTCGCCGAGCGCGATCGGGGGGTGGATCCCGCCCGCGACGTCCCACACGTTGCCGCAGGTGCTGCACAGGGCGAACTCCCGGGCGGCCTGGGGGTGGTAGTCGTGCCGGTACTCCCGCAGGACGACGCGCGCCCGGCAGTACGGACAGACGGTGGGCGGCAGGTGCCGGGTCACCTGGAAGGTGCCGTCCACGGACTCGAACTGCTCGAGCCAGACGAACGCGCCGGAGCCGATGCGGCCGAGGAGATGGTCGCACAGCGCCTCGTCCAGCCGGGCGACCGTCGCCCGCAGATCGTCGGCGGCCGCGTCCGCCTCCCGCAGTGCCCGGGGCGCGGTACGGCTCTCCGCGCGGCGCCGGGTCAGGGCGGTCGCCCGGGCCCGCAGCTCCTGCTCGGTGTTGTCGAACCCCGGCAGATAGGTGCGCAGGAGTCGGCGGTAGGCGGTCGCGTTCGTCAGCACCCGGCCGAGGTCCTGGACCAGGTCCTGGTGCGGACGGACGGGTTCGACGCGCAGGGAGAGCGAGTTCAGCCGGAGCGTCTGCCAGGAGAAGACGAACAGCCGGGCGCTGCCGTCCTCCTCCAGCGCGATCGCCGTGCGCAGGTCGATGTCGCAGGGCTGCCCGTCCGGGCCGACGGCGTCGAGGACGCGCACCGAGGGGTCGGGGCCGGGGCTCGGCAGGCGCAGCTCCAGCAGTTCGGACTCCACCTCGGTGAACAGCACCTCCACGGCCTGCCCGTCCGTCGCGCGGGTGGCGACCTGGGCGCGGTCGGCTCCCGCGGCGAACGGCGTGAACTGCTGGTCGCCGAGGACCAGGTAGTCGGGGGCCTCGCGTCCCCACAGGGGAATGGCGTTGTTGACCAGCCGGACCACCTCCCCCACGCTCCGGCCGGTACGCAGCAGCCGTTCCGCCAGGGCGAGTTCGACGTTGTCGTCGCCGAAGCGGGTGCGCCGGCTGCCGACCGCGGCGACCCCGGAGCCCTCCTGGTAGGTGAACGGCAGGGTGAAGTGGGGGTCGAACGCGCCGTCGCCGCCCAGCCGCATCACGTTGCAGCTGTTGAAGAAGGCGACCGGTGCGGTCAGGGCGTGGGCCGGAAGGACCTCGCCGTCCTTGACGCAGCGGCCGTCGTGCACACAGGCGGGAAGCCGGCTCCCCGGGGCGAACGGCGTGTTCTGCGCCGACCGGCCGCACAGCGCGTCGGGCCCCAGGTGGAACAGGTCCTCGCGGCTGTGCCCGGACAGGAACAGCGCGTTGACGCCGCCCATGGCCTCGAGGTAACCGACCGCGGACCGCTCGCGGTTGAGCAGGAAGGAGTCCGGGCCGACCTCGGGATCGGTGTCCAGCCCGGTGAACACGGAGGTGGTGGTCGCGGCCAGCGGCAGCTCCAGCGTCAGCTGACGGCCCACCACCGAACTGAGGACCTCGACGGAGGTGGCGGTGAGGAAGCCGACGGGGCGGGTGGCGAGGGCGAGGCCGTCCGCGAGGCGCCCGCGTGCCGTCCAGGACCGGCTGGTGGCGAGCTGGGCGATCTGCTCGACCGTCACCTCGTCGTGCGGGAAGGACAGGGTGAGCGGACCGGACCACTGCCCGGCGGCCCGGACGGCCTCGGCGGCGGTCGGCTCCCACAGATACGGGCGTCCGGTGCGCGCGGCGAGCAGCATGCCCGGCAGCGACCACTCGGGGGTGCCCCAGCCGAGGACGGCTCCCTCGCCCACGTCCGGGGTGTCCGCGCCGAGCAGCCGTGCCATCGCGGCCAGCCGCTCCTCACGGACCCTGCCGAGTTGCTGCAACTGCGCGTCGACGCTGCGGTGCACCTCCCGGTGCGGGCCGTCGGTGACGGCGGTCAGATACCAGCGGACCGGGTGGAAGGAGTCCAGCGGGGCCGCCCAGCGGTGCCACAGCACCTGGAAGTGCCGCCACAGCTCGACCGTCTCCGGGGCGGCGTCGCGCAGGAACTCGTGCATGGTGACGGTCGGACCGGGATCCGGCAGCGACGACGCCGGCTCCCGCAGGATCGGTGTCAGGGCGAGGTCCGGACGCCGGATCGCCAGGGCCACCATCGGCCCGTAGTCGTCCAGCGATTCGGTGAGCACCGGCACCGCGGTGCCGCTGTTGTCACTCGTCATCGTCATCGGCGCTCCGACCGAAGTAGTCGGCATTGGTCTTGATGTACGACGTCCACTCCTCCGGCACCTCGTCCTCGGGGTAGATCGCGTCCACGGGACAGACGGAGGTGCAGGCGGCGCAGTCCACGCACACCTCCGGGTCGATGTAGAGCATCGGAGTCTCGGGGGTGCCCTCGATGCAGTCCACCGGGCACGCGTCGATGCACGCGCCGTCCTTGACCCCTTCACAGGGCTGGGTGATGACGTAGGTCATGACGGTGCCCCCTTCGGCGCGCTGATGGCCTGGTCGTAGACGGTGACCTGGTCGTCCTCGACCTCGGTTCGGAACGTCCGCAGATCGCGGCAGTTGGGCTGGTTCACGCGGGCACCGGTGCGGACGTCGAACTTCACGCCGTGCCAGGGGCAGCGCAACAGGGAGCCCGACAGCTCGCCGCCGGCCAGCTCGACACCCTGGTGGGTGCAGCGGGCGGCCGTCGCGTACACCCAGTCCCCGTACCGGAACAGCAGCAGCGCCCGGCGCCCGATGGTGACCGGGTGCGGTGTGCGCTCGGGGATGTCGTCGAGCTTGAGCGTGACGGACGGAACCTGCGCGGCGGGAGCGACGGCGGAGTCCACGGGATGCGTCATCGGCCCTCTCCCAGCATGGCTCGGCGACGTGCGAGTTTGCCGCCGTCCTTGTCCTCGTAGGTGTCCAGCTTCACGCAGTACTTCTCGTCGAACATCAGGCCGTGGCGCCACGTGGTCTCCGTGACGACCTTCATCCACCAGCTGATCCGGATGACCACGGCCAGCTCCGCGGGGGTGAACTGGCGGGCCTCGTCGTGGGTGGCCCGGTTGATGCGGAAGTCCGCGAGACCCTTGAGCCTGCGGGTGCCGCCCGGCAGATCGACGTCGAAGACCAGCGGGGCCCGGGTCACGAAACGCACGCCGTTGGCGCGGTGCCCGTTGTGATGGGCGTCCTCCATCACCGCGATGTCGGGGTGCTGGAACGCCTGGGCCTGCATGCGCAGGGCGCGGTCGGAGCTGTAGTTGCGCACCCGGCAGACGACGTTGTAGCGCATGCGCTGGCTGATCGCGTTCATGATCTGGTCGTTCTTCAGCCGTACGCCCTTCGCGGCGGGGTCGAAGTCCGAACGCACCGCCGTGTACGACATGACGTCGCTCATGGCGATGTCCTCGGGCGTCTCCAGCTTGTTGCCCCGCGCGCAGGTGATGATCGAGTAGTCGGCGTCCAGCTGCGGCAGGGTCAGCGCGTACGTCGCGAGTGCGACGAGGATCTCCGCGGGGTTGGTGCCGCTCTCGATGACCTGCTCGGTCAGGCCGGTGAACCGCGCGACGTGACCGTCACCGGGGGGCAGCCGGTGCCCGGTGCGTGCCTCGAGGTGGTCCTGGAGGTCCTCCGGGAGCTCGTCCGGGTTGATGTCCGCCTTGGGCAGGAACCACTCCCGGCGTTCCCAGGTGGCCCCGTTGATCCGCATGCAGCGGATGTGGTGCTGCTCGATGTCCTTGCGCAGCCCGACCAGCGACTCCGCGATGTCGAACAGGGACTCGGACTCGGCCGGCGGTGTCTCCGGGCGGCCGAGGATACGGTGGTAGCCGCGGCGCTTGGCGGTGAAGTACTCCTCCAGCAGGCTGAAGCTCAGGTCGGCCTGGTTCAGTTCGCTGACGGCCACCTTGCCGACCTGCCACAGCCAGAGGGTGGTGACGAGGATCAGAGCCTCGTCGGTCCAGTCCGCGACCGGTTTTCCCCGGCATTCGCCGATGATCTCCACGGCCTTGTCGTTGTCGACGGACAGCTCACCGACAAAGAACTGCAGCGGTCGCGGAATGACTACCTGCTCCTGGAGTTTCTCCAGCAGCTCTTCCCTTTTCTCCGTGCCGAGTTCGGACCAGCGCCGGACGGCATCGTCTGCGGACAGCGAGGCGGAGGAGTCGATGACGGGTACGGACATGGCAGCCTTCCCTTCCTCGGCCTCTCAGACGGCCGCGTGCACGTCGTCCCAGAACCTCACGTGGCGGACTATCTGATCCTTGGCCGCCTCGACGAGCCTGCGGTCCTTCTCGGACTGCGTGGCAACCGCTCCCCACAGGCCGCGGAAGTGCTCCACCTCCAGTTCCTCGTGGAGGTGGAAGAACTCCAGGGATTCAGTGATGCCGTACTTCTCCTGGAACGCGTCGATGGTGAGCCGATTGCGCTTGGGCGCCACCAGCTCCCGGCCCGCCAGCGCCGCGAGGGCCTCGTCACCGCTGCGCTCGGGCGTCATGTAGAGCTCCGCGAAGTGGTTCTCGTACGCCGTGGTGTGCGGCAGCGGGAGAACGTCGCGGGGGTTGTCCACGCCCAGGACCTTGAGGAACTGGACGGCCAGGCCGTGGTGGTCGCCGGAGACCTCTTCCTCGATGTGCTCGCTCAGCTCCTGGAGGATGTACTCGGTCTGCCGCCCGCTGCCGAAGGCCGGGCTCTTGGCGATGCACACGCCGAACCAGCGGTGGAAGGTGTTGCGCCACAGGTAGTACTGGAGAAAGACGTCGCGCACGTGCTCCAGCGGGAGTTCACCCCGGGTGAACGCCCGCCAGAAAGTGCTGTTGTCCAGTTCTCGGTCGACCGTGTCCGAAAGCTCACCGACGATGATGTCGCTGGTGAATTCCGTCGTCACTTGCCCTCCTAGGATGGAAACCAGTATCGAAAAGGGCACGGCACAGACCGGAGTCCGGTAACTGGCCAGTGCCGAGTGAGGGACTCGAACCCCCAAAGACCTGAAGGTCCACCCGCAAAAGCAGGCGCGTATTCCTTTCCGCCACCTCGGCCCGAATTGCGGAAACAATTTAACGCGGATCCGGCGCACTGCCAGTGGCCGAGGGGAGTAGCCGTTCGGCTACTTCGCGGGCGCGCACGTGTCCCGGCTCCGGGTGATCGCCCGGCTCAGTCCCACGCTTCCGACAGGCGCCGCGTGACGACCGAGCTGAAGACACGCACGCCGCGTGTCGAGCCCGGATCGATGCCCGTGAGCTCCCGCACCCGGCGGAGGCGATAGTCCAGGGTGCGGGGGTGGACGTTGAGGGCTGCCGCCGTGGCGCCGCGGTGCATGTCGTGGCGATAGTACGCGTCGAGCGTGACCAGGAGGTCCGGACCGGGCCGCAGGCTCCGTGCCACGGCGTGGAGCCATGCGTCGACGAACGGCGCGTCGGCGACGGCGAGTTCGACGAACACGTCCGACACGGTGTGCGGCCGCGGCCGGGCGGACGCCCGTCGCAGCGGTGCCGCCCGGCTGATCCGCCGGGCCAGGTCGAGGGCGTCGGCGACCTCGGACAGCGGTGAGGTGACGGTGCCGGCGGCGCAGGGGCGACCGAGAGCCTGGGCGAAGTCCCGTACGAGATCCGATACCAGGTCCGATCCCAGGTCGGACGCCAGGTCGGGTACGGAGTGCGGCTGTTCGGTGCCGGCGGTACCGGGTTCCGGAGACGCCGGGGGTGTGGCGGAACGCAGGGGAATCAGGGCGATCAGCTCACCGCTCCTGTTTCCCTTGCCCGGGCACCACGTCATCGGCGCGTGGTGGGTTTTCACCAGCGCCTCGATCTCCCTTTCCAGGTCGCGATCGCCGGCGGGACGGTCCGGCACCCGGATCACCGTCACCGCGCAGCGCTCGGGCAGTTCCATGCCCAGGGCCGAAGCGAGTTCCGCCGCGATGGGATCTCCGTTCAGCAACGACCTGGCCAGCAGGGCGGCCTGCTCGACGTACGGCAGACGGTGTCGCAGCGCCGTCACGAATCCCTGGCTGTAGGCACGGATACCGCGTTCTCCCTGCGGGGCGAACCAGCTCATCATCCGCATGAGTTCGTCGACGCCGACGCCGCGCTGAGCTTCGGTCGCCTCGTTGATCTCGCGCAGCATGAGTGAGGTGTGCAGGCGCAGGACCCGCTGCCGTGCGTCCAGCGACATCCCCGCCGCGGCCCGCATCTCGCCGATCGCCGCGATGCAGCCGAGGTCGTCGTCGCTCAACTCACTGTTGTCCGGGGACAGTTCGATCGTACGGCGGCGCAGCCACAACGCGTACTCCAGCGTCTCGGCGCGCGCCCGGGAGTTCGTGTCCAGGAACCCGAACTCCGGGATCTCGCGCGCGTACGCCTCGACCTCCCGGCGCGCGTTGGCCGGAGCCTGCCGGGCCAACTCGGCGAAGAAGCTGCCCATGGGCGCGAGCATGCCATTCCGGTCGAAGCGGCCGACAGGGGAAATCCGGACGGCACTTATCACTCTGCGCACATCGGAGACGACCGCGTCTGGGGCGCTTTGTCACAGTGCGCAAAATCCCTGGATCGGGGCATTCCCATCGCCTGCTCCACTTGTGGAGGCACTGTGAACTGGCCTTAATGGGAACCGCGTACCAGCCCGTGGGGGAACACGACAGCATTCATTCCGGCCACTGCTCCGGATCAGCGCGGGAATCGGTACGGGAATCTCTCATCCGCGCGCCACTCGATGGTGCCTGTTCAAACGGGAGGGAAACACCGATGAAAGCAGGAACGAGAAAGAGAATCGCGGCGGCGGTGGCGGTCATGGCCACGTCGACGGCGCTCATGCTCAGCGCACCGGGCAGTGGCTCGGCCGCTCCCGCCGCCACTCCCAGCCTGCGCGCGTTCGGGATCACGGGTGACGGCACCCAGATGGCCACGTTCACCACCGACCGGCCGAACGTGCTCAACTGGGTCAGGGACGTCATCGGGCTCACGGGCGACACGGCTCTGATCGGCATCGACTTCCGCGTGCAGGACGGCCTGTTGTACGGCGTCGGCAACAAGGGCGGCATCTACACGATCAAGATCCCGACGGGCACTCAGGACGTCGTGATCACGAAGGTGTCCCAGCTCCAGTACGCGCTGCACGGCACGAACTTCGGCGTCGACTTCAACCCGGCCGCCGACCGGCTGCGCGTGATCAGCGACAACGGCCAGAACCTGCGGCACAACCTCAACGACCACACGACGATCCAGGACCTGAACCTCACCACCCCGCCGATCGAGGGCACGACCAAGGGCGTCTCCGCCGCCGCCTACACGAACAACGACCTCAACGGGGCCACCGCGACCACGCTGTTCGACATCAACACGACCGCCGACCAGGTCGTCATCCAGTCCCCGGCCAACAACGGCACGCTGGCGCCGACCGGCGGCCTCGGCATCGACGCGCAGATCAACGCGGGCGTGGACATCTTCAGCACCCTGTCGGGCGGCAAGACGGTCGGCAACGACGCCTTCGCCACTCTCACCGCCTCCGGCGCCAACAGGCCCTCCCTCTACAGCGTCAACCTCTTCACCGGCGAGGCCACGCTCGTCTCCGACGCCGTCACGTCCAAGTTCCCCCTGAACATCACGGACCTGGCCATCTCCCTGACCGGCAGCTGAACCCCTCCCGCAGGTCACGTCCTCGCCGCGGCCCGGCTGCTCCCGGGCCGCGGCGAGCCCGGAGGATGTCGCGGGTCGCCGACCCTGTTGATCGCCGACTCGACGGCTGCGATCCGGTCGGCCAGGAGGCCGAGGGCCCCGACGGCTCGGGCGAGTGGGTCGTCCTCGGGGCCGCCGAGTGTCCGGGCTCGGACATGGGCCGCCTTCACCTCGGTCCAGCGGGCGGTCTGCTCGGGGGTGAGGGTGCCGCGCAGCTCGGCGAGCTTCAGCAGGTTGGCCTCGGCTCCGGTGGTGAGGGTCTGGGCCTCGGCCCGGTAGTGGTCCTCGATCAGCGCGGCCAGTTCGGCGTCGTTCATGACGGTCTGGACGCGCTGGGCGATCCTGTTCATGGTGCGGTAGGAGCCCTGGAGCCGGAACGGCGGTTCCGTGCGGGTCGTGTCCGACTGGGCCGCCGAGGCGATGTACGCCGCGTTCACGGCCAGGACCGTGTCCCGAGCGGTGAGCAGATGACGGAGCACGGCCAGGATCCGTTCCAGCTCCGCGGGGGCGTAGGGATGGGTCAGGCGGTCGGCGCGAGCCGTCGGGTCGTCCTGGGCGAGGCGGATCAGCAGGTCGAGGTCGGCACGATCGCGGCCGGCGAGCGGGGCGAGGACCTGGTTGGCGGTGAGGGCGTTCTCGATGAAGCTGAGCGCGAAGTGGTCGTCCTTACCGGTCAGGACGTCACCGAGGTTCCACACGTCGGCGCGGTTGGCGAGCATGTCGGGCACCTGGAAGCGGCTGCCGGACTCGGTGTAGGGATTGCCGGCCATGGAGACGGCGAAGCGTTTGCCGCGCAGGTCGTAGGTGCGCGGTGCGCCGTCCCACACGCCCTCGATGCGGCGCGTGGCGTCGCAGAGGGGGATGAACTTCTGGAGCAGTTCGGGCGAGGTGTGCTGGATGTCGTCCAGGTGGAGGAGGGTGTTGTTGCCCGCCGCCAACGCGAAGTTGATCTTCTCGACCTCCTGGCGGGCGGTGGCGTTCGGGGCCTCGGCCGGGTCGAGCGACGTGACGGCGGGACCGAGTGCCGAGCCGTCGACCCTCACCAGGATCATTCCGAGCCGGTCCGCGACGTACTCCATGAGGGTCGTCTTGCCGTAGCCGGGCGGGGAGATGAGCAGGAGCAGGCCGCCGGTGTCCGTGCGTTCGGCCTCGCCCGTGGTGCCGAGTTGCTTGGCGAGGCTGTCGCCGATGAGGGGGAGGTAGACGTCGTCGATGAGCTTGCTGCGGACGAACGCGGACATCACGCGGGGCCGGTGGTCGTCCAGGCGGAGGCGGGTGCGTTCGGCGTTCACGAGGGCGGTGCGGCGGCGCTGGTAGGCGCGGTGGGCGGGTGCGTCGTGAGTGCGGAAACGGCGTGTGCGGGCCAGGAGTTCGTCGATGCGGACCACGAGGGCGCGGCCGGTGATGCGGGGGTGGCTGCCGAGCAGGCCCGTGACGGTTTCGGTGAGCGGCGCGTCGGACTCGTAGCGGGTCAGGCCGGGGCAGAGTTCGGCGGCCACCGCCTCGGCCAGGTCGCCGGGGGTGAGGTCGGTGCCGGTGGCGGTGGTGTACGCCGTCAGCCATGCCTCGACCAGTTGCTCGCGGGCGGCCGGGTCGGTGAGGGCGGTGAGGTCGTCGTCGTAGGCCGATGTGCCCACGGTGCGGCGGAACTTGTCGAGGAGGGTGCGGGTGCCGGCGCTGATGACGAAGCCGGGCGGGCCGCTGGTCAGTTCCTCGAAGAGGTACGCGGCCGCCGCTTCTCCGCCCGCGACGTCCGCCAGCTCCCGTCGCAGCTCGGCGATGGCGGGCGCCGGGCCGAAGGTGTCCCGGGCCCGGGCGAGGGACACCGCGCGCCGGGTCCAGCTCTGCCGCTCCTCGGCCGTCGTGCCGTGCGCCCAGAACAGCTGGGCGGCCGCGCGTGCGGCCGGTTCGTGGCGCAGCGGACCGGCGCCCTCGTGCAGGCGCAGGAGCGCGGTGAGGATCGCTGTCGCGTCGTGGTCGTGCACGCCGCGCTCGTAGCCCTCGTCGTACGACGACTCCGCGGCCTGCCGCACGAGGGCGGACAGGTCGGCTTCCGCCAGGGCCTCGGGGCCGTGCTCGGCCAGCAGGCGGGCGGCGAGGTGCTCGGCGCGGTAGACCTCGGGCGACTCCGAGGGAAGGGGGCGGTCCCAGTACGGGCGGGTGGCGGTGAAGTCCGGGCCGGTGACCGGGGAGCGGTAGTCGGTGCCGGTCAGGGCGAAGGCGAGGGTGTCGCCGTGCGGGACGAGGGTGAGGTCGAGCGGCTGGGTGTTGACGGCGAAGCGGTGGGTGCCGAGGCGGACCGTGCGGCCGTCGTCGGTGTAGAGGTCGGTGCGGTCGCGCAGGGCGCGGAGCGCTTCCTGCCGGGCGGCCTTGAGGCGACCGTCCAGCTCCTCGGCCCTCACCTGGTCGCCGAGGTCGCGCAGTTCGCCGGCGATGCGGCGGACCTTGGCGGGCAGCGGGTCGGAGGTGAAGAACGCGGCGACGGCGTCCGCGTCCGGCTGGGCCGCGGCCCGGCGGGCGACGGTCCGCAGGACGCGGGTCGCCGACTCGGCCAGGCGTTCGGCGCGCCGGGCGCGGGCGTCGGCGAGGGTCTGCTTGCGGGCGGAGAACGCCTCATGCAGCTCGTCACGCCTGTCGGCGAGAGTGGCGAGGAAGTCCTCGGACTCGGCGAACCGGGACTCCAGCGTCTCCACCTGGACGAGCAGGCGGGCGAGCTGCTCGTCGCACGCCTCGGGGCTGTCCGACGCGGCGAGCGCGCCGGTGACGGACTGGCCGAGCAGGGCGAACTCGGCGGCGAACTCGGCACGCCCCTCCTGGTCGAGAAGTGCACGGCGGCGGCCGTCCAGGACGGCACGGGCGCGGTTCACGCCGCCTAGGACCTCGGCGATGCGCCCCAGGACCGCGGTACGGACCGTGGCGTCGGCGATGTCGAGGCCGGCGACGACCTCCGTCACCGTGCGCAGCCCGGCGGCGAGTTCGTCCATGCGGGCGGCGACGGGCGCCGCCTCGGCCACCGTGGCGATCGCCTCGGCGTCGGCGACGAGCCGTTCGACGTCCGCGTGGTGGCCGGCGAAGGCGTCCTCGCGGGCGAGGTGGGCCACGGCGCGCCTGCCGAAGGCGGCGAGATCGGACTCGGTGGCGGCGGCGAGTTCGTCGATGCGGGCGGCGTCCGCGTACCGCAGGTCCTTCAGGGTGAGCAGATGACCTTGCGCCCGGCGCAGTTCGGTCAGGCCGGTCACCCACTCGGCCGCGCTGCGCGCGGACTCGCCCCGCAGCCGTCGTACGACCTCGGTGACCCGCGCGGCGGCTTCGGTGAGCGCGTCGTCGGCGTGCCGGGTGAGGGCCTGGACGGTCGCGAACTCGGCCAGCACCTGTCGTGCCGTGTCGCGCAGGTGCGCCAGCGGGGTGCCGAGGTCGCCGAGTTCGGGGTCGCCCAGCCAGTGGTGGGTGTCCGCCGCCCGGGCACAGGCGGCCAGCAGCGCCTCGTACACCTCGCTGGTCGGGGTCGTCCCGGCGACGGCTGCGGTGATGGAGAGGCAGTCGGAGATGCCGCGCACGAGGTCGGCGTTGCCGATGCGTGCCAGGGGGCCGGCGCCGATCGGCCGGGCGGCGGCGTGGGTGTCCGAGACGTACGGGGAGTTCCACAGCTGCACGGGGTGGACGCGCTGCGGTTCGTCGGTGTCGGCCCGGAGGATCACGAGCGCGCCGTCGTCGAAGAGGGCCCAGCCGTTGCAGGGCAGGGGGCTCGCCATCTCCTTGCGGATCGTGTTGTACGGCAGGAGGAGACCGCGGCCCTCCGCGCGCGCGTGGAAGGCGTAGAGCACGTCCTCGCCGTTCGGGGAACGGATCTCGCGCTCGAAATCCGGTTCCGCCGTGTCGAGTTCGTAGGTCTTGTGGGTGCCGGTGGCCAGGCAGTGGCCGCCGGGGAAGACGATCCCCTGGTCCTCGGGCAGGCGGCGGCACGCCCGGCCGATGCCGTCGAGGCGGACGACGGTCCTGGTGAGGGTGTTGAACACCAGGTGGCGGTCGGTGTCCTCCTTGTAGGGGCGGACACGCAGCAGGATGAGGGCGCCCACCCGCGCGTGGGCGATGTCCGCGTCCGCGAGGGACTGCAGCGGCTCGTCGACGGGCTCGGTGTGGACGCCCTCCGCCGTCTCCGTGTCGTCGTCGGTCTTGACGGTGAGGACGCCGCCGACCGTGGAGACGAAGACCTCGCCGCCGATGGAGACGTGCGGGTGACGACCGGGGACGTGGTCCTCGCGGGTGCTGTCGAGCCATTCGACGTCGTGGGACGGCGGCAGGACGTGGTCGCGCTCCCCCCGGGCGTCGAGGAACGTGGCGGCCCGTCCGCCGTCGGACAGGGCCCAGCGCAACACCCGTGTGTCATCCGCCTTCTCGCCGGTCTGGAACACGGCGAGCAGCCTGCCTTCGGAGCGTCGGAGCCGGAGCAGCCGGGCCTGGCGGTAGTAGCGGTGCAGGGCGCCGAACTCGCGGACGAAGTCCGGGTCGTCGAGCAGGCCGGGCACCGCGTCGTCGGGCAGCCGGTTCAGCTCACGGTCGTACAGGGCCAGGACATCGCCGACGCGCGTGTCCGCCGCGCGGCTCGGGACCGCGTTGCAGCCGGAGAGCAGCACGTCGCCCACGGCCACGATGTCCCGGGGCACCGCGGCGTGCTCGGTGCGCAGGCGCCCGGTGCCGGCGCGTTCGAGCCGCGTCGAGCCGAACTCCTCGCCACGGCGGGCGTTGAGGGCCTCGGCGCGGCGGGCGAGTTCGGCGGCCTGCGCGCTGAGGCGGTCACGCAGCACCTCGTACGTGCCGGTGTCCACGGGATCGTGCGTACCGGCGCCCGGGCCGATCGTCATGGCATGCCTCTCAGGAAGTCGGTCAAGGGCCGGTCCGGAGCCGCCGCCCCCTGTGCGGCGGCTCCGGAACCGACAGGGCGGGTCAGGCGTGGGCGGCACTGCCGTTCAGGGCGGTGAGCGGCTTGTCCGCCAGGCCCAGTTCGCCGGCGCGGTCGAGCAGCTGCTGGAGCTGCCCCGAGTCGGCCCCGCCGGTCTTCATCAGCTTCAGCAGCAGCGCCGAGACCGTCAGGTTCCGCACGTCGGCCGTGGAGACCGAGCCGAGGACGCGGCCCAGGTCGTCGGTGAAGCTGGAGGTGCCGTCCAGCCAGGGCCGGGCCAGGGCCTGTGCGGTCTCGGAGTGCTGGACGAAGCCGTCGACGCCCTTGCCGAGCGCGATCGAGGACATCAGCCGGTCGAAGAAGACCGACTCGCCGCCGACGATGCTGATGTCGGCGCTCTCCAGACCTGTGGCGAGCACCGCCGCCTGTGCCTCGGCGACCTGCCGCTGCACGTCGAGGCCGGCGAGGCGGATCTCCTTGTCCGCCTGGACGCGCAGCCGGTACTCCTCGTGGCCGCGTGAGGCGTCGTCCAGGGCGGCCATGGCGGCGGCCTTCTGGGTCAGGCCCTCGGCCTCCGCCTTGAGCTTCTCGCCGATGGCCGCGGCCTCCGCCAGGGCCTGGGCCTGGGCGCCCTCCGCCTCGGCCCGCAGCCGGGCCTCGGTGGCGACGGCCTCCGCGCGGCCCGCCTTCTCGATGACGTCGGCTTCCTTGTCCCGGACCTGGACGGCCGCGAGGCCTTCGGCGGCCGCCTCGGCCTGGATGCCCTCGGCGAGGCGGAGCCTGGCCCGCGCGTCGAGGTCGGCCGTCTTCAACCGGGCCTCGGCCAGCGTCAGTTCCTCGGAGGCGCGGTGCGTGGCGGCCTGTTCGGCGGCCTCGGCGGCCTTGATGTCCTTGACCAGCTTCTCCTGCGCCTCGGCTTCGGCGGCGATGATCACGGCCTGCCGCTGCCGTTCCGCCTCCTCCACGGCCCGCAGCTTCTTGATGGACTCCTCCTGCTCGGCGACCGTACGGTCCACGGCGACGCGCTCGCGGATGACCTCGGCGATGTCCCGCCTCTCCGCCTCGATCTCCTTCTCGGCGGCGATCCGGGTCAGCTGCGTCTCCCGTTCCCGGCCGATGACTTCGAGGAGCCGGTCCTTCTCGATGCGCTCGTTCTCGACGGCGATGACCCGCTCGCGGTTCTTCGCGGCGACGGCGACCTCGCGGGCCTGGTTCTCGCGCTGCACACCGAGTTTCTCCTCGGTGGCCAGGAAGGCGCCCTGGGCCCGCAGCCGCTCCTCCTCCACCACCCGCGCCGTCTCGGCCTCCTCCCGGGCCCGTACGGTCGCGATCTCGCGCTTCTGCTTGATCTCCGCGTCGGCCTGCCGGCGCTCCAGTTCGAGGATGGCCTCGCGGGCGTCGACGTTCTGCCGGGTGATCTCCTTCTCCTCGGTGCGCTGCGCCTCGTTGGTGCGCACGTGCTCCACGGCCGTCAACTCGGTGATCTTGCGGATGCCCTGGGCGTCGAGGACGTTGGCCGGGTCGAGCTGGGCGACCGGTGTCTGCTCCAGGTAGTCGATCGCCGCGTCCTCCAGGTGGTAGCCGTTGAGGTCGACGCCGATGACCTCGATGATCCGGTACCGCAGCTCCTCGCGCTTGGTGTAGAGGTCGGTGAAGTCCAGTTGCTTGCCGACGGTCTTCAGCGCCTCGGAGAACTTCGCGTGGAACAGCTCCTGCAGCGTGTCCCGGTCGCTCGCCCGCGCGGTGCCGACGGCCTGCGCGACCTTGATGACGTCGTCGACGGTCTTGTTGACCTTCACGAAGAACGTGATCCGGATGTCGGCGCGGATGCTGTCCCGGCAGATCAGACCGTCCTTGCCGGTCCGTGTGATCTCGATGGCCTTCACCGAGATGTCCATCACCTCGGCCTTGTGCAGCACGGGCAGCACGACCTGCCCGGTGAAGGTCACGTCGACCTTCCGCAGCTTGGAGACGATCAGCGCCTTGCCCTGTTCCACCTTGCGGAACAACCGGGAGACGACCAGTACGGCGAGCAGGGTGACGGCGACGAGGACGCCGACGCCCAGGAGGATGACATTCATGGCAAACGTCCTTGAGGCGTGAAGGAAGCGAAGCGTGAGGGCGCCGGCGGCGAGGGCCGGCGGGGCACTGCTCTCAGGCGGCGTGACCCACGTGGTCCCGGACCTCGCCACGTTCGGGCGAGCCGGGTTCGTCGGGGAAGAGCCTGTGCAGGGGACGTACGAACAGGCGGGTCAGCCGCCATGCGACCGGCAGGGCCGCGACGGGCAGGGCCATGCGCAGCAGCCCGGTGGCGGGAGAGGGCGGCGCGCACGCGGCCAGCAGGAGGACGCCCCCGACACTGAGGAACCAGGCCACGGCCGTCAGCGTGGAGACGGCCACCGACACGGGGACGCCGCCCATGCCCCAGGCACGGAGGTTCACGTCCGCGTCGAAACTGCCGGCCGAGGTGAAGCCGGCGGCGACGAGGAGCCAGAAGCACAGCACCACGACAAGGGCGGTGGTCAGGAGGATCGTGGGCGGGCCGGTGGCCGCCGAAACCAACGTCCGCATGCCCTCCCCCTCCCGTCCCGTCCCGTCCACATCGCCCGTCCACCGTGTTCGGCGGCGCGTCGCTCACTCAGGGTTTCCGATGCCGGACACCTGCCGGTGTCCGGCATCGAAATCCCCCGTAGTGCTCCCCGCGACCCATCCTGCACCGTCGGCGCACCCCCGCGCATTGCCGGTTCCCGGCAGTGTTGTCTAGGGTCTGCATGCCGGTCCGCCGCCAAGAAACCGTCAGCGGCGCGTCAAGAACTCGGGGGCGGCATGGCGGAGTTGGAGATTCCGGAGGAGTATCTGGCGGGCTACGCCGAGATACTCGCCGAGGTCGCGGCCACCGGCCGGCGCCTCACCCGGGAGGAACTCGGCTCACGCCGGGCCCTCGGAGAGCAGGCGGCCGACGCCGGCCACGGGCTGCGAGCCCTGGTCAGCGCCCATCTGACCGCCGCACGCGCGGCCTGGCCGGCGGACCACACGTCGGCCGACAGCCTCCTCGCCGCCGTGCAGCAGGTGACGGACGCCTTCGCCGAGGGCTTCGAGCGGGCCCAGCGCCAAGCCGTACGGCAGGAGGAGGCCGCCCGCCGCGAGTTCATCGACGACCTCCTCTACGGCCGCAGCGACCTCGGGCGCCTCGCCGAACGAGCCGAACGCTTCGGTCTGCGCCTCTCGCACGCCCATGCCGTCGCCGTCGCCGAGGGCCCGACCGCCTACGAGGAGGGCGATCCCGTCCCCCGCCAGGTGGAACGCGCCCTCATCTCCCGCTTCGGTGACCGCAGCATCCTGCTCACCACCAAGGACGGCCGGCTGCTGTGCATCGCCCCCGGCCTTCAGGACGAGGTCCTCACCCACTTCGCGAAGCAGGCCCACGCCGCCACCGACGGCGGCCGGGTCGCCATCGGCCGCCCCCAGCCCGGCCCCGGCGGCGTCGTCCACTCCTACGAGGAGGCGCTCAACGCCCTGGAGCTCGCCGAGCGCCTGGAACTGGAGGACCCGGTCCTGCGCGCCGCCGACCTGCTCGTCTACCCCGTCCTCACCCGCGACCGGCAGGCCATGGCCGAGCTCGTCCTCGCCACCCTCGGCCCGCTCACCACGGCCCGCGGCGGCGCCCAGCCCCTGCTGGACACCCTCACCGCCTACTTCGACTCCGGCTGTGTGTCCGCCGAGGCGGCCCGCCGTCTCACCCTCAGCGTGCGGGCCCTGACGTACCGGCTGGAACGCATCCACAAGCTGACCGGCGCCAACCCGGCCGACCCGGCCCACCGCTACATGCTGCAGACGGCGGTGATCGGCGCACGGCTGCTGGACTGGCCCGCCGAGGAGCTCTAGGAGACGTCGAAGCGGTCGCACCGGCTTCTCGATAGATGTCCGATGAACGGATCCGGGACTCCGCATAACGGTCCGATATAGCTCGCTGGCGTTTTCGACTGTAACTGCACGTCATGTGATGTGAGTCACTAAAGACATGGCAAAGGGCGTGGTAGAACTGCGCAACTCCGCAGGTGGAACCGCTCAACACCACACTGCGGAGCGGTCGGCATGCACCGGCAGCACGACCCGGGTGATCACGATCCGCATTCACGGACAGCCCGCCCAGCGTCGCCGATCGGACAACGGCGTTCGTTCAGAGACCGCACATCGACCGGCGGCACTTCCCCGTGCCCCGGGCTCGCACCATCGAGGTAGCCACTGTGTCACTCGACTCCGTCACCCAGAACGTCGACGAAGCCGTCAGCGATTTCTTCGAACCGATAGCCAAGTGGCTCGGAGAAGTCGTCTTCTACGCGGTTCCCGTCGGCGGAACGGAACTTCCCCTCATCGTCGCCTGGCTCGTCGTCGCCGGTCTGGTCTTCACCGGCTGGTTCGGGTTCGTGCAGGTCCGCAAGTTCAGACTCGCGGTCGACGTGGTGCGCGGGAAGTACGACGAGAAGGGGTCGGCCGGCGAGGTCAACCACTTCCAGGCCCTGACCGCCGCCGTCTCCGGCACGGTCGGCCTCGGCAACATCGCCGGTGTGGCCGTCGCCGTCTCCATCGGCGGCCCCGGCGCCACGTTCTGGATGATCCTGTGCGGCCTGCTCGGCATGGCCACCAAGTTCGTCGAGGTCACCCTCGGCGTGAAGTACCGCGAGGTGCACGCCGACGGCACCGTCTCCGGCGGCCCGATGCACTACCTGCCCAAGGGCCTCGCCGACCGCTTCGGCTCGGGCGGCAAGAAGCTCGGCAAGGTCCTCGCGGTCCTCGCCTCCTTCATGATCCTGTTCTTCGGCCTGTTCGGCGGCAACCTCTTCCAGGTCAACCAGTCCTACGCCCAGTTGGTCAGCGTCACCGGCGGCGAGGACGGTCTGATGGGTTCCTCCGCCGGTGCCCTGTTCTTCGGCATCCTCATCGCCGCGCTCGTCGGCATCGTGCTCCTCGGCGGCATCCGCTCCATCGCCAACGTCACCAGCAAGCTCGTGCCCGCCATGGCCGGCATCTACATCGCGGCCTGCCTGGTCGTCATCCTGGTGCACGTGACCGAAGTCCCGGCCGCCATCGGCACGATCATCGAGGGCGCCTTCAACCCGGAGGGCGTCGCCGGCGGTGTGCTCGGCGCGCTGATCATCGGCTTCAAGCGGGCCGCCTTCTCCAACGAGGCCGGCCTGGGCTCCGCCCCGATCGCCCACTCGGCGGTGAAGACCAAGCACCCCGCCAGCGAGGGCCTGGTCGCCCTGCTGGAGCCGTTCATCGACACCGTCATCATCTGCACGATGACCGCGCTGACCATCGTCATCGCCAACCCGGCCAGCTGGGCCCAGGCCCGCACCGACCAGTCCATCGGCGGCGTCACGATCACCTCCGACGCCTTCGAGACGGTCCTGCCCTGGTTCCCGTACATCCTCACCGTCGCGGTGCTGCTGTTCGCCATCTCCACCGTGCTGACCTGGGGCTACTACGGCCTCAAGGCGTGGACGCACCTCTTCGGCCGCAGCAGGGCCAGCGAGCTGACGTACAAGGTCGTCTACACCCTGTTCGCCATCACCGGTTCGCTGCTGACGCTGCAGACCCTCATCGACATGGCCGACGCGGTGCTGTTCATGCTCGCTGTCATCAACATCATCGGCCTGTACCTGCTCGCCCCGGTCGTCAAGCGCGAGCTCGGCTCCTTCCTGGAGTTCGTCCGCGCCCGCAACGCCGGTGAGATCGACGACGAAGACCAGGAGTCGGTGAAGACCACCGTCTGACCGCCCCCCGCGGCCCAACTCCGGTACGGGCCCGTGCTCACCTCGCGCCTTGGTGGGTACGGGCCCGTACGCCTGCCGCCTGCCCGCAGCCTGGGGGACGGGCCGGCGGACCTGCTGCGGTGAGGGTGTCAAGAACGCGTCAAGAAGGGCGCGGGGTGTGCCGGGAAGTCTGATCGGCGTCCGTAGGGCCGTGTGCCCATTTCGCCGACCCCCGGAGGATCGCCGCCTTGGCCGCCACCCCGCCCCGCACCCCGTTCCTCGGTCTGCTCTCCTGGCCCGAACGACAGGCAGTGGCCCGCCGTACTGATCGCCTCGCCCACCGGGGACGCCGACACCATCCCCGACGTCCACCAGCGCACCGAAGCGGGCGGAGCATGACCCACCGCCACCGTGACGCGGCAGGCGGCGCCGATGGTGACCGCGGGTGGACTCAACCGCCGGACGTCTGCCCCCGGCGCGGCGTCTGGGGCGACCTGGCGGCCTCCGCCTCCGCCTTGGCGTCGCTCACCGCGGCGGCGGCCTGTTTCCCGGCCTCGTCAGCGGCCGCGGCGGCGGCGGACGATACCGTCCAGCCCGCATCCAGCTCCGGGGTGCCGCCCTCGTCCGACAACGGGCCGGCACCGCCGCCGGCCGCTTCCTCGGGTCGCGCCGCCGGCTGGTCACCGAACGCGCGGGTGACGGTCCGCACCGCCTCGGTCAGCTCTCCCGGGATCACCCAGAAGGTGTTGTTGTCACTGCTCGCCAGGTGCGGCAGCGTCTCCAGGTACTTGTAGGCCAGGATCTTCGGGTCGGCGTTGTTGCGGTGGACGGCCTGGAAGACGAGCTCCACCGCCTTGGCCTCGCCGTCCGCCCGAAGGATCATGGCCTGCTGCGTGCCCTGCGCCTCCAGGATGTCCTTCTGCTTCGTGCCTTCCGCGGTGAGGATCTTGGCCTGCCGCTCCCCCTCGGCGTGCAGGATGGCCGCGCGCTTGTCCCGCTCGGCCCGCATCTGCTTCTCCATCGCCTCCTTGATGGTGGCCGGTGGATCGATGGCCTTGATCTCGACGCGGTTGACCCGGATGCCCCACTTGCCGGTGGCGTCGTCGAGGACCGCGCGCAGCCGGGAGTTGATCTCCTCGCGCGAGGTGAGCGTCTCCTCCAGGTCCATGCTGCCGATGACGTTCCGCAGCGTGGTCACGGTGAGCTGGTCGATCGCCTGCAGGTAGTCGGCGACCTCGTAGGCCGCCGCCCGTGGGTCGGTGATCTGGTAGTAGAGCACGGTGTCGATGTTCACCACGAGGTTGTCCTCGGTGATCACCGGCCTGGGATCGGACGAGTAGACCTGCTCGCGCACGTCGAGCTTGGTGTTGATGCGGTCGGCCACCGGCACGACCAGGTTCAGTCCGGGCTGCAGCGTCCGGCGGTACCGGCCGAACCGCTCGACGTTGTAGCGGCGCGCCTGCGGCACGATCCGCACGGTGGAGGCCACGAGGAAGACGACGACGAGGGCCGCCACGAGAATGGGGATGACAACTGGATCCACAGTGCCTCCACTGCTGTGTGTTCAGCCGTTCACGGAAGGAGCTCGCGGGGGTAGACGATCGCCGTGGCCCCTTCGATCTCCATGACGTCCACCAACGCCCCCACCGGGATCACATGGCTCTCGTCGAGGGCGCGCGCGGACCACTCCTCCCCGGAGAGCTTGATCAGGCCACGGGTCGCGGTGACCTCCTGCACGACCTCGGCCCGCTTGCCGATCAGCGCGTCACTGCCCTCGCGTACGAGGGGCTGCTGCGCCATCTGCCGCAGCGCCACCGGACGGACGACGACAAGGCCCGCCGCCGCTGCCGCCCCGAGGGCCAGGAGCTGGCCGAGGAGGCCGACGCCCACACCGGACACCACGGCGGCGACCAGCGCGGCGCCCGCCAGCAGGCCGAAGACGAGGGTCAGGGTGAAGAACTCCGCGACGCCCAGTGCCCCGGCGGCGAGCAGCCATACGAACCACGGCATGGGATCGCCCTCCTTCCGGGGCCTTCTCCACCAAGGTACCGACCGGACCGGCCGCCGCCTACCGGCCGCCGCCCGCCCCGTCAGCGGTGCTCGGGATTGTCCGCACCCGGGCGGCAGCCTGCGTCCCACTGCGAGCGCTGGTTGCCGTGGGCGGGGATGCCTCCGGCGCGCTTCAGCAGGGCCGCGAGGTGCATCAGGTTCCAGGTCATGAAGCTGGTGTTGCGGTTGGTGAAGTCGTTCTCCGGGCCGCCCGAGTCCGGGTCGAGGTACGACGGGCCGGGGCCGACCGCGCCGATCCAGCCGGCGTCGGCCTGCGGCGGGATCGTGTAGCCGAGGTGCTGGAGGCTGTAAAGGACGTTCATCGCGCAGTGCTTCACGCCGTCCTCGTTGCCGGTGATCAGACAGCCGCCGACGCGGCCGTAGTAGGCGTACTGCCCCTGTGTGTTGAGAAGGCTGGAACAGGCGTAGAGGCGCTCGATCACCTTCTTCGTCACGGAGCCGTTGTCGCCGAGCCAGATCGGCCCGGCGATGACCAGGATGTCCGCGGCCATCACCCGCTCGTACAGCGCGGGCCACTCGTCGGTGGCGAAGCCGTGTTCGGTCATGTCCGGGTAGACGCCGGGTGCGATGTCGTGGTCGACGGCGCGGATCTCGGACGTGGTGACCCCGCACGACATCATGATCGCCGCGCTCTTGTCGATCAGGCCCTGGGTGTGGCTGAGCTGCGGGGACGGTTTGAGGGTGCAGTTGATGTAGAGGGCGGTCAGGTCGTCGAAGCGGTACGCGGCGTCGGTGGCGGCGTCGGTGGAGGGTGCGGCTGTCATGGGGGCAGCGTCTCGCGCGGATTCCGGTTTGTCCCGGTCCGACGCACACCCTCACGCCTTACGGAGTCATGACGTACGGGCGCGCTCCCGTGGTGCGGTGCCTGGGCGTGCCTAGCGTGGCCCCCATGCGGGTACTGGTCACCGGCGGTGCCGGGTTCATCGGCTCTCATGTGGTGGAGGCGCTGACGGCGCGCGGGCACGAGGCGGTCGTCTTCGACGTACGGGAGGATCCCGGCGCCGACGTGCGGGACCCGGCGGCGGTCGCCCGCGCGCTCGCCGGTGTGGACGCCGTGTGTCACCAGGCCGCGATGGTCGGGCTCGGCAACGGGGTCCTCGATGCGGCGGAGTACGTCTCGCACAACGACCTCGGGACCGCCGTCCTGCTCGCCGCCATGGCGGAGGCGGGGGTGCGGCGCCTGGTGCTGGCCGGGTCGATGGTCGTCTACGGGGAAGGGCGGTACGACTGCCCGCGGCACGGGGGCGTACGACCCGGGCCGCGGGCCGTCTCCGACCTCGACGCGGGACGGTTCGAGCCGCCGTGTCCGGTGTGCGGGGAGGACCTCGCCCCCGGGCTGGTCGACGAGGACGCCCCGGCCGACCCCCGGAACGTGTACGCGACGACCAAACTCGCCCAGGAGCACCTGGCCGCCGCCTGGGCCCGCTGCACGGGTGGGTCGGCCGTGACGCTGCGCTACCACAACGTGTACGGGCCCGGCATGCCCCGCGACACCCCGTACGCCGGTGTCGCCTCCTTCTTCCGCTCGGCGCTCGCCCGGGGCGAGGCCCCGCGGGTGTTCGAGGACGGGCGGCAGCGGCGGGACTTCGTGCACGTCCGGGACGTGGCGGCGGCCAACGTCTCCGCCCTGGAGGCCGCGTCGCCCTCGGGGGCACTCACGGCGTACAACACCGGCAGCGGTGACCCGCACACCGTCGGCGACATGGCGCGGGCGCTGGCCGCCGCGTCCGGCGGGCCCGAGCCGGTGGTCACCGGCGAGTACCGGCTCGGAGACGTACGGCACATCACCGCGGACTCGTCCCGGCTGCGGGAGGCGCTGGGCTGGAAGCCGGAGGTCGGCTTCGAGGAGGGCGTGGCGGAGTTCGCGCGGGCCGGAATGCGGGACGCATAGGACCGGTGGTGCTGCCCGCATCAGGAAGCGGCGGCGGGCAGCACCACCTCGAAGCGGCAACCGCCGGGGATGGTGCGCACGGTGGCCCGGCCCTGGTGTGCCTCCCCTGCCCGGCACCGAGCGCCCGTCGGCGCCATGCTGAGCACCGCCGGCGCCACCGCCCCCGACGTCCCTGTTTCGTAAGGAGCGTCAGTCCGGTATGCCCGATTCCCGTTCGTAGGGTGAGACCTGTGACGACGACATCTGCGGATTCGGACGTCGACGTGGTGCTGCCCTGCCTGAACGAGGCCGAGGCCCTGCCCTGGGTGCTCGAACGGATCCCGCCGGGCTGGCGCGCACTCGTCGTCGACAACGGTTCCACCGACGGCTCCGACCGGGTGGCCCGTGCGTACGGCGCGACCGTCGTGCACGAGCCGCGCCGGGGCTTCGGCGCTGCCTGCCACGCCGGGCTGACCGCCGCCACCGCCGACGTGGTGTGCTTCTGCGACTGCGACGCCTCCCTCGACCCGTCGCTCCTCGTCCCCTTCGTCCGCGAAGTGCGCGGCGGCGAGGCCGACCTGGTGCTCGGGCGACGGCGACCGCGAGGCAGCGGCGCATGGCCCGCGCACGCCCGGGCCAGCAACCTCGCGCTCGCGCGGATGCTGCGCCGCCGCACCGGACTGCGGCTGCACGACCTCGGTCCCCTGCGCGCCGCCCGCCGCGAGCCGCTGCTCGCCCTCGGCCTCACCGACCGGCGCAGCGGCTACCCGCTGCAGATGGTCGTCCACGCGGCCGACGCCGGCTGGCGGATCGCCGAGCACGACGTGCCCTACCTGCCGCGCACCGGAACCTCGAAGGTGACGGGCACATGGCGGGGGACCTGGCAGGCCGTACGGGACATGAGCCGCGTGTTGAGCGAGGCCCCGGCAGACCGAGGAGGAACCGTCCGTTGAGTGGGTTGCCCACGCTCCTGATCATCGCCAAGGAGCCGCGGCCCGGCCGGGTCAAGACCCGGCTCACGCCGCCGTTCACGCCGAAGGAGGCGGCCGAGCTGGCCGAGGCGGCCCTCGCGGACACCCTGCGCGCCGTGGCGGCCACGCCCGCCTCCCGGCACGTCCTCTGCCTCGACGGCACGCCCGGCCCCTGGCTGCCGCCCGGCTTCGACGTCGTACGGCAGTGCGCGGGCGGGCTGGACGAGCGGCTGGCGGACGCCTTCGCGCACTGTGACGGCCCGGCGCTGCTCATCGGCATGGACACCCCGCAGGTGACACCGGAGCTGCTCACCGTGGACTTCTCCGACTGCGACGCCCACTTCGGCCCGGCCGAGGACGGCGGCTACTGGGCCCTCGGCCTGGCACGCCCCGACCCCACCCTGCTGCGGGGCGTCCCCATGTCCACGTCCATGACGGGAGCGGTCCAGCGGAACCGGCTCGTCAGCGCAGGCCTGAGGGTGCGGGACCTGCCCCGGTTGCGGGACGTCGACACGGCCGCCGACGCCCACGCCGTCGCCGCGCTCGCCCCGCACGGGACGTTCGCGGCCCGGCTGACCCGGTACCGGACGGCGCGGCGCCCATGACCACGACACCCGCGGCCTGGGCCGCCGCCGACCCCTACGCCACCGCCCTGCGCGCGGGCCGTGGCCCGCTGTTCCTGCGCCGCGCCGACGGCTGGCTGCTCCCGCTCGACGTGGAACGCTGGTGCGCGCACGCCGACCCCGTCGACCGGGACGTGCTGGACCGGTGCGAGGGCAGCGTGCTGGACGTCGGCTGCGGACCCGGCCGCCTGGTCGCGGAACTCGCCGCCCGCGGCCGGACCGTGCTCGGCATCGACGTCAGCGAGACCGCCGTACACCACGCCGTACGGATCGGGGGCCGGGCACTGCGGCGCTCCGTCTTCGATCCCCTGCCCGGCGAGGGCCGCTGGGGCACCGTCCTGCTCATGGACGGCAACGTCGGCATCGGAGGCGATCCGCGCGCCCTGCTGAACCGGGTGGCCGAACTCCTCTCCCCCGGAGGTTTGTTGATCGCCGAGACCGCGCCGGTGGACATCGACGAGCGCGTCGAGGTGCAGGTCGTCGACGTCATCCACAGCTGTGGACCGGGCGGTGCGTTCCCCTGGGCGCGGCTCGGTACGCCGGCCCTGCTGCGGCAGGCCCGCCGGGCGGGGTGGCGGGCCGCCGGTCAGTGGGTGGCCGGCGGGCGCTGCTTCGTCGCCCTGCGCAGCCGCAGCGCCAGCAGCAGCGCCGCTGCGCCGAAGAGTACGGCGGTGATCAGCAGCCAGCGGGCGAGGAAACCGTCCGGCGAGAGACCGGTGCCCAGGCGGTAGCGCCGCTCCACCCTCCCGCTGATCAGCGGGAACCACACGAGCAGGAGCAGGCCGGACAGGGCCGCCGGGACGCGGACGTACAGGGCACGGTCCCGGTGGCCTGTCGCGTCCAGCCCCCGGACGACGGACCGGTCCGCCACCGCGTACAGCGGCAGCAGCACGAGGTCGTGCAGCAGCGCCGCCCCCACGAACCACACGGCCACCGCGAACCAGTCGTCGGCGAGGAGGCGGACGCCCGCGTAGCCGGTGAGGGCGAACGAGGCGCCGAGCAGCAGAAGCCGGAAGGGACTTCCGACGGGGACCCCGCGTCGCACCATGGGTTTCCCGGGCCGCAGCGCTGGTTTCCTGGGTCGCATCACAGATCTCCGAACGTCATGCGGGCCACCCACTTGGTGTTCAGCACGCCGGGCGCCGCGGGCACGATGATCCGCGCCGGGAAGCCATGGTCGGGGGAGAGGTCCTCGCCGTTGACGTACAGGGCGAGCAGGGAGCGCGGGTCGGCTACCTGATTGGCCCGCAGGGCGGCACGGCGGAAGGCTCCGCGCCGCTGGAGGGACTCGATGAGCACATCCGGCGGGTCCTCGTCGTACCCGACGAGCGCGGCGAGGTCGCGCAGCCGCACCCCACGCCACCACTGGTCGGACGTCGACCAGCCCTCGACGCAGGCGATGGGCAGCGCCGCGCTGTGCAGGGGAAGCCGGGCCAACCGGGCACGGCTCAGATGGACGGTGCCGGTGCGTCCGGTCACGACGAGGCGCCAGGCGTCCTCGGTCGTCTCCACCGGATCGATTCCGGCGTACCGGGCCGTCTTGTTGATCTGGAAGCCGTTCGGGCCGCTGCCCGGGTCGGCTCCGCCGTGCGGGGCCAGCAGGGCGGTGCGCCGCAGCAGCCCGTCGAAGCTCTGCCCGACGGTGGTGGCGAACAGCAGCAGCGAGCCGCCCCCGACGAACCACAGGGCGCCGCGCCGGGAGACGGTCGGCGGGTCCGGGCGCGGGGAGACCAGATCGGACGGGAGCGGATCCCGCGGGACCGGATCGGGCGGGACACGATCCGGCAGGGTTTCCTCCCGCAGCCGGCGCAGGTTGCGCAGGGCCGCGGGCGCCTTCAGGACGACGTGGGCGGCGAACGCGGCGATGAACACCCAGGCCCCGTAGAAGTGCAGGGTGTAGAAGGAGCCCGGGAAGACGTAGTCCAGCTGGATGTTGAGCACGCCCGTCACGAACTCGAACAGCGCACCCCCGACCAGGAGCAACAGCGAGATCCGCTCCAGCGCGTGCGCGAGCGAGCGGGCCGGGGGCAGCTCGAACAGCCTCGGGATCACCGACCACAGCTTGGCCAGCAGCACGGGGATCAGCGTGATTCCGAGCGTGACGTGGACGCCCTGGTTGAGCCGGTAGAGCCAGTGCGGGTCCGTCGGCCAGGAGAACAGGTAGAAGCCGAGGATCCCCTTCTCCGGGGTCTTGTCGTTCACCGAGGCCAGATTCGGGTTGTAGGCGGCGTAGGACACCAGCCCCGTCACGAACAGCACTGTGACCCCGCCGAGCAGGACGACGCCCAGCACCGAGGTCAGCCACGGGCCGCGCAGGGGACTGCGCCAGAAGCCCGGCGAGGAAGGAGACCGTGTCATGGCCCGACCGTAGGCCCGGCCCACCCCCGGAACGGCTCCGCGGCCCATGACGAAACGCTGACATCCGGCCCGGACGGAGGTACTTCCCCCCATCACCCGGCCTAGCGTGCGGATGTGACCCGCCCCCTCCTCCGCGATCTGTACGCCGCCCTGGCAGCCTCCCTCCTCATCACGGCGGCCGTGCTGGCCGGCCGGCACCTCCAGCACGCCCACCACACCCTGTTCGTCAAGTGGCCCCCGGTGCTCGCCACTTGGGACCCGCATGTGGGCCCCGGCACCCCGGCCGCCCTGCTCGTGGCGGCGGCAGTGGTGACGTACGGCCCCGCCCTCGCCGCCGGCCTGCCCTGGCGGGCCCTGCTCGCGACGGCATGGGCGACGGCGACGGCCTGGATCGTCTCCCTCGCCCTGGTCGACGGCTGGCAGCGGGGTGTCGCGGGCCGGCTCACCACCCGCCACGAATACCTCCAGGTCGTCGACCGCTTCGACGACATCCCGGCCACCCTGCGCGACTTCACCCACCACATCCTTCTGGAGTCCCCCGACAACTGGCCCGCCCATGTCGCCGGACACCCCCCGGCGGCACCCCTCACCTTCGTCCTCCTCGACCGGCTCGGGCTGCGGGGCGGCGGCTGGGCCGGGGTGTGGTGCATCGCCGTCGGCGCCACGGCATGCGTGGCCGTGCTGGTCGCGGTACGGGCACTGGCCGGTGAGAGCCTCGCGCGTCGAGCGGCGCCCTTCCTGGTCCTGGCCCCGGCCGCGGTGTGGATGGGCACCTCGGCCGACGCGTACTTCGCGGCGGTCGCGGCGTGGGCCGTGGCGTCGCTGGCACTCGCGGTCAGCGGAAGGTCGGCGTGGTGGGCGGCCGCGGCCGGGCTCCTCTTCGGGCTCACCTGCTACCTCTCATACGGCCTCACGCTCGTCGCGCTCATCGGCGCGGCGGTCCTGCTGCTCGGCCGGCGGCGCGTCCGGGAACGGCCGGTGCTGCTCCTGCCGCTGCTCGCCGGTCTGGCCGTCGTCCCGACGGCCTTCATCCTCGCCGGATTCGACTGGTGGGAGGCGTACCGGCTCCTGGTGACGCGCTACCACCAGGGGGTGGGCGGCATCCGCCCCTACGGCTACTGGGTGTGGGCGAACCTCGCCTGCACGGTCCTGATCACGGGCCTGGCGACGGCACCAGGGCTGCGGCGGACGGGTGCCGTGCTGCTCCGGCGCCGTGCCGAAGCCCCTGGGCACGTCCGCCTCGCCGTTCTCGTGTCCGCGGCCCTCCTCGCCGTCCTGGTGGCCGACCTGTCCGGCATGAGCAAGGCCGAGACGGAACGCATCTGGCTCCCCTTCGCGGTGTGGCTGCTGCCGGCGTGCGCGTTCCTCACCCGCCCCCGCGTCTGGCTGGCCGCCCAAGCGGTACTCGCACTCCTGCTCAACCATCTGCTGCTCACCGGGTGGTGACACCCAGGAGGCGCGGGATCGGGTGTGCGCGCTTCCGGGGCGGGGCCATCGGATCTCCTTCGTCAGCGCTGTTTGTGCCCACGCACCCGGGTAACCCGCTCGACAGGACAGAGGCACCGTCGACCTCGCTTTTTGCCGCCCTTTGACGTGGCCGTCCGCTCATCGTCGGCCGGCCCGTCCGCTGACAGCCATCAGGAACCAGGAGGGGTCGTGGACTGGTACCCCTTGCGGCTGACCACCCCGGTCAAGCAGCACGTCTTCGGCGGCCGGGCCCTCGCCGAACGGCTGGGCCGTACCGGCCTGCCCGACGGCCCGGTCGCCGAGACCTGGGAGGTCAGCGATGTGGACGGCGAGGGAGCACGGGTCGTGGACGGCCCGCTGGCCGGCCGCACGCTGCGCCGGCTCGTCGAGGACCACCCCGACGAACTGGTGGGGCGCGGATGGCGCGGCCCGCGCTTCCCGGTGCTGACCAAGTTCATCGACGGCGCCGGTGCCCTGCCGGTCCATCTGCACGCCGACGACGACACCGCACGCCGGCTGGAGGGCGAGCCCCACGGCAAGACCGAGGCGTGGCACGTCCTCGACGCGGCACCGGGAGCCACCGCCCTGCTGGGGACGAAGGCCGGTGTGGACCGGGACTCGCTGCACCGGGCCCTGCTCGCGCAGGACTTCGACGCGGTCATGCGCCGGCTTCCGGTGCGGGCCGGGCAGACGGTCTACGTGCCCGGCGGCACCCTGCACAGTTTCGGCCCCGGCACCCTGGTCTACGAGATCGAGCAGACCTCCGACATCCAACAGCACGCCATGCGCCGGCACATGGAGGACGGCTCGGCGCTCGACGACGAGGAGTGGCACACCAACCTCGGGCGGCTCCTCGACGAGTGGCGTCCCGGCCCGCGCCCCGAGTTCCACTCCGGCCTGAGCGTCCAGGTCGACGACGCGGTGGAGCGCACCGTGCTGTGCGCCGGCCCGTACTTCGCCCTGGAACGGTGGCGGGCGGGCACCGCGGCCCCGCTGGTGTACGACTTCTCCACCGCGCTGGTCGTCAGCAACGCGGGCGCCCCGGTCACCGTGGAGTCCGGTGGCCGGTCCGAGCGGCTCGGACGCGCCCGGAGCCTGCTGCTGCCGGCCGCGCTGGGCCGCGTCCGGATCCAGGGGCCCGCCGACGTCCTCCTCGGCTACCTGCCCGACCTGGAACAGGACGTCCGCGCGCCGCTGCTCGTGGCCGGATACGGAGCCGCCGCCGTGGCCGCGCTCGGCGAGGGCCTCGCCGACCCGCTCACGTAGGAGGAGACCCGTAGGAGACCCATGGGCACCGTCACCACCAGCGACGACGTCAGCATCCACTACGGGGAGCAGGGCACCGGCCCTCCCCGGTCAGTCCCGCCCGGACTGCCTCTGTACCTGTTCCAGGACCTGTTCCGCGGAGCTCGCCCCGCTGAAGAGCTTGTCCCCGTGCTGGTTGAGCAGTTCGTTGACCCGCTCCCAGTTCTCCGTCGTACGCAGCGGAGTCGCCGTGGCGTTGGCGGCTTCGAGAACCTCCCGGGCACCGGCGAGGCGGGCGTTCTCGTACCACGCGTGCTGGGCCGACTCACGTGACGGATAGGCACGCCCCACCCCGCCGAGCCACTCCAGTTGCCTGGTGGCGGTCATGAGCGTGATCGCCTTGAACGCCCGATCCGGGTCGGGGCAGGACTTGGCGATGCCGAACCCGGAACCGGACGAGTACGTCCTGCTGCCGTCCGGGCCGGCGGGAAGGGTGGCGAGGCCCACCTGGAAGCCGGCCTGGTTCTTCAGGTTCAGCAACGCCCACGGCCCGCTGGTGCCCATGGCCACCTTGCCGCTGAGGAACTCCCTGTCGGCGAACGCGGGATCGGCCGCGGGCACTTGGGGGGCGACCTTCTTCCTGGCCGCCAGGTCGGCGTACCACTGCACGCCGTTGACCAGGGCGGGCGTGGTCAGTCGCAGGTGGCCCGCGCCGTCGGTGGGCTGTGCCCCGGTCTTGGTCAGCACCATGGAGAACATCCACAGATCCTGAGGCGCCGCCACGAACCCGTACCTCCGGTGCCCGGTCAGCTCACGGGCGGCCGACTCGAACTCGGCCAGCGTCCACCCCGGGCTGGGCTCGGGCACGCCCGCGTCGCGGAACATGTCCTTGTTGTAGGTGAGGATCACCGGGCCGACGTCGTACGGCAGCGCGTACTGCTTCCCGTCGGCGCTCAGCCCCTCCATGACGGACTTGTCGAAGTCCGTCACGTCGAACTTGTTCCTGGCGATCAGGTCGTCGAGCGGCAGCATGCCCCGGGTGTAGCCCGTGGTGCGGAGCGCCTGCATGGAGACGATGCAGGGCGCGTCGCCGCTGTCGAGACGCGTGCCGAGCTCGGCGAAGTAGTCGCCGAAGGACGAGGTCTCGAGCTTGATCGTGATCTGCGGGTCTTCGAGGGACACCCGGTCCGCGAACTGCTGCCAGACCCGCTGTTCCTCACCGCCGTCGGCCCACATCGACCAGGTCAGCGTCTTCGGGCTGTCGTCGGCGCCGCACGCCATGACCAGCGTCCCGGCCAGCGCCGCGGCGACGACTGCCCTCACTGCGATGCGCGGCCCTGTCATGCCCCGTCCACATGCCCCCTTGGCGGCTATATGCACACATTGTGACATAGCGCACGTTTGCACACCTGTCACTGCCGCACCGCCGTTCCTCAGGAGATCCGGAGGGCGGCCCTCGGGGCTACCCCGCGCAGTCCGCGAGTTCCCTCCACAGGCCGAACCTGGGCGCCTCCGACTTGTACGAGCTGCCGGGGCGGCCGTGCTCCGGATGCAGCGCCCTGTAGTGAGCCACCAGCGACTCCGCCGCCCGGACCGTGCGGGCGGGCAGGTCGCGTTCGATGGCCCTGTCCCAGGCGAAGGCCGACCTGGTGTCGGTGTGCAGCGACATCAGGGGGAGCCAGCGGCAGGCCTTCCAGCAGATCAGGTCCGGCGCGTACTCGATGAGATGGCCGTGTCCCTGCCGGGACTTCCTGGGCATCGCGGCCAGCGCCGAACGAGCCGTCCGCCACGCCTCCACGGCACGCATCACGCCCACCGGGCTCATCCGTCCGTGGAAGACACTTCGATAGACCGCGGACGTGCGGTCACTCCACAGCGCTTCCTGTCCTTCGGGCGTGGCGGCCAGGTGCGCCGCGGTCGGCAGCGGATCGTCCGACAGACAGGCCAGGGCGGACGTCACCTCGGCCATGGAGAAGCGTGACCCGTGGGGGCCCGCGGTCGCGC
This sequence comes from Streptomyces olindensis, assembly GCA_000696115.1. Taxonomy (GTDB): domain Bacteria; phylum Actinomycetota; class Actinomycetes; order Streptomycetales; family Streptomycetaceae; genus Streptomyces; species Streptomyces olindensis. Next base: position 83,803 of record JJOH01000015.1, read on the forward strand.
CCCGGCGGGGATCGAAGTCGCCCTTCTCCCAGTCGCCCGCCATCAGGCGGCGGATATTCGGGCAGCGGATCAAACGGTCCTGGGCGGTCGACCCGTTGCGGTAGCGGTCCTCGACGTCGTAGGCATGGCGGGCTCGGTCCCGCTCGGCGCCGCAGCGGATCTCCAGGCGGATGACGGCCCGCCGCAGGTGCTCGCGCGGCAGCCGGTCCCTGAGGTCGGCGATGACCCTCAGGCGCTGGAGGCCGTCGATGCATTCGAGTCCGGTGACGAACAGGGTGTCGGCGAACAGCCGCGGACCGGGCTGGACCTCGACCGTTTCCGCGCCCAGCACGATCTGACCCACGGCGCCGAAGTCCTCGGGCCGTTCCTCCAGCATCCGCGCCAGCTCCACATTGGCCCCGGTCGCCCCGAGACAGCCGCGCTTGGCCGACAGCCGGCGGGGAGCGTCGACGGAGGCAGCGAGCATGTCCAGGTCGGCTGCGGTGACGTCCACGGCCCACCCACGGGTGAGCTGGGCGACCTGGAGCGGGCGAAGGCTGAGAGCGGGGTCGGCCGTGAGCAGGCGTTCGACGGATGAGTAGGTCATCTTCACGACTGCTCAACGGATGAGATTGCGGAGCGTGACGGTCCGGGTTCGATCTCTTGCGGGTTTCCCGGGTCCGCTCCGGGTCTTCTCCGATACCGTCACCCTCCGCGCCACAGAGGGGGGAACGTGCGGACTTCGGTGCGGATATGGGTGGTCGTCGGCGTGAGCCTCGTCCTGTCGGCCTGGACCGCGGCGGCTGTGTTGAGCAGGGCGTCGGCCTTCGTCGTCGCTCTGCCGGCCGTCGGGATGATCTGGCTGCTGGTTCTTCTCGACTCCGGGTACCTGCTCGGCCGGCGGTGGGCGCACCGGCGCCGACGCCGGATGACGCGACCGCGACGTGAGGCGTGGTCCCCGGCACCGGAGATCCGCCGGCCGATCGACTACCCGAACGTTCTGCCGCGGCCGGCGGGCGACACCCCGGTGGACCAGCAGGGTCGGTACCGCGCGACCGGCATCCGTCTCGCCGTCCTGCCCGCGCTCGCGGTGATGTGCCTGACCGTGCAGACCGTGTTCCTGAGCCACGGCGGCGACCTGGGCCTCGGCTTCGTGCTCGCCGAGTGCCTGCTCCTCGTCTCCATGGTGTGGACGGTGTGGACCAGCCAGGAGCCCTCCCAGCCATGGGTCACCAGCCGGATCAGGGCCGAACTCTTCCGCCGCGAGATGTTCCTCCTCCTCGCGGCCGTCGGCCCCTACCTGGGGCGGACCGATCAGGAAGCCGGACAGGTCCGCGACGCCCGGCTGAGCCTGCTCGCCGCCGCGGGCCCGGCCGAACTCGGCACGTTCGCCCGGCTGTCCGAGCGGGCCCCGGACGGCGCGGAGCGGCACTGGCAGGACGCGGTGTGGCTGCCCGGGGACGACGGCGTGCCCGTCACCCCGGCCGGGACCGCCGAGGTCACCGAGATCACCGAGATCACCGAGCGGATGCGGACCTATCTCGACTACCGCATCAAGCGGCAGAGCCTGTTCTTCGAACTGGCAGCCGGCACCTGCGAACGTACCGAGGACAGGCTCGGCAGAACGGCCAAGGCCGCGGTCCTGGCGGCGGTCGCGGTCGCCGTCGCGTACGCCGTTCTCCTCCACTCGGGCGGGGCCGGGGACGGCCCGTCGACGACCTCGGCGGTCATCGCCCTGCTCGCCGCGGGCCTCCCGCCGCTGTGCAACATGACCCTGGCCGTGCAGAACCTGTTCGCCTCGCAGCGGCTGGCGGCCTCCTACCGGGAGACCCGCCAGGAACTGCTGGAGCACGAGCACACCCTGCGCCGGCTGCTCGCCGGACCCGCCGACGCCGAACTCGCCGCCCGGTTCCGGTCGCTGGCCGTCCGCGTCGAGTCGACCCTCACCGAGGAACTCCGCCGGTGGCGCATCATCGTGGCGAAGACCGAGTTCGAAGCAGGTTTGTGAGACTTACCGGCACGGCCGCTGACGATGAATCACAATCAGCTGCGTGGGGGACGTGTTCATCAGTCACAGCGCGCGGGGCGACGCGCTCGCCATGGCCGTGCTCGGAAAGATCGAGCAGGGCCTCCGGGCCAGGACCCACACCCCGCTCGTGGACCAGTCGGGCATCGAGCCGGGTGACGAGTGGCGGCCGCAGCTCGTGGACTGGCTCGCCCGCTGCGACGCGGCCGTCGTCCTCCTCAACCAGGCCGCCCTGGACTCCACCTGGGTACGGCGCGAGGTCAACATCCTCATGTGGCGCAGGGCGCTCGGCGCCCCTCTGCTCGTGGTGCCCGTACTGCTGGACGGCCTGACGACCACAGCCGTGAAGCAGGCGGGCCTTGAGGAACTCCGGCCGATCCAGTTCGCACGCACCGCACAGGGCGTCGAGCCCGACGCCGAGAGCCTCGCCGACCAGGTACTGGGCCGCTTCGCCCGGCTTCCCCGGGCGACCACGGGCACCGACCCGATGAGTGTGTGGCTCGGCCGACTGGCCTTGTACCTGTCCGAGGCGCAGAGACGACCGGACGTGCTGGCCGAGGCCGCGAGAGCGCTCCACGCCGAGCGCGAGTTCCTCGCCCACGTCACCGCTCAGCACGGCGGTTGCCTCTTCCTGGCCCACCAGTTCCTCGTGGCCCCTCCGGAACGGATGGAGAAGGCCCTCGACGTACTGGCTCCGTCCCTCCAGGACCAGACGATCCGCCGGCTGACCAGCGCGCTGAACGCCACCTGGGTCGACGAGGAGGCCGCCCGCAGCGCTCTCCCCGCACCGGGCGGCCGGCCGCAGGCGATGACGCTTCTGCTCAACGCCTTCTCGAACAGCACGGCCGAGCAGTACATACGCCGGGCCACGTGCAACGCCAGCCACGGCTTCGAGACCAAGACGATCGGAAGCCTGCCCATGGGCGAGGACCGGGTCGGAGAACGGATCCGCGCCTGGGAGGACGCGGTGTGGAAGGAGTTCTTCGACGCGGACTGCGAGGAGGAGCGGATGCTGCCGAACGACCTCGCCACCCGGACCCACTACCTCATCATCGACGAACGCCGCCCGCCCGACGCCGAGTTCGCCGAAGCCGTCAACCTGCTCCACCACGCCTTCTCCTGGCTGATCGTCCTGGTGACCACCGGCACCGCGCCCCCTGACGACCACGTCAGGAACGCCTTCAAGAACGCGGTGCTGCTGGAGCCCCTGCTCACCGCGGAGGCCGAGAAGACGGCAGCGCTCCGCAGCAGGCGCCTCAGAGAACTGCCCGACCGCCTCGCCGGCCTGTGCTAGGAGCCTTCATGACCCGTTTCGTCTCACATGGCCCGGATCCGCGGGACGGCAGGATCTACGTCCTGTCGCAGGAACTCCAGCTCGCGATCGACGTCGCCCTGGCCACCGACCGGCCGCTGTTGCTGAGCGGGGACCCGGGATCGGGCAAGTCCTCCCTGGCCCCGTTCTACGCCCGCGAGAAGCGCCTGCGGTACTACGAGCACGTCGTCACGTCACGGACCCAGGCGACGGACCTGCTGTGGACGTTCGACAGTGTGCGCAGACTGGGAGACGCCCAGGTCCATCGCGGCAGGCTGAACGACGGCGCCTACGTCGACCCCGGTGTCCTGTGGTGGTCGCTCGCCCCCGAGTCCGCCCGCACCCGCGGGGGCCTGCTCCACGACTCCCACCGGCATGATCCGCTGAACCGGTTCCAGCACGAGCACGCGACGAGGGGGTCCGTCGTCCTCATCGACGAGATCGACAAGGCGGACCCGGACGTCCCGAACAGCCTGCTCGTGCCCTTGGGCTCGCAGGAGTTCACCATCACCGAGACCGGGACGACCGTCCGGCGCGAGCCGGATGTCGCCGCCCCGCTGATCATCATCACCACCAACGGGGAACGGCAGCTCCCCCAGGCGTTCCTGCGCCGCTGCGTGACATACACCCTGCCCGGCCCCACCCCGGAACAGCTGGTGGAGATCGCGCGCCTGCACCTGGAGCACGACGGTGTGCCCTTCGACAACGAGATGTTCGAGCTCGCCGTCGCCCTGGCCGACGAGCTCGTCCACGTGCGGGAGAACGAGCAGCACGGACGCGAGCGCCTGCCGAGTACCGCCGAGTACCTGGACGCCCTGCGGGCCTGCCGTGAGCTGAATGTCCGCCCGGGGTACGCGCAGTGGCCCCTGGTGCGGAGCCTGACGCTGGCCAAGTCGCCGCAGCAGGAGAGGTGATGCGGTGCGTTCGCAGATCTGGGTGAGCGATGTCGTCCGCGCCCTGGAGGTCGCGCGGACCGACGAGGACCGGGCCCGGGTCCTGGGGATGCTGGGGTTCGTGCCGGGTGCCGTACCGGTCACCGGCGGCCCCGCCGCGCCCTTCGCCGACCCCGAGAGGCCGCGGACTCCGGTCGAGGCTGCCCGCCGGGAACGGCGTCCGGAGCCGGCTCCCGAGCCGCCCTCCCGTACCGCCGCGGAGGACGAGACCCGGAACGTCGACGAGACGCAGGAACTGCCGCTGCTCAGGCCGGTCCGTGTCGAGCCCGTGCCCGCGCCCCGTGAACCGGTGCAACCCCTCGCGCGACCGACGGCCGAGCGCGCCCCGCTCCCCCATCTGCCGCTGTTCGTCCCCGGCTGGACCAGCGCCATCCTCCGGGCCATGGTCTCCAGGCGGGTGCCCGAGGGCGCGGTGGACATCCCCGCGCTCATCGACACCCTCGCCCATGGGTGCCCGATCGGACGACTGCCCCGCCTCCCCGTGCCCACGATGCGGTACGGAGTCCAGGTGCTGGTCGACCGGGGCCCCGGCATGCAGCCCTTCCGCCGTGACCAGAACGAACTGCTCGACCGCGTCCGCGCGGTGGTCGGCCCCTCGCTGGTCGAGGTGGGGTACTTCTCCGGCACCCCGCAGCGCGGCACGGGACCCGGCGCACGCTGGACCCGCACCGCCTACGTTCCCCCCGAGTCCGGCAGGCCCGTCCTGCTGCTGTCGGACCTCGGTCTGGGCGGACCGCCCGAGGACCCGCAGCGCGGCTCCCGCCCCGACTGGGAGCACTTCGTCGGTCTCGTCACCCGGGCGGGATGCGCCGTCGTCGCGCTCTCCCCGTACCCCCCGGGCCGCTGGCCGCGGTGGATGACGAACTTGCTGCCCCTGGTGAGCTGGGACCGCACCACCACCGCGAGCCGGGCCGCGGTGAGGCTGCCGTGACCGAACCACCGGAGACCCTGCCGCCCCCGCCGCCGGCCGGCGCGATCGAACTCGCCACGGCGCTGAGCATCGCGACCCGCATGGAACCCGAACTGATCCGCGCGGTCAGGCTCCGGCTCCTGCCCCACCTGGACGTCGGTGCCGAGGCGGATCTCTGGTTCTGCGACTGGGTGGGCGCCCGCACGCCCGAGGCCATCGCGCTGATCCCGGAATGCCTGCCCTACCTGCGCGCCGCGCTCGTGGACAAGCTGGCGACCGAGCCGCGGTTCCGGGAGGTCATGGGCATCGTCACGGAGTTCCACCGCGGCCTGTCGCCCGCGCTGCTCCTCGAGGAGCAGATCACCTGGGACAGCCTGAGCGGTGACACGGAGAGCGCGACCGAGAACCTCAACCGCGCCCTGCACGCCCTGGTGCGGGAGAACCGGTCCGGCCTGGCCGGCTGGTTCGCGGAGGCATCGCGGCGACTGCCCTCGGAGACCCTCTCGACGACCACCGCGTGGAGCTTCGCCAACGCGGCCCGCACGCACGTTCCGTCCCTCGCCCCCGGCACGGCGCCCGAACTCACCCTGGACACCGTGTCGTCCATCGCCTCGGTCCTCGGGGAAGCCCCGCTCGGCGTTCTGCGCGCCGGGGAGGCGCTGCTGCTGGGGAAGGTCCGCGGGGAGGACGCGGCGGCCGTGCTCGTCCCCGACACCTCGCCACGGGTGGTCAAGGTCACCGCGGGCGACACCGTCCGCACAGTGCGGGTCGACGCGGCCGAGGTCGTCCGCGTCGTCGTGGGGACCGGACCCGTCAGTCTGCGCACCGGTGCGGGTCACGTCTACGTCATCGACGGACCGCTACCCGTCGCGCCGCAACCGGACGCGTCCCCGTACGAAGAGCTGAGCGACCTGATCGGGCCCGAGGTGGATCCCGGGCTGGTCCCACGGCTGACCCAGGCGATCCGGCACCTGCTGGACGAATCCCGCCGGACCGACGACACGGTGGCTCTCCGCAGGGCGCTCACGCTCACGCAGCGCGCCCTCGACGCCGGGTACGAGCCGCGGGACTTCCCCGAACTCGGCTGCGAGGCCGCGGAGGCGCTGTATCTCCACGGGGTGCGGCTCGGCTCGCGAAAGTCACTCGAACAAACCGTCCGCGTCGCCCAGCACGTCACCGGCGTCCCCGCCCCGGAGCTGAGCGTGCGGGCCGGTGCCCTCCTCGGCGCCGCCCAGCGCGAGATCTTCTGCCACACGGCGGACCTGTCCCACCTGCACAGGTCCGTGGACACGCTCGAGACGTGGACGAACCGGCTGCTGAGCGGCCCCGTCCCCGTCGGACGGCTCGTCTCGGAGCTTCTCGACACCTACGTGCTGCTCCATGAGATCCAGCCGCGTCAGGACTCGTTGCGACGGGCTCTGGATCTCGCGGGTGCGGCGCTCGAGTCACCTGCCGACCAGGAGGCTGCCGCCCCGGCGCTCGCTCGGGTCCTCGTCGCTCGATACAAGGCGGAAGGTGGTCCGGACGACCTCGACCAGGCCGAGTTCTTGGCGGAGACCGTTTCGGCCCGCCGGGAATCCCGATCCGTACAGGCCGAGGCAGCGGCCGTGCTCGCGTCGGTGCACATGGCCCGGTTCTGGAGGGACGGTTCGCCGGCAGCTCTCGAGACGGCGCTGAGGCAGTGCCGCTCGGCCGCGAGGATCTGTCCCGGGAGCGACAGGCTGCTCCGTGCCCGGCTGCGCCACGCTCTGAGCGACATCCTGCGGGTGCGCGCCGCCGTACTGTCCGAGCACAAGGATCTCGACGAGGCGGTCCGGCTCGCCGAATGGGCGGGCAAGACCCTGCCGGGCAGGTCCGTGTGGAGGATGGCGGCGCTCCTCGACCTGAACCGATGCCTGCTCGACCGCTTCCGCCGGACCGGGTCCGTGTCCGACCTCGACCTCGCCGTCAACGCCTCCCGCGAAGTCGTCTCCCACTCCCGGAATCACCCGGACCTGCCCTATCGGCACACGGCACTCGTGCAGGAAGGCGAATGCCTCATCCTGAGGTACAAGGCGACCGAGGACAGTCCCGCACTGGGCCAGGCCGTCGACAGCCTCAGATCGGCCAGGGAATTCATCCTCGCGCAGGGCTACGCCTGGAGCGTCGCCTACGCCTCCGCCCTGCTGGAGCTGTACACACTCGACCCCTCGCCGGCCGAGGTCGCGAGCGCCCTGGCGGAGCTGGACTCGCTGATGGTCCACGACGACGACCTGGACCCCCGGTTCACGAGCCCGGAGTCGGCGCCCATCGTTCTGGCCCAGGCCGCGCTCGTCTCCGTCCTGCCGAACCCGGCGTCCGCCGCCCTCGACCGAGCGGCCGAGAAGGCGCAACACGTCGCCCTCAGAGGAGGCGTCCCGCCGTTGCTCCGTCTGCGGGCCGGACTCGTCTGGGGAAACCTGGCGATACGCCAGAACCGGTCGGCGGACGTCGTACTGGGCTACGAGACCGTCGCGGCTCTGGTCCCCCTGGTGCTGCTGACGTCCGGCCCGGAACACGCGGACCTCCTCAGGAGCTGGGAGAAGTTGAGCAGGGAGGCCGCCGCCCATGCGATCGAGCTGGGGACGCCGGAACGCGCACTGGAGTTCCTGGAGCAGCGCAGCGTTCTCCAGGCGGCCTGGCGTCAGGGCTCCTTCGCGGAGGTGAACCGGCTGCGGGAGGCCGCGCCGGATCTCGTCGCGCAACTCCGTCAGTGGTGGGCGTTCCTCCACCTCGTGCCGACATCGCTCGCATCGTGGGCCCGTCGGCCACAGGGCTCGGTTGCGGCCCGGCTGGACCAGCTCGTCGCAGCAGTACGTGCCCTTCCCGATTTCGACCACTTCCTCGCCTCCATGCCGACCCGACAGCTGGTGGCGGCCGCGAGCGAAGGTCCCGTCGTCGTGCTCAACGCCGCCGCCCACCGCTGCGACGCCCTGCTCGTGACCCGCCAGGGCGTGTCGGTGCTCCCGCTGGCCGGCGTAAGCCTGGTCCAGCTCTCGGACAACTCGCTCAGATACCGGCTGGCCACGGGCTACGACCGTCGGCAGACGGATGCACCTGAGGCGTGGTCCGTACTCGACTGGCTGCGAAGAAGAGTGGTGGAACCAGTCCTCTCCGCTCTCGGGATGGCCCTTCCCCCCGGCCCCGGCCTGCCGGACTCCGCCGCAGCGGGTGCCCCGGAGTCCCTTCCACGCATGTGGTGGTGTCCTACCGACCCGTTCGCGGTGCTGCCCCTCCACCTGGCGGGGCGGCGGCGGGACAACGCCCTGCATTACGCGGTGCATTCCTACACGTCGAGCCTCCAGGCGCTGACGGCCGCACGCCACCGCGAGAGGCACGCGGTAGGCAGTCCTCTACAGGCTCCCGTCCAGCCGATGCTGCTGGTCCTCGCGGACGACGACCTGCCGCACGGGAACAGGGAGATCGAAGCCATCGGTCGGGCTGTCCTGGACACACAGGTCCTACGAGGCGAGCGGGCCACGGGGGCGAACGTCGCGGCACGACTCGGCAAGCACCCCTGCTTCCACTTCGTCGGCCGTGCGGGTCTCCACAAGGGTGTCCCACACCTGCGGTTCGGCGCCGAGGGCGCACTCGACCAGCCGCGTCTCGGTCTGCGTCCCGGCCTCGGCGGACCACTGGCCTACCTCTCGGTCCGCGAGACGGAAGGCAGCGACCTGGTCTTCGAGAACGACGGATGGGCCTTGGCGACGTGCTTCCAGGCGGCCGGTTTCGACCATGTGATCGGGCTGCCGGTGTGGGGAACGGACCGGGCCGCCGCGGACCTCGCCCAGGCCGTGTACGACCGGTTGCTGGCTCCGGACGGCCTGCTTCACCCGGAGCGTTCGGCTCACGCCCTGCATCACGTCCTGCGGCAGGCCCTCGCGGAATCCCCCGACCGCGCGCTCCTCTTCGCCGCAGTCGTTCATCTCGGGCCCTGATCCCTCGGCGGGCGGGAACGCGCCACCGTATGGACCAGCCACCCCGCCCCCGCACCCACCGCATACCAGAACAGGTCAGGCGCGTTGAAGGTGGACCCGAGTACGAGGCGGGCGAGGGTGCTGTGCGCGGAGAGTTCCGCCGGCACCTGGGTGAGTTGCAGGAACTCGACGGCCCAGCTGACGGCCAGGGCGCATCCGGCGGCCGGCAGGGGCCTCAGCCGTGGGGCCGCCAGGACGACGAGGGTGAGGATCAGGACGGTGTACAGCGCGTCTCCGCCGTACTTGGCCAGGTCCCCCGCCGCGACGGCCCTGAGTCCCAGCCCCGCGCCGACCGTCACGACCGCGGCCCCGGCCGCCGCCAGGCGGGTCCGGGCCGGATCGGCGGCGCCGCAGCGGGTTTCGGCGATGCGAGTCACCCGGTCATGGTGCCTCACCGCCCTGACCGTGTTCGCCGTCTTCAGTGCCTTCAGTACGTTCGCTGCGATGTGACCTTCCTCGCGGCAGCGGGGTCCCCGCCCGTCCGGCGCCCTGCCGCCCGACGACACCCGCCGCAGTGGCACATCCACCGTCGAGGGAGGTCACAGCGCTGCGGACGAAGACGCCCGGCCAGAAAACCGTGCCCCCGGGACGAAATATCTGTGCTCGCGAAATGAGAAATAAGGGCAGGGCGCGCCGAGTATTCCCCGCCGACGGGACGGATCGAAATTCATGGACCGCACACGGCCGATCGCACCGTGCTACTGTCGGTGTCAGTTGCAGGTGTGGTTGCCAGAGGGTTCATTTCCGACGGGTTAATCATCACGGCGACACGGAATTCACACAGGGTGGATTCCTGACACCGTCTCCGAAGGAGAATGAAATGGCTACCGGTACCGTGAAGTGGTTCAACGCGGAAAAGGGCTTCGGCTTCATCGAGCAGGACGGCGGCGGCGCCGACGTCTTCGCCCACTACTCGAACATCGCCACCCAGGGCTTCCGCGAGCTGCTGGAAGGCCAGAAGGTGTCGTTCGACATCGCGCAGGGCCAGAAGGGCCCGACGGCCGAGAACATCGTCCCCGCCTGACATCGGCGCTGACGCATACTTCGCAGCTGGGGCCCGCACCTCTGGGGTGCGGGCCCCAGCTCGCTGCTTTTCGGGGCGCGAGCCGTGAAGGCTCCCCCCACCTCTACTCCGGCTCGTATCGAGATTCTCGGCGCCGCTCATCCGCTGCGGGAATTCCTTGCCACGTGCCTCATCAAGGAAGGTCCCGCATGAAGCGCGCCCACACATCCCGCACCTATGACCGCTCCGCCGGTCCCCGCCGCTCCAAGGGCTACGGAAATCGACCGGCCCGACGGGCCGCCGTACAGGGCGAGTTCGCACCGCCCGAGACGATCACGCCCGCGCTGCCCGCCGTCGAGTCGTTCGCCGATCTCGGCATGCCCGCGGCACTGCTCGCCACGCTCGGCCGCGAAGGCGTGACCGTGCCGTTCCCGATCCAGGCCGCGACCCTGCCGAACTCCCTGGCCGGCCGTGACGTCCTCGGACGTGGCCGCACCGGTTCGGGCAAGACCCTGGCCTTCGGCCTCGCCGCGCTGGCCCGTACGGCGGGACGGCGCGCCGAGCCGCGGCAGCCGCTCGCCCTGGTGCTCGTCCCCACCCGCGAGCTCGCCCAGCAGGTCACGGACGCCCTCACGCCGTACGCCCGTTCCGTGAGCCTGCGGCTGGCCACCGTCGTGGGCGGCATGTCCCTCGGCAGGCAGGCCGGTGCGCTGCGCACCGGGGCCGAGGTGGTCGTCGCGACGCCGGGGCGGCTCAAGGACCTCATCGACCGGGGCGACTGCCGGCTGGACGACGTCGCCATCACGGTCCTCGACGAGGCCGACCAGATGGCCGACATGGGCTTCATGCCCCAGGTCACGGCCCTGCTCGACCAGGTGCGGCCGGACGGGCAGCGGATGCTGTTCTCGGCCACCCTCGACCGCAACGTCGACCGGCTGGTCCGCACATACTTGCACGACCCGGTCGTGCACTCGGTCGATCCGTCCGCGGGCGCGGTCACCACGATGGAGCACCACGTCCTCCATGTGCACGACGCGGACAAACACCGGACGACCACCGAGATCGCCGCGCGGGACGGCCGGGTGATCATGTTCCTGGACACCAAGCACGCCGTGGACCGGCTGACCAAGCACCTGCTGAGCAGCGGTGTCCGCGCCGCGGCGCTGCACGGCGGCAAGTCCCAGCCGCAGCGCACCCGGACCCTGGCCCAGTTCAAGACCGGGCATGTGACGGTCCTGGTGGCGACCAACGTCGCGGCACGCGGCATCCACGTCGACCACCTCGACCTGGTCGTCAACGTGGACCCCCCGAGCGACCACAAGGACTACCTGCACCGCGGCGGCCGGACGGCCCGCGCCGGCGAGTCCGGCAGCGTCGTCACCCTGGTGACCCCCCACCAGCGTCGCGGCATGACCCGGCTGATGGCCGCGGCGGGCATCAGCCCGCAGGTCGCCCAGGTGCGTTCGGGCGAGGCGGAACTGAGCCGCATCACCGGCGCCCAGGCCCCGTCCGGCATCCCGGTCGTCGTCACCGCGCCGGAAGCGGAACGCCCCCGCGGTGCTTCCTCGTCCCGGCCGCGTCGTGGTCGGCGCGGCCACGGCCGACCCGGCGGCGAGGCGGCGCGCCCCAGGGCACAGCGGCGGACCGGCTTCGGCTCGGCCGCCTGGAACTGATCCGCGGCCTCACCTTCCACCGGCCCGACGAGGGCCCTGCCGACGCGCGTCGGCAGGGCCCTCGTCGTCATGTCGCCGCCTTGCCACCGAGGGGATGCCGACGGAACCCTGCGATCCTCGGATCCCAAAATCTATCTTTGTCAGAGTAGACATTGCCTTCTGAGGCAGTTAGCATTTTTCCCGTTGACACAGTCAAGGAAGAACGGAGGAGCAGACGCCATCAGGATCGCCCGGCCCGGGACGCTCTCGGTCCGGGTACCGCAAGACCCCGGATTGGATGGTGGTCCCCGGTCACGCAGCCGCGATCCCCGCACCCCTCCCCTCACCGGGCCGGGTAGCGGAAACAGAAGGTCGGCCGAGCATCACAGGGCCGACAGATGGTGTTGAATTTCCTTCGGGGCCCTGGTGCCGTACGGCACCAGGGCCCCTCGACGCGTTGCACTACGAGGTGACATGGCAGCAGATACCCCGCTCAGCGATCGTCTGGACGACGACGACTACCCCGCGTACACCATGGGCCGGGCCGCCGAGATGCTCGGCACGACCCCCGGTTTCCTCCGTGCCATCGGCGAGGCCCGGCTGATCACTCCGCTGCGCTCGGAGGGCGGACACCGCCGTTACTCCCGCTACCAGCTGCGGATCGCCGCGCGGGCCCGCGAGCTCGTCGACCGGGGCACCCCGATCGAGGCCGCCTGCCGCATCGTCATCCTCGAGGACCAGCTCGAAGAGGCCCAGCGCCTCAACGCGGAGTACCGCCGCGCCGCGCAGGAGGCGTCCGGCGGTTCCGGTACCGGAGCGAGCTGATCACATCCCCTCCCCGGCCTATCGATCATGCACGCGGCAACTGCTACGATCCGGCCATTCACCTGGGGGGGTGTCTGAAAACGCCATGTCGAGCCGCGCGTCGTGACCCGCGGCTCACCGGCGCACGCACAAGCCTCTCCAAGTCCCCGCCCACTCCCCGGAGAGGTCCCGCATGGGCAGACGTGCGCTCGTACGAGGCGCCACCGCCGTCGCCGTTTCCCTCACGCTCGCCGTAGGTCTCGGCTCGCTGACCGCCGGCAGCGCGCACGGTGAGACGGTAGCCGGAGAGGTGGTCGTGCCGGCCACCACGGCCGCCGTCCCCTGGACGAGCCTGCTGAGCGCCGGGCCTTCGGGATTCCTCCGCTACGAGGAGGGGCGCGGTCACCTCTGGACGAGCTACGACGGCACCGACACGGTCGTCGACCCGTCCGGCTGGGACTCCTACGGCAGCACGGCGTCCGGCGCGGGCACCGACGTCGTCGCCCGCTACGACCAGTCGGCCAGGACCGTGACGCTGCGCGACATGACCTCCGGCGAGGTCCGCGAGGTCCCGCTCCCCGAGGGGCACACGTACTACAGCACCCTCGGCTCGACGGTCGTCACGACCACGGGAAAGCCGGGCACGGACACCGTGCTGCACCTGCTGGACCTCGGCGAGGACGGCTCGGTCGCCGACCGCACGGTGACGGGCCTGCCCCCCGGCAGCTACCTGTGGCACTCGTCGCTGAGTGACGCGCGCGGGCAGATCGTGCGGTACCGCACGGGCGACGACGAGTTCACCGGCTGGCTCGACGTCGCGCAAGGGCGGGTGACGACCCTGCCGTACGAGGTGAAGGCCTGGTACTACCTCGTCGCGCTGAGCTCCACCCACCTGGTGTGGTGGCACGACGGCACCCTGTTCACCGTCTCGCGCGACGACCTGACCGGCACTCCGCGGACCGTGCCGCTCACCGACGTCGGGCAGGTGCTCGGCCTGGTCGGCGACACCGTGATCGTGTCCCGGTACGACGCGTCCTACGGACGCAACAGCACCCATCTGCCGGTCTCACGGGTCGACGCCGTCCCGCTCGACGGCTCCTCGCCCCGGACGATCCTGGCCCGCACGTCCCGGCAGGCCATGCCCACTCCGGGCGGCGGGCTCCTGATACCGGGCGGTGCCCACCCGGACCAGTGGGGCGTCTCCCTCGTCGAGCCCGCCGACGGCGGCGGGGTCACCGTGCGCAGGGTCGCGGACGCGTACCCCAAGCGGGCCGCCCACACGGTCTCCCGGCTGACCCTCGCCCAGGGGCGGCTGACCACCGTGGAGGAGGACCCCGCCGGGGAGTGGACCTACCTGCACACCCGTGACACCGGCGCCACCGGCTCCCCCACGGCGGGCACGCGCGTCAACCGCGGCCGTCTCGACCTGCTGCACTACGGGCAGGGCGGCCCGCGCCCGCTCGACACCGGCGACGGCCGGACGATCGTCTCCGGCTACGGCACGGAGGCCGAGGCGCAGCCGCGCGTCCTCGGGCCCACCCAGTCGATGCCCGGCACCCGGATCGACAGCTCCCGCGTCTACCAGACCGCGACCGCCGCCAGTGGCCGTTTCGCCGCCCTGACCAGGCCGTGGGACAGCGCCGGGGTGTCGGAGACCCGGGTCCTCGACCTCGACTCGGGGCGCACGGTGTTCACGACGACGGAGCGGGTGCGGGCCCTGTGGGGCACCACCGCCTGGGTGATGTCCGGCAACGACACGGTGGTCCCCTACGACCTGCTGACCGGGCGGCAGGGCGAGCCGGTGTGGTTCGGGCGCGGCTGCCTGCTGAACGACTTCCAGGCGGTCGGCCGCTGGCTGCTGTGGAACTGCGTGCTCAACCAGGAGGGCCAGGGCGTCTACGACACCGTCACCAAGCGGAACCTGACGCTCGTCTCCGGCGACGGCTGGGAACAGGCGCAGCTCGGCGACGGTTTCGTCGCGACCGTCGCGGACGGGCAGCTCAAGGTGATCGACGTCCGCAGCGGGACGCCCGTGTCGCACACCGCCGGGACGTTCGAGTGGAACTCCTGGGACGTCGACCCGTACACCGGCGTGATCGCCCAGCTCCGCTCCGACCACTCCATCCGCCTGACGCCCAGCGGGATCCCCGTGTCACCCCTCGCCCAGCTCGACGCCACCGTGCCGGCCTCGGCGGACGTGAAGGGCGGCGCGGCGCAGTGGAGCCCGAAATGGTGGCTGAACAAGCCCGCGGCCTCCTGGAAGCTCGTGATGGGCAACAAGGCCGGTGCGGTCGTCCGCACCCTCTCCGGTGGTCCGGCGCGCGGCGTGGTGGCCGCCGCGTGGAACGGCAAGGACGGCGCCGGCCGGCTGGTGCCCAACGGCGCCTACACCTGGACGCTGACCGTCACGCCCGCCGACGGGCAGGGCGCGGCGCTGACGAAGTCGGGCACGGTGAAGGTCACCGGCGCGGCGGCGGCCTGGCGGGACTTCGTCGCCTCGGACGGCTTCGGCGAGCTGGTGACGCTGAACGGCTCCGGCGGGCTGACGTACCAGTCCGGGACCGGCACCGGGACGTTCACCGGGAAGACGACGGGCTCGGGCTGGCCGACGACCGTGAAGGTGGTGCCGTTCGGCGACCTGAGCGGGGACCGGTGCAACGACGTGCTGGTGCGGTTCAGCAGCGGCGCGCTGCGCGCCTACCGGCCGGGGTGCGGGAAGGCGGTGACCCCGTCGACGGCGTACACCTCGCTGGGGACGTCCGGCTGGACCCAGTACAACGTGCTGACCTCGCCGGGGGACGTCAGCGGTGACGGGCGGGCGGACCTGATCGCCCGGCACGCCTCGACCGGGGACGTCTACCTCTACAAGGCGACGAGCACGGGGAAGCTCGGGACGCGGGTGAAGATCGCGTCCGGGTGGACGGGCTACAAGAAGGTCGTGGGCGCCGGTGACCTCAACGGCGACGGCCACGGCGATCTGCTGGCGCAGGACAAGTCGAACGAGCTGTGGCGCTACGACGGCACGGCCGCGGGCACGTTCAAGAGCCGGGTGAAGGTGTTCGACGACTGGGGCGCGTCGTACAACGTGGTCGTCGGCGTGGGCGACATCACCGGTGACGGCCGCGCCGACCTCGTCTCCCGCGACACCTCCGGCGCCGTGTGGCGCAACAGCGGCAACGGCAAGGGCTCCTTCGGCGGCCGTACGAGGATCGCCACCGGCTGGCAGGGGTACAAGGGCCTGTTCTGAGCCGTCCTGCGCGACTGTCCCCGGGGCGCGGCCCGACCGGTTGAACGGTCGGGCCGCGCCGCGTCGTTCAGTACGTCGTTCAGGAACGTCGTTCAGGGACGGGCGGGGTGGGGTCGCGTCACCCGGTCCGGCCGTACGTCCCCGTGCCGAGCAGGTCGGGCAGCGGGTTGACGAGGCCACCGGCCGGTGACTTCCGCTGGGCGGAGGGTGCGTCGGCCGGCCAGACCGCGGGGCAGTGGGTGCCGTCGCGCGGTGTCTTCAGGGTGAGGAGGTAGGTGTCGATGGCGTCCCGCGCGCACGGGCTGAGCCAGTAGTCGCCGTGGCCGACGCCGTCGTACGTGAGGAACACGGCCTCGCGGCCGATCTGCCGGGCCGCGTTGGAGCCCCAGGAGTGCGGAGTGGCCGGGTCGAAGCGGCTGTTGGTCATCAGGATCTTCGGGGTGCCGTCGACGTCCAGCCTGCGCTGCGGGTTCGTCACCTCGGCCGGCCAGTCCTGGCAGCCGGTCATGACCGTCCAGCCGAGGGGGCTGAGGCGGGTGACGGGGGACCGGCGGGCGAGTTCGCGTTCGAAGCGGGCGAGGGTGCCGTACGAGGAGACGTTGAAGTCGTAGTCCTGGCACATCACCGAGTAGAACGGGAACTCCGTCGGCTCGCCGAACTTCCGCAGGGACCGTGCCGCGGCGGGCTTGACGGCGTCCAGCTCGGCGAGGGTCCGGGCGAAGTCGAACCAGCCGGCCGGGTCGTAGAGGTTGCCCAGGGCGAAGCTCTGGAGGTCCTGGGGGGTGACCGTCTCGGGCGGGTCGCCCGGCAGGACGAGTTCCCCGGCGTCGGCGCGCTGGTAGAGGGCGTCGAACAGGGCGCGGGCGTCCCGGCCGTGGAGCGCGCAGGACGGGGTGCGGGCGCACCAGTCGGCGAACTGGCCGTACGACTCCTCCACCGCGGCGGCCTCGGTCTTCTGGAAGCCCCAGGGGCCCAGGCTGTGGTCCATGTTGGAGTCGAGGGTCATCGCGCGGATGCGGTGCGGATAGCGCTCGGCGTACTGCTGGCCGATGGCGGTGCCGTAGGAGACGCCGTAGTAGCTGATCCGCCGCTCGCCGAGGCCGGCGCGGATCGCCTCCATGTCGCGGACGACGCTCCCGGTGTCCATGTGGTCGACGAGCGGCCCGGTGAGGTCGCGGCAGCTCGCGCCGAGCGCGCGGTTCGCCTCGCGGAGGGCGGCGAAGGAGGAGGCGCTGTCCGGATAGAGCAGCGCCTCCTGGGCGTTCACCCGGTCGGTGTCGCACTTCACCGGGTTGCTGCGGCCGACGCCCCGCGGGTCGAAGCCCACGATGTCGAAACGGGCCAGCAGGTCCGGGGAGAAGCTGTCGGGGGCGCTGAACGCGAAGTCCACGCCGGAGCCGCCGGGGCCGCCGGGGTTGATCAGCAGCGAGCCGATGCGGCGCTCGGGGTCGGTGGCCCGGTGGCGGGCGAGGGCCAGGTCGATGGTGGCGCCCCGCGGCCGCTTCCAGTCCACGGGCACCTTGAGGGTGGCGCACTCGAAGGTGCCCTGGCCGGACGGTGACGCGCAGGGTTCCCAGGCTATGCGCCCGGTCGGCGAGGTCGTGGCGGTCGGGGCCTGGGGCGAGGGGCCGGCGACGGCGTTGCCGGCGAGCAACTGGCCGAACAGCGCGGTGGCCAGGGCTCCGACGGCCAGTCTGCTGCGCGTTCTCGCGCGCGGGGCGCGTGGGGGGTTGGACGGCACGGATGTTCCTCCATGAATCAGGAGTTCACAGACGGAACACAGCCTCGGTCCAACGCCCCTGTGAATCAAGGGAAATGATGTGCAATCAGGTGTGTTCTCGCCGACTGCGGCAGGGCCTACTTCGGGCCGGCGTCGAACTTGGAGGTCGACCAGAAGTAGCCGAGCACGGCCAGCCCCACGCACCAGGCCACGGCCAGCCATCCGTTGTGGCCGATCCCGGTGCCGAGCAGCAGGCCCCGCAGCGTCTCGATGGCCGGGGTGAACGGCTGGTACTCGGCGATGGGCCGGAACCAGCCGGGCATCGCGTCGACCGGGACGAAGGCGCTGGACAGCAGCGGCAGGACCATCAGCGGCATCGCGTTGTTGCTGGCGGCTTCGGCGTTCGGGCTGACCAGGCCCATGCCGACCGCGATCCAGGTGAGCGACAGGGAGACGAGCGCCAGCAGCCCGAACGCCGCCAGCCACTCCAGAGCGGTGGCGTCGGTGGACCGGAAGCCGATGGCCACGGCGACGGCGCCGACGAGGACCACGCTCAGCACGCACTGCAGCACGCTGCCGACGACGTGCCCGACGAGCACCGAGGGGCGGTGGATCGCCATCGTGCGGAAGCGGGCGATGATGCCCTCGGTCATATCCATGGCGACGGACACCGCGGTGCCGATCGTCGTGCCGCCGATGGTCAGCATCAGGATGCCCGGGACGAGATACGCGAGGTACGCGGACCGGCCCTCCACGCTGCCCATCCCCGCGCTCATGGTGTCGCCGAAGATGTAGACGAACAGCAGCAACAACATGACCGGCGTGAGCAGCAGTTGCAGCGTCATGGACGGGTAGCGGCGGGCGTGCAGCAGGTTGCGGCGCAGCATCGTGGACGAGTCGCGCACGGCGAGGGAGAACCGGGCCGGGCGGGCGGGTGCCGGGGGTGTGCTCATCGGGCGGCCTCCGTGAGGGCGAAGAAGACGTCGTCGAGGTCGGGGGTGTGCAGGGTGAGTTCGTCGGCCTCGATGCCGGCGGCGTCGAGCCAGTCGAGCAGGGAGCGCAGTTCGCGCTGGCTGCCGTCGCTGGGCAGGTGCAGGGCGAGGGCGTCGTCGTCGCCGGTGGCCTCGCGCAGGGCGGTGGCGGCGGTGCGGTAGGCGGCGGGGTCGGTGAAGCGGAGCCGGACGTGTCCGCCGGGGACGAGCCGCTTGAGTTCCTCGGCGGTGCCCTCGGCGGCGATCCGGCCGTCGTGCAGGACGGCGATGCGGTCGGCGAGCTGGTCGGCCTCCTCCAGGTACTGGGTGGTGAGGAAGACGGTCACGCCGCCGGTGACCAGTTCGCGGATGATCTGCCACATGGTGTGGCGGGAGCGGGGGTCCAGGCCGGTGGTGGGTTCGTCGAGGAAGATGACGCGCGGGCCGCCGACCAGGGTCATGGCGATGTCCAGGCGGCGTTTCATGCCGCCGGAGTAGGTGGAGGCGGGCTTCTTCGCGGCCTCGGTGAGGTCGAAGCGGTCCAGCAACTCGGCCGCGATGCGCCGTCCTTCGTGTGTGGGCAGGTGGTGCAGGTCGGCCATGAGGAGCATGTTCTCCTCGCCGGTGATCAGTCCGTCGACGGCGGAGAACTGTCCGGTGACCCCGATCGCGGCGCGTACGGCCTGGGCCTGGGTGGTCAGGTCGTGGCCGGCGACCCGGGCCTGTCCGGCGTCGGCGGTGATGAGGGTGGAGAGGATCTTCACGGCGGTGGTCTTGCCGGCCCCGTTCGGGCCCAGCAGCGCGAACACGGAACCGGTCGGGATGTGCAGGTCGATGCCGTCGAGGACGGTCTTGTCGCCGTAGGACTTGCGCAGCCCGGTGGCGGAGACGGCGGCCGGGGGCCGACCATCCCCCTGTGTGGACGTGGACATGACAGATGCAGGCATGGGGCCCTCCGTGAGAAGGCTGGGTGTGGGTGGGAGGTGCGGTGGTGGTCAGGCCTTGGCGCGGAGGATGTCGATGTTGCCCCAGTTGGTCCGTGCGCGGACCTTGACGCTGTCCTCGGTCTCCTCCGGGGCCTCGGACGCGGCGAGCCTGTTGCGTACCTGCCCGCGGTTGGAGCTGACGTCGAGCCAGGCGGCGGTGCCCTGGCGGACGCCGATCTCGATGGAGCCGTTGGAGGTCTCCAACCGGACGTCGCCGCGGGCGACTTCGGCGACGCGCAGCGGGCCGTTGGTGCTGGTGCCGGTGACCGAGGCCTCGGCGCGCGCGATGTCGATGGCGCCGTTGGCGCCGCTCACCCGCAGCTCGCCGGTCACGACGCCGAGGGTCGTGTTGCCGTGCGAGTTCTTCAGGACGGCGGGGCCGTCGACGGTGCCGACGCGCACGTGGCCGGTGCTGCTGGTGATCTCGGCCGGCCCCTCGACACGGTCCACCGTGACCGGGCCGTGCGTCACGCTCAGCGTCAGCGGGCCGGTGGTGTCGAGGCGCACCTCGCCGCTCGACGTCTTCACCCGGACCTCGCCGAGCCGGCCCTCGCCGAGCACCTGGGCCCAGGAGCCGCCGGACACGTCGATGTCCGAGCCCGCGGGCAGCTCGACCGACACGTCGACGAGGCCGTTGGGCCCGAGGAGGGTGCGGCGCCTGGGCAGGGTCCTGATGGTGAGGACGCCACTCGCGTAGCCGACCTCGGTCTGTTCGGCGGTTCGTACGTCCTTGTCGCGCTTGGGGTCGCGGGGCCGCACCTCGACGACCGTGTCGGTGCGGTCGCCCGCGGCGAACCGGATGGCCGCGGCGGGCACGTGGGCGGTGACCGAGATCGGTTCCGGGGTGTCGAAAGAAGGCATGGCTGTCCCGTCCTCTTGAGTCCTTGGGACGTCCCCGCTGGTGGGACGTGGTGTGAGGTGGAGCGAGTGCGAGGGGGTGCGGCTAGCGCACCCAGCCGGTGAAGCTCTGTCCGATGGTGCGGGTCGTGTCCGTCGTGTGCGGTCGGGCACCGCCGTCGACCGCGGCCGACACGGCGCGCACCAGCCACGCGTTGACCGACAGGCCCTCGCGGGTCGCCGCCTCCTCGGCGCGGGCCTTGAGGTGGGCCGGCAGCCGCAGGTTGACGCGGGCGGTGCCGCCCTCGTCGCCGTCGGCGGGCGCCTGCGCCCTGACCGGTTCGACGGGCCCGGCCGGCTCCGCGGGGCCGCTGCCGTAGGCGGGCGGTGGTGTCACCACGAAGTCGGGGTCGAGCCCGCGCAGCCGTACGTCGACCGAGCCCGGGGCGAGTTCGCGGGTGATCTCGTCCATCGCGGCGGAGAGCACGTTGAGCAGCGTCAGCCGGGTCGCCGACTCCAGGGGAGCGGTGAGCCTCTCGGCCAGCTCGCGGGCGTCCTCGCCGCCGGCCTCGGCGGCCACCGCGAGTTCGCGGCGGAGAGTGTCGACATACGGGGTGAGGTCCATGACGCCATCTTGGCACCACTATGGCACCACACGCAAGCCCGTTTGGCACACCGGATGGGGACAGGCGATCTCCAGGCCCCCCACCTGCGCCACCATGACTACGGAAGGCCTGGCGCCGCGTGACGCCACATGGCGCCAAGTGGCGTCGAGTGGCACCACTTGGCGCCATCGGATGCGCCACCTGTGCGGCCGGTCGTCTGCTGTGACGGTTGGGGCGGGGCGGGCGCTTCTACAGTGGGGCCGGCCGGTCCCCTGGACTGTGCCGCAGCTCGCCTGTGCCGCAGCCCGGTACGGAAACGATCCCTTGGGGGGACCGTGGCGAGAAGTGCCATGCCGAGACGTGTACGGAACCGCGCGATGGGCGTGGTGACGGCCCTGACGATCGCGCTCACCGCCGCACCGCTGGCGGGGGTCGCGCAGGCCCACCCCGCGCAGTCGGGCACGCTGAGCTTCAGCGGCGAGGCGGGCGAGCCCATGACGGGCGGCCAGTCGTACGCGTACTCTGCTGGTTCGGTCCAGCTGTTCGACGTCCAGGGCAGCACGGACGGGAACGCCCTCACCGTCGCGGTCGACGCGCAGGAGGGCACGCTCTGGCGCCTCCACATCGCCGCCCCCGACGGGCAGCGGCTGACCCCGGGCACCACGTACACCGGCGTGAAGCAGTGGCCGTACGCGCAGCCCGAGGACCCGGAGATGGTGTTCAGCGGGACCGACAACGGAACCGAGAAGTGGTGCAACACCAGCACCGGTTCGTTCACCGTCCAGAACATCTCGTTCGGCCCCTACGGCTACGTCCGCGCACTCGACGCCACCTTCGAGCAGTACTGCAACGGATCGACGGTGCCGCTGCGCGGTGAGGTGCACGCGGTCATGCCGGAACCGCCGGCCGAGCTGTCCCTGCGGATGGACACCTCCCCCGAGGGCACGGTCGACGTCCCGGACGGGAAGATCACCGTCGGCGGCACGGTGACGTGCAACAAGCCCGCGAGCGTCGCGCTGTCCGGGCAGGTCTTCCAGATCCAGAAGAAGGCGACGCCGGGCGCTTCCTACCAGGCGACCGTGGCCTGCACGCCCGGCGCGCCCGTCCCGTGGTCCGTCACCCTCACCAGCATCGAGCCCGGCACGTCCTTCCAGCCCGGCACCGCGACACTGCGCAGCAGGGCCCGCGCGGACGACCGCGACTACCCGGTGACGGCCGACACGGGCCAGCAGGAGTCCCAGATCACCCTGTCCAAGTCCTGATCCCAGGACGCGGGCGACCCCGGGCCCCCGGGTCGGCGACCCGGGGGCCCGCGCGGGTCAGGCCGACTCCCTGACCAGCGCGCCCGTCGCGGCGGGCGCCTGCGTCACGCGGCGGCGTCGGACGGGCATGCCGATGGTCGGGTGGGCGACGCCCCAGGCCGCGCCCTTGCAGACGAGTTCCTTGTAGACGGCGGCGAGCCGGCCCGTCAGCGCCGCCCCGACGGCACGGTCGTCGGCGGTGACGTACTGGATCAGGCCTTCCCCGCGGCCCAGCGAGATGCACTGGTTGAAGTAGCGCAGCGGCACGTTCGGGAGCTTCGCGCCGGTCAGGCGGGCCGCGATGGCGTCGGCGGCCTGCCAGGCCATGGGGACGCCCGAGGCGCACGACATCCGCAGCGGCTTGTCGCCGGCGCCCAGCGCCAGGGCCGCGTCCCCGACGGCGTACACGTCCGGGTGCGAGACCGAGCGCATGGTCCGGTCGACCACGATCCGGCCGGTGTCGGTCACCTCCAGGGTGGTGGCCCGCGCGATCGGGTGGACGGCGAAGCCGGTGGTCCACACGGTGACCGCGGCGGGGATCCGCTCGCCCTCGGCGGTGGTGACGTGGTCGGCCTCGACCGCGGTGACCGCGGTGTGCTCGTGCACGGTGATGCCGAGCCGGTCGAAGACCTTCCGCAGATGCCGACGGCCCTTGGGCGAGAGCCAGTCGCCGAGGCCGTCGCGGGCGGCGAGGGCGACGTCGAGGTCCGGGCGGGCCTCGGCGATCTCGGTCGCGGCCTCCAGGCCGGTGAGGCCGCCGCCGACCACCACCACGGGCTGTCCGGCCTCCAGACCGGCCAGGCGCTCGCGCAGCCGGAGGGCGCCCTGCCGGCCGGCGATCTCGTGGGCGTGCTCGGCGGTGCCGGGGACGCCCTGGGCGTTCCAGCCGCTGCCGAGGGCGTACACGAGGGTGTCGTACGCCAGCAGTTCCTCGGTGCGCTGCGCGTCGGTGACGGTGACGGTCCGGCCGTCGACGTCCACGCCGGTGACCCGCGCGAGCCTCAGGGTGACGCCGGTGCCCGCGAACATCTCGCTGAAGGGCCGGGGCGTGAGGTCCTGGCCGGTGGCGAGCTGGTGCATCCGGACGCGTTCGACGAAGTCGGGCTCGGCGTTGACCAGAGTGATGGCGACGTCTTCGCGGTGCAGCCGCTTGGCGAGGCGCCCGGCGGCGATGGCGCCGGTGTAGCCGGCCCCGAGGACGACGATGCGGTGCTGCATGTCCTGGCTCCTGTCGTGAGCAACCTTGAGCGGATTCGCCCCTTGAACCGGGCGGCCCGCCGTTTCCTGACAGGAATGCGGTGTGAACCAGCTCACACTGCGGTCAGAGCAGTCAGGAGGCTCAGAAGGCGGCGCGCAGGAGAGGTTCGCCGTGCTCGGTCGCGGCCCAGTGCTCGGTCGCCCGTTCGAGCTTGTCCGGGTTGACCTGACTGCGGAACGCGGCGATGCCGTCGGCGCCGACCTCCAGGCAGGTGATGCCGACGACCCGGCCGTCCACGACCGCCACGATGGCCGGGTCGCCGTTGGCGGTCGTGGCGTAGACCTCGGGCGAGCCACCCACCAGGGCGCGCTTGGCCTTGCTCGGCTTGAACAGGCCCCGCATGAACTTCGCGACCGCGAGGGCGCCCTCGAACGCCTTGGCCCGGGCCGGGACCTTCCCTCCGCCGTCGCCGATCGAGACGGCGTCCTGGGTGAGCAGCCGCACGAGCGGCTCGGTCCGGCCGCTGGTGGCGGCGGCGAGGAACTCCTCGACGATCCGCCGGGCGGCGGCCTCGTCGACCTCGGTGCGGGCCTTGCCGTCGGCGACGTGCTTCTTGGCGCGGTGCAGGATCTGCTGGCTGGCGGCCTCGGTGATGTCGAGGATCGCGGCGATCTCCCGGTGCGGGTAGTCGAAGGCCTCCCGCAGCACGTACACCGCCCGCTCGTTGGGGGACAGGCGCTCCAGCAGCGCGAGGACCGCGTACGACACCGACTCGCGCTGTTCGGCGGTGTCGGCGGGGCCGAGCATCGGGTCCCCGGCGAGCAGCGGCTCGGGGAGCCACTGACCGACGTAGGTCTCGCGCCGGGCACGGGCAGAGGTGAGCTGGTTGAGGCAGAGGTTGGTGAGCACCTTCGTCAGCCACGCCTCGGGCACCTGGATGTGCTCGACGTCGGAGGCCTGCCAGCGCAGGTACGTCTCCTGCACGGCGTCCTCGGCCTCGCTCGCGGAGCCGAGGAGGCGGTAGGCGATGGCCTCCAGACGGGGCCTGGACGCCTCGAACCGGTCCACGTCGTGCACGGTCATGGCCATGGCCGGGATCCTAACCCCCGTGGCGCGCGGGTGCGCGAGGGCGGCCGGGCCGGAGGGTGACGGCCGGTGTCGCGGTCAGGGGTGTTCGGCCGCGTGGTCCGCGTCGTCGTGGCGGCCGTTCCCCGGGGCGAGGCGGCGGTAGGCGGCGCGGGCGTGGGCGAGGCGGGCCAGGGACGTGCCGACGAGGGCGGCGGTGAGCAGGCAGGCGAGCCAGGCGGTGTCGCGGTGCCCGGCCCAGGTGAGGGTGCCGGCGGGCGGGATGGCGAAGCCGTTGAGGAAGAACCAGCAGAGCACGGCCGTGCCGGGGGCCGCCGTG
The DNA here is from genome assembly GCA_000696115.1 of Streptomyces olindensis. Lineage (GTDB taxonomy): Bacteria > Actinomycetota > Actinomycetes > Streptomycetales > Streptomycetaceae > Streptomyces > Streptomyces olindensis. Next base: position 108,707 of record JJOH01000015.1, read on the forward strand.
AAGCGTGCGCACAGCCCGAGCACGGCGGCCAGCAGGGACAGCGCGGTCAGGGCCAGTTCGGGCCGGTCGGGTCCCACCACGGTGTTGATGAGCGCCACCAGACCCAGTGCGCCGGCGAAGGCTCCGGCCCAGACCAGCGGGGTCGCCACGGGCTGCGGGACGGGCCTGGCTCCGGTGGCCAGAGGCATCCACTCGATCATGCCGGCGCTTCCTTCCGAGTTCCCTGGACAGGGATTGTCCCCCCGCGCCGGCGCCGCCGGGCCCGGTCGGCGGATTCGGCCCGTTCGTCAGGTGCCTTCCAGCCGTTCTCGCCGAACCGTCGGTGTCAGCCGTCGGTCACAGCCGCTCAGCCGTCGGTCTCAGGCACCGGCGGCGTTGCGTACGGCGCGCGGCGAGGCGCCCAGTTCCCTGCGGCACGTCTTGTTGAACGCCTGGAGGTCGGGGATGCCGACGGTCGCGGCGACCGCCGGGATCGCCAGGGTCGAGGCGATCAGCAGATGCCGGGCCCGCGCCATGCGGCGGCGCCGCACCCAGCCCACGACCGTGTGCCCGGTGTCCTCGCGGAACAGCCGGGTCAGGTGCGTGTGCGACACCCCGGCGGCACGGGCGATCTCCGGGACGCTCAGGGGGTCGGCCAGGTGCTCCTCGATGTGGGCCATGGCCGTCCGCAGCGCGGGGTGGCGAGACCCCGAGGGATCCTCTCCCGCGTCGGTCAGGGCGGTGGTGCGCCACAGCACCGTCCACAGTTCCGCCGAGGCCCGGGCCGGGGACTGCGCGCTCGCCGTGATCGTGTGTCGCAGCAGCCCGCTCAGCACGGCCGCGTCCGCACCGGCGTCCTGCATCACCGGGACCCGGCGCCGCTCACCGTCGCCCGGCAGCCGGAAGTGCGCGTACAGGTGCTCGCAGCGCGGGGCGTCGTAGTGGAAGTGCACCTCCGTGTCCGGTGGTACGAGGCTCACGTGCCCCGGGCGGATCGGGTGCCGGGAGCCGCCGAACTCCAGGGTGCCGGAGTAGCCGTAGAGGTGGAGCTGCCACAGGTGCGGCAGACGGAAGACCTCGTGCGGGCCGGCGGAGCCGTGGACGCCCACGCCCGCGTGCACCAGGTCGGGCGGCAGGTCGAGGGCCAGTTCCACATCCGGCGTCATGGCGAGAATCTACCAGCACTCGCCGATTACAACCCACGACCGACAAGGAGGCTCTTCCTACGGTTGCTTCATGCCAACCACAAACCAGTTGCTGAGCTCCGTCCAGGTGGCGCGGTTCGTGGCGCACGGTTTCCTGCGCCTCGACGACGTCGTCCCGCCGGAGATGAACGAGGAGGCGCTCGGCGTGTTCGCCGCCGGGCTGCCCTCCGTGCCGTACGGCACGCCCGTGCCGGAGGCGTTCCCCGAGGGGTCCTTCGCCCGCAGGCTCGTCGAACTCCCCGCAGTCGCGGGCGCGTTGGAGAGCCTGGTCGGGCCGGACCCGACCGTGGACCACCACTTCGTGCACACCCGCCTGCCCCACGAGGGCAGTGCGCAGCCCCTGCACGCCGACGCGCTCATCGATCTGCGGACCGAGGCGTTCGACTTGCAGCTCATGTACTACCCGCAGGCGGTCACCGCCGACATGGGCGGCACGCTCGTCGTCCCCGGCAGCCATCTGCGCCGCACCAACGAGTCCGACACCGGCCGCTACCAGAACCTGCGCGGGCAGACCCGGCTGACCTGCCCGGCCGGCACGGTCCTGCTGCTGCACCACGGGATCTGGCACGGCGGCCGGCGCAACGACAGCGACACCGTCCGCCACATGTACAAGATCCGCTTCAACCCGACCGTGCCGCAGGTGCGGTTGTGGGACACGGCGGACCTGCACGACCCCGCCGTCCGCGAGGAGTTGCGGCGCACCTTCCCCTGGTACGAGCAGGCCACCGCACGCCTGGAGATCCACAACCGCATCGGGCTGTGGCGCTCCCTGTCCGCCGACCCCGGCTTCGACATCGACCACTGGGCCACCCGCATCACCAACCGGCCCGCCCCGCAGAGGAGCACCGCGTGACCACCACCCGACAGCAGGTCCTCGTCCTCTACCTGGACACCTCCGCCCTCGACTCCCCCGTGGTCGGCTGGGCCCGCTACGACGGCACGGGCACCAGCCACCCCACGACCGGCGACAGCGACGAACCCCCGTACCCCACGGGCGTCGCCGCCCTCCAGGACGGCTGGCGCCTCTTCCAGGCCGCCCAGCTCATCCCGCCGTACCCCGGAGCGGAACACGAGACGTCGTTCCTCAAGCACGAGTTCTTCTTCGAGAGGCTCGTGGACGGTGCGACGGACCAGTGAGCCGGACGGACCTGCCCCGCCGACGGGCCCTCTCGCACGGCCCGTCGGCGGGGTGTCAGGTCAGGAGTCCTCGATGGTGATGAAGGGGTCCCACTGGAAGTAGCCCTTCGGGTGCCGGCCGCGGTCCAGGATCTGGAAGTAGAAGTGGTACACGACCTTGCCGACCTTCTTGACGGTCGTGCGCCAGTAGTGGTCCTGGTACGTCTGGTAAGTGAACAGGTCCGGCTTGCCCTCGGTGCCCTCCTGCGGTATCGGATAACGGGTTTCGATCAACTCGATCTCCGGCGTCCTGATGAGCGTGTGTCCGGGGTCGCTGCTCACGTACCGGTACAGCAGCGCCTTGTAGTCGCTGCCGAGCGACAGTGTCGTCTCCCGCCACTTGATGGTGTCCCCGGGTTCGGCCCGGAGGTTCAACTCCGCGCCCGAGGTGCCGATGATGTGGTCGTGGCGCGTCGTCATGTAGATCAGGCTGGTGTCGACGTAGGTCGGCTGGTCGGGGTTCCTCGACGCGTTGGGGTTCCGTTCGACGATCGTTGCCGCGTCGAACGCGATCATGACGTTGATGTCAGCCATTTCCCTGCTCCTTCTTCTTCGGAACCTTGTAGGCCATCGCCCGCGGGTAGTCGTGCCGGTGCAGGCGGACCCGGACCAGGAGTGGTCCGGCGTTGAGCGGGTCGGTCGGGTCCAAGACGCGTTCCAGCAGTTCGTCCAGTTCCGCGGCGTGCGCGATGACCGCGCCGTGCGCCGGGGTGTCCCGGCCGGTGAAGACGTCCGCGAGGCGGTCGTAGTGCCAGGGGTGCAGGACGTTGTAGTGGTCGGGTTCGTGATCCCGGCCGGCGTAGTACGACGGGTGCACCAGCATCTGCTCGATGCCGTAGAAGTGGCCGTTGTCCATGACGAACACCACCGAGCGCAGCCCCAGCCTGGTGTGCGTGGACAGTTCCTGGCAGGTCTCCTGGAAGGCGCCGTCGCCGACGAAGACCATCGGGCGGGCCTCCGCGCGCTCGGGTGCGAGGGCGGCGCCGGTGGCCGCGCCGACCGACCAGCCGATGGACAGCCAGCTCACCTGGGAGAGGAACCCGCCCGCCGGCAGCGACAGGTTCATCGAGCCGATGAGGGAGAACGCGGCGTCGGAGACGACCGTCCAGTCCTCCCCGGTGTCGTGGTTCAGGAAGTGGTTGATCCGGTCGAACACGCCGTCGTACGTGAGGTGTTCGCCGTGCCGGTGCGCCGAGCGGCCGACGCGCAGTGACGCCCGGTGGTGTTCCAGGGCCGCCGGGCGGTGGGCGCTCGGGCCGTGGTGGGCGTGGGCCTCGGCGTAGTAGTCGGCCTCCAGGCCCCCGGAGCCGTACGCCTTCACCAGCGCGTCCTGGAGCGCGGGCAGCAGCTGTTCGAGCTGCACGTCGGGGAAGTAGGAGGTGCCGACGCTGACGCCGCCGCGCGCGGCCATCACCCAGTCGTCGCCGACGCACTGCTCCCCGCCGAGGTTCTTCGACGTCGACCAGGCGCCGAGCCCGATCCGGCAGGTGGCCCACTCCTTGAAGACCGCGTGCACGTCGGGGTGGCTGGCCTTGCCGTTGTAGACACCGTGGAACTGCGGCAGGTCCTCGTCGACGACGGCCTTGGCGCCGACGGTCGTGCAGAACGGCACGCCGGTGGCCTCCACCAGGTCGGTGAGCTGCCCGCCGAGCCGGAACCGGTCGATCTCCTCACCGGCCCACACCATCGGGCGGGGCCTGCCGTCCGGGCCGGGACGCTCCTCGACCAGGGCGAGGACCGCCTGCACGGCGTGGTCCAGCATGGGCTGGTTGCGGGCGCTGAACGGCCGGTCGCGGCGGACGAGCGGCGCCTCCGGCCGGGGACACGGCTCGTCCCACAGGTCCTCCATGACCTCCAGGTAGACGGGCCGGCGCTCGGAGAGGCACGCGGTGAGCGCCGCGTCGATCTGGCCCGGGGCGAGGCCCGGGTTGGAGATGACCTGGGCGTCCACGGTGACCTGCCGGTAGGCCTCCAGGTTGCTCTCGGCGCGCGGGCTCATGTGCGAGGTGAGCAGGCCGAGGGCGCGGTAGTTCTGCCACTGCTCGTACGGCGGGGAGGCGTTGATCGCGACCAGCGGGACCTGCTCGACGTAGGCGCCGCCGCAGGCGTTGAGCAGGTTGAACGCGCCGACGCTGTAGGTGACCGCCGCCGCCCCGATGCCGTGGAGGCGGGCGTAGGCGTCGGCGGCCTGGCCCGCGCCGCCCTCGGTGGGGGTGCCGACCCACTCGACGTCGCCCTCGGCCCGCAGGGTGGTCAGGAACGGTCCGAGGTGGTTGCCGGGGACGCCGAACAGGTGGGTGATACCCAGCTCGGCCAGGCGCAGGGCGAGATGGCGGGCGACCGTGCACTCCGGGTCGATCGCGGTCACCGGCGCTCCTCCCCCGCGTCCGGGCCCGGGGTGGTGACCGTCGGGGCCCGGTGGACGGCGAGGGCGGCGCGGACGGCGCTCTCCAGGGCGCCCTCGATCCAGGCGTGCTTGAGGGAGGTGTGCTCGCCGGCGAAGTGCACCGGGCCCTCGGGCCGGGAGACGTCCAGGTGGAAGCTGGTCATCTGGTGCGCGGTGTAGAGGGCGGCCTCGCCGAAGGCGTACGGGTCGCGGGCCCAGCTCTTGGTGGCGCCGCGGCCGGTGAAGAACACCTCGATCCGGCGGCCGTGCAGGGCCTGGAGGTTGCGCAGGGCGTAGACGTAGCGCTCCGGGCCGCGCATGGAGTCCCAGCGGGCGGCGTCGTCGGACCAGCAGTACGAGGCGAGGACGACGCCGCCGGTGCTGCCCTCGACCCGGTGCGAGGGGTAGTACATGAACCGGTTGGGGTTGTCGGCCGCGGAGCCGCCGCCGAAGCAGTGGGTGGCGGGGCGCACGGCCGGGCCGCGCAGCGGCAGGCTGCCGTTCAGCTGCCGCATCTCCTCGGTGACGCCGCTGTCCTTGACGGCGGCGCCGAGCAGGCCGCTGCCCGCCCCGGCGAACGAGGAGACCTCACCGGTGCCCGGCTCGCCGCCCAGCTGGTAGAACTCGTACAACCCCGGCGCGATGCGGTCGAGTTCCTCCCGCCAGTCGTCCTCGGTGAACTCCCACCACCGGTGGCTGAACTCCAGCAGCACCTTCGTGGCCTGGTCGTAGTGGGTCTCGATGATCGCGCGGCGCTTCTTGTACGACATCGAGGGGACGATCTCGACGAAGCGCAGGGCGGAGAACGGGATGGTGACGATCGCCAGGTCCGCCGTCCACAGACGCGGTGGGGCCTGTGGATCGTCCTCGGCGACGGTCTGCACGGCCACGCCCCAGCGGTCGGGTCCGACGGCGCCGGTACCCTCGGGGTCGGTGTCGCGGCTGGGGTCGTGGAACTCCAGCCGGATCATGCGGTGCCCGAACCGCACCTCGTCGCGCAGGCCCTCGTACAGGGCGTGCGGCAGGCGCCAGCTGCCGCCGGGTATCTCCCAGTAGCGGACGCCCGGGTTGATGTCGCTGCGGCTGAGGAAGCTGTGGAAGAACGACAGGTGCAGCCGCGAGGACATGTTCTCCAGGGTTCCGACGGCCTCGATCGCCTCGTCGCTGAGCCCGGCGTGGTCGCGCAGGAAGCCGCCCATGGAGTAGCCGTCGAAGTCGCGGATGACCCGGGCCCAGCCCTCGACCCACTCGTCGAAGGGCTTGTTGACGCGCTTGCCGTCGACGACGTCGGAGTAGTGATCGCGCACGCTCTCCAGCGCGTCGTCGACCATCTTCACCACGGGGGCGCGGACTTCGTCGTCGGTGAGGTGGAAGCCCTCGTTGATCCGCTCGGGACCGGCGGCGTAGTCGGCGCGCCGCACCTGAGTGCGGTTGGCGCGGATCCAGGAGTTGCCGCGCTTGTCGGGCTCGCGGAAGTCGGGGCTGTCGTCGCCGTAGGTCCACGTCCGGCCGGTGAAGGACGTGTACGTCACCGGGGGCACGGGGACGTCGGGGCCGCTGCCGGTGCCCGGGTCCACGTCGACGTTGTAGAACTGGCGGCGGCCGAGACCGAGTTTGTCGACCAGGGCGAGGACGAGCGGGTGGAAGTCGGGCAGCCGCATGGCGCCGGCCTCGGCGTACTGGGCCGGGTCGTCGAAGGGCTGGTGGTGTTTGGTGGCGCGGAAGGTCTTGATGCGGCCGCCGACCCGGCTGGCGTTCGCTTCCAGAATGGTGACGTCGTGGCCGGCGTCCTTGAGTAATCGGCCGGCGACCAGGCCGGTGATTCCGGCGCCGATGACGAGGATCTTCTTGCGCGGGTGGTGGGTGGGGCCGAGGCGGCCCGTGTCGATCAGTGTGTGCAGGTAGTGGAGCTTGAGGTCCTCGTCGTCCGGCCCGACGAGAAGGAGTTCGCGGGCGAGCCGGAGACACGTCTGCCAGCGCGCTCGGGTGGCGGAGTTCTCCCGGGAAGTGTCGGTCATAGCTTGCGATCGTAGATATGGAAAAACGGTTCCGCGGTTTCCCGGAGCACAAAGTCCGGAAAATGCCGATCGCACAGCTTGGCGGAATTTTAACTTGTTCGCATTTCTTTTCGAGAACGGGCGTGGTTCGGCAGAGGCGGAAAGGGGCGGAAGGGAAATGGAATGCCTCGGACCGGGAATTCACTTTCGGAATTACGGCATCCTGATGGGTGGCGGCAGGAGCCTCCGGGCGGGGGCCGGCCGCCACCGGACGGCGCCCGTGCCGTCGCGCACGACGCGGCCGAAGGCCTGGTCGCCGAAGTGGAAGGCGAACGCGTGGGTGCGGGGCCGGAGCAGTCGGGCCAGGAGGGTTTCGCGGGCCCTGCGGACCGCCTCGGTGTCCGTGTCGGGGCCGGAGGGCCACTCGGGGTGGGTCAGCTGGGCGGGGGTGTGGAACGCGTCGCCGAAGACCAGGACCTGTCGTCCCCCGGAGGCCGAGACGACGTACGTCGTGTGGCCGGGGCTGTGTCCCGGGGTGACCAGGGCGGTGACGCCGGGCCACACCTCGGCGCCGTCCTCGAACCTGTGCAGCACCTTCGACATCGGGACCATGAATCCGTCCCAGGAGGGGGCGCCGACCTCGATCTCGCGCCGCCAGAACGGCTCCCACTCGGCGGCGGCCACCAGGTAGTCGGCGCGCGGGAACGCCTTGCGGGGCGCCCCGCCGCCGTCCGTGCGGAAGCCCAGCCCGGTGTGGTCGGTGTGCAGGTGGGTGAAGGCCACCGTGTCGACGGACTCCGGGGGCACCCGGAGGCGGCGCAGCGTGCGCAGCAGCGCGCCCGCGCGGGAGCTGCCGAGCGCCGGGGACAGCACGTTGCCGCCGAGTCCCGCGTCGATCAGCAGCCGCCGCCCGCCCCGCTCGACGAGCACCCCGCCCGCAGAGGCGGCGATCCGGCCGGAGCGGTTCAGCGCCTCGGGGTGCTCGCGCCAGTAGGCGGCGGGCACGGCGGGCAGGAAGCCGGCGGGATCCAGCTCCATGGCGCCGTCGACGACGTACGTGAGCCGGGTGTCGCCGACGGTGAAGGTACGGACGGCGGACTGTTCGTTCAGCGCGCCGAAGAGGGAGGCGGCGGGGCGGTCCGTGGTGGCGGACGCGGTGGTGGCGGACGCGGTGGTGGCCGCCGCGCCGCGCAGGACGGCGCGGCGCGAGGGGAGGTGCGACACGTCTGTCATGAGCCTTCCTGGTACGGCCGTTCAGAGCGCCAGCAGCGCGGCCGGGTTGAGTGCGGTGACGGCCCGGACCTGCTGAGGAGTCAGGTCCGCTTCCCGGAACCAGCGTTCGCTGGTCGTCAGCCATGCGGCCGGGTCCGGCTGGTCGGGCTGCCCGAGGTCGGAGCTGAACACCACCCGGGGGTGGGCGCGGACGACGTCCCCCAGGTGCCGGGCGTCGCGGTGCCCGAGCAGCAGGGTCAGGGCGGTGATCTCGACGTGGACGCCCGGCACGTCGGCGAGTCGGGCGAGGTCGTCGAGGGTGAGGCCGGTCATCGGGTGCGTGGGGTGGGTCAGCAGCAGCCGGGGCAGCTCCAGGCGGGCCGCCTCCTCGACGACGCGCAGCGTCTCCTCCCGGTCGCAGTGGCCCGTCGCCAGGACGACCGGCAGGTCCCGGGCGGCCCGGAGGACCTCGCGCACGGGGCGCCTGAGCCGTCCGCTGTCGTCCGTGACCCGGGCGCCGCGCCAGCGGTCGGGGTCCAGCCGGGGGTGGAAGGGCTGCCTGCGCAGCCGGGAGGCGTGGGCGGGGCCGACCAGGGTGGGGAGGTGGACGACCAGCCGGGCGGGGCTGTCCTCGCCGTGGGTGTAGACGGCCTGTTCCACGACCCGGGGGTGCACGCCCCCGGCGAGGTCGTTGAGGACGACGGTGCCGGAGACGGGCAGCCCCTCCTGGCGGGCCTCCCACGCGCTCGCCGCGGTGCAGCCCAGGTGGCTCTTGATGACCACCCAGCCGTCGATCTCGGCGTAGGCCCGGCCGGCGCCGCCGGTGGTGAGGCGGCGCCGGTACAGGTCGGGTCCCGCGTGGTAGTGGACGTCCACCACCCGCCGCGCGAGCTCACGCATCGGCGGTCTGCCGGGCCGGGCCCTCCCAGGGGCGGGCGTAGCCGAACCGCTTGCGGGCCTCGTCCAGGCGCAGCCCGCCGCCCACGGCCTCGGCGATCGCGGTCTCGGTCCGCTCCACGCGCTCGGCGCGGTCGGCGACCTCGGCGGCGTGCGCCGCGGGGACGACGAGGACGCCGTTGTCGTCGGCGACGACGACGTCGCCGGGGCGCACGGTCACGTCGCCGACGGTGACGGGCCGGCCGGTCGCGGCGAGTTCCACCCGGTTCTTGCCGCTGACCATGGTGGCGCCGGTGCTGAACAGCGGGTAGCCGGCGGCGCGGATCTCGTCGATGTCCCGGGCCGAGCCGTGCACGGCGGTGCCGCGGACGCCGCGGCTGCGGGCCACGGAGGTCAGCAGCGAACCCCAGTTGGTGCAGGTGGTGCTGCCCGCGTTGTCGACGACCACGAAGGAGCCGGCGGGCACGTCGTCCAGGTAGTTCGCCGCGTTGCGGAAGCCCTGGCCGTCGCCGCCCACGGGCCGGTAGGTGACGGTGTAGGCCAGGCCGGCCGTCCGGGCGCCGGGCACCCGGGCGCTCAGGCCCGCGAGCACGCCGCCGACGCCGAGGCTGTCCAGGGCGTCGGAGACGGAGGCGGTGTCCAGGCGGGCCAGCCGGTCGACGACGTCCTCGGGGACGACGGTGTCCTCCGCCGGGTCGGCCTCCTTACGCCCCAGCCGGTCGGCGACGGCACGCGCCACCTCGCGGGTGCCCGCCGTGCCGCCCAGGTCGTACGTGACGGTCGTCCGGGCGCGGGCGACGGTCCGCACGGCGTCGCGCAGCTCCTCCCCCGGCACGTCGAACCCGAGGTGGTCGAGCATCTGGGCGACGGTGAGGAGCATCGCCATGGGGTTGGCCTTGTCCTGGCCCACCATGCCGGGGGCGCTGCCGTGCACCGGCTCGAAGTAGCTGCCGTGGTCGCCGATGTTGCCGCTGGGGGCGAGGCCGAGTCCGCCCATGACGCCGGCGCCGAGGTCGGAGAGGATGTCGCCGAACATGTTCTCGGCGACGAGCACGCCGAACCGTTCGGGCCTGCGGACCATCCACAGGGCGACGGCGTCGACGTTGAGGATCTCGGTCTCGATGTCCGGGTGGTCCCGGGCGATCAGCTCCAGGCGCTCGCGCAGCAGGTTGCCGCTGTTGCGGAGCACCATCGGCTTGTCGACGACCGTGAGCAGCCGCTTGCCGTGGGCCTCGGCGTGGGCGAACCCGAAGCGGAGCAGGCGGTCGATGCCGTGGCGGGTCTGCAGGCGCAGGGTGAGGCTGGTGTCCTCCGGGCCCGAGGCGGCCGCGTTCGGGTGGTGGCGTACGGCGTTCCAGAGCGGCTCGTCGAGGCCGTGGACGTCGATGCCGGCGTACAGGCCCTCGGTGTTCTCGCGGATGACGGTGAAGTCGAACCGGCCCTCGTCCAGGTCGGTGACGGGGCGGATGTTGGCGTACAGGCCGAGGCGCTGGCGGAGTTGGAGGACCGGCGAGACGTACGTCAGTCCGGTGCCGCGCAGGGACGGGTCGAGTTCGGCCTCCGTCTCGCGCAGGGGCTTGCTGGTGATGGCGCCCAGGAGGCAGGTGTCGGTCTCCTCGAGGAGCTTCCAGGTGCGCTGGGGGACGGGGTCGCCCTCCTGGCGCCAGCAGTCCCAGCCGATGTCCCCGAGGCGGAAGTCCAGGGGCAGGCCGAGTTTCTCCACGGTGTCGAGGGCGGCGGAGACGACCTCCGGGCCGATGCCGTCGCCCGGGAGGACGGCGACGCTCTTCGTCGGGGTCGGCTTCATGTCAGTCCCTTCTCCCGCAGGAAGGTCTCGATGAGTGCGGAGACCTCCGCGGGCTGATCGGTGTGGGGGCGCATGCCGGCGTCGGGGACGACGTGCACCCGGTGGTGCGGGGCGGCGGCGGTGTGCCGCCGGGTGACGAGCTGCGAACGCCCGCCGACGAGGTGCAGCAGCGGGCCGGGGTGCGCCTCGACGGCCGGGGTGAGGTCGATGCCGCACAGCAGCCGCAGGCCGCCGTCGAGCCGTTGGGCCGGGGTGTTACGGGGGGTGGGCTCGGAGGTTGGCCGGTTGGGGGCCTCGGCGGTGGGCCGGCCGGTGGGGCGAGGAGCCGGACGGGAGGTGGCGACTGCCGCTGAGACCGTCCTGGGCGCGGGCGTGCCCTCTGGCAGGACGCGGTGGTGCAGCAGGGCGAGGGCCGCGTCCGTGTGGCCCGTCGCCGCCAGGTCGGCGATCTCCGTGAGGCGCTGTTCCAGCAGCGCGTCCGAGCGGGCCGGGCCCGAGACCAGCAGGACGCCGGTCTCGGGGGCGACGTACGGGAGCAGTCCCTGGGCGACGGCTCCGCCCAGGGCGTTCCCGCACAGCAGGTCGACCGGGCCGAACTCCGGGAGCAGGGCCCGCCAGCGGGCGACGAGGTCGCCCAGCGTGCGCACGTCCTCGTCCAGCAGCGCGAGCGTGTCGACGACGGTCACCCGAAGCCCGCCCCGCGCCCCGGCCGCCGCCCGCCCGCGGGGACCCGTCCCGGTCCCGGTGCGGGCTCCGGCCTCTGCCCGGGCCCCGGCGCGGACTCCGGAACCGGCCCCGGCCCGCGCTCCCGGACCGGTACCGCTCCCCCGGCGCACCGCGCTCGCGGCACTGGTGACGCCGGCGGCGCGGCCGCCCACGGCAGCGGGAGCCGGGTCCGGCCCGGCCGTTGCCCCCGCCCCCGCGCCCGCGCCCGCCGCCCCCGTCAGTGTCTCGATGACCGGGGCGAAGAACGCTCCCTCGTCCCAGGTCGGTGTGACGGGGGCGAAGACCAGGGCGTGGGCCGTGCCGGTGGTAGTCCGGGGGTCGTGGACCACCACCGGCACGGCGGGTCCGGCGTGGGTCACCGGACGCCCGCGAGGGTGCGCGCGGTGGCGATGACCTCGCCGTGCCGGCCCACCAGTTCCTTGCGGTGCTCCACCGGCAGGTCGTACCGGCCCAGCACCAGGTCCGGCAGCGGCAGCGAGGGCCGGCCCTCCGGGACGTTCGCGAGCAGCAGGTCCGCCAGCTCCAGCACGGGCGCCAGGTTCAGGCGCGCGGCGGCCTCCGGGTCGGTGCGGTCGAGGTGGGCGAGCCACTGCTCGGCGATGAGGTTGCCCGGGCCCTTGCCCATGCCCTGGATCGAGGAGTCCATCCAGGTCGCGCCGGCGGCCTCGGCGCTGATGGCGTTGGCGAGGGCGAGCCCCAGGTTGTTGTGGGCGTGCAGCCCGACCGGACGCCCGGTGACCGACTTGGTCAGGGTGGTCAGATGGGCGCTGTCCATCGGGGACAGGCTGCCGTTGGAGTCGGCCAGGTAGACGAACTCGGCGCCCGCGTCGGTCGCCGCCGCGGCCACCTCGACCACGTCGCGGCCCGGCCACTGGGTGATCCGGGCGAAGTTGACGCCCACCGTGAAGCCGATGTCACGGGCCTGGCGGATGTAGTCCAGGCCGGGCTCGTAACCCTTGGCGGGCAGGATGATCCGGACCAGCCGCGCCCCGGCCGCGTACATGGCGGGCAGGTCGTCGCGGGTGATGTTCTTCGGGTGCAGGATCATCGCGACGTGCCGGGGGCCGATCTCCTGGGCCATCGCGGCGATGTAGTCGTCGTCGCCGCGGCCGGTGATCCCCAAGTTGGGTATCGGGACCAGCGAGCCCTTGCGGTAGGCGATCTCGACCCAGTCGAAGCCGGCCTCGACGCTCAGTTTGGCGTGCTTGAGGGCGTAGCCGAGCGGGAAGTCGAAGCCGTTGCGATAACCGCCGTCGCGGAGGGTGACATCGATGTTGACCATACTCATGGGTCCTCCAGGGGACTGACGTGAGGGTGTGTCAGACGGACTGATGGGCCTGGGCCGCGTGGTGCGCGGCGAGCCGGCCGAAGATCAGCGAGCGCAGGACGGACGTGGCCGGCGGGTACGCCTTGTAGAAGAGGCCGGTGGCCTCACCGGCGGCGTACAGGCCGGGGATGGCCGTGCCGGACGGGGTGACGACCCGGGCGTCGAGGTCGGTGCGGACGCCGCCGTAGGTGAAGCAGATCGCGGCGGTCACCGGCACGCCGATGAACGGCGCCGTGTCCAGGGGCGTGGCCCAGTTGGACTTCGGCGGGGTGAGGCCGACGGTGCTCTTGCCGTCGAGACGGGTCGGGTCGAACTCGCCCGGTCCGACGCCCGCGTTGAACTCGGCGACGGTCTTCTGCAGCCCCTCGGCGTCGATGCCGAGCTTGTCGGCGAGCTCCTCCAGGGTGTCCGCCTGCTCCGGCGGCACGTCGCTGAGGAGCGAGTTCATGATGCCCGGGATGGCGAGGGTCTTGGCGTCGGCGATCCAGTACGCCTCCTGGTCCTGGTTCCGCCAGATCTCGTAGCCGACGTGCTCGAAGGTGTTGTCCCAGGTGTCGCGGCCCTCGTCGAAGAAGCGCTGCATGCGGCCGTTGACGAAGATGCCGCAGCTGAAGCCGTACAGCACCGCGTCGGCCTTGGTGGTGCGGCGGTCGACCGGCTCGGCGTGGATGCCGTCGAACTGGCCGGCCGTGTCGGCGCCGAGCTCCAGGGCCATGCGCAGGGCGTCGCCGCGGTTGTTGGCGATGCCGGGCGCGATCAGCGGCAGGTCGCAGGCGCGGTCGCCGACGTAGCGGGTGAGCATCTCGGTGTTGCCCTCGAAGCCGCCGCAGGCCAGGACCACGGCGCGGCCGTCGAGCCGCCGGGTGCGGCCGTCGGGGCCGCGCACCACGACACCGTCGACGGCACCGTCGTCGGACGTGGTCAGGCGCAGCGCCTCGGTCTCGTAGTGGATGTCGACGCGGGGGTCCTTCTCCAGGGCCGCGCCGAGGTGCTCGACGATGGAGGCGCCGCCGCCGCGCGGGCTGGCGGGCGGGGTCATGGAGGGGGTGCCGCCCTCGAAGGTGTGCGGCAGCGGGAAGTCGGCGTAGTCGATCTGGACGCCGTGCTTCTCGACGAAGGCGAGGGTCTGCGGGGACTCGCGCTCGACCGTGCGGCAGTAGTCGAGGTCGGCGAGGCCGCCGGAGACGCGGCCGACGTGCTCGGCCCAGTCGGTGTCGAGCCTGCGCTCCTGGTCGACGCGGAGGAAGGCGCCGGTCCAGCGGGTGGCGCCGCCGCGCTCCTCCTTCGTGGAGCGTTCGAGGATCGCGATGCGGGCGGGCGTGGCGCGTCCTTCGGTGGCCTCGGCGTAGGAGAGCGCGGCGGACAGGCCGGCGGCGCCGAATCCGACGACGACGAGGTCGTACGGCGTGGCGGGCGTGGAGGGGACGGACATGGTGGCTCCTTGAGCGTCTTGCGGGTGTGCCGTGCGGTGCGCGGGGAGGGGGCAGGTCAGCGGTTGGGGCTGATGACCCGGCTGGTGCGGTAGAGGCGGTACTTGGCGCCGGTCACCGTCTTCGCGAACTCCTGGTAGCGGCGGGTGAAGCCGGGGTCGTCGAAGATGGCGTTGAACCGCTTCTCGTCGGTCCAGGCCGCGAGGTTGATCACCGCGTCGCCGTCGACGCTGGTGAGCAGGCGGGAGCCGCGGAAGCCGTCGGCGGTGGCGGCGACGTGCTCCACGGCGGACGCCAAGGCGTCGACCGTGGCGGGCGCGTCCTCGGTGGTGGCCACGTTGATGAGCAGGACGCTGTCGTCCGGCTCGGCCGCGGTGACGACACCGGGGCTGGCGTTCTTCCCCTCGAAGGAGACCCGCTCGTACGCGGCGATGCCGAGCTTGTGCCACGGGTCGCTCTCGATGAGCTCCGTGACCGTGGCCTCGTCGAGGTCGGCCGTGACGATGACGGCGCCGCCGTCGGGCCGGGGCCCGCTCAGCAGGATGCGGCCCCGGTCGGAGTGGTCCCGCAGCCATGCCTTGTGCTCGGGCATGTGCGCGAGGACAGTCTCGCGGGGCTGGAGGTAGGAGAGGGTCAGGACGTGGATCATGGGTGACTCCGGAGCTGCAAAAGGGGTGTACGGGATGGGTGGAAGAGCGCTCAGGGCGTGAGCCGCGCGGTGAGACCGCGCAGGATGGCCTCGGCCTCAGTGACCGTGTCGCGCACGACACTCGCCGCCGGGCGGACGTCCTGGACCAGGTCGAGGACCTCGCCGGCGAACAGCGCCCGCTGGCTCGTGTCGTCGCGGGCGACCGCCGCGGCCCACTCGGGCTCGATCTCGCCGCGCCGGGCCGCGAGTTCGGCGTCGCGGCCGGTCCAGGCGCGGGTGAAGGCGTTGCTCACCGAGCGCGCCCGGTACACCTCGTCCCACGGGATGCCCCGTACGACGTCGAAGGCCCGGGTGTCGACGAGGTCCGCGGTGGCTCCCGAGATCAGCGAGGACTTGAAGCCGGGCGTGCCCATCGACTCCTCGGTGACGGCGAAGCGCGTGCCCATCATCACGCCGTCGGCGCCGAGGGCCAGCGCGGCGGCCAGGCCCCGCCCGTCCGCGAAACCGCCCGCGGCGACCACGGGCACCGCGCCCTGGGTGAGGTCGAGCACGGCCGGGATCAGCGGCAGCGTCGCCTGGGTCTTGTGGTGGCCGCCGGCCTCGGCGCCCTGGGCCACCAGCACGGAGGCGCCGGCCTGCACGGCCACGGCCGCCTGCTCGGGGTCGTGCACCTGGACGACGACGTGGGCGCCGCTGTCGGCGGCGGAGGCGACGTACCGGCGCACCTGGTCGGCGTCGCCGAAGGACAGGGCGATCACGGGCGGTGCGTAGCCGAGCACCTTGTCCCACAGGCCCGGGCGCTCGTCGAAGGTGAACATCACGCAGCCGACGCCCCAGACACCGCCGCCCTGCGCGGCCTGCGCCACGTGCTCGTCGATGAAGGCGGCGTCGCCGTAGCTGACACCGACGAGTCCCAGCCCGCCGGCGCGGGTGACGGCCGTGGCGAGCCGTCCGCCGGACACCGAGCCCATGGGGGCACTGATGACCGGATGGTCGATGCCGAGCAGTTCCGTCAGCTTGGTCGAGATCACGCTTCTCCCCTGTTTTCCCGGCCGCGGCCGAAGGGTTCGGAAATGAATCAGGAATGAATCCGAGGTTCACGGAAATGCGGAATTCACCGTGCGACCGAATCGGATCCGTGTCGCATACATGAGACTAGGTTCGGGGAATCTCGCCTGTCCAAGACGGAAACCGCGTAGTAGCCATAACTCTCCGACTATGAAGGAATGTGACCTTCCGGTAAGTTGACCTCGCAGTAAGTTCAGGCGCGTATTTCCGCACGGAACGAAAATGGCCCGTGTCACCGGCGCGTCACGGCACTGTCATGGCCGCATGACGGCATCGAACCCGTGGCGGTCCACGGCCGTAGGGCGGATCAGCAACAGCGGCACCGGACATGCGGTGCCGCGCATCCGCGCCTCGGAGAGGAATCACCGTCATGAACCGTCGTCCGCGCACCGCCCTCGCCGCCACCGCCCTGCTCGGCGCGGGGCTGCTGATGACCGCCTGCCAGGGCGGCGACACGACACCGGCCCCGCGGAGCGGCTCGTCGTCGGCGGCGGCGCCCGACGCCTCGGCCGCCACCGGCTCGGGCAAGGGCGAGGGGAGCGGGAGCGGTGGTTCCCGGGCCCCGGAGCCGTCCGGCGGCGGGGCCGCGGCAGGCGGCACGTCGAGCGGCACGTCCGGGAAGCAGGACGGGACGTCGAACGGCGCGTCCGGCGCGGGGAGCGCGGGGAAGAAGGGCAGCGGCGGCGCCGGCGACAAGAGCGGCTACGGGCAGGCCTGCGGGGCCAACGACATCTCCTGGAGCGTGGCGTCCAAGACGCAGGCCGGCGGCTACTTCCTCCTCCAGGCGAAGGCCAAGTCCGGCATCACCTGCACCCTGCCCGCCGCCCTGCCCACCGTGGCCTTCGGCTCGGACGGAACCCAGGCCGGGCCCGCCGAGCAGTCCGTCGGCCCGGCGATCACGCTGCGCGCGGGGGTCGTCGCCTACGCCGGTGTGAACCCGAAGACCACCGACGGCGACTCGGGCAAGGAACTGGACAGCCTCATCGTCGCGATCGGCGACGACGACCCGAACCCGGTGTCCCTGCGGGTCGGCACGTTCACGGTCGACCGGCCGGTCGTCACCAACTGGCACACCTCCGCGGCGGACGCGGTGCCGTTCTCCTGAGAACCGCGAACAGGCCGTGGGCCGGCCGGACTTTCCCAGTCCGGCCGGCCCACGGCGTTTGTGGTCGACGTGCGCGGCCGACGGCTACTGCTGCGGCTCCTGCGTCTCCCACTCGGTCCTGCCGGGCAGGTAACCGTAGAGCGGACGGCCGGTCATGGACGTGGTGCGGAAGGGTTTGCCGCCGTCCGTGATCTCGATCGTTCCCTGGCGGCCGCCGCTGCTCCACTCCAGCACCAGGTACCACTGCACGTCGCGGGTGTCGGTGTGGGCGGTGACGTACAGCACCTCCGGGTCGGACTGGCTGACGCTGTAGGGGAAGCCGCGCTGGCCGCCCTTCGGGCGCACGGCGGGCCGGGCCGCGTCGAGGTCGAGACCGAACTCCCTCGGCTCCACGCCGCCGCCGCAGCCCATGCCCATCTCGTACGCGTTCCAGGCGAGGGGCGCGCCCGAGCCGACCACCCGGACGTCCAGCGACTCGATGACGACGGCCTTGTCCCCCGTGCCCTGGACGGCCAGCGACACACGGTGCCGGCCCGAGGCGACGGCTCCGGCGTCGCCCACCCACTTCGGGGCGTCCTGCAGTGTCGCGGGCGGCAGGGGGACCTGAGCGGGAGGCTTGTCGGCCAGGTAGAACGTGCCGCAGTAGCCCTCCCAGTCGTGGGCACGCGCGCTCACCGTCAGCGGCACGGAGTCCTTTTCGGCGGCGGACCCCGGTGCGCTGTCCCCCGTCGCGGCGGCACCGCCGGCGGCCGACGCCGGCTCCGACGCCGACGGCTTCGCGCTCGGCGACTTCGAGGCGGGAGAGCCGCTCGGCCGCGCGGAGGGGGACGTGGACGGGGGCGCCGACTCGTGCGGCTCCCAGGAGTCGGTGGACACGGTCGCGGCGCGCGGCCGGCCGTCCGGGTTCGCGCCGGCGTCGATGTTCTCCAGGACCGCCGTCGTCAGGGCGACCACGGCCAGGGTGCTCGCGGCGACCACGACCCGCCGCTTCCGGAAGAAGCCCCGCCGCCGCGCCGGACGCCGCGGGGTCACTTCCGTTTCCGGGGTCACCTCGGCCCCGGCTCCGAGCGGGTCCTCACTCCCTGCCGTGGCCACCACTTCCGACTCGCCGGCACCCCCGGGCGCCGACTCGTGGGCACCCCCGGGCCCGGCCAGGTCACCCGCCCCCGCCCCTGGCAGGGCTCCGGGCTTGGTTCCGGGCGGGGCTCCGGCCTCGGCGCCCGGCACAGCTCCGGCTTCAAGTCCCGTGGCGGCTCCGGCCTCAAGTCCCGTGGCGGCTCCCGCTCCAGCCTCAGGCACAGCTGCCGAGTCAGAGCCCCGCCCGGCCCCCGTCCCGTACCCCGGCAGAGCAGCGGACTCGGCGTCGGGCCCAGGCCCCGTTCCCGATCCCGCTCCCAGGCCCGGCCCTGCCCCCGGCTTCGGCGAAGCAACCCCTGGCTCCTCGCCGGACCCGGGCACGTCGTCGTTCTGCCCCGCGCCGGCCGACGGCTCTGCCGTCCTGTCCGCCGCCGCTCCCGCCGCTGCCGCCACTGCCGCCGCTCGCCGGGCGCGTTCCCGGGCCGCGTCGGCCATGACCCACCGTCGGTGCAGTTCGACCATTTCCTCGGGGGTCGCCCTGCACACCCGCGCGAAGCGCGAGACCGACGCGTAGTCGGCGGGCACCCCCTCCCCCTTGCAGTAGCGGTGCAGCGTCGACGTGCTCATGTGCGCCCGCTTGGCCAGAGCTTCGTAGCTGAGCCCCGAACGCTGCTTCAACTCGCGTAGAAGCGCCGCGAAATCAGCTGTCTCCTCAGCCGCCCCCACCGGTCCTCCATCTCGTTCGGCATCCCACGAATGGGACGTTCCCCCTGGTCAGAGCCGGTGCCGACATCCCAGCGTGCCAAAGGTCGGTTTGGCATGGCGGCTGGGACGGAGCGTGGCACAGGCTTGGGTCATCCAAGCACGCCGCCCTGCTGAAGAGCGGTGACGCCGATCTCAACTTCCCTTTTCGGCCGTGAATCTGACCGGCCGACAACCATCAACCGGAATCCCTAACTCCGGATCTCGGCACTCAGAGAAAGCAGTTCATCCCATGCGTATCGCACGTCGCTCCACCACCACCCGCCTGGCCGCCTCCTCCCTGGTCGCCGCCGCCGCGTTCGCACTCGTCGGTGTCCAGGCCGCGGGCCAGACGGCCTCCGCCGCCACCCCGAAGGCCACCGCGACCGTCGACTGCACCGCGGCGAACACGAAGCTGAAGGTCGAGGACGTCACCCGGCCCATCAACACGCTGTTGCTCACGGCCACCAACACCGGAACCAAGCCCTGCAACCTCTACGGCGCCCCCTACCTGGCCGCAGGCGCCGGCGCCCAGGCTCCCGTGACATGGCTGGACTCCAGCCGGCCCGATGCCGTGGTGACGCTGGCCCCGGGCGAGTCCGGGTACGCCGGCATCGGGACGTCCAGCCCCGACGGCGACGAGGGCTACATCGCCAAGACCCTGGGCGTGGACTTCTCCAACAAGGATCTGAACGGCTCCCTCGGCAAGCGCGTGACGCTGCCGCTGCCCGACGGCGGCGTGTACTTCAACAGCGCCAACTTCGTGACGTACTGGCAGAGCGACGTGTACGACGCGCTGTTCGGCTGAGCCGTCCGGCGTTCCACGGCACCGTCGGCGGTGGCCGGCGGTGCCGTGGGACGCGGAGCAGGGGCCGTACGGCCGTGATGCCTGTCCTTGTGACTACGGGGGATTCGCGTGAGGAAGTGTGAGGCGCCGTGACGCTGGTCGCCGAGGTACGGCCGACCGGAACGCCGACCGGAACGCCGACCGGGGACGCCGAGACGTTCGTCCGGGCGGTGTACGCGCAGCACGGCGGAGTGCTGTTGGGGTACGCGGCCCGACGGCTGCGGGGCGACTGGCACCGGGCCGAGGACATCCTGCAGGAGGCCGTCGTCCGGGCCTGGAGCCACGCCGGGGCGCTGGGTACCGCGCCGGAGACGATGCGGCCGTGGCTGTTCACCGTCGTCCGCAACCTGCTGATCGACGATCACCGCGCACGGGCGCTGCGCCCGGTGACCGCGGACGCGCTGGAGGACACGGACGTCCCCGTCGCCGACGAGGTGAACCGGCTGCTGACCGGGCATGTGGTGACGGAGGCGCTGGGTGATCTCACCGAGCGGCAGCGGGAGATCCTCCGGCTCGTGTACTTCGACGGCAGCAGTGTGGCGGAGGTCGCGGAGCTCCTCGGCGTCCCGGAGGGGACGGTGAAGTCCCGCACGTACTACGCGGTGCGGGCGCTGCACCGGGCCCTGGCCGCTCGCGGCGTCCACCGCTGACTCCGTCGCGCCGAGGTCCGTTCGAGCATGGGCGACCGACGCGGCCTGCCGGTGTGCCCCGGCAGAGAGGGTCAGGCGCGGTAGGGCCATCCGCACTGGGTGGCCACCCGGCCCAGATAGCGGGCCGCGCGGCTGCCGGCGAGCGCGGTCACGGCCAGGCGCTCGCGCGGTGCGGAGGCGGTGGGCAGCGGGCGCCAGACGAGCTGGGGGTCGTCCATCACGGCGACGCTCGGACGCAGCGCCACCAGATCGCGGGTGGTCTGCAGCGCGTGCACGAACAGGGCCCGCTGGTCCTGGTCGACCGGGTGCAGCACGGCCTTCCAGCCCAGTGCCGTCAGCTGCGCGGGGACGGCGTCGGCGTATCCGGGCGCGCATCCCTCGTCGTACCAGAGGAGGCGCTGCGTGGAGAGGTCCTCCCAGGTCAGCCGGGGGCGGGCGGCCAGGGGGTGGGTGGTGGACAGGACGACGCCGAGCGGCTCGTCCCACACGACGGCCCGGGAGAGGCGGGGCGCGGTGACCGGCAGCCGCATGATCCCGAAGACGATCTCGCCGTGCTCCAGCAGCTCGGGCTGGTCCGCCGCACTGACCGAGCGCATCCGCAGATGCGGCCCGGTCCGGCCTCTGCCCTGGTGGGCGCTCTGCCCGGCGAGGCCGTTCTGCACCTCGGTCAGCACCTGCGCCGGTACGCCGCCGCACACGCCGACCGGCCACAGGGTAGGGGTGGGGGCGGCGGCCGCGATGGCCGACCGGAGCTGGCCGGGGATGCTCTGGATTTCCTTCAGAAAGGCCCGGCCGCCCGCCGTCAATTCCACCCCGCGGGAACTGCGGACGAAAAGCGAGGCCCCTATTCGCTGTTCCAGGCGCTTGATCTGCTGGCTGAGGCTGGGCTGTGATATGCGCAATTCCTTGGCGGCCGCGGAGACCGTGCCGGAGCGGACCACCGTCAGGAAATACCGAAGGTGCCGCATGTCGAAGTCGTCGACATGGTCGGCATGCGCGACAGCGCGCTGAATCTCCTCCTGGTGCGACTCCTCGGGGGACGGGCCGGGGGCTGCGCGCCCGAGGGGGAACGGACCGATCCTTTCATCCAGCACACTCATCTGCCTGCCTCCGTCACTTCATGTCGACCGCCTCCGCGGACCGGCCGGCGGCCGGGCGGCGAGCGGCCCGGCGGACCGGGACGACCTCATCATGACAGAAAATTCCTTCGGGATGGTATTTTTTACGTGTCCGAAACGGCACCCTCATCGCCCGGCCATGTCGCGGTCGCCTCCGCGGCCGCCTCCATGGCCGCCCCCATGGCCCTCTCCACGGCCGTCTCCATGGCGGTCTCCATGTCCGTCTCCGCGCTCCCCGGCGAGCGCGTCGAGCAGCAGCCGCCACACCGCCTCCCGCGTGGGGGCGCTGCCGTGCCGGTCGTCGCACTGCGAGGCGTGCAGCACGCCGTGCAGCGAGGTGAGCAGCAACTCCCCGACGAGTTCCGGCGGGTAGGGGGCCATGGCGCCCTCCTGCTGCGCCCGGCGGACGAGGCCGACGAGGTGGCTCCGGACGTCCTCGAAGAGGTCGGGGGTCGCGCGTGCCAGGCAGGGCAGGTCGGTCGCCAGCCGGAGGGCCGCGCGGAGCCGGATGTCCGACCCCAGGCGCCGGGCGAGCTCCAGGACCAGTTCCTCCAGCACCGCCCGCGCCGCGGTGCCCGGCCGGTCCCGGGTGTGCCGCAACTCCTCCCACGCCACGCGGGACTGGGCGAGCAGGGTCCCGGCGAGGATCTCCTTGGACGGGAAGTGTCCGTAGAGGGCCCCTTTGGTCATCCCCGTCCGCCGCGCCACGTCGTTCAGCGTGGCCTTGGCGTATCCCTGCGCCGCGAACTCCTCGGCCGCGGCGTCCAGCACCTTCTCACGCGTGCGCAGCGCCCTTTCCTGTTTGGCCATGCGGGGTGCCCTCCGGTCTTGATCGAGAGCACAAACATACCCTTGGGAAGGATTGCTCCGAGGAGGGGAAAGTCGGCCGTACATCAGGTGCCTGAGACGGCCGGATCATGCCGTTGGCCTGCGGCGGAACGGGGAGGTCGACCGGTCGTGAAGGTGGGGGCGGCCGGCCCGTCGGCTTCGACAGGACGATCCACAAGCACAGGACCGAAGCCTTGTGACAAGGTCTGGGCGTGACGACGTTGTTCCTGACGGTCGGCCTGCCCGGGGCCGGAAAGACCACGAGGGCTCGGCTGTTGGCGAAGGAGCACAACGCGCTGCGGCTGACGCCGGATGAGTGGATGCTCCCGCTGTTCGGCGATCCGCAGCCGGCCGGGAAGCGCGACGTGCTGGAAGGACGGCTGCTCTGGGTGGGTCTGGAGGCACTGAAGCTGGGAACGAACGTGGTCCTGGATTTCGGTTGCTGGTCTAGTGACGAGAGGTCCGCGATCCGCTGGTTGGTGAGGTCCGTGGGCGCGTCCTGCCGGCTCGTGTACGTGCCGGTGGACCATGAGACCCAGCGTGCTCGGGTCGCCCACCGCCAGTCGACCAGCCCTGGTCAGACCTTCGCGATGAGCGAGGCGGACCTCGCACACTGGAGGACGCTGTTCGAGGAGCCCGACGCCACGGAACTCGATGGACATGAGGTGGGAGGTCCGCCTCCCGGGTGGTCGGGCTGGCCGGAGTGGGCCGCCGACCGCTGGCCATCGCTCGCGTGACGGTCCGGCCGACCTCGGTGCCGCCCAGCAACGCAGCCGCGCATGCACTCCGAACAGGGCACGTCGTCGGATCGCCAGGTCATTCGAGAGCGTGTGCTGCGGCCTGAATGGCTCGGGGCTGGTCGAGGAGATCAGTGCTGTCGGCCCACTGGTCCACGCTTCCCACGAGCGCCAACCTCCGAAGGTCCCGGTCCGTGACCGTCTCCGCGAGCGCCTGCGCGAAACGCTCAGCGCGCAGAACCTGGAACGGGCGCGAGTGGTAGGGCCGCCGCTTCGGGTCCACGGGTCTGTGGAGCCCCGACGCGTTCTGAAGAGCGGCGACACCCTCATAGGCATCACACAGATGTGCCTCCCGGGTCCGGAAATCCGTCGCGGCCAGTGCACCCCGGAGAGCCGGCTTGAGCGACTCGGCCGCGGGAAGCTGCCCGAAGGCACTGCCCAGCCACTTGCTGCAGGGGGCGTAGCGGCGCTCCAGCAACAGGCACAGGCGCATGAGATCGCGAACCAGCCGAGCGGCCACGACGGCCGAACCGATGTCGTCGCCGACTTCCGCGCACCGTCCCACGAACGCTTCTTCCTGCGAGACGCGCTGCCACTGGCAAGCCAGCAGATACCGCCACACCTGGTCCGGGTACCACGCCAGCCGTCGACGGACGTCGGTGAGAGTGCCGAGCCCATCGTGTAACACGGCTCCGCCGGTGGTCTCGGCGAGCCGCTGCTGCGGCATCGCCAGCCATTCGCGCGTGGTCGGTCCTGCACCGGCCGAACGCACTCCGAGCCGTTCGGTCAGCCATCCGTCCACGTCGTGCACGTCTACGCGGTGGTTTACCGGGCCGTCGGTCGACCGCATACGCCCGACCGGGTCCAGCGGGTCGTCACTCTCCTGGAAGTGGGTGGGCCAGCCCCGAATTTCCTTGGGCAGTCTCTCGGCCAGGGTGCGGCGGACCGCAGCACCGTGCCGAGCCCGGTCCTCGGCCGTCAGGAAGATCTCGAGTCGCGGGCCCCATTCATGATCGGCCGACCGCGGTGTGTCGAAGCCCAGCACCTCGGAGCCGCTACCGATCCGAGCAGCCGCGTGACGCAGCCCGGGAAACGCATCCCGGAGGATCGGTTCCACCGCCTCCTCGTACAAGACCTCGGACAACTCGATGCCAGGCATGAACGGGGCCCCGGAGATCGTCATAACCCAACCGTGCTGGACCTGCACAGCCCAAGGCCACCGGATATCCGCCCTGCCGGCCCCGCTCGCTCCCCCGTGGAGCCGGATCACTTCGTAGCTCACACACAACCTCGGGCTCACGCCTGGTACAGGTCGATGTGGTTGCCGCCGGGGTCCTGCACGGTCGACGACCGTGGCTTCCAGGGCCTGTCGACCGGTGCCCCGATCTCAACGGCGCCGGCGGCGAGCGCACGCGCGTGTGCGGCGTCGATGTCGTCGACGCCCAGGCCGAATTTGGCCGGCCCGCCGGCCCACGGGTGTGACGCGGGGTTGCCCACCGTCAGGAGGAAGAAGTCGTCGTCAGGGTAGGTGCCGAACTGGAAGGAGCTGATCTCCTCGTGGTAGGCGGCGTCGAAGGCGTCGCGGTAGAACGCGATCGACGCAGGCAGGTCGTCGACCACGATCGTGACCTGGCTGATGCGGCGGGTCTTCACGGGTAGCCCCTTCTCCATGTAGCGATCGACGGTGTCGATGAGCTCGGCCAGCGCTTCGGCTCCGGCTCGCAGGCGTTCACGGTGCTCGGCAAGCACCGCGCCGACGCCGCGTTCGCGTACCGCGCGCATGGCATCGACGGGAACCTGGAGACGGCGCAACGTCGCGTACAGACGCGCCTCGTCCACCTGGTCGGGCCGGTACCGGCGGTATCCGGTGTCGGGGTCGACATAGGCGGGTTTCAGCAGCCCGACGTCGTCGTAATGCCGCAGCGCGGTGATCGACAGACCGGTGACCGGGGAGAAGCTCCCGATGCTCAGCACGGGACCATTGTGCGAGTCTCGGGTCGCCCGAGAGTCAAGCAGCGTCGCAGATCAGATTTTCGAGGGCCCCCGGGCGGAGACGGAAGTCATTCCGGTGATGCGGGGCGTTTGCGGTGGCTGGCGTTGAAGCGGGCCTTCTTCTCGCGGTTGCCGCACGTGTTCATGTCGCACCATCTGCGCGTGCGGCTTCGGCTGGTGTCGAAGAAGGCGGCTCGGCAGGTCGGTGACGCGCACAGGGCCAGTCTTCCGTCTCGTTCGCCCGCGATGATGCCGATCGCATCGGCGGCGATCACGCCGAGGGCGTCCTCCACGGCGGAAGCCGAGCCGAACCGCCACCGTCGCTCCCCCTCGGGCGTCAGGATCGCCGCGGCCCGGCCCTGAACGCTGCGGTCGTTGATGACGCGGACGGCGGACGCGGGAAGTGCCTCCTGGAGCGCGGCCGCGGTCGCGGCGGCGTGGATCGACTCCCTCAGTTCCCGGGCGAGGTCGAGCTGTGCGCTGGTGCAGGAGTCCACGGCGAGGCCGTATACGGCCAGCCAGTCGACGAGTCGCTGTGGCGTGGGGATGCGCTCCACGGGATGGCCGTGGCGCTCCGACAGGGTCCCCGTGAAGCTCGTCGCCAGCACGCTGCCGAGGCGGAAGTCAGGGAACGCGGGACACATGGAACCACCTTAGCCGGTTGCCCGCTGCCGCGCCGGGGTGTTAGAACCGTCTTAGCCGGTTCCGCTATGGCCAGGAGGCCTCATGCCCCGTCCGACCAGCGACGTGTACGCAGACGTGCAAGCAGATGTGCAAGCGTTCGAAGCCCGCGCGACTGATGCCGACCTCGACGATCTGCGCGCGCGGCTGGCCGCGGCGCGACTGCCGGAGACGGAGACGGTCCACCGCGCCGCGCCCGGTCCTCGCCGGTGGGACCAGGGCGTTCCGCTCGCCGACCTCGTCGACGTCGTGAACTACTGGCGCGACGGGTACAACTGGCGGACGTTCGAGGAGCGCCTTGCCCGTATCGGCCAGTTCCGTACGACCATCGATGGTCTGGGGATCCATTTCCTGCACCGCCGGTCCGCGCGCGCGGACGCCACTCCGCTGGTCCTGACGCACGGCTGGCCGGGCAGCATCGCCGAGTTCGTCGATGTGGTGGACGAACTGGCGGATCCGAAGGACGGGGACGCGCCCGCGTTCCACGTCGTGGTTCCGTCGCTGCCCGGCTTCGGTTACAGCGACAGGCCCGCCGCCACCGGGTGGGGAACCGAGAAGATCGCCGCCGCGTGGGTCGAACTGATGGGCAGGCTCGGCTACCGCGAGTTCCTGGCCCACGGCGGCGACTGGGGAGGGAACATCACCACCGTTCTCGGCGGCAGGTTCCCGGACCACGTTCTCGGCATCCACTCGACGTTCGCGGAGGCACCGCCCGGGTTGACGACGGACGGGCTGACGGCGGTCGAGCGCGAGTGGACCGAGGAGACCCGCGACTTCTGGAGCCGGCGCGCGGCGTACGCGAAGCAGCAGGCGACCCGGCCGCAGACCATCGGCTACTCGCTCGTCGATTCGCCGGTCGGCCTCCTCGCCTGGATCCTCGACAAGTTCGCCGAGTGGTCGGACACCGAGGACAGCCCGTTCGAGACGATCTCCATGGACAGGATCCTCGACGACGTCACCCTGTACTGGCTGACGCGGACCGGTGCGTCGGCGGCCCGCATCTACTACGAGAGCCACGCCTCGCTGGATCCCGAACTCCGGGTCGACGTCCCGTCGGCGATCACGATGTATCCCCGCGACATCGAGAAGTGTCCGCGCCCCTGGGCGCAGGAGCGGTACCGGCAGATCGTCCGGTGGAGGTCACCCGAGCGCGGGGGGCATTTCCCGTCACTGGAGGTTCCCGGGTACTTCGTCAGGGATCTGCGGGAGGGCCTCGCGGCGGTGCTGGCCGCACGTCGGTGAACGCGGCTCGGCTGCCCGGCACTCGCTGACCGGCGACCGACGACCGGCGACCGGGGTCAAGACCGCTTGCCCCGGGCTCCGGAGAGGGTCGGCCAGCCGAGGCGGGCGGCCTCGTCCCGCAGGGCGGGGGAGCCGCCGACCACGACCGGGTGGCCGACCGCGCGCAGCATGGGCAGGTCGCTGTCGTGGTCCCCGTAGGCGTGGCAGTCGGCGGCCCGGCCGCCGCGCTCGGCGAGGAACGCCTCGACCGCGTCGGCCTTGGCCCGGCCGATCATCGGGCGGTCGATGTCCCCGGTCAGCACGCCGTCCGCCGTGACGGCCTGGGCGGCGCACCGTACGGCGGTGGCCCCGAGGTCCGCGGCGACGGCGTCGACGACGGGGCGCAGGGAGCCGGACACCAGCACGACCTCGTGCCCGAGGGCCCGGTGCCGGGCGAGGGCGTCGAGTCCGGCCGTCACGAACGCCCGCTCGCCCCGGCGGTAGGAGGCGTACCAGCGGTGGGCGGCGGTGCGCAGGGTCCGCAGGGGGACGCCGGTGTAGCGCCGGTAGTAGTCGCGGTTGAGCCGCGACCGGTCGGCCGGAACCCGGGCGGGGCGGGGAGCGGGTGGGGTCGCGGGGAGCGGCCCGGCCTCCTCCGAAGCCGTCCAGAAGTCCCAGAAGTCGAGGAGGCTCTTCGTGGCGAGCAGGGTCTCGTCGACGTCGAAGAACGCGACCGGGACGGGAGGCGATGCGCTCATGCCGCGGCGCCTCCCGTCGGGGACAGCACCGCTTCCGCGTACGAGCGGGCCGCGGCGTCGGGGTCCAGTGCGGCGTGGGCCGCGAGAGCCGTGGCGTCCCGCCATGCGCGCTGGACGGCGCTGTCGGGGGACTGGGCGCGCAGCCCGGACGCGTGGAACAGGGCGTCGACCGCCTCCCGGCACAGCGTGGCCGCGGTGGTGGCGTCCCGGCGGTTCTCCGCCACCGTGAGGGGCGTGATCCTCGCCCGGTCGGCCCGTTCCGCCGCGCCGTCGAGCAGCAGGCCGGCGGTGTGGATCCGCGCGGAGGCCTGCGCCAGCACGGTGTGCGTCGCGGGGTGCGGCCGCTCCGCCCCGATCCGCTCGCCCGTCCAGGCGCGCAACGCGCCCCGGGCGACGCCGAGCAGAGGGGCGGCGAACATCAGCGCGGCGACCATGGGGTACGGCACGGTGTGGCAGCGGGCCGCGCCGGGTTGCGGCCGCAGCAGGACGTCCAGTGTGAACGTCCGGTGCCGCGGTACGACCACGCCCGCGCAGCGCACGGTGTTGCTGCCGGTGCCCCGCAGGCCCGAGGTGTGCCAGGTGTCCACCACGGTCACCTGGGAGCGGGGGACGGCGAGGACGCGGTGTTCCCGTCCCTGCGTGCCGTGCGTCCACGCGGCGAGCAGGACCCAGTCCGCGTGGTCGACCCCGCTGGCCGGGCGCCACGCGCCGTCGAGACGCCAGCCGCCGTCGACCGCCGTGGCCTCGCCCTGGGGCGGTACGACCGCGGCGGCGATCCGCGCGTCCGGGCCGTCGGCCCACACCTCGTGCCGCCCCTCGGGCGGGAGGTAGGCGGCCAGCCGGCCGTGCGCGGCGAACAGCGCGGCGCACCAGGCCGTGGCGGCGCACTCCTCCCCCACGGCGGCCGCGCCGGCCACGAGCGGGGCGAACTCCCCTGCCGCGCCGCCCAGTTCACGGGGTACGAAGTGGCGCGGGAAGCCCGCGCGGGTCAGGGCGGCGACGGTGTCGGCGGCGAGGACCCGCCGTTCCTCCGCGAGGGCGGCGTCCCGGCGGGCGGTCTCCCTCAGGGCCGTGAGGTCGCGCGGGACGACCCCGGCCTCGGTGCGCGTGGACTCGCCGGTCAGCATGCGATCCCCGTCCGGCGGCGGGCGCGGCCCGTCGTCCCGCACCGTATCCGGGCCTGGGCGAGCGTGCGGTCCCCCTGCGTGGCGGTCAGCAGGAGGGCGGCGGGACCGCCGCACGGCTCCCCCGGCTTCCCCGGCTCCGTCGGCTTCCCCGGCTCCCTGGGCTCCGTCGCGCGCACGGGCTCCGCCACGTCCTCCGGCGCCCCCATGCCCCGGGGCGCCCCCCATGCCCCGGGGCCCCGCCGTGCCCGCCGGTTCCACCGTGATCGCGACCGGCAGGTCCGGCTCGCCGAAGGACGTGAACTCGACGGTCAGCGTGCTGACATCGCGTACGCGGTCGGGGGCGACGGCACCGCGCGCGACCGCGGTGAGACCGGCCGCCTGGCGGAACGCCTCGACGAGGGCCATGCCCGGTATGTGGTCCGAGGGGTGGTCGAAGAGGACCGGGTGGCCCGGGTCCAGCCGCAGCCACCACCGGCCGGACCGCCCGGCGTCGGCGGCGAGGAGCACGTCGCGGTCCTGCCGCAGCCCGAGCAGGGCCGGTGACAGCGCGACAGCACCGTCCGCTCCCGGGTCGGGGGGCCCGGACGCCGTCGCGCCCCGCGTGCGGAGCAGGGCGTACCGGCGTGGCTCCATGGCCTCCCAGCGCACCCGTGCCCGGCCCGCCGCCCGGCCCGCCGCCCGGCCCGCCGCCCGGACCGTCGCGTCCAGCTCCAGACAGGCGCGGCGGGGGTGCCCGGCGGCGCGCCGGCAGTGCGTCTCCAGCACCGCGTCGGTCAACGCCGGCAGCGTCTCGTCGAGTTCGACGGAGATCTCGCCGAGGACGAAGGGGTGTCCGAGGGGGATGTCGTGGAAGCGGTGGGAGAGGTGGATCGCCGCCTGCCGTGCCGTCTCGGCCAGCAGGACGGGGTCCAGGGTGCGGCCGTCGAGCGGAACGGCGAGGGCGTCCGAATCGACGAGGGCATCCGAGTCGACGAGGTCGTCCCGGTCGACGAGCCCGCCCCCCTCGATGAAGCGGTCGCGGTGCCAGCGGGCCGCGACCGCGTACCGGTCGCCGCCCAGGTGCTGTGCGTCGGTCAGGAGCACTTCCGCGGTGGCGGACTTGTGCACGGTTTCGCGGGGTACGCGGCGGTCGTGGCGGAGTCGGTCGCCGGGACGCCGGGAGGTTTCGGGGTCCGGCGGAGCGGCGGGGGACGGTACGCGGTGCAAGATTCTGTTCCCTTCCGGGTCGCGGAAGCGGGAGTGGGCCCGCTATGGTCCCGTCGTTCACGGGCAAGCGACGCGGAAAAAGATACCTTCCAGAAGGTATCGTGCCGAGAATTGTTTTGAGCCAGTACGGCCGGAATGATTCAGCCTGCCCTGGCCGCACACCCCCCGCCCGCGCCGGCCGAGGCCGCCGAGTCAGAGGAACCGACCATGCCCGAGCCCCAGCCAGCCATCGCCGCGTTCGCGTCGAGGAAGTTCGTCACCCGCAGGGGGCCGGACCCCAAGCAGGAGCGGTCCGCGCGCACCAGGCTGCTGGTGCTCAGGGCGGCGTCCGAGCTGTTCGCGCAGCACGGGTTCCGCCACACGTCGGTCAAGGACGTGGCCGACCGCATGGAGATGACCAAGGGGGCGGTCTACTTCCACTACCCCTCCAAGGAGGCGCTGGCGGTGGCGGTGGTGGAGGAGCACTACGCCCGCTGGCCGGCGCTCCTCGAGGAGGTCCTGGCGGAGGGCTTCGGGCCGCTGGAGACCGCCGAGCAGCTGCTGGCGCGGACGGCGGTGGCGTTCCGGGACGACATCGTCGTCCAGGCGGGGGCGCGGTTGCAGATAGAGCGTCCGCACATCGACGCCGAGCTGCCGACGCCGTACGTCGACTGGACCGATCTGCTGGCCTCCCTGCTCGTCGCGGCGCGGGATCAGGGCCTGCTGCGGGAGGGGGTCGCGCCGGACGCGGCGGCGCGGTCGCTCGTCTCGGCGTTCTTCGGGGCCCAGCACATCTCGGACGTGCTCCAGGGGCGGGCGGACGTGGTGGAGCGCTGGGCGGAGACGAGCGAGCTGCTCTTCCACGCCATCCGGGCGCACTGAGGCGGCGCCGGGGTCCGGCGGCCGGAACCGTGCGTGGCGGTGCTCCGCGGTGTGGGCCGCGGAGCACCGCCACGCCGGTCCACGGGGGTCCGGCGGTCCCGCCGTGGCGTCACGCCGGCTCGGGCACCCGGCGGTGGCCGGTGAGGACGACGATGCCGCCGATGACGGCCAGACCCATCAGGACGGTGCCGAAGATGGTCGCCCCGGTGGGCAGGCCCACGGCGTCCATGAGGTAGCCGGTGGACACCGGCAGCAGGCCGGCCGGGATGTAACCGCCCACGTTCAGCGCTGCATTGGCCTCGGCGAGCCGCTGCGCCGGGACGGTGGAGTTGAGCAGCGACAGGCCGCCGAGCTGGCCCATGCCCTGGCCGGCCCCGGCGAGCAGGGCGGAGGCGACGAGCAGGGCGACCGACGAGGCGTGCACGGCGGCGATCAGCGCGCCCATGCTGAGGGTGGTGCTGATGGCGCCGGCGGTCAGGATGGTGCGCCGGCGCAGCTTCTGCACGGCGAACTGGACGCCGGTGGCGGCGAGGAACATGACGAACGCCATGGCCCCGGAGACGATCCGGCTGGTGGTGCCGAGCAGTTCGGTCAGCAGGGTCGGGCCGAGCGACAGCACGAAGGACGTGGCGGTGATGCCGGGCGCGAACACCGCGATGCCCAGGGCGAGATGGATGCCGTTGCCGTGCGGCACGCCGGGCACGCGCACCCAGGCGCCCTTGCCGCGGGCGGCGGGGCGGCGTACGGGCATGCGCAGCACGGCGAGGACGGCCGTGGCCAGCAGGACGGCCTCGACGACGAAGACGGTCACGGTGGGGGCCGGGAGCGTCTCGGACAGCAGGCCGGCGAGCAGCGGGCCGAGGCCGGCCCCGAAGACCATGGCGCAGGAGGCCAGTAGTGCGGCGAGCCGCTTGCGCTCCGGGCCCGCCACGTCCGTCACGGCCGCCATGCCGGCGGAGACGACGGCGCCGACGGCGATGCCGGTGAACAGCCGGGCGATGATCAGCGCGGCGACCGTCGTGGCGGTCGCGAAGATCGCGCAGGCGGCGAGGGCGAGGCCGAGGGCGGGCAGCAGCACGGGCTTGCGGCCCAGCCGGTCGGAGACGACGCCCGAGACCAGCAGCGAGCCGAGCAGCCCGACGATGTAGAGCGCGAAGACGACGGTCAGGGTGCCCTTGGAGAACCCGATGTCGCGCTGCCACAGCACGTACAGCGGGGTCGCCGCGTTGGACAGCACGAAGACGGCGGTGACGGGCCACGCCGCCAGCCACACCCACCAGGTGGGCGTACGGCGCTCGGACCGCGCGGGCGCGGCCGGCTCCGGTGGTGCGGGGGCCGCGGGGCGTTGCTGTGCGTCCACCGCCTCGGCGGACACGGTCTGACTCTCCGACATGGGTGCTCCCTCCGGGCAAGCTCAGTACGAGTCCATTCGAACTTAGCATGCAGTACGATTAAACTCGTACATAGGATTCGGGTTATAGGGAGTGGCCTATGTCTGCGACGGTGCGAGAGGCGCCGGTCATCAAGGTGGTGCCGGAGCCGGACGACCTGCCGGAACCGCTGCCCGAGCCGGCGGTGGAGGACCTGCGGCTGGAGACGGTGCTGGGCGCGCTGAGCGACCCGCTGCGCCTGCGGATCGTGCAGAAACTGCTGCTGGAGTCCGAGGCGTTCGACCACTCCTGCGGCTGGTTCGGCCTCGACCGCCCCAAGTCCTCCCTCACCCACCACTTCAAGGCCCTGCGCGAGGCCGGCGTCACCCGCCAGCGCCAGTACGGCCTGGAACGCCGCAGTCACGTCCGGGTCGCCGACCTCGATGCCCGCTTCCCGGGCCTGCTTGGCCTGGTGGCGGCGTGGACCCCGCCGGACACGGCCTGAACGGACGCCCGCACCCGGCGTCCGCGTTCCGCCGGGTCGCCGGGTCGCCGGGGGCGCGTCCCTTACGGTTCCGTTGTCAGCCGGCACGGGACGGGGGTCGTGAGTCGCCATGGGCGTACGCGGGGGGCCGTGGGAGTGGTGGGAGCGGGGACGGGCCCTTGCGGCGGCCAATCCGCTCCTGAGTGACATCGGCGTCGCGCTGCTCGTCCAGGGCGCGATGACCATGCCGTTCCTCGTGCCGCGCGCACCCGGGGCACCGCCCGCGACCTGGGCGGCGTACGGGCTGAGCACCCTCACCGTGCTGCCCCTGGTGTGGCGGCGGCGCGCCCCCGTGGCCGTGCTGTTCGCGGTGCTGGCCACCACCGCGCTGTACCGGCTGACCTTGGACGGGCCCGGGCAGCCGCTGCCGTACACCGGACTCGTGGTCGTGTACACGATTGCCGCGCTGTCGCCCCCGCGCAGGCGGCTCCTCGCCGCGCTGGTCATGGTCGTCGCGGTGCCCGTGGGCGTGTGGCTGAACACGCGGTCCGCGCGGGAACTGACCTTCTCCTTCTTCGTCCTGGTCGCCGCCTACGTCTTCGGGCGGCTGACCGACGCCCGCCGGCGCGCGCACCGGGTCGAGGCCGAGCGGGCCGCCGCGCGGGAACGGGCCCGGATCGCGCGGGAGATGCACGACATCCTCTCCCACGCGGTGAGCCTGATGATCGTGCAGGCGGAGGCCGGTCCGGTCGCGGTGCGGGTCGCGCCGGAGCGGGCCGAGGCCGCCTTCGACGCGATCTCCGCCACCGGACGGGACGCCATGGCCCAGCTGCGCCGGATGCTGGGGGTGCTGCGCGACGGGGACGAGCCCGGCGGCTCCCCGCGCGCCCCGCAGCCCGGGCTCGGCGAACTGCCCGCCCTCCTCGACCGGGTGCGGGACAGCGGTCTCGCCGTCGGGTACGGGACGACGGGCCGCGCCCGGCCGGTGCCGGACGCGGTCGCCGCCACCGTCTTCCGGGTGGTCCAGGAGGCGCTGACGAACACCGTTCGGCACGCCGCCGCCCGTACCGTGTCCGTTCAACTGGACTACAGAGAAGATGAGTTGGAGGTCCGGGTGACGGATGACGGGCGCGGGCCGCGCCCCGCGCCCGGTGCCGGCGGGCACGGGCTGGTCGGTGTCCGGGAGCGGGCGGCGGCCCACGGCGGCAGCGCGGTCGCCGGGCCGGGACCGGACGGGCGCGGGTTCGAGGTGCGGGTACGGATTCCCGTACCGGCCTTCGCGGAGCACCGGCAGCCGGCCCCGCGCGCGGTGGAGGCGGGGTCGTGACGATCCGGGTCGTGGTGGCGGACGACCAGGAGCTGGTGCGCAGCGGCTTCGCGCTGATCCTGGACGTCCAGCCGGACATCGAGGTCGTCGCGGAGGCGGGCGACGGGGCGGCGGCGGTCGACGCGGTGCGGCGGCACGCGCCGGACGTGGCGCTCCTCGACATCCGGATGCCGCGCCTGGACGGGATCGAGGCCTGCCGTGCGATCGGCGCGGCGGGCGACTGCCGGACGGTGATGCTGACGACGTTCGACTCCGACGAGTACGTCTACGAGGCCCTGCACGCGGGCGCGAGCGGCTTCCTGCTGAAGGACGTCCGGCGGGACGACCTGGTGCACGCGGTGCGGGTCGTCGCCCGGGGCGACTCGCTGCTCGCGCCGTCCGTGGCCCGGCGCCTGGTGGAGCAGTACACCCGGCCCGCCGCCGCCCGCCCGCGCCGGCCCGACCCCCGCCTGGACGTGCTGACCGCACGGGAGAGGCAGACGCTGCTGCTGCTCGCGCGCGGCCTGTCCAACGCCGAGATCGCCGCCGAGCTGGTGGTCAGCGACCACACGGTCAAGACGCACGTCGGCAACGTCCTCGCGAAGCTGGGCCTGCGGGACCGCATCCAGGCCGTGATCTGCGCGTACGAGACGGGCCTGGTCACGGCCGGGGATCCCCCGCCCGGGTGAGCGGCCCGGGCCGTTGCCTCCCCCGCACCGGCGAGGAACCGGCCGGCCGGAACCGCCCGCGGGGGCGATCCGCGTGCCGTCCCCGGTCCGGAGGATGGAGCCGTCCACAACGACGCCTGCCGCCCCTGGAGTTGACCATGAAGGCCCGTACCTGCCTGCTCGTCGCCGCGCTCGTCGCAGGGGTGACGGCGGGCCCGTCCGCGCTGCCGGCCGCCGCCTCGGCCCCGGCCGCGTCGTCCGCCGCGCAGTCCCCGAACCCGGCCCTCGACGCCGCCCTCGCCGGGCTCCCCCACGCCGACGCGACGGCGGCACTCGTGCGGGTCGGGGGCAAGGACGGCGTCTGGCGGGGCAGTTCGGGCGTGCACGACCTGCGGACCGGCCGCCCGGCCGATCCGGCCGGCCGCTTCCGCGCCGGGTCCGTCACCAAGGTCTTCACCGCGGCGGTCGCCCTGCAACTGGCCGCCGAAGGCCGGCTGGACCTCGACCGCAGCGCCCGCTCGTACCTGCCGGAGCTGATCCCGGCCTCGTACGGGACCGTGACCGTCCGGCAGCTCCTCGACCACACGCACGGCATCCCCGCGCCGGACCTCCCCGGGACCACCGTCGAGGAGTGGTACGCGAACCGCTTCCAGGTCCACGACACCCGCGACCTGGTCCGCTCGGCGACGTCGAAGAAGCCCGAGTTCGCGCCGGGCACGCGGCAGCACTACCTCAACATCGGCTACCAGATCACCGGCCTCGTCATCGAGCGCGTCACCGGCGACACCTACGAACGCCAGGTCGCCCGCCGGGTGCTGAGGCCGCTGGGGCTGCGCGACACGTACTACCCGGGCACGAACCCGCGCATCGTCTGGCCGCACAACCACGGCTACCAGCGGATGCGGCTGGACGACGGGACGCTCGGGCTGCGCGACGTGTCCGTGTGGGGAGCGACGGACGCGTGGGCGGCCGGGGACCTCGTCTCCACGACGGCGGACCTGGAGCGGTTCACGCACGCCCTGTTCGGGGGGCGCCTCGTACGCGGGTCGCTGCTGGAGGAGATGTTCACCCTGCCGAAGGTGACCGACTTCCGGAGCGGCGAGCCGGCCGCCCACTCCGTCGGCCTCTCCATGAAGGTGCTGGGCGGGCGCGAGGTCTGGGGCAAGACGGGCGGGCGCTGGGGGTACAACACGGCCGTCGCCGCCACCCGGGACGGCGCGCGCACGCTCGTGTACAGCGTCAACTCCACGGACGCCAAGGGCCGGGACATGAACGAGGTGGCGGAGGACATCATGGTGGCGGTGTACGGCCGGCCGTAGCCCCCGCCGTGCCCCAGTGGGCCGCACCCCCGTTCCTGCCCCAGCGGTCCGCAGCCCCGCCCTCACGCCGAGGGCGTCGCCCGGACCAGGCCCGTCTGGTAGGCGATGACGACCAGTTGGGCCCGGTCCCGGGCGCCCAGCTTGGTCATGGCCCGGTGGATGTGGGTGCGTACGGTCAGCGGGCTGAGCGTGAGGTCCTCGGCGATCTCGGTGTTGGAGCGCCCCTCCGCCGCCAGGGCCATCACCTCCCGCTCCCGGACCGTGAGGTCGGCGAGGCGCTCCGGCGGCGCCAGGTGCGTGCCGGGGGCCGGTGCCGTGAGGAAGCGGCTGATGAGGGAGCGGGTGGCGACGGGCGAGAGGAGGGCCTCGCCCGAGGCCACGGTGCGCAGGCCGGTCAGCAGGGTGTCCGCGGTGACGTCCTTGCCGAGGAACCCGCTGGCGCCGGCGCGCAGGGCCTGGGCGACGTAGTCCTCGGTCTCGAACGTGGTCAGGATCAGCACGCGGGTGGCGGACAGCTCCGGGTCGGCGCACAGCGTGGAGGTGGCGGTCAGGCCGTCGGTGCCGGGCATGCGGATGTCCATGAGGACGATGTCCGGGCGGTGGGTCCGGGTCAGCTCCACCGCCTCCGCGCCGTCGGAGGCCTCGGCGACCACCTCCATGTCCGCGCAGGAGTCGATGAGGATCCGGAACGTGGCCCGCAGCAGGGCCTGGTCGTCGGCGAGCAGCACCCGGATGCTCATGGTGTCGTTCCTTCCGCGAGGTGGGTGGCGGGTTGCAGCGGCAGCGCGGTGGTGACCTCGAAGCCGCCCTGGGGGCGGGGGCCCGCGCACAGCTCGCCGCCGATGGACTGGGCCCGTTCGCGCATGCCCATGACGCCGAAGCCGCGGCCCGGGGCGGCCTCGGGCCTGCTGGGGCCGTCGTTGGTGACCGTGAGCAGCAGTCGGGAGCCGGTGTACTCCAGGCGCACGTGGGCGGACTCGGCGGCGGCGTGCTTGCTGACGTTGGTCAGGGCCTCCTGCACGATCCGGTACGCGGTCAGGTCGACGCCGGGCGACAGCGGCTGCCGCTCGCCCTCCGTGGTGACGGTGACCGCCAGGCCCGCCGACTCGCACGCCGACACCAGCTCGGGCAGCCGGGCGAGGCCGGGTGACGGTTCCAGCGGCGGCGCGCCGGGGGCGTCGTCGTCCTGGCGCAGCAGGCCCAGCGCGGCCTTCAGCTCCCGCAGCGCGGAGGACGTGGTCCCGGTCAGGTCGGTGAGGATCTTCTTGGTCTGCTCGGGGTTGGTGAGGGCCAGGTGGGCGGCCGTGCCGGCCTGGGCGTTGGCCAGGGCCATGTGGTGGGCCACCACGTCGTGGAGCTCCCGGGCGATGCGCACCCGTTCCTCGGTGACGCGCAGCCGGGCCTCCTCCTCGCGGGTCCGCTCGGCGTGCTCGGCCCGGGCCTGCATCGACTGGAGGTAGGCGCGCCGCACCTGGGTTCCCCGGCCGGCGGCGAGGGGCAGCATCAGCCAGAAGAACGGGCCGATCGTCCTGAGCAGCAGGGACAGGTGGTTCATGGAGTCGGCGAAGACGGCCGCGACCGTCACCGCCAGCATCGTGGTGAGGCCGTAGACGCGGGTGGTGCGGCGGTCGGTGAGCGTGGCCAGCCAGTACAGCGCCGCCATGATCGGCGCCAGCAGCAGGGGCGTGACCAGGTAGCCGGCCTTGACCGCGGCGACGGTGCAGAGCGCGGTGACGACGACGCCGGTGCGGGGGTGCGTGCGGTGCTTGAGCAGGGAGAGGCAGGAGATGCCCATGAGGACCGTGGCGGTCTTGTCCTGGTCGGGCGGGTCCGCGTTGGGCAGGGTGAGCGAACCGCCGAGCGTCGCGCAGCCCATCAGGGCCAGGACCATGATCAGGTCGACAAGGAAGGCGTGGCGGTCGGTGAACTCCTCCAGGCGATCGGCGTAGCGCCGCTCCGGGGTGAGGGACATGGGGTTCTCCGGGTCGATGGCTGGGTCCATCGTGGTCGACGTCGGGTCGGAACGCCCGAGGGGCCGCCCGTGTCCTTCGCCACGGGCGGCCCTGGGGGTGGGGGTTCCTCAGGTGCGGGCCGGCTCCAGGTCGGGTGCGGACCGCGGGGCCGGGTCCGTCTCCGGCCGGCGGCTGAGCGCCTCGCCCTCCACGTCGACGCGGGGCAGCAGCCGGTCGAGCCACTTCGGCAGCCACCACGCCTTGTCGCCGAGCAGGGCGAGGACGGCCGGCACGATCGCCATCCGGACGACGAACGCGTCGAACAGGACGGCCGAGGCGAGCCCGAACCCGATCATCTTGATCATGGAGTCGCTCTCGCCGATGAACCCGGCGAACACCGCGATCATGATCAGGGCGGCGGCCACGACCACCCGGGCGCTGTGCCGGAACCCGGACGTGACGGCCTTGTCGGGCGTCTCGCCGTGGACGTAGGCCTCCCGCATCCGGGAGACGAGGAACACCTCGTAGTCCATCGCGAGGCCGAAGACGATGCCCACCAGGAAGATCGGCATCAGGCTCATGATCGGGCCGGTCTGCTCCACGCCGAGGAGTTCCGCCCCGTGGCCCTGCTGGAAGACCACGACGACCGCGCCGAGGGAGGCCAGCACCGACAGCAGGAACCCGAGCGCCGCCTTCAGCGGGACGAGCAGCGACCGGAAGACCACCAGCAGCAGCACGATCGCCAGGCCGACCACCACGACCAGGTACGGGACCAGCGCGGCCTGCACCTTCTCGGAGATGTCGATGTTCAGCGCGGTGGTGCCGGTGACCTCGTACGTCGCGCCGCTGTCCGACTCGATGCCGGGCCGCTCGTCCCGGATGGTCGTCACCAGGTCCTTGGTCTTCTCGTCGGTCGGCGCGGTGGACGGCACCACCGAGAAGACGGCGGTGTCGCCGGCCTCGTTGAAGCGGGCCGGGGAGACGGACACCACGCCCTTGGTGGCGCCGATCTCCTTCGCGATCGTGTCGGCGGCGGCCTCGGGGTCGGCGGTGCCCTTGCCGTCCACGACGATGGTCAGCGGCCCGTTGAAACCCGGCCCGAAGCCCTCGGCGAGCGCGTCGTAGGCCCGGCGCTCGGTGGTGGAGGTCGGCTTGGCCTCGTCCCCGGGCATGCCCAGCTGGAGGTCGGTCGCGGGCAGGGCGAGGGCGCCCAGGCCGACGACGCCGAGGAGGAGGACGGGCAGGGGGCGGCGCAGCACGAACCGGGCCCAGCGGGTGCCGCCGTTGGCCTCGGTGCCCTCCTCGATCCGGCCGCTCTTGCGGGCCTTGCGGGTGAGCACGGCGTTCGGCCAGAAGCCGAGGAACGCCGGGACGAGGGTCAGCGCGATCAGCACGGCGAGGACGACCGCGCCCGCGGCGGCCAGGCCCATCTTGGTGAGCATCGGGATGCCGACGACGGCGAGCCCGGCGAGCGCGATGACGACGGTGAGTCCGGCGAACACGACCGCGGACCCGGCCGTGCCGACGGCCAGCCCGGTCGCCTCCTGGGGCGTGCGGCCCTTGGCGCGCTCCTCCCGGTACCGGGAGACGACGAACAGGGCGTAGTCGATGCCGACGGCGAGGCCCAGCATCATCGCGAGGGTGCCGGTGGTGGTGGACAGGCCGAGGGCGCTCGACAGGGCGAGGATCGTGGCCATGCTGACGCCGACGCCTATGACGGCGGTCAGCAGGGGCAGCCCGGCCGCGGCCAGCGAGCCGAAGGTGATGAGCAGTACGACGGCGGCGATCGCGACGCCGATCACCTCGGCCATGCCGCCCGGCCCGCCCTCCTCGGCCAGCGCGGTGCCGCCGGCCTCGACGGTCAGCCCCGAGTCCCGGGCCTGGTCGATGGTGTGCTCCAGGTGGGTGCGGCTGGCGTCGGTGAGGTCGTTGGCGCCGACCTTGTAGGTGACGGTCGCGAAGGCGGTCGAGCCGTCCTTGCTGATCGTCTTCGCCTGGAACGGGTCGACGGCGCTCGCGACCTGCGTGCCGTCGCCCAGCTCGCCGACGGCCTGCTCGATGGCCTGCTTGTTCCCGGCGGCGGTGACCTTCTCGCCGCCCGGCGCGATGAACACGACCCGGGCGGTCGCGCCGTCGGCGGTGGCTCCGGGGAAGCGCTCCTCCATGAGGTCGAACGCCTTCTGGGACTCGATGCCGGGCATCGAGAACTCCTCGTCCACGGCCCCCGGCGCCTTGAGGGCGCCCAGCCCCACGGCGGCCAGGACGGCCGCCCAGACCAGGGCGACGTACCAGCGTCGCCGGAAGGCCAGTCGGCCCACTCGATACAGGAAAGTAGCCACGGCAGGAGGTCTCCACATCTGGTGTCGATCGTCCGCCAAGCGTCTCCGTGAGCGGGCCGTCCCGTCGTCGTGCGGCTGCCGACAATCTCCGGTACTCGGATCGCAGTACGCGGGGGCGTGCGGGTCCACCGCGGGTACGACATTCCCCTGACTTCGCCCCGGGCCTGTGCTACCTTGCTTGTTGTTGCAGTTTTGGTTCCCAGAGACTTCGAGTGCTCTTTCGACCTTTGTCGACGAGCGCTCTTTTTTGTTGCCGAGGATTTTCGGATCTCTCCGGCGGGTGATCATTTCGGCGACTCCGGTTTCCGCACGGTGCGGATTCCGGGTACGGCACCCCCCAAAGGAGATTCACATGGCCACCGGCACCGTGAAGTGGTTCAACTCGGAAAAGGGCTTCGGCTTCATCGAGCAGGAGGGCGGCGGTCCCGACGTGTTCGCCCACTACTCGAACATCGCCACCTCCGGCTTCCGTGAGCTGCAGGAAGGCCAGAAGGTGACCTTCGACGTCACGCAGGGCCAGAAGGGCCCGCAGGCCGAGAACATCGTTCCCGCCTGACGTCGGCGCGCATGCCCTGACCGGGGCCCGCACCCCTGCGGTGCGGGCCTCGGCTCTTTTCGTTTCCCCATTCCGGCCCGCTCTTGCGAATCCTGCGGCGCTCCGGCGCCGCCGCGCATTCCCCGATCCGTGCCGCATCGAGGAAGGTTCCCCTTGGACCGCACGGCTCGCAGGAACAACAACGGCTCCACCCGCTCCCGCAACGGCGGGGCCCGGTCCCGCAAGGCGGCGGGCCAGCACACCGCCTCCCGTCCGGCGGGCGGCAACGGTGGCAACGGCGGCACCGGTGGGCGCCGCCCCGCCGCCGGCCGGGAGTTCGCACCCCCGGTCACCCTCACCCCGGCCCTCCCCGCCGTCGAGTCGTTCGCCGAACTCGACCTGCCCGAACGGCTGCTGACGGCGCTGCGCGCCGAGGGCCTGACCGCCCCGTTCCCGATCCAGGCGGCGACCCTGCCGAACTCGCTGGCCGGCCGGGACGTCCTGGGCCGCGGGCGCACCGGGTCGGGCAAGACGCTCGCCTTCGGCCTCGCCCTGCTGGCCCGCGTCGACGGGCAGCGCGCCGAGTCCCGGCAGCCGCTGGCGCTCGTCCTCGTGCCCACGCGGGAGCTGGCCCAGCAGGTCACCGACGCCCTCACGCCGTTCGCCCGGGCGCTGCGGCTGCGGCTCACCACGGTGGTCGGCGGCCTGTCGATCGGCCGGCAGGCGAACGCGCTGCGCACCGGTGCCGAGGTCGTCGTCGCGACGCCCGGGCGGCTCAAGGACCTCATAGACCGCGGCGACTGCCGGCTGGACCAGGTCGGCGTCACGGTCCTCGACGAGGCCGACCAGATGACCGACATGGGCTTCATGCCCCAGGTCACGGCCCTGCTCGACCAGGTGCGGCCGGACGGGCAGCGGATGCTGTTCTCGGCCACCCTGGACCGCAACGTCGACCGGCTGGTCCGCACCTACCTGCACGACCCGGTCGTGCACTCGGTCGATCCGTCCGCGGGCGCGGTCACCACGATGGAGCACCACCTGCTGCACGTGGAGGACGACGACAAGCACGCCACCACGACCCGGATCGCCGCCCGCGACGGACGCGTGATCATGTTCCTGGACACCAAGCACGCCGCGGACCGGCTGGCCAAGAAGCTGCTGGCGGTCGGCGTGCGCGCGATGGCGCTGCACGGCGGCAAGTCCCAGTCGCAGCGCACCCGGACCCTGGCCCGGTTCAAGGACGGGCAGGTCTCGGTGCTGGTGGCGACCAACGTGGCCGCGCGCGGCATCCACGTCGACCAGCTCGACCTGGTCGTCAACGTGGACCCGCCCGGCGACCACAAGGACTATCTGCACCGGGGCGGCCGGACCGCC
The DNA here is from genome assembly GCA_000696115.1 of Streptomyces olindensis. Classification (GTDB taxonomy): domain Bacteria; phylum Actinomycetota; class Actinomycetes; order Streptomycetales; family Streptomycetaceae; genus Streptomyces; species Streptomyces olindensis. The sequence goes on from JJOH01000015.1 coordinate 150,862, forward strand.
CGGGCGGGCGAGTCCGGCACCGTCGTCACGCTGGTCCTGCCGCACCAGCGCCGCGAGATGAGCCGGCTGATGGCCGACGCCGGCATCACCCCGCGGGTCACCCGGGTCCGCTCCGACGAGGCCGAGCTGAGCCGGATCACCGGTGCCCGGGAGCCGTCCGGCGTGCCGGTCGTCCTCACGCCGCCGGCCGCCGAGAACCGCCCGGCGCGCACGGGTTCCGCCCCGGGCGCACGGCGGGGCGGGCCGTCCCGGGGCCGCCGCCGCTGAACCCGCCCGCGGGGCGGGCGGGGCTGCGGCGACGGGGTCTACGCGTCCGGCGTCAGCCGCAGCACCGTGCCCTCCGCGTCGGCCGACAGCAGCAGGGAGCCGTCCGGGGCCGCGGCGAGGCCCGCGAACCGGGGCGCGAGGCCGGGAACGCCGTGCGTGAAGAGGGCCGGGGCGGGGCCGGGCGGCCGGCCGACCGGCAGGTCCTCGGCCGCGACGCGCCGCTCGCCGGTGGTCCGGTCGCCGACGCAGGTGATGCCGTTGGGCACCTTCACCTCGTCGGAGACCAGGCCGTACGCCCCGTCGGGGCTGCGGCGCCACACCCGGCCGGGGACCAGGTCGGCGATGTACATCGAGCCGTCCGCCCCGAACGCCAGGTCGTCGGGCGACCGGACCGGGCCGCCGCCGGGACCACGACCTCGACCTCGCCGGGGGCCGGGTCCACGGCACTGATCCGTCCGGCGAGGAACTGCGCCACGTACAGCCGCCCGTGGGGGCCGAACGCGACGCCGTTGGAACCCTGCAGCGGGTTGGGTGGGTTGAGGCGTTCGCCCCGCCGCGGTGTCACGAGCCCAGCACCTCGTCCATGCCGCCCTCCGCGCGCCAGCGCCGGATCAGCTCGTAGAAGGCGATCGGGCCGTCCCCGTACGACTCGCCGCGCGGTCTCGGCATGCCCTCGGCGTTGTAGTAGCCGGGGGTGCACTCGGACTGGAACGCGAACAGGTCGACCGACTTCTCGCGGATGGTGGCCACCCAGGCGTCCTGTGCCTCGGCGGCCGGTTCCACGCGGGGGGCGCCGCGCCTGCCGGCCTCGGCGATCACCTCGGCGACATGGGTGGCCTGCTCGTCCAGGACGTGCACGTAGTTCACGGAACTCGCGCTCTGCACCGAGCCGAGCATGAACAGGTTGGGGAAACCCCGGCTGTAGAAGCCGTGCAGGGTCCGCGGGCCGGTCTTCCGCCAGGCGTCCAGCAGGGCGACCCCGTCCCTGCCGTACGCGGGGAGCTGCCCGGACAGCAGTCCGGAGACGCCGACCTCGAAGCCGGTGCCGAAGACGACGCAGTCGACCTCGTACTCCACGCCGCCGGCCACCACCGCGCTCTCGGTGAAGCGCTCGACGCCCCCGTTGTCGGCCGTGTCGACGAGCGTCACGTCGGGCCGGTTGAAGGTCTCCAGGTACGAATCGCTGAAGGTGGGCCGCTTGCACATGTAGCGGTACCAGGGCTTGAGCTTCTCGGCCGTCTCCGGGTCGCGGACGATCGCGTCGACGCGGGCCCGCAGTTCGTTCATCTTCTGGAAGTCGGCGATCTCCTCCAGCCGTTCACGCTCCTCGGGCGCGAGACCGGCGAAGCCGTCGCTCGGGATGAGCTTCTGCTGGAGGCGGGCGCTGCTGGTCCAGCCGTCGGCGACCAGGTCCTCGTCGGTGCGGGCACCGGTGACGACCGCGAGGAAGTTGTCCCGGCGCCGCCGGGCCCAGCCGGGCTGCAGCGAGGCGGCCCACTCGGGGTCCGTCGGGCGCTGGCCGCGCACGTCCACGGAGGAGGGCGTCCGCTGGAAGACGTACAGGTGCCGCGCGTCCCGGCCGAGGTGGGGGACGACCTGGATGGCGGTGGCGCCGGTGCCGATGAGGGCCACGCGCTTGTCGGCGAGCTTCGTCAGACCGCCGTTCGCGTCGCCGCCGGTGTAGTCGTAGTCCCAGCGGCTGGTGTGGAACATGTGGCCCTGGAAGGTCTCGATGCCTTCGATGCCGGGCAGTTTCGGCTGGCTGAGCAGCCCGGTCGCCACGACGACATGGCGGGCGGTCATGCGGTCGCCGCGGTCGGTCGTGACGATCCAGGCGGACTCGCCCTCGTCCCAGCGCAGTTCGCGGACCTGTGTGCGGAAGCAGGCGTCGCGGTAGAGGTCGAAGTGGCGGGCGATCGCCCGGGCGTGCTCGCGGACCTCCTCGCCCGGCGCGTACTTCCACTTCGGGACGTGGCCCAGTTCCTCCAGCAGCGGCAGGTAGACGTACGACTCGATGTCGCAGTGGATGCCCGGGTACCGGTTCCAGTACCAGGTGCCGCCGAAGTCGGCGCCCTTCTCGATGATCCGGATGCCGCGCAGGCCCGCCTGGCGCAGCCGGGCACCGGTGAGCAGGCCGCCGAAGCCGCCGCCGACGACCACCACGTCCACGTGGTCGTTCAGGGGCTCCCGGGTGAACCCGGGCTCGGCGTACGGGTCGTCGTCGAAGTGGCCGAACTCGCCGGTGGTGCGCCGGTACTGGCGGTTGCCGTCCGGCCGGATCCGCCGGTCGCGCTCGGCCCGGTACCGCGCGCGCAGGGCGTCCGGGTCGAAGTCGAGCGGGGTGTGGGGGGTGGACATGGGGGTCCTCTTCCTCTCGTGACTCTCCGGCGGGGGGAAGGGTGGGGAACGGAGACTTCGGCGGTTCGGGGGACGGGGACTTCGTCGGTCAGACGGCGGCCCAGGCGTTGTCCACCGGCAGGATCACGCCGTTGACGCCGCTCGCCGCGTCGGACGCGAGGTAGACGATGGCGGCGGCCTGCTCCTCCGGCTCGCACAGCCGGCCCATGTTGACGAAGTGCCTGCCGACGACGGCCGGTCCGTGGGCCTCCGGGTCGATGCGCACGTCGGCCGTGATGGCGGTGGCCGTGCCGCCCGGGGCTATGGCGTTGGCGCGGATGCCCTGGTCCCGGTACATCACGGCGAGGGAGCGGGTGAGCCCGAGGACGCCGTGCTTGGAGACGGTGTAGGCCGTCCCCGCCGCGCTGCCGCGCAGCGACGCCTCGGACGCGGTGGTGACGATGGCGCCGCCGCCGGCCGCGATCATGTGGGGCAGGGCGGCGCGCGTCAGCAGGAACGGGGCCGTGAGGTTGATGCGCAGGACCCGCTCCCACTCGGCGTCGCTGACGTCCGCCGCGGCGGACATGTTGTCCATGACGCCCGCGTTGTTGACCGGGACGTCGATGCCGCCGAAGGTGCCGGTCGCCGCGGCCACGACCGCGTCCACCACCGCGGCGTCGCTCAGGTCGCCCGTGACGGCGACGGCCGTGCCGCCCGCGGACGCGATGGCCTCGACGGTGCTCTCGGCGCCCTCCGCGTTCAGGTCGGCGACCACGACCTTCGCGCCCTCGGCGGCGAAGTGCAGCGCGGCGGCGCGGCCGATGCCGGAGGCGGCCCCGGTGACGATGACGCTCTTGCCTGACAGACCCGTGGCACGCATGGCGCCTCCTCTGCTCGTCGCGGTGTGGCGTCAGGCAGCGTACTGGTTTCTGGCGCAGCGTGACATAAAGACGTGGCATGCCACACCGTCGCTCTCCGCCAGGACGACAGGTCGCGACCTAAAATAGGGTGAGCGGGGCAAGTCGAGGAGGGCGCATGGCCGGACGAGCAGGTGGTGCCACGGGGCGGCCACCGCTGACGGAGCGGCGGCGCGCCGCGACGCGCAGGGAGATCGCCGAGGAGGCGGTCCGGCTCTTCGCCACCAAGGGCGTGGCGGCGGTCACCGCGGAGGACATCGCCTCCGCGTCCGGGGTGTCGACGCGCACGCTGTGGCGGTACTTCCGCTCCAAGGAGGAGTGCGTGCGCCCCCTGCTCACCACCGGCCTGGAGCTGCTGACCGAGCGGCTGCGGGACTGCGAGGGCGACCAGCGCTCCCTGGCCGAGGCCATCCTCAGCTTCCGGCGCGACGCCGGCGACGCCCCCGGCCTCCAGGCGCTGGGCGACCTGCTGCGGCTGTGCCGTGACGAGCCGGGCCTGCGGGCGGTGTGGCTGGAGGCGCACTACGACGCGGAGGCCGCGTTCGCCGCGATGATCGCCGAGCGCACGGGTCGCCCCGCCGAAGACCTCGCGGTCCGGGTCGAGGCAGGGGTCCTCAACACCGCGCTGCGCATCGGCGTGGAGGAGTGGGCGCTGCGCCCGGACCGGTCGAAGGGGCCGTCGATCGCGGAGACGCTCACGCGGGCGTTGCGGATGGTGGACGCCCTGGAGATCAGCGGCCTGGCCGGGACGCGCCGAACCAGCGACGCGGGGCGGTGACGAGGGACGTCTCGGGGTCCCGGTGCGGAGCAGCGCCCCGCGGCCCTCTGGCTGGAGCGTGGCCGGCCGGACGGCGCCGCCGCCCGCGGAGGCCGGGCGTTCGATGAGGAGTCGGGGCAGGCCCGGCCGAGGAGACCGGCCGGCGCGGAATCCCCCATGCAGCGACCCTTCGACCGCCACGGCGTCCGCAGCCACGCGGCCATCATCGCCAAGCGGCTCACGCACTGCACCTGAACGACACCGGCCTCGGCGAGGCGGACCCTGTGCCCGGCCCGACGGCCCCCACGGCGTCCGCAGCCACGCGGCCATCGTCGCCAAGTGGCTCACGCACTGCACCTGAACAACACTGGCCTCGGCTGGGCGGGCCCTGTGCCCGGCCCGTCGGCCGCCGCGACTCAGACCGCCCGAAGCAAGGACGTCAGCTGCCCGTGCGCCCGGTCCCACCCCCATTCCCGCCGCACCCACGCGCGGCCCTTGCGGCCCATGTCCCGGGCCAGTCCGGTGTCGCCGAGGAGCAGTGCGAGCCGGTCGGCGAGCGCCCGTACGTCGTGGCCGTCGACCAGGTATCCGGTCTCCCCGTCCCGGACGGTGTCCGGTGCCCCGCCCGAGTCGCCGACGACGACGGGCAGTCCGGCCGCCGACGCCTCCAGGAACACGATGCCGAGCCCCTCCACCTCCATGCCCGCCCGGCGCGTCCGGCACGGCATGGCGAAGACCTGGGCAGCAGCGTAGAAACCGGGCATGTCCTCGTGCGGATGACCACCGGCGAAGACGACCGCGTCCGCCACCCGCTCCTCGACCGCGAGCCGGTGCAGGGCCCGGGCGTGCGGGCCGTCCCCGACCAGCAGCAGCACCACGCCGGGGATGCTGCCGCGCACCCCACGCAGGGCCCGTATCAGCGTGTCCTGGCCCTTGCGCGGAATGAGCCGGGCCGCGCACAGCACCACCGGCCGGTCGCCCAGTCCGTATCGCTCCCGGACCCGGACCCCCGCGGCCTCGGAGCCTTGGAAGACGTCGGCGTCCACACCGGGCGCCAGCCGCCGCATCCGCGCCGCCGCCTCCGGCCCGACCGCGGCGGCGATCCGCGCCCGGGTGTACGAGCCGAGGTACGTGACGCTGTCCACCCCGGCCCCGATCCGCCGCAGCAGCGCACGCGCCCCGGGGGTGCGCGCCCACCACACCTCGTGCCCGTGCGTGGTGGCCACCAGCCGCCGGACGTCCGTACGGCGGCGCAGCTCACCCGCCATCAGCCCGAGCGGGGCGGCCGCCCCGAACCAGACGCTGTCGCAGTCGTGCGCGCGGGCCAGCTCGACCGCCCGGGCGGTGACCCGCCGGGTCGGCAGCAGCATCCCGGTGCGGTCCCGCACCACCGGGAACGGCAGCCGGGCGTCGTAGGCCCGGTCGCCCGGGGTACCGGAGGTGTAGACGGCGACCCGGTCGGCCGGGAAACGCGCCGTCACGGCGTGGACGAAGGTCTCGATGCCGCCCTGGCGGGGCGGGAAGTCGTTGGTGACGACGAGCGTGCGCGGCATGGTCGGTCAGTCCTCCAGCGGCTTCATGGCGAACAGGTGGTTGCGGTGCGCCGCGGTGACCCGGTCGCGCAGCAGGGAGGACGTCCAGCGCAGCGGACGCCCGGTCTCCGGGGGCGTGGCGAGTCGCGTGGGCACGGCACCTCCTGGCCGTGCCGTCCGGCGGCCGGCCTGCGCGAGCCGGAACCAGCCGAACAGCACCAGCGGGTAGACGGCGTATCCGAAGCGGGTGGCGGGGATCAGGCACATGGCGATCCCGAGGCCCAGCGCCAGCCGGTCCGCCGCGGCGACGGTGGTGCGCGGCGGACGCGTCACGAGGGACACGGCCACCGCGACCGCGCTCAGCGCCAGCGCCGCCACCGCCAGGGCGAAGCCGCCCGGCACCCGGGTCGCCAGGAGGTGCCCCGGCAGCGGGCTGGTCGCCGGGGACGCGGTGCCGCCCTCGCCCAGCGGGAAGAGCAGCGCGTGCTCGGCGAACGCCCTCGGGTCGGCCAGCGCGACCGGCACCACGGCGAGCACACCGAGCGCGACGGCCGTGGCCCCGGCCCGTACGGCGGCCCGCCGCCCGGCGGTCACGGCGAGCAGGGCCAGCCCGACGGGCAGCAGCGGCCACGCGGTCCACTTCAACGAGGCGGCGGCCCCCAGCGCGAGCCCGGCGGCGACGGGACGTCCGCGGCCCGCGAGGGCCAGCGCGAGGCACATCAGCGCGATGACGGGCAGATCCACACCCCCGACGGCGAGGGGGAGGGCTGCGGCGGGGGTGGCGGCGAGCCAGAGGAGGGCCTGGCCCGGGGTGGGGCTGCGGCGGGCGTTGTTCAGGGTCCCGGGACCACCGGAGCCACGGCACACCGCGGCCGCCAGCCCCATGGCCCCGAGCGAGACCACCGCGAACCACACCCGGCCGTCCGCGAGCGGGACGTCGCCGAGGACGGCCCGGGGCAGTCCGAAGAGCGCCATGCCCGGCAAGTACGGGTTGTAGTCGCCGAGTCGGTCCGGGTGGGGCACGTACGGCGTGCCGGAGTCCAGCAGCAGGCCACCGGACCGCTCCACGACCGCGACCTCCATCTGGCACCGCCCGTGGGCGACCAGGAACACCAGCGGCACCAGGACCGACCCGGCCGCGGCAACGGCCGCGCTCGTCCGCCCCCAGGCCCGTGCGGAGCGGTGCGCGACGAGCCCGGCGAGCCCGTACCCGACGGCGGCGCAGGCGCCCCAGACCCGGTGCGGCGTGATCGTCGTCCACAGGCACAGCAGCAGCGCGAACACCGCGCAGGCCGCCCAGCAGGCGGTCTCCCAGCGCCGGGCGGAGCCGCGGCACCGGGGCCGCACGGGGGAGACCGGCACCGGAGCCGGACGCGGCGGGTGCGTACGCACGGCCGCCACCGAGGAGGTCGGCACATCGACCGGTCCCCGCCAAAGCTCCTGCATCCCGCTCCCCCTGTCAGCCGGCACTCGTGTCGGCCAGTCTTCGCAAGGAGCGGACGAGAAGCGTCACACCGGATTCCGATCCTGGGCGTCAACCCGTGGTACTCACCCGGCACTTGAGTCAACCCGTACGGTGACGCGGCCGGAACGCCCGCGGCCGACAATGTGGGCATGCGTCAGTCGCCGTCCCTGCGCCCCACCGCCTGGTCGCGCTCGCCCCGCTACCCGTACGTCACCGGCGTCCTGCTGGTCGTCCTGGCCGCGGCCGAGGTCCTGCACTCCCGCGTCACCTCGACGACGGTCCTGGCGACCCTGCCCTTCGTGGTGCCGCCGCTCTTCTGGCGCCGGCGCGAGCCCCGCGTCGGACTCCTGGTGGTGCCCGCCGCGCTGCTGAACTTCCTCTTCCGCCCCGAGCTGCTGATGACGGTCGCGGTGGCCGGGGTCATGGGCCTCTACTCGCTCGCCCGCCACCGCGTCCTGCACCCCGCCGTGCTGAGCACGGCCGCGATCACCGGCGCGCTCCTCGTCAACGCGGGCCACGTGGCGATGGGCGTGTACGACCTCGGGGGCCGGGCGCCCGCCGTCGGCGCCGACGGCTCGCTGTCGTACTTCACGGAGTCCTTCGTCCTGGCCGTGGGCGTGGTGGCGACGGTCGGCGTCGCGGACGCCTTCCGCAGCCGGGAGGAGTCACGGCAGGCCCGGGAGGCCGCCCAGCGGGAGCTGATCGCCATGGAGCGCCGGCACGCCGCCGCACAGGAACGGGCCGCCATAGCACGGGAGTTGCACGACATCGTGGCGCACTCGGTGTCCGTGATCGCCGTCCGGGCGGAGAGCGCCACGTACACCACGCCCGACCTGTCCCCGCCCGCCCGCGACGGCTTCCAGCAGATCGCCGCCTCGGCCCGCTCGGCCCTGACGGAACTGCGCCAACTGCTCAGCGTGCTGCGCGCGGACGACACCACCGAGGACGCCCCCGTCCTCCCGCAGCCGACCCTGGACTCCCTCGACGCGCTGCTGGAGGCCCACCGCTCGGGCGGCGGGGAGGTCACCCTCCACACGGAGGGCACCCGCTCCCCGCTCCTCCCCCCGTCCCTCGAACTCACCGCCTACCGCATCGTCCAGGAGGCCCTGACCAACGCCCGCCGCCATGCCCGCGGCGCCGCGGTCGACATCCGCCTCGCCTTCGCGGACGACGAGGTCCGCCTCCGGATCACCGACGACGGCCCGGGCCCCCAGGGATCCCCGCAGGACTCGGGCGGGCACGGCTTGAGCGGCATGCGGGAGCGTGCGAACCTGGTCGGCGGACGTCTGACCTGCGGGCCGGCCGGTCCCGGGGGCGGCTTCCTCGTCGAGGCCGAACTCCCGGTGCGGGCCGGGGTGAAGAGCTTCGCGGAGGGTGTGTCGTGACGGCGGGGGAACCGATCCGCGCGATCGTGGCCGACGACCAGGCGGTGGTACGGACCGGCTTCGTGAACCTGCTGTCCACACAGGCCGACATCGACGTCGTCGGCGAGGCGGAGGACGGCGAACAGGCGGTCGCCCTCGCGCTCACCCACCGCCCGGACATCGCGCTCCTCGACATCCGCATGCCGAAACTGGACGGCATCCGGGCCGCGCGCACGATCCTGCGGGAGACCGAGGGCGGCACGAAGGCGCTGATGCTCACCACCTTCGACCTCGACCAGTACGTCTTCGACGCCCTCGCGGCCGGTGCCAGCGGCTTCCTCCTGAAGGACGCGACCTTCCCCGAACTCCTGCACGCCGTGCGGGTGGTGGCCGCCGGCGACGCCATGCTCGCCCCCGGCATCACCCGCCGCCTGATCGCCGAGTTCGCCCCCCGCCGCCCGGTCACCGCCCCCAGGACCCTCCTGGACCGCCTCACCGCCCGCGAGATCGAGGTCCTCCTCCTGATCGCCCAGGGCCTGTCCAACGCGGACATCGCCGACCGCCTCACCATCACCGACCACACGGTCAAGACCCACATCAACCGCCTGTTCACCAAGCTGGAACTACGCGACCGGGCGCAGGCGGTGATCGTGGCGTACGAGGCGGGGCTGGTGACGCCGGGGGAGGGTGGCGAGAGCGTGTCTCATTGACGTCCGGCTTTCCTTGGAGGGTTCAGCGATCGCCGTGGCTCGGCATCCCCAGGTCGGCACGCATCGAATTGCGCATCTCGCGAACCTCGCTCCGGCTTCGCTCGACCCTGGTTCTCACCTCGTCAAGGACCGCGGTTTCACCGCTTTCCTCAAACTTCATCATCAGCCTGTGAATCGCGTACAGGTTGTTCAGGAAATTGCTGGCGATCTCCAGCGACTCCTCGGATCCAAAAAGCTGAGCCTCGGAATAGGCGTCTCGTGCAGCATTTCGCGCCTCATCCTCCTGTTCCGGGTCTACGGCGAAACTCGTACCCTCGGCCAGATTCCGGAAATGGCGCTGCAGAAGGGACTGGAAGGCTCGGGCGGTTCTGTTGAGCTCAATGTATGCGGCCTTCATCTCGGAGCTCCGATGCCGGTGCTGCTCGGCGGCCATACTCGCTCGCCACTGACGCTCCATATGCTCCAGCTCCGCCATCTTCACCTTGCGAGACCCGTAGTTGGCGAGCGCACCGGACGCCACCGTCCCCAGCACACCGGCGACAGCCACCAGGAGGGTGGCCTGCGAAGCATCCATGGGAAGACCCTAGACCCTCCTCGCGGTGATGTACTCGACAAACACCAGCCAGGCACTTTCGGTGGCGTGGATCAACCCTCCGCCATCGTCCTTCGAGTCGCGGATCAACATCCCTTTCGCGACCTGAAGGCACTCGACACAGTTCTCCTCGGCTCCGCTTGCGCTGCTCTTACGCCAAGATATCTCCGACGTCGCCACCGCAACCACCACCTACTTTTTGACTTGTTGATCCCCTGGCGCTTTTATAGCATCGACTTCCCTTACTGTCACGCGCGCAAAAGTGACACATTTTCGCAAGGAACTCGCCATCCTGGTTTCGAAAAGCTCCGCACTCGACTCCACTATCTGGCTGCGCTCGGCCCCGACCTGCCTCAGCACCAGCTCCGGACGATCCCTCACCTCGAGGACCCCGGCGCCCCCGTGCTCGCCCTCCGGACCAGCCGGGTCGGCACCAGCGTCGTCCCGTGCTCCGTCCCGTCCTGCCGCATCTTGCTCAGGACCCCCTCCACGCACAGCCGTCCCACCTCGGCGAAGTCCTGGTGGATCGTGGTGAGGGGCGGGAGGAAGGACGCGGACTCGGGGATGTCGTCGAAGCCGACGACGCTGATGTCGTCGGGGACGCGGCGGCCCCGTTCGTGCAGGGCCCGGAGGAGGCCCAGGGCCATCTGGTCGTTGGCCGCGAACACCGCCGTGCAGTCCGGCTCGTCGGCCAGGCGGAGGCCGGCCCGGTAGCCGGACTCGGCCGACCAGTCGCCGCGGACCGGGGGCGGCGGGGTGCGGCCCGCCTCGGTGAGCGTGGCGTGCCAGGCGTTGGCGCGGCGCTGGGCGGCGAAGGAGCCCTCGGGGCCCGCCAGGTGCCACACCGTGTCGTGACCGAGGTCCAGCAGGTGCCGTACGGCGTCCCGGGCGCCGCCCGCCTGGTCGGTGTCGACGACGGTGTAGCGGTCGCCGGCGTCGGAGTCGGCCACGACGACCTGCACCCCGGGCGGCAGCGAGACCGTCGCCGCGTCGAGCAGGTGGATCTCCATGATGACGATGACGGCGTCGACCGCGAGTTCCCCGAGGCGTGAGAAGGCGCCGTTGACCTCGTCCTGGGTGGGGACGGCCACGGGCAGCAGCGTGACGGCGTAACCGTGCTGGGCCGCCGACGTGGCGATGGCCTCCAGGGTGCGGATGTTGCCCATGGTGGACAGGGAGAAGGTGATCACGCCGAGGGTGCGGAACTCGCCGCGGCGCAGCGCGCGTGCCGCGCTGTTGGGCCGGTAGCCCAGCTCCCGCATGGCGGCCAGGACCTGTCGGCGGGTGTCCTCGGTGACGCCGGGGAAGCCGTTGGAGACCCGGGAGACCGTCTGGGAGGACACACCCGCGAGCTGGGCGACGTCCGCCATGGACGCGCCCTGGCGAGGGCGGGCCGCACGCCTTCTCGTACGGCTCGTGCCCCCCGACACGCTCTCGCCGTCCACGGTGCCCACCTGCCCCTCGCTGCCCTCGCCGCCCGGCTGCCGCGGATTTCGGTCCGGAACGACTCCTTGACCCCTGAGATTCGGACAGTGTAGACATCCCGCCAGTGGATGTTTACGTAAACATTGCCTAGTCGAAATCGTACGAGAAGCCGCCAAACCAGTACCACTCGCACCCCCGTAGACCCCGATCTCTGTGTCCCGCCGGGACGCGCGGCACGCAGAAGAGCTGGAGTACTCGAGATGGCACACCGCACCCGCAAGAGAAGGCTCCTCGGGGCCATCGGCGTCACGGCCCTGGCGACCGGAACCGTCCTGGCCACGACGACCCTGCCGGCCGCGCACGCCGATTCCGCGGTCCAGGCCGCCGGGGTCACGGTCCGGCCGGACCCCTCCTACTCGGGGGAGAAGTTCGAGGGCTGGGGCACGAGCCTGGTCTGGTTCGCCAACGCCACCGGCGACTACCCGCCCGCGATCCGCGAGAAGCTCTACAAGCTCCTCTTCGGCGACGAGGGCCTCGCCCTGAACATCGCCCGCTACAACATCGGCGGCGGCAACGCCCCGGACGTCAAGGACTACCTGCGCGCGGGCGGCGCGGTCGAGGGCTGGTGGAAGGCCCCGGCGGGCACCACCCGCGAGGACGTCGACTGGTGGGACGCCGAGGACCCGGCGGACTGGAACAAGAACGCCGACAAGACGCAGCGCTGGTGGGTCGACCGCATCAAGAAGGACATCACCCACTGGGAGACCTTCAGCAACTCCCCGCCCTGGTTCATGACCGAGAGCGGCTACGTCTCCGGCAACTTCGACGCCGGCAAGGACCAGCTGAAGCCCGAGTCCGTCGAGGACTTCGCCAAGTATCTGGTGGGCGCGACCGAGCGTCTGGAGAAGGCGCACGGCATCAAGGTCGACACCCTCGACCCGTTCAACGAGCCGAACACCAACTACTGGGGCACCAAGCTCGGCCCGGACGGCGAGCCGACCGGCGGCCGCCAGGAGGGCGCCCACATGGGCCCCGAACTCCAGCAGAAGGTGCTGCGCGCGCTGGCCCCGGTCCTGGAGAAGTCCCGGAGCGACGCGGAGATATCCGCGATGGACGAGACCAACCCCGGCACGTTCGCCACCAACTGGAACTCCTACCCCCAGGAGGTCCGCGACCTGGTCGACCAGATGAACGTCCACACCTACGGCACCGGCCAGCGCACCACGGTCCGCGACCTCGCCAAGGCCGCCGACAAGCCGCTGTGGATGAGCGAGGTCGAGGGCGACTGGGGCGACGGCCAGAGCTTCACCGACATGCGGCCCGGCCTCGGCCTCGCCCAGCGCATCGTCGACGACCTGCGCGAACTGGAGCCCAAGGCCTGGGTGTTCTGGCAGCCCGTCGAGGACTACGACAACATGAAGCCGGGCGGCGAGTCCGCGAAGGGCGGCAACTGGGGCGAGATCCAGCTCCCGTTCAGCTGCACCTCCAAGGACACCCTGGAGACCTGCCCGATCTACACGAACACCAAGTTCGACACGGCCCGCAACTTCACGCACTTCATCAAGCCCGGCGACCGGCTGATCAAGACGAACGACACGTCCAGCACCGCGGCGATCTCCCGCAAGGGTGACGCGGCGACGGTCGTCCACGTCAACAGCGCCACCGAGGCCCGCGAGGTCACGCTCGACCTGTCGAAGTTCGGCCGGGTCTCCTCCCGAGCCACCGTCACCCCGGTGGTGACCAGCGCCGACGGCAAGCTGGAGAAGCAGAAGGCCGTCGCAGTCACCGGCAAGCAGGCCACGCTCACCGTGCCCGCCCAGTCGGTGACGTCGTTCCTCGTCAAGGGCGTGTCCGGGGTCGCCAAGGACGCGGCCGAGCTGCGCAAGGGCCACACCTACCGCCTGACGGGCGTCCAGAGCGGCAAGGACCTCACGATCGCGGACAACGGCACGGGCCTCGTCATCCGGGGCGCGTCCGCCGACCCGGCCGGCCGGCAGTGGACGGTGGAGCAGATCCGCGGCGCCGACAACCGCAAGCGGTACGTCCTCACGGAGGCGTCCTCGGACAAGCGCCTGGCCGTCCGGAACGGCGCGCTGGTGGCGGAGCCCGACGAGGGCCGCCGCGACAAGGCCACCGAGTGGATCATGTCGACGACCGGCGACGGCACCTGGACCCTGGTCAACGCCGCGACCGGCCAACTCCCCGACGTCTCCGGCCAGTCCACGAACGAGGGCGCGTCCGTGGGCCTCTGGCAGCCGAACTCCGGGGCGAACCAGCGCTGGAAGGTGACGGAGGTGACGGGCGGCTAGTCCCCCGCCCCTCACTCAGGGCCTGATCCGACGCCCCCGTCCCTGCCGCCGTGTCCGCGGCCGGGCCGGGGGCGTCGTGCTGCACGGTCGGCCCGACGCGGGTCGGTCGGCCCGACGCGGCTCGGTCGGCGCGGGTCGGCCGGGCATCCCCTGGCGGAACAAGGCCGGGCCGGACCGCCGCCGGTCGCGATCCCGTGTCAGGTCGCTGCCGGGGCAATGCGGTCGCAGAGGTTGTCCGTCGTCGCGTGGAGCAGGCGGACGTCCTTGTAGCCGGTGGGGCTGATGCGCATCGTGAAGACGCCGTCGACGATGTACAGGCCGCGGGGCAGGTTCCCCAGGCCCTCGCCCACGCCGACGAGCACCGGCCCGCGCACGGTCCAGGACTGCGAGCCGTCCCTCCCGTACTCGACGACGGCCGAGCCTCCGGCGTCGGCGTCGTAGAAGGCACCGGTCCCGGTGTTCGTGACGCGGACGACGAGATCGCCCTGGTAGGCGACGTGCCGGGCGGAACCGTCGGGGTGGGTGCCGAGCACGCGCCGCACCACCTCGTCGACGACCGGCTCACCGTGGACGGGGAAGTCGCAGCGCGCGCCGGCGCCGACGTCCCACGGCGCGGAGGGAGCCGGCTCCCAGCCCGGGCCGGTCGCCGCGGACGCGGACGCGGGCTGCGCGGTGAAGAGGACGGCGGCGAGGGCCAGTGGTGCGAGGGCGGTTCGTCGCATGGTTCTCGGGTTCTCCTCGGACAGGCGGACGGGTCGTACGCCACCCTCGCCCCCGCCGCTGACCAGAACCTCACCACCGGCCCCCGTTAGGCTGCCGGGCCATCATGGAGTTCCAGCTGCTCGGTCCGTTCACCGCCCGTCACGAGGGGCGGCAGGTGCCGCTGGGCAGCCGCCGCCAGGAGCGGTGCCTGCTGGCGGTCCTGTTGCTGCACGCGGGCCGTGCCGTCACGACCGAGCGCCTCATCGACCTGCTGTGGGACGGCATGCCGCCGGCCTCCGCCCGCGCCACCGTGCACACCTACGTCGGCCGGCTCCGCGCCGCCCTGCGGCCGTACGAGGTGTCCGTCGAGACCCGGCACGACGGTTACGCCGTGGACCGGGGCCCGCATCGCATCGACGCGCGGGAGTTCACCGCACTCGTCGGGCAGGCGGCCGAGGCGGGCGACCCGGTGGAGCGGATCGGCCACTACGACCGGGCCCTCGCGCTGTGGCGCGGCCCGCTCCTCGCGGACGTCGCCGACGACCGGCTGCGCTCACGCCTCGGCAACGGGCTCGTCGAACTGCGGCTGTCCGCGGCGGAGCACCGGGCGGAGGCCCAGCTGACGACGGGTCTGCACGAGCGGGTCGTCGCCGAGGTGCCGCCGCTGCTCGATGAACACCCCACGCGGGAACGCCTGGTCGCCGCCGGGATGACCGCCCTGCACCGCGCGGGCCGCCGGGCCGAGGCGCTCCGCCTGTACGACCGCACCCGCGCACTGCTGGCCGACCGGCTCGGCGTCGAGCCCGGGACCGACCTGCGCACGCTGCACGCCCGCATGCTGCGCAGCGACCCACGCCTGGACCGGCCGCCCGGACCCGTCTACGCGGTACGGGTCGACGACCAGTGGCTGCCGTGGAGCACGGGCGGCCACCCGGCGCTGGAGTTCTGCAACACCTACGCGGGCTGGGGCGGGGAGCGGCTGCCCGGGTCGGACTGGCTGCGGGGCTACGCCACGCTCGCCGTCTGGGCCGGACACCTGGACCTGATCGAGGAGCGGCACGTCGTCCGGCTGCGCGAGCGGGCCCGACGGCAGCCGGAGGAGGCCGCCGCCGCGCTGGACGAGGCCCGGCGCTTCCGTACGGACCTGTACGCCTGCCTGACCGACCCGCAGGACGGCCGCGCCTTCAGGGCGGTGGCCGAGGTGGTGGAGGAGGCCGCGCGGCTCTCGGTCTTCACCCGGGGCGAGGACGGGCTCGCGCGCTGGCAGCCGTCGCCGTCGGCCGGGCTGCGGCTGCCCCTGTGCGCGGTGGCCCGCACGGCGGGCGAACTGCTCGCCGACGCCCGCCGCTTCACCCTGCGCAGCTGCCCGAGCCCCGACTGCGGCTGGCTGTTCCTCGACGAGCGGGGGCGGCGCAGATGGTGCAGCCTGGCGACGTGCGGCAACCGGCGCACCTCCGTTCGGGACGCCGGTGGGTGATCCTCACCCGACGCTGAACCGTTGCGTCGCCGCCAGCACGGCGTCCGTCGTCGCGTCTCCCGACAGCCCGTGGCCCTCCCCGCCGATCAGCACCAGTTCCGCGTCGGGCCACCGCTGGGCCAGCTGCCAGGCGATGTCCGGGGGTCCGCTGATGTCCATCCGGCCGTGGATCAGCACGCCGGGGATGCCGGTGAGCCGGGGCGCGTCGCGCAGGAGCGCCCCGTCGTCCAGGAAGGCCGCGTGCCGCCAGTAGTGCGTGACGAGGCGGGCGAAGCGGAGGCGGAAGCGCGGGTCCTCGTAGCGCGGGTCGGGCTTGTGCCCCGGGTGGGTGGAGACGTGCACGTCCTCCCACCGGCACCACTCCCGCGCGGCCCGCTCCCGCACGGCCGGGTCGGGGTCGGCGAGCATCCGGGCGTACGCGTCCACCAGGCTGCCGTCGCGCTCCGCCTCCGGCACGGCGTCCCGGAACCGGGCCCACTCCTCGGGAAAGATCCGGCCCATGTCCCTGGTGACCCACTCGACTTCACGGCGCGTGGTGCTGGTGACGCTGAAGAGGACCATCTCGCTGACGCGCTCCGGGTGCCGCTCGGCGTAGGCCAGCGCGAGGGTCACGCCCCAGGAACCGCCGAGGACCAGCCAGCTGTCGATGCCGAGGTGGCGCCGCAGCAGTTCGATGTCGGAGATGAGGTGGTGCGTGGTGTTGGCGGCGAGCGAGGTCCGCGGATCGGCCGCGTCGGGCGTACTGCGCCCGCACCCGCGCTGGTCGAACAGCACGATCCGGTACGCCGCCGGGTCGAACAGCCGCCGCCAGAACGGCCCCGCGCCCGATCCCGGCCCGCCGTGCAGCACGAGCGCGGGCTTGCCGGCGGGGTTCCCGCAGGTCTCCCAGTGGACGCGGTTGCCGTCGCCGACGTCGAGCAGGCCGTGCTCGTACGGCTCGACGAGGGGATGGAGCCCAGACATAGGTGATGTACCTCCCCAAGTCGGTATGCCTGCCCGCGATATGTAACAGCGCTGTTAGATTACCAACCATGAACGGTCATCCGGATCCCGTCGCCGTGGGCACCCTGCTCCGCCACGTCCTCGAACTCCTCGACGGCGACGTGGCCAAGGTCTACGAGGAGCAGGGCCTCGCCGAGTACCGGCCCCGGTTCTCCCCGGTCGTACGGGCCCTCGTCGCCGAAGGCCCCCTCTCGGTACGCGACGTGGCCACCCGGCTGGGCGTCACCCACTCCGCCGCGAGCCAGACGGCCGCGCAGATGGCCCGCGCGGGCCTGGTCACCCACGCCCCCGACCCCCGCGACGCCCGCCGCCGCCTCATCGACCTCACCCCCAAGGCCCGTGCCCTCCTGCCCCGGATCGAGGCGGAGTGGGAGGCCACGCGTGCGGCGATGGCCGAGTTGGACGCGGAGTTGTCGATGCCGCTGGCCGCGTTGCTGACGGAGGTGACGGAGGCGGTGGAGCGGCGGTCGTTCCGGGAGCGGGTGGTGGGGGCGTATCGGCTTTGAGAGGGCTGGGCCTTGGAGTGACGGGAGTGCCAATCGCAGGGGGTCGGCAACCCGGCACCCGTGCTCAGGACCCGTTGATGCCGGCCGCACCGACCCAGCGGTGATAGGCGTCCACATCGACGTTGCTCCCGCACAGGATGGTGACCACGTGCCGGCCGGCGAAGCGGTCGCGGTCTTCGAGGATCGCCGCGACGCCGAGCGCGGCCGACGGTTCGACGACGAGGCCGGCGTGGTCGAGG
This sequence comes from Streptomyces olindensis, assembly GCA_000696115.1. Classification (GTDB taxonomy): domain Bacteria; phylum Actinomycetota; class Actinomycetes; order Streptomycetales; family Streptomycetaceae; genus Streptomyces; species Streptomyces olindensis. Next base: position 168,463 of record JJOH01000015.1, read on the forward strand.
AGCATCCGCATACCGGCGATGATCGACGCCTCCTGGACGAGGACGGCGTCGTCGGCGACCAGGAGGAGGTCGTCCAGGACGGCCGGGATGGGGTACCGGCCGGCGACGCCGTCGGCGATGGTGTCGGTCGAGTCGGTGGTGACGACGCGCCGCCGGTGCCACGAGTGGGTCAGCGCCGGTGCGCCCAGGGGCTGGACACAGATCACCTCGACCTCGGGCGCCATGGCCTTCACCACGTGACCCACGCCGGTGGCCAGCGCTCCGCCGCCGAGGGCGATCAGGACGGCGTCGAACGACGGCGTGGCGTCCACCAGTTCCAGGCCGATGGTCGCCGCTCCCTCGCAGGTCTCGATGTCCAGGCTGTCCTCGACCAGCCGGATGCCGTCGCGGCGCGCGATGGCCGCGGCCCGCTCGCGTGCCACCTCGTGGTCGCCGTCCACGAGTTCCAGCGTGGCGCCCAGAGCGCGGATGCGGTCCAGCTTGGCCGTGGTCGCGAAGCGGGAGGCCACGACGGTGACGTCCAGCCCCCGGCCGCGCCCGGACCAGGCGAGGGCTTGGCCGAGGTTGCCCGCGCTGGCGCACACCACGGCCCGCGAGTCCTGGTCGACGAGCAGGCTCGCGACCACCTCGGTGCCGCGGGCCTTGAAGCTGCGGACCGGGTTCGCCGTTTCGAGCTTGATGCTCACCGCGCACCCGAGGCCGGGCTCCAGCGCCTCGCAGCGGTACAGCGGAGTGTCGAGGAAAACCGGGTCGATGACCCGGCGAGCCGCTCGGATCCGAGCGGTGTCGAGGCGCGTTTCCCGCATGACACGACAGCGTAGGGCCGTCGGCGCTGTTCCACGCGGTGCGTTCAGGTCCGAGGGCCGGGGAGCAGAAGCGGCAGAGGCCTCGGATCTCTCCGAGGCCTCTGTTCCTCACCTACCGGACCCTGTCCCGAAATTCATTGGGCCCTGTCCGAACCGGCTTTACTGCGCGTCCAGTTGGGCGCTCAGTTCCGTGACGAGGTGGTACCCCCCGGCGAGATCGATGTCCGTCCGTTCCCTGAGCAGCTTGATCGCGGAGTCGCGGTGGCCACTGGCCAGCAAGTCGGTCATCTCGGCGACCAGCGGAGCGTCGAGGTGCCGTAGGGCGTCCAGCGCCTGGCTGTACGTGGTGGGCAGTGCCTGGCCCTGCGTGAGCAGGTCCAGGGCCACGGAGGCCGTGTCCAGGCCGAGGCCCGAGTCCTTGCGCAGGCGACGGACGGCTTTGGCGGTGCGCCCCTCACCCGCCAGTGCCTGCGCCTCCTGCTGCGCTCCCTGCTCGACGGGCGTGATCAGTGCGGTGGTACGTGCCTTGGTGCTCGTCATGACGCCTCGCCCCTATCGGCAGTTCTTCTTGATCCCGTCGATCCCGAGTATCACCGAGGCCAGGCCGCCGAGCGTGGCGCCCAGTTCGCTGATCTTCTCCTCGCCCTTGGAGACGCGGATGAGGAGGTAGGCGGCCTCCTTGACGGAACCGACCTTCTTGATGAACGCCTTCAGCTTCAGGATCTTCGCGACGGGAACCGCGCCGCCGGCGATGGCGGCCGTGATGGACCCCACGCACTTGGCCGTCTGCCACCAGCCGAAGGCCATGCGCGGCTTCCCGGCGGGGAGGTGTTCGTCGAGGTAGGCCTGGACGGCTGCCTCTCCCTGCTGCTCGACGCCGGCGGGGATCCCCTCGATCACCTTCAGCATGGCGATGAGCTTCTGCCCTTCGGCCGCGTCCAGTTCCTCGGCGGCGGTCATGGGCTCGTCGGCGGCGACGACCGCTGCCGGGGCCGGGTTGCCGCGGTCGGCGGCCACGGCGGCCTGGCTCAGACCCGTGCCCAGGATCGCGGCGGCGGTCAGCACGGCGGTGGCAGCGGTCAGTCTCTTGATCTTCACGATGTTCCCCTCTTCGGTCTTGCGTCCAGTTGGTCATTCCTGGACCGGACCCGACGTCTCCCCTGGTCAGAGGGAGGCCGTGTCCCGCAAATGATCATTAACCCGCCCTTGCGGCAAGGCAAGGAATTTGAGCGGATTCTGAGGGACCCTCAGAGAGGAGCCCAACGGCCGCGGCCCGCCCGCCCCTTCCGGCGCAACCTCCCCTGACGGGACCGGCAGTCCGGTCACAGACCCCGGACAATCCACAGTTTCCTGAATTCAGCAATCCGTGTACTGTTGTCCCATGCTGACCGTCGCCCCCGACATCGAGGTCCTCGCCCGGTTCGGGCGCGCCCTCGCCGACCCGATCCGCTGCCGCATCCTGCTGACCCTGCGCGACGCCCCCGCCTACCCCGCCGATCTCGCCGACGCCCTCGGCGTCTCCCGGACGCGGCTGTCGAACCACCTGGCGTGCCTGCGCGACTGCGGGCTGGTCGTCACCGTTCCCGTCGGGCGCCGCACCCGCTACGAACTCGCCGACGAACGCCTCGGTCACGCCCTCGACGACCTGCGCACCGCCGTGGTGGCCGTCGAGACCGACCGCACCTGCCCGGACGCCGACGCGAAGGGCTGCTGCTGAGCATGGCCGCCCCGGCTCCCCTCACACTCGGTCCCGGCCCGGCCCGCCGTGACGCGCTCACCCGCCGGATACGGCTCCTGGTCGCCGCGACCATCGCCTACAACGTCGTCGAGGCGATCGTCGCCCTCACCGCCGGTGCCCTCGCCTCCTCCACCGCGCTGATCGGCTTCGGCCTCGACTCCGTCATCGAGGTCTCCTCCGCCGCCGCGGTCGCCTGGCAGTTCTCCGCGGCCGACCACGCCGTGCGCGAGGCGCGCGAGAAGACCGCCCTGCGGATCATCGCCGTGTCGTTCGTCGCGCTCGCCGCGTACGTCGCCGTCGACGCCGTACAGGCGCTCACCGGTGACGGCGAGGCCGAGCGCTCCGTCCCGGGCATCGTGCTCGCCGCCCTGTCCCTCGCGGTGATGCCGTTCCTGTCCGCCGCGCAGCGCCGTGCCGGACGGGAACTCGGCTCCGCCTCCGCGGTCGCCGACTCCCGCCAGACCCTGCTGTGCACGTATCTGTCCGCCGTCCTCCTGGTCGGTCTCGTCCTCAACGCCACGCTCGGCTGGTCCTGGGCCGACCCGATCGCCGCCCTCGGGATCGCCGCCGTGGCGGTCAAGGAGGGGCGGGACGCCTGGCGCGGCGAGGGCTGCTGCGCCGCACCGCGCCAGGCGTCCGTCAGGGAGCCGGCCGCCGACTCGGGGGCCGCCAACGCGCGGGAGGACACTCAGGAAGGCACGCCGGAGGACGGCTGCGCGTGCCGTCCGGGCTGCTCGTGCTGCAACCCGGCCGGACGCCGCACGCGCCCCGCACCGACAGCGCGCCCCTGACCTTCGCGCACCTCAACGGGTCACCCGTCACCCATACAGCGCCACCCGCGGCAACACCGTCCCCTGCACCTCCGGCTGCACGGCAGTGACCCGGTACCGTTCCGTGAGCGTTTCCCCCGCGCCCAACGTCCGCCGCGCACCGATGAGTTCCGTGTACAGCGTCCCCGTTTGGCTGCCCACGGCCACGGGCTTCCAGCAGCCGTGCCCCGTGCGCCGCTCCACCGTGACGTCCGACGGTGTCAGGTACGGGCAGGTGTCGGGGGACAGCACCAGGAGCTGCGGGGCGACCGTCACCGGCGTCGGACCGTCGTTGCGGTACGTGACCGTGAAGTCCCGGCTCCCCTCGGCCTGGAGCGGGCTCGGGGTCAGGTCGACGAAGTCGGTGGGTATGGCGGCCTCCCGCGTCTGCGACGTCGCGGGCGGCGGCGTGGCCGCCAGGGCGGGGCCGGCCGTGGTCAGGCCGATGGCGGCGACGGCGAGGGCCAGGAGGGTGAGCCTGAGACGGCGGTTTCTGAACGGCATGTGCGTCGGTCCTTCGGATTCGCTCGGGCGAACTGGGGGTGCCTGCACGGCCCTTGACTGAAGGCGCTGCGGGGCCGCCGCGGTCATCGTAGGCAGTGGTGGAGCCGCCCGGATCAGCCATACGGCCGAGGCGGAAAACCGTCGCCGCCGCGTACGCTCCAGCCGTTCCGAAGGTGAACGGCTCGGCAACTACCGCCGGGTACCGCGGAGATGTGGTGGAAAGAGTCGCCGCAACAGGTCGCGCGCCCCGTCGGATTGGGCTAGACATGCGGCGGAACACGCCGGCATCAGGACGCGCCAGTCGGCGCATCCGCCCCAAGGGGGAACGGAAAGAGTGACCACACCCGACCACACCTCGCGCCACTCCGGCTCCGGAGCGCGCAGACGCATCCCACGGCTCAGAATCGCCCTGGCCACCGCGGCCGCCTTCGTCGTCGCCGGAAGCGGGGTCCAGGCGACGGCCGCCCAGCCCGCCGGGGCATCCACGGAACCGCCCGTGCCGAACCTCACTTGGTCCGACTGCCAGGGCGGGTTCGAGTGCGCGAACGCCGATGTGCCCCTGGACTACCGCGATCCGCAGGGCAGGACCATCACCCTCGCGGTGATCCGCAAGAAAGCCTCCGACCAGGGCCGTAAGAAGGGCACCCTCTTCCTCCAGCCGGGAGGACCGGGCAACTCGGGCGTCGACTTCGTCCGCAACAACTACGCCGACCTGCCCGCCGCCCTGCGCGACTCCTTCGACGTCTTCGGGTACGACGTACGGGGCGTCGCCCGCAGCTCGCAAGTGGAGTGCTGGGACGACGCGACGTACACGAAGGCCATCCGGGAGGCCAAGGGCGCGCCCGGCCCGGAGGCCTACGACAACGCCGTGCGCCAGGGCGCCGAGTTCGACCAGGCCTGCCAGGACCGGGCGGGCGAGCTGCGGCCGTACGTCGGCACCGGGTACGTCGCCCGCGACATCGACCTGCTGCGCCAGGCCCTCGGCGAGGACCGGCTCACCTACTACGGCCGCTCCTTCGGCAGCTACATCGGCACCGTCTACGCGGCCATGTTCCCCGAGCGCGTCCGCGCCCTGGTGCTCGACGGCGCCTACGACCCCGAGCACTACGCGAACCACCCCTACGCCTACGACCGACCCCAGTACCTGGCCCTGGACGGCGCGATGAGCCGCTTCCTGGACTGGTGCGAGGCGGACCAGGCGACGTGCGGGTTCGGCGACGGCGACCCGCGGGCCGCGTTCGAGAAGCTCAAGGCCGACCTCGACGCCAACCCCGTACCGACGGCGGGCGGCGGCCAGGCGAACGGCTACACCGTCGTCTACCGCCTGATGTTCAACATCAACGAGGGCAAGGTCATCTGGCCGTCCCTCGGTGAGGCCCTGCGCAAGGCCCAGCAGCGCGACACCACCTCGTTCCTGCTCCGGCCGCCGTCCCCGGCCAGCTACGACTTCCTCAACCCGAACATCGTGGTCGAGTGCGTCGACAAGGACTACCCGCGCAACCCGGCCCGGCTGAAGCGGCAGGTCACCACCAACGCCAGGCTGGCCCCGCTGCTCGGCCCGGCCCTGGCGTACGGCCCGCCGCTCTACGACCACCAGCACGCCACCACGTGCGCCCAGTGGACCGGTGACAAGCCCAGCCGCTACGACGGGTCCTTCCGGGCCGAGGGCTCCGCGCCGATCCTGGTCCTCGGCACCACGGGCGACCCGGACACCCCGTACCAGGACGCGATCGCCCTGTCCCGGCAGTTGGACAACGGCCGGCTGCTCACGTTCCGGGCCGAGGGGCACACCGCCTTCGGGCGCAGCGCCTGCGCGACGGACGCCGTGACGAGCTACCTCGTCGACGGCAAGGTCCCGGCGCGTGGCACGACCTGCGCGGACGAGACCCAGCCGCCCTCCTCCACGCCGAAGACGGCCCCCGCGGGCACGACCCTCGGTGAGCTGCGCAACGGCGTCAACGAGCGGCTCGACCGCATCGGCACCCTGCGCTGACCCGCTCCGTCCCGGAACCCCGGACTCCCCGTTCCGCACGGGGAGTCCGGGGTTCCGGGGTCTTGACCCCCTCTTGTGGCAGGCCCTACAACTGACACCCGGTAGAAACCGTTTACTACCTGTTTGCCGAGAGGGGTCCCGTGATGAGCCCGACCAGAGGGTCACGCGTGCAGGAAGAGCCCACGCCGGGCAGAGCGGCCGCGCGACCGGCCCCGGCCTCCCGCCGGACGGTGCTGAAGGGCGCCGCCGTCACCGCCGGGCTGGCCGCCACGGGCCTCACCACGGCCGGGCCCGCCCACGCCGCCCACGCCGCCGACGACGGCCGCCCGGAGAGCGTCACCGCCCGCATGGGCGGCACCTCCATCACCCTCGCCCTCGCCGGGGGCGCCCTGCGCTGGTCGGCTCGGCGCGGCGGCAGGACCGTCATCGACGACTCCGCCCTCGGCCTCCGGCTCGGCGACGGCACGGTCCTCGGCAACGATGTCAGGGTGACCGGCCACCGGTTCGACACCCGCCGCACCACCTGGACCCCGGTCTACGGCCGCAACGCGACCGTCACGGACCTCTACCAGGAGCAGTGCTGGGACCTCCAGGACCGCGCCACGGGCATCCGCTTCGGCGTGCAGGTCCGCGCGTACAAGACGGGCGTCGCTCTGCGCCACCTCCTGCTCGACGAGGGCACCGCGACCATCGCCGAGGAGCTGACGACGTTCGTCTTCCCCGACGGCACGACCGTCTACAGCGCCCGCGACGAGAACGCCTACGAGCCGCTGGCCCCGGGCGCCCTACCCGTCACCGGCACCTCCACCACGGACACCGGCCCGCTCACCGACCTGCCGCTCACGGCGACGCTCGGCGACGGCCTCATCGCCTGCGTCTGCGAGTCCGACCGCGTCGACTACCCCCGGCTGATGCTGAGTTCGGTCCCGGGCGAGCCGAACACCCTCGCCGCCTTCCTCATGGAGCACACCGCCCGCGGCACCGGCCCGGTCGAGACGACGTCGACCGTCGCCACGCCCTTCGCCACGCCGTGGCGCGCGGTGGTCATCGGCGCCACGCACGCCGAACTCGTCGACAACGCCGAGCTGGTGCTCAACCTGGCCCCGCCGAACGCGCTGGCCGACACCTCGTGGATCAAGCCCGGCAAAGTGTTCCGCTGCGAGCTCTCCACCGCCGCCGGCCTCCAGGGCGTCGACTTCGCGGTGGCCCGGGGCCTGGAGTACATCGAGTACGACGCCGGCTGGTACGGCCCGGAGTTCACCACCCCCGACGCCACCAGGCCGATCCCCGCGATCGACCTCCCCGCCGTCATCGCGTACGCCACGAGCAAGGGCGTCGGCGTCTTCCTCTACGTCAACCGGCTCGCGCTGACCGACGCGGACTCGCTGTTCGGCCTGTACAAGAGCTGGGGCGTGCGGGGCATCAAGCTCGGGTTCATCAACGACGGCACGCAGACGATGACGAACCAGATCGTCGACTGGGCGAAGACAGCCGCGAAGTACGAGCTGCTGATCGACATGCACGACGACGTCCGGCCGTTCGGCTACGAGCGGACCTACCCGAACTGGATCAGCCTGGAGGGCGTGCGCGGCAACGAGCAGTTCCCGACGGCCGCGCACAACGTGACGCTGCCGTTCGCCCGCAACGTCGGCGGCCCGATGGACTACACGATCTGCTACGGCCAGTCCCGCGACAAGACGACCAACGCCCACCAGATGGCGATGGCCGCGGTGTACTACCAGCCCCTCAACTTCCTCTTCTGGTACGACAAGCCGTCCAAGTACAACAACCCGGCCAGCTGGCCCGGGCTGCCCTGGTTCAACGCCGTCCCGGTGACCTGGGACGAGAGCCGCACCCTGGCCGGCTCGATCGGCGAGTACATCGCGGTGGCCCGCCGCAGCGGCGCCGACTGGTACCTGGGCGCGATGACGAACGAGTCGTCCCGCACCCTGTCCCTGCCCCTGTCCTTCCTCGGCAGCGGCACGTACACGGCGACCGTCTACGCCGACGGCACCCCGGCCGCGAGGCCGTACCAGACGCCGGTCGTGGTGAGCACCCGCACCGTCACCGCCGCCGACACGCTCGACGTGGCCATGGCCCCGGCGGGCGGGCAGGCGATCGTCCTCAGGCCGAACTGACCGACCGGCCGCGGGGGTTTTCCCCCGGGCCCGGGTCCACCGACCGGTGGACGGCAGGTTCAACCGACTGCCTCTGTCGGCCAACTGCCCAGGTCAGCAAGGCTTTCGGGCATGAATTCACTCACTGTGCGCGTGGCGCGCTGGAGCGCCCGGCACCCCTGGCGGGCGATCGCCGGCTGGTTGGTGTTCGTGGCGCTGTGCCTGGGGGCCGGCAGTGCCGTCGGCACCAACAGCGCGAGGACGGCGGACTACCGGGTCGGCGAGGCCGGCCGTGCCGAGGCCCTCGCGGCCGAGGCCCGGCTGGAGCGCAGGGCCGCCGAGCAGGTGCTGATCTCCTCCCGTTCGGGCGGTGCCCTCGACGAGGGTGCCGCCCGGGCCGCCGCGAAGGACCTGACCGACCGGATGCGCCGGGTGCCCGACGTGGCCGGCGTGGCGGACCCGCTGCTGTCCGACGACCGCCGGTTCCTCATGGTCGAGGTGTCCCTGAAGGGCGAGGAGCGGGACGCCAAGGACAAGGTCGACGCGCTCCTGGCGCAGACGGCGGCGGTGCAGCAGGGCCATCCCGGGCTGCTGCTGGAGGAGACCGGAAGTCCCTCCGTCAGCAAGGGAGTCGACCGGCAGCGCAGCGACGACCTGGCGCTCTCGGAGGCGATCACCCTGCCGGTCACGCTGGTCACGCTGCTGATCGTGTTCGGGTCGGTGACCATGGCCGGGGTGCCGCTGCTGCTGGCGCTGTCGTCGATCGCCGCCGCGGTCGGGCTGTCCATGGTCGTCTCGCACGTGTCGCCCGACGCGGGGGTCGGTACGAACGTCATCCTGATGATCGGCTTGGCGGTCGGCGTCGACTACACGCTCTTCTACCTCAAGCGCGAGCGGGAGGAACGGGCCCGCTCCGGCGGGCGGCTGGGCTCCGAGGCACTGGTGGAGCTGGCCGCGGCGACCTCGGGCCGCGCGGTCGTGGTCTCCGGGCTCGCGGTGGTGGCCTCCACGGCGACGCTGTACCTGGCCTCCGACGTGATCTTCTCGTCCCTCGCGACCGGCACGATCGTGGTCGTCCTGGTCGCGGTGGCCAGTTCGCTGACGGCCCTGCCCGCGCTGCTCGTCAAGCTCGGGCAGCGGGCGGAACGCCGGGCACGGCGGCGGGCCGAGCGCGGCAGGCCGGCGCGGCGGGTGCGGGGCGAGAGCGGCGGCGGCCGGATCTGGGGCGCCCTGCTGCGTCCCGCGGCCCGGCATCCCCTGGCCACCCTGTGCGTCTCGGTCCTCGCCCTGCTCGCGCTCGTCGTCCCGCTGGCCGGACTGAAGATCACCGAGATGAGCCGGGACACGCACTCCCGGGACATCCCCGCGATGCGGGTGTACGACCGGCTCAACGAGGCGTTCCCCGAGCAGCGGGTGACGCACCAGGTCGTCGTGCGGGCCGACGCCTCCCGGTCGGGGGAGGTGGGCGCCGCCCTGCGCGAGGTCGCCGAACGAGCCGACGCCGACCCCCTGTTCACCGGCGCCGCACGCATCCGCGCCGCGTCCGACGACCGCACCCACACCCTCGAACTGAAGGTGCCGCACCTCGGCAACTCCGACGAGGCGTACGACTCGCTGGACCGGTTGCGGGACGACTTCCTGCCCGCGACCGTCGGCCGGATCACCGGCGCCGAGTACGGCGTGAGCGGCGACGTCGCCCGCTACGCCGACTATCCCGCCCACCAGAACGGCAAACTGCCCCTGGTGCTGGCCGCGTTGCTGCTGGTGACGTTCGCGATGACCGTGTACGCCTTCCGCTCGGTGGTGCTCGGGCTGCTCGGCGTCGCCCTGAACCTGCTGTCCGCGGCGGCGGCGCTGGGGCTGCTCGTGCTGGTCTTCCAGGGGACGTGGGCGGAGGGCCTGCTGGACTTCGACTCCACCGGGTCGATCGGGTCGCGCGTGCCGCTGTTCCTCTTCGTGATCCTGTTCGGGCTCTCGATGGACTACCAGGTGTTCGTGGTGAGCCGGATCCGGGAGGCGGTGCTCGCGGGCGTGCCCACACGGCGGGCCGTGCTGGACGGCATCCGCTCCTCTGCGAGCGTGGTGACCAGCGCGGCGGTGGTGATGACGACGGTGTTCGCCAGTTTCGTCTTCCTGCACATCATCGAGATGAAGCAGATCGGCTTCGTGCTGGCGGCGGCCGTGCTGATCGACGCGTTCGTGGTGCGGGTCATGGTGCTGCCGGCGGCGATGCTGCTGCTCGGGGAGGCGACCTGGTGGCCCTCACGGCCCGCGGTCACTCCGGCTCCGGAGAAAAGCCCCGCCTCGCGCGCGGCGGCCGACGTACGTTGACCCTCATGACCGCTCTCGCCGGGTCCACCGCCGACGCCTTCTGGGCGACGTCACTGCGCCGCTGGAACACGGTGTGCTGGCTGCTGTTCGCCGTGATGGCCGTCGGGCTGGTCGCCATCGACCGGCCCGGCGGGAGCAAGTACGCGGCGCTGGCGCTGCTGGGCGGCATGGTGCTCTGCTACGCGGTCCTGGACCGCTTCCCGAACAACCCCGTCGTACGGCCGCACGTCTACCTGTGGGTGCTGGTGGTCGCGCTGGGCGGGCTGGCGTATCTGCGGGGCAACTACGCGGCGCTGTTCATGGTGACGCTGCCGCACTACTGGATGTTCGGGCGGACGCCGAGGGCCTCGATGGTGTTCCTGGGGCTCGCCACGGGCGCGACCCTGGCCGGGTCCGTGCTGCGGGAGGACGGCTGGAACATCGGCTTCTTCACCGAGACGCTCGTGTCCACGCTGATCGTCGTCGCCGTGGGGGCGCTGATCGGGCTGTGGGCGCGCTCGGTGGTCGCGCAGAGCGCCGAGCGGGCCGAGCTGATCGCCGAACTGGAGCAGGCCCAGGCCGAGTTGACCGAGGCGCACCGGCGCCAGGGCGCGGCGGACGAACGGGAGCGCATGGCACGCGAGATCCACGACACCCTCGCCCAGGGTTTCGCCTCGATCATCGTGCTGGCCGAGGCGGCCCGGGCGGGCCTCGGCTCCGAACCGGCCCGCACTGCGCAGCAGTTGCGGTCGATCGAGTCCACCGCGCGGGAGAACCTCGCCGAGGCCCGGGAGCTGGTCGGCTCGGCCCAGGGGCCCGGCCAGGCGGCCGCCGGTCCGGTGGCCCGCACCCTCCGCCGCATCCTGGACCGCTTCGCCGAGGACACCGGCCTCACCGTCGACGCCGACCTGGCCGACCTGGAGTGCGACCAGCAGACCCGGATCGCGCTGCTGCGCTGCACCCAGGAGTCCCTGGCCAACGTGCGCAAGCACGCCCGCGCCTCCACGGTCGGGGTGGTCCTGGCCCGGCAGCCGTACGGCGTGGAGCTGGAGATCACCGACGACGGGACCGGGTTCGTGGTGGAGGAGTCGACGGGCTTCGGCCTGGACGGCATGCGCAAGCGGCTGGCGGAGCTGGGCGGGAGGCTGACGGTGACGAGTTCGGTGGGCGACGGGACACGGGTGCAGGCGCTGATCCCCCTGGGGGTGCGGGCATGACCGAGGGACCGCTCCGGGTGGTCATCGCGGACGACCACACGGTCATGCGGGCCGGCGTCGTGGCCCTCCTCGCCTCCGACACCGGCATCGAGATCGTCGGCGAGGCGGGGGACGGCAGCGCCGCCCTCACCCTCGTCGAACGCCACGGGCCGGACGTCGCCCTGGTCGACCTGCGGATGCCGGTACTGGACGGAGTCGCCACGACGACCGAGATCGTGACGCGCTTCCCGCACACCCGCGTGCTGATCCTGACGACGTACGACACCGACGCGGAGATCGAGCGCGCGGTGGAGGCCGGGGCGATCGGCTACCTCCTGAAGGACACCACCCGCGAGCAGCTGGCCGACGCGATCCGCGCGGCGGCACGCGGCGAGACCGTGCTGGCTCCCCGGGTCGCCGAACGCCTGGTCGCCCGCATGCGCCAGCCCGTCCAGATCCCGCTCACGGCCCGCGAGGAGGACGTCCTCGACGCGGTCGCGGACGGCCTCACCAACGCCGAGATCGGCCGCCGCCTGGTCATTTCGGAGGCCACGGTGAAGACCCACCTGCTCCGCCTGTTCGCCAAACTCGACGTCAACGACCGCACGCGGGCGGTGGTGGTGGCGATGGAACGGGGGCTGCTGCGCAGGCCGTCCGGCACGGAGGGCGCCTGACGGGGCGGCGGCTCCTGGGTGAGCCGGGGACCGCGCGCGATGCTCGTGCCCATCACGCCCCCGCCGACGATGACGACGTCGGCGATGCGGGGGACGGTGGGGAAGCCGGGTGTGGAGAAGACGGGTGAGGAGGTCAACGGGCCGGTCAAGGGGCCATCCCTTCCGGGGCCCTGCGCGTCGGGAGGCCATCGTGCGCCGGACCGGCCCCCGGCGTCGACAGGGCGTCACCCGCCCTCCCCCCGGGCGACTTTGCCATCTCTTTACAACCCGCCCGGTCCCCGCCTCGTCTCTCCGCACGACCTGTCACCCGAACTGGGAGTGCGACTCCATGCGCCGAACCGTCCTCAGCGTCCTGGCCCTCACGGGCACCGCCGTCCTGATGGGCACGGGGCCCGCTTTCGCGAGCGGTACGACGGCCCCGAGCCCGGTCCCGGCGTCCGGGGCACCCACCGCCCGACCGGCGGAGAGCGCCGTACCGACGCCCAGCGCCGAACCGGCCCGCCCCGCGCCCGGCGCCGAACCGACCCGGACACCGGCGCAGAGTGCCGAGCCGACCCCGGCACCGGCCGAGGACCAGGTCTCCGTCCGGCCGAGCGGCGCGCCCGACACCGGCGTGACGACGGCGTCCCAGGGGTCGGGGAGCGACGGCACGGCGATCGGCGCAGGTGCCGCCGCGGTGCTCGCCCTCGGCGGCGGCACGGTCTTCGTCGTGCGCCGCCGCCGGGCCACCGGGGCATGACCGCGTTCTCCGGGCGCGCCTTCTCCCAGCGCGCGGTTTCCAGGAACGCGTTCCCCAGGCGCGTGTTCACGGCCGGGGCGCTGGCGTCCCTGGTGACGGCCTGCGGCGGCGGCTCCGCGACGCACGGGGGCGCCTCCCGGACGGCGCCCCCACCGGTCACGGCCGGGCGCAGGCGCTCCGCGGCCCCTTCAGTCCCGGTCCGGCTGCTGATCCCGGCGATCGGCGTCGACACCCCGGTGATCCGGCTGGGGCTGGCCGAGGACGGCACGGTGGAGGTGCCGCCGGTCACCGCCGACGACCGGGCGGGCTGGTACCGGCACTCGCCGCCGCCCGGCCGGACCGGTCCGTCGGTGATCCTCGGCCACGTCACGGTCGGCCGGTACGGCGACGGCGTCTTCCGCCACCTGGCCCGGCTGCGCCGCGGCGAGCGGATCGTGGCGCGCCTGGAGAACGGCACGGCGGCGGAGTTCGCCGTCACGGCCGTACGCACGGTCCCGAGGAACGACTTCCCGGCGGACGACGTCTACGGGAACGTGGACCGACCGGAGCTGCGGCTGATCACGTGCGGCGGAGCGCGGACCGACGAGGGATACGCGGACAACGTGATCGTGTTCGCCGCGCTGCGCGGTGCCGGGTCCCCCACCCCTGGAGAGCGTTGAAACGGTCCCGCGAGAAGGCCGCGTCCGAGCTGTTCGCCGCCCTCTACCCGCGCCTCGCCGGCTGGTGCCGCCGTCTCGTCGACGACGACGAGACGGCGCACGAGATCGCCTCCGAGGCGTTCACCCGGCTCTGGGCCCGCTGGACGAAGGTGGAGGAGCCCCGCGGCTTCCTCTACGTCACCGCGGCCAACCTCGTCCGGGACCACTGGCGCAAACTGGAGCGCGAGCGCCGGGCCCTGCACCGCGTCACCTCGGAAGCCGCCGTACGCCCCCACCCCGAACAGGCCGACCCGTCGGTGCGGCTGCTCGTGCAGTCGCTGCCGGAGCGACTGCGCGTCCCGATCCTCCTCCACTACTACGCTGACATGCCGATCCGGGAGGTGGCCGTGCTCACCGGACGCAAGGAAGGAACCGTCAAGGCCGACCTGCACGCGGCCCGGGAACTGCTCCGCGTCCACCTGAGGAGAAGCCTTGACCACACGCCTTGACGACGACCCGGGCGACGCGGGGACCGGCCCCGAGGACCCGCTCGCCGTGATCCTGCGCCCCTCCTCCCCCGACTACCTGGGCGCGCCGCCCGGCCGGTTCGAGGCGGTCCGCCGCAGGGCCTCCCGCCGGCGCCTGCTGCGCACCGCGGCCGGAGCCGGTGTGTGCTGCGCCGTGGCCGCCCTCATCGCCCTGCCGCTGCGCCACACGGCACCGGAGCGTCCCGCGACCCCCGACGATCCCCATGGCCCCGCCCACGCGCACGGCACCGCCCGCCCCCTCGGCGTCCCCCACCCCGGAGCCGCGCCCGTCCGAGTCCCGCGCACCGGCCGCGGACTCGCCGCGGCCCGGCACCGAGAGCCCCCGCCCCGGCAGCGAGAGTCCCCGCACGGCCGGCCCCGCCACCCGCGGCCCCGGCGAGCCGACCGGTACGACGGCCCCGTCCCGCGCACCCTCGGCCGTCCCGACCTCGGCGGAGTCCGTCCCGACGGGGGCCCGTCCCGCCACGGACCAGCGTTCGGCGGCCGACAGCGGGTGACCGGCGCGCCGGGCCGGCTCAGCCGCCCGTGCCCGGACCCGGCTCAACCGCCCATCCCGGGGCCCGGCTCAGCCGCCCGTCCCCTGCCGCCGCACCCGTTCCGCCACCTCGCCCGCCTCGGTCTCCCACCACGGCCGGACCAGTTCGGGAGCCCCTGCCGCGCCGGCCGGGCGGGCGGCCGGTACGAGTTCGCCGTCCAGCCGGGCGTCCAGTACGGCGGTCTGGGCGCGCTCGGCCCGCACCCACTGGGCGAGGACCGTCAACAGGAACGGCAGCGCGACCAGTTCGGAGACGCCCAGCATGGCGCCGCCGCCGATCTGCTGGTCGTGGTGGACGTCGGGGGACCAGGGCGGCGCGTGGTGCAGGTACCACGCGCCCGCGATCAGCGTGCCGTGCGTCATGACCACCAGCCCCGGGAGCGCGTCGACCACGCCGTCCACGAAGACCAGGGCCGCCCGCACGGGGTGGGTGCACCAGGCGGGCAGGGCCTGCTCGCGGGTGAGCACCGGGAGGACGAAGAGGCAGCCCGCCGCCAGCAGGTGCAGGTACATCAGCTCGTGCAGCCAGCCCACGCGCAGGGCGGTGGCGAAGTACGGAGTGAGGTAGACGGACAGCTCCGTGGCCAGTACCAGGACGGTACTGACCAGCGGGAACGTCACTACCCGGATCAGGCGGCCGGTCAGTGCCCGTCGCACCCGCCGCGCCCCGCGCCCGGGCAGCGCCTCGACCGCGAGCCGCAGCGGGTCACCGAGGGCGAGGCCCAGCGGCGCGAGCAGGTCGAGCGCGACGTTCTGCACGGCGGCGGGCCAGAACAGCTCGTGGTCGTAGACGGCCAGGCCGGACATCGTGGCCACGACGACGGTCCCCAGCCCGAGCACCACGAAGGCGGCGAGGCGTCCGAGCGGCCAGGTCCCGCCCCGCCCGCGCACCCGCGCGACGCCCCACACGTAGAGCCCGCCCAGCACCACGACCAGCACCAGCGCGGGGACGTCCCACCGCCACGATCCCAGCAGCCGCCCGACGGTCGGCTCCGGCAGATGTCCGCCCACGATGTTCCTCGCCTCTTCCCTGTCGGCCTGTCGGCCAGGGCGGACGGTAGCCGCGGAAGGTCAATTCAGGGTGAGAAGGACTCGTTTTGCGGAACCTTTGCCCGTGGGCCGGGCGTTGGACGGGTGTGCGCACGTGAGCGAGTGCGCCAGTTGATGCTGACGAATACCGAGGTGGCGGCAATGGCAGTGTGGGACCGGCTCAAGGACCAGGCCAAGGCTCTCCAGCAGGGTCAGGCCGGGCGAGGCGCGACGCCCGGCGGGCACAGTGGCGGACACGGCGGCGGGACGAGGTCCGGCGGCGGGAGCAAGGCCCAGCTGGTCGGCCTGCTGAAGACGCAGCTCGGCTCGCTGAAGAACGAGTTGAAGAGCGGTGCCTACCGGGACGCGAGCATGGCGGTGTGCGCCCTGGTCGCGGCGGCCGACGGCACGGTGGATCCGGCCGAGCGCCAGCAGGTCGAGTCGATGATCCTGAGCAACGACGTCCTGCAGAACTTCCCGCCGGAGCAGCTGCGCCAGCGCTTCAACAAGCACGTGGACCAGCTCACCCACAACTTCCAGCACGGCAAGGCCGAGGCGATGCAGGAGATCGCCAAGGCCGCCAAGAAGCCGACCGAGGCCCGGGCGGTGATCCAGACCGGCATGGTCATCGCCGGTGCCGACGGCCACTTCTCCCAGGCCGAGGCGATGGTCCTGCGCGAGGCCTGCGCGGCGCTGGGGGTGAATCCCGCCGAGTTCCAGCTCTGAGCGAGCGGCGGGCCGCGCGGTGCCTCAGGGAGCGCGCAGGGCGTCCACGGCCAGGCGGGCCGCCGTGCCGATGACGGCGTCGGCGGCGGGCAGCAGCGCGGAGGTCCGGGCGGTGCGCGTGAAGACGGCGACGGCGTAGCGGCCCCCGTCGGGGTACTCGACGACGCCGACCTCGTTGCGCACGGTCGGCAGGCTGCCGGTCTTGCCCGCGACGTGCACGTCGTCGAAGGGGAAGCCGGAGGCCATGCGGTGCGGCCACACCTGGAGCCCCAGGAGGCGGCGGACGGCCGCGCCGTGCTCGGGCGGGCACGCCTCGTCGCGCCAGACGGCGGCGAGCAGCCGGGTCATGTCGCGCGGGGTGCTGCGGTTGGTGCGGGCCGGGTCGAGCGCGCGGAGCCGGGTGACGACGTGCGGGTCGGCGAGCGCCCCGGCACCACCGGGCCCGGCGTCCTCCTTGATGGTGGCGAGGAGTTCGCCGAAGGTGTGGACGGCGCGGGTGCGGGTGAGCCCGAGCCGGGCCGTGGTGCGGTTGACGGCGTCCAGACCGACGCGCCCCAGCAGCAGGTCGGCGGCGGCGTTGTCGCTGACGGCCATCATCAGGTACGCGAGGTCCCGCAGGGACAGCCGGGCGCCGTCGAGCATGGCGGCGAGCCCCGTCGGTCCGGTGGTGCGGCCCTCCGGCGGGCAGTCCACCTGCTCGGTGAGGTCCAGGGTCCCCGCCGCGGCCTGCTCGTGCAGCGCGACGAGCAGACACAGCTTGTGGACGCTGGCGGTGCACACCGGCTGGTCCGCGCCGGCGTCGAGCTGCGCGCCGGTGTCGATGTCGACGGCGTGCAGCCGGCCGGTGACCCCGGCGTCGGCGAAGGCCGCGTGGATGCGGGCGAGGGCGTCGGTCACAGCCAGTACTCCGAGGCCGGGCGCAGATGGAGCGGGCGGGAGGGCAGGTCGGGGCTCGCGCCGGCGGTGGTGCGCAGCGCGTGCGTCGCGGCCCCGGCGAAGGCGGCCACGGCGGGGTCACCGCGCCCCTCGGGCCAGGCGACGGAGTGCCGCAGGGCGAGCGGCGCCCCGGTGAGGGGGCGCCAGACGACGCCGGAGTCCGGGCCCTGGCCGGGGTCCTCCGCCCCGTCGCCGTGCGCGTCACGCGGGCCGAAGGCCACCGCCCGCGCCGACAGCACCAGTCCGCGGACGAAGCTGGCGCCCTGGGCGTGGCGGACGGCGGGCGGGGTGTAGCCGTTGCGGGCGCAGGTGGTCAGCAGGTCGTCGTAGACGGCGGGGGCGGCGGGGCGCGGGAAGAGGATCAGGTCGTGGCCGGTGAGGGAGGCGAGCGGGACCTCGGGCAGCCCGGCCGGCGCCGCGTCGCCCGGCAGCAGCACGCCCAGTTCGCGCCGCAGCACCGGGCCGAGCTCCAGGCCGGAGACGTCGCAGGGGTGGTGGATCAGCCCGACGTCCAGCTCGTGCGCGGCGAAAGCGGCCAGTTGCTGGGCGGTGGACAGCTCGTGCAGTTCCAGTTCCAGGTCGGCGGCGCCCTCGGTGAAGCCCGCCAGCAGCGCGGCGACCGTCCGGCCGGACAGGTCCGGGGGCAGCGCGGCCCGCAGCAGGCCGGTCTCGCCGTCGCGGATGCGGCGCGCGGTGGCCATCAGCGCCTCGGAGCGGGCCAGCACCTCCCGCGCCTCGGCCAGCAGCAGCGACCCGGCCTCGGTGATGGTCACCTGACGGCTCGTGCGCTCGAAGAGGCGGACGCCCAGGTGCCTCTCCAGGCGCTGGATGCGCTGCGAGAGGGGCGGCTGGGCCATGCCCAGGCGAGCCGCGGCACGGCCGAAGTGTGACTCTTCTGCAACAGCCACGAAGCACTCCAGGTGCCGCACCAGGTCCACGAGCAGCGATCATATCGACTGGATATTGATCCGACACCGATACCGGTCTTGGACAGGATGCCGAGCCGCTGCTGTCCTCGGCGCATGGACACTCATGCCGACCACACGGGCGTCACCACCGGCACAGCGCGACCGCGCCGCAGGGCCCCGCGGGCCGTCGTCGCCGGGGCGGTGGTGCTCGCCGCCGTCGCGGGCGGGGCGTACGCGGCCGGACTCGGGCCCTTCGCGCGGGACACCGGGCCCGACCCCGCCGCGGGGAAGCAGGCCCGTGCCTTCCTCGCCGACTGGGCCGCCGGCCGCATGCCGAGCGCGGCGGGCCGTACGACCAACCCGGATACGGCCGAGCGCGTGCTGGACAGCTTCACCGCCGGACTCGACATCGACGGGCCCAGGCTCACGGCCGGGTCCCCGGCCGAGGCCGAGGACGGCACGATCACCGTCCCGTTCACCGCCAGGATGCCCGTCACCGGCCTCGGCACGTGGACGTACCGGTCCGAGCTGCCGCTGCGCGAGCAGGGCGACGGCTCCTGGAAGGTGGACTGGACACTGTCCCTCGTCCACCCGCGCCTGAGCGACACCGAAAAGTTCCGCCTGGAACGGGAGGAGACGAAGCCCCCCGAGGTCACCGACCGGCAGGGGACGACCATGACCGGCGACGCGTACCCCTCCCTCGCGCCCCTCATGACCCGGCTCGGCGGAGGCGACGGCACCGGCTCGGGCGCGCGCGGCGCCATCCGCCTGGTCGACCGGGCCACCGGGAAGGTGGAGCGCACGGAGGCCACGTTCGGCGCGCGGACCGTCCGGGACGACGGCCCCGTGCGCACGACCCTCGACGCCGACTGGCAGGCCGCCGCCGAGAAGGCCCTCGCCGCCCACGCCGACGGCAGGAACGCCGCACTCGTCGCCCTGCGCGTCGAGGACGGCGAGATCCTGGCCGTCGCCAACTCCCCGTCCTCCGGCTTCAACCGCGCCCTCTCCGGCACCTACGCGCCCGGCTCCACCTGGAAGGTCGTCACCAGCAGCGCCCTGCTGCTCAAGGACGCCGTCGCGCCGGACGACGTGGTGGACTGCCCCAAGTACCTCACGGTGGGCAAGCGGTTCCAGAACGTGGAGCTGTCCGAGCATCCGGGCGCCACCTTCCGCAAGGACTTCACCGAGTCGTGCAACACCGCCTTCATCAGCCTGCGCGACCGGCTCGACGACGGGGAGCTGGGCGACGTGGCCCGCACCTACTTCGGCGTGGGCCAGGAGTGGCACATCGGGGCTCCCTCGTACGACGGCGCGGTGCCGGTGCCGAAGGACGAGACGGAGAAGGCCGCCTCGATGATCGGGCAGGGCCGCGTGCAGGCCAACCCGCTGATCATGGCGTCCGTCACCGCGACAGCCGTCTCCGGCACCTTCCACCAGCCCTCGCTCACCGACGGCACCGAGGACACGACCGAGACGACACCGCTGCCGAAGGACGTCGTCACGCGGCTGCGCGAGATGCTGCGGGCCACCGTCACCGACGGCACCGCGAAGATCCTCGCCGACCTGCCCGGCGAGATCGGCGCCAAGACCGGCACCGCCGAGGTGTCCGACGAGCAGGACAACAACGGCTGGCTCGTCGCCCACCGCGGCAACGTCGCCGTCGCCTGCGTCGTCGAGGAGGGCGTCACCGGCGGCGGCTCCGCCGGGCCGGTCGTGCGCGGCCTGCTGGCCGCCGTGCCCGGCGACCCCGAGTGACGGCGAGCGAGACCGCAGCGACAACCCCGCTGAAACCGCAGTGGAAACCGCGGTGAAAACCGCAGTGAAAGGAGCACCCCGCATGTCCGCCGACCGGTCCGCCTCCACCCGCCGCGCCTTCCTGGCCGCCGCGACCCTGCTCCCCCTCGCCGCCTGCGGCACGGACGACCCGCCCGCCGACCGCGCCGGGCGGTCCGCCCCGGCCACCCGGTCCGCCCCGGCGCCGAGCCGCCCGCCGGTACACCGCCCCCGGCTGGCGGACCTGGAGCGCGCGTACGGCGCCCGGATCGGGGTGCACGCCCTCGCGACCGGCACGGGCGCCACGGTCGTGCACCGCGCCGACGAGCGCTTCGCGTTCTGCTCGACCTTCAAGGCCCTGGCCGCCGCGGCGGTCCTGCACCACCGCTCCCCGCACGACCTCGACCGGCGCGTCACCTACACCCGCGCCGACCTGCGCTCCACCACCCCGATCACCGGCAGGCACCTCGCGACCGGCATGACCCTCCGCCAACTCTGCGACGCCGCCGTCCGCTTCAGCGACGGCGCGGCCGGCAACCTGCTGATGCGCGACATCGGCGGCCCCGCGGCACTCACCGCCTACCTGCGCCGGCTCGGCGACGACGTCAGCCGCATGGACCACTACGAGCCCGAACTGCACGACGTCCCGCCGGACGACCCCAGCGACACCACCACCCCGCGGGCGATCGCCACCGACTTCCACCGGCTCCTGCTGGGCACCGCCCTCCCGGCCCGCGACCGCGCGCTGCTCATGGACTGGCTCTCCCGCAACGCCACCGCCGTCGGCGCCCGCCGCATCCGGGCCGGACTCCCCCGGGGCTGGAAGGTCGCCGACAAGACCGGCACGGGCGACTACGGCCGGGCCAACGACATCGCGGTCGTCCACCCGCCCCGCGCCGAGCCGCTCGTCCTGGCCGTGATGACCGACCGCCCCGGCCGCGACGCCGAGCCGTCGGACGCCGTGATCGCCGAGGCGACCCGGCGGACCGTCGCCGCCCTGGGCCTGTGACACCGGACCGGGGTCTATAACGGGGGCCATGATCTATCACGTCGTACCGCAGACCGACTGGAACACCGCCCCCGACCGGCCCTACGCCCCCGCCTCCCTCGCCGAGGAGGGCTTCGTGCACTGCTCCCCCGACGAGGCGACCACGCTGGCCGTCGTCAACGCCTTCTACCGGGACGCGCCCAGGCCGCTGCTGGTCCTCGCCCTCGACGAGGCGCGGCTCACCGCGCGGGTGGAGTGGGAGGCGGCGGCCCCCGCCCCGCCGCCCGGCGTCGGCGGTGACACCCTGTTCCCGCACGTCTTCGGCCCCCTCGACCGGGACGCGGTCGACCACGTCCTGGAGGTGCGGTGGGACGGGGCGGGCCGGGCTTCGGACCTGAGTACGACAGGATGACCGGGTGACCGATCAGGAAACCCCTCCCGCCGCTCCCGCTCCCGCCCTGCGCCCGATCGGCGGCGCGGCCCGCTGTGCCGTCGTGGGCCTCGGGCTCGCCTCGCTCGCCTGGGCGGCCCGGGCGGTGTGGCACGTCCGGCTCGCCGGCGCCGGGCAGCCGGCGTCTGGACCGCCGGACCAGGGCGGCGGAGTGCACCGCCCCCTGACCGCGCTGGAGGACTCCTACCACCTGGTCGCGTCCCTGGGCAGCGCCGTCACGGCCGTGTGCGCGGTCGCGTTCCTGCTCTGGCTGGACCGCGTGCGGGACAACGCCCGGGCCCTGTCGGGCACGGAACCGCGCTACGGGTACCACTGGCTCTTCCTGGGCTGGATCGTGCCCGTCGGGAACCTCTGGATACCCCGAGGCATCGTCGCGGACGTCCACCGGTCGGTCTTCCCCGACCGGCGGCTGCCGTCCGTCGTGAACTGGTGGTGGGGCCTGTGGCTGGCCGGCCTGGCCGGCGGCGTGGGACTCGTCTACTCCGACTCCCACGACGAGGTCATCGCCCGCGCCTACACCGGCGTCCTGCCCCTGCTCGCCGCCGACCTGGTGATCATCGCCGCGGCGGTGGCCGCCGCCCTCATGGTCCGTACGCTCACGGCGGCGCAACAGGGGCACATCGCCCGCAGGGGCTACTGACCGGTCCGGCGGGGCCGGTGCACCGACACGAGGAACGAGGCGGTCACCCGCACCGGTGTCCCCGACCCGGCGACCCGGTGCCGCAGTTCCTCGGGGTCGAGGTGGTGCGCGGTGGGGGTCATGGCCACCAGGCCGGTGACGTCCTCGGCCGTGAGGGTCATGGCGTACTCCAGCGGCTCCGGGCGGCCGGGCCGGAAGCCGGCCGACAGGGTGCGGCGCAGGCGTTCCTCCTTGCTGGCGTCGACCGCCAGCAGCCCGAGCGGCTCGTGCAGTTCGCGCAGGTGCCGGCGGGTGGGCGTGACGACGAGCAGGGCGCCGTCCGGGCGCAGGACGCGGTGGAACTCCGGGCCGTTGCGGGGTGCGAAGACGTTGAGCAGGAGGTGGGCGCAGCCGGTGCGGACGGGCCACGGCCGCCAGACGTCCCAGCCGGCGGCCTCCGCGCGGGGATGGGCGCGGGCGGTGGCGCGCAGGGCGGCGGCGGAGGTGTCCAGGCCGACGCCCAGGGCGCCGGGGAGGGCGTCCAGGACGGCGGCCAGGTAGTGGCCGGTGCCCGCGCCGACGTCCAGCACGGTGGCGTCGGGCGGGGCCAGTTCGGTGGCGAGGTCCGCGAGGGTGCGGGCGAGCGGGTCGTAGTGCCCGGCGCGGAGGAAGGCGGCGCGGCAGCGGACCATGTCGGCGGAGTCGGCGCTCGTCGCCCGCGACCGGCCGGTCAGCAGGCTGACGTAGCCGTGGCGGGCGAGGTCGAAGGTGTGCCGGCCGGGGCAGCGCAGGGCGCCGTCGGCGCGTTCGAGGCCGGCTCCGCACAGGGGGCAGGTCAGGATCGTCAGCAGCCGGTCGGACGGGCGGCGTCGGCCGGTGCCCGTGGGCAGGGGTGGCATGGGTGCTCCTCGGAGCGCGGCGCGGCGCGACGGGGCGCGGGGCCGCGCGGGCGGTGGACGGTGAGTCGTCGGCGCCCGCGTCCGGCCGCGGCGCCCTCGGCGGGGCGTCGGTGGCGGCCGGTTGCGGACACGCCGAGGACGGCGACGTGAGCGGTCCACGTCGCCGTCCTCACCGCCGCGTCAGAGGAAGGAGTGCGGCAGGGCGTTGTATGCCGGAGCCATGCGTCCAGGCTACTGGGCGCCGCCGAACGTCACCACGAGCCGCCCGTCCGAGGCGAAGGACCAGCGCAGGGCACCGGCGTAGGAGGAGCAGCGGGAGCCGTTCGTGCCGGACCAGAACTGGTTCGAGCCGTCGGAGTCGCCGATGATCCGGTCGTTGGAGCCGCTGTCGCACGAGGTGTTGGTGCGGAACACCGACGTGCTGCCGGAGTCGAAGTTGAAGTTGCGCTGCTCGTTGCCGACGCCGACGTTGTCCGAGATCTGCATCGTGCCGGTGTTGCGGTTGTAGGTGAAGCCGTGCTTGCCGTTGCCGTAGGCGATGTTGCGCCGCACGACGTGGGGGACGGCGATGTCCTCGCCGCCGAGCTTGTAGCCGTTGCGGTCGCCGTTGCCGGCCTGGGAGCCGTCGCTGAGGGTGCCGTTGCCGAAGGCGAGGGAGTCCTCGATGGTCACCGCGCCGATGGGGCCGGTGTCGGACTTGGTGTACAGGTCGTAGCCGTCGTCGATGTTGTGGTGGGCGACGGTGTGGCGGAAGACGTTGCCGGGGCCGACGGTGAGCTTCGGGGCGAAGCCGTCGGCGTCCTCGCCGTCGGAGTCGGCGTTGTCGTGCGATTCCGCGCTGAGGATGAGGTTGTTGGACGGCCACTGGTCCTTGGGCGTGCTGGAGAGCGCGCGCGAGAGCTGGAGCCCGGAGTCGCGGTTGAAGCGGGTCACCGTGCGCTCGATGACGTTGTTGCTGCCGCTGAGGAAGATGCCGTTGTCGCCGGCCCGTTCGACGACGATGCCCTTGACGTGCCAGTACGAGGCGTTGACGGCGAGGCCTCGGTTGGCCGGGTCCTCGCTCTGGGCGGAGAAGTTCAGCACGGGTGTCTCGCCGGGGTGGGCGAACAGTTCCGTGCGGTCGCCCGCCGTGCCGTTCCTGCCCGCCGGGATGGTGACGGTCTGGGAGTGGCGGTACGTGCCGCCGCGCAGGTAGATGGTGCCGCCGGCGGAGATGCGGCTGATCGCGGAGGTGAGGGTCGTCGGGGCGGACTGGGTGCCGGCGGCGCCGTCGGTGCCGTTCGGCGCGACGTACAGGACCGGGCCGGTGGGCTGCGGTTCACTGCCGCCCGTCTCGACGTCGACGTAGTCGACGTTGGGCAGGCCGGCGGAGGTGGTCGGGCCGAGGCGGACGGTGTTGGCGCCCGCCCGCACCGGCACGGTGAGCGTCTTGGTGGCCCAGGTGCTCCACGCGCCGGTGCCCTCGAAGGAGGCCGTGCCGGCCGTCGTGCCGTTCACGGTGATGTTCGCGGGCCGTGCGGTGGTCGTGCCGTTGGCGAAGCGGATGTGCAGCGTCGCCGTGCCGGCGGCGGACGCGTTCACCGTGAACTGGGCGTAGCCGCCGGTGCCGTTGTCGCCGTTGCAGAAGCCGCTGCCGGAGAACCCGGCCCAGTCCGAGTCGATGGTGCCCGTGCAGACCGACGGCGAGGCCTCGGCCTCGTACCGGGTGGTCGCCGCCTGGGCCGTGGGGCCGGACACCGCGACGAGGGTGCCGGCCAGCAGGCCGACGGACGCGATCACTGGTCTCAGTTGCATCGTTCGTCTCATCGTTCGTCTCCAAGAGGTGGGGTGCCGAACGGGGGCAAGCGCTTTCTGGCCGCAACGTAAGAGCCTGCCGTGGACGCGTCAATAGACCCGTACATGATTTCAATTCATGAACATGAACCCGAGGGGCGGGAATCAGCCACCCGGAACGCCGACTGCCCGCACCCGGCGAACCGGGTGCGGGCAGTGAGATGACGCTACGTCAGGCGCGGTCGCGCCGGCCGGGCATCAGCCGTTGTCGCGCGAGCGGAGCCGCAGACGCGGACCGAACCGGAAGGCCGCGAAGCCCACCGCGGCCAGACCCGCCGCCGCCGCGAGCAGCAGGCCGATGCCGCCGGCGCCCGTGGAGGCGAGGCTGCCGGAGTCGAGGTTCGTCGACGTGCCGCCCGTGCTGGAGCCGCCGGTGCCGCCGGTCGTGCCGGAGGTGTCCGCGCCGGCGCTGGGCGAGGGGCTCGGGGTCGCCGAGGGGCTCGGGGAGCCGGAGGGGTCCGGGCTCGGGTCGCCGGAGCCGTCACCGGCGACGACCTCGACGGCGAACTGGGCCATGGCGTCGCCGACCGACGCGGCGACGGTGTAGGTGCCCGTGCCCTCGCCGGCGGTCAGGGCCGGCGCCGTGGCCTCGCCCTGCTCGTCGGTCTTCACGCGGACGACCTGCTCGCCGCCCTCGAAGCGGGGCGCGTCCTCGCTGTCGTCCTCGACACGGAACTCGACCTCCGTGCCGGCCGGTGCCGCGGCACCGGACTTGACCACCTTGGCCGTCAGTGCCTCGGCGAAGTCCTCGCCCTGTTCGGCCCGCTGGTCGTCACCGCCCGCCACGGACACGACGTAGGCCGACTTCTTCACCGTCACGGTGAAGAGCGTCGACACGCCGTCGACCTCCGCGCGGATGGCGAACTCGCCCTCCCGGGAGCTGCCGCCCGACTCGATCAGCGGGGACTGGGCACGGCCCCGCGCGTCGGTCGGCACGGCCAGCTTCGTGGTGTCGGCACCGCCCTTGAGGTAGAAGTAGGCGCCCAGCTTGTCCGGGTCCTCGATGGTGAAGGTGACGGAGGCGTTCTCGACCGGGTTGCCCGCCTTGTCCCGCGCCACCACGGCCACCGGGTCGGCGCCGCCGCCCGGCTGTGTGGTCTGGTCGGCGCCGGAGACCTGGACCAGCTCCGCGATCGCCGGGGTCTTCCACTGGAAGACGACGCGGCCATGGCCGGAGCGGTCGGTGTTGACGCCGCCCTCGCCGATACCGCCGCGCACCGGCTCGCCGGAGCCCTGCCAGAACGGGTCGTCCTTCGCGGGGGGCACCGTGCGCTGGCCGCTGAGCAGTCGGGCGCCGGTCACCCGGTCCGGGTCGACGTAGCTGCTGCCGCCCCCGCCGCTGCCGACGGTACCCCGCTCCTCGTCGGCACCGCCGCCACCGCCGCCGCCCGCGTAGCCGGCGCCGCCGCCCCCGCCTTCGCCGCCGGAACCGGAGCCGCCCGCACCGCCCTTGCCGCCGCCGGACGCGTCGGCGCCCGAGGAGCCGTTGCCACCGCCCGCGCCGCCGGTGGCACCGGCCGCGCCCTTGCCGCCGCGCTCGGACTCGGTGTCGTCCTGGCCGCGCTCACCGCCACCGGGGCCGCCCTGGCCGGTCTCGCCGTAGCCGTACCCACCGCCGCCGCCACCGGCGGCGATGAGCAGCGGCGTGCCGTTGCTCGTGCGGACGCCGCTGCTGTTGCCGCCGACGGCGGCGTTCGGGCCGCCGCCCTTGCCGCCGAGCGCGTCACCGAAGCCCTGCACGCCGACCGCGACCGACAGCCGCTCCCCGGGCGTGACGCCGAGCGAGCCCGCGGTGTAGCCGCCCGCGCCGCCGTTGGCGTGGGGGTTGCTCTCGCCGCCCTGGCCCCAGGCCCGCACGTCCAGCGCCGTGACGCCGGCCGGGACCTGGAACTCCTCGCGGGCACCGGTCGGATCGAAGAGCCGGCACCCGGAGAAGCCCGCCGTCGGCGTGCAGGTCTTCCCGGCGAGCACCTCGCTGCCGGCGGCCGTGGCGGCCGGCGCGCCCGACAGAGCCGTGCCGGCCGTCAGGGCCACGAAGGCCAGCGCGGCCGCGCCGCGCCGGAAGCCGGCGCGGCGCGGCACAACGGAATCGTGATGCATCAAGGAAACTCCCCAACTCGTCACAAGCTCCCCCCCTGGGAGCCAGACATCGCTCGATCAGAATCGAACAAGACTAGGGAGACACCTGATCAAACTTGAGGCTGCTGGTCAACTGAGAATGGTCGATTCCGGGCAGCAGTTCGGACAGCGCGCCCCGGGCGTCCCGCGTCGCGGGAGCGGCCGTGCCGGTGTCCGGGCAGAGGGCGCGGACGACGTGCCGGCTCAGGGCGTCGTCGATCGGGTGCGGCAGCGGGCGGCCGTTCTCGTCGAGGCTCTGGTACTTCATCAGGTTCTGCGCGAAGGCGACCTGGCGCTTGCCGTCCTGGCTGGTCAGGGCGAACGTGCCGGCGCCGAACACCGCGCCGTTGTGGCCCCAGAAGCGGCCGCAGCCGCGCAGCTCCACCGTGTAGATGCCGAAGCCGTACTCCATGCCGCCCACGCGGACCGTGCGCATCATCTCGCCGAGGGCGGCCTCGCCGACCAGCTTCCCGCCGAGCAGGGCGCGGTAGAAGCGGTTCACGTCGTCCATGGTGGAGACGACCGCGCCCGCCGAGCGGATCCAGGACATGTCGTAGACGCTGTAGTCGCGGGGCGGGTCGATCAGGCCGTACAGCGCCTCGTACATGCGCGGGTGCGGGCCCTTGAGGTACGGCGTGCGCGGCAGGTACGTGTGGCGCAGCCCGGCCCGGTCGATGACGTGGCGGGTGACGTACGCGTCGGCGTCCTGGCCGGTGACCTTCTCCAACAGCAGCCCGGCGATGACGTAGTTGGTGTTGGAGTACGTCCCGGGCACCTCGCCGGGGCGGCCGGTGGCGGGGGCGGCGAGGCCCAGCCGGACCAGTTCCTCGGGCGGGATGGAGCGGAAGCGCTCCTCGTCGAGGCTGGCCGGCGAGTTCTGCAGGAGGGAGGGGAAGGCGGGTATCACGTGATCGCCGATCCCGCTGGTGTGGTTGAGCAGCATCCGGACGGTGATCTCCCGGCCGCGCTCGCCGGGTATCAGGTCGGGGAGGTAGTCGGCGACGGGCGCGTCGAGCCGGATCCGGCCGCGCTCGGCCTGCTGGAGCACGGCCACGGCGGTGAAGGTCTTGCTGATGCTGCCCACCCGCTGGCGCATGCCCGGGGTGACGGGGCGCCCGGTGGCCACGTCGGCCAGCCCGGAGGCGCCCGTCCACCGCTCGCGGCCGTCCCGCACGGCGGAGAAGACGCCGTACAGGCCCGCCTCGTGCGCGGCGTCCAGCGACTCCTGGAGCGCGGCCTCGTCCAGGGAGCCGCGTCCTAAGGACGTGGACGGTGGTGCGGACGGTGCGGCCTGGGCGGGCGCGGTCAGTACGGCGGTGGTCGTCAGCAGCGTGGTGCCCAGGACGGTGCCGAGAAGCCGGGCGATGCGCAACGGCCTTCCCCTTCCTTGGTGTTCGAGTACGCCGGTGTTCGAGTACGTCGGAGCTCCAGTACGTCCGAGCTCCAGTACGTCGGAGCTCGAGTACGTCGGATCGCGCGTACTTCTTGTTCGAAAGGTCGGGGATCATCGTCGTGGGGAGCGGGCGGGCGCCACATCCCCCCAGGGGGTGATCGAAAACCGGCCGTGCGTCGGCTGGATCGTGGTCAACGCCCTCCGGACGCGGCCGACTTCACCCCCGGCCCGGCGGTCGCTCACCGACCACCCGCCGCCCGGCCCCGTCACACCGACTGCGGGTCCGCGGCGATGCGCAGGGCCTCCACCAGCTCGCGGTACAGCGCGTCCGTGGCGAGGAGTTCCGCGTGGCTGCCCCGGGCGCGGACGCGGCCCGCCTCCATCACCACGATGGTGTCCGCGTCGATCACGGTCGACAGCCGGTGCGCGATCGTGACGACGGCGCCGCCGACCGCGCGGGCCCGGACACACTCCTGGACGGCGGCCTCGGTCAGCCCGTCCAGCTGGGCCGTCGCCTCGTCCAGGAGCAGCACGTCCGGCGTGCGCAGCAGGGCCCGGGCCAGGGCGATGCGCTGCCGCTCGCCGCCCGAGACCACCGCGCCGGACAGGGGCGTGTCGAGTCCCTCGTCCAGGGCGTCGATCTTCTCGGCCAGCCGTACCTCGCGCAGGACCCTTCGCAGCTCCGCGTCCGTCGCGTCGGGGCGGGCCAGCAGCAGGTTGTCGCGGATCGTGCCGGGCACGACCGGGGTGTCCTGCTCGACGTAGGCCAGGCGGGCGCGGATCTCGTCGTGGGTGTGCTCGCGGTAGGGGCGGCCGTCCAGCAGCAGTTCGCCGCCGGTCGGCTCCAGGAAGCGCAGCACCAGCGAGAACAGGGTCGTCTTGCCCGCCCCCGAGGGCCCGACGATCGCGGTGTGCCCGCGCCGGGGGATCGCGAGGCCGACGCCGCGCACCGCCGGTTCGGCGTCGGGGCCGTAGGCCGCGGTGACGTCGCGCAGCTCCAGCACCGGGGTGTCGTCCGCGGGGGCGGCCGCGCGCGCCGGCACCGGCACGCGGGCGTCGTCGTCCGCCTCCGACTCCAGGTCGTCCGTCTCCCGGATCCGCTCCGCCGCGGCGATGCCCGACTGGAGCGCGGTGACGTTCTGGCTGAGTTCGCTGATCGGGTCCATCAGGCCGAACGCGTAGAGCAGGAACGCGATGAGGCCGGAGACCTCCAGGGTCCCTTCGGCGACCCGCCAGGCGCCGACGCCCAGCACCAGGATGATCGCCAGCTGGATGCCGGCCAGCGCGATCGTCCAGGCGAGGGCCTCGCGGCGGACCGCGCGGACGCCGTGCTCGGCGGAGGTGCGGGCGTCGGCCACGATGCGCTCGGCCGTGCGGTCCTCGGCGCGGCCGGCCTTGACCGTCCGGATCGCGCGCAGCGCGCCCTCCAGATTGCCGCCGAGCCGCCCGAGGTGGTCCTGGGCGCGCTGCTGCGCGGTCGCGATCCCGGGCATCAGGACGGCGAACAGCACGCCGACCACCAGCACGGCCGCCGCGACGGTGCCCAGCAGCACCAGGTCGAGGACCGCCATGAGGGCCAGGGTCCCGACGAGCATGACCACGGCGTTGATCAGGCCGACCGGGGCGCCGGTGGCGGCCTGGTGCAGCAGGACCGTGTCGGAGGTGACGCGGGTGACGAGTTCACCGGGCGGGCGCCGGGTGACGGCGGTGACGGTGGCCCGCAGGAAGCGCCGCACCATGGACTCGCGGGCCCGCAGCACCACGCGCTCCCCGAGGGCGCCGATCAGCGTCCACTGCCAGTAGGTGACGGCACTGCCGACGACCAGCAGGAACAGCAGGGCCAGCAGCGGCCCCCGCAGCGACGCGGATCCGCCGAGCGCGTCCAGCACTCCCTTCGTGACCATGGGCGTGGCCAGCCCCATCCCGGACCCGACCAGGGCGAGGACGAGCGCGAGCGCCAGGGCGCCTTTGTGCGGCCGGGCGAACGACCAGAGGATGCGCAGCCGCGGGACGGACACCGTGCGAGACGTGCCTTTCGGAACAGTCATGCCGCCGAGTGGAACACCACTGTTCCATAACGGTCAAGAGATTTTCATCATGGAGGAGCGCGCTACCGTATGCGCATGGGTGAGGACCGGAGCGTCGCGGCCGAGAGCGGAACACGGGCACGCACACGGCGCGCGATCGTCGACGCCGCCGTCGCCCTGCTGGCCGGCGACCCGACCGCGTCGCTCGGCGACGTCGCGGCGGCGGCGGGCGTGGGGCGTACGACCGTCCACCGCTACTTCCCCGAGCGGTCCGACCTGCTGGCGGCCATCGGCGCCGACGTCCTGGAGAAGGTCGCGGCGGCCACCGAGCGGGCCCGTCTGGACGACGGCCCGGCCGCCAAGGCCCTGGAGCGGCTCTGCCAGGAGTACTTCGAGCTCGGCGACGGCCTCACGCTGATGTTCGAGACGCCGCAGCTGACGAACTGGTCCGGCTGGGACGAGGAGACCGAGGCCGACCGGCGCTTCCTGGACACGGTCCGCCGCGGCCACGCGGAGGGCAGCATCGACCGCGAGCTGGACGAGGAGTGGGTCCGCAACCTGGTGTGGGCGCTGCTCTACTCGGCCTGGGAGCAGGCCCGCACCACCGGCACGTCCAAGCACTCCGCCCTGGCCCTGTGCCTGCACACCCTGCGCAAGGCTCTCGCGCCGTAGGGCCTTCGGCGAGCGGGAGTTCGCGTCCGGGTCATTGACGCCGTGCGGTCGACGGCCCTACGGTCTGGCCGAATTGCCGAACCGCGTTCGGTATTTCAAACGGCGATTTCGCATGCCCTGCCCCCGCACCGCTTCGCTCCGTACCCCCCGACGGAAGGCCGAGCCGCCATGACCTCCCCCCGCAGACCCTCCCGCCGCCACGTCCTCGGCATGGCCGCGACCCTGCCGCTCGCACTCACCACCGACCTGGCCCTGGGCGCCGGCGCGGCCGGAGCGGCGACCGGACCGGCGTACGTGATGGGCTACTTCACCGAGTCGACCAACCTCGGCGCCGGCACCGCCTACGGCCTGCACCTCGCCGTCAGCCTCGACGGCCTGGAGTGGACCCCCCTCAACCAGAACAACCCGGTGGTCACCCCCACCCAGGGCGCGGGCGGCCTGCGCGACCCGTTCATCCTGCGCAAGCAGGACGGCACCTTCGCCGTACTGGCCACCGACCTCAAGGGCACCGACTGGAACCGCAACAGCCAGTACATCCACGTCTGGGACTCGGCCGACCTGCGCTCCCTCACCGGCTACCGGCTGCTGAAGCTGCACGACATGGCCACCCACAGCTGGGCCCCGGAGGCCTTCTGGGACGCCTCGCGCGGGCAGTACGGGATCGTCTACTCGTCCGTGAACTCCAGCGGCCACAACGTGCTGATGGTCAACTACACGACCGACTTCCGCACGGTCTCCACGCCCCAGGTCTTCTTCGACCCGGGCTACGACGTGATCGACGGCAGCTTCGCCCTCGGCGTCGGCGGCACGCACTACATGTACTTCAAGGACAGCTCCAAGCAGACCCTGGTCGGCGCCCGCTCCGCCACCCTCGCCCCGGGCAGCTGGCAGGTCTTCAGCACCCCGGTCGCCCACGGCGGCACCGAGGCGCCGATCCTCGTGCGGTCGCACTCCACCGGCACCTGGTACCTCTGGGGTGACACGTACACGCCGAACGGCGTCTTCTACGCCTGGCAGACCACCGACCTCGCCTCCGGCACCTGGACACCGGTCGACCAGCGCCGCTACACGCAACCCCTGAACTCCAAGCACGGCAGCATCGCCCCGCTCACGGGCACGCAGTACGACAACCTCCTCGCCCACTGGGGAGCCCCGGCCTGGAACCGACTGAAGTCGTACAACCACCCCGACCGCTACGTCCGCCACGCCGGTTTCGCGGGCCGGATCGACCCCTACCCCCTCGACCCGTACACCGACTCGCAGTGGAAGCTCGTCCCGGGCCTCGCCGACGCCTCCGGGGTGTCCTTCCAGTCGGTCAACTACCCGGACCGCTACCTGCGGCACTACGGCTACGCCCTGCGGCTGGACGCCCCGGACGGGACGTCCACGTTCGCCAAGGACGCCACGTTCCACAAGGTCCCCGGGCTGGCCGACTCCTCCTGGACGTCGTTCCGCTCGCACAACTACCCGGACCGGTACCTCCGCCACTCCGGTTACGCCCTGCGCATCGACCCCGTCGCCACCGCCACCGACCGCGCGGACGCGACGTTCCGGATCGGCTACTGACCCGCCGCACCGGCAGGCGGGAAGGCCGGACCGGGCTCCCGAGCGGCACACGCGGGGACGCGACGGCCCGTGCCCGGCCTTCCACTGCCCGCAATCTCCCATCCGGCACCCCGCGCCGCCTCCCGGGACGGCCCGAACGAGGAAGGCCGAACGAAGACGGCGGGGCAAGGAGGGCGGGGCGAGGATGGCGGGACGGGGACGGCAGGCCGGGGCTGCGATGATGCGCGCATGTCGACCCTCGCCACGCTCGCGGTGCTGGCCCTCGCCGCGCTCCACGCCTACATCCTGGTGCTGGAGATGTTCCTGTGGACCACGCCCCGGGCCCGCGCCGCCTTCGGCACCACCGCCGAGTTCGCCACCGACACCAAGGCCCTGGCCGCCAACCAGGGCCTCTACAACGGCTTCCTCGCCGCCGGACTGGTGTGGGGCGCGGTGGCGTCCGACCCGGTGGGCTTCCAGGTCTCGGTGTTCTTCCTGGTGTGCGTGGCGGTCGCGGGGGTGTACGGCGCCGCCACGGCCAGCCGGAAGATCCTCTTCGTCCAGACGGTCCCGGCGCTGGTCGCGCTCGCCCTGGTGCTGATCGCGCGGTAGTCAGGCGCCCTGCTCGACGGCCCGTGCCATGAGACGGCCGGCTTCCGCCTCCGCCGTGCCGGGCGGGACCACCAGCAGGTCCCAGCGGCCGCGGCCGGGGGCGAGCAGGCAGACCGTGTGCGGGGCGGTCGGCGAGTCCTTCCGGCCCACGTGGACGGCCTGCCCGGCGACGAGCATCCGCTCCGGGCAGGACGGCCAGACGTCCCCGTTGACCAGGACGCTGCTGATCCGGCCCCAGGCCCGGGGCAGCACGCCGAGCAGCCCGGGCAGTTCCGTGGTCAGGTCGTAGGAACGGGGCCACCACGCCCCGTCGATCCGGCGTGCCGTGCGGCCCTGGCGCGGCTGGGCCGCGAGCCGGAGCCGCACCTCGGAGGGTGCGGGGTGGGGCGGCGGCGGTGTGGAGGCGGACGTCATCGGGGGCTCCTGCTGCGGACGGGGTGCGTGGCCAGGAGGTGGCGGAGCCGCGAGCCCGGTGTGCGGAGGCAGGGGGTTCGTCGAGCGCCGAGGGCGGGACCGGTTCGGCCACCGGTTGCGACATACCCGCGGTTCCTCCACGGTACCCCGCGGGGCGGCGCGGAGGCCGGGGCCGTCCGCGCCGCCCGGTGCCGGTCAGAGGCCGTAGCGGCTCTTCAGGTGGCGCCAGAAGTCACGCAGCATCCACGTGTCGAACTCGGTGATCTGCGTGGCACTGCCCGCCTTCATCAGGAAGCAGCACTGGCCGGTGGGCGTCCAGTCGTAGAAGTCGTCGAGGCCGAAGGTGTGGCCGACCTCGTGCAGGTAGATGTGGATGTTCTCCTGGTTCAGGGCGCCGGTGAAGTACTCCTGGCCCATGCGCTGGCCCCAGTCACCGCCCGCACCGCCCTGGAAGCCTTTGGTGAGCCACAGCGACTGATCGTAGTGGCGGGCGGCGCCGCCCGGGCACTTCGAGTAGTTGCCGTCCTGGTGGAAGAAGCGCCCGCAGTCCGGGGCGCACTGCGGGGCGCCGCCGCCGTCGAGGATGCCGGTGTAGATGTCGACGGAGTTGTCGGTCCACTGCAGGGTGGAGCGGTTCTTCACGGCCCAGCCGACGATGTTGACGGGGACGGTGGTGTACGGCCAGGCGTTGTGCCCCTTGCCGTTCTCCACCATGGCCGCCATCCACTTGCCGAACTGCTTCTTCAGCGCCGCGTGGATCCGGTCGCGCAGGGCGGCGCTGACCGGGGCGTCGGACTCCCAGCGGACGCAGTAGTTGACGCTGCCCCGGTTGGCCATGACCTGGTCCCAGCCGTAGTTGCGGAAGCCGTACAGGTTCCCGTAGGTCGACTCGACGTGGTTCCACACCTCGTTCAGGGGCTGGGCGAGGTGCGCGGGCGGGTTCCACTCGTCGGCGGCCTGGGCCCGGCCGGACGCCATGCCGGGTGTGGCGAACGCGGCCGCCAGCACGGCGAGCACGGTGAGCAACCGCGCGAGGTGTCTGCGCATGGTGATCTCCCTGGTGTGGGGGAAGGGGGCTCACCGTCTGGTCGTCACCGGCGCCGCACGGGTTGCCCGGCTTTTGTCACCGGGCATTCCGGGCGCTTTATGGCAATCCGTCGGCGATAATCGGAGCATGACTACGGCAACGTACGAAGTGCTGGCGGCGTCGTCAGATCATGCGGTCGCCGTGACCATCGCCTTCATCGGCGGGCTGATCGTGGCCTGCGCGCTGATCTGGGCCGTGCGCGTCGGGATGCGCGTCATGGACAAGGACACCCACCACCCCGACCCCGCCGAGCAGCCGCACCTGCCGGACACGGGACCGGTCCGCGAGACGCGGGAGATGCGGGAGCCGGACGAGATGCCGGTCGTGCCGCGCGACGGCGAGCGGCTGCTGCCGCACGAGCTGCACCACGCGAGCACCAGGACCGGCAAGGACCAGAAACCGCGGCGCTGGCTGCCCGGATCCAGCGGGTCCTTCGGCGGCGGCGGCCTCGGACACACGTGATGCCCTAGGGGGTGTCCGCGGCTTCCCAGGGAGGCGACATGGCTGCCCGCCACCGGACGCGCCGGGCGACGGCAGGGGCGGTGGTGGCGTTCGCCCTGGCCGCCGTGGTCGCGGGCTGCGGCGGCGACAGCCCCGCGGAGACGACCCGCAGGGCGGAGTCGGCGGTCGAGTCGCTCGCCTCGCGGGCCTCCGAGGCGGTGGAGTCGGCGACGGCGGAGGCCGAGCGCCGGCTCGACGACATCAAGGACGGCATCGACGTGAAGGACGACGTGCGGCTCGGCACCGTCACGGTCGGCTCCGACGGCCGGGCCCGGGTCGAGGTCACCGTCGCCAACACCGGCGACGCGACCCGCTCCTTCGCGGTCCAGGTCGACTTCACCGACACCGACGGCGGACTGCTCGACACGGTCGTCGTCACCGTCGACGACGTCCCCGCCGGCGAGTCGAGCACGGTCACCGCGCGCGGCACGCACGACCTGTCCGGGGAGGTCCGGGCGGAGGTGGCGCGGGCGCTGCGCTACTGACCCGCGGCGGCCTCGGTGGCCACGGAGATGTCGATCTGCTCGCTCATGGCGCTCACCCCGTTGAGGGTGGCCCGGGGTGCACGTCCGGGTGCCGTCGGGGGCGGCGGTGGTCGCGCAGGCCTCGTGCTCGCCCTTGTCCCGGACGGTGACCCGGGCGCCCGGGTGCGCCGTGCCGGCGATCTCCGGCCGGGTCTCCAGCGGCACCCCGGACAGCGGGCGGAGCAGCGTCGGCGCGGCCAGGCCCACGGTCACGGCACACCGGCCGACGGCCCGCCGCAGGCCCCGCGCGTCGGTGACCAGCAGGTCGCAGTCGCGCAGCCCGCGCCCTCGACGACGCCCTCCCGGCCGGGCGCGATGGTCGCGGCACCCCACAGGACGCCGTCCCGGGCCTGCGCGGGCGTCCCCGCCCATGCGAGCACCCCCGCGACGACGGCCCCCGCCACCGCTGCTGACCTGCTGGACCTGTTCATGGCGGGCGAGGCTCCCTGTCCGATACAGCCTGTCGAGGACACTCCGCCGACGATCCTCGCGGCCGTCGGGGCGGACGGCACCCGTTGCTCACCCACGCGGGTGGACCCGCGCCCCCGAAGGGGCGCGGGGAACCACGCGACCAGCCACGGCAGCGGCGCCCCTCATCTCCGGCGGACCGCTACCTCCCCAGCCACACCGTCGTGTCCGGCCCGAGCAGGCCGTCCTCCAGCGGCGCGCTGCTCAGCAGCACCTCACC
Organism: Streptomyces olindensis; assembly: GCA_000696115.1. Lineage (GTDB taxonomy): Bacteria > Actinomycetota > Actinomycetes > Streptomycetales > Streptomycetaceae > Streptomyces > Streptomyces olindensis. Next base: position 204,813 of record JJOH01000015.1, read on the forward strand.
GGCCGGCAGCGGCACCGGCGCACCGGACAGGTTCGTCACGCAGCGCCAGCCCTGGCCGCGGTCGAACCGCAGGACACCGTCCGGGGCGTCCGCCGCCCAGGTCAGCTCCTCACCGTCGAGCAGCTTGCGGCGCAGCCGCAGTGCCGTGCGGTACAGCTCCAGCGTCGAACCCTCCACGCCGTCCTGCGCCTCGACGGCGTACGCGGCGAAGCCGGGCGGCTGGGGCAGCCAGGCGCCGCCGGGCCCGAAGCCGTACGACGGTCCGGTCGTGGTCCACGGCAGCGGCACCCGGCAGCCGTCACGGCCCTTGCGGACGTGGCCCGTCTGCTCCCAGATCGGGTCCTGGAGGACCTCGGTGGGCAGGTCCGCGACCTCGGGCAGGCCGAGTTCCTCGCCCTGGTAGACGTAGGCCGAGCCGGGCAGCGCCAGCATCAGCAGGGTGGCGGCCCGGGCCCGGCGCAGCCCGGCCGCCGTGTCGACGGCCGGGGCGCGGCCGCCGGAGAGCAGCCAGGCGTTGAGGTCGGTGTCCGGCGGGAGCATCAGCCGGGAGGCGTGCCGGATCACGTCGTGGTTGGAGAGCACCCAGGTGGCCGAGGCGCCGGCCGCCCGGGCGGTGGCGAGCGAGTCGGTGATGACCTGCCTCAGCTCGTCCGCGTCCCAGCCGGCCTCCAGGTACTCGAAGTTGAAGGCCTGCCCCAGTTCGTCGGGACGGGCGTACAGCGCGCGCCGCGCCCCGGGCACCCACGCCTCGGCGACCGCCATGCGGGGCGGGCGGTAGGCGTCGAGGATCTTGCGCCAGTCGCGGTAGATCTCGTGCACGTCGTCGCGGTCGTAGAAGGGGTGCGTGCCGGGCGGCATCGAGGTGAGCGCCTCCTCGCGGCTCAGCTCGGGCGCGCCGAGGTCGCGCAGCGGTTCGCTCAGGTCCTTGACCAGGGCGTGCGCGACGTCGACGCGGAAGCCGTCGACCCCGCGGTCGGACCAGAAGCGCAGGGTGGTGCGGTAGTCCGCGCGGACCTCCTGGTTCTCCCAGTTGAGGTCGGGCTGTTCGGGCGCGAACAGGTGCAGGTACCACTGCCCGTCGGGCACCCGCTTCCAGGCGCTGCCGCCGAAGACGGACTGCCAGTCCGTGGGCGGGAGTTCGCCGTGCTCGCCGCGGCCGTCCCGGAAGACGTACCGGTCGCGGGCGGCCGAGCCGGGGCCGGCGCGCAGGGCCTCCTGGAACCAGACGTGCTGGTGCGAGGAGTGGTTGGGCACGATGTCGACGATGACCTTCAGGCCGAGGCGGTGGGCCTCGGCGACCAGGGCGTCGAAGTCGTCGAGCGTGCCGAGGCGTGGGTCGACGCCGCGCGGGTCGGCGACGTCGTAGCCGCCGTCGGCGAGCTCGGACGGGTAGAAGGGGCTCAGCCACAGGGCGTCCACGCCCAGGGCGGCGAGGTGGGTGAGGCGGCGGGTGATGCCGCGCAGGTCACCGAGGCCGTCCCCGTCGGCGTCGGCGAAGCTGCGGGGATAGATCTGGTAGACGACGGCCTGGCGCCACCAGTCGGGATCCCGGGACGACAGGTCGAGGGTGGAGCGATCGGTCACGCGGTCTCCTCTGCAGGGCATACGAGCGACAGCATTAAATCTGTCCAGAATGCCGGAAAGAGGAACCATCACACCGATCGGAGTCATCCGTTCCTGCTGTGATGAAAGTGTGATGAGGGAGCAACTCCCTTTGCATACTCGCAGGTTGACAGCCTGATGCGGCGCGGACACCATGGGGGCGCACCGAGGCGCATATGACCAATGAGCCCAGTGTTTCTCAGACCACTCACCCCCGGTATGGCCGGCGGCCGCATGCTGCCCTGCTGCCGTCCCCGGGTTCCGGCACACGCCAAGAAACGGGATACCCCTATGTCCATAGCGAGACGTGTCACCGCGCGCCGCCTGCTGGGGACGGGCGCCGCGGCCCTCGCCCTCTGCGCCGCCTCCGCCACCACCGCCTTCGCCACCGGTACCCCCGGCGGTGACGGCTGGTCGTCCGGCGGCAGCTACCAGCCCGGCACGGGCGCGGGCACGGAGACGGGGACCGACCGCTGCCAGTTCTCGCTCGACGGCGTGAACTTCTTCGACTCGGTGAAGGTCGACGACCAGAACCTGAAGCCGACCGAGGACGGCAAGGTCCACATCAAGGTCCGCACCGCCGGTGACGCGGCCACCTGCACGGCCTCCCTCGCCTCCTACCTGGCGCACGGCGCGACCTTCGCGACCTCCGGCGAGCAGGTCTTCGTCGACTTCGACACGGTGACGGTCAAGCCGGGCGGCACCGACTCGCTCGACATCGCCATCCCGGACAAGGGCTGCTTCGGGCAGATCGACCTCTACCGGGGCGCGGTGAAGTTCGACGGCGAGCTCGACGCGAAGGACGGCTTCGAGCACGGCGAGCTGCCCAAGGGCCCGGACCGCCCGGTCATCAAGGACAAGCTGATCGCGGCCTGGAACGGCGGCACGAAGGACTGCACGACCCCGCCGCCCGCCGAGGAGGAGCCGCCGGCCTCCACGCCGCCCGCGAGCCCCTCCGAGCCGGCCGAGGAGACGACCCCGCCGGCGTCCCCGTCCGAGCCGGCCGAGCCCTCGACGCCGCCGTCCTCCGACACGGACACGCCCACCCCGACCGCCTCCGAGTCGAGCACGCCCCCGGCGCCCACGCCGAACGGCGGTGGCGGCGACCTCGCCGAGACCGGCGCCAACAGCAGCACCGGCCCGATCGCCGCGGGCGCGGCGGTGCTGCTCGCGGGCGGCGCGGCCCTCGTCGTCGCGACCCGCCGCCGCGCGGCGAAGCGCAACGCCGCCTAGTCACCGGTGATCGTGCCGCCCGGCGGGTCCCTGTGGGACACCGTCAGGGCGGCACGACTCCGCGCGCGGGCGCTACACCGTCTCCAGGTAGAGGTTCACGTACCGCTCCGCGTCCACGTCCAACGCGACCTCCACCAGCGGCTGGTCCCGCACGCCCTCGTGGATCTCGGACTCCCCGGGCCGCGGCCGGCGGTCGACGATCGTCTGGCCGCGCGAGGGCCCCGGGGCCAGCACGACCTCGACCGGCAGGCGCTCGGTGGTCAGCCCCTTCGGGTCGACGACCGCGCAGACCGCGCCCGCGTCACCGAGCCCGCCCATGGGCGTGGGATCGCCGGACGTGGCCGGGTCCCGGTGGGCGAGCAGCTCACCGGCCATGCGCAGGCTCGGCTCCGGACTCGTCCGCAGCCGCTGCACCTCCCCCGCGGGCACCAGGACCTTCTTGAACACGTCCAGGCCGTACATCGTGATCGGCACGCCCGCGGTGAGCAGGATCGCGGCCGCCTCCGGGTCGTGCCACACGTTGAACTCCGCGACCGGCGTGGCGTTGCCCGTCGCCACCGCGCCGCCCATGAACACGATCCGCTCGATGTTGCGGGTCACCTCGGGATGCGTGCGCAGCAGCAGCGCGATGTTCGTCAGGGGCGCCATGGGAATCAGCGTGACCGGCCTCGGCGAGGCGAGGATCTCGCGCCGCAGCAGCGTCACCGCGTCCACGTCGACCGGCACGCGGGTCGGCGCGGGCAGCCCCAGGTCCCCCATCCCGTCCTGCCCGTGCACGTGCCGCGCCGTCCGCACCGGCTCGATCAGCGGGCGCTCGGCGCCCCGGGCCACGGGAATGTCACCGGCGCCGGCCACCTCCAGCACGGTCAGGGTGTTGCGGACGACGCCGTCCACGTCCGTGTTCCCGGCCACGCAGGTGATCGCGCGCACGTCGAGCGCCGGGTGCCGGACGGCGAACAGCAGGGCGAGGGCGTCGTCGACGCCGGTGTCGCAGTCGATGACCACGGGGATGCGCTGACCGTCCGTCACGGCGAGGACTCCTTCCGCTTCGGCTCACCCCGGGCGGGGGCCGTACCAGCGACCTTACGGCCTCGCTGCGGCGGCGCACCGTCGTGATCAGGACTGCCGGATCGCCGCGATGTCCAGCTCCAGCGCCACCTTCCGGCCGACCATGCCGCGGCCCCCGCTCACGCCCCAGTCGTCGCGGTCGAGGGTCGCCCGGCCCGTGAAGCCGACCCGGAACGCGCCCCCCGGGTCGCGTCCGGCGCCGGTCAGCTCGACGTCCACGGTGACCGGCCGGGTCAGGCCGCGGACGGTCAGGTCACCGGTGACCCGGAAGCCGGTCGCGCCGGCCCGCTCCACGCGGGTCGAGGTGAAGGTGAGGGACGGGTGGACGTCCGCGTCGAGGAAGTCGCCGCCGCGCAGGTGGTCGTCGCGCTTGTCGTTGCCGGTCCGGACGCTCTCCGCGCGGATCGCGAGCCGCACGGCGGACCTCGACGGGTCGTCGCCGTCCAGCCGCCCGCCGCCCTCGAACGCGCCGAACGTCCCGCGCACCCTGCTGACGAGCAGGGCCCGCGCCACGAACCCGATGCGGGTACGGGCAGGGTCGAGGACGTAGTCGCCGGTCAGTTCGCCGAGTGTGCTCGTGGTCGTCATGGTGGTGTCTCCTGGTAGGGAAGGCCCGGTGCGGGTCCTCACCGGTTCGACGACACAGCCCCGGGGAATGTGAGGCGGCGCGGGCCGGCCTCACATTCCGGGGCGCTGTCTCGTCGTATGGAAGTGAGGACCCGCGCGACCGAGGGAGCCAGCCGCACCATGAGCACACCGTCCGAGCCCGCAGACGACCCGAGCGCGATCACCCGCGAGCGGCGCCGGCTGCTCAACCTCGCGTACCGCCTGCTCGGCTCGCTCGCCGAGGCCGAGGACGTCGTGCAGGAGACCTACGCCCGCTGGTACGCCCTGACCCCGCGGCAGCGGGACGGCATCGACTCCCCCGGCGCCTGGCTGACGACGGTCGCGGGCCGCGTCTGCCTCGACCTGCTGGGCTCGGCCCGGGCCCGGCGCGAGCGGTACGTGGGCACATGGGTCCCGGAGCCGCTGCCCAGCGGTACCGAGTGGGTCGGCGGGCGGTGGGGCGGCACCACGGCCGACCCGGCCGACCCCGCCGACCGCGTCACGCTCGACGAGTCCGTCAGCATGGCCTTCCTCGTCGTGCTGGAGTCGATGACCCCGGCCGAGCGGGTCGCGTTCGTCCTGCACGACGTGTTCCGCTACTCCTTCGCCGAGGTCGCCGAGATCGTCGGCCGTACCCCGGCCGCGTGCCGCCGGCTGGCCTCCTCGGCCCGCCGCCGGGTGCGCGCGGCCCGGCCTCCCGCGCCCCCGGCGGCCGAGCGGGCCGCCCTCGTCCGCTCCTTCCGGCGGGCCTGGGAGGCCCAGGACATCGACGGCCTCATCGGCCTGCTGGCCCCCGACGCCATCGCGACCGGCGACGGCGGCGGACTCGTCTCCGCCGCACTCCACCCGGTCGAGGGCGCCGAGCCGATCGCGCGCTTCTTCGTCGACCGGGCCCGCGCGGTCCCCGGCGTGACACTCCTGGAGTGCGCGGTCAACGGCCAGCCCGGCCTGCTGGCCCGCAAGGACGGCGTCACGGTGTCGGTGCTGGCGTTCGACGTCGCGGGCGACCGCATCACCCGCGTCTGGGCCGTCCTCAACCCCGACAAGCTCCGGCCCTGGACTGCGGCCTGACGAGAAATCAGCTGAACTCCCGGAGCCGCCTGCCTAGCATCGCGCCCATGCGCTCCGCCTCCCCCGCCCTCGACGACCGCATCGACCGCCTGCGCGAGCTCGCCCACGCCGACCCCCGCCTGGAGGGCGTCCTGCTCTACGGCTCGTGGACCGTCGGCGAGGCCGACGCCCACTCCGACATCGAGGCCTACCTCTACATCCGGGACGACCAGGCCGACGGCTTCGACGGCCGCGCCTTCCTGGAGCAGCTCGCGCCGCTCCGGCTCGCGTACACCAACATGTGGGGCATCCTCGCCGTCGTCTTCGACGACCTCATGCGCGGCGAGTTCCACCTCACCCCCGCGGGCCCCGGCATCGACGAAGTCCCCACCTGGCAGGGCCAGATCCACCTGCCCCGGCCGGACGACGCCGTCCTGCTCGACCGCACCGGGCGGCTGACGCGGGCCGCCCGGCAGCTGGCGGAGTTCCGCCCGCGCGAGCCGGTGTCCACCGCCCGGCAGCTCACCGACGAGCTGGCCAACTGGACGCTGATGGTCGCCCACATCCTGGCCCGCGGCGAGATCGCCCGCGCCCACGCGGCGCTGCACATCGTCGTCGCCCCGCTGCAGCTCCAGCTCTGCCGCCTGCTGCGGGACAGCACCGCCCACTGGCTCACCCCCAGCCGCGCCCTGGAGCAGGAGCTGCCGGCCGCCGACCGGGAGCGCTACGTCGCCGTCACGGCCACCGCCCGCGAGCAGGAGGTGCGCAGGGCCGCGCGCGAGAGCTGGCGCTGGAGCCGGGACCTGGCCGGCGAGGCGGCCGCACGCTGGGCGTTGGACCTGCCGCACGAGCTGCACGAACAGATCACCGGCCTCCTGGACGCCCCGCGCTGACCCCGCCCCGCTCGCCCTACGCGGCTTCCCACAACCCGGTGCCGCGCGCCGCCACCCGGTCCGCGATCCGCCGCAGCAGCTCGCCCTCGGGCAGCGGGCCCGGCCGGCGGCCGTCCCGCAGGCGCGGTGCCACGAGCCCGGCGTCGGCCTCGCGCCCGCCGATCACCGCCTGGTAGGGGACCAGCCGGGCCGCGCGGATCCGGGCGGCGAGGGTGCCCTGCTCGGGCCCGGCGACCTCGGCCCGCAGACCGAGCCCCCGGGCACGTTCCGCGAGGGCGTGGGCGGGCCCGGCCTGCTCCTCCCCGACCGGCAGCACGACCAGCTGCACGGGGGACAGCCACGGCGGGAAGGCGCCGCCGTGCGCCTCGATGAGGTGGGCGACCGCGCGTTCCACGCTGCCGATGATGCTGCGGTGCACCATCACCGGGCGGTGCTTCGCCCCGTCGGCGCCGATGTAGTGCAGGTCGAAGCGCTCGGGCTGGTGGAAGTCGATCTGGACGGTGGACAGGGTGGCCTCCCGCCCGGCCGGATCGGTGATCTGCACGTCGATCTTCGGCCCGTAGAAGGCCGCCTCGCCCGCGGCCGCCTCGTAGGGGATGCCGGAGCCGTCCAGGACCTCCCGGAGCAGGGCGGTGGCCCGCCGCCACAGGTCCGGGTCGGCCACGTACTTGCCGCCCTCGCCGGGCAGCGAGAGGCGGTGGCGGAACGCGCTGATGCCCAGGTCGGCGTAGGCGCGGCCGATCAGTTCCAGCGCGGCACGCGCCTCCTGCACGGCCTGCTCCAGGGTGCAGAAGATGTGCGCGTCGTTGAGGGTGATGGCCCGCACCCGGGTCAGCCCGCCGAGCACGCCCGACAGCTCCGAGCGGTACATGCCGCCCAGTTCCGCCATGCGCAGGGGGAGTTCGCGGTAGCTGCGGGAGCGGGAGCGGTAGATCAGGGCGTGGTGGGGGCAGAGGCTGGGGCGCAGCAGGACCTGCTCGGCGCCCAGCTCCATCGGCGGGAACATGTCGTCGCCGTAGTGGTCCCAGTGGCCGGAGATCTCGTACAGCTCGCGTTTGCCGAGGACGGGCGAGTACACGTGCCGGTAGCCGGCCCGCCGCTCCGCCTCGCGGATGTACTCCTCCAGGGTGTGCCGCACGAGCGCGCCGTCGGGCAGCCAGTACGGCAGCCCCGCGCCCATCAGCGGGTCGGTGTCGAACAGGTCCAGTTCACGGCCGAGTCGGCGGTGGTCGTGCATGGTGGCTCCTCCGGGTCTGGGACGAGCACCACACGCCGAAGCCCCGGGGCACTCGCCCCGGGGCTTCGGACACTCAGGTCAGCTGTCAGCGCGCCGGGACACTCTCCGGCGTCGTCGTGCGGAACGGGAACGACTGGGCGCGCTTCATGGGCGGGACCGTAGCAAGGGGAGCGGCCGCGGGGCGACGGGTTTTCCCGTCCCGCGCGACTCCGGGCGGCGTCTTTCCGTCCCTGCTCGTCCCTGGAGCGGCGAATCTTCCCGTCCCCGCTCGCCCTCGGAGCGGCGAACCTTCCCGTCCGCACTCGCCCCGGAGCGGCGGGCTCCCCCATCCCCGCTCACCCCCGAAGCGGCGAACCTTCCCGTCCCCGCTCACCCCCGAAGCGGCGAATCCTCCCGTCCGCACTCGCCCCGGAGCGGCGGGCTCCCCCATCCCCGCTCGCCTCCGGGGGCAGCGGATTCTCAGCCCCCGGGCGGCCGACGCGGCGGTGCCGCGCCGTGCGCTCACCCGGACGGCCCGTCGCGCTGGTGGCCGGGCGGGCGCGGTGGTGCCGTATGAGCAGTACCCGATCCGGTGCCGGTGGCGGTGCCGGATGAGCGGTACCCGATCCCGGCCCGCCCGCTCCCACCGGGCCCGCCCCAGCAGGAGGCACCCCGATGTCCCACCCTCCGGTCGCCGGCCGTGCGCTCCTGGCCTCCGCGATGTCCGTGACCGCCCTGCTGGCCACGGTCGGCTGCTCCGTCGAGGACGAGCCGCGGCCGCGCTGGTTCTCCGCCTCGGCCTCCGCCGCCTCGCCCGCCGTCGAGCAGCCCGCCGGGCCGGGGACCGCCCTCACCGAGGCGCAGGCCCGGGCGGCCCTGATCACCGAGGCCGACCTGGGGGAGCCGTGGGGGCCGACGCGGGGCGCCAGGACCTGGCGGGACGGGCTGCTCAAGGCGACCACGGAGGACCCGGAGTGCCAACGGCTGCTCGACGCCCTGTACACGGAGGAGCTCTTCGGCGTCCCGAAGGGCCCGCACGCGACATCGGCGTTCGACGACGCCGAGACCGACGCCCAGGTGCGCTACCAGGTCGCCGCGCACCCGCCCGCGGACGTGGACCGCACCCTGGAGTGGCTGAAGTCGCTGCCGGGCAGGTGCGGCCAGTTCACGGCCGCGACGTTCCGCGGCGGGGTCCAGGGCGTGGAGGTCGGTGACCTGCCGCTGCCGCCGGTGGGGGACGCCCGCCAGGCCCTGCGGGTGACGCTGGCCGGCGAGACGGAGGAGGGGGAGCTGACGTACCTGACCATGGACCTCGCCGCCGTGCGGGTCGGTGAGGAGGCCATCGTCCTCACCCACGGCGGTCTCGACGAGGTGTACGCGGAGGTCACCCAGCAGGCCGTGGAACTCGGGACGCGGCGGCTCGTGGAGATCGGCAAGCGGGGGCGGGCGCAGATCTGACGCCCCGGGCCCCTTCGTCACGCCCGGGCCCCGCCGTCACGTCAGTCCCGGTCGAAGCGCCTGCGGTGGGCGATCACGTCGCGCGCCACGTCGAGGGCGGTGCACCCGCGTGCGAAGGCGTCACCCCGCAGCCGCGCGAGAGCGTCGTCGGCGCCGACGCCGAGCTGCGCCATGATCATGCCGACGGCCTGGTAGACCTCGTGGTGGTCCGCGGCCAGCCCGCTCAGCCAGCGCTCCCCGCCCCGCGCCTCGGCCTCGTCCTCGCGGGGGAGCGCCATCAGGGCCACCGTCATGACACCGGCCACCAGCAGCGCGACGTGCAACTGGCGGTCGGTGAGACCGCCCGGGCTGTCCCGGTAGAGGTCCAGCGTCCCCACGCACACCGCGTCGCTGCCCAGCGGCACGGCGTACACCGCCCGTACCCCGGCCGCCGTCGCCTGCTGGGCGAAGACCGGCCAGCGTCCGGCGTCCCGGCCCGTGGTCAGATCGCAGGCCAGCACGGGCTCCCCCGCCTCCAGCGCGCTCTGGCAGGGGCCGTCGCCCAGGGTCGCCTGGATCTCCGCCAAGTGCGCGGCGTGCGGACTGCTCGCGCTCAGCCGTACGGGCATGCCGTCGCTGCGCAGCGACACACTGGCGCCGGTCACCGGCAGCAGCTCGACCGCGACCTCGCACAGCCGCCCCGGCACCTGCCCGGGCTCGGCCCCGCGCACGCCCCTGGCGATCACGTCGGCGGCGCGGGCCCCGTCCAGGTCCAGGTCACCGCCCCCGGTGCCGCGGGGACCGGGGTCGCCGCCGGGGGCACCTTGGGGATCGTCCCTGGGCCGCACGACAACCGCCTCCTCTGATTCACCGCGGCCTGCACGCTTGACGGTCTTCCGGGGCGGGCCCCTGGCTGGGCGCGGCGAGGAACGGCATGTGACCGCCCTCCCGGAATCGTGCCCCGACTACCCGACGCGGGTGGGGCGAAACCCGTGCGCGCGGCCGTCGCGGCGGGGCCGCCCCTCAGCGCTTCTCGTACGGGTTGTCCGGTTGCGCCACCTGCCGCACGGACGCGGCGTCGACGACCGGCGGCCAGGCCGCGTCCGAGCCCAGCGCGCCCTCGGGACGCCAGGTGCCGGTGACCGTGACCCAGGTGTCGACGGGCGGGGCGTCGGCGCCGCGGACCTCGGCCCTGGCGGTCGTCGCGTCGGCGGCGCAGCAGGCGACGAGGAGGCGCGTGACGTACCAGGTGCCGTCGTCGTCCCGGGTGACGAAGCCGGTGAGCCGGATCGTGCGTCCCTCGAGGGAACGGTCGCTGTCGTAGACCGCCCGGGAGCCGAACTCTCCGAGGGTGAGGTCGACGGGGTCCCCGGACGGCAGCGCCGGGAAGCTGCCGACGCCCTGCGCCGCCCGCTGGTCCGCCTCGCGCTGCGCGCTGTAGGAGCCGAGGGCGGGCGGCGGGAAGAGCAGCAGGGCCAGGGCGGGGAGGGTGAGGAGCCAGGCGACGCGGGGGCCGACGGGGCCGTGGTCATGACCGTGGCTGTGGTCCTGGTCGTCAAGGTCCTGGTCGAGGTCGTCGTAGTGGTCCTGCTTCCCCGCCGTCCGCGTCAGCACCGCCACCACCACACCGAGCAGCACCAGCAGCACCCCGGACACCACCAGACAGGGCCGCAACCCCGGCTGCACGTACCGCAGGTACAGCTCGCTGAAGGCCGACACCCGCAGGATCGCCGCCCCGACGAGCGCGAGCAGTACGGCTGGTCCGTAGCGCCTCACAGCAGCCACCACCCCACCAGGACACTGGCGGCCACGGCCACCACCCAGGTCGCGGCCGAGAACCGCAGCGCGAAGGCCCGGCCGAACGTGCCCGTCTGGAGCGCGATCAGCTTCAGGTCCACCATCGGCCCGACCACCATGAACGCCAGCCGCGCGGTCGGTGAGAAACCGCTCAGCGACGCCGCCACGAACGCGTCGGCCTCGCTGCACACGCACAGCACGACCGCCAGCAGGGCGAGCAGCAGCACCGACAGCCAGGCCGATCCGGTGAACACCTCCAGCAGCGACCGCGGCACGACGATCGCGAAGGTCGCCGCGGCCGCCGCGCCGACCACCAGGAAGCCGCCCGCGTGCAGGAAGTCGTGCTGGAGCCCGGCGACGAAGGCCCGCGGCCCGCCGCCCGGCGCGGGGGCGCCGCTCCGCTTCGGCGGCCGCAGCCACTCCTCCCGCCCGAACCGCGCCCACAGCCAGCCCATCACCACGGCCGTGGCGAGCGAGGCGACCAGCCGGCCGAGGACCATCTCCGGCTGCCCGGGGAAGGCGACCGAGGTCGCCACCAGGACGACGGGGTTGATGGCGGGCGCCGACAGCAGGAAGGCGAGCGCGGCGGCCGGGGCGACACCCCGCCGCATCAGGCTGCCCGCCACCGGCACCGACGCACACTCGCAGCCGGGCAGCACGACACCCGCCGCTCCCGCGACCGGCACGGCGAGCACCTCGCGGCGGGGCAGCAGCCGGGTGAAGACCCGCTCGGGCACGAACGCCCCGATCGCCGCCGACACGACCGTGCCCAGCAGCAGGAAGGGCACGCCCTGCACGGCGATCGCGGTGAACACCGTCCACCAGGCCGCGACCGGCGGGGTGTACAGGTCGAGCGCGACCATCGGCCCGAGCACCGACACCACCGTCACCACGGCGATCAGCGCGGCGCCTCCGAGGACGGCGTACACCAGGGCCCGCAGGCCCAGCCGTATGCCGTCGGCCACCGTCCGTTGGTTCTCCACGCGCCCCACCCTGGTCGTTCACATCCCCGCAGGAGGCTAACCCGCACGGCTGTGCGACGCCCTTGCTTCCTCAGAGAGGAGGCTGTGCGGGCGCGGGCCCGAGGGTGGTCGTGCCGGGGGCCGTACGGTGCCCGAGTCCGGTCCGGTAGGCGTCCAGGGCCGCCTCCACCCGGCCGGTGCGCCGCAGCAGGTCGCCCAGCAGCCGGCACAGGTCGGCCAGGTCCCCGGCCGCGCCCGCCCGCTCCAGCAGGCTCAGGGCGCGGACGTAGTGCTCCTCGGCGTCCTCCGTACGGCGGGCGTCCTCGGCGATGATGCCGAGCAGCCGGTGCGCGGCGGCGGAGTGGACGGCACCGCGCTCGGGGGACAGGTGCCCGAGGACGTCGTGCAGCAGGGCCGCGGCCTCGTCCGACCTGCCGCGCCGGTGCAGCACGTCGGCCAGCTCCACGGCGACCTGGCTGCTGTACAGGGCGGCACGCCTGGCCGACAGCATGCCGAGGGCCTCGCGCAACTCCTCCTCCGCGCGCTCCAGTTGCCCGTCCTGGGCGTAGACGTAGCCGCGCATCCAGTGGCAGTTGGCGAGTTCCGTGCGGATCTGCAGGCCGCGGTACAGCTCGGCCGCCTTGGCCAGCGAGGCGTCGGCCTCGGCGAGACGGCCCTCGGCGACCAGCGTGCGGGCGACCGAGCGGTGCATGCGGGCGACCAGGGCGGGGTCGCCGGACTGCGGGGCGAGAGCCAGGGCGAACTCGGCGGCCTGGGCGGCGCGGGCGTGCGCGCCCATGTCCATGTACGGGCCGATGGCGCTGGCGTAGAGCAGCAGCAGGGCGTCCGGGTCGTGCAGGCCGCCGCGGTTGAGTTCGTCGAGGGCGGTCTCCAGCAGGTAGACGGCGTATCGGAGTTCACCGGCCAGGTAGTGGGCGACGGCCCGGCCGCGCAGGGCCGGGACCCGGGCGGGCAGCGGCGCACCGGCCAGGCAGGTCTCGGCCCGCTCGAAGAACTGCCGCCCCGGCACCAGCTCGCCCGTCTCCAGGGCGCACTCGCCGAGCCCGAGCAGCGCGGCGGCCTGCTCCGCGGCCAGGCCGTGCGTCTCGGCCTCGCCGAGCAGCCCGGCGTACTGCTCCGCCGCCTCCTCGGCCTCGCCGACGGCGAGGGTGCGCTGCGCCTCGGTCAGCCGCAGCCGCAGCTCGGTGACGCGCCGCGCCGAGTGCCCGCTGGCGAGTTCGTCGAAGGCGACGCCGAGCCGCTCGGCGAGATGCCGCAGGGCGTCGTCGGAGGGCCGCACCCGGCCGGACTCCAGGGTGGAGATGTAGGCGGGCGTGTACACGGGCTCCGCCAACTGCCGTTGTGTCAGTCCTCGTTCGACACGCAACCGCTGCACCCGGCGGCCGATGGTCCCCGGATCGTCACGCTCCCCCACGCCAACTCCCCCTGCCCCTCTTGCCGTTCGCCCTGGACAGCCCCTAGGTTAAACGGAGTGTTAAGCCGCAGTGTCGGACACGCTTAACACTCCACCGTCCTAGCCGCCGCCCCTGTTGCGAGGTCGCCGTGCTCGAACGCACACGCACCGCCGAGCGGTACGCCAGAGGCTTCGCCGCCGCGTTGGTCGCCGTCGCGACACTACTGCTGGCAGCGAACGCGGGACCGGCACGGGCCACGGAAGCGCAACAGGGTTCCCAGACGGTCACCGACGCCCGCTGACCGCCCCCTCCCCGGCAGGCGAAAAGGGCTCACCAGGCTCGTACTCGCCGTGGGCACCGTGTGGACCGGCTTCTTCATCCCGGTTCCGAGTGGCTCTTCCACAGGCTCCGGAAAGCCGAGCTTCTCGGGCATGCGATGAAGGTGACACCGGACAGTTTTCCGGAGATCCACGCAGAAATTGCCGAACTCCGACGGAAACTCCACTACCACCGCCCGATCGATGTCTACATCCTCGACGATGTCGACGGGAAAATGGAAGTGACCAGCATGCTCGGGACGCGGGTGCTTCTCATCAAAGGAGAATTCGCAGCGGCCCTCCAGGAAGACGGCCCCGCGTCCCTGCGTTTCATACACGTGCGACAAGTTCGGTTATCTGTGCGCCGAGGACCTCTACAGGCGTGCTCGAGCAGGCCCACCAGGCGACCCGGCGTCCCCTCTCGCGCTACGCCGAGCTGTTCCAGTCGGAGTCCCACCTGGTGAAGCGCTAGGCCAACCTCGTCGCGTTCGCGGGGGCCGTGATGCCCGCCGACCAGGAACGGTTCCTCGCCGGCCTGGACGAGAAGGGCCGCCGTGTCCTCCGCGACCTGCTGATCCGGTCGCCCCATCGTCAGGCGTCCGGATCGCGGTCCCGGCCGGCGGCCCACCCCGGCTGACTAGCGCGCGTCCCCGCGCGAGCGGACGAAGCGCCACCCGAAGTAGCACGCCCCGAGCGCTCCGCCGACCGCGCCGACCGCACACGCCGCCGTCGCCCAAGCGGCCATGTCCTGGCCGATCCACAGAAGGCTCACCACGACCAGCGCCACGGAGAACAGCAGGCGTTCCCCGTAGCCCGGGCCGCGACGTCCGGTCAGTCCCCGGTAGCCGTGCACTTGTACGTCACGCCCTTCATCCTGATGTCGCGGTACCCCACCTTCACGGTCGGGGTGGCGGGGGCGACGTCGGTGCCGCCGCCACCGCCGCTGTCCTTCTTACGGCAGTAGTAGCCGAGAGCGTCGAGCTTCTTGATGTCGCTCATCGCCTGGTACTTCTTGTAGGACGCGATCATCGCGGCCCGCTTCTGCGCGGGCGTGGCTTCCTTCGCCTTGGTGTACGCGTAGCACCCGATACTGGCGCCGATTCCCACCCAGGAAGCCCCCTTGGCCAGTGCCTTGGAAAGGCCCGCCGCGCCACTGCCGATCCCGAGGACCGCGCAGATCTCGTCCGCTCCGGCGCGGATCTCCGGTTGTGTTGGAGCCGCATGGGCCGCCTGCGCCCCGATGCCGCACAGCGCGCCCGTCATGGCGAAAGCGATGACAGTGGATATCCCCTTGCTTCGTACGCTCACGAAGTCCGTCCCCGTTTTGTTGAGTTGCATGGTGAGTTGCATGGTCAGTGCGAGAAAGAGGCTACGCACGGGGCGGACGCGTATGCAATGGCGAAATTGTGAACATCACTGGTTGGACAAGACTTTACGCAATGCCTCGTGCAGGCGTTTCGCCAACTCCGCGTCGCCCGGCGGGTCCGCCTCGGCCCGAGGGCCGTACAGGGCGTCCAGTTCGGTGATGAGGGTCTGGGTGACGGCGCCGTACAGGGGAGTGCGCGGGCGGTGGACCGCCTCGCGGAGTGCCGGGAGCAGGATGTCGCGGGAGTAGCTGAGGCCGCCCGCGAGCCGGTCGGGTGCCGTGCGCTCGGCGCTCTCTCCCGTGGGGGACACCGAGGGGCCCTCGGCGTACGCGGGGGCGTGCCGGCATGCCGGGGCGGTGCCGGTCTCCTGGTAGGCGGAGACGCGTGTGGCGGCGAACCCGGCGCGCAGCAGGCAGCGTTCGCTGTCGGGGTCGGTGAGGAACGCGATCAGTTCGGCGGCCTTCGCGGCCCGCTGCTCGGACGTGGACGAGGTGACGGCCAGGTTCTGGCCGCCGAGCACGGCCTTGCCGGGCAGCCGGGCCACGCCGAGGTCTTCCTCGAAGGTCTCGTACAGGGTCGGGTAGACGTAAGGCCAGTGCCGCAGGAACGTGGTGCGGCCCTCCGCGAAGGCGCTGAGCGATTCGGCCTCGCGGGAGGCGGAGGTGTCCTTGAGGGTGTACGGCGACACCGTGCGCTCGCGCAGTTCGGTCACTCCGGCCGTCAACTGCTGCTCGTCGGCGGTGTACTCGCCGTCCGCGTCGGTCAGTTCGAGGCCCGGCACGGCCGAGGCGAACGCCTCGATCGCGTTGACGGTCCGGCCCTCGTAGGCGGCGAGCTGGGTGGTCCAGTCCGCCTGGGTGCCGACGCCGTTCACCGCGTCGAACATGCGCCGCAGTTCGTCCCAGGTCAGCTCGTCGTCGCCGAGGTCGGTCCGGGAGACGCCGGCCTCCCGCAGGTGGTCCTTGCGGTAGTAGAGCAGGCCGGCGTCGCTGTTGAAGGGGACCGCGTACCGCTTGCCGTCCCAGTACGACGTGCTGTCGACGGAGGGGATGAGGTCGTCGGGCGCCCTGACGGCCGCGTCGGTCAGCGGGCGGATCAGGTCCGCCTCGGCGAATTCCGGGACCCAGGTCACGTCCAGGTTCACCACGTCGTAGTCGGCGCTGCCGGACTGGAGGGCGCCGAGCAGCTGGCTGCGCTGCTGGTCGGCGGAGCCGGGCAGTTCCACCAGGCGGGCCTCGTACCCCTGCGGGCCCTCCTCGGCGTTCCAGGCGTCGATGAGCTGCTGCCGTATGCCGTTCTTGCCGGTGACGTCCTGGCCGCTGGCCACCACGATCCGGCGGCGGTCGTCGGTTGCCGTCGGCTCGTCCCGCACGTCACCGCCGGTGCAGGCGGCCAGGGACAGCAGGGACAGCAGCGCCAGGGCGGCGGCCGGCAGGCGTCGGGCCATCATTCCTCCCCCGTTCCGGTGCGGGCGACCTCGTCGCGCAGCGCGGGCACGAGGTCGTCCCCGGCGTCCAGGCAGCGGCCCTGGGCGGCCTCCGCGACGCGCGTTCCGGGGCGGTCCCGGTCGCAGCCCCCGCTGTTGAGCGCCACCATGACCACGGGCACACCGGAGGCGCGGGCCCGCTCCTCCACCTCGCGGAGGCGGTCGCCGGTCAGGCGGTCGTCGTCCTCGCCGTCGGTGAGGTACACGATCAGCTGCGGCCGCTCGTCGGAGGCACCGCGCTCCCGCATGAACGCCAGCGCGTCCAGCAGGGCGGCGCCCGGATCGGCTTCCGCGTCCCGCACCTCGGCGCCTCCCCTGCCGGCCCTGAGGGCCTTCTCCGCCTGCGCGCGGGAGTGCGTGCCGAAGTCCAGGAGTTCGGTGTGCGTGCGGCCCCCCAGGCCGTGCACCGCCCACACCCCGTACTCGTCCCCCCGGCCGAGCCCCTTCAGCGTCTGCTTGAGGATGCCGGGGCCGCCGCTGGGGCCGTCCCACAGGCCGGCCATCGAGCCGGAGCTGTCGAGGAGGTACAGCACCCGGCCGGGCCCGTGCGCGTTGCCGTACCGCTCCAGTGTCCGGTCCAGTCGTGTCGCGTCGGCGGGGTCCGCCGGCGGGACGGAGGGTTCCAGTCCGTGGTCGTCCGCCTTCCCGCCGAGCAGGCCGCGTGCGCCCGTCGCGGACCTGAAGCCGTGCTCGCCGAGCACCTTCCGGCCGTCCTCGCCCGTCAGCCAGTCGCGGAACCGGTCCACCTCGTCGTCCCGCGCCTGCGCGTCCTGGTCACCGCCCTCCCAGCGCACCCGCACGAACGTCGGTTCCAGACCGGGCACGTCGTCCGGGTAGACGGCCGTGCGCTCGGCGCGCGTGACCGAGTGGCAGCCGACACCGCTCCTGAGCAGGAACTCCGGCACCAGGACCGCGCTGCGGCCGTCGGCCGCGTCGTCCTCGGGCAGTGTGCACAGCAGCCTGACGGCCGAGGACTCCGGCCGCCCGGCCCGGTCGATGAGCTGCTCGGCGCCGCGCACATCGGCCCCGTCGCCGTACAGCCCGACCGTCGCCAGCAGCGCCGCGTCGCTGAACTCGGGGTCGGGCCTGCGCACTTCGGCCCTGGGGTCGGCCTGCTTGAGGGCCCGGACCAGCTCCGTCAGCGACCGCCGCGTGGGCGGGAGGTCGGCGCCGAGGCCCTCCGGTACGGCCAGCACGACCGGCGAGTACGCGAGCGGCTCGGCGTCCGGCTCCAGCCGGGCGAAGACGCGTTCCACCTGCGCTTCCTCGGCCCGGCCGACGTCTGCGCGGGTCGCGGGGATCCACACGTCCGGCTGCGGGCCGATGTCCCGCTGCGGGTTGACGTCCTCACGCGGCTGCTGCCACGGGTCGGACCGCTCGCCCAGGGCGGTCACCACGTGGGCGGCACCCGCGCTGTAGACGGTGATGCCGCTGCGCCGGCACCCCTCGGTGGTGTTGGCCGCCGAGGCGAGGTAGGCGTCCGCCGCCGCCCGCATCGCCGGCTCCAGGTCGGGATCGGTGAGGACCCGCAGTTCCAGGGGCGGTTCGCAGGGGCCGGAGTCGCCGGTCAGCACGAGGACGCCGTAGCCGCCGGCGCCGGTGGCGATCAGGGCCAGCAGGACCGACAGGGCGGTGCGGCCGAGCCGCTGGGCGGCTTTCCGGGCGGCGATGAGGACACGCTGGAACCAGGAGGGTTTCGGGTCCGGCCATGACGTGATGGGGCCCGCCGCCAGCAGCACGTCCGCGTCCGGGTCCCACGGAGGCGCGAGCGCCTGCGGCCGCTGCGAGTCGTTGTCCTCCGCCTTGTACTTCGCCTCGGCCATCCGCTGCTTCACCGCGTCGTACAGCTTGGAGAGCCACACCTGTCCGCCCTCGTCGAGGACGCGCACCATCTCGCGGGTGAACGGCGTCGCGACGTCGGCGTCCCCGCCCAGGATGCAGCGGTTGGGCTGCACGCTCATCAGCAGCAGGATCTTGTGCTTCTTCCGCTTCGGGTCGTCGAAGCGGTGCCAGATGCCCGCGGCGTTGCCGGCGTAGCAGCAGTCGAGGATGACCACCACCTGCTCGGCCTTGCTCTCGACGAGTTCGCCCAGCACCTCGCTGAAGGTGATCGAGCCGGGCAGCCCGTTGCCGGTGAGCACTCGCGCGGTGCGCATCTGCAGGTGCAGTTCGTTGCCGGAGGTGGAGGTGACGGCATGCCCGGCGAAGTAGAGCAGGAGCAGTCCCCTGGCCTCGTCGCAGGCGCTGTGCAGTGCCCCGGTGAACTCATCCGGGGTCGGTGAGGCCAGGGCCCGCACCTCGCCGGTGCCGAACACATGGCCTCGGTTCAGCGCGTTCTCGAGTGCCTTCCGGTTGCGCAGCACGGCGGGGAGCTGGCCGTTGACGCCCTGCGGATCCGGCACCGTGTGGTCGTACTCGGACACACCGACCAGCAGCGCCCGGTTCACTCTGCCGCGCGGGTCGAAGCGGCTCACCGGCCTACTCCCCGTCGGGGTCCAGCGACCGGATCTGTGGGTCGGGATCGCCGCCCTGGAGCCTGCGGCGGTTGTTCGCCCAGGTCTTCACCGCGCGGGCGGTGTACTCGGTCAGGGCCGCGACCGTGACGACGTCACCGAGCACTTTCAGCACGAGTTCGAGGTCCGGTCCGAGCCGTCCGTCGGCCCCCTCCGTGCCGGCCTGCTCCTCGATGGTCAGTTGCCCGGTGGAGACCAGTTCCTCCAGTGACTCTTCGCGCTCCAGCCACGTCTTCAAGGCTCTGACATCGTCCATGGTCGCGCCGGCGCCCAGCCGCACGCGTACGCCTAAGACAGCCACTCGCTCCCCCTCTGTCATGCTCGCCATCATGACACCGGGTCGGGCCTCGGCGGCAGACCTGTGACGAGACCGGCGAAAGCGATTGCACGCCCCCTTCACGCCAGGCGCACACGGCGCACGCGTGTTCAGGGCTGGGTCTGCAACTGCCGTAGCTGGCGCTGCACATGGTCGAGCGCTCCCTCGCGCCGCCCGGGGACCCGTCCCCGCAACTCGGCGAGGGCCGCGCCCAGTTCGCGGGCCCGCGTGGTGTCGCGGACCTGGCCCCACTGGTGGTGGGCCCGGTCCACGGCGGCCTCGACGGCGGGCGCGTCCGGGGCCTGCCCGGCGTTCAGGCGGGCGGTGGCGATCATCAGCCAGGTGCGGCAGCTGCGCGCCGCGTCCCCGGCGAACATCGCCAGGTCGGCCCGTACCTCGGCCCAGTGCAGGGCCTCTTCGGAGGCGGGCCCGTGCGCGGCGACGGCGGCCTGCTCGTGCCGGGCGGCGAGCGCGTCGGCGTCGGAGTGGCGGCCGGCCTGGACGGCGGCGGTGATGACGGCGTGCGGATCCCCGCCCGTCGGGCCCGGCGTGCTCAGCACGAGGTCGGCGCCCGCGCTCTCGGGCGCGATCCGGGCCAGGGCCTGCTGGTGCAACTGCTCCGTCGGCGGCCGGAACCCGCTGCGCAGGATCGTCGCGACGGCCTTCATGTACGACGGTGCCGCGACCGTGCGTCTGGAGGGCGGCGGCGCGATCCGCCCGTGGACGGCGTTGCCCCGCCCCGAGTCCAGGGGCGTGCTCCGCAGCAGCTCCCAGGTCTCGGCGTCCGCGTGCAGGTCGAGCAGGAGGGTCGTGGCCCCGGCGGGCCGCAGCCGCAGCTCCTCCCGGAACCAGTGCCAGGGGAAGGCCGTGTAGCGGGCGGTGGAGGGGGTGGTGCGGGCCAGCGCGAGGTGGGGCAGGCGCTGGCGGCGGTCGAGCTGGAGCTGCCCGGTGACGTACACGGTGAGCGGTCCGGGGGCCGCGGCGGCGGCCCGCAGCCGGGTGAGGACGGCCTGCGGTTCCAGCGGGTCGGCGAGTTCGACGACGTTCGCGGTATCCGTACCGGCCAGTACGGCGGGCGGCACGGCGGCCAGGACGGGGAGCACGGAGGCGGCGTCCACCAGGCGCCCCCTGCCCACCGGTGAGGCCGCCAGCAGCAGCACGGTTCCGGGCATCGCCCCTCCCCCTGTGTCGATCACGTACGTCAGCACCGTAACCGCTGCGGCTGCAAAGGTGAGCCCCAGGACCGCAAACGCCCGCCTTCGGGTGCTTCGCCCCCGTTGTCGCGGTGCGGGGCGCTCCGACCCCGACTTGCCTGCGCTGCCGCGGCGGTGTGCTCTGGAAGCAGGGGCAGGGAGAGAGGAGAGCTCTCATGGCTCATGCGGCACCCGCCTCACGCAGGGTGACCAGGCAGCGGCGCAGGCCCGATGTCTTCGGCGCGCGGACCCACGCCGCCGCGAAGGTCGCGCTGCCCGTCGTCCTCGGTCTGGTCTACGGCTACTGGGCCGCCGCCAACCGGCGCGACTCCGGGCCCATCACGGGCTGGAACCTCCTGTTCGGCTTCCTCACCGCGCTTGTGTTCGCCGTGGTGTTCGCCGCCCTGTGGGAAATGGCCCCCAGGCTCGGGCGCGAGCTGCACGCGCTGGTCTGGTTCGTGTTCACGGGCTGCGCGGTGGGCTTCCTCATCAGCCAGTCCGACGAGTCCGTGCTCAAGTCCGCCGGGCTGGGGGTGGTGGTCGGGGCCGGCGTCCTCGTGACGCTGTTCTACCGCTACTACACGCACGAGGACGCCGCGGGCCGCCGCGTCGACTGATCCGGGACGGGTAGGGCTCCCCGGGCGCTCGTCCGGGGAGCCCTCGGGCCCGAATGCAGTCACCCCGCTCGCGGGCCCGGCCCGGTGCGCCTTGCCTGGAAGGGTGTCCGAGCGCGACCGGGCGCCCGTACCCGAGCAGGCGGCGCCCCCACGACCGCGGAACGTCCTGTCGGCCGTTCTGCTGGCCCTCGCGTGCCTGCTCCTGCCGTTCGGGGCGCTCGCGTCCTGGGTGGCGCACGGGCTGACCGACACCGGCCGCTACGTCCGCACGATGGCGCCGCTCGCCGCCGACCCGGACGTGCGGCGGGCGGTGGCGGACGCCGTCGGGGACGGGTTCCTGCGGGAGACCGGACACGAGTTCGACACCGGTCCGCTGCGCGGCGCGGCCGAACCCTTCGTGCGCGACGCGGTGCGGTCCTTCACCCGGACCGAGGCGTACCGCACGGGCTGGGACGCGGCGAACCGGGCCGTCCACGCCGCCGTACTGCGCGCCCTGCGCGAGGACGTCGCGCGGCCGGGCCCGGTCACCGTCGACATCGCCCCGGTCCTCCACCGGGTCAAACACCGGCTCTCCGCCGACCACGTGCCGTTCGCCCACCGCATCCCGGTCACGCACCTGCGCGTCCCGGTGCTCCCGGCCGCGGACGCGGACCGACTGCGCAAGGGGTTCCACGTGCTGGACACCGCCGCCTTCTGGCTGCCGCTCGCCGCCGCCGTCCTCGCCGCCGCCGGGATCGCCGTCGCCGCGTGCCGCCGCCGGGCGGTCACCGCCCTCGGCCTCGGTACGGCCCTCGGCGGCGCGCTGCTGGTCCTCGCCGTGGCGGTCGGCCGCCGCCTCATCCTCGCCGACCTGCCCGACGCCCCGCACCGCCCGGCGGCGGGCGCGGTCTACGACGCTCTCACGGCAACCCTGCGCTCGGTGTCCTGGCTGCTGTGCGCCCTGGGCCTCGCGGTGGCCCTCGGCTCGTGGCTCACGGGGCGATACGGTCCCCGGCGCGCCGCGCGGCGACGTGCGCGAGGGTCCGCAGGGCCCTCCGCAGATCCGGCTCCGGAGCCGAGGCGAGCCCGAGCCTGACCGCGTCCGGCGTGTGGCCGGGGGCGACGGCGAAGGCGGGGCCGGGCGTGACGGCGATGCCGTGCGCGGCGGCCGCGGCCGTGAAGGTGTCCGCGCGCCAGGGGGCGGGCAGCTCCCACCAGGCGAAGTAGGCGCGCGGGTCGGACCGTACGGCGAAGCCCGCGAGTTCCTCGGCGAGGATCCGCTGGCGCCGGGCCGCGTCGGCCCGCTTGGCCTCCACCAGCCGCGCCACCGTCCCCTCCGCGGCCCATCGCACGGCCGCCTCCAGCGCGAACCGCCCCGCGCTCCACCCGCCCGAGCGCACCGCGTCGGCCACGGCGGCGACCCGGTGCGGCGGCACGACGAGGAAGCCGACCGTGAGCCCGGGGGCAACCCGCTTGGAGAGGCCGTCGACGACGTGGGCGAGGGCCGGGGCGTGGACGGCGAAGGGGTCGCCGGGGGCGTGGAGGAAGGACCAGATGCGGTCCTCGACCACGGGCAGGTCCAAGTCGTGGACGAGACGGGCGAGTTGCAGCAGCCGGGTATGGCTCGTCGTCAGAGACGTGGGGTTGTGCAGCGTCGGCTGCACGTAGAGGGCGGACAGCGGAGCCGAACGGTGCGCGGCGGCGACGGCCTCCGGGAGCAGCCCGGCCGCGTCGCCCGCCAGCGGCACCAGGGTGATGCCCAGCCGTGCCGCGATCTCCTTGACCAGCGGATACGTCAGCTGCTCCACGCCGACCCGGCCGCCCGGCCGGACCAGGGAGGCCAGCACGGCGGCGATGGCCTGGCGGGCGTTGCCGGTGAACAGCAGCCGCTCCGGGCCGGGGCGCCAGCCCGGGGTGGCGAGGAGGGCCGCCGCGGCCTCCCGGGCGGGCGCGGTGCCGGTGGCGGCCGCCGGCAGCAGGGCCTCGGCCAGCACGTCGGGACGCAGCAGCGGCGCGAGCACGGGGGCGAGCAGCTCCGGCTGGCCGGGCGCGGACGGGTAGTTGAGCTCCAGGTTGACGGGCGCTCCGGCCGCACCGGCCTCGATGAGCGCCTGCCCCACCGGCCCGGCCGGAGCGGCCCGCACGAAGGTGCCGCGCCCGACCTCGCCGACGACCAGCCCGCGCCGGACCAGTTCCGCGTACACCCGCCCGGCCGTCGACGGGGCGATGCCGCGCCGCCGGGCGAACGCCCGCTGCGGAGGCAGCCGTTGCCCGGGCTTGAGCCGCCCGCCCGCGATGTCGTCGGCGATGCGGTCGGCGATGCGCCGGTAGTCCCGCCGGTAGTCACCCATCGGTCGGCCTCCCCCTTGGATTGCACCGAGAGCAAAGATCTTATTGCACCGAGTAGTTGGGCCGCCTAGGGTCGACGTCATGGCACCCTTCCTCGCATACGAGGACAAAGGCCCCGTATCCTCCCGGCAGCCGGTTGTCCCTCTGGTTCCCCTGGTCCTCGTCCACGGCCACCCCTTCGACCGCACGATGTGGGCCCCGCAGCTCCGGACGTTCTCGGCGGCCCGCCGCGTCATCGCCCCCGACCTGCGCGGCTACGGCGCCTCCCCGACGACCCCGGCCGTCCCGGACTTCTCCGGGTTCGCCCGGGACATCGAGGCCCTGCTCGACGAGCTGGGGGTGGAGTCCTGCGTACTGGCGGGCCTGTCGATGGGCGGCCAGATCGTCATGGACTGCTACCGCCTGTTCCCCGAGCGCGTCCGCGGCCTGGTCCTCGCGGACACCTTCCCGTCGGCCGAGACCCCTCAGGGCGTCCGCGACCGCGACGCCATGGCGGACCGGCTCCTCGCGGAGGGCATGCGCGGCTACGCCGACGAGGTCCTGGAGCGGATGGTCGCCCCCTACGCCCCGGCCGAGGTCAAGACGCACGTCCACCGCATGATGACGGCCACCTCCCCCGAGGGCGCCGCCGCGGCCCTGCGCGCCCGCGCCCGCCGCCCCGACTACAACGCCCTGCTCACCCGCGTCACCGTCCCGGCCCTGGTCATCGTCGGAGCCGACGACACCTACACACCGGTCTCCGACGCCCGGGCCATGCACGCGGCCCTCCCGGACGCGGCCCTGCACGTCATCGAGGGCTCGGCCCACATGCCGAACCTGGAACGCCCGGCGGAGTTCGACACGGCACTGGCGGAATTCCTGGCCCGCGTCGACGAACGGCAACCTTCCCCCGCCCCGCCCCGTCTTTGAGGGAGAATTCGGGCATCACACCCCGTGAACGGAAGGCCGGGCCTTGGACACCGCCGCTGCCGAGTGGACCGCCACCGACGACGAGCCGGAGCGCCGCCGTCCGCCCGGACGGCGGCTCGGCGCCTGGTGCGCGGGCCTGTTGCTCGCCGGGGTGAGCGTGGTCGTCGGCTTCCGGACCGCCGACAGCGACGGCATCACCCCCGTCCCGCAGGTCCTCGCCTTCCTCCCCTGGCTGCTCGCGCCCACGGCCCTGGCGCTGCTGTTCACCCTGCTGTCCCGCTGGTGGCTCGGGACGGCCTGGGGGGTCGTCCTGCTCGGCCTGCTGGCCTGGTTCATCGAGCCGTACGGCAAGACGGGCGATCCCGCGGGCCGCCCCGTCGCCGAGCTGCGCGTGCTGACCTCGAACGTCGAGTTCGGCCAGGGCACCGGCTCCCTCGTCGCCGCCGTCCGCCGCGAGAAACCGGACCTCGTCTTCGTCCAGGAATGCGAGTACACCTGCGACGCGCGGCTGAAGCGGGACCTGGCGCGGGAGTACCCGCACCGCCGCGCCGTCGAGGGCGGCGGCTCCGAGGGCTCCGTCATCCTCAGCCGCTACCCGCTGCGGCCCACGGACGGCGTCCGCGCCACGATGGGCATGCCCGGCGCGATCGCCGACGTGGACGGCCACCCCGTACGACTCCAGCTCGCCCACCCCATGCCCCCGATACCCGGCCAGGTGGGCCTCTGGACCAGGGAGCTCGACGCCGTGCGCGACGCGGCCGCCGCCGACCGCGGCACCCCCCTGGTCCTGGCCGGCGACTTCAACGCCTCCCAGGACCACGCCGCCTTCCGCCGCATCCTCGACACCGGCCTGTACGACGCCGCCCGGCTGGACGGCGCCGACCGCACGGCCACCTGGCCGGCTTCGACCGCCCCGACGTTCGGCACGCAGATCGACCACGTGCTGGTGTCCGAGGAGTTCGCGGCCGACCGCACCCGCGTCCTGGACCTGGCCGACACGGACCACCGGGCGGTGATCACGGACCTCACGCTGCACGACGGCCGATAGGGGCGGACAGACGCAGACAGGGGACGCCCGCCGGACGCCCCCTGTCACCGCTGTGCGACCCGCTGCGTGACTCCGTCAGCAGCCGATGTCGCCGCCGTCGGCACGCCACACGGCCACGACCGCCGGCCGGACGTAGCTGCCGGGCCCGTCGGGCCAGGTGCTGGCGGGCTTCTCCACGGACGCGCCGTCGATCTCGCCCGGGTGCTGCACGGCGACGAGGACCCGCCGGTCCTGGATGATCGGACCGCAGGTCTCGGCGCCCTTCGGCACGGTCAGGAACTGCTTCAGCTCACCGCGCCGCTCACCCCGGGTCGCCACGCCGAACAGGCCGTCGTGCGAGCCGAGCTGGGCGCCGTCGGTGGAGATCCACAGGTTGCCGTAGGGGTCGAAGGCGACGTTGTCCGGGCAGGAGATCGGGCTGACGCCGTCCTTCGGGAACCCGGCGAAGTAGGTCGCCGGGTCGTCCGGGTCACCGGCGACCAGGAACAGCGACCAGCCGAACTTGGTGCTCTCGGGCCGGTTCCAGCGCTCGGTGAGCTCCAGCACGTGCCCGTGCTTGTTGGCGTTGCGGGGGTTGGCCTCGTCCGCCTTGGCGTTGGAGCCGACACCGCGGTTGCTGTTGTTGGTCAGGGCGACGTACACCTTGCCGGTCACCGGGTTGGGCTCGATGTCCTCGGGCCGGTCCATCTTCGTCGCGCCCACCTTGTCACCGGCGAGACGCGTGAAGACGAACACCTCCTCGGCGCTCATCCCGTCCACGTGCGAGACGGCACCGTCGGCGGTGGCGGTGGCCAGCGGAATCCACTGACCGCTCCCGTCGAACTCGCCGTCCTTCGGCAGCTTGCCCGTGCCGTCGATCTCGATGGCGGGGGAGTCGCCGGTGAGCTTGGCGACGTACAGCGTGCCCTCGTCGAGCAGGGAGAGGTTGTGCTCGCGCACGGCCCGGGAGGTGCCGCGCTTCATCCGCTTGCTGCTGACGAACTTGTAGAAGTAGTCGAACCGCTCGTCGTCACCGGAGTAGACGACCGGCCGCCCGTCGTGCGTCAGCCGCACGGTCGCGGCCTCGTGCTTGAACCGCCCGAGCGCGGTGTGCTTGCGGGGCGTGGAGTCAGGGTCGTACGGATCGAACTCGACGACGTACCCGAACCGGTGCACCTCGTTCGGCTCCTGGGCGACGTCGAACCGCTTGTCGAACCTCTCCCACTTGCGCTCGCTGGCCCCGGTCCCGATGCCGTACCGCTTGTCGGTCGCCCGGCTGCTGTTGGCGAAGTACTGGTTGAAGTTCTCCTCGCCGTGCAGGGTCGTGCCCCACGGGGTGACGCCACCGGAGCAGTTGTTGAGGGTGCCGAGCACCTTGGTGCCGCTCGGGTCGGCGGAGGTCTTCACGAGGTCGGATCCGGCGACGGGCCCGGTGAGCCGGAACTCGGTGGTGGCGGTGACCCGCCGGTTCAGCTGGTGCCGGGGAACGGCGGTGAGCCTGCCGGTCTTCCGGTCCTCCTCCACGACGACGGCGGACAGCCCGTGCGCGGCCCAGGCGATCTCCACCTGCTCCCGGCTCGGGTTGGCGGCGTCGTACCCCCGGAACATCAGGATCTCGTCGGTGTACTCGTGGTTGGCGACGAGCAGCTGCCGGTTGCGCTCCCCGGGCAGCGGCAGCAGGGCGAGGAAGTCGCAGTTGTACCCGAACTGCCCGGCCTGGGCCTTGGCGGTCTGCTTCTCCGGGTCGAAGGCGGGCGCGCCGCGCAGGATGGGCTCGCCCCAGCGGATGACGACGTTCTGCCGGTACCCCTCCGGCACGGTCACGGCGTCCGCGGTGTTGGGCGCGACGGGCGCGAAGCGCAGCCCGCGGGCGCCGGGCTTGCGCCGGGCGACATCCGAGGCGGTGGCGGCCGGGACGGCGGCGGCGGCCTGCGGAGCCTGCCCGGCCCCGACGGCACCGGCGCCGGCGGCGGCCACGGTCACGACAGCCGCGGCGCGCATCATCGACCGCCGGCTGAGGGCACCGGCGATCACGTCACCGACGTACTCGTTGGAGCTGGTGTTGGGCACCTCGTGGAAGCAGGCGTCACCACACCGGAAACGACAGGTCAGGGCGGACCGGCCGCCGGGATGCGAACCGGACGGCGTTCCGATCAACGGCAGCAGCTTTCGCACTTTGCTCTCTCCTTGGATGCCCATGGTGTCAGCGCGACCGTAGGGGCACATACGTGCGGGAGCCGGGCGCCCGGGTGAACAACGAGTGAACCCACAGCAGCCGTACGGGGGTTGCCGCCATTCAGCGTGGCGACACCTGCGCAGGCCGGATGTGCCCCTTGACAGGGTGGATCCCGCACACCTGACCCTGCCCAAGATCGCGCAGGCGGGCCGCTAACCTTACGTGTCCGTCCTGGCCAGGGATTGACGGGCTTCAACTCACGCGAAGGGTTGCGCGCACATGGGCATTCTCACTCTCTTGCGGAACGCGTTCGGACGGTCACGCAAGTCACGGACCGCCGAGGCGGAGGGTGCGGCGCAGACGACGACCACGGAGACGGCGCCCGCACAGGAGCCGCCCGCGTCCCCCACCACGGTCCCGTCCCAGGAGACCCCGACGCCCCCCACCCCCGACCGGAAGGTCCCCTCCCCCTCCCCCTCGCCCGAGCCGCCCCCCAGCCCCTCGGCCACCGTCCCCGACCCTCGTACGTCGTCCCCCGACGAACACGACCTGGTGGCAGCGGCCTTCGACAACGTGACGGTACCGAGGCCTACGCCGTCGGGGGAGGGGAGCCGACGGTTTCAGAGGAGTCGGCGGTTGCTGAGTCGTCGGTTTCGGAGGAGCCGAAGGCCGCGGAGCCGACGGTTTCGGAGGAGCCGAAGGCCGCGGAGTCGTCGGTTTCGGAGGAGCCGAAGGCCGCGGAGCCGAAGATTTCGGAGGAGCCGGCGGCTGTGGGGGAGCCGGTTGCGGAGAAGTCCGCGGTTGCGGAGGAACCGGCGGCTGCCCACGAGTCGGCCGTTGCCGAGAAGCCGACGGCTGCGGAGCGGTCTGCGGATGCCGCGGAGCCGATCGTCGAGGAGCCGGAGGTCTCGGGGTCGGAAGGCGTGGAGGAGCCGGTCGCCGAGAAGGCCAAGGCGGGCGAGGCGTCGACCGACGAGCCGGAGATCGTCGAGAAGTCGGTGGTGGACGAGCCGACGGTGGCGGAGACGGCGGCCGAGACGGAAGCCGCGACCGCCGCCGAGACCCGGACGAGCGACGAGCCCGAGTCGTCGTCGGTGCCCGAGACGTCGGCTGAGGAGCCCGCGGCCGACCCGGAGGGCGAGGCGCAGCCCGCGCCCGAGGCCGAGGCCGAGGCCGAGGCGAAGCCGACGCCTGAGGCCGAGGAGAAGCCCACGGCCGACCCCGAGCCGTCGGCCACCCCCGAACCCGCAGCCGCCGACGGCGCTCAGCCCCCGCAGGGGCCACCCGCAGCCGACGACGAAAGCCGCACGGGTGGTGCGGGTGGGCACGACACGGCCGAAGGCGAAGCCGAGGCCGAGGCCGCCCCCAAGCCCTCCACCACCCCCAAGCCCGCCCTCACCCTCACCCAGCTCAAGACCCGCGCCCCCGGCCTGGCCACCGCCTACCGCACCGCCGCCACCACCCTCAAGACCCACAACCTCACCGGCACCCGGGCCAAGGTCTACCTCGTCCTCGACCGCTCCGCCTCCATGCGCCCGTACTACAAGGACGGCTCCGCCCAGGCCCTCGCCGAACAGACCCTCGCCCTCGCCGCCCACCTCGACCCCGAGGCCACCGTCCCGGTCGTCTTCTTCTCCACCGAACTCGACGGCACCGGCGAGATCACCCTCACCGACCACGAGAACAAGATCGACGACCTGCACGCCTCCCTCGGCCGCATGGGCCGCACCAGCTACCACGCGGCGGTCGAAGCCGTCCTGGCCCGGCACGACAAGGAGACCCCCGGCACCCCCGCCCTCGTGGTCTTCCAGACGGACGGCGCCCCCGACGCCAAGACCCCCGCCACCCAGTCCCTCACGGACGCCGCCAAGACCCACCCCACCGTCTTCTTCTCCTTCGTCGCCTTCGGCGACCCGGAGAACAAGGCCTTCGACTACCTCCGCAAGCTCAAGACCCCCAACACGTCCCACTTCCTCGCGGGCGAAACCCCCCGAGAGCTCACGGACAAGCAGCTCTACGACGGCGTACTGGCGAACTGGCGCCCGTAGCCCGACGCGGGGTGGACAGGGCGGAACCCCCTGTCCACCCCCCGAAACGCGTGTGAGTCGATCTTCGGCGGACCAGTAGGATTTCGACCATGGCGGCCACTGGATCCGAGAAGCAGGGGGCGAAGGCGTACTACGTCTCGACCCCCATCTACTACGTCAACGACGCTCCTCACCTGGGCCACGCCTATACGACCGTCGCAGGCGACGTGCTCACCCGCTGGCACCGTCAGCGCGGCGAGAAGGTGTGGTACCTCACCGGCACGGACGAGCACGGTCAGAAGATCATGCGCACCGCGGAGGCGAACGGCGTCAGCCCCCAGCAGTGGGCCGACAAGCTCGTCACCGAAGCGTGGAAGCCTCTCTGGGAACACCTGGAGATCGCGAATGACGACTTCATCCGCACCACGCAGAAGCGCCACACGGACCGCGTCAAGGAGTTCGTCCAGGACCTGTACGACAAGGGCGAGATCTACAAGGGCGGCTACGAGGGCCCGTACTGCGTCGGCTGCGAGGAGTACAAGCTCCCGGGCGAGCTCCTCGACGGCGAGGGCGAGTACGCGGGTCAGAAGCTCTGCCCGATCCACAAGAAGCCGGTGGAGATCCTCAGCGAGGAGAACTACTTCTTCAAGCTGAGCGAGTACGGCGAGAAGCTCCTCGCCCACTACGAGGCGAACCCGGGCTTCATCCAGCCCGAGTCGGCACGCAACGAGGTCGTGAACTTCGTCCGCCAGGGCCTGCAGGACCTCTCCATCTCCCGCTCGACCTTCGACTGGGGCATCCCGATCCCCTGGGACGACAAGCACGTGATCTACGTGTGGGTCGACGCCCTGCTGAACTACGCCACGGCGGTCGGCTACAACGAGAACCAGGCGAAGTTCGAGGAGACCTTCCCGGCCGACGTCCACCTGGTCGGCAAGGACATCCTCCGCTTCCACGCGGTGATCTGGCCGGCGATGCTGATGGCGCAGGGCCTCCCGCTCCCCGGCAAGATCGCGGCCAACGGCTGGCTGATGGTCGGCGGCGAGAAGATGTCGAAGTCGAACCTGACCGGCATCAAGCCGCAGGACCTGACCTCGCACTTCGGCGTGGACGCCTACCGCTGGTACTTCCTGCGCGCCATCGCCTTCGGCCAGGACGGCTCCTTCTCCTGGGAGGACTTCTCGGCCCGCTACACGAGCGAGCTGGCGAACGACTACGGCAACCTCGCGTCCCGCGTCGCGGCGATGGTCGGCAAGTACTTCGGCGGCGAGCTGCCGGCGTCGACGGCCGACGGCGAGGCGGAGAAGGCGATCCACGACGGCCTGGCGAAGGCGGTGACGGAGGCGGACCGCCGCATCGGCGACGACCTGGACTTCCAGGGCGGCATCCTCGCGGTCTTCGACTTCGTGAAGCAGGTCAACGGCTACATCACCGAGCAGGAGCCCTGGAAGGTCGCGAAGGACACGTCGGACGAGGGCAGGGCCCGCCTGGCCACGATCCTCTACACGGCGGCGGAGTCCCTGCGCGCCGTGGCGGTCCTCCTCAACCCGGTGATGCCGGAGACGTCGCAGAAGCTCTGGGACTCCCTCGGCGCGGAGGCCTCCCTCGGCGCGCTCGCCGACCAGAAGATCGGCGAGGCCGGCGAGTGGGGCAGGCTCCCCGCCGGCACGACGGTCACCAAGGGCGCGGTCCTCTTCCCGCGCCTGGAGGAGAAGCCGACGGCGTAACAGCGGTAACACGCTCGCTACAGCACGGGCCCGGGAGAAACGAGAACCTTCTCCCGGGCCCGTCGCTTTGCGAAGATCGCGGGAGAGCGGCCACGAGGCCGCGACCACACCCACGGGGGACTACCCATGGCACTCTTCGGCAACGCCCACACCGTAGACCCGGCCTCGGCCCAGCAGGACTACGCCCGCCTCCTGGGCCACGGCGAGCAGGTCCACGCCGCGTTCCTGCTGATCCGCGACACCATCCTCTTCACCGACCGCCGCCTGATCCTGATCGACAAGCAGGGCATCACCGGCAAGAAGGTGGAATACCACTCGGTCCCCTACCGCAGCATCACCCACTTCGCGGTGGAGACGGCCGGCACGTTCGACCTCGACGCGGAACTGAAGATCTGGATCTCCGGCACCCCCACCCCCCTGCAGAAGACCTTCACCAAGGGCGTCGACATCTACGAGGTCCAGGCAATCCTGACCCAGTTCGTCGCAAGGTAGCCCCGGAACGTTCCTCCCAGCCTCGAATGGGTGAACCCACCCGGCGCGCCGCATATGCCGGCCCTTGATCGGCCTAGCTTGCGCACATGGTCATTGGCGTACTTACGCGCGAAGTACGGCGTGCCCGTGCTGCTCGTCGCCGTCTGCAAGAACCGGCCGACCGCGTCGTGGGCGGCGGGCCCCTTCGAGTGCCGCGTCGGCACGTGGACGCCACAGAGCACCCGACCCTTCGCGCTGGGCCCGGACCACGTTCCCGAGATCACCGACGAGTCCGTGGTAGCCCATGAACCGCCATGCTGAGCATGCTGGCACGCGGCATGCGGTCGTTCGACAAGGCAACAGCGAAGTACTGGAGATGACAGGGCCCGCCCCCCACCAGGGAGCGGGCCCCGCGTCGGCTTGTGTCAGCGCGCCTCCCCCGCGACCGGCTTCCCCACCACCGCCGTGGTGCCGGCACCGGTGCCGCCCCGCATCCCCCGCTTCGTATGCCGCACGAACGCCACCCCCACCACCGCCAGCACGGACGCCGCCGACAGCGTGTACAGCCCCCCGTTCGTGCTCCCCGTCGTGTCCTTCAGGTAGCCGAACAGCGTCGGCGACACGAACCCGCCCAGGTTTCCGATGGAGTTGACCAGGGCCAGCCCGGGCGCCGCGATCTTCAGGTCGAGTCCCGACTGGGCCATCGGCCAGAACAGGGTGGCAGCGCACTTGCCGCCGACCGCCGCGAGGGTGAGGGCGACGAGGCCGAACCAGGGGGACCCGAGCGTGGCCAGGAAGGTGCCGGTCGCGGAGAGGACCAGGGCGATCGCCAGGTAGGGACGCCGGTCGGGGGCCCGGTCCGTGAAGTGGCTCATCGTGTACATCGCGATCACCGCACAGATCCACGGAATCGCCGACAGCAGGCCGATCTGGAAGGGGGACAGCCCGCCGATCTCCTCCACCAGGCTCGGCAGCCAGAACGTGATCGCGTAACCGGTGAGCGCCATCGCGAAGAAGACCGCGGTGAGCACCGCCACCTGCGGGTGCAGGATCAGCTTCCAGCGCGACACCGACGGCGCCCGGTCGCGCGCCTCCTTGTCCCGGGCCACCGCCTCGATCAGCGCGTCCTTCTCCTCCTGCGTGAGCCACTTGGCGTCCTGGATCCGGGAGACGAGGAAGAACCCGGCGATGAAGCCGACCAGGATGGAGAAGGCTCCCTCGAGGGCGAACATCCACCGCCAGCCGGCGATGCCGCCCGCGCCGTGCAGCTCCAGCAGGGCGCCCGTGATCGGGCCGGTCACGATGTACGCCGTCGCCGAGCCGCCCAGGAAGATCGCACTCGCCCGGCCGCGGCTGGAGTCCGGCAGCCACTGGGTGAAGTACAGGAGCACGCCGGGGAAGAACCCGGCCTCCGCGACGCCGAGCAGGAAGCGCAGGGCGTAGAACATCCACACGTTGTGGATGAAGCACATCGCCACGATCACCGCACCCCAGGTGATCATGATCCGGGTCAGCCAGATCCGCGCGCCGAACCGCTCCAGCCACATGTTGCTCGGGACTTCGAACAGCGCGTATCCGATGAAGAACAGGCCCGCGCCGAGCCCGTAGGCGGTGGCGCTCACCCCGACGTCGGCCCGCAGCTCGTCCTGGACGAAGCCCACGTTCGTCCGGTCCATCTGGTTGACCAGCAGCATCAGAACCAGGATCGGCAGCATCCGGCGCAGGAATTTGCCGACCGCTCGCTGCTCGGCCTCGGGTATGGCTGTCGCGGCTTCTGACATCGTTGTCTCCCCTGGGGCATACGCGTACGTGAACAGCAATCACGTAGGCGGGAACACTACGGAGGCCCCACTTCCGGGTCAATGGGTTGACGAGTATTCATGTATATGAACGAAAGGGGTGCAGCGGCCGGTCGTGGGCACGACACCGCTTACGCTGGTGCAGCCTCGGCCGAACCGCGCCAGGCGGTTCCCCCGGAGAAGGTGCATGTCAGCAGTCACTCGCCGGCGCGTCGGCTGGACGGCCGCCGCCCTGCTCCTGTTGCTGCTCGCCGTCCTGCTCAGCCTCGCCGTCGGCAGCCGCCCGGTCGCCCCGGGCGCCGTCTGGGACGCGTTGGTACACGGCGGACAGAGCGAGAACGCGCAGGTCGTACGGTCCCTGCGGGTACCGCGGACGGTCATCGGCGTGCTGGTGGGCGCCGCACTCGCCGTCGCCGGAACGGTTCTCCAGGGCATCACCCGCAACCCCATCGCCGAACCCGGCATCCTCGGCATCAGCCAGGGCGCCTCGGTCGGCGTCGTCTGCGCCATCACCTTCTTCGGCGTGCACACGCTCACCGGTTACGTCTGGTACGCCTTCGCCGGCGCGGGACTCGCGGCCGTCGCCATCTACGCCGTCGCGGGCAGCGGACGCGGCGGTGCCTCGCCCGTGAAGCTGGCGCTGGCGGGCGCGGCGATGAACGCCTTCCTCGCCTCCGTCGTCTCCGGCATCGTCACGACCGACGCCCGCGCCCTGGACGAGTTCCGGTTCTGGGACGTCGGGTCGATCAGCGGACGCGATCTGACGATCGCGGGGCAGGTCTGGCCGTTCCTCACCGTCGGGCTGCTGCTGGCGTTCGCCCTGGCCCGGGGCCTCGACGCGCTCGCCCTCGGTGACGACGTCGCCCGCGGACTCGGCCGCAACGTGCCGCTGCTGCGCGCGACCGGCGCCCTGTCCGCGACCCTGCTGACCGGTGCCGCGGTCGCCGCCGCGGGCCCCATCGCCTTCACCGGCCTCGCCGTCCCGCACATCGCCCGCGCCCTGGTCGGCCCCGCGCACCGCTGGCTGCTGCCGCTCGCCGCCCTGCTCGGGCCGGTGATGCTGCTGCTCGCGGACGTCCTCGGCCGGATCGTCGTACGCCCCTCGGAGGTGCCGGTGGCCGTGATGACCGCGCTGGCCGGTGTGCCGTTCCTGGTCGTCCTGGTGCGGCGGAAGGCGGTGCCCGCCGTATGACGCGAGTCGTGGAGTCACCGCCTCCGGTGGCCGCTCGCCCCGCCGGGTACGCCGTGCTGCGGGCCGGGCGGTGCAGTGTGCTGCTGCACCGCAGGGCCGTCGTCGTCGCGGTCGTGCTGGCCGTGCTGCTGGCGGTCACCGTGGTCGCCTCGCTGTGCCTGGGCCAGTCGTACGTCTCCCCGGGCGAGGTCGTCCGGGTGCTGCTGGGGCTGCCCAGCCCCGACGAGCTGGTGGTGGGCACCCTGCGGCTGCCGCGGCTCGTGACCGGGCTGCTGGTCGGTGCCGCGTTCGGCCTGGCCGGCGGGCTGATCCAGACCGTGGCCCGCAATCCGCTCGCCAGCCCCGACGTCATCGGCGTCACGCACGGGGCGGGCGCGGCCACGGTCGCCGCGATGACCTTCGGCGTCACCTCGTACGCCGTCCTGCCGTACGTGTCGGTGGCCGGCGGGCTCGGCGCGGCCCTGCTGGTCTATCTGCTGGCCTGGCGCGGCGGCCTGCACGCCAACCGTTTCGTGCTCATCGGCATCGGCATCTCCGTGGCGCTGGCCTCGCTGACCCGCCTGTTCGTGACCAAGGGGGACTACCTCGTCGCCCAGCAGGCGAAGGTGTGGCTGACCGGGTCCCTCAACGGCCGCGGCTACGACCAGGCCGCGCCGCTCGCCACGATCCTGCTGCTGCTCCTGCCCTTCCTGGTGTGGGCGGCCCGGGCCCAGCGCGGCGCCGACTTCGGGGACGACACGGCCGTCGCCCTCGGGATCCGGCTCGGCCGGGTGCGGCTCGGGCTCAGCGCGCTCGGGGTGGTGCTCGCCTCCGCGGCCACCGCCGCGGCCGGGCCGGTGGACTTCGTGGCGCTGCTCGCCCCGCAGATCGCGCGGCGGCTCACCCGCACCCCGCACATCCCGCCGGTGTGCTCGGCCCTCATGGGAGCACTGATCGTCGTGGTGGCGGACCTGATGGCCCGTCGGCTCCTGTCGCCGCTGGAGCTGCCGGTCGGCGTGTTCACCGCCGTCGTGGGTGCTCCGTACCTGATGTGGCTGATCGTCAGGAGCCGGGCCCGACGATGACGGGATCCCCACAGTCCGGATACATCCCGCGCACAGGATTCGCTTAAAGTAAGGCTCGCCTAAGTTCTACCGAGGTTCAGGAGTCTCCATGTCCGTCACCAGCCGCGGCGCCACCGCTGTCGCTCTCGCCCTCGCCGCCGCGCTCTCCCTGACGGCATGCGGCGGCTCCTCCGGCGAGGAACCGTCCGGGAAGGCCTCCGCCGGAGCCGGGGACAAGAAGGCCGTCGCCCAGGGCGGCAAGGAGTTCGCCGACGCCGCGAGGAAGACCGCGGCCATGGGCACGGACGCCGCGCCCGGCCAGTGGCCCCGCACCGTCGAGCACGCCATGGGCGAGACCGAGATCAAGGCCCAGCCCAAGCGCGTCGTCGTCCTCGACGTCGGCGAGCTCGACAACGTCGTCTCCCTCGGCATCAAGCCGGTCGGCCTCGCCCCGACCGAGGGCTCCCCCGAACTCCCGTCGTACCTGAAGGGCAAGGCGGGCAAGCCCGAGAACGTCGGCACCATCAACAACCTCAACCTCGAGGCCATCGCCGCGCTCAAGCCCGACCTGATCCTCGGCAGCCAGCTGCGCGCCGCCGACAAGTACGACGAGCTGTCGCAGATCGCCCCGACCGTCTTCTCGCTGCGCCCCGGCTTCACCTGGAAGGAGAACTACCTCCTCAACGCCGCCGCCCTGGACAAGACGGCCGAGGCCAAGGCGAAGCTCGCCGCCTACGACAAGAAGATCGACGCCCTGGACGAGAAGCTCGGCGCGAAGAAGCCGTCCGTCTCCATGGTCCGCTTCATGCCGGACGGCGTGATCCGCCTGTACGCCAACGCCTCGTTCATCGGCACGATCCTGAAGGACGCCGGCATCCCGCGTCCGAAGAACCAGGACATCGACGACCTCGCCGCCGAGGTCAGCGCCGAGAACATCGACCAGGCCGACGCCGACTACATCTTCACCGGCGTCTACGGCGACCCCAAGGCCACCGACAAGTCCAAGGCCCAGGGCAACCCGCTGTGGAAGAACCTGAAGGCGGTCAAGTCCGGGCACGCCCACGACGTTCCGGACGAGACCTGGTACCTCGGCCTCGGTGTGATGGCGGCCGAGGAGGTCGTCGCCGACCTGGACCGGCACCTCACCGCGTAACCCGCGTACGACAGTGGCCCGGAACCGACGGCGGTTCCGGGCCACTCTCGCGTCCGCGCCTACTTCGGCTGCGGCTTGCGCACCGACAGGTGCAGCTCCTTCAGCCGCGCCTCCTCCAGCTCCGTCGGCGCGCCCATCATCAGGTCCTGGGCGTTGCCGTTGAGCGGGAAGGCGATGGTCTCGCGGATGTTCGGCTCGTCGGCGAGCAGCATCACGATGCGGTCGACGCCGGGGGCGATGCCGCCGTGCGGCGGGGCGCCGAAGCGGAAGGCGCGCAGCATGCCGGCGAACTTCTCCTCGACCGTGTCGCGGTCGTAGCCGGCGATCTCGAAGGCCTTGAGCATGATCTCCGGCTCGTGGTTCCGGATCGCGCCGGAGGACAGCTCGACGCCGTTGCAGACGATGTCGTACTGCCAGCCCAGGATGTCCAGCGGGTCCTGGGTCTGAAGGGCCTCCAGGCCGCCCTGCGGCATGGAGAAGGGGTTGTGCGAGAAGTCGATCGCGCCGGTCTCCTCGTCCTTCTCGTACATCGGGAAGTCGACGATCCAGCAGAACCGGAAGACGTTCTCCTCGAAGTGCCCGGCGCGCTTGGCGGCCTCGACCCGGACCGCGCCCATGATCTTGGAGACCTCGTCGAACTCGCCCGCGCCGAAGAAGACCGCGTGGCCGGCCGCGAGCGACAGGCGCTTGGTCAGCTCGGCGACGTTCTCCTCGGTGAGGAACTTCGCGATCGGGCCGGACAGCGAGCCGTCCTCGCCGACCCGGACCCAGGCCAGGCCCTTGGCGCCCTGGGAGACGGCGAAGTCACCCAGCTGGTCGAAGAACTTGCGGGGCTGTGCGGAGACGTCCGGCACCGGCAGGGCACGGACGTGCTTGCCGGCGAAGGCCTTGAACTCCGAGCCCTCGAAGATGTCGGTGATGTCGACGAGTTCGAGCTGGGCGCGCAGGTCGGGCTTGTCGGAGCCGTACTTCAGCATGGCCTCGCGGAACGGGATCCGCGGGAACGGCGAGGTGACGTGGCGGCCGTTGCCGAACTCCTCGAACAGCTCGGTCATCAGCTTCTCGACGGGCTGGAAGACGTCTTCCTGCTCGACGAAGCTCATCTCGATGTCGAGCTGGTAGAACTCGCCCGGCGAGCGGTCGGCGCGCGCGTCCTCGTCGCGGAAGCAGGGCGCGATCTGGAAGTAGCGGTCGAAGCCGGAGATCATCAGCAGCTGCTTGAACTGCTGGGGCGCCTGGGGGAGGGCGTAGAACTTGCCCGGGTGCAGGCGGGAGGGGACGACGAAGTCGCGGGCGCCCTCGGGGGAGGTCGCGGACAGGATCGGCGTCGCCATCTCGTTGAAGCCGAGAGCCGTCATCTTGTGGCGGATGGCGGAGATGACCGCCGTGCGCAGCATGATGTTGCGGTGCATGCGCTCGCGGCGCAGGTCCAGGAAGCGGTACTCCAGGCGCCGCTCCTCGTTGACCCCGTCCTCGGTGTTGATGGTGAAGGGCAGCGGGGCGGCCGCGCCGAGCAGTTCGACCTCGCCGACCTCGACCTCGACCTCACCGGTCGGCAGTTCGGGGTTGATGTTCTCGGCGCCCCGGGAGACGACCTTGCCGTCGACGCGGACGGTCGACTCCTTGGAGAGCTTGTCTAGGGCCTCGTAGGCGGGCGTGCCGGGACGGGCCACGAGCTGCGTGATGCCGTAGTGGTCGCGCAGATCGATGAAGAGGATGCCGCCCAGGTCGCGCCGATTGTGCAGCCAGCCACTCAGCCGGACGTCGGTGCCGACGTCAGAGGAGCGGAGCTCGCCGCAGGTGTGGGACCTGTACCGATGCATCGTCGTTCATCCAGTCTTCGCTGATCGGGGTCTGTGTTTCACGTGAAACACAGACCCCAGCGTACCGGCCAGGCGAAGATCGGCTCTCCTGAGTTCTCCACAGGGTAACGATCGAGCACGCTTCCGCTTTCGGTGGCAGTGCTCGAGCGCGTCTTCTTAAAGTAGGGCAATGCGCACTGGCGAGCCCCTGCCCGCCGTGGGGGAGGCCCTCGCCGCCCTCGCGACCGGCCTGTGGCACTGGGACACCGCCACCGGGCTGGTCACGGTCGACGCCGAGGCGGCACGGTTGCTCGGGCTGCCCGCGGAACAGGTCAGCCTCACGGAGGCCCAGGCCCGGGCCCGGCTGCACCCGGTCGACTGGAACGAGATCACCGGCGTGATCCAGCTCGCCGTCTCCGAGGGCACCCTCGCCGAGGTGCGGGTCCGGATCATGGACGAGCAGGGCCGGATCGTCCGGGTGGTCCGCAGCCGGTCCAAGCCGTCCTTCGACCGGGTCCGCAAGGCGTACCGGCTGATCGGCACCCTCCAGGAGGTCACCGAGCCGACGCCGGGCACCCCGGCCGGACGCAGCGCGGTCACCGGCGACTGGCGGCGCTCGCGGGAGGCCTTCCTGCTGGACGCGGGCCGGGCCCTGGCCGAGGCGCGCTCCACGCAGGAGGTCCTGCGGGTCACGGCCAATCTGTCGATGCCGGGGTTCTCGCCGGACGGGCTGGCGGTGTTCGGCGTGGAGGGTGACCGGCTGACGGTCATCGGCCACCACGGGCAGCAGCAGGGCGACGAGAACCCGTTCTCGGACATGCCGCTGGACACGGACTACCCGGCGGCCGAGGTGGCCCGGACCGGCCGGGCCGTGTATCTGTCCTCCGCCGAGCAGTACAAGGCCCGGTATCCGCTGACCTGGCCGCTCGCCGAGCGGTTCGGCCGCAGGTCCTGGGCGTTCCTGCCGCTGACCGTGGCCGGCCGCACGATGGGCGCCTGGATGGCTGCCTTCGCCTACCCGGTGGCGTTCACGCCGGACGAGCGGTCCGTGCTGGCGACGGTGGCGCGGATGCTGGCCCAGGCGCTGACCCGGGCGGGTGTGGCCGAGAGCGAGCGCGCCCTGACCGACGGACTCCAGCGCACGATGCTGCCGAGGCTCGGCCCGCAGCGCATCCCGGGCATGAGCGTCGCGGCCCGCTACGTCCCCACCGGCGGCGGACTCCAGGTCGGCGGCGACTGGTACGACGTGATCCCGCTGCCCAGCGGCCGCTTCGCCCTGGTCATCGGGGACGTCCAGGGCCATGACGTACGGGCGGCGGGGCTGATGGGCCAGCTGCGGATCGCCCTGCGGGCCTACGCCTCGGAGGGGCACCGCCCGGACGCGGTGCTGTCCCGCGCCTCGCGCTTCCTGCACGGCATCAGCGACGAGGACCCGGCCGACCCGCGCTTCGCGACCTGTGTCTACGTCGAGGTCGACCCGGCGACGGGGGTGCTGGACATCGCCCGCGCCGGGCACCCGGACCCGGCGATCCGGATGGCCGACGGCACGGTGCTGACGCGGCCGACCTCGGGCGGACTGCCGCTGGGCATCGACCCGGACGCCGACTATCCGACGACCCGGCTCGCCCTGGAGCCCGGCGAGACCATGCTGATCTGCACGGACGGCCTGATCGAGACCGGCGGCCACGACCTGGAGACCGGCTGGCGGCGGCTGCGCGCGATCCTGGAGGAGCACAAGGGCGATCTGGAGGAGCTCGCCGACGCCCTGGTGCAGGCCGTGCACGGGCCGTCCTCGCACCACACCACCGGCCCGCTGGCCGACCGCCGCGAGGACGACATCGCCATGCTGCTGCTGAGCCGGGACGGCGAGGGCTGCGGCTGCGGCGGGTCCATGACCGTGCGGCCCCCGGTGCGGCGCTCGGTGCTGACGGTCGCGCAGGCCGAGCCCGAGCGGGTCGCGGTGTCCCGGCAGCAGCTGCGCGAGCTGCTGCACGACTGGGCCTCGCCGGACCAGGTCGACTCGGCGGTGCTGCTGCTGTCCGAGCTGCTGACGAACGTCCTCGTGCACACCGACTCGGACGCGCTGCTCGTCGCCGAGATCACCGGCGAGGTGGGCGACCGGCGGCTGCGGATCGAGGTCACCGACGCGGGTGACGACCTGCCGCACAAGCGCAGACCCGGGGAGCTGGCGTCCTCCGGCCGCGGCCTGGTGCTGATCGAACTGCTCGCGCACACCTGGGGGGTGGACCCGCGGGGCGAGGGCAAGAGCATCTGGTTCGAGCTCTACGAGTCGGTGAACGGCTCGGGCGACGGCTCCTGGTCGCCGTAGCGGGTGCGCAGTTCCTGGACCACCCCGAAGGCGGCCGCGGTGAGCGGCACGGCGAGCAGCATGCCGAGCACGCCGGCGACCGACGCCCCGGCCGTGATCGTCACCATCACCACCGCCGGGTGCATCTGCACGGTTCGGCTCTGGATCGCCGGCTGGAGCACGTGCCCTTCCAGGACCTGCACCGCGAGCACCACCCCGAGCACCCACAGCGCGATGACGAACCCCCGGTCGGCGAGCGCGACCAGCACGGCCACGGCTCCCGAGACGAAGGCGCCGAGGTAGGGGATGTACGCCCCGACGAAGACCAGCGCCCCGAGCCCGGCCGCCCCGGGCACGTCGAGGACGAGCAGGCCGACCGTGATGCAGAGGGCGTCGATGAGGGCGATGAGGGTGGTACCGCGCATGAACCCCTCGACGGCGTGGAACGCCCGCCGCGCCATGGCCTCCAGGGTGTCGGCGGAGCCGCGCGGGGACAGGGCCCGCAGCGTCCCGGTGGCCCGGTCGGAGTCGCGCAGGAAGAAGAAGACGAGCAGCAGCGCCAGCACGGCCATGGCGAGGGCCTCGCCGACCACGCTGACCCCGCTGATCACACCGGAGGCGGCGGTGCCGCCGAACCTGCCCAGCAGCTCCCGGGCGTTGGAGGCGAGGTCGTCCAGCGAGGTGCCCGCGGCGCCGAAGTGGTCGGAGACGCCGCGCGCGGCCTGCCTGAGGGAGGCGACGATCTCGTCGCCGGTGTCGATGAGCGCGGCGACCACGATGTAGACGGCCCCGCCGACCACGGCGACGACGGCGACGCAGGTGAGCCCGGCCGCGACCGAGCGGTGCACCCCGGCCTTCACGAGCCTTCGGTGCAGCGGCCGGAGCAGTGCCGTCCCGAGCAGCGCGAGCAGCACGGGCACGACGGCGGTGCGGAACTCGTCGCAGAGCCGGATGCCGACGTAGACGACTCCGGAGACGAGCAGGAGGAGCACGCACCAGGCGGCGAGGCGCCGGAGGGGGTCCGGCAGGAGGAGCCCGGGGCCGGGGAGGGGCGGCTTGGAGACCTGCACGCCTCCACCCGAACACGCCCCGGGCGGGCCGTCCCGTCGGGACGGCCCGCCCGGGTGAGGGGGCGTCAGCCCTGCGGGCCGCCCGCCGTCATGCCGTGCACCGCCGGGACCGTGCCCAGGCGGCCCTTCTGGAAGTCCTCGAAGGCCTGCATGAGTTCTTCCTTGGTGTTCATCACGAACGGGCCGTAGTGGGCCATCGGCTCACGGATCGGCTGTCCGCCGAGCAGGACGACCTCCAGGTCCGGCGTGTGGGAGTCCTGCTTCTCGTCCGCGCGGACGGTCAGCGAGGAACCGGCGCCGAAGACGGCGGTCTGGCCCATGTGGACCGGGCGCCGCTCGGTGCCGACGCTGCCGCGCCCGGCCAGCACGTACGCCAGGCCGTTGAAGTCCTCGCGCCACGGCAGGGTCAGCTCCGCGCCCGGCGCCAGCGTCGCGTGGAT
Organism: Streptomyces olindensis; assembly: GCA_000696115.1. GTDB lineage: Bacteria > Actinomycetota > Actinomycetes > Streptomycetales > Streptomycetaceae > Streptomyces > Streptomyces olindensis. The sequence goes on from JJOH01000015.1 coordinate 247,373, forward strand.
CATCGTGATCGGCGTGTGCGTGATGCCGGGGCCCTGGTGCCCGTCCAGCTCACCGGCGATGACGCGGAGCAGCGCGCCGCCGTCGGGGGTGGTGAGCAGCTGGACGGAGCCGCCGCGGATGTCCTGGTAGCGCGGGGCCATCATCTTGTCCTTGGCCGGGAGGTTCACCCACAGCTGCAGGCCGTGGAAGAGCCCGCCGGACATGACGAGATGCTCCGGTGGCGCCTCGATGTGCAGCAGGCCCGAGCCCGCGGTCATCCACTGGGTGTCCCCGTTGGTGATGGTGCCGCCACCGCCGTTGGAGTCCTGGTGGTCGAAGATGCCGTCGATGATGTAGGTGACGGTCTCGAAGCCGCGGTGCGGGTGCCAGGGGGTGCCCTTGGGCTCGCCCGGGGCGTACTCCACCTCGCCCATCTGGTCCATCATGATGAACGGGTCGAGGTGGCGGTAGTTGATCCCCGCGAAGGCCCGGCGCACCGGGAAGCCCTCGCCCTCGAAACCGCTCGGAGCGGTGGTGACGGCCAGCACCGGACGGGCCACGGCATCGGCCGGCGCGGTCACGCGGGGCAGCGCCAACGGGTTCTCGACGGTCACAGCAGGCATGTCGGTTCCTCCTCGTGTACGCCCAGTTTAGTTGAGCGTTGAACTTTCTGCCACTCCAAACAGAGAAAACCGGGAGGGCATTCCCAGCGGACGCGGGAGGCAACCCCGGAACAGACCGAAGGCCGGCACCCTGAGGGTGCCGGCCTTCGTCCGCCCTGGTCAGGCGACCAGTTCGCGCTCCTCGCGCTCCTCCCCGGCGGGCTCCGCCCTGCGGTCCCGCATCACCAGCGTGGCGACGACGGCCGCGACCAGGACACCGATCGCGCTGATCGTGAAGGTCGTCGACATCGAGGCGGTGAAGGCCTCCCGGGCCGCCCGGACCAGGCCCGAGTCACCGCCCGCGACGGCCAGGGCCCCGCCGATGGACTCCCTGGCCTGCTCGGGGGCGCCGGCCGGCATCTCGTCGGCGTAGCCGCCGGAGAGCAGGGAGCCGAGGATCGCGATGCCGAGGGCGGTGCCGGACTGCTGGATGGTGTCGTTGAGGGCGGAGCCGACGCCCGCCTTCCCCTCCGGGATGGTGCCCATCAGCGCGGCCACCGCGGCCGGCATGGCCAGACCGGCACCGAGGCCCAGGATCCCCAGCGCCACGGCCGGGACGGTGAACCCGCTGTCGGCGGTGAGCGTGGTGAGCAGCCCGAAGGAGACGGCCATCAGCAGCATCCCGCCGAGGATGACGAACCGGTTGCCGACCTTGACGGCGAGCTGCGCCCCGGCCGCGTTGCCGGCCAGCGCGGCCACGGCCAGCGGCAGGAAGGCCAGGCCCGCCTTGACCGCCGACCAGCCGAGGACGAACTGCAGGTACTGGGTCAGGACCAGCAGCAGGCCGGCGTTGCCGATCTGGACGAGGGCCAGGGAGAGCGAGCCGCCGCTGAAGTTGCGGTGCCGGAACAGGACCAGCGGGACCATCGGCGCGGAGGTGACGTTCTCCCAGACCACGAAGCCGGCCAGGGCGACCACCGCGACGGCCAGCACCACCAGGGAGCGGCCCTCGAAGGCGCCGTGCTGCGGGATCTCGATGATCCACCACACCAGGGCCGTCATCCCGACCGCCGACAGCACCGCGCCCAGCGGGTCGGGCTTCTGCCACGGCGCCTTCGACTCCGGCATCAGCAGCACACCGGCCAGCAGCGCCAGGGCGACGATCGGGACGTTGATCAGGAAGATCGCCTGCCAGGCGAAGTGGTCGATGAGCACACCGCCGAGCACCGGGCTGCCGACCAGCCCCAGCATGGACACCGAGCCCCACGCCGCCATGGCCTTGGGCCGCTCGTCCTCGTCGAAGACGGTGATCAGGATCGACAGCGTCGACGGCATGATCAGCGCCCCGCCGACGCCCATCGCGATCCGCACCGCGATCAGCTCACCCGGGCTGGAGCAGAACACCGCCCCCAGCGAGGCGGCCCCGAAGAGCAGGAGGCCGATCAGCATCACCCTCCGGCGCCCGAACCGGTCCCCCAGGCTTCCCGAGGTCAGCAGCAGCCCGGCGAAGACCAGGGTGTAGGAGTCGAGGATCCACTGCATGTCCTGGCTGCTCGCGCCGATGTCCTCGGTCAGCGCGGGCACGGCGACCGTCAGCGCCATGTTGTCGACCACCAGCACCAGCGTGCTCAGGCACAGCACGACCAGGATCCACCAGCGGCGTGGATTGCGAGCGTCCATGTCCTCTTCCCCTCCTGCGAACACCGTTCCTGTGATGCGAACACTGTACGCAGAGCGGAACAGTGTTCGCAACCCTTGAGTTCTGTACGCTGATTGCGCACGCTGTTCGCACCAGAGGGTCATTCAGGAGGAGCGCCCATGAGCAGGAGCAGGACGACGGACAGGAACCCGATCCCGTCCGTCTGGACCCGGGAGCAGCGCCGGACCGACCAGCCCGCGCTCAGCCGGGACGCGATCGTCCGCGAGGCGATCGCCATGCTCGACGCGGACGGCATCGAGGCGCTCTCCATGCGCAAGCTCGGCGCCCGCCTGAACGCCGGCGCGACCTCGCTGTACCGGCACGTGGCCACGAAGGACGAGCTGATGGAGCTGGCGGTGGACGAGGTCGCCGCGGAGATCCACGTCCCGCCGGCCGACAGCCCGGACTGGCGCGCCGCGGTGACCGAGGCGGCCGGGTCCTTCCGTACGACGGCGCTACGACACCCCTGGCTGACCCTGGTGCTGGGGCAGGCGGGGCTCGCCTATCTGGGCCCCAACTACATGAGCTTCTCCGAGCGCCTCGCGGCCCTGTTCACCGCCGCCGGATTCCCCGAGCCGAGCCGCGCGATCGACGCCGTCTTCTCGTACGTCATCGGCATGAGCACGACCGAGGCCGCCTGGCTCACCACCGTGGCGCGCTCCGGTGAGTCGGAGACGGAGTTCGTGGCCCGCCTGCTGCCCACGGCCCAGCAGGTCTCCGCCGGCTACGACCACCTGGCGGCCGCAGGGCCCGAGACCAGCGCGCAGGCCGCCGACCCCGCGAAGCTGCGCGACGACAAGTTCGCCTACGGCCTGGAGGTCGTCCTGGACGGCCTGGCGCTGCGCCTGCCGACATAACGAGAACGAGGAGGGCCGGGCTCAGCCGCCATACATCCGGCGCATCGCGAACTCGACCATCTGCTCCACGGCCTTCGCGTCGAACACCATCCGGTGCTCGCCCTCCATGTCGAGGACGAAGCCGTAGCCGGTGGGCAGCAGGTCCAGCACCTCGGCGCCGGTGATCACGAAGTACTTGGACTCCTTGCCCGCGTACCGGCGCAGCTCCTTGAGCGTGGTGAACATCGGGATCACCGGCTGCTGGGTGTTGTGCAGGGCGAGGAAGCCGGGGTTGTCGCCGCGCGGGCAGTAGACCTTCGACGTCGCGAAGACCTGCTGGAAGTCCTCGGCGGCCATCTGCCCGGTCGTGAACGCGCGCACCGCGTCCGCGAGCGAGGGCGGGGACGGCTCGGGGTACAGCGGCGGCTGCTGCCCGTACCCGCCGGACATCGGCTGCTGCGGAGGGGCGTACTGCGCTTGCGGGCCCGCTGTCTGGTCGTAGCCGTACATGAGCGCAAGCGTACCGAGAGCGGCCGGGCGGGAGGTGCGGTACGGCGGTGACGGCGAACCGACAGCGACCTGACAGCCGTGGCTATGGATCGCCACAGCCGCGGCTCATAGCGTCGGAGCCATGACCGAACGCCACGACGAGGGCCCGCACGAGCACGACAGAGGCCTCTCCTACGACCTTCCCGTCCTCGCCCGCCGCCGGATGATCCGGCTGATGGCCGGAGCGAGCCTGATACCGCTGGTGGGCTGCACGTCAAAGGAGGAGACCCCGGCGTCCTCCTCGTCCCCGGCGTCCTCCTCGACCTCCTCCTCGTCCTCGTCCGCCGCGTGCGCGGAGATCCCCGAGGAGACCGCCGGGCCCTTCCCCGGCGACGGCTCCAACGGCGTGAACGTCCTGAAGGAGAGCGGGGTCGTCCGCAGCGACATCACCAAGAGCTTCGGCGACTCCGCGGGCGGCACCGCCGAGGGCGTCCCCCTGACGATCACCCTGACCGTGGTGGACGCGGCCTCCGGCTGCGGCACCCCCAAGAAGGGCGCCGCCGTCTACCTCTGGCACTGCGACCGCGAGGGCAACTACTCCCTGTACTCCGAGGGCGTCACCGACGAGAACTACCTGCGGGGCGTCCAGGAGACCGACGACCAGGGCCGGGTCACCTTCACGAGCGTCTTCCCGGGCTGCTACGCCGGCCGCTGGCCGCACATCCACTTCGAGGTCTACGGCAGCCTGGCCGACGCCACGGCGGCCACCTCCATCACGAACACCTCGCAGCTCGCGTTCCCCGAGGACGTCTGCGACACGGTGTACGCCACGGAGGGCTACGACGCGAGCGTGCGGAACCTGAGCAGCCTCTCCCTGGAGACGGACAACATCTTCAGCGACGGCCACGCCCAGCAGCTGGCGACGATGAAGGGCAGCACCACGGAGGGCTACACGGCGACACTGACCGTTCCGGTGTGACCTGTCACAGATGACGGGATCGGGGTTGCTTCTTATTACCGGCGGGTAGCATCATCGGAGCTACTTGTTGGTACGTGAACTAGCGCGAGGATCCAGTGCCTCGCCGATCTCTCTACGGAGCCGGGAGCCGTCGCCATGGGGCACTACAAGTCGAATCTCCGCGACATCGAGTTCAACCTCTTCGAAGTACTCGGGCGCGACAAGGTGTACGGCACCGGCCCGTTCGAGGAGATGGACGCCGAGACCGCGAAGAGCATCCTGGAGGAGCTGACCCGCCTCTCGGAGAACGAGCTGGCCGAGTCCTTCGCCGACGCCGACCGCAACCCGCCGGTCTTCGACCCGGAGACCAACACCGCGCCGGTCCCGGCCTCCTTCAAGAAGAGCTACCAGGCCTTCATGGACTCCGAGTACTGGCGCCTCGGCCTGCCCGAGGAGATCGGCGGCACCACCGCGCCGCGCTCCCTGATCTGGGCCTACGCCGAGCTCATCCTGGGCGCGAACCCGGCCGTGTGGATGTACTCCTCGGGCCCCGCCTTCGCCGGCATCCTCTTCGAGGAGGGCAACGAGGTCCAGAAGCACATAGCCAAGATCGCCACGGAGAAGCAGTGGGGCTCCACGATGGTCCTCACCGAGCCCGACGCGGGCTCCGACGTGGGCGCCGGCCGCACCAAGGCCGTGCAGCAGGAGGACGGCTCCTGGCACATCGAGGGCGTGAAGCGCTTCATCACCTCCGGTGAGCACGACATGTCGGAGAACATCCTCCACTACGTGCTGGCCCGCCCCGAGGGCGCCGGCCCCGGCACCAAGGGTCTGTCCCTCTTCCTCGTCCCGAAGTACCTCTTCGACTTCGAGACCGGCGAGCTGGGCGAGCGCAACGGCGTCTACGCCACCAACGTCGAGCACAAGATGGGCCTGAAGGCCTCCAACACCTGCGAGATGACCTTCGGCGACCAGCACCCCGCCAAGGGCTGGCTGATCGGCGACAAGCACGACGGCATCCGCCAGATGTTCCGCATCATCGAGTTCGCCCGCATGATGGTCGGCACGAAGGCGATCTCCACGCTCTCCACGGGCTACCTCAACGCCCTGGAGTACGCCAAGGAGCGCGTCCAGGGCCCCGACCTGGCGAACTTCATGGACAAGACCGCGCCCAAGGTCACCATCACCCACCACCCGGACGTCCGCCGCTCGCTCATGACGCAGAAGGCGTACGCGGAGGGCATGCGCGCCCTGGTGATGTACACCGCCTCGATCCAGGACGCCATCCAGATCAAGGAGGCCGCCGGCGAGGACGCCGCCACCGAGCACGCGCTGAACGACCTGCTCCTGCCCATCGTCAAGGGCTACGGCTCCGAGAAGGGCTACGAGCAGCTCGCCCAGTCCCTGCAGACCTTCGGCGGCTCCGGCTTCCTCCAGGAGTACCCGATCGAGCAGTACATCCGGGACTCCAAGATCGACACCCTCTACGAGGGCACCACGGCCATCCAGGGCCAGGACTTCTTCTTCCGGAAGATCGTCCGCAACCAGGGCGCCGCGCTGAACTCCCTCGCCGAGGACATCAAGAAGTTCCTCGCCCTCGGCACGGGCGGCGAGGAGCTGGCCGGTGCCCGCGAGCACCTCGCCAAGGCCGCCGTCGAGCTGGAGGCCATCGTCGGCCTGATGCTCACCGACCTCGCCGCCACCGAGCAGGACGTCAAGAACATCTACAAGGTGGGCCTGAACACCACCCGCCTGCTGATGGCCTCCGGTGACGTCGTCGTCGGCTACCTGCTGCTCAAGGGCGCCGCGGTCGCCGCCGAGAAGCTGGAGACCGCCTCCGCCAAGGACAAGGCCTTCTACACCGGCAAGATCGCCGCCGCCAAGTTCTTCGCCGCCAACGTCCTGCCGGGCGTCACCCTGGCCCGTAAGGTCGCCGAGGGCGTCGAGCTGGACCTGATGGAGCTGGACGAGGCCGCGTTCTGATCCTCACGTCCGTTGTTCGAGGGCCTGTTCCTTACCCAGAGGAACAGGCCCTCGTCCGTCGTTAAGGTGAACCCATGACCGAACGAGCCCGCTTCGACCGCGGCCACACCGACGACCTCATGACCTTCCTGGCGGCGAGCCCCTCGCCGTACCACGCCGTGGCGAACGCCGCCGAACGGCTGGAGAAGGCCGGCTTCCGGCAGGTCGCGGAGACGGACGCCTGGGAGGGGACGAGCGGCGGCAAGTACGTGCTGCGCGGCGGCGCGATCGTCGCCTGGTACGTCCCGGAGGGGGCCGCGCCGCACACGCCGTTCCGGATCGTCGGCGCCCACACGGACTCCCCCAACCTGCGCGTCAAGCCGCTCCCCGACAGCGGCGCGCACGGCTGGCGCCAGGTGGCCGTGGAGATCTACGGCGGACCCCTGCTCAACTCCTGGCTCGACCGCGACCTCGGCATCGCCGGCCGCCTCACCCTGCGCGACGGCTCCACCCGCCTGGTCAACGTCGACCGCCCGCTGCTGCGCGTGCCGCAGCTCGCCATCCACCTGGACCGCTCGGTGACGTCCGAGGGCCTCAAGCTCGACAAGCAGCGGCACATGCAGCCGGTCTGGGGCCTGGGCCACGACGTGCGCGACGGCGACCTCATCGCCTTCCTGGAGGAGACCGCCGGCATCCCGGCGGGCGAGGTCACCGGCTGGGACCTGATGACGCACTCCGTGGAACCGCCCGCCTACCTGGGCCGCGACCGCGAACTGCTGGCCGGCCCGCGCATGGACAACCTGCTGTCGGTGCACGCCGGCACGGCCGCGCTCGCCGCCGTCGCCTCGGCGTCGTCCAAGCCCGCGTCCATCCCGGTCCTGGCCGCCTTCGACCACGAGGAGAACGGCTCCCAGTCGGACACCGGCGCGGACGGACCGCTCCTCGGCACCGTGCTGGAACGCTCGGTCTTCGCACGCGGCGGCACCTACGAGGACCGGGCCCGCGCCTTCGCCGGCACCGTCTGCCTGTCCTCCGACACGGGCCACGCCGTCCACCCCAACTACGCGGAGCGGCACGACCCGACGCACCACCCGCGCGTCAACGGCGGCCCCATCCTCAAGGTCAACGTCAACAACCGCTACGCCACGGACGGCTCGGGCCGCGCGGAGTTCGCGGCGGCCTGCGAGAGGGCCGACGTGCCCTTCCAGTCCTTCGTCTCCAACAACTCCATGCCCTGCGGCACCACGATCGGCCCGATCACCGCCGCCCGGCACGGCATCAGGACCGTCGACATCGGCGTGGCCATCCTGTCGATGCACAGCGTCCGCGAACTGTGCGGCGCCGACGACCCGTTCCTGCTCGCCAACGCGCTCACGGCGTTCCTGGAGGGTTAGAACAGGCCATCACCGCATGGGTGTTCCCCACGGGGGTACCCGGTGTGCGGACCGGAACGACCGGACCGTACAGGGAGGCGACACTCATGGGCCTCGGCGGATGCATCATTCTCATCGCCGTGGGAGCCATCCTCACGTTCGCGACCGACTGGGACATGCAGGGGGTCAACTTGGACCTCGTCGGCATCATCCTGATGATCGTCGGACTGATCGGCGTCACGACCTTCAGCAGCATCGCCCGGCGCCGCCGAGTGGTGGTGCCACCGACCACACCGGTGGTCGACGACCCGGCGGTGCACCACCACCGCCGCGACGGCTACAGCGACGGATACGGGGTGTGACGCCCCGGACCATCAGGCGTCCATCCCCGCCAGCACCAGGGGAAGCCGGTCCGTCCCCGCCTCCGTGAGGCGGACGGGGACGCCCCAGTCCTGCTGGTGGACGTGACAAGCCGGATACTCGTTCGACGGATCGTCGTCGCAGGAGGCGGCCATCGCGGAGACGTGCAGCACACCCTCCGGCACTGAAGGGTCGAGTTCGAGGGCGCGGGACAGCTCGGTTCCCGCGCCCTCGCCGCTGCGCAGCAGCTCCGGCGGGCTCGCGGAGACGAGCAGACGGGTCGAGGGACCGTACCGGGTGTCGAGCTTCTGGCCCGCCGGGGCCTGGAAGACGACGTCCAACCGGAGCCGCCCCGGGGCGACTTCGGTGGCCTCGCGCCGCGTGCGGTGGGCGACCTCCGGCACCTTCACCGCCTCCTCCGGCAGCCGCAGCCGGGTCAGCCGGTGCCGGGCCGACTCCACGACCACGATGTCGTCGCCGTCGAGCACCGCGTCGCTGGGCTCGCGCACGTCCGTGGCCAGGGTCGTCACCTCGCCCGTCGCCGGGTCGTAGCGGCGCAGGGCGTGGTTGTAGGTGTCGCTGACCGCGACCGAGCCGTCCGGCAGGGCCGTGACGCCCAGCGGGTGCTGGAGCAGGGCCTGGTCCGCGGCGCCGTCCCGGTGCCCGAAGTCGAACAGGCCCGCGCCGACGGCCGTGTGGACGGAGCCGTCGGGCTCCACCCAGCGCAGGGCGGACGTCTCGGAGTCCGCGACCCAGAGCCGCTCCGGTGTGGCGGCGAGACCGGAGGGCTGCGCGAACCAGGCCTCGCCGCCCGGCCCGTCGACCAGCCCCTCGTTGGTCGTCCCGGCCGTGACGGACACCGTCCCGTCCTCAGGGTCGTACGCCCACAGCTGGTGGACGCCGGCCATGGCGATCCACACCCTGCCCTGCCACCAGGCCACGTCCCACGGGGAGGACAGGTCGGTCTCGCGGGCCGGGCCCGAGGTGGGGGAGCCCTGCCACCACTGCCGGCCCGTACCGGCGAGGGTGGTGACCTCGCCGGTGGTGAGGTCCAGCCGCCGCAGCGCGTGGTTGACCGTGTCGGCGACGACCACCGAGCCGTCGTCGAGGAGGGCGAGCCCCTGGGGTTCGTTGAAGGCAGCAGTCCCGGCGGCCCCGTCGGCGAAGGCGCGCGCCCCGGAGCCGATCCGCCGCACGACGCTCTCCCCGTCCTCGGCGAGCTCCACCAGCTGATGCCGGGTGGTGTCGCTCACCAGGAAGCTCCCGCCCGGCAGCAGCAGGGCCTTCCCCGGGAACCTCAGCACGGTCGGCTCCGGCTCCGGCGCCACATACGGCCCGTCCCCGCGCCGCAGCGTCCCCTTCGCCTCGTGCTCGGCCTCCAGCTCCGCCACCAGCCGCTCGATGGCGTGCACATGCCCCTCACCGGCGTGCTGGGCGACGACGTACCCCTCCGGGTCGATCACCACGAGCGTCGGCCAGGCCCGCACGGCGTACTGCTTCCACGTGGCCAGCTCGGGGTCGTCGAGCACCGGGTGCTCCACCCCGTACCGCTCCACGGCGTCGACGACCGCCCCGTGCTCCGTCTCGTGCGCGAACTTCGGCGAGTGCACCCCGATGACGACGACCGTGTCCCGGTGCTTCTCCTCCAGCTCGCGCAGTTCGTCCAGGACGTGCAGGCAGTTGATGCAGCAAAAGGTCCAGAAGTCCAGGATGACGATGCGTCCGCGCAGGTCGGCGAGGGTGTACTGCTGTCCGCCGGTGTTCAGCCAGCCGCCCTTGCCGGTCAGCTCGGGGGCGCGGACGCGGGCGCGTCGGGGTGCGGAGTGGTTCATGCGTCCAGGGTGTCATCCGGCACTGACAGTCACCCCAGGGCATGCCCCGTCGTCGCGTCCACATGGTCCGGTACCTCGTCGTGGCGGTCGCCGACCGTGAGGGTGCCGGTGGGCTCGAACACCAGGATCGCGGTCGGGACGGGGGCGTACGGCTTGTGTTCGGTGCCGCGCGGGACCGTGAAGACGCTGCCCTTGGGGAGCACGACCGTGCGCTCGCCGGCCGGTTCGCGCAGGCCGATGTGGAGTTCGCCGTCGAGGACGAGGAAGAACTCGTCGGTGTGGTCGTGGGCGTGCCAGAGGTGCTCGCCCTCGACCTTGGCGATGCGGACGTCGTAGTCGTTGACGGCGGTGACGACGCGGGGGCTCCACTGTTCGGCGAAGGAGGCCAGGGCGTCGGCGAGGGAGATGGGTTCCTGGGTCATGAGGTGATCCTGCGGGGTGCCGTGCGGCGGGCACGAGTGCTAGGAATCGCACATGTCGCAAGGATTCTCGCAGGGCCCGCACCCTGAGCACGCAACCTCGCAGCGCCCGCACCGCGTCGCCGTGATCGTGGACGAGGGCACCAACCCCTTCGAGGTGGGGGTGGCCACCGAGCTGTTCGGGCTGCCGCGGCCCGAGCTGGGGCTGCCGGGGCCGCTGTACGAGGTGACGCTGTGCGGGCCCGCGCCGGAGATCCGGATGAACCACGGCTTCTGCACGCTCACCGGTGTCCCGGGTCTGGACGCCGTGGACGGGGCGGACACGCTGGTGGTGCCGGGCCGGCCGGACAACGTCGTGCCCCGGGTCCCGGCCGTCCTGGACGCCATCCGGCGCGCACACGCGCGGGGCGCCCGGATCATGAGCCTCTGCACCGGCACCTTCGCGCTCGCCGAGGCAGGGCTGCTCGACGGGCGGCGGGCGGCGACGCACTGGCGCTGGGCGGACTCCTTCCGGCAGTTGCACCCGCGGGTGCTGCTGGAGCCGGACGTGCTCTTCGTCGACGACGGCGACGTCCTCACCGCGGCGGGCAGCGCGGCCGCGCTCGATCTCGGGCTGCACGTCTGGCGCCGTGACCACGGCGCGGAGATCGCCAACCACGTCTCCCGGCGGCTGGTGTTCGCCGCCCACCGGGACGGCGGGCAGCGGCAGTTCGTGGAGCGGCCGGTCCCCGAGGTGCGGGACGAGTCCCTGGGGCCGGTGCTGGCGTGGGCGCAGGAGCGGCTGGGCGAGCCGCTGACGGTGGCGGATCTGGCGGCCCGCGCGCGGGTCAGCCCCGCCACGCTGCACCGCCGCTTCCGCGCCCAGCTCGGGACGACCCCGCTGGCGTGGCTGACCGGGGAGCGGGTGGCGCTGGCCTGCCGGCTGATCGAGCGGGGCGAGGAGCGGCTTGAGGTGGTGGCGGCCCGGAGCGGGCTGGGCACGGCCGCCAACCTGCGGGCGCGGCTGCGACGGGCGACCGGGCTCAGCCCGTCGGCCTATCGGCGGCGTTTCGGAACCGGCGGCGGGGAAGCCCTGGTCTCATGAGATTCCTCGTGTACGACCGGCTCCTCGGCTTCGGTGACGACTACTGGATCGAGGACGACCGCGGCAGCAAGGTGTTCCTCGTCGACGGCAAGGCGCTGCGGCTGCGGGACACCTGGGAGCTGAAGGATCCCCAGGGGCGGGTCCTCGTCGGCCTCCACCAGAAGATGCTCGCCCTGCGCGACACGATGGTGCTCCAGCGGGGCGGGGAGCCGCTGGCGAGGATCCGCCGGAAGCGGTTGTCCCTGCTGCGCAACCATTACCGGGTGTCCCTGGCCGACGGCAGCGAACTGGACGTCAGCGGCAGGATCCTCGACCGGGAGTTCGCCGTCGAGTACGACGGGGAGCTGCTGGCGGTGATCTCCCGGCGGTGGCTGACCGTGCGGGACACCTACGGCGTGGACGTCGTCCGCGAGGACGCGGATCCGGCGCTGCTCATCGCGGTGGCGGTGTGCGTGATCCACCTGGCGGAGAAGGAACGGGAGGACTGAGGCGCAGGGTCAGGGCCTGCGCGGGGGCTGGAGCCCGAGCACCCGGTCCTTCAGCGCCGGGAACTGCTCCCGCGTGGTGGCGACCTTCCCCGGGTCGAACTCCACGGTCAGGATCTCCTCGCCGGCGCCCGCCTCGGCCAGCACCTCGCCCCACGGGTCGACCACGATCGAGTGGCCGGCCTGGGGAACTCCGGCGTGTGTGCCGGCCGTTGCGCAGGCGAGGAGGAACGACTGGTTCTCCACGGCCCGTGCCTGGGCGAGCAGCGTCCAGTGGCTCCGGCGGCGCTCCGGCCAGCCCGCCGGTACCACGAGCGTCTCGGCCCCGGCGTCGACGAGCCCGCGGAAGAGTTCGGGGAAGCGGAGGTCGTAACAGGTGCCCAGGCCCAGGGTGGTCTCGGGCAGACGGACGGTCACCAGCTCGCTGCCCGCGCCCATCAGCACGGCCTCGCCCTTGTCGAAGCCGAACCGGTGGATCTTGCGGTAGGCGGCGGCGAGGTCGCCGGAGGGGGAGAAGACGAGGGAGGTGTTGTAGAGGGGGCCGTCGGGGTCACGCTCGGGGATGGAGCCGGCGTGCAGCCAGACGCCCGCGTCGCTCGCGGCCTTGGCCATCGCCTCGTACGTGGGCCCTTCGAGCGGTTCCGCCTCGCGCCCGAACTCCTCGTAGGCGAAGGCACCCGTGGTCCACAGCTCCGGCAGGACGACGAGATCGGCACCGGCCTGGTCCCGGACCGTCGAGGCCATCCGCCGACGACGCGATTCGACCGATTCGCCCTCGTCTACGGCGATCTGGATCACAGAGGCGCGCACACTACCACCGTCCTGGCAATCGACCCGTCCACAAGGGCTTCCCCACGGGCCTACGATCGTCACACGAAAGCACTGCCGGGGTGCCTCACAGCAGCGTAACTTAGCTGGCAAGACACCCGCCGACAGCCGCCACCTCCCACTGGCAACGCCGCCACCACCTGCCCGTGCACCGACCGCCGAGGGGTCCCGTTCCGTGAGTCTGCATCCCACCCTCCAGCCCTACGCCGACGCCTGGACCCACTCCATCGAAGCGATATCCGAGCTGCTCCAGCCGCTCGCGGAGGCCGAATGGAACCGGCGCACGCCGTGCCCCGGGTGGTCGGTGCGGGACGTGGTCTCCCATGTCATCGGCCTGGACTGCGAGATGCTGGGCGATCCGCGCCCCATCCACACGCTGCCGCGCGACCTGTTCCACGTGACGAACGACCACCAGCGCTACATGGAGATGCAGGTCGACGTCCGCCGTCACCACACGGCGCCGGAGATGACCTCCGAGCTGGAGTACGTCATCATCCGCCGCAACCGCCAGCTGCGGAACGACTCGCGTGACCCGGGCACCAAGGTGCGGGGCCCGTTGGGCAAGGAGCTCACCCTCGAGGAGTCGATGCGGCGGCACGCCTTCGACGTGTGGGTGCACGAGCAGGACCTGCGCACGGCCCTCGGCCGGCCCGGCAACCTCGACTCCCCCGGCGCGCACGTCGCCCGTGACGTGCTGCTCGGCGAACTGCCGCGCGTGGTGGCGGAGGAGGCGCAGGCGCCGCGCAGCTCGGCCATCGTCTTCGACGTCCACGGGCCCATCGAGTTCCTGCGCACGATCCGCGTCGACATCCAGGGCCGCGGCACCCTGGAGACGGCCCCCGCGCTGGGCCCCGCCGCGACCCTCACCCTCGACTGGGAGACGTACGTCCGCCTGGCCTGCGGCCGGGTGAGCCCGGAGGCGGTCTCCGACCGGCTGAAGCTCGAGGGCGACCCGGACCTGACGGCGGCGATCCTCCGCACCTTCACGGTGACGCAGTAGGCGCTGCCGGAAAATCCCGTGCCGCGGCCCGGCCTTCCGCCGTAGCGTCCCCTGCCATGACTCCACCCCACCACACCCGCCTCACTTTCCACGGCCCCCTGTCGGAGGCCCGGGCGAACCGGCTCGTGCGGCGGCTCGCGGGCAACGCACCCGCGACCGTCCTGGACATCGGCTGTGGCTGGGGCGAGCTGATGCTGCGCGTCCTGGCCGCCACGCCGGGGGCGACCGGCACGGGCATCGACCTGGACGCCGAAGACCTGGCCCGCGGCCGGCAGGCCGCCCAGGCGCGCGGGCTCACGGACCGGGTCCGTTTCCTGGAGGAGTCCGCCACCGGCACCACGCACGGCCCGGCCGACCTCGTCCTCTGCGTCGGCGCGAGCCAGGCCCTCGGCGATCTCTCCCAGGCCCTCGCGGAACTGCGTCGCCTCGTCCGCGACGACGGGCGCGTGCTGCTCGGTGAGGGCTTCTGGCAGCGCACCCCCACCCCGGCGGAACTGTCCCGCATGTGGCCGGACGCCGCCGCCACCGACCACCCCGACCTCGCCACGCTCGTGGGCCTGGCGGTCGACGCGGGGTTCAGGCCGGAGTGGACGGAGACCGCGAGCCTGGACGAGTGGGAGGAGTTCGAGTCGGCGTACCTCGCGGACACCGAGGTGTGGCTCGCCGGGAACCCGGGCCATCCCCTGGCGGAGGAGACCCGGCAGCGCGCCGACCGCCACCGGGCCGCCTGGCTGACCTACCGGGGCGTCCTCGGGCTCGCGTACCTCACCCTCGTACCGGTGGCCCGCTGACCCGGACGGCTACGCCGGCACGTGCACCGTCTCCACCCGGCTCGCCACCAGCCGCTCCCGTTCCCGCCGGGCGGCCCGCGTGCGCAGCCGCAGGATCTGGGTGACACCGAGCGCCTGGAGCAGGAACACCACCGAGAAGGCCACGGTGTAGTCGTCGCCGGTGGCGTCCAGCAGGACCCCGATCGCGAACAGCGTGGTCATGGAGGCGACGAAGCCGCCCATGTTGGTGATGCCGGAGGCCGTGCCCTGCCGCTCGGGCGGGTTGGCCGGGCGGGCGAAGTCGAAGCCGATCATCGAGGCGGGCCCGCACGCCCCGAGCACCGTGCACAGCGCGATCAGCAGCCACATCGGGGCGTGTGCACCGGGGTAGGCGAGCGTCGCCGCCCAGAGGGCCGCCGTCGTGCCGACCGTGCCGAGCGCGAGGGGCAGCCGGGCCCCGTGGTGCCGGGCGACGATCTGGCCGTAGACCAGGCCGACGACCATGTTCGAGAGCACGACGAGCGTGAGGAGTTCACCGGCCGCGGCCCGGGACAGCCCCTGCGCCTCGACCAGGAACGGCAGGCCCCACAGCAGCAGGAACACCATGGCCGGGAACTGGGTGGTGAAGTGCACCCACAGGCCCAGCCGGGTCCCCGGCTCCCGCCAGGCCGCGGCGATCTGCCGCCGTACGTACGCCGCCCCCTGGTGCGGCAGCGGCTCCGGCTCCTGGCCCTCCGGGTGGTCCTTCAGGAACAGCAGCACCAGCACGAAGACGACGGCCCCGGCGACCGCGCTGCCGGCGAACGCCGCCGTCCAGCCGATGCCGTGCAGCAGCCGGGCGAGGACGAGCGTGGAGACCAGGTTGCCCGCCATGCCGACCAGCCCCGCGAACTGGGCGACGAGCGGCCCGCGCCGGGCCGGGAACCACCGGCTGCCGAGCCGCAGCACGCTGATGAACGTCAGCGCGTCACCGCAGCCGAGCAGCGCCCGGGAGGCCAGCGCCGTGCCGTACGACGGGGAGAACGCGAAGCCCAGCTGCCCGGCGGTGAACAGCACCGCGCCGAGCGCCAGCACCTTCTTGGTGCCGAGCCGGTCGACGAGCAGGCCGACGGGTATCTGCATGCCCGCGTAGACCAGCAGCTGGAGGATGGAGAAGGTCGACAGGGCCGAGGCGTTGACGTGGAAGCGGTCGGCGGCGTCGAGGCCGGCGACGCCCAGGGACGTGCGGAAGATGACCGCGACGAAGTAGACCGAGACGCCGATGCCCCAGACGGCCAGGGCCCGACGGCCGCCCGGCGGGTCGCCCGGCATGGCGGTGGCGCTCATCGGACCTCTCCCCGGGCCAGGTGCGAGAACCAGCCGACGTGCCGGTGGACGAGCCCGACGGCCGCCTCCGCGTCCCCGGCGCGCAGCGCGTCGAGGATCTCCTCGTGCTCGGCGAGGGTCTTGGCGATGCGGTCGGGGTGGGAGTGCATCACGGCCACGCCCATGCGCAGCTGGCGGTCGCGCAGCTGGTCGTAGAGGCGGGAGAGGATCTCGTTGCCGCCGCTGCGGACGATCTCGGCGTGGAAGCAGCGGTCGGTGACGGCGGCCCCTGCGAGGTCCCCGGCGGCGGCCTGCTTCTTCTGCCGGGCGAGCAGTTCCTCCAGGCGCTCGATGAGCCCGGGGGGCGCGGGGACGGCCTTGCGCGCCGCGTGCTCCTCGACGAGCAGCCGCGTCTCGACGACGTCGGCGATCTCCTGTGCGGAGACCGGCAGGACGAGGGCGCCCTTCTTCGGGTAGAGCCGGATCAGACCCTCGGCCTCCAGCCGGAGCAGCGCCTCGCGCACGGGCGTGCGCGAGACCCCGACGGCCTCGGCGAGCTCGCCCTCGGTGAGGAGGGTCCCGCCCTCGTAGCGGCGCTCCAGGACGCCCTGTTTGACGTGGGTGTAGACGCGGTCGGCGGCGGGAGGTTGCTTCACGGCCAGGGTCATGCCGACAGCATAGATACAACAGGTACCCATGGAGGGATACGTCCAGTATGCGGACTCGAATGTCACACATCTGTGGCAAAGCCGGGGCCCCCTCGGCAAGGACACAACCGGGTGTGCTAGTTACAAGTCAGACACGTGCGGCCCCTTTCCCCTCGTCCTCAACTCGGCCGCATTGATGGGGCATTCAACGCAATCGGGGTACTTCACTTGATAACCGGCATTCAGGGCACCCGTCTCCGGAGAGCCGCGGCCGTCACCGTGACCACCGGCGCCATGCTCGCGAGCGGAGCCCTCACCATCGCGCCGGCGCAGGCCGCCACGGCGCCCACGATCGCCGCCAAGGG
Organism: Streptomyces olindensis; assembly: GCA_000696115.1. Lineage (GTDB taxonomy): Bacteria > Actinomycetota > Actinomycetes > Streptomycetales > Streptomycetaceae > Streptomyces > Streptomyces olindensis. The sequence continues at coordinate 264,367 of JJOH01000015.1, forward strand.
CGGCTACGTGATGAACAACGCGACCGGCAAGTCGCTCTACACCAAGGCTGCCGACACGCGTCGCTCCACCGGCTCGACCACCAAGATCATGACCGCTCTGGTGGTGCTGAAGCAGTCGAACCTCAACCTGGACAGCAAGGTCACGATCCAGAAGGCGTACAGCGACTACATCGTCGACAACAACTGGGCGTCGAACGCCAAGCTGATCGTCGGCGACAAGGTCACCGTCCGCCAGCTGCTCTACGGGCTGATGCTGCCGTCGGGCTGCGACGCGGCGTACGCGCTCGCCGACAAGTTCGGCTCGGGCTCGACGCGCGCGGCGCGCGTGAAGTCGTTCATCGGCAAGATGAACACCACCGCCAAGAACCTGGGCCTGAAGAACACCCACTTCGACTCGTTCGACGGCATCGGCAAGGGCGCCAACTACTCCACGCCGCGCGACCTGACGAAACTCGCCAGCGCGGCGATGAAGAACTCCACGTTCCGCACGGTCGTCAAGACGAAGAAGTACACGGCGAAGACGACCACCAAGTCCGGCGGCACGCGGACGATGGCGCCGTGGGAGAACACCAACCCGCTGCTCAGCAGCTACACCGGCGCGATCGGTGTGAAGACCGGCTCCGGCCCGGAGGCCGGGTACTGCCTGGTCTTCGCCGCCACCCGCAACGGCAAGACGGTCATCGGCACGGTCCTGTCCTCGACCAACGGGACCACCCGCAAGTCGGACGCGACGAAGCTGCTGAACTACGGCTTCGCCAAGTAGCGGACACAGAGCGAAAAGGGGGCTCGCCGCAGCCGGTGGCGAGCCCCCTTCGCGTGTCCCGGCGCCTTACGCCGCCGTCCGCTGGCGGCGCTCCAGCGCCCGCGCCGCCTTGCGCCGGCCACCGGCCAGCACGTTCACCCGGGAGCCCGCACCGGCCCCCGGCTCCAGCTGCCAGCCGCGGATCCGCGCCGCGACCTCGGCCAGCCGCTTGTCACCCGGCCGTACGTCGATGGAGAACAGGGACTCGTCGGGCGTGCGGTCGTCGCCGCCCCAGCGGACCACACCGTCGAGCTCGGCGAGGATGTCGCGGATCACGACCTCCTGCTGCGGGAAGAACCCGCCCCGGACGCCGCGTGGGTAGGAGCCCGGCCTGATCCGCACCGCCGTGCCGGACGCCAGGTTGGACTCCGGCCGGGCCCGGCCGACCTCGGACGGGTCGTGCCAGCCGACGACATCGCCCCGGCGCAGGGCGTCGACCTCGTAGTGGAACCGGCGCAGCAGATGGACGAGGACGGTCTCCACGTCGCCCATGCGCACGGCGACGCCCTTGAGCGGCGTGCCGGGCACGGGGCGGGTGTAGACGGTGCCGCCGTCGTCGGCGACGTTCTCCATCTCCCAGCCGTTGCGGGAGCGCGAACCGGCCAGCACGCGCCGGGTCCGGTCCTGCGCGCTGCGCAGCGCGTCCCGCACGCTGCCCGGGATGGGGTTGTTCGCGTCGGCGTACGCCTGGGAGAGGAAGTGCGAGACGGGCAGGGCGGCGACGCCCACGGCGCCACCGATCGCGGCGATCCGGCCGAGCAGGGCACGGCGGGACAGGACCCGGCGGTGCGCGGCAGCACCGGGCCGGGGCTCTCTGCGGAGGAAGGCGAGCTTCAACGGGATCTCTTTCCGGAGGTTCACGCGTTGCGGGCGATGCTGTTGTACTTCTCGAAGATCTGGTAGACGGCCATGCTCTGGTGCGTCTGGGACTCCACGTCCGGGTCCCAGGCCCGGTAGCGGCGCAGGAGTTCGGTGATCTCGAACTCGGCGAGGTCGAGGCGCATGGACCGCGGGGTGGTGACGCGGTCGCCGGGGGGCAGTTGGCCGCCGGGCCTGCCCCGGGTGCCCCACAGGTGGATCAGGGCCGCGGTGCGCACGCTGAACCCGTTGTCCTTGCTCAGCTGCTGCCACACGGCCCACAGGTCGGCGTCCTTGGCGGGGTCGCGGTGGTCGCCCGTGGCGAAACCCCAGCCGATGCAGTGGTTCCAGGCCTGGATGGCGTCGGCGGCGCTGATCTCGCCGATGCCGGTGTGCGAGTCGCGGACCGAGCCGGAGCCCGACAGGTGGTGGTCGGCGACCTGCTGGTCGGTGGCCTGGTCGGCGAGGCTGTAGTCGCGCATGGCCCAGTAGACGACGGTCTGGATCAGCGCCTTGCGCATCTTGTACGTGGTCGACAGCTCGGTGATCAGCGCGTCCTGGTCCTGGATCGCCTCGACGGCCTGGGCGTTGGTGTAGAGCTTGGCGTCACCGCCGACGCCGCCCATGTCGGGTCGTCCGATCGACCGCATGTAGCGCGCGAGGTCGGCCCGCAGCGCCGGCACCTGGCGGCTGTCGAAGGCGACGTCCGGGACGGCGGGCCGCGGCCGGTCGAACGAGCCCTGGCCGGTGTCCCGCCCGGACGCGATGTCGACGTCGACCTCCAGCTGCCCGTCGCCCGAACCGAGGGTGCGGATGACGAACTGGTCGTAGGCCCAGTCCCGCGGCAGCGGGCGCCCGGCGTTGCCGTCGAAGCCCGGGGACATGTCGGCCACGAAGCTCGCGGTGGAGTAGCCGGCCGCGCCGACCCGCGCGCACACGTTGCGGGAGCCGTAGACGCCGATCTCGTACGGGTGGCCCGAGTCCGCCATCGCCTCCTTGATGCCCTTGAAGTGCGGCAGGACGTTCGCGGTGATCTCGGCGTCGATCGCGTCGAAGTCGACGGCGAAGAAGATCCGCGTGCCGCGCCTGAAGCCGTGGTCCCGGGCGGCGTTGACCGCCGCGTACCCGGCGGTGTGCCCGGCGACGTAGTCGAAGTCGGCGGCGTCGCTGTTGACGGTCTGGTAGATCGGGAAGCAGCGCAGGCCGTACTGGGCGATGGTCGCCAGCTCGCCCGGCTGGATGGCCTTCTCCGGGAGGGAGGTGGCGCTCGGGTTGGTGAGGTAGCGGCCGACGTACGTGATACCGGCCGCCTTGAGCGTCGCCGCCCGCGCCGGAGTGACCTTCGTGATGGTGTCGCAGGCCCGGCCCGGGCGGGACTGGTCGCCGTAGGACGCCAGGAGGGAGGCGAAGGTGGAGAAGTCGCCCTCTCCCGTGGCCGGGAGCGCCACGAAGGTCTGGAAGGCCCGGACGGCCGAGGCCAGGTAGGAGTCGAAGGTGTCGGTGAGGGCGACGGGCCGCCGGTTGACGACCATCCCCGCGGAGAACAGCTGGACGTACACACCCGTGTCGCCCTGCTTCACCGGGTGCGATTTCAGGGCCGACTGGGTGCCGGGCCCGAAGTTGCCGTTGGCGGTGCCGTCCGCCATGCCGACCTCGTACTGCACGGCGAAGACCAGCGCCCTGACGGTGTCCCGGGTGACGCGGCCGTCGCAGGCGATGACGAAGAAGTCCTGCCGCTGGAGGTAGCGGCCGTTGAGCCACCGCTGGACCTCGCGGACCTGCGGGGTGCCCGAGGGGCCGAGGACGTAGGCGTCCATCGTCAGCAGCGCCTTGAACACCTTGGGCGTCAGATCCGCGCCGGGGAAGGCCCGTTCGACGCCCATGTCCGTCTTCAGCTTCGTGACGGCCGCCGCCGTGCGCTCGCCGTACGTGCCGTCGAGGTCGCCGCCGTCGTAGCCCTTGCAGTACAGGCCGGCCTGGATGATGCGGCAGAAATCGGGCGAGGGGACGGTGTCCGCGTTGAGCTTCGGGTACTTGGCGGTCAGCGTGGAGAGCGTGGTGGGGCCGAAGTTGTCGGACAGTGCCGTGATGCCCAGCTCGTACTGCAGGGCTCGGGTCAGTGCGTAGAGGGTGGCCCAGTCGGCCTCTCCGGTCTCCTCCACGGTCGTGCCGATGCGGCTGCCGTAGACGGAGTTCACGAATCTCTGGGCCTTGAGCACCATCGCGTCGCGCATGGGGGGTTTGACTCACCTTCGAGGGAGTGACCCGGGTTTCCCCCCTGGACGCCGGGCAGTGGTCGATCTCTTGGTGAGAGTGATCGTATGTCCGGCTAAACCGCTTACTGTGGGGTACTTGGGCGGGTTCGAGGAGCTTCTTGTGCTCGTCGGGAACCCTCCGGTTCACCCGTGTCCACCCGGGTGGACAGACGCCGGCGGCCCCCCGCCCCGGGTGGGACGGGGGGCCGCGGGCGGTCGGCTCACGCCCAGGTGATCATCCGCTTCGGCTGCTCCAGGATCGCCGCCACATCGGCCAGCACCTTCGAGCCCAGCTCGCCGTCGACCAGGCGGTGGTCGAAGGAGAGGGCCAGGGTGGTGACCTGACGGGGCTTCACCTTGCCCTTGTGGACCCACGGCTGGAGCTTGATCGCGCCGACCGCGAGGATCGCGGACTCGCCCGGGTTGAGGATCGGCGTGCCCGTGTCGACGCCGAAGACGCCGACGTTGGTGATCGTCACCGTGCCGCCCTGCATCGCGGCCGGGGAGGTCTTGCCCTCCCGCGCCGTGGACACCAGCTCGCCCAGCGACTCGGCCAGTTGCGGCAGCGTCTTGGCGTGAGCGTCCTTGATGTTCGGCACGATCAGACCGCGCGGGGTCGCCGCCGCGATGCCCAGGTTCACGTAGTGCTTGACCACGATCTCCTGCGCCGCCTCGTCCCACGACGCGTTGATCTCCGGGTTGCGCCGGATCGCGACGAGGAGGGCCTTGGCGATCAGCAGCAGGGGGTTCACGCGCAGGCCCGCGAACTCCTTGTCCTCCTTGAGCTCCTCGACCAGCTTCATCGTGCGCGTCACGTCGACCGTCACGAACTCCGTGACGTGCGGCGCGGTGAACGCCGAGCCGACCATCGCCGCCGCCGTCGCCTTGCGGACGCCCTTGATCGGGATGCGGGTCTCGCGGGCGGTGTCGTACGAGGCCGGGGCGGAGACCGGGGCGGGAGCGGCCGACGGCTCGGGGGCCTTCGGCTCGGCGGCGGCCACCGCCGCGTGCACGTCCTCGCGCGTGATGATGCCGTCCGGGCCGGTCGGGACGACCGTCGCCAGGTCGACGCCCAGGTCCTTGGCCAGCTTGCGGACCGGGGGCTTGGCCAGCGGACGCTCGGCGGTGACCGAAGCGGTCGGGGCCGGGGCGGTCGCGGCCGTCGAGGCCGGGGCCGGAGCCGCCGACGCCGCCGGCGCGTGGCCGTTCAGCTCCGTCTGGATCGCCGTCGAGGCCTGCTGGACCGGGACCTCCGGGCCCTTGCGGGGGCGGCGGCGCGTGGACGAGGTCGCCACGCCGTAGCCGACCAGGACCGGCTGGCGGCCGGAGCCGGAACCTTCCGCCTTCGGCTCCTCGACGGACCTGGGGGCTTCCGGCCGCGGCTCGGCCGGCGCGGCCCCTCCGCTGACGTCCACCGCGATGATCGCCGTGCCCACGTCGACCGTGGTGCCCTCGGGGAAGTGCAGCTCACGGACGACGCCGTCGTACGGGATGGGCAGTTCGACGGCCGCCTTCGCCGTCTCGACCTCGCACACCACCTGGCCGTCGGTGACGGTGTCACCGGGCTGGACGAACCACTTGAGGATCTCGGCCTCCGTGAGCCCCTCACCCACGTCGGGCATCTTGAACTCGCGCACGGACGCTTCCGTCATCGTCGTCACGACCCTCTCCTCAGTACGCCAGCGAGCGGTCGACGGCATCCAGCACCCGGTCCAGGTTCGGCAGGTACTCCTCCTCCAGGCGGGCCGGCGGGTACGGCGCGTGGTAGCCGCCGACCCGGAGCACCGGGGCCTCCAGGTGGTAGAAGCAGCGCTCCGTGATCCGGGCGGCGATCTCCGCGCCGGAGCCGAAGAACACCGGCGCCTCGTGCACGACGACCAGGCGGCGCGTCTTCTCCACCGACGCCTGGATCGAGTCGAAGTCGATCGGGGAGACCGAGCGCAGGTCCAGGACCTCCAGGTTCCGGCCCTCCTCGGCGGCCGCGTCCGCGACCTCCTGGCAGAGCTTCACCATCGGGCCGTAGGCGGCGAGCGTGAGGTCCGTGCCCTCGCGGACCACGGCTGCCTTGTGCAGGGGGCCCGGGATCGCCTCGGTGTTGACCTCGCCCTTGTCCCAGTAGCGGCGCTTGGGCTCGAAGAAGATCACCGGGTCGTCGCTCTGGATGGCCTGCTGCATCATCCAGTACGCGTCCGACGCGTTCGACGGGCTGACGATCTTCAGGCCCGCCACGTGCGCGAAGAGCGACTCGGGCGACTCGGAGTGGTGCTCCACCGCGCCGATACCGCCGCCGTAGGGGATGCGCACGACGACCGGGAGCTTGACCTTGCCCAGCGAGCGGGCGTGCATCTTCGCGAGCTGCGTGACGATCTGGTCGTACGCCGGGAAGACGAAGCCGTCGAACTGGATCTCCACCACGGGGCGGTAGCCGCGCAGGGCCAGGCCGATCGCCGTGCCGACGATGCCCGACTCGGCGAGCGGGGTGTCGATGACGCGGCTCTCGCCGAAGTCCTTCTGCAGCCCGTCCGTCACACGGAAGACGCCGCCGAGCTTGCCGACGTCCTCGCCCATGATCAGGACCTTGTCGTCGGAGTCCAGGGCGCGCCGCAGCGACTCGTTGATCGCCTTGGCCAGTGCCATCTTCTCAGCCATGTCAGTTGCCCCCCTCGTCGGCGAACGACGCCTGGTACGCGGCGAACTGGGCGCGCTCCTCGTCGACGAGCGCGTGGCCGTCCGCGTAGACGTTCTCGAAGATGGCGAAGTGGTCCGGGTCCGGCATGGCACGGACCGCCTCGCGCACTCGTTTGCCCAACGCCTCGGACTCGGACTCCAGTTCCGCGAAGAATCCCTCGTCCGCGTGGTTTGAGGCCTCCAGGTAGCGGCGAAGGCGCAGGATCGGGTCCTTGGCCTCCCAGGCCTGGCGCTCCTCGTCGCCTCGGTAGCGGGTCGGGTCGTCGGAGGTGGTGTGGGCGCCCATGCGGTAGGTGAACGCCTCGACGAGGGTCGGGCCCTCGCCGGCGCGGGCCCGCTCCAGGGCCCACCGGGTGACCGCGAGGCAGCCGAGCACGTCGTTGCCGTCGACCCGGACGCCCGGGAAGCCGAAGCCCTGGGCGCGCTGGTAGATCGGCACGCGGGACTGCTTCTCGGTGGGCTCGGAGATGGCCCACTGGTTGTTCTGGCAGAAGAACACGACCGGGGCGTTGTAGACCGCGGAGAAGGTGAACGACTCGGCCACGTCGCCCTGGCTGGAGGCGCCGTCACCGAAGTAGGCGATCACCGCGCTGTCCGCGCCGTCCTTGGCGACGCCCATCGCGTAGCCGGTGGCGTGCAGCGTCTGGGAGCCGATGACGATCGTGTACAGGTGGAAGTTGTTGCCGTTCGGATCCCAGCCGCCGTTGTTCACGCCGCGGAACATGCCGAGCAGGTTGGTCGGGTCCACCCCTCGGCACCAGGCGACGCCGTGCTCGCGGTAGGTGGGGAAGACATAGTCGTCGTCGCGCAGGGCCCGGCCGGAGCCGATCTGGGCGGCCTCCTGGCCGAGCAGCGAGGCCCACAGGCCCAGCTCGCCCTGGCGCTGCAGGGCGGTGGCCTCGGCGTCGAAGCGACGGGTGAGCACCATGTCGCGGTACAGGCCGCGCAGCTCTTCCGGGGTGACACCGGCGACGTACTTGTCGTACTCGGCGTTCTTGACGCGCTTGCCTGCGGGCGTCAGCAGCTGCACGAGCTCGGGCTCGGCGCCGGCGTCCTTCTTGGCGGTCGTGCGGGTGGTGCGCTTGGTGCCGGTGGTGCCGGCCTTGCTTCCGGCGCTGCGTCGCGGTGTGCGCGCGGCAGTGCTCTCCACGGTCACGTGCTGCTCCTCCGTCGGTCCGGCCCCCGGGGTTGCCGGTAGGCCAGTGCGGCTCACCTGTTCCGACCACCGGGCACGGGGTGGGTGCCACTCGGCCGGGAACAGGCGTGACAGGTGCCCCGGCGAGCGCCCTGCAAAAAGCACGTTACCCAGTGCGCCACATTTCTGTGAAACCCCTCCTGACCTGCGATTTTGCTTGGATATCCAAGTAAATCGAGGAGGCGTCGAAGGGGCCCTGGTCACAGCCTTGCAGGAGGCCGGAGCTACCGCACGTTAACCCGGTGACCCAGGTCACGGGAAGACTTGTTCTGTCGGCGTGCCCGAACGACACGCGCGCGTGGGTCCCGTTCCCGGGTCCCACGCGCGCGTGGATCACGTTTTTCTCCGGCTGTCAGCCGCCGCCTTCCTCGCCCGGGCCCCCGACCACACCGGTGGTGGTGCCGGCGTCGGTGCCGCCCGTGCCGCCCGTCGGCGTGCCGCCCGGGTCCGTGGGCTCCTCACCGGTCGGCTCGCCCGTCGGCTCACCGGTCGGCTCCGCGGTGGTCGGCTCGCCGGTGGGCGACTCGGGGGCGCTCTGCGACGGCGTGTAGGACGGGGTGTACGACGGCGTCCAGTTGCCGTTGCCGTTACCGGTGCCCGTGCCGTCGTCCGTGGACGTGTCGGTCGGCTCGTCGGTGACCTCGTCGCTCGGCGTCTCGCTGGGCGTCTTCTCCTCGGTCGTCTGGGAGGAGGTCGGCGACTGCTTCTTGCTCGGGTCGTCCTTGTTGTCACCGGTGTTCTGCAGGGCCAGGGCGACACCCGCGGCGATGGCGATCACCGCGAGCACGGCGAGGACCCACAGCTTGCCCCGGCCGCTGCCCTTGTTGCCGTTGCCCTCGAAGCCGCCGTCGTCCCCGCCGCCGTAGCCCGCGGGCAGGATCGGCGAGGGGATCTGCGTGGTGCCGGAGGCGTCCCCGGGGTGGCCCATGACGGCCGTGCCGGTGAAGCCGCCCGACGGGGTGTGCCGGCCCTCGTGCATGTCGACCGGGCCGGTGTTCCAGGTGCCGGTGTGGCCGCCCTGGTCGTAGAGCATCTGCAGCGCGTACTGGACCAGTCCGCGCATCTCCTCGGCCGTCTGGAAGCGGTCGTCGGGCTCCTTGGCCAGGGAGCGCATGACCAGGCCGTCCAGCTCCGGCGGGCAGGCGTCGGAGGCCTCGGACGGCGGGGTCGGGATGTCCTGCACGTGCTGGTAGACCACCGACAGCGGGGTCTCGCCGGTGAAGGGCGGGCGCAGCGAGAGCAGTTCGTAGAGCAGGCAGCCCGTGGCGTACAGGTCGGAGCGGTGGTCGACGGCCTTGCCGAGGGCCTGCTCGGGGGAGAGGTACTGCGGGGTGCCCATGACCATGCCGGTCTGCGTCATCGTCGTGGACGCGCCGTGCAGGGCGCGGGCGATGCCGAAGTCCATCACCTTCACGGCGCCGTTGTGCGTGATGATGACGTTGGCCGGCTTGATGTCGCGGTGCACGATGCCGTGCTGGTGCGAGTAGGCGAGCGCCTCCAGGACACCCGAGACGATGATCAGCGCCTGCTCGGGGCCGGGCGCCTCGGCGTTCAGGAGGAGGTCGCGGATGGTGCGGCCCTCGACCAGCTCCATGACGATGTACGGCACGGACTGGCCCCCCACGAAGTCCTCGCCGGAGTCGTACACGGCGACGATCGCGTGGTGGTTGAGGCCGGCCACCGACTGGGCCTCGCGCGTGAAGCGCGCCTTGGACACCGGGTCCTCGGCGAGGTCGGACCGGAGCAGCTTGACGGCGACGGTGCGCCCGAGGCGGACGTCCTCGGCTGCGAACACCTCGGCCATGCCGCCCCGGCCGAGTCTGCGGGTCAGCCGGTACCGGCCGTCCCCGACCAGCCCGCCGTTGCCCCAGGACTCCGGCGCGTCCGACATGCCGCCGCCAGTCGCCTCGGGGTCGGACGGGCCCTGAGCGCGCTGCTGCTGTGCCATCAGTCCTCGCCGTCGTTTCTGCCCGCGGTGCGCGCGGTGTTGTTACGGTCTCCGTCGGCCACGCTACAGCCTCCGCGCAAGCCTCCGGTCCGAGACGGGTGCCAGGACCGGCACGGGACGGACGGGCCATGAAACCTTTACTCCGTACTGTCGTGCAAATTCTGTGCACCGGCCGTACGCCCCCTGTAACGCTTCCGCGACGCTTCCTTCGCGTACGGTCACGGAACGGGCACCGCGCTTGACGTGTCAGTGCCCTGGGGCAGACTTGGCCGGGAATGGCGGTTTGGATCAACGACGGATCAGAACAGTCGGCGGCGCCTTCAAGGGCTACGGGGGACAGGGAACATGAGCCAGGACGGCGCACAGGGCCGGCACATGGGGCGGGCACTGGCCAACGGCCGCTATCAGCTGCGTGATCTCCTCGGCCAGGGCGGCATGGCCTCGGTGCACCTCGCCTACGACAGCGTGCTCGACCGACAGGTCGCGATCAAGACACTTCACACGGATCTCGGACGGGAACAGGCCTTCCGCGAGCGGTTCCGCCGCGAGGCCCAGTCCGTGGCCAAGCTCACGCACACCAACATCGTCTCGGTCTTCGACACCGGCGAGGACACCCTCGACGGCATGACGACGCCGTACATCGTCATGGAGTACGTCGAGGGCCGCCCGCTCGGCTCCGTGCTCGACGAGGACGTGCGGCAGCAGGGCGCGATGCCCGCCGACAAGGCGCTGAAGATCACCGCCGACGTGCTGGCCGCGCTGGAGATCAGCCACGAGATGGGCCTGGTCCACCGCGACATCAAGCCGGGCAACGTGATGATGACCAAGCGCGGCGTGGTCAAGGTCATGGACTTCGGCATCGCCCGCGCCATGCAGTCCGGTGTGACGTCGATGACGCAGACCGGCATGGTCGTCGGCACCCCGCAGTACCTCTCGCCGGAACAGGCCCTCGGCCGCGGCGTCGACGCCCGCTCCGACCTGTACTCGGTCGGCATCATGCTGTTCCAACTGGTCACCGGGCGGCTGCCCTTCGACGCGGACTCGCCGCTGGCCATAGCGTACGCACACGTCCAGGAGGAGCCGCCGGTCCCGTCCTCGGTCAACCGCGCGCTGCCCCCGGCCGTGGACGCGCTGATCGCCCGCGCCCTGAAGAAGAACCCGAACGAGCGCTTTCCGAGCGCCGAGGCCATGCGCGACGAGTGCCTGCGCGTGGCGGCGTCCTTCCAGGCCGCGCCGCCCAGCATCGTCCCGGGCGCGCAGACCCCGAGCGGCGCGGGCGTCGGCTCGGCCGTCTTCCCGCCGGTCGACCAGGCGGCCCCGGCGCCCTCGGGCCAGGTCCGGACGCCCTACCAGCCGACCCCGCCGCCGAACCCGTACGGCACGCCCGCCCCGGCGGCGCCGTCCCCGGCCTACGGCTATCCGCAGCAGGGCGGCTACCAGACGCCGTCCCCGGCCGGCTACTCCCCGCAGCCGGGACCGTCGACGCCGCCGTACAACCTCACGCCCCAGCCCGCGCCGGCCTCCTCGGGCGGCGGCCGGAGCAACCGGCCGGTGATCATCGGCTCGATCGTCGTGTCCGTCGTCGCGGTCGGCGGCCTGGTCACCGCGCTCCTGCTGAACGGCGGCGGCGAGGAGAACCAGGGCGGGGGCGGCGGCGCGAGCGCGTCCGCGTCGGCTTCCGCGACCAAGCAGCCCGGCTACCGGGGCCCGGACACCTCCAGGACGATCGACACGGAGGAGTGCACGGAGCCGCAGGAGTCCTACAACGACCCCGAGAAGATCCGCATCCCGGACTTCAAGTTCAAGGACATCACGTCGGTCAAGGCCTGCCTGCAGGCGGCCGGCTGGCAGGTGAAGACCACGGACGTCGACGAGAACACCTACGGCGACGGCACGGTCATGAACCAGTTCCCGTCCGCCGACACCGACGTCGACCCGAAGAACATGCCGGAGATCGAACTCGGCGTCTCGACGGGCAACCCGCCGTCCTGACAGCCCGGACGGCCCGGACGGCTTGGACGGCCCGGATGTGAGGAAGGGCCCGGCGGCTTCGGCCGCCGGGCCCCTTTTCGTCCGCTTCTCGTCCCCGTAACGCCTACAGGTACGGGCCGCCCGAACGGCCGCCCGGGTGCTGCTCGTCGAGGCCGTCGTGGCCGACGCCCGGAGGGAGGGCGCGGCGCATCTGCTCCAGCTGGGCGCGGGCCGCCATCTGCTGGGCGAACAGCGTGGTCTGGATGCCGTGGAACAGCCCCTCCAGCCAGCCGACCAGCTGGGCCTGGGCGATGCGCAGTTCCGCGTCGCTCGGGGTCGCCTCGTCCGTGAACGGCAGGGAGAGCCGCTCCAGCTCCTCGACCAGCTCGGGCGCCAGACCGTCCTCCAGCTCCTTCACCGAGCTGGCGTGGATCTCCTTGAGCCGGACCCGGCTGGCCTCGTCCAGGGGAGCCGCGCGCACTTCCTCCAGAAGCTGCTTGATCATGCTGCCGATCCGCATGACCTTGGCGGGCTGCTCCACCTGTTCCGTGACCGGGGTCTCGCGGGACTCCTCGTCTCCGCTGCCGCCGCCGAGCGCCATGCCGTCCTGGCCCACGACCAGGATCTGCGGGTTCTCCGGCGACCTTTCGTTCCTCGGCATCTCCATGCCGCCATTCTCTCGCACGCCTGCACCTCACCTCCGTGGTGCCCCCACGCGAGGCTGATCCACCGTGCTGGGAGAGACGTGTCGCTCAGGGCCCGGGTTGCTCGCCGGCGGGCGGTTCCCCCTCGCGGGTGAAACGGAGCAGGCGCGCCTCGCAGTGGTCCAGCCAGCGGACCTCGGCCTCGGCGTGGAGCACGAGCTGTTCGAGGACGAGCAGCCGGGCCATCTCCTGGGGGTGCTCAGGGGTGCGGGACAGGGCCTCGGCCCGCTGCCGGACGTGGTCGTGCAGCGCCCGCGCCACGTGCCGGCGCTGGGCCTCGACGACCTCCCGTACGTCGACGCCGTCCGCGCCGACCGCCATCACGAGCTTGATCGCCAGCTCGTCGCGCGGCGGCCCGGCCCGTTCCACGGGACGCGCATACCAGGACCGCAGCTCCTCGCGGCCCGCCTCGGTGAGCGCGTACAGCGCCCTGCCCGCCGCGTCGACGCCGTCCTGGACCACCATGCCGTCCCGCTCCAGGCGGCCCAGGGTCGTGTAGACCTGCCCGATGTTCAGGGGCCAGGTCCCGCCGGTGCGGGTCTCGAAGTCGGTGCGCAGGCGGGCGCCGTAGCGGGGGCCGGCCGCCAGGAGCGCCAGCAGCCCGTGTCGTATCGACATAACCGGATTGTGCAGCGGTTCCACCCGTCGGCCGAACCCGGAATGCCGGAGGTCCGGGGGAATGTGAGGCTGATGGCCTCTATCTGACCGAACGTGCCGATCTTGCCCTACCGGGCACGGCGGGAGGGGGTCACCCACGTGACTCCATGGCAACGCGCACTGCGGGCGGCGGGACTGGCGCTCGCCCTCGGGGCGGGTGCGGTCGTCTCACCGTACGGATCCGTCCCGTCCCACGGTGCCGTCCTCGCGTACGACGACCAGGCCGGGGCCGGGGCGGTCGTCGCCGCTCCGACCGCCCCGTCCGCCCTGTCCGCCCCGTCAGGCCTCTCGGCCCCGTCAGCCCTGTCCGCGCCGTCCCGGCCCGGCGAGCCCTCGCGGGCCGGGAGCCGGGCGGGTGAGGGGCGGCAGCGGCCCGGGCGGCCGGAGGACACCGGGAAGCCGGACGCCGCCGCCACCACCGCCAGGCCCGAGGCGTCCCGGGAGGCCGCCCCGCCGCCCTCCGAGCCGACGGAGCAGCCCGTACGGGAGGCCGCGACCACCGAGCGCCCCGTCGGGCCGGTCCTGCGGATCCTGCCGCTGGGCAGCGGCCTGGTGCTGATCGGGCTGGGGCTGGGGCTCGCGTTCGTCGCGCTGAGGCTGCGGCGGGTCTAGAGGATCTCCGCGCAGTCCCGCCTGCCCTGCGACGGCCCCCCGGGCGCGGTCCCGGTAACCGGGCCGTCGCCCCGGGGGCCGGTGCGAACGTCAGGCCGCCTGCGGGGCGATCAACAGCACCTTGCCGATGTGGCCGCTCTCCTCCACGACCCGGTGGGCGGCGGCCGCCTCCGGCATCGGGATCTCCCGGTCGACGACCGGGCGGAGACGGCCGCCGGTGAACAGGGGCCAGACGTGTTCGCGCACGGCCGCGACGATGGCCGCCTTCTCCTCCAGCGGCCGGGCGCGCAGGGACGCCGCGGTGATGGCGGCGCGCTTGGCGAGCAGGGCGCCGATGTTCAGCTCGCCCTTGACGCCGCCCTGCATGCCGATGATCGCGAGCCGGCCGTTGACGGCGAGGGCCTTGACGTTGCGCTCCAGGTACTTGGCGCCCATGTTGTCGAGGATGACGTCGGCGCCCGCCCCGTCCGTGGCCTTCCTGACCTCCTCGACGAAGTCCTGCTCACGGTAGTTGACCAGGATGTCGGCGCCCAGCTCGGCGCACTGGTCCAGCTTCTCCCTCGTACCGGCGGTGACGGCCACCCGGGCGCCGACGGCCTTGCCGAGCTGGATGGCCATGGTGCCGATGCCGCTGGAGCCGCCGTGTACCAGGAGCGTCTCGCCCGGGCGCAGGTGGGCGATCATGAAGACGTTCGACCAGACGGTGCAGACCACCTCGGGCAGGGCCGCGGCGTGCTTCAGCTCGACGCCGTCCGGCACGGGCAGCAGCTGTCCGGCCGGGACGACCACCTTCTCGGCGTAACCGCCGCCGGCGAGCAGCGCGCACACCTCGTCGCCGACGTTCCAGCCGGAGACGCCGGGGCCGATCTCGGCGATCCGCCCGGAGCACTCCAGGCCTGGGTAGGGGGACGCGCCGGGCGGCGGATCGTAGAAGCCCTGCCGCTGCAGGAGGTCGGCCCGGTTGACGGCGCCGGCCGCCACCTCGACCAGGACCTCGCCCTCTCCGGGCGCGGGATCCGGGACCTCGTCCCAGACCAGCGCCTCGGGCCCACCGGGTTCGGGAATCGTGATCGCATGCATGGAGGCGACGCTACCCCTCGGTCCCCGGGCGGAGTCCCCTCCGTCGCCGGAACGGTTCCGCCTACGCCGTTGGTCCGGTTCTGGCGAAGACCCGTGTGCGCGACCGATGAGTTTCAGCGACGGTGAAGGTCTCTCCATGCGTAGCCCAGTACTCGGAAGGACCCGAAGCATGAGCACGCAGTCGTCCGGCCTGGCGATCGAGACCGCGGGCCTGGTGAAGACGTTCGGTGAGACGAGGGCCGTCGACGGAGTCGACCTGTCCGTGCCCGCGGGCATGGTCTACGGGGTGCTCGGCCCGAACGGCGCCGGCAAGACCACCACCGTGAAGATGCTCGCCACACTCCTGCGGCCGGACGGCGGCGAGGCCCATGTCTTCGGCCACGACATCGTCCGCGAGGCCGACGAGGTGCGCGGCCGGGTGAGCCTCACCGGCCAGTACGCGTCGGTGGACGAGGACCTCACCGGCACCGAGAACCTGGTCCTGCTGGGCCGGCTCCTCGGCCACCACAAGAAGGCCGCCCGCGAGCGTGCCGCCCAGCTCCTGGAGGCCTTCGGGCTGACGGAGGCGGCCGGGAAGCAGGTCAAGCACTACTCGGGCGGCATGCGGCGCCGGATCGACATCGCCGCGTCCATCCTCAACACGCCCGACCTGCTGTTCCTCGACGAGCCGACGACCGGCCTGGACCCGCGCAGCCGCAACCAGGTGTGGGACATCGTGCGGGCCGTGGTCGCCCAGGGCACCACCGTGCTGCTGACCACGCAGTACCTGGACGAGGCCGACCAGCTGGCGTCCCGGATCGCCGTCATCGACCGCGGCCGGGTGATCGCCGAGGGCACCAAGGGCGAGCTGAAGTCGTCCGTCGGCGCCGGATCCGTCCATCTGCGGCTACGGGATCCCGACCGGCGGACCCTCGCCGCCGACCTGCTGCGCCGGGCCCTGGACGCCCAGGTGCAGCTGGAGCCCGACCCGGTGGCCCTGACCGCCCGGCTCGGCACGGCGGCGAGCGACGACTCCGCCGCCGAACAGGCCGCCCGCGCGCTGAGCGAACTGGCCCGGGCCGGGATCACCGTCGACAACTTCTCGCTGGGCCAGCCCAGCCTGGACGAGGTGTTCCTCGCCCTCACCGGACACGACACGCACGACTCCTCCGACCGCTCCGACGACCCGAAGGACGAGGTGGCGGCATGAGCACCGCGACGAGCACCGAGAGCAAGGACCTCGCCCCGGTCAGCGCCGAGTCCCTCGCCGCGCTGCTCATCGCCAAGGCCCGGCCGCCACGGCCCAGCGCCTGGTCGGCGTCCATGACCTTCGGCTGGCGGGCGATCCTGAAGATCAAGCACGTGCCGGAGCAGCTCTTCGACGTCACGGCGTTCCCGATCATGATGGTGCTGATGTACACGTACCTGTTCGGCGGGGCGCTGGCCGGCTCGCCGAAGGAGTACATCCAGTTCCTGCTGCCGGGCATCCTCGTGATGTCGGTCGTGATGATCACGATGTACACGGGTGTCTCGGTGAACACCGACATCGAGAAGGGCGTCTTCGACCGGTTCCGCAGCCTGCCGATCTGGCGGCCGTCGACGATGGTCGGCTATCTCCTCGGTGACGCCCTGCGGTACACGATCGCGTCCGTGGTGATGCTCACCGTCGGCGTCATCCTCGGCTACCGGCCGGACGGCGGCGTCGCCGGTGTGCTCGCCGGGATCGCCCTGCTGGTGCTGTTCTCGTTCGCGTTCTCGTGGATCTGGACGATGTTCGGGCTGATGCTGCGCACCGAGAAGTCGGTGATGGGCGTCAGCATGATGGTGATCTTCCCGCTCACCTTCCTGTCGAACGTGTTCGTCGACCCGAAGACCATGCCGGGCTGGCTCCAGGCGTTCGTCAACAACAGCCCCATCACGCATCTGGCGTCGGCGGTGCGCGGCCTGATGGGCGGGGACTGGCCGACCGCCGAGATCGCCTGGTCGCTGGGGTGGGCCGGACTGTTCGTGCTGGTCTTCGGGCCGGTCACGATGCGGCTGTACAACCGGAAGTAGCCCTCGGGGCCTTGAGCCGGCCGTCGCGCCCGGGTGGGTGCGGGCGGCCGGCGCTCCGCTGCCGCGCCGGTCAGTCCCGTGACATCGGGCGGAGGTCGGGCGTGACCTGGGTGGCCGGTGTCTTCCGCACGATCGTGATGAGCCGGTCGGTCAGCTCCAGCCGCCCGACGGCCGGATCGTCGTAGCCGAGTACGCGGTGCCCCCGTATGACGCTCACCACCAGGTCGGCGATCTCCCGCGGTGTCTTGCCCACCTCGGCCTTGACGACCGGCCGTTCGACGATGTCGAGCCCGCTGCCCTGGTGGATGAGGTCCTCCATCACCATGCCGGCCGAGGGGCTGAGCACGGACAGGCCGAGCAGGCGGCCGGCGGCGCTGGCGCTGGTGATGACGGCGTCGGCGCCCGACTGCTTGACCAGCGGCGCGTTCTCCTCCTCCCGCACCGTGGCCACGATCTTCGCCCCGCGGTTGAGCTGCCGGGCCGTCAGGGTCACCAGGACCGCCGTGTCGTCGCGCTGGGTCGCGATGATGATCTGCCGTGCCTTGTGGAGCTCGGCCCGCTTGAGCACCTCGCTGCGGGTCGCGTCCCCGACGATGCCCGTGTAGCCCTCCGCGGTCGCGGCATCGATCACCTTGGAGCTCGGGTCGACGACGACGACCTGCTCCTTCTTCAGGCCCGTCGCGCAGACGGTCTGGATCGCCGACCTGCCCTTCGTGCCAAAGCCGATGACGACGGTGTGATCGCGCAACGTGGACCTCCAGCGGGTCAGTCGCCACTCCTCACGGGTGCGTTCGGTGAGGGCCTCGAGGGTGGTGCCGACCAGGATGATCAGGAACAGCACGCGCAGGGGCGTGATGACGAGGATGTTCGTGAGCCGGGCGGCATCGCCGGCGGGGGTGATGTCACCGTAGCCGGTGGTGGAGAGGGTGACGGTCGCGTAGTAGAAGGCGTCGAGGAGGGTGATGCCGCCGCCCGCGTTGTCGTTGTAGCCATCGCGGTCGGCGTAGACGATCAGCGCGGTCACGACAAGGACCACCAGGGCCATGGAGAGCCGCTTGGCGACCTGGCGGATCGGATGTTCCACCACTTTCTTCGGGAGTTTCACCCGATGGGTCACCAGATGCTCGTCGGCCTGGCGGGCGATCGCGTCCTGGCCCGGAAGTTTCACGTGAAACACACCCCGATTCCTGCGGACGCCCAGGGCAGGTCGAGCAGTTCCGTCTCCTGCCCGGGACGTGTGCCCCCCGGTGGCACGACGGCCAGCGCGTCGGCCGCCGCGATGCCGCGGAGCATGGCCGGGCCGTTGTAGTGCAGCGGCACGGCCTCGTCTCCGCGCAGCACGACGGGAACGAGCCGGGTGTCGTACGGGTGCCCCTGCACGGCGTCCCTGAGCGGCATGGTGTACGGCTCCGGGGCCGGGCGGGCCGCGAGGGTCCGCAACAGCGGCTCGGCGAGGGTCAGCAGCCCGGAGACCGCGGCGAGCGGGTTGCCCGGCAGGCCGACGAGGTGCTGGGTCTCGCCGGTGCGGGCCAGCAGCATGGGGTGGCCGGGGCGCACCTGGACGCCGTCCACGAGGAGTTCGGCGCCGATCCGGCGCAGGGTGGGGTGGACGTGGTCGACCGGGCCCGCGGCGGTGCCGCCGGTGGTGACGATGACGTCGGCGCCGGCCGTGGCGATCGCCTCGTGCAGGGCGTCGGCGTCGTCGCGGATCCGTCGTACGGCGGTGACCTCGGCTCCGAGGGCGCGCAGCCAGGGCGGCAGCATCGGGCCGAGCGCGTCCCGGATCAGGCCGTCGTGCGGGCGTCCCTCGGTGAGCAGTTCGTCGCCGAGGACCAGGACCTCGACGCGGGGGCGGGGGACCGCGGTGACCGTGTCGTATCCGGCCGCCGCGGCGAGTCCGAGGACGGCCGGGGTGACGAGGGTGCCGGCGGGGAGGAGCTGGTCGCCGCTGCGGCACTCCTGGCCGCGCGGGCGGATGTCCTGGCCGGGGACGACGTCCCGGGTGGCGTGCAGGCGGCCCTTGTCGTCGGTGCGGCCGTGCTCGCTGCGCAGGACGGCGGTGGTGTCCGGGGGGATGCGGGCGCCGGTGGCGATCCGGACGGCCTCGCCGTCGGTGAGGGGCGCGGGCGCGGCGTGCCCGGCCAGGACGCCCTCGTCCCGTACGACCCAGGGGGCGGGGCCGACGACCGCCCAGCCGTCCATCGCGGAGGTGTCGAACGAGGGGAGGTCGGTGAGGGCGTCGAGCGGGGCGGCCAGGGTGAGGCCGAGCGCCGCGTCGAGAGGCACGGAGACGGGGGCGCGACGGGCGGCCCGGGCGGCGCTCCGGGCGGCGCGTTCGGCGTGGGCACGGGCCTCGGGCCAGGGGGTGGCGTGGTGGCGGGTGTCCGGCCGGTGCGGCGTGCGGGTGCTGTCCGTCCCGCCGCGGGCCGCGGGGTCGGGCGGAGGATTGCCGTTGCTGTTCCTCACGAGGGCGAGCACCTCCTCGACGTCGAGGTCCTCGGCGTCCTCACCGGCGCGGGTGCCGTGCGGGGTCATCCGGCGTCCGGGCGGGTGTCGGGCGTGGCGTCGGGGGCGACGTCGGGCTGGGCCGAGGCCGCGGACGGGTCCTGCGCGGTGCTCTCCTCCGCCCAGCGGGCCGCGAGGGCCGCGGCCTTGCGGGACGCCTCGGCGACCGCCTCGGGGCCTCCACCGGCCCGTGCGGCCGCGTAGCCGACGAGGAAGGTGGTCAGCGGCGCCGCGGGCCGGTCCACACCGTGGGCGGCGTCGCGGGCGAGGTCGAGCAGGGCGCGGGTGTCGACGTCGAGGTCGATCCCCAGTTCGTCCTTGACGGCGGAAATCCATTCATCCAACACGTGACCATGCTCCCTGATGCGTGCCCTGGCGGTGGCGATGTCGTCCCAGGTGTCGCAGTCGAACGACGCGACGGGATCGGGGACGCGGGTGAGATCCAGCTCGGCGACGAGGCGCCGCAGCGGGAGGCCGTCTAGACCGCCGTGTCTCCCGGTGAGGAGGTCCAGCGTCTCGTGCAGGCGGCGCGTGCGGTACGCGGCCACGAGCGGCTGGTCGCGGCCGTCGGGGTCGGTCAGCAGCACGCCGTCGGCCCCGCTGGTGCGGAGCGTGCCCAGCAGCCGCTCGACGGTCCGCTCCCGGAGGAACGGCAGGTCGGCGGAGAGCACCACGATGTGCTCCGCGGTGACGGGCCGCAGCCCGGCGCCGAGCGCGGCGAGCGGGCCGCCGCCGGGCGGGTCCTCACGGGCCCAGGTCACGGGGCGTGCGGTCGGCCGGGGCGCGGCGACGACGACGGTGGTACGGGCGCCGCCGCACGCGGCGAGCACACGGTCGAGCAGGGCCCGCCCGCCCACGCGCACACCGGGTTTGTCGGTGCCGCCGAGACGCCGGGCGGCACCACCGGCGAGCACGACGGCGTCGTACGCGGCGGGGTCCGCCCCTCGCGCGGGGCCGGGGCCGGCGCCGGGTTCTCCGGGGGGCTCGTAGGCGGTCACGCCTCGAGTATGCGTGCCCCCGCGATCACAGGGAACGCGGGGGAACCGGCGCGATCACGGGCGCCTGCTCAGGCCGGGAACAGGAATCACAGCGTCCGCAGCAGCACCGCCGGTTGCTCCACGCAGTCCGCCACGTACCGCAGGAATCCGCCCGCCACGCCGCCGTCGCACACCCGGTGGTCGAAGGTGAGCGAGAGCTGGACGACCTGCCGCACCGCCAGCTCGCCCTCGTGCACCCACGGCTTGGGGACGATGCGGCCGACACCGAGCATGGCGGCCTCGGGGTGGTTGATGATCGGTGTGGAGCCGTCGACGCCGAAGACCCCGTAGTTGTTCAGCGTGAAGGTCCCGCCGGTGAGGTCCGCGGGTGTCAGCGTCCCGGCGCGGCCCGCCTCGGTCAGCCGGGCGAACTCCGCGGTGAGCGACTCGGCGTCGCGGGCGTGCGCGTCCCGTACGACCGGGACGACGAGCCCTCGGTCGGTCTGCGCCGCGAAGCCCAGGTGCACGTGGTCGAACCGGACGACCTCCCGGGCCTCCGCATCCACCGTGGCGTTGAGCTCCGGGAAGCGGGCGAGCGCCGCCGTGCAGATCCGGGCCAGCAGGGCCAGGAGGGAGATCTTCGGTCCGCCGGCCGCGTTCATGGCCGTGCGGGCCCGCATCAGTTCCGTGGCGTCGGCGTCGACCCAACAGGTCGCGTCCGGGATCTCCCGGCGGCTGCGCGCCAGCTTGTCGGCGACGGCGCCGCGAACGCCCTTGAGCGGGGTGCGGGTCTCGCCGAGGGCCGTGGTGGCCGGGGGCCGCGGTGCGGTGACCGGCGCGGTGGCCGGGCTCGTCACCTGCGGCACGCCGGCGTGCGGCCCGGCCGCCGGAGCCGCCGCGCCCGCCGGGGCGGCGGCCCGCAGGGCGTACTCGACGTCCGCCCGCAGGATCAGCCCGTCGGGGCCGGAGCCGGTCAGCTCCCGCAGGTCGATGCCGTTCTGCCGGGCCAGCCGACGCACCAGGGGCGAGATCACGGGGACGGGGCCGTCCTCCGCCTCGGCGTCCCCGGCCCGGCCGTTCACCGCCGCCGGGACGGCAGCGCCCCGGCCGTCGACCGCCTCCGTCACCGGCCGCCCCGGCCGCACCCGGCGTCGCCGCGCGGGCGCCTCCGCGGTGCCGTACCCGACGAGGACGTTGCCCGAGCCCTCGCTCCGGGATCCCGCCGTGCCGTCGCCGGACGGCGGGCGCTCCCCCACCGCCACCGTGATCAGCGGCGCCCCGACGGGCAGCTCCTGGCCCTCCTCGCCGAAGCGGGCCGTGACCACGCCGCCGTAGGGGCAGGGCACCTCGACCATCGCCTTGGCCGTCTCCACCTCGACGACCGGCTGGTCGACGGCGACGACGTCACCCACCTCGACCAGCCAGCGCACGATCTCCGCCTCGGTCAGCCCCTCACCGAGGTCGGGCAGCTTGAACTCCAGCACCTGTGCCATCAGCTCTCGGCCTCCCACTGCAGGCGCCCCACGGCGTCCAGGATCCGGTCCACGCCGGGCAGGTGGTGACGCTCCAGCATCGGCGGCGGGTACGGGACGTCGAACCCGGCCACGCGCAGCACCGGCGCCTCCAGGTGGTGGAAGCAGCGCTCCGTGACCCGGGCCGCGATCTCCCCGCCCGGGCCCCCGAAGGAGCCCGACTCGTGGACGACGACCGCGCGTCCCGTCCGCCGCACCGAGGCGCAGACCGTCGCGTCGTCGAACGGCACCAGGGAGCGCAGGTCGACCACTTCGAGGTCCCAGCCCTCGGCCCGGGCCGCCTCGGCCGCCTCCATGCAGACGGGTACGGACGGCCCGTACGTGATGAGCGTGGCGCTCCGGCCCGAGCGCCGCACCACCGCGCGGCCTATCGGCTCAACGGGCGTGGGCTCCTCGGGGTTCCAGGAGTCCTTCGACCAGTACAGCCGCTTCGGCTCCAGGAACACGACCGGGTCGTCGGAGGCGATGGACGCGCGCAGCAGCCCGTAGGCGTCGGCGACGGTCGCGGGCGTGACGACATGGAGCCCCGGAGTCGCCATGTAGTACGCCTCGGAGGAGTCGCTGTGGTGCTCGACGCCGCCGATGCCGCCGCCGTAGGGGATGCGGATGGTGATCGGCAGGGGCATGGCGCCGCGGGTGCGGTTGCGCATGCGGGAGACGTGCGAGATGAGCTGCTCGAACGCCGGGTAGGCGAACGCGTCGAACTGCATCTCCACGACCGGGCGCAGGCCGTACATGGCCATGCCGACGGCCGTGCCGAGGATGCCCGCCTCGGCGAGCGGGGTGTCCGTGCAGCGGTCCTCGCCGAACTCCTTGGCGAGGCCGTCGGTGACGCGGAAGACGCCGCCTAGGGTGCCGACGTCCTCGCCCATGACGTGCACGGCGGGGTCGGCGGCCATCGCGTCGCGCAGCGCGCGCGTGAGGGCCTGCGCCATGGTGGCCGGCTTGACGGCGACGGTGGTCATCGGTGCGTGCCCCCCTCGGGCTCGGCGTCGGCCTCGGCCTCCAGCTCGGCCCGCAGCTGGGCCTGCTGCTCGCGCAGCTGCGGGGTGGGCTCGGCGTAGACGTGGGTGAACAGGTCCATGGGGTCCAGGGCCGGGTCCTGGTTCATGCGCTCGCGCAGGGCCGCCGCCATGGTCTCGGCGTCCTGCCGGGCGGCCTCGACGCCGGCCTCGTCGAGCAGGCCGCGCGTGGTCAGCTCCCGCTCCAGCAACTGGATCGGGTCGTGGGCGCGCCAGGTCTCGACCTCGGCGTCGCCGCGGTAGCGGGTCGCGTCGTCGGCGTTGGTGTGGGCGTCGACGCGGTACGTGATGGCCTCGACGAGGGTGGGGCCGCCGCCCTCGCGCGCGTGCCGCACGGCGTCGGAGAGCACCTCGTGCACGGCGGCGGCGTCGTTGCCGTCGACCAGGCGGCCGGGCATGCCGTAGCCGACGGCCTTGTGGGCCAGCGACGGGGCCGCGGTCTGCTTGGCGAGCGGGACGGAGATCGCGAAGCCGTTGTTCTGCACGAGGAAGACGACGGGGGCCTGCCAGACGGCGGCGAAGTTCAGCGCCTCGTGGAAGTCGCCCTCGCTGGTGCCGCCGTCGCCGACCATGGCCAGCGCGACGACGTCGTCGCCCTTGAGGCGGGCGGCGTGCGCGAGACCCACCGCGTGCGGCAGCTGGGTGGCGAGCGGCGTGCACAGCGGGGCGACCCGGTGCTCGTAGGGGTCGTAGCCGGTGTGCCAGTCGCCGCGCAGCAGGGTCAGCGCCTCGACGGGGTCCACCCCGCGGGCCACCACGGCGAGCGTGTCGCGGTAGCTCGGGAAGAGCCAGTCCTGCTCCTTCAGGACCAGCGCGGCGGCGACCTCGCAGGCCTCCTGGCCGGTCGTGGAGGGGTAGACCGCGAGACGGCCCTGCTTGGTGAGGGCGGTGGCCTGCGCGTTGTAGCGGCGGCCCTTCACCAGCTCCGCGTAGAGCCGGCGCAGCAGCTCCGGGTCGGCCTTCGCGGCCGCCTCGGTGCCGAGGACGCGGTACGGCTCGGCGTCGGGCAGCAGCGGCGCGGGATCCATGCGCGGCTGCCAGGCGGGCGGCGGGGTCGGCCGGTACGCGCCCCGCTGCTCCATGACCGTCATGACGGCACCTCCTCGTGGGAGCTTCGAGAGGCACGTCGGCTGTGACACGCCTCACCTACCGATTGTTCGGTCGTCGGCACATTTTGGCTACGGGTGACCTCAGGCTGTGGACAAACGGTTCTCCACAGCCTGAGATGGACGCAGTACGTCCATGACAGGGAGGCGGGCGCAGGTGGCATCTGAACAAATGGCCGAGAGCCCGGAGGACAGCGGTGCGCTGCCGCCGGCGCGGCCCCTGGACGCCATCGACCAGGACATCCTGCGCATGCTCCAGGCGGACGGCCGCGCCTCGATACGGTCGGTCGCCGAGCGGGTCCACGTCTCGCGCGCGAACGCCTACGCCCGCATCAACCGGCTCGTCGAGGACGGCGTCATCCGCGGCTTCGGCGCCCGCGTCAACCACGAGCGGGCCGGTCAGGGCACGTCCGCGTACATCACCCTGAAGATCGTCCAGAACTCCTGGCGCACGGTGCGCGAGCAGCTCAGACAGCTGCCCGGCGCCTCCCACATCGCCCTGGTGGGCGGGGACTTCGACGTGCTGCTGCTGGTGCACGTGTCGGACAACCGGGCCCTGCGCGAGCTGGTGCTGACCCGGCTGCAGGCGATCCCGGAGGTGCTGAGCACGCGCACGCTGCTGGTGTTCGAGGAGGAGGACCTGGAGCCGCAGGGCTGAGCCGGGCCGGGCTCAGGCGTCCTTCCGGAGCCCGCCGAACGCCAGCTGCACCACCGCGTCGGCCACCTCGCGCTCGCTCATGCCCCGCCCGCCCGGCTTGTACCACTCCACGATCGAGTTGATCATGCCGAAGACCAGCCGGGTCACCAGCCGGACCTCTATGTCGCCCCGCACGTCCCCGTCCGCCGCCGCGGCCTTCAGCAGGTCGGCGACCCGGTGGTCGAAGTCGCGGCGGCGCTCCAGGGCCCACCGCTCGGTGTCGGTGTTGCCGCGCACCCGCAGCAGCAGCGTCACGTAGGGCAGCTCGACTATGAGCACCTCGACCATGCGCCGCACGACGTACTCCAGGCGCTCGGCGGCGCGCCCCACGCGCGCGTGCTCCTCGTCGAGGATCCCGAAGAGGCCGTCCAGGGCCCGGCTCACGGCCCGGCGCAGCAGCTCCTCCTTGCCGGTGACGTGGTGGTAGATCGACGACTTGGAGATGCCGGCCGCCTTGGAGAGGTGCTCCATGGAGGTGCCGTCGTAGCCGCGCTCGTTGAACACCCGGACGGCGACGGACAGCAGGGTGTCCGGGGTGTAGGTGTCGCGCTTGGCGGTGGTCATGGGGCGGTGCCCTCCCGCTGGTCGGAGGCGTGGGCGTGGCGGTACAGCGCGAGGGACGGCGCGTAGCGGCCGGAGGGGTCGCGCAGGTGCAGGTCGTCCAGGAGGGCGTAGGCCCAGGAGCGGCCGAGCCGGCGGCTCCACTCGAAGGGGCCCAGGGGGTAGTTGACGCCGAGGCGCATCGCGGTGTCGATGTCCTCCTCGGTGGCGACGCCCTTGGCGACGGCGTCGTGCGCGAGGTCGATGATCCGGGCGACCGTGCGGGCGACGATCATGCCGGGGACGTCGCCGATGACGGTGACCTTCTTGCCGAGCGCCTGGAAGAGGCCGGTGGCCTCGGCGAGGGTCTGGGGGGCGGTGTCCTGGGAGGCGGACAGGGCGATCCGGGTCGCCTTGCGGTAGTCCAGGGCGAGGTCGAAGTAGACGACGTCCCGGAACTCCACGGAGGTCTGCCCGTCGGCGAGGACGAGCTGGCCGCCGCTCGGCAGCACCAGGCGGGTGCCGTTGTCCTCGTCCTCCTCGCGGACCGGGATGCCCGCCTCGCGGATCAGCGCGAGCAGGTCGGAGGCCGGGCCCAGGTCGCCCTCGGCGACGACGTAGGCGGGCGGCTGCCGCTGCTCGGCGGTGTCCGGCTCGGGCCGCTCGGCGCCGCCGCCGTAGTCGTACCAGCCCTGCCCCGTCTTGCGGCCCAGCCGGCCGGACTCGACCAGGCGGCGCTGGGCGAGGGACGGGGTGAAGCGCACGTCCTGGAAGAAGGACTCCCAGACCGACCGCGTCACCGACTCGTTGACGTCCTGGCCGATCAGGTCGGTCAGCTCGAACGCGCCCATCCGGAAACCGCCCGACTCGCGCAGCACGGCGTCGATGGTGGCGGGGTCGGCGCCCTGCGCCTCGTACACCGCGAAGGCCTCGGCGTAGAAGGGCCGGGCGATGCGGTTGACGATGAAGCCGGGGGTGTCCGCGCAGGCGACCGGCGCCTTGCCCCAGGCGCGGGCCGTCTCGTACGCGCGCGTGGCGTACGTGACGTCGGTGGCGAACCCGGAGACGACCTCGACCAGCGGCAGCAGCGGGGCGGGGTTGAAGAAGTGCAGGCCGACGAAGCGGCCGGGGGCGCGCAGGGCGCCGCCGATGGCGGTGACGGACAGCGACGAGGTGTTGGTGGCGAGCAGGCAGTCGTCGTCGACGATGTCCTCCAGCGCGCGGAACAGCTCCTGCTTGACGTCCAGGCGCTCCAGGACGGCCTCGACCACCAGGGCGCAGTCGGTGAGGTCGGCGAGGTCGTCGGCGGGCAGCAGCCGGGCGCGGGCGGCGTCCCGGTCGGCGCCGGTGAGCCGGTCCTTCTCGACAAGCCGGTCCAGGCGGGCCCCGATCGCGTCGGCGGCCTCCCGCGCCCGCCCGGGCACCGCGTCGTACAGCCGTACGGGATGGCCCGCGACCAGCGCGACCTGGGCGATTCCCTGGCCCATGGTGCCGGTGCCGACGACGGCCACGGGGCTGCTGAGGTCCAGTGCTGTCATGTGCGCGATCCTCCCGCACGGGGTTTTCCACAGATGCGGCGGACCCCCTTGAACCGACCGATCGTTCGGTTACTCTAGCTCTGTCCGAGTGTTCCTGCCCAGGATTCTGCCCAGGTCATGAACTCGACGAGGAGTTCTTGAGACGAGGAGTTGGTCACCCATGACCGCCGCACTCTCGGCGCACGAGCTGATCGCCCGGCACCGGTCCACCCTCGACCAGGCGCTGGAAGCGATCCGCACGCGCGCGTACTGGTCCCCGCACCCCGAGCACCCCAAGGCCTACGGGGAGAACGGCAGCCTGGACGCGGCGGCGGGCAAGGCCGCCTTCGACGCCCTGCTCGGCACCCGCCTCGACCTCGGCCAGCCCGGGACGGACGACTGGGTGGGCGGCGAGACGTCCCCGTACGGCATCGACCTGGGCGTGACGTACCCGCACGCGGACCTCGACGTGCTGCTGCCCGCCATGAAGGCCGGGCAGCGGGCCTGGCGGGACGCGGGCGCGGAGCAGCGCGCGGTGGTCTGCCTGGAGATCCTCAAGCGGATCAGCGACCGGACGCACGCGTTCGCGCACGCGGTCATGCACACCTCCGGCCAGGCGTTCATGATGGCGTTCCAGGCGGGCGGGCCGCACGCGCAGGACCGCGGCCTGGAAGCGGTGGCGTACGCGTACGTGGAGCAGGTGCGCACGCCGGACAACGCCGAGTGGACCAAGCCCCAGGGCAAGCGCGACCCGCTGGCCATGACCAAGCAGTTCACGCCGGTCCCGCGCGGCATCGGCCTGGTGATCGGCTGCAACACCTTCCCGACGTGGAACGGCTACCCGGGCCTGTTCGCCTCCCTGGCCACGGGCAACGCGGTCCTGGTCAAGCCCCACCCGCGCGCGGTGCTGCCGCTCGCGCTCACCGTGCAGGTCGCCCGCGAGGTGCTCGCCGAGACCGGCTTCGACCCGAACCTGGTGGCGCTGGCCGCCGAGCGCCCGGGTGAGGGCATCGCCAAGACGCTCGCCCTGCGCCCCGAGATCCGGATCATCGACTACACGGGCTCGACCACCTTCGGCGACTGGCTGGAGGCCAACGCCCGCCAGGCGCAGGTCTACACGGAGAAGGCCGGCGTCAACACGGTCGTCGTCCACTCCACGTCCGACTACAAGGGCATGCTCTCCAACCTGGCCTTCTCGCTGTCCCTGTACAGCGGCCAGATGTGCACGACCCCGCAGAACCTGCTGGTCCCGCGCGAGGGCATCGCCACGGACCAGGGCCCCAAGTCGTACGACGAGGTCGTCGCGGACCTCGCGAAGGCCGTGGACGGCCTGCTGGGCGACGACGCCCGGGCGAACGCGCTGCTCGGCGCGATCGTCAACCCGGACGTGAAGGCGCGGCTGGACAAGGCGTCGGGCCTGGGCGAGGTCGCCCTGGCGTCCCGGGAGATCACCAACGCGGACTTCCCCGGGGCGGTCGTCCGCACGCCGGTGATCGTGAAGCTGGACGGGGCCAAGCCGGACGCGGAGGCCGCGTACATGAGCGAGTGCTTCGGGCCGGTGTCCTTCGCCGTCGCGGTCGACTCGGTGACGGACGCGGTGGAGCTGCTGGGCCGGACCATCCGCGAGAAGGGCGCGATGACGGTCGGCGCGTACACCACCGACTCCGAGGTCGAGCAGGCCGTGCGGGAGGTGTGCCTGGAGGAGGCGGCGCAGCTGTCGCTGAACCTGACGGGCGGGGTGTACGTGAACCAGACGGCCGCGTTCTCCGACTTCCACGGCTCGGGCGGCAACCCGGCGGCCAGCGCGGCGCTGTGCGACGGGGCGTTCGTCGCCAACCGGTTCCGGGTGGTCGAGGTGCGGCGGGAGGCCTGAGCCCCGCGGCGGCTCCAGTGGTACCGGGAGGCCTGAGCCCCGCGGCGGCTCCAGTGGTACCGGGAGGCCTAAGCTCCGCGGCAGCTCCAGTGGTACAGGGTCATGGCCACGCTCGTCGCCAGGTTGTAGCTGCTGACCTGGGGGCGCATGGGCAGGGACAGCAGGTGGTCCGCACGCGCGCGTAGTGCCGTCGACAGGCCTGTGCGCTCCGAGCCGAACGCGAGGACGGCGTCGTCCGGGAGCTTGACGCCCCGGATGTCGTCGCCCTCGGGGTCGAGGGCGAACAGCGGGCCGGACGGCAGCTCGGACACCTCCAGCCGCTCCACCGCCGTCGCGAAGTGCAGCCCGGCCCCGCCTCGTACGACCGTGGGGTGCCAGGGGTCGACCGTCCCCGTGGTGACCACGCCCGTCGCCCCGAAGCCGGCGGCCAGGCGGATCACCGCCCCGGCGTTGCCCAGGTTGCGCGGGTTGTCGAGGACCACGACGGGGGCCGTGCGGGGCGTGGCCGCGAGCTTGTCGAGGTTGGATTCACGGGACGGCCGTACGGCCAGGGCGGCCACCGCCGTCGGATGCGGGCGCGGCACGAGCGACGCGTACGTCTCCGGCGGCACCTGAGTCAGCAGCGCGGCCAGACCGTCCCGTACGTCGGGCGCCAGCTCGTCGGCGAGGGCGAGCGCGGCCGTCCGGTCCGCGGCGACCGCCACCGGCACCTCGGCGCCGAACCGCAGCGCGTGCTTGAGGGCGTGGAAGCCGTCGAGCAGGACGGTGTCGCCGGCGAGCCGGTGCCAGAGGGTGACGGGGTCGGTCATGCCCCGAAGCCTACGTGCGTGCTCTCGGGGCTCTCGTGCCCGCGTGGCTCGGGCAGCGGCGTACGCCGGTCGCGCCGCAGGAAGCGGTCACGCGCGCGGGCCGCGCCGCCGCCCAGGCGGCGCAGGAAGGTCGTCGGCAGGAACACCGCGTCCGCCGCGATCATCGCCAGTGAGAAGAACGGCAGGCCCAGGACGACGGCGATCACGGCGTGCTCGGTGATCATCACGGCCAGCAGGACGTTCTTCACCCGCCGGTTGAACAGGGTGAACGGGAAGGCGACCTGCACGAGGACGGTCCCGTAGGTCATGAGCATCACCAGCGTGCCGCTGGCGGACAGCAGGTCGGCGAGCGCCGGCCAGGGCGAGAAGTACTCCAGGTGCAGCGGGTAGTAGACCGCGGTGCCGTCCTGCCAGCGGGAGCCCTGGATCTTGTACCAGCCGGCCGTGGCGTAGATCAGGCACGCCTCCGCCATGATCACGAGCAGGGCGCCGTTGTGCACGACGTTCGCGACGACGTCGAGCAGGATCCGCGTCTCGCCGGACCTCGCGCGGCGCCCGGCCAGCCACCACAGCGCCTGCCCGCCCCACACGGTCCACAGCAGCGCCGGTATCAGCCACTCGCCCTCCATCCGGCCGGCCAGGGTCACCGCGACCAGCACGGCCCCGAGCACGCCCCACAGGACCGGCCCGGTGCGGTCCGTGACGCGTTCGCCCCGCGCGCGTGCCGCCCCGGCCCGCGAGGCCCGCCGGGCGTCCAGCGACCACACCTGGGCGCAGCGCGTGAACACCAGGTAGACCGACATCAGGTGCAGCACGTTGTCGCCGCCGTCGCCCATGAAGACGCTGCGGTTCTGCAGCGACAGCACGCCGACCATGAACAGCACCGACATGGTGCGGGTCCGCCAGCCCAGCATCAGCAGGGCACTGGCCAGGATCGCGAGCGCGTAGACGCTCTCGAACCAGAATCGGCCGTCGGACCACATCAGCGTGGTGAAGGCCCCGTTCGTGCCGATCAACTGCTCGGCCAGGGTCCAGCTCCACGGGCCGTCGGGGCCGTAGAGCTCATGACGGTGGGGCAGCTCGCGCAGCAGGAACAGCAGCCAGGTCGCGCTGAACCCGATGCGGATGACGGCGGTCTGGTACGGGCCGAGGGCGGCCTCGGTGACACGGGCGATCCCGCGCGAGACGCACAGCGAGAAGCGGTTCACCGCACACCTCCCCCGGCCTCGTCCCGCGGCACCTGCCACCACGGCAGCTCGCGGTAGGACGGCGTCGTGGAGACCTTCTCGCGGCTCCAGTCGGGCGGGGGCACGTTGCTGGTGCGGGAGCGGACCTGCACCCGCTCGACGGCACCGCCGCCCCCGGTCGTCGCCCGCACCGCGTCGTCGCGGTCCAGGCGCAGCACCGCGATCCGGCGCAGGTACGACTCGGAGAGCGAGCCGCGCAGGCCCACCGGGCGGTTCTCGCCGTCATGCGTCGCGACGAAGAAGTCCCAGGCGCGGCGCAGCTCGTTCTGCTGGATGTGGCTGGGCAGCAGGTTGCCGTCGATGGCCCGGCCGTCCTCGGCGGACAGGTCGTACCAGCCCGTCGTCAGCGTCATGCCGTCCGTCGTCCGCACCTGGGCGCGCACCTGGATCGAGATGTTCTGCTGGAGCGGGTTCGGCGCGAAGAGCTTCCAGTTCTGCTCGAACTCCGGGTAGACCCACTCGTCCACGGCCCTGCCGTGCTCCTTGGTGAGCGTGTTCGGCGGCGCGACGTGCAGGAACATCATCCCCAGGTGCACACAGACCCCGATCGCGACGACCGCCAGCGCCACGGCGACGACGACCTGGTAGCGCAGGGAGAGCGCGGCGACGCCGGTGCGAGGGCACGCGGGGTGACCCGGCTCCAGGGAGGGGCCGGGCTCGGCCGGCGGACGCTCCAGGGGCCGGCCGGGCTCGCCGGGCGGGCCCGGCTCGGGGGGCGGACCCGGCTCGGCGGGCGCGCCCGGCCCGTGCCGGGCGTCCGAGCCCTCGTCGTACGCGTCCATTCCGCCCCGTTCCCGATCACGGTCCGTCGTTCCGCCCGCCCGGCCGCGGGGCGTCGTACCGCCCGCGTCAGCGCCGCGCGCGTCGGCACCGGCACCGTACTCAGGCGGCCCACCCGGGCACAGCCCCTTACGCCGGTCCGGGCCATGGCACTCGCCACACCGCGCGAGCCGACCGTACGGCGCCCGCGCCCGCCCGGGAGCGCGGTCCCCCCGGTCCACAGGGGACCCCCGCAGGTTATCCACAGGGCACCCGGTCGGATGGCCCGCAGGAGTGACACCCTACGGCGCCCGCCCGTACGCCCATTCCCTTCTTCTAGAACCTGTTCTATCTTGACGCCCCGTCAGCTCAACGGGATCGCCGGGAGGACAGCCACCGTGGACTTCACCTTCACCGAGGAGCAGCAGGCGGCGGCCGAAGCGGCGAAGGGCGTGTTCGCCTCCGTCGCCCCCGACGCCGTGCCGAGCCCGGCCCTCACCCGGGGCGCCGTCGCCGAGACGTACGACCACGCCCTGTGGGCCCGGCTCGCCGACGCGGACCTGCTGAGCCTGCTGCTCGACGCCGAGTACGGCGGGGCCGGCCTGGACGCCATCGCGCTGTGCCTGGTGCTGCGGGAGTCGGCCCGGGTGCTGGCCAGGGTGCCGCTGCTGGAGAGCAGCGCGGCAGCGGCGGCCGTGCAGGCCTACGGCGGTGACGAGGCCAGGTCCGCTCTGCTCGCCCGGGCCGGCCGGGGCGAGACCGTGCTGACCGTCGCCGCGCACGGCCGCACCGGCCACGACCCGGCCGAGCTCGCCGTGACCGCGCGGCGGGACGGCGGGGCCTGGGTGCTGGACGGCGTGCAGACGGCGGTGCCGTGGGCGTACGACGCGGACGTCACGGTCGTCCCCGCGCACACCGGGACCGGCCGGAGCGTGCTGGCCCTGGTTCCGCGTGGGCACGAGGGCGTCGTCCTCGCCGAGCAGATCTCCACCAGCGGCGAGCGGCTCGCCGAGCTGCGGCTGGAGTCGGCGCGGCTCGCCGCCCGGGACGTCATCGACGCCGACGGGGCCTGGGAGTGGCTGCGGAACCTGCTGGCCACCGGGACGTGCGCGCTGGCGCTCGGGCTGGGGGAGCGCGTGCTGCGGATGACGGGGGAGTACACGAGCAAGCGGGAGCAGTTCGGCTTCCCCCTCGCGACCTTCCAGGCCGTCGCCGTGCAGGCCGCCGACCGGTACATCGACCTGCGCGCGATGGAGGCCACGCTGTGGCAGGCGGCGTGGCGGATCGCCTCGGGGGCACCGGGCGCGCTGCCCGCCGCCGGTGACGTCGCCGTCGCCAAGATCTGGGCGGCGGAGGGCGTACGCCGGGTCGTGCAGACCGCGCAGCACCTGCACGGCGGGTTCGGCGCCGACGTCGACTACCCGCTGCACCGGTACCACGCCTGGGCCAAGCACCTGGAGCTGTCGCTCGGCCCGGCGGCGGCGCACGAGGAGACCCTGGGCGATCTGCTGGCCGCCCACCCGCTGGCCTGACCCCACCCGCGCGTGGGCGCTACAGATCTCCAAGGGCGCTTACAGGACGACCCCGGGCTGCCCGTCGTCCGTCACGACGGGACGGCCCGCCGCCTCCCACACCTGCATGCCGCCGTCGACGTTCACCGCGTCGATGCCCTGCTGGGCCAGGTACATCGTGACCTGCGCGGACCGGCCGCCGGAGCGGCAGATCACATGCACCCGGCCGTCCTGCGGGGCGGCCTCGGTCAGCTCACCGAACCGGGCGACGAACTCGCTGATGGGGATGTGCAGCGCGCCTTCGGCGTGACCGGCCTTCCACTCGTCGTCCTCCCGGACGTCCAGCAGGAAGTCGCCGTCCTTGAGGTCCGCGACCGCGACCGTGGGCACACCAGCTCCAAAACTCATGCGTCCGACGCTACCGGAATGTCCGGTGGGACGGCCGGGGCGCGGCTCAGCTCTCGCCGAGCAGCGCGGCCAGCTCCCTCTCGCGGTCGGCGAGCTGGGTGAGCAGTCCCTGCCCGATCTCGTCCAGGAGGCGGTCCGGGTCGTCCGGGGCCAGCTGGAGCATGTGGCCTATGGCGCTCTCCTCCAGTTCCCGGGCGAGCAGGGCGAGCAGTTCCTTGCGCTGGGCGAGCCACTCGAGGCGGGCGTACAGCTCCTCGGCGCGGCTCGGGCCCCGCTTCAGCTCGGGCCCCTTGGCCCACTCCTCGGCGAGCTCGCGCAGCTCCGCCTCGTCGCCCCGGGCGTAGGCGGCGTTGACGCGGGTGATGAACTCCTCGCGCCGCTCGCGCTCCTTCTCCTCCTGGGCGAGGTCCGGGTGGGCCTTGCGGGCCAGGTCGCGGTAGAGCTTGCGGGCCTCCTCGCTGGGGCGGACCCGCTGCGGCGGCCGGACCGCCTGGTCCGTGAGCATCGCCACGGCTTCGGGGAACAGGCCGCTGTCGTCCATCCAGCCATGCAGCAGCTCCTCGACGCCGGGGATGGGCGCGAGCCGTGACCTGGCCTCCTCCGCCCGGCGCCGGTCCTCGGGGTCGCCGCTGCGGGCGGCTCTGGCCTCCAGGATCCGGGCGTCCAGCTCCTCGAGCCGGGCGTACAGCGGGCCGAGTTTCTGTTCGTGCAGCCGGGAGAAGTTCTCGACCTCGACGCGGAAGGTCTCCACCGCGATCTCGTACTCGATCAGCGCCTGCTCGGCGGCCCGCACGGCCCGCTCCAGCCGTGCCTCGGGGCGGGCGGCGTCGCCACCGTCCTGCTCAGCTTCGGGGGTCGTCACCCGACCAGCGTAGGCCACGTGCCGACCACCTCCACGCCCGTGCCCTCCGAGCACCCTGGGGGCGGGCCCGAGGTGCTGCACGGACCAGCGCAGCAGCCTGCCGCCCCGCTACACCCCCAGCTCCGCCGCGACCTTCCCCGCCCGCACGCCTGCCACCAGCTCCGCGTGGTCCGCCTCGGTGCGGTCCGCGTAGGCCACGGCGAACGCCGCCATCGCCTCGTCCAGTTCCTCGCTCTTGCCGCAGTACCCGGCGATGAGGCGGGGGTCGGCGCTGTGGGAGTGGGCCCGCGCCAGGAGGGCGCCGGTCATCCGGCCGTAGTCGTCTATCTGGTCGGCGGCCAGGGCGGCCGGATCGACGCTGCCCTTGCGGTTGCGGAACTGGCGGACCTGGAAGGGGCGCCCGTCGACCGTCGTCCAGCCGAGCAGGATGTCGCTGACGACCTGCATCCGCTTCTGGCCGAGCACGACCCGCCGCCCCTCGTGGCCGGCCTCCGGCGCTTCGAAGCCGGCGGTCACCAGATGCGGCACCAGCGCCGACGCCCGCGCCTCCTTCACCTGGAGCACCAGCGCCTCGCCCCGGTGGTCCAGGAGCAGCACGACGTAGGAGCGGGTGCCGACGCTGCCGGTGCCGACGACGCGGAACGCCACGTCGTGCACCGCGTGCCGGGCGAGGAGGGGCAGGCGGTCCTCGGGCAGCGTGCCGACGTACTCCTCCAGGGACGCCGCGACGGCCGCCGCCTCCGCGTCCGGGACGCGCCGCAGCACCGGCGGGGCGTCGACGAAGCGGCGCCCGCCGCCCTCGACGGCCTCGGTCGACTTGGCCGCGAAGCGTCCGCTGGTGTTGTGGCGGGCCTTCTCGGAGACCCGCTCCAGCGTGCCGAGCAGGTCATGGGCGTCCGTGTGGGAGACGAGCTCCTCGTCGGCGATGGCGTTCCACGCGTCCAGCACCGGCAGTTTGGCCAGCAGCCGCATGGTGCGGCGGTAGGCGCCCGCCGCGTCGTACGCCGCCTTGCGGCACTGGTCCTCGTCGGCGCCCGCCTCCCGGCCCGCGAGCACCAGGGAGGCCGCGAGGCGCTTGAGGTCCCACTCCCAGGGGCCGTGCACCGTCTCGTCGAAGTCGTTCAGATCGATGACGAGGCCACCGCGCGCGTCGCCGTACAGGCCGAAATTGGCCGCATGGGCGTCGCCGCAGATCTGGGCCCGGATCCGGGTCATGGGCGTGCGCGCGAGGTCGTAGGCCATGAGGCCCGCGGCGCCGCGCAGGAACGCGAAGGGGGTGGCGGCCATGCGGCCGACGCGGATCGGCGTGAGCTCGGGCAGGCGGCCGCGGCCCGACTCCTCGACGGCGCTCACCGCGTCGGGCCGGGACGCGTCCAGGTCGAGGGTGGCGTGCGCGTGGCGCGGGATGCGCCTGCGCAGGGCCTTGCCCTCCTCCTTGGGCGAGCCCTCGGCCGGCCACTCGGCGAAGCCCCGCACCCGGGGCAGCCGACGCCCCGCCCCGTTCCCGGTCTCGTCCTCAGCCCTGGTCATACCGACCGCCTCCCCCGCACGCGCACGAACATCAACTCGTGCCGACCGTACAACCGGCGGCCGAAACGCGTCAGACCCTGTGGACAACTCCACATCTGTGGACAACCTGCGTCAAGGCAACGGCCGTACGCCGGAAGACCCGATCTCCGAGTGCCCCGGCCGTCACGCCCCAGACGAGGCCTGCGCAGGCACAACCGCCCCCTGCTCCGCCTGCCCCTCATCCACGGGTGCGTGGGCCACCCGTCCGTCATCATCCACGGGCCCCTGCTCCACCCGCCCCTGCGCCAGCACTCGTTCGGCCCGCTCCACCG
Source organism: Streptomyces olindensis (assembly GCA_000696115.1). Classification (GTDB taxonomy): domain Bacteria; phylum Actinomycetota; class Actinomycetes; order Streptomycetales; family Streptomycetaceae; genus Streptomyces; species Streptomyces olindensis. The sequence continues at coordinate 300,377 of JJOH01000015.1, forward strand.
AGATGTCGAGTCGGGCCAGGACCGCGGGGACCGTGATGCTCGGCAGGAAGTGTTCGAACATCACGACGACACGGCGCTCAAGATCCTGCCGCTGGCAGCGCAGCTGGGACAGCAGCTGCACGCCCGAGAAGCTGCCCACCAGCAGCTCCGCCGTCTCGGCCACGTCGACGTGCGGCAGCAGCTCGCCCTGTGCCTTGGCCTCCGCCAACCGCTGCACGTTCTGTTCGAACCACATGCGGAAGGCCGCCGTACGGTCGAGGTCCATGGCCCCCTGGTCGAGCGCGAGCCCCACGCTGGCCCGCACCAGCGGCTCGGACCGCAACCGCCGGGCCAGGACCAGGCCGGAGTCGACGAGTTCCTGGAGCTTGCTGGACTGCGGCGGGAGCGTGATCGCGAGCTGCTCCTCGAACACCCCGACCGCCAGCTCCTCCTTGGAGCCGAAGTGGAAGTACAGCGCGCCCTTGGTGACGCCGGCCCGGTCCAGGATCTCCCCGATGGTCGCCGAGGTGTAGCCGCGTTCGTCGAAGACGGCCGCCGCCGCCTCCAGGATGGTCCGCCGGGTGCGGATCGCGCGCTCCTGTCGCGCCATCGGGTGCCTCCTGATCTCCGTCGATCCCTGTGAAGTCGCTGTGCAGCGAGGGCGCGAGAGCCTGTCCCGGCAGCTTGACCCACCCTTTGAAAAAAACCGGCTCGTCCGTATCTTAGTCAGACGCCGACCGCAGCCAGGCAGCCGATCCTTGGGGTTCTCATGCCGCAGACAGGACCTTTAAGCGCACTCACGGACGATCAGACCGGACGAGAGGGCCGTCCGGCAAACAGAACCGTTGCGGCCGTCGAGAACACGCCACAGACGACCGCCACCGCGGAGGCCGCGCCACAGCCCGCCACCGCCACAGCCACCACCGAAGACGACACCACCCCCGGCACCGACACCACCCCCGTCACCAAGGAACTCGCCCACCGCACCGCCGACAGGGACGTCTTCCCCCTCCGGTGGAGCAGAATCTCCGACACCCGCTTCCGTTTCACCGCGCACTGGCCGGCCGCCCACCCCTTCTTCGGCCCCGTAGACGACCGCCACCAGGACCCGATGGTCGTCGGCGAAACGTTGCGGCAGGCCTCGATGGTGCTCGCGCACGCCGAGTTCGGCGCCCCGACCGACACCCACTTCGTGATGTGGGACCTGACGGTGTTCGCCGACCCGTCCGCGCTGCTGCTGTCGGACGCCGCCGAACCGGTCGAGGTCGACGTCGTGTGCTCCGAGATCCGCCGCCGCGGCCGCGGCCTGGCGAGCATGCGGACCACGATGGAGTTCCGCCGTGCCGGGCGCTTCGTGGCGCGCGGCACGGGCAGCACCGGCTGCACCTCGCCGCTCGCCTACCGCCGCCTGCGGGGACGGCAGTTGGCCGCCGTGGGCACCCCCGTGCCGCTGCTGCCCGGCATCGAGCCGGAACTCGCCGGCCGTTCCCGCGCCGAGGACGTCGTCCTCGCCCCGGACGATGGCCCCGGTGTCTGGCAGCTGCGCGTGGACACCGGCCACCCGGTCCTCTTCCCCCGGCCGAACGACCACGTCCCGGGCATGGTCCTGTTCGAGGCGGCCCGCCAGGCCGCGGCCGCCGCGTCCGGCCACCGCCCCTTCCTGCCTCGCACGATGACGGCCGACTTCGCCCGGTACGCCGAGCTGCACAGCCCGTGCCGACTCGAGACGGAACTGCTCGACAAGGACCCGGAGGAGGTGACCGTGCGCGTGACGGGGCGGCAGGACGGCGAGACCGTCTTCACCGCCACGCTGACCTCCGCGGGGACGGCGGAGGTACGGTCCCTGTCGTGACGGTCACCTTCCTGATCACCGGCGCGAGCGGTTTCGTCGGCAGCCGCGCCCTCGCCGCGGCCCGTGGCCGGCCCGGCGTCCGGGTGCGGACGCTGTCCCGGCACCCGGAGCCCGGGACCGACGCCGTCCACGGCGACCTGTCCGACCCGGCGTCGCTGCGCGGGGTCTGCGCGGACACCGACGTCCTGGTGCACTGCGCCACCCGGATCGGCGGCGACGCCGAGACCGTCGAGGCCGTCAACGACCGGGGCACCCGGGCCCTGGTCGAGGAGGCGGTGCGCGCCGGGGTGCGCCGGATCGTGTACGTGAGCACGGCCGCCGTGTACGGCCGGGGCCCCTTCCGCGGCGTACGCCCCGGCGAGGTGCCGATCGCGCCCGCGTCGGCCACCAGCCGCACCCGGGCCGCCGCCGAACGGCATGTCCTCGACGCGGGCGGCCTGGTGCTGCGGCCGCACCTCGTGTACGGCAAGGGCGACCGCTGGGTCGTCCCCGGACTGGTCGGGCTGCTGCGGGAGTTGTCGGCGACGGTGACCGGCTGCACGGCGCTGCAGTCGATGATCGACGTGGACACCCTGGGCCGTGCGGTCGTGGCAGCGGCGCTGTCCCCGGCGCACGGCGGCGGCGCGCACCACGTCGGCCACCCCGAGCCGGTGGCGGTTCCGGAGCTGCTCGGGGCGGTGCGCGAGCATCTGGGGGAGCCCGGCGGCGGTGCGGCGGTGGACGTGGCCACCGCCCTGGACCGGGCCGCCGGTTCGCCGCTGGCCCTCCATCACCTGGGCATGCTCACCGTCGACCACTGGTTCGTGGACGACGCCTTCTGGAAGGACCTCGACTGCTCTCCCGGCGAGGGCTTCGCGGCCGGATTCAGGCGCGCGGCCCCCTGGTACCGCTCGTTCCTGCGGGACCGACCGGCCTCCTGACCGCCTACGCCACCTCCGGACCCGCCCCCTCGCCTACGCCACCTCCGGACGCGGGTTCGCCTCCCGGCCGTGCAGCAGCACGGGCAGCGACTCGTGCCCCGTGGAGATGATCGACCGGAGCCGCTTCGGCGGCCGGGACGGATCGGCCAGGGCCAGCCGCGGGAACCGGTCGAACAGCGACGTCAGGGCCGCCGTCGCCTCGGCCATGGCCAGGGGCCGGCCCAGGCAGTGGTGCACGCCGTGGCCGAAGGAGATGTGGTCGCGGCTCGTGGCGCGGGTGACGTCGAACCGGTCGGCGTCCGGGCCGTGCCGCTCGGGGTCGCGCCCGGCGCCGGCGAAGGACACGACGACCGCGTCGCCCTTCGGGATGGTGAGACCCGGCTCGATCTCGATGTCCTCGACGGCGTAGCGCAGGCCCGACATGGCGCCCGGCGCCTCGTGGCGCAGCGACTCCTCGATGGCGTCCTCCCAGGACACCCGCCCGGAGCGGACGAGGTCGAGCTGGTCGGGGTGGGTGAGCAGGCTGTGCACGGTGTTGTCGATGAGGTTGACGGTCGTCTCGAAGCCCGCCGTGAGCAGCAGGATCAGGTTGTCCATCAACTCCTGTTCGCTGAGGCTGCCTTCGTCGCGTGCGGCGATGAGCGCGGTCGTCAGGTCGTCGGCCGGGTGCGCGCGCTTGTCCTGGAGGAACGCGGTCAGCGTGGCGTAGAGGTCGACGGCGTTGGCCTGGGCGTCCTCCAGGGAGATCGCCGTGTCGAAGAAGCCGTTGATGATGCGGTAGAGCGCGGCCCGCGGACCGTCCTCGCCGCGGGGTACGCCGAAGAGTTCGCACACCACCTCGTGCGGCACCGGCGCCGCGAACGCCGCCCGCAGGTCGACGACTTCGCCCTCCGGGACCTGCTCCAGGTCGTCCAGGGCACGGTCGACGATCTCCTGGACGCGCGGCAGCAGGGCGTCGACGCGGCGCTTGGTGAAGGCGGCGGCCATCGGTTTGCGCAGCCGGCTGTGGTCGGTGCCGTAGGCGGTGACCATGTTGCGCACGGAGACCCAGATGGCGAGGGGCCAGGTGCGGGAGATGTCCCCGTTGATCCAGGCGGGCCAGTGCTGGTAGGCGTCCTTGCTCGTCTCGGGTCCGGCCAGGAGCCGCTTGTTCAGCTCCAGACCGTTGATCCACCACGCCCTGACGCCGCCGGGGAGTTCCACCTCCACGGCCGGGCCCTGGGCGCGGATCCGGGATATCTCGCCGTAGAGGTCCTGGCCGGACGGGTCGATCGCCAGGAAGGGGCAGGCCTGCTGTGCCATGACTTTGCTCCTCGGTCCAGAGGCTGGGACACCATGGTGCGATCCGGACGCGGAGAAAACTTGGCATCCGGTTTGTTTTAGCCATCACTTCACACACTGTCAGCCACGGAGGGTGAGCCGGAACGCCCCTACCGCAGCGCCAGCCCCGCCGCCGTGCCGGACTCCTCCAGGTCTCCGCGCGCGGTCGGACCCGCCTCGACGTCCGCGCCCTCCGGGTCGGTGCCCGCCGGGTGCAGCGCGCCGGCCAGGTGCGACGCCGCCACGCACGGCAGGAGCAACTGCCACAGGTCGGTCAGCGAGGGCCGCGCGAGCCACCCGTGGTCCTCCCGGGCCAGCACCTCGATGCCGGTCGTGGCGGCGAGGACGACGGCGCTGGTGCGGTGCGGCGGCACCCCGGCGGCGAGTTCGCCCCGCCGCTCCGCCTCGGCCAGCAGCTCGTGCACGCACTCCCGCCACTCCCGGCGCAGGTCGCGGACCCGCCCGGCGACCGCCTCGGCGTTGAGCCGTAACCCCGCCCGTACCACGACGTCGGCGCACAGCAGCCGGGCGACCCGGTGGGTGACGTCGACGAGGCGCTGCAGGGCGCACCCGTCCCCGCCGCGCCCCCGGCGCGCGATCCGGCGCAGGGCGAGGGCGGCGGCGTCCTCGACGGCCTCGGCCACGGCGGCCTTGTTCGCGAAGTGGAAGTGCAGGGCGCCGGAGCTGACGCCGGCCCCCGCGCTGATCTCCGCGAGACTGGCCCGCACGTACCCCCGTGCCTCGAACTGCTCGGCCGCCGACCGGATCAGCGCGAGGCGGGTCCGGACGGCCCGGTCCTGTTTGGTCACCCGTGGCTCCCCTGCAGGGCTGCGATGGCGACGCAATGAAACCAACTCGCTGGTTTTTGCACAACGCGCCGCCGCCCCACCGGACCACGCCCGCCGCCCCGCCCGACTACGCCCGCCGCCCCACCGGACCACGCCCGGCACTCCGCCGGACTACGCCCGCAGGTACGCGAGCACGGCCAGCACCCGGCGGTGGGTGTCGTCCGCCGGCGGCAGGTCCAGCTTGGTGAGGATGCCGGAGACGTGCTTGCCCACGGCCGCCTCGGAGACGACCAGTTCCCGCGCGATCGCCCCGTTGGACCTGCCCTCCGCGATCAGCGCCAGTACCTCCCGCTCGCGTGGGGTGAGCCGCTCCAGCGGGTCGCGGCGGCGGCGCAGCAACTGCCGTACGACCTCGGGGTCGACGACCGTGCCGCCGCCCGCGACCTCGCCGAGCGCCGCGACGAACTCCTCGACCTGGCCGACGCGGTCCTTGAGCAGGTAGCCGACGCCCGTGCCGTCGCCGGAGTCCAGCAGCTCGGCGGCGTACCGGCGCTGCACGTACTGGCTGAGGACCAGGACGGGCAGCGTGGGCCGCTCCCGGCGCAGCCGCACGGCCGCGTGCAGGCCCTCGTCCTGGAAGCCGGGCGGCATCCGCACGTCCGTCACCACCACGTCGGGCCCGTGCTCCCCGACGGCGGCGACCAGCGCCTCGGCGTCTCCCACGGCCGCGACGACCTCGTGCCCGCAGCGTGCGAGCAGCCCGACGAGCCCGTCCCGCAGCAGCACGCTGTCCTCGGCCAGGACGACCCGCAGCGGCCGGTCAACCCGCAGCGGCCGGTCAACTCGCAGCGTCACAAGGGATCTCCACACGCAGCAGGGTCGGCCCGCCGGGCGGGCTGGACAGGGAGAGTCTGCCATCGAGCACCGACACCCGGTCGGCGAGTCCGGTCAGCCCACTGCCCGCCCCGGCCCGGGCACCACCACGCCCGTCGTCGCGGATCTGGAGCACCAGCCGGCCCTCGCGGTGACCGCCGCTCACCTCGGCCCGGCTCGCCCCGCTGTGCCTGCCCACGTTGGCGAGCGCCTCGCACACCACGAAGTACGCCGCCGCCTCGACCGCAGCGGAGAGCCGCCCGGGCAGCTCCAGGTCGACATCGACGGGCACGGCCGAGCGGTCGGCGGCGTCGGCGACGGCCGCTTCGAGACCGTAGTCGGCGAGGACCTTGGGGTGGATGCCCTGGATGAGCTCCCGCAGCTCCGCCAGGGCCGCGCCCGCCTCCTCGTGCGCCTTGGCGAGCTGGTCGGCGAGCGGACCGGGCGGGGCGTCGAGACGGGCCAGGCCGAGCGTCATCGTCAGGGCGACGAGCCGCTGCTGCGCCCCGTCGTGCAGATCGCGCTCGATCCGCCGCCGCTCCGCCTCGAAGGCGTCCACCAACCGCGCCCGGGACCGGCTCAGTTCGACCACCCGGGCCCCGAGGTCGGCCTCGCGCGGGGCGACCAGCAGCCGGGCCAGCCCCGCCCGGGCCCCGGCCACGACGCCCAGCAGGTAGGCGCCCAGGGCCAGCAGGACCAACCCCAGGACGGCGCACCCGGCGGCGGCCGACCAGGTGGTGACGAGCCACACCTTGAGCACCTTCGCCTCACCGTTCACGGCCAGCACCAGCGGCGTCGCGACCACGGACAGCGGGCCCGGCAGGAAGACGGCGAACGCGAGGGCGTCGACCGGCCACAACAGCCCCGCGAACAGCAGCGCGTGCCCCAGCTCCCGCCAGGTGGCCCGCTCCCGCAGCCGCGTCACCAGCCAGGGCCGCAGCCCCGGCTCCCCGGGCGGCTCGTGCGGGTCCGACGCCGGCTCCGTGTCGACCAGCCGCAGCCGGCGCCGCTCCACCGCCGCCACGGGAACGCCCGCCAGCGCCGTGGCGAGCAGCAGCGGCAGCCCCACCAGCGCGAGCGCGAGCACCCCGCCGACCGCCGCCGACGTCACCACCCCCACCAGCACGACGACGCCGGTCACCGCGCCGGTGAGCAGGTAACCGGCCGACCGCCAGGGCCACGCCGACAGCAGATAGCCGGGGCGGGCCAGGGCCTGCCACACGTTCCGAGGGAGCATGGGGATCACCGTAAGAGCGCTCCCCGGCCCTGGCCATGGGCCCGGAGGGAGGCTCCGGGGTAGGCCTGGCCCTACCCCAGGTCTAGCCCCCGCCGCACTGCGCCACCCCGCCCCGGCCCGGTTTCGTGGACGCCACACCGGAACACCGGTGGACGCCACACCGACATCGGCGAAGACGCGGCACCGACACCGATGGAATCCGCACCGACACCAGGGGGACCCCATGACACACGACGCCGTCCGGCTGGACTCGGTCACCAGGACCTACGGCCCCGTGACCGCACTCCACGACGTCTCCCTCGCGTTCCCCACGGGCACCTTCACCGCCGTCATGGGCCCCTCCGGCTCCGGCAAGTCCACCCTCCTCCAGTGCGCCGCCGGCCTGGACCGGCCCACCTCCGGGTCGGTCACCGTGGGCGGCACCGAACTGACCGGCCTGAGCGAGCGGCGCCTGACCCTGCTGCGCCGCGAGCGCGTCGGGTTCGTCTTCCAGGCGTTCAACCTGCTGCCCTCGCTGACCGCCGAGCAGAACGTGGCCCTGCCGCTGCGCCTGGCCGGCCGCCGCGTGGCCAGGGCCCGGGTGCGCCAGGCCCTCGCCCAGGTCGGTCTGGCCGAGCGGGCCCGGCACCGGCCCGGGCAGTTGTCCGGCGGCCAGCAGCAACGCGTCGCCCTGGCCCGCGCGTTGATCACCCGCCCCGACGTGCTGTTCGGCGACGAGCCGACCGGAGCCCTGGACACCCGCACCGGCCGCGAGGTCCTCGGCCTGCTGCGCGGCATGGTCGACCGCGAGGGCCAGACGGTCGTCATGGTCACGCACGACCCGGTCGCCGCCGCGTACGCCGACCGCGTGCTCTTCCTCGTCGACGGCCGGGTGAGCGGGGAGTTGACCGGCGCCGGCGCCGACACCATCGCCGCGCGCATGACCCGCCTGGAGGCCGTGCCGTGCTGACCGTCGCCCTGCGCACCCTGCGCACCCGCTGGGCCGGCTTCACCGGCAGTTTCGTCGCCCTCTCGCTGGGCGTGGCCCTGCTCACCGTGACCGGCCTGGCCCTGGCCTCGTCCGCGGCCGCCCCGCCGCGCGGCCCCGAACGCTTCGCCGCCGCTCCGGTCGTCGTCAAGAGCCAGGACACCCTGAGCGTGCCGACCCGGATCGGCGACCGCACGGCCCGGCTCACCCACCCGCGCCCCCTCCCCGCGGCGACCGTCGCCGCGGTACGGAAGCTGGGCCCGGTCGTCGAGGACCGGTCGTTCCCCGTACGGTGCGGCCCCGCAGACCTGACGGGCCACCCCTGGTCCACCGCCCGGTTCGCGCCCTACCACCTCGCGACCGGCCGGGCACCCCGCACGGCCGACGAGGTCGTCGTCACCGGCGACCGGGCACGCCCCGGCGGGCGGCTCCCCACCGACCGCGGCACGGTACGCGTCGTCGGCACCCTGACCCCGCGCGGCTTCGAGAAGGCCGTGTTCTTCACGGACGCCCGCGCCGCCCAGCTGGCCCCCGCCGTCCACCAGTTGGTCGTCACGGCCGATCCGGCGGCCGTGCGGCGGGCGGTGGGCGACAGCGCCCAGGTCCTCACCGGTGACGCACGCCGCCTCGCCGACGCCGACCCCGACCGGGACAGCGAGGCGCTCACCGCGATGAACGCCCTGTTCGGCACCGCCGGCGGCGTCACCGCCTTCGTGTCGGTCTTCGTCGTGGCGTCGACCTTCGCGTTCGCGGTGGCCCAGCGGCGCCGGGAGTTCGCCCTGCTGCGCACCACCGGCGCCACCCCGGGCCAGATCCGCCGCACCGTCCTCGCCGAGGCCCTCACCGTCGGCACGGTCGCCTCGGCCGCGGGTTGCGTACTCGGCTCCCACCTCGCGCCCCCGCTGGCGGCCCGGGTCGCCGACGAGGGCCTCGCCCCGGCCTGGTTCACCATCGGCGACCACACCTGGCCCTACCACGCGGCCTTCTGGACCGGCCTCCTCGTCGCCCTGGCCGGAGCGACCGCGGCCTCCTGGCGGGCCGGCCGCACCGCCCCCACCCGGGACCTGCGCGAGGACAGCGGACGGATCACCCCGGGCCGCCTGCTGTGCGGCACGGCCCTCCTGCTCACCTCCGCCGTGACCCTGGCCCTCTCCCTCACGGGCGACCCCGGCGACCTCCTCCACCGCAAGACCTACATCAGCCGCCCGATGCTGCTGATCACCGCGGCCGCCCTGCTCGCCCCCCTCGTCCTGCGCCCCCTGACCCGGCTGCTGACCTGCCCGGCCTCCACCGTCGGCATGCTGGTCCGCGCGAACACCGCCACCGGGGTACGCCGTACCGCGGCGCTCGCGGCACCCGTCCTGGTCACCGTCGCCCTCACGGGCTCCCTCCTCGGCGCCACCGCGACCCTGGACCGCGCGAAGACCACCGAGACGCGCGACCGCACCACCGCCGCCTTCGTCATCACCCCACCCGCCGGAACGGGCTTCGACGACACCACCCTGCGCAGACTGCGCGCCGTCCCCGGCACCGACCTGTCACCCACGTCCTCGACGGCCGTCCACGTCCTGGAGGACGGCGTGGCCCTGATCCGCTCCGAGGGCCGCGCCGCGACCCCCGGCGCCCTGGCGGCCACCACCCGCCTCCCGCTCGCCGCGGGCAGGGTGAGCGACCTGGACGACGACTCGATCATCGTCAACGAGGAGTGGCGGCGGCACCGGGTGGGCGAGCGAGTACGCGTGTGGCTCGGCGACGGCACGCCCCGCACCCTGCGCATCGCCGCGGTCATGACCACCGGCACGGGCAACAACGGTGTCTACGTCACCCCGCGCAACGCCCCGGGCGCCGCGATCGACCGGATCGACGTGGCCCTCGAGGACGGCGCGGACCCGGCAGCCGTGGCCACCGCCCTCACCCGGGCCGCGGGCCCCGCCCAGGTCCTCACCCGCGACGCCTGGATCCGGGACACCCACCCCGGGACCGAGCGCACCACGCGCCTCGGCCTCCTGCTGGTCCTCGGCATCGCCCTCCTCCACACGGGCATCTCCGTGGCCAACACCATGGTCATGGGGGCTTCCGACCGGGCCCGCGACCTGACCGTGCTGCGGCTGACCGGGGCCACCCGGTGGCAGGTGCTGCGGCTGACCGGCGCCGAGGCCCTCACGGTCGTCGCGGCCGGCGCGCTCCTCGGCCTCCTGGTCACCGCCGTCAACCTGGCCGGCCTGACCGGCGCCCTCGCGCTGCTGTCGGTCCGGCCCGCCCCCGCCCTCCCGTGGCAGGCCCTCGGCACGACCGTGACGGCCTGCGCCCTGATCGCCACGGCCGCCGCGGTCGTGCCCACCGCCCTGGCCCTGCGCCGCCCGGCGAACGCGACGAACCCGGCGGGCCTTCGGGAGTGAGTCCGCGGCAACAGCCCTGAGAGCTTCCTCACACGGCGGGACACCGAGACAACCGTCACATCCGCAGACACGAAGAACGGGCGGCATCTGATCGATGCCGCCCGTTCCGACGGTGCGCGAGGGGGGAGTTGAACCCCCACGCCCTTGCGGGCACTGGAACCTGAATCCAGCGCGTCTGCCTATTCCGCCACCCGCGCATTGGGTGTGTCCTGGGCTCCTTGCCCCTTGGGGGCTGGCGCCTTCCGACACCCAGAACATTAGCACGCTGGACGGGGTGGGTTCACATCCCTTGTTCCGCAGGCAGAACCCCCGCCGAACCTTCGGTGCCCCCGCCACGTATCAACGCGTGTCGCTTCACGTATCAACCTCGTACCGGTCCCCCCTGTCTCCCCAGGAGGGGGTCGGGGTCCACAGTCCGGTGCGGGACACTGGTCTCCGGCCGCCTCTACGATCCTTGGCAGGGGTACCTGAAGCGGTTGCGCGCGGCGGTACTCCCGCCGGAGTTCGAAGAGGAGCTCCACAGGGAACTTCGTCATGCGTCGACACCCGTCGGCCGGGCTGACAGGGGGAACCAGCCGATCGACCGGCGCGTGGATACGATCAGTAAGCAGTACCAGGCAAGCGGCCCGCAGGGCAGTACACAGGACGGCAGCGACGGAGGAGGTGCCCCATGGGAGTCCTGAAGAAGTTCGAGCAGCGTCTCGAAGGTCTGGTCAACGGCACCTTCGCCAAGGTGTTCAAGTCCGAGGTCCAGCCCGTGGAGATCGCCGGAGCGCTCCAGCGCGAGTGCGACAACAACGCCACCATCTGGAACCGCGACCGGACGGTCGTGCCCAACGACTTCATCGTGGAGCTGAGCACGCCGGACTTCGAACGGCTCAGCCCCTACTCCGGCCAGCTCGGCGACGAGCTCGCCGGCATGGTGCGCGACTACGCCAAGCAGCAGCGCTACACCTTCATGGGCCCGATCAAGGTGCACCTGGAGAAGGCGGACGACCTCGACACCGGCCTGTACCGGGTGCGCAGCC
>JJOH01000016.1 GCA_000696115.1 Streptomyces olindensis
GAGACCGGCGCTCGCGGCGGCCGGAGCCGTGGCGGACCCCGGCCCCCCGGCCACGGACCCCGCACCCACGGCCTGCGCAGCCAGCCCCCGCATCCCCGACCCGTTCGTCTCGCTCACCAGCCGGTCCACGGCCGCCGTGCCCGAGCTGTAGCTGGTCCCATTGCCCAGCTCGGGCACGGCGGCTCCCCTCCTGGACGTCCCGTAGAGCACCTGTTCCAGGCCGGACACCAGGCGACGCACGTCCACCTGGGGGCGCACCACGAGACGCAGGAAGCGGCTGGACGAGCCGATCTTGTTGCCGCACTCGCGGACCAGGATCCGGTGCTCGGTGAGCATCCGGTCCCGGACCACGGTGCCCTCGGCGCCCACGGGGAGGCGCACGAAGAGGAAGTTGCCCTGGGAGGGGTAGACCGTCAGACCGGGCAGCGCGGAGAGCTGACTCGCCATGTCGAGGCGGTCACGGCGCACCTGCTGCAGGCTCTGCGCGTACTCGGAGCCGTGCTCCTTCAGCATGAAGACGACGTGCTCGGCGAAGGAGTTGAGGTTCCACTTCGGCAGCATGGAGCGGACCCGCCCGGCGAGGGCCGGGTTGGCGACGAGGTAGCCGAAGCGGATGCCGTGCAGGCCGAAGTTCTTGCCGAGGCTGCGCAGGACGATGACGTTGGGCCGCAGCATCGCCTCCTGGACGACGGACGGTTCGGCCTCGGCGTCCGCGAACTCCAGGAACGACTCGTCGATGACGACCAGGTCCAGGTCGGCCATGGCGTCCATGAACTGCACGATGGCGTGCTTGTGCAGGAAGCCGCCGTCGGGGTTGTTCGGGTTGCAGATGACGGCGACGCGCGTGCCCCGGGCGCGGATGAACTCGGCGTACTGGGCGAGGTCCAGGGCGAAGCCGCTGGACTCCTGGAGCGGGAACATGTCGACCCGCTTGCCGGTCTCCATCGGCTGGTCGGTCCAGCGGCCGAAGGTGGGGACGGGGACGGCGAGGGACTCGCGGACGAGCAGGTGGTCGATCCAGGTGATGAGCTCGGTGGAGCCGTTGCCCATCGCCACGCACTGCGGCGGGAGCTGGAGCAGGCTGCACAGCTCGGCCGTGATGGTGTCGGCGCTGCTTGGGTAGTACGTGATGATGTCGCGGAGTTTGCCCGCCATGTCGTCGAACATGGCCGGGGTGGGGAAGTACGGGTTGCACGGGATACAGAAGTCCACGGGGCCGGCTCCCTCGCCGCCCTCACGTGTCAGAGCCGCCATCGACGGGCTGTGGGCCGCGGTGCTGCGGAACAGCGACGTGACGTTGTCGGCCATGGAACCTCCGTATGAGGCGGGCCCGTTGGGGACGGCCGGACCCGACGTTTAAGGGCGGCCCGCGCGGGGGAGCGCGGGCCGCCCTTAGATACGGAGGCAGCGGTGGCGCTGTTCAACCACTGAGGCTTCCCTCAGAAAATTGTGTGCCACCTGTGAAGACGGTCAGCGGCCGGTCAGCAACCGAACGTGTGGACCGTCGTCGTGCGGTACGTCTGACCGGGGCGCAGCACCGTCGACGGGAACGACGGCTTGTTCGGCGAGTCCGGGAAGTGCTGCGTCTCCAGGCACAGCGCGTCGCCCTGCCGGTAGGTGCGGCCGGACGGGCCGGTGAGGGTGCCGTCGAGGAAGTTGCCGGAGTAGAACTGCAGGCCCGGCTCGTTCGTGGCGATCTTCATGGTGCGGCCGGAGGCGGGGTCGCGCAGGGTGGCGACGTGCTCGGGCCGGGCGGTGATGCCCTTGTCGAGGACCCAGTTGTGGTCGAAGCCCTTGGCGGTGACCAGCTGCGGGTGGGAGACGCGGATGTCCCGGCCGATCGGCTTGGCCTTGCGGAAGTCGAAGGGGGTGCCCGCGACCTTGGTCAGCTCGCCGGTGGGGATCAGGCCCGAGTCGGTGGGCGTGTAGCGGGAGGCCGCGATGTGCAGCTCGTGGTCCTCGATGGTGCCGCTGCCCTCACCGGCCAGGTTCCAGTAGACGTGGCTGGTGAGGTTGACGACGGTGGCCTTGTCGGTGGTGGCCTCGTAGTCGATGCGCCAGTCGCCGTGCTTGGTGAGGGTGTACGTGACCTTCGTCTTGAGCGTGCCCGGGTAGCCCATCTCCCCGTCGACGCTCGTGTAGTACAGGTACAGGCCGACATCGGAGCCCTTGGTGAACGGCTCGATGTCCCAGACGCGCTTGTCGAAGCCCTGGGCGCCGCCGTGCAGGCTCTGCTCGCCGTCGTTGACGGAGAGCTGGTAGTTCTTGCCGTCGAGCGTGAACTTGCCCTTGCCGATGCGGTTGCCGTACCGGCCGATCAGGGCGCCGAAGTACGGGCTCTTGGCGACGTAGTCCTCGATGGTGTCGAAGCCCGCGGAGACGTTGGCGTAGCGGCCGCGACGGTCGGGGATCTCCAGGGACTGGACGATGCCGCCGTAGGAGAGGACCTTCAGGCGGGTGCCGCCGTTCTCCAGCGACCAGCTGTAGATCTTGGTGCCGTCGGCGAGCTTGCCGAAGAGCGTCTTCACCGGCTTCCTGCCTCCCGTGGCGTGCGCCGTGCCGCCGAGCGTGGTGGCGGCTATGCCCGCCGCCGCGGCTCCCGCGATGACCGTGCGTCTGTTCAGTTCCATGTGCGGCTCCACCTCATTGGGAAACTGCTTCCGAAAGGACCGGGCCCCGCCTTCCGGCGGGGCCCGGTCTGTTCTACGAACCGACCTTGCGCTTGTTCCACACGTCGAACCCGACCGCCGCCAGCAGCACCATGCCCTTGATGACCTGCTGCCAGTCGGTGCCGATGCCGACGAGGTTCATACCGTTGTTCAGCACGCCCAGGACCAGGCCACCGATGATCGCGCCGAGGACGGTGCCGACACCGCCGCTCATCGACGCACCGCCGATGAACGAGGCCGCGATCGCCTCCAGCTCGAAGTTGAGGCCGGCCTTGGGAGAGGCCGCGTTGAAGCGGGCGGCGAAGACCAGACCCGCCAGGGCCGCGAGCATGCCCATGTTCAGGAAGACCAGGAAGGTGACCTTCTTGTCCTTCACACCCGACAGCTTGGCCGCCGGGAGGTTGCCGCCGATCGCGTAGATGTGGCGGCCGATGATCGCGTTGCGCATCACGTAGCCGAAGCCGACGAGCAGCACGCCCAGGATGAGCAGCACGATCGGGGCGCCCTTGTAGCTGGCCAGCAGCATCGTCAGCGTGAGGATGGCGGCGCCGATCGCGACCAGCTTCAGCAGGAACAGCTTGGCGGGCGGGACGTCCAGGTTGAACTCCTGCTGCCGCTTGCGGTCACGGACCTCCTGGAAGATCACGAAGGCGATCATCGCGAAGCCCAGCAGCAGGGTCAGGTTGTGGTAGTTGGTCTTCGGGCCGACCTCCGGCAGGAAGCCGTTGGCGACCTTCTGCAGCCCCTCGGGGAACGGGCCGAGCGTCTGGCCCTCCAGGAAGATCTCCGTCAGACCACGGAAGATCAGCATGCCCGCCAGGGTCACGATGAACGACGGTATGCCGCCGTAGGCGATGAAGAAGCCTTGGATGGCACCCGCGGCCGCGCCCACGGCCAGGCACAGCACCACGGCGAGCGGCCATGGCATGTCTTGTTTGACCATGAACACGGCGGCCATCGAGCCGACGAACGCCGTCAGCGAGCCGACCGACAGGTCGATGTGGCCCGCGATGATGACCAGCATCATGCCGATCGCGAGGATCAGGATGTAGCTGTTCTGCAGCACCAGGTTGGAGACGTTGCGCGGCAGCAGCAGGTCGCCGTCGGTCCACACGGCGAACAGGACCACGATCAGGCCCAGCGCGATCAGCATGCCGTACTGCCGCATGTTGCGGCGCATGCCGTCCATCACCAGCTGCAACAGTCCGTCGCCGGTGGCCGCCCCTCCCTTGCCGGGCGGCGCGGGGGCCGGCGTCTTGGCGGTCACGTCCGTGCTCATCGGGATACCTCTTTGTCCTTCGTCATCTGACGCATCAGCGATTCCTGGGAGGCCTCGGCCCGCGAGAACTCACCCGTCAGCCGCCCCGCGGCCATCGTGTAGATGCGGTCGCACATGCCGAGCAGCTCGGGCAGCTCGGAGGAGATGAAGACGACCGCCTTGCCCTGGGCGGCCAGCTGGTCGATGACCGTGTAGATCTCGTACTTGGCACCGACGTCGATACCGCGCGTCGGCTCGTCCAGGATCAGCACGTCCGGACCCGAGAAGATCCACTTGCTGAGGACGACCTTCTGCTGGTTGCCGCCGGACAGCTTGCCCACCGGCTCGAAGACGGTCGGCGCCTTGATGTTCATCGACTTGCGGAAGCCCTCGGCGACCTGCCGCTCCTCGTGCTCGTCGACCACACCGCGCTTGGCGACCTTGCCCAGGGCGGTCAGCGAGATGTTCCGGTTGATGGTGTCGATGAGGTTCAGGCCGTAGTGCTTGCGGTCCTCGGTCACGTACGCGATGCCGTGCTTGACCGCCTCGGGGACGGTCTTGGTGCGGATCTCCGTGCCGTCCTTGAGGACGGTGCCGCCCGCGTACCGGCCGTAGGTGCGCCCGAAGACGCTCATCGCGAGTTCGGTGCGGCCGGCGCCCATCAGTCCCGCGATGCCGACGATCTCGCCGCGCCGCACCTGGAGCGACACGTCGTCGACGACCTTGCGCTGCTGGTCGATCGGGTGGTGCACGGTCCAGTTGCGGATCTCCAGGGCGGGCGCGACGCCCTCCTCGGGCTCGTGCGGCGACCGCTCCGGGAAGCGGTTCTCCAGGTCACGGCCGACCATGCCGCTGATGATCCGGTCCTCGGTGGTCTCCGGCGCCTTCACATCGAGGGTCTCGATGGTCTGGCCGTCGCGGATGATCGTCACCGAGTCGGCGACCTTGCGGATCTCGTTGAGCTTGTGGGAGATGATGATCGAGGTGATGCCCTGCTTCTTCAGCTCCAGGATCAGGTCCAGGAGCTTGCCGCTGTCCTCGTCGTTGAGCGCCGCGGTCGGCTCGTCGAGGATGAGCAGCTTCACCTTCTTCGACAGGGCCTTGGCGATCTCCACGAGCTGCTGCTTGCCCACGCCGATGTCGGCGACGCGGGTGTCCGGGTGGTCGGAGAGACCGACCCGGCGCAGCAGTTCGCTGGCGTGACGCAGGGTCTCGGTCCAGCTGATGATCCCGCGCGTGGCGTGCTCGTTGCCGAGGAAGATGTTCTCCGCGAGGGAGAGGTAGGGCACCAGGGCCAGCTCCTGGTGGATGATCACGATGCCGCGCTCTTCGCTGGCCCTGATGTCCTTGAACTGGCAGACCTCCCCCTCGAAGAGGATGTCACCCTCGTAGGTGCCGTGCGGGTGGACGCCGGAGAGGACCTTCATGAGGGTCGACTTGCCGGCGCCGTTCTCCCCGCAGATGGCGTGGACCTCGCCCTGCTGGACGGTCAGCGTGACGTCCGACAGCGCCTTGACGCCGGGAAAGGTCTTGACGATCGAGCGCATTTCCAGGACGGGTCCCGCCATGGTCGTGCCTTCCAATCAGTGGTGAATCGTCGGTCGGTTGGCGGCGGTTACTTCAGGTCGCTTTCCTTGATGTAGCCGGAGTCGACGACCGTCTTCTGGTAGTTCGACTTGTCGACGGCGACCGGCTCCAGCAGGTACGCCGGGACGACCTTCGAGCCGTTGTCGTAGGTCTTGGTGTCGTTGACCTCGGGCTTCTTGTCGTTGAGCAGGGCGTCGACCATGTTGGAGGCCACCTTCGCGAGCTCGCGGGTGTCCTTGTAGACGGTCATCGACTGCTGGTCGGCGATGATCGACTTCACCGAGGCGACCTCGGCGTCCTGGCCGGTGACGATCGGCAGCGGCTTGCTCTTGGAGCCGTAGTCGTCGGACTTCAGCGCCGAGAGGATGCCGATGGAGATGCCGTCGTAGGGGGAGAGGACGGCGTCGACGCGCTCGCGCTTGTAGGCCGAGGTCAGGATGTCGTCCATGCGCTTCTGGGCGGTGCCGCCGTCCCAGCGCAGGGTGGTGACCTGGTTGAGCTTGGTCTGGCCGGAGCGGACGACGAGCTGCTTCTTGTCGATGTAGGGCTGCAGGACGTTCATCGCGCCCTGGAAGAAGTAGCGGGTGTTGTTGTCGTCGTTGGAGCCGGCGAACAGCTCGATGTTGAAGGGGCCCTTCTTGGAGCCGTCCTTCAGGCCGAGCTTCTCGACGATGTAGGTGCCCTGGAGCTCGCCGACCTTCTCGTTGTCGAAGGAGGCGTAGTAGTCGACGTTCGGCGTGCCGAGGATCAGGCGGTCGTAGGAGATGACCGGGATGTTGGCGTCCTTGGCCTGCTGCAGCACGTTGTTCATCGACTTGTTGTCGATGGCCGCGACGATCAGCGCCTTCACACCCTGGGTGATCAGGTTCTCGATCTGCGAGACCTGCTGGTCCGGGTCGTCCTCGCCGTAGACCAGCTGGGTCTTGTAGCCCTTGGACTCCAGGTCCTTCTTGACGTTGTTGCCGTCGGCGATCCAGCGCTCGGAGGACTTGGTCGGCATCGCGATGCCGATGGTGCCGCCCTTGGCGTCCCCCTCGCTCTCCTTGCTGCCGCCCTCACTGTTCTGGCCGCAGGCGGACAGGGTCAGGGCGAGGGACGCGGCTCCGGCTATGGCGGCGAGAGCGGCTCTGCGGTTACGCATGATCATCATCCTTGATCTGTGTGCAGGGCTCGGTCTGGGGGCGCGAAGTCGCTCCGGGTGGTCGTGCCGGAAAGACCGAGAAGAGATGTGTGGGATTGTGCGCGGCTGTGTCTTCTTTTGTGAAGGCGAGTAGCCGGAACGTTATGACGAGATTTCGAACCGTTGCAGATCGCCCGGCAGCCGCGAACCGAGCGGCGCCATGTCGCCGTCCGCTCCGTGGCGGGCCAGAAGATCCAGGGCGAGCCGGCCGCGGCGCACGCGCTCCTTGGCGGTGGCCAGGGTCAGCTCCCGCATGTGGTGCCCGTAGGGGTAGATCCCGGGCGCCTTGGACAGGCCGAACTTCAGGTAGAGCGGTGCGCCGCGCCGGATCAGCTCGGCGACCTCGTACATCCGGACGTAGCCGCCGAGGTCGTCGGGCGCCTCGATGTACATGTCCATCGGGGCGCCGGACACCCGGCGGATCTCGGTGAGGTGATCGAGCGTCAGATCGCTCGGCACGTTGACCGAGTCGGCGCCGAGGCGCTCGTACACCGCGTACGCCGCCGGGTTGACGGGGCCGATGAGCGCGCTCACCTTGAGCGTCGTGTCGGCCGGGATGATGCCGGCCGCGCGGGCGCGGTGCAGCGTCCACAGCACGCCCTCGTCGGCGACGAGCAGGCACTTGACGCCCAACTCCGCAGCTCTGACGGCGTCTTCCACACAGCCGGCGACAGCGTCGTGGCCGCGGGCGCGCAGTCCGGCACCCCGCGAGTCGGTGCGCGTGGACCCGCCGATGTCCCAGGTGCCGCGCGGGCCGGTGAACAGGCACAGCTCGATGTCGCGCTCGCCGGTCGCCTCGACCATCTCGGTGATCTCGGCGTCGGTCAGCATCCACACACCGCTGCCCTGGCTGATCCGGTGGATCGGCACGTCCAGCCGCGAGGCCTCCTTCAGGACCACCGCCAGTGCCTCGGGGCCCTCGCACGAGGGGATCTCGGTGCGCCAGCGGCCGCCGCCGGGGAAGGAGTGCGGCGAGGCGTCGGCGGGGTCGAGGGCGGGCGCGTTCAGGCCGAGTGTGGTGAGCGCCTGCTCACCGGGCCTGCGGGCTGCCGTGGTGGAAGCGTCGGTCACAGGAATGTCCTTCGGTTCGATATTTCGGACGAGGTTCGCGGCTCGGGGTGGGGCAAGGCCCCGGCAGGGGGCAGGGCTGGGTGTACGCCGGTACGGGAGCCGTCAGGTTGCCCCCGTACCGGCGTACGTCTAGGGGCGGAGCAGCACCTTGCCCACCTTCGGATCGCCTGCTCCCACCAGCTCGATGGCCTGCGAGAACTCGGCGAGCGGCAGCTCGTGCGTCACCAGCGGCAGCGGGTCGAGCAGACCGGCGGCGAACACCCGCACCGTGTGCGCCCAGGCGTCCGGCGGCGCACCGAAGACGGTGTGCACCTCCAGCTGCCGTACGACGAGGTCGGTCGGGTCGAGACCGTCGGCACCCGGCGCCGGGATCCCGGTCAGGACCAGCCGGCCACCGCGGCGGAGCAGGGCGGCGGAGATCCGCGCGGCATCCGCGGACCCGGCCGTCTCGATCACCACGTCGAAGTCGTCCGGGAGGTCCTGGTCCTTCGTCCGGAAGTCCGTCGCGCCGTACTGCCGCGACAGCGCCTCCCGGTCCCGGCGGGTGCCGACGACCAGCAGCTCGGCCGGCGAGTTCGCCTTGAGGAACTGCACGGCGAACATGCCGAGCGTGCCCGTGCCGACCACGGCGACCCGCTCGCCCGGCTGGGCGTTCCCCTTCAGCGCCGCCGCCGCGATACAGGCGGCGGGCTCCAGGAGGGCCGCGGCGGTGAGGTCGCAGTCGTCCGGGAGGGCGTGCAGGAGACGCGCCGGGAGGGTCAGCGTGGCCGCCATCGCGCCCGGCTGGGTGAACCCGGTCTCCTCGTACCCGGCCGTGCACAGGGTCGTCTCGCCCGCGTGGCAGCGGTCGCAGACCTGGCAGTTGCGGAAGCCCTCACCGACGACCTTGCGGCCGACGAGGGACTCGGGCACACCGGCACCCACCGCCTCCACCGTCCCGGACCACTCGTGGCCCGGGGTGAGCGGATAACGCACGTACCCCTCGGGGCGGTTGCCCTGGTAGACCTCGCGGTCGCTGCCGCAGATCCCGGAGGCGTGGACGCGCACCAGGGCCTCGCCGGCCTCGGGCCGCCGTGGCTCGTGCGGGACGAGACGGTGCTCGCCCGGCGCGTCGATCACTACCGCGGTGCTCACGTCGCTCCCCCGGGTTTCGAAGGTTTCGGATGCCGGCTGAGGGTTTCCGGGTGCCGGACGGTCACTGGGAGCCCTTGGGCTTGCGCTGCTCCCAGCCTTCCGCCCACAGGTCGAAGCGGGCCTGCTGCTGCGGGAACTCCGCGGCGGCGTCGACGTCCAGCTCCACACCGAGACCCGGCGCGTCCGAGACGTGGAAGCAGCCGTCCTCCGGGTTCACCTGCGGGGCGCCCTTGACGACCTTCTTGATCTCCGCGTCCGCGAAGTCGTTGAAGTGCTCAAGGATCTTGAAGTTCGGGGAGGTGAAGCCGACCTGGAGGGAGGCGGCGGTCAGGACCGAGCCACCCACGTTGTGCGGCGCCACCAGCATGTAGTGGGTCTCGGCGGTCGCGGCGAGCTTCCGGGTCTCCCAGATACCACCGATATGGCCGACGTCCGGCTGGATGATGTCCACGGCCTGGCTCTCGAACAGCTCGCGGAACTCGATCCGGTCGTGGATGCGCTCGCCCGTGGCGACCGGCATGTCGACCTTCGCGGCGACCTTCTCCAGCGCCTTGAGGTTCTCCGGCGGGACCGGCTCCTCCAGCCACGCCGGCTTGAACGGCGCCAGCTCCTTGGCCAGGCGCACGGCCGTGGCGGGGGAGAAGCGGCCGTGCATCTCCAGCATCAGCTCGGCCTCGGGGCCGATGGCGTCCCGGACCGCCTCGATCAGGGAGACGGCGTACAGGGTCTGCTCGTGGTCCAGCTCGAAGTGGCCGGTGCCGAAGGGGTCGATCTTGAGCGCCCGGTAACCGCGCTCCATGACCCCCTGGGCGGCCTTGTGGTAGGCCTCCGGGGTGCGCTCGGTGGTGTACCAGCCGTTCGCGTACGCCTTCACCTTGTCGGTGACCTTGCCGCCCAGCAGCTGCCAGACGGGGACGCCCAGGGCCTTGCCCTTGATGTCCCAGCAGGCCATCTCGATCACGGCGATGCCGGACATCACGATCTCGCCCGCACGGCCGTAGTCGCCGTACTTCATCCGCTTGACGAGGTCCTCGACAGCGAACGGGTCGGAGCCGAGAATGTGGTTGACCTCGGCCTCCTTCAGGTAACCGAGAAGGGCGTCGGTGTGTCCCAGCATCCGGGTCTCGCCGACTCCGGTGATCCCCTCGTCGGTGTGCACCTGGACGTACGTCAGGTTGCGCCACGGCGTCCCGACCACGTGTGTGCTGATTCCGGTGATGCGCACGGCGGTAGTCCCTCGCAGGTTCGTCGGCTCAGTTCCGTCAGTTCATTCAGTTCGACGTGTTCGATATTTCGGCACACGTTCGAAATGTTGGCGTGACAGTAAGGACGCGGCGGTGGGGGTGTCAATGGGTCGCGCGCATAACGGTTTCGACAGTTTCGAAACCACGGGCGGAGCGTGTCCCTACAGAACCTTCACAGCTGGATCTAGGAACGTGACCAACGCGGAACTTAATCTTCCCGCGTCATGGACTACTGCGACCCGTGCCGACGGCACCTGAACGGCGCCCTCGCCTGCCCGGGGTGCGGCACCTCCGCCGATGCGCTGCGCTGGCGTGAGCCGGAATACCACGCTGTGCCCCAGGGGGGCGGCGGCGTGGCGGACGAGGTCGGCGGGTTCCAGGGGTCGGACGAGCCTGCTGGGCCGCCGTCGGACGAGTACGGGCCCGACGACGACCATGACGCTGATGAGTCCGACGAGGCCGACGACGGGCAGCACGTGGGGCGTGCCGCGCGGCGGCGTGGTCGTGGCCGCGGGCCGGTCGCGGAGGGTCCGGGCTCGGCCGGGACGAGCCGACGGGACCGGAAGGCCGCGGCGCACCGCCGACGACGGCGCCGGGCGCTCTTCATCGCGGCCGGATTCGTCCTGGCGGCGGGTGGGCTGAGCCTCGCCGAACTCGGCAGGGACGCGCCGAAGTCGACACCGAACCCGGCGGCGGCCGGGGGCGAGTCGGCGGACGGGGACGCGTCGGTCGAGGCGGGGGAGCCGGGCCGCTCGTCGGGCGAGGCCGCGGCGGCCGACGGGGCGTCCGCGTCACCGAGCCCGGGGGCTTCCGGCTCGCCGTCGGCTTCGGAGTCCCCGAAGGGCGACAAGTCGAAGTCCCCGACGGAAAAGGCGACTCCGAGGGATCCGGAGTCGCCCACGACGGGCACGTCCCCGAGCCGGCCGACGTCGGTCCCCACGGCCGCGCCCCCGGCACCGGCGCCGACCCCGACCTCGGGCCGCACCACACCGCCACCCGCCCCGGAACCCTCACCTTCGGAAACCTGCAACCGCTTCCTGTGGTGGTGCACGTAGCGCCTTCCGCGCGGGGGGCGTCACGGAATGTCTTTCAAGACCACCATTTCGCCCTTGCCGATCGGGAAGACGCAGCTGAGGTAGCCGTCCGAGGCCTCGACCAACCGCGTGAAGGTCTCCAACTGGTGAGCGTGAGAGACGGCGTTGTCGACCACCATCACACAGCCGTTCGCGAGAATTCGCTGGAGGGAGGGCCACCAGCCGGCGTACTGTCCGCGATCGCTGTCCAGGAACACGAAGTCGTACTCGCCGGCTCCGCACGACTCGATGAACCGGCCGGCGTCGTCCGTGATCTGCCGGATGCGGGGCTGGAGTCCGGCGCGCTGGAAGTTCCGCTCGGCCATCGCGACCTTGCCGGGCGCCTGTTCGACGGTCGTCACCGAACCGCCCTCGCCCACGGCCTCCGCCAGCCACAACGTCGAGTAGCCGTTGGAAGTCCCGACCTCCAGGACGTTCTTGCACTTGCCCGCCTTGATGAGCATCGTCAGGAACATGCCGGTGTCGTGCGTGATGTTCAGCATCTTCCGGCTTCGGTCGTCCGTTGCCGCGTCGTTCGCCGCGCCGAACTCCTCCAGCTCGCCCAGCAGTTCGATCAAATCCGCTCTCATGTCGCGTCCTCTCCTCGCTTCGAGGCGCCTCACCAGGTCATCAAGCTCTGCACGGCGACGAACACCCCGAGGAGCGACAAAGCGACACAGAGCACAGTGCGAAACCGCTCCTCGGAGACCCTCTTGCGGATCCGGCTTCCGATCGACATCCCGAGGAACGCCGGGGCCAAGGATATGGCTGACATCACGGCGAGGTTGACGCTGAGCAGGTCCTGCGTCTGCAGCGTCCACGCCAGACCGACGGTGGACAGGGTGAAGAGAATGCCCATGCTCTGCACCAGCTCGTCACGCAGGAGCCCGACGGACTGCAGGTAGAAGACCCCGGGGACGGCCGAGGAGCCGGTCGCTCCGGTGAGGAACCCGTTGGTGGCTCCGGAGACGACACCCACGGGGTGGTGCCACCACTTGCCGCGGATGTTCACCCGCAGGCGGAACAACCCGAGCACCCCGTACACCGTCAGCCCCAGGCCGAGCAGGGCCGACATCACATCCGCCCGGAAGTAGCTCAGCGTGAAGGCGCCGGACACGGTGAAGACCGTGGCGGCCAGCAGGAACGGCCACGTGACGCGGACGACCTTCCGGCCGTGCCCGCCGCTCGTCGCCTGCACGACATTGGTCAGGAACGTCGGCACGAGGATCAGCGCCTTCGCCGGATGGATCCCGATCGTGGCGGTCAGGATCCCGAGGACGACGGGCGGCAGGCCGAGGCCGGTCAGACCCTTCACCAGCCCACCCCCGAAGAACGTCAGGACGATCACCGTGATGACGACCGGGTCGAATGAGATCACGTGCGGCTCATGGCTGAACGGCCGCCTGCGGATGCTCCGTTTCGATACCGCGAGACACGAAGCACCGCAGTGCCGCCACCACGTCCGCCTGCTCCTGCGGAGTCAGCACCTCGGGCTTTTCCTGCTCGAAGTGATCGGCGAGCTTGACGATGTCGGCCCGGCGATCCCCGATGTGGACCGTGCCGTCCACGACCGG
Source organism: Streptomyces olindensis (assembly GCA_000696115.1). Classification (GTDB taxonomy): domain Bacteria; phylum Actinomycetota; class Actinomycetes; order Streptomycetales; family Streptomycetaceae; genus Streptomyces; species Streptomyces olindensis. Next base: position 12,791 of record JJOH01000016.1, read on the forward strand.
TGTCCGCGTACGGTCGACGAACTGCTCCGCCAACTCCTCGCCGGCCGGGACGAAATTGATGTCGAACGTGCCGATCTGCAGGAGCACGTAGCGCGACAGCGTGCCGACAGGGGCCGCGTTGCCGAACCGGTGCCTGCTCGGGCTCGGAACCTGGAAGACCTCACCAGGCTCGACGGTGAACACCTCGTCGGTGTCGGGCAGTTCGATCACGATGCGGCCCTGCGAGCAGTACATCATGTCCGACACCGCGTTGTGGAAGTGAAAAGGGACGGCCTTGTGGTCGAGGTTGAACACACTGACGCGCAGGCCGTCCTGGTAGTAGAACTCTTTCATCTCCATGGCTTATCTCCTTGTTTCGCTGCTGACCAGTCCGGGATCGTCCACGGCGGCGGCGGAGGAGGAGGAGCCGGCTGCTCCCGCCGTCCCGGTCCAGTCGTCGGCCAGCCACTGGGCCGCCGCGACGAACGCACCGGCGTAGTTGTGTTCGTTCTGCCAGAATCTGACGGGCGCCCCGTAGGCCGACAGATGCGGCGACGGAACGCACACCCCACCCGCCCGCTTCATCACCCGGTAGCCGCCGCGCGCGTCGAGCGCGATGCCGCCCGGGGCGTATCCGCCCTCCTCGTGCGGGACGATCTCACCTCGCCGCAGCAGGTTCTGGATGAACGGCGAGGGATGACGCTCCATGGCGAAGTCCTGCGCACTGGCACGGACCATGCAGTCCGCTCGCAAGGTCGCCGTTTCGCCGGACTCGGACCGGTACGTGACCCGCAGCGTGCCGTCCTCCTCCACCTGCGTGTGCCGGGCGTCGTCGTAGCCCAGCCTGACGGTCGTCAGCACTCCGGCGTCCATCAGGGCGAGGAGCTTCTCCGCGACGGCGGCCGGCATCGGTACCGCCGTCCGTATGAAGTGGGTGTCGAGCAGGCGGTCGTAGACTTCTTTGTCAGCGGGTTCGAGCCGGCTGTAGAAGCGCATCCGCCGTGCCTTCAGCACGACCGTGTGGACGAGGTTCCCGGTGGAGGAGTCCTTCAGATCACTCGCCAGCTTCTCCCGGGCGGTGCGCCAGCGAGGGCTCCTGACGTCCTCCCACCCCAGCGTCCCCCCGGTCGCCCGGCGCAGATCCTTGTCCAGCAGCTCCAGAACGCGCTCGATCTTCAGGTGCCCTCGGTGCTCGCGCCGGATCGCGTCGAGGTTGTTCTCGGTCAGATGGTGGAGCTCGTACGGTGCGAGCGGACCCCGGACCGGAGGGAAGAAGCCCGAGCGTGATCCGGCGACCACGGACAACGGCTCGGCGTGCGCCGTCGGCCGGTACCCCGCCACGTGGCCGTCGCGGGAGTAGGCGAACTCGCCCTCGTCGCACAGGGTCAGGATGGCGTCGATGCCGCTGGGACCCATCCCCTGGACGAACACACGGGGCCGCTCATCCTGTGCGCGGCGGGAGCGGATCCGGCGGGCGACGGCGGCTCTCATGACGTCCGGTGGATACGGGGAGGCGACGTGGACACCGTGCTCCGACGGTGTCCCGGCCGTCCCCGGCTGCCAGTGCCCCGTGCTCAGCAGGACCTGGTCGAGCCCGTCCACGGTGAACTCGCGGCCGGTCTCCAGATCACGGAGCAGGACGGAGAACCCGTCCGGCTTCGTGCGGCCGTCCCTGGCCTCGTGGCGCACGTACGACCGCACCTCGATGCCGTGCGCTCGGGCCTTCTCGACGGTCTCCTGAAAGCGCTGCCGAAGGTAGATGCCGAACAACGCACGCGGATAGAACTCACGGTCGTCGGGCTGCCACTCGTCCAGCTCGATGCCGGGATGCGTCTCGAGGACGAGCTCCGGACACTCTGTGATGAGCCACGGTTTGCTCGCGGTCATCCAGTCGACGAAGTCGTTGCCGTGGATGCCCATGGTGCTCGCTTCGTTGTTGCACCGGTGGGCGAGCTGGACGTTGCCCTGCGCGTACGGGTATCCCGGCCCGTTCACCGGTCCCTGCTCCACCGTGACGATGGTGACGGCCGATGGCGGAAGCAGGGACAGCCGGTGCGGGTCGGTCATGCGCCGTACCAGGTGCCACAGCGCGCACGTACCGGCGAAGCCCGTACCGACGATGCAGTACTTGACGGTGTCTGCCATCGTGGCCTTCAGCTCAGGACTCCAGACGGGTGAGGGCGTGCCGGATGCGTGTGGCGGCCTCAGTCAGAAGCGAACCGGTGCGGCCGCAGTTGATCCGCACGAAGTGGTCCAGCGCCTCGCCGTGCGCGAAGTGGCTGCCGGCGATGGTGGCCACCTTCGCTTCGGCCAGCAGGAACTGCTCGGCGGTGGCGTGACCGAGCCTCTGGTAGGCGTCGGCGTGGGCTGACAGGTCGACGAAGAGGAAGTAGCCGCCCTGCGGCGGGCTGACCCGCAAGGAGGGTATGGGCTGCAGTTCTTGCAGCATCGCCTCCAGATTGGAGCGGGCGATCTTCGCCCTGAAGGTCGCCACCTCGTCCATCTCCGGCTGCAGTGCGATGTGCGTGGCGACCTGCCCATAGGTCGACGCGAACGACGTGAGGTTGACCTGGGCGCGCGCGGCGGCCTCCACGATGTCCTGGGGACCGCAGAGATAGCCGATCCGGTCGCCGTGCATGCCGTAGGTCTTGCCCGGTCCGGTCACCGACACGGTCCATGGCCGCATGGAGCAGCGATCGCCGCCGGCGAGCGGCACGTCCAGGGCGGCGAAGGTCGTCGCCCGGTCACCGAGGACGTGTGCTTCGTAGGGTGTGTCGAACAAGACGTGGACGGGGCTCTCGCCGCGGTCCTGCCGCCGGGTGTTGTGCCGCGCGAGGACCTGGGCCAGTTCCGACAGTTCCGCCGTCGAGTAGATCTTGCCCGTCGGGTTGATGCAGTCGCCCAGGACGACGATCTTGGTTCGCTCGGAGAGCGCTCCCTCGAGAGCCCGCGCGGTGAGGCCCTCGTCTGCCGGTACCAGGACGGTCTTCGGGATGGCTTCGTGCAGCCGCACCATGTCCGAGTAGTGCGGCCAGTTGGGCACGGGGATCACGACCTCGTCGCCCGGGTCCAGCAACGCGTGGAAGGTCGCCGAGATGGAGCCCTTCACACCGCCCGGTGTGACCATGACCTCCGTGTCGGGGTCGTACTCGATGCCATGCAGGCGAGCCACCCGTGCGGCGATGGATTCGCGCAGGAACGTGAATCCCTTGACCGGTGCGAAAGCATGCACGGTTTCGGATCTCTGCTCGATGAAGTCGATGACTCCACGGTCGATCCGGGGGTCGGTCGGGGTGTCCAGCGCGCCAATGCTCAGATCGATGATCTGGTCGTCCGCGGCGACTCCGCGGTTGAGCGCGACGAGCTTTGCCGCGGTGCCGTGAGTAGCGGATTCGGGAATGCTCAGAACTGCCTTGGAGATTCCTCTGTTTCTCTGCACGACGCTTACGAGCTGCCTCTCTCTACTCGTCGAACTCAACTGGTGACGGCCTTGTACATGGCGTTCCACATCTCCAGTTGGATGTTCAGCGTCTCGCGGGCGCCGTAGGCGATCTCTGCGACGTCCGCCTCGGTGCGGCAGTTGTTCTCGACGCACCTCTTCGCGTCCGCGGCGTGGCGCTCCTCGACGCCCTCGTCACCGACGTGGACGTTGAAGTAGATCTCGACCTTGTCGACGAACTCGGACTCGGGCAGCCCGGTGTTGCTGTTGCGGAACGCCGTACGGCAGATCTGCAGCATGGTGTCGGCGTGTGACTCCAGGGCCATCGCGACGCCCAGCATCCGGTGGTAGCTGCCGCCCACCAGTTCCCGAGTGCGCTCGCGGTACTTGAACGTCTCGGCGATGACCAGGTTGCTGTGCCGCGCCTCCTTCACCCGCAGCGGCGACAGGCCGAACTCCACCTCGCCGTGCAGGTTGTGGGCGTTCTCCATCAGGATTTCGTGGCACTTCGCGGCCTCGCCGTTCCCGGTCTCCTCGTTGAGGATGAAGGAGAACAGGGTCAGCGTGTCACGGTCGTCGTTGGCCGCTGCCTGGGCGCAGACGTGGGCGATTCCCTTGACCGTACCCTCGGTCCTGTGGAAGAAGTTCGCCCGGTGGAAGTCGTAGGTCTGGCTGTTCCACGACGTGTCCTGCAAGAACTTGAAGTAGTCGTTGCTGTAGACGTCATGCTGTTCCAGGCCGTCCATGAGTGAGGCGACCTGATCCTTGAGTGTGGCTTCCGTGCTCGTGCTCATCTTGCGTGCACCCCCAGTTCGCACCGAATTTGCATCATGACGCCTGGCCAGATATCAGTACTGGCCTCTCTCCCAGAGGAAAGCGGAGCCGGACTTGTGATCTCAAGTTCTCATCCGCGCCCAGAATTCGTCCAATACATAATTGTCACCGATTCCATCGCGGTGCGCGATAGATCGGGAAGCTCCCGCTCGGTGTCGGCGGCGTCTTTCCGTCCGGCTGACCTGGCCTTTCCTCATGATGGTCATGGGGGTGAGCGGCTGACCGCCGGGGAAGTCCGTCGAACTGTGCCAGGACGGGGGTGCGGACATCTGACCGGATCGGACCGGTCCGGAGTACGGGATGGACGCCCATGTTCTGAAAGTTGGGGGCAATCCAGGCATGCATTTCGGCCAAGTCGCGAAGCCTTATGCAGATTTCAAGGCGCACGGTTGTGGGAGCGAAAGCACATAGGTAGAAAGGGCAAAGGCAATCCTTGGCGCCGACGTCCGTGCCGGTCACCCACGGGGCCGGCGGCTCCTCCCCGTCCGGCCCCTGACGGATCGCACTGCGAGGTCGCCCGCACGGAAAACCGGGCGGCGGTCCCTTTCACTCCGTGTCGTCGTCCTCCGGGATGCCGAGGATGGCGAGGAAGGCGGTGGCCGCGGGCGTGCGGTTGTCGCGGCTCCAGATCATGTATTCGACGCGGGTCGGCGCGTCGGTGACCTCGATGGTGATGACGCCGGTGAGCTGAGCCGCGTAGGCGGAGGGGAGCATGGCGATGCCGAGGCCCTGTCCGGCCAGTCGCGCCAGGAAGTCCGCGTTGGTCACCTCGAAGGCGACGTCGCGGTGGACGCCGGCGGCCGAGAAGGCCAGGTCGGACTGGACACGTCCGTCTGTCCTGGCCGGCAGGTCCACGAACACCTCGGAGGAGAGCCTGCGCAGATCGACCGCCGACTCCTGGGCCAGGGGGTGGTCCGGCCCGACGACGGCGACGAGCCGGTCACGGGCGAGTTCACGGGAGTTGACGCCCTCGGGGCGCACCGTGGTCGGCAGCCCGAGGAAAGCCACCCCTACGCCTCCCTCTCTGACCTGTTCGACGAGTTTGTCGCCCGCGCCCACGCTCAGGCTGATGCGCACGTTCGGATACTGCTGGTTGAAGTCACGTAAGGCGCCTGGGACGTCTACCGCGGCGACGGACGGAACGACACCCACGGCGAGCCGCCCGCGTATCTCGCCGACCGCCGCGGCGACTTCGTTGGCCGCGCGCTCGGCGGCGTCCAGGCATTGCCGGGCCGAGGGCAGGAACGCCGCACCGGCCGGAGTCAGCCGTACTCGGCGGCTGGTGCGTTCGAAGAGCCGTGCCCCCAGCTCCTTTTCGAGCCGGGCCACTTGGTGGCTGAGAGCGGACTGGACGACCAGGCAGCGTTCGGCGGCCCGGGTGAAGCTGTTTGTCTCGGCGACGGCGACCACGTAGCGCATCTGCTGAAGATCCATGGATCCATCGTGTGTCATGTCCAGAAGAGCTGAGAAGCGGTCGCACAGCAGGAATCCATCCTTCAGGAAACCGGCGGCCGATCTTCTGCGGGGCGCGACTCACCCCAGCATCCGCCGCAACGCATCCCGCAGAGCCACCCTCTCCCCCTCGGAAAGACCGGCCAACGGCTCCCGCGCGAACCGCAGTGACTCCCGCAGGCTCCGCGCCACCCGCCGCCCCTCCTCCGTCGCCGCCGCCACCTTCACCCGCCGGTCCGCGGGATCCGGACGTCGCTCGACCAGCCCGCGCGCCTCCAGCCGGTCCACGATCCCCGTCACGTTCGACGGCTCGCACTTCAGCCGCTGCGCCAGCCTCCGCATCGGCAGCGGCTCCAGGCACAGCAGGCTCAGCAGCCGCGCCTGCGCCCCCGTGAGGGCGTGCTCCGCCGCCGCCGACTCGTAGTCCTCGTGGAACCGCGCCACGACCTCCCCGATCAGCTCCACGACCTCGAGCGTCAGCGGATCGGGGCGGCGGCTCGTCGTGCTCTGGGGGGTCGGTGCGGTGGAGGCCATGCGATCGAGGGTACCCGGTTATTTGACAACCTGAAATTTTCAGGAGCATGGTTGTTTCAGGTACTGAAACATTCGCACCCACGTGAGGACAGGCGCCCCATGACCGACACCCCCACCCTCCCCGCCGTCAGCCGCGAATGGCACCTGTTGAGCCGTCCGGTCGGCTGGCCGAAGCCCGAGGACTTCGCCCTGGTCGAGGCGGAGGTGCCGCAGCCCGGTGAGGGGCAGGTCCTCGTCCGGAACAAGTACCTCTCCGTGGACCCGTACATGCGCGGCCGGATGAGCGCCGCCAAGTCCTACGTCGCCCCGTTCGAGCTGGGCAAGGTCATGCAGGGCGGTGCCGTCGGCGAGGTCGTGGCCTCCAACGCGGAGGGGCTGGCCGTCGGGGACCACGTGCTGCACTTCTTCGGGTGGCGGGAGTACGCCGTCGTCGGCGCCAAGAACGCCGTGAAGGTGGACCCGGACGCCGCGCCGCTGTCGACGTACCTCGGTGTCCTGGGCATGACCGGCCTCACCGCCTACGCGGGACTGCTGCGCACCGCCGCCTTCAAGGAGGGCGACGCCGTCTTCGTCTCCGGCGCCGCCGGTGCCGTGGGCGGCCAGGTCGGGCAGATCGCCAGGCTGAAGGGCGCCTCGCGGGTCATCGGATCCGCCGGGTCGGAGGAGAAGGTGAAGCTCCTCGTGGAGGAGTACGGCTTCGACGCCGCCTTCAACTACAAGGACGGGCCCGTGGGCGAGCAGCTGCGCGCCGCCGCTCCCGACGGGATCGACGTCTACTTCGACAACGTCGGCGGTGACCACCTGGAGGCGGCCATCGGCTCCCTCAACCAGGGCGGCCGGATCGCCGTCTGCGGGATGATCTCCGTCTACAACAACACCGAGCCCGCCCCGGGCCCGAAGAACCTCGCCCGCCTCATCCAGACCCGCGGCCGTATCGAGGGCTTCCTGGTCGGGGACCACTACGACCTCCAGTCGCAGTTCGTGCAGGAGGTCGCCCCCTGGGTCGCCTCCGGTGAGCTGAAGTACCGGGAGACCGTCGTCGAGGGCATCGAGAACAACCTGGAGGCCTTCCTGGGCGTGCTGCGCGGCGACAACACCGGGAAGATGATCGTCAAGCTCTGAGGGCTCCCGGCGCCCTTTGCTGGACTTCCGGCATGCGGTAGTTTCTTTCCGAATCCGTCCCGGTCCGGGCGCGAGCCGCGGCGGACGACCGAAGGAACACAACCGCATGCCGATCCAGCAGTCCGACGTCCTGTACACCGCCGTCGCCACCGCCGAGAACGGGCGCGACGGGCGGGTGGCCACCGATGACGGCCGGCTCGACGTCGTCGTCAACCCGCCCCGGGCGATGGGCGGGAGCGGCGCCGGCACCAACCCCGAGCAGCTGTTCGCCGCCGGGTACAGCGCCTGCTTCCAGGGCGCCCTCGGTGTCGTCGCCCGTGAGGAGGGTGCCGACCTCACCGGTTCGACCGTGACCGCGAAGGTCGGCCTCGGGAAGAACAGGGAGGGGTTCGGGATCATCGTCGAGATCTCGGCCGACATACCGAAGGTGGACCGGGGCACCGCGCGGTCGCTGATCGAGAAGGCCCACCAGGTGTGCCCGTACTCGAAGGCGACCCGCGGGAACATCACCGTGACGCTCGTCTGACGACGCTCGTTGTCTGCGCGGAGGCCGCATCCTTGGACGTGGGATGCGGCCTCCGTCCGTGCCCGGGGTCAGCGGGCGAGCGCCGCCTTGTGGACCGCCCGCGCGAGGCGGCCGTTCTCCGGGGCCGCGCCGCCGGGGAAGGCGAACCGGCGCCGCGTGTAGCCGTACGCGAGGCCGCTCCACGGGTCCGCGAAGGCCTGCGAGCCGCTGGCGCCGCTGTGCCCGATCGCCCCGGCGCCGAGGAACGGGTGCCACGTGTCAGCCGTGGTCTGGAAGCCGAGGCCGAACGACTTGTGGGTCCGGGCCACCAGGTCGTAGCCGACCGAGTGGAACTGGCCGAACTCCGCCACGGTGTCCGGCTTCAGCAGCGGGGCCTGCTCGCCCACCTCGCTGATCGCCGCCGCGTACATCCCCGCCAGGCCCCGCGCCGACGCCACCCCGCCCACCGACGCCGGGCCCTTCGCGCGCACCAGCGGCATGTTGGGGAGCGAGGCCAGATCGGTCGGCTCGGCCGCGTGCCGGTTGAAGGCGATCGAGGCGAGGGTGTGCGGGCCCGTCGGGGCGGCGTCGAGGAGGGCCTGCTCCTCGGGGGTCGGATCCATCGGCTGGGTGGTGCGGAAGCGCGGCTCCTGCGGCGCGGGCAGCCCGAGGAAGAAGTCCAGGCCGTACGGGGCCCTGATCCGCTCCTGGTACACCTCCTGGAGCGTGCGGCCCGTGGCACGGCGTACGACCTCGTTGGACAGGGCCCCGCTGACCAGGGCGTGGTAGCCGAACGCCGTGCCGGGGCGCCAGAACGGCCGCTGGTCGGCGAGGCGTTCGGCGAGCTGTCGGTCGTCGGCCAGCTCCGCGAGCGTGAAGCCGCTGTCCGTGCCGACCACCCCGGCCCGGTGCGCGAGCAGCTCGCGCAGGGTCAGGACGCCCTTGCCCTCGGCCGCGAACTCCGGCCAGTAGTACGTCACCTTGCGGTCCAGTTCCAGCGTGCCGTCCTGGACGAGGAGGGCGACGACCAGGGCGGCGGCGCCCTTGGTGGACGAGAACACGCCGTAGAGGGCGTCCGCGTCGGTCCCCGCCCACAGGTCGACGACCTTGCGGCCGTGCACGTAGGCGCACAGCTGGCCCTCGTAGTCGGGGCGTTCCCCGGCCACGCACGCTGCGAACTCCTCACGTACGTTCTCGAAGCCGTCCGCCACGGTGCCGTGGATCTCCTGCGTCATCCGCTCTCCTCAACTGAACCGCTGTGTGCCACTGTGAACAATGCCCGTGCCACCTGCGGGAATTCCCCCTTCGGATGGTCCCGGAAGAGGGGTTCGGTGCCGAACAGGACCGTGCGCCCGCCGCTGACCACCGCGGCCTGCCCGGCGGCCTCGGCGGGGCCGCCGGTGCCGTCCCGGAGCGGGCGCCAGTGTCCGGAAACCAGCGGGTTCCCGGCCGCGTACGACTGCTCCACGCGCACGCCGGGGCCGAGATCGGTGAACCAGAGCGGGGCGTAGACGAAGCCGTGGGACGGTGCCTCGCGGGTGAGCGCGCCCGAGTTCACCGTGCGGACCACGCCGTTGGCCGCGTCGTTGCCCTCGACCGGCTTGACGGCCAGCCGCCCCGCCGCCGCGTTCAGGTCCGCTCCCGTCGCACCCCGGCCCACCAGGCCGTGGCCGTCGAGGAAGGCGTCCAGGGCCCTGCGGGCGGAGGCCGACAGGGCGGCGCGGTTCAAGCCGGTGGAGACGAACAGCACGTCCGCGGCGGACCAGTCGAAGCCCGCGTTCAGGACCGCCGTCGAGACCGGCGTGACGTCGAAGCCCATCTCCCGCAGCGCGAACAGCTCACCCGGTGTGACGGCGGCGGCGACCCGGACGCGGCGCAGGGGAGTCGTGCCGGCCGCCCGCGTGGCCGTGAAGGCGACGTCGTGGGCGCGGGCGGCGGTGAGCGCGGCGCGGCGGGCCGACGCCGGGACGATCGCGCTGCCGTCCGCCGACTGCCGTACGGGAACACCCTGACGGAGGAGGGAGTTGAGCGCGGCGATCTCGCGCGGATCGGTCAGGCGCAGACGGAGGTCGCCGTATGCGGGCACGTGCGCCACGGGGGCCGCCTCGGTGACCGGGCGCAGGGGCGCGCCCCGCAGGCTGCCCGACGGCACCCGCTCGACCGTGGCGCCCCACAGACGGCCCAGGCTCCAGCCCGAGATGTCGTACATCTCCGAGACCCGGTCGCTGATGTCCCGGCCGTCGGCCAGCAGCACGTTCGCCATGCCGCGTTTCGGCTGGTGCAGGTCGACGACGTACGAGCCCTCGGGGTAGGTCCGTCCGGCGAGACGGAAGGGGCGGGTGGCGCGGGTGACGCGGACGTCGTTGGCGAGGAGGTGGTCGACCAGGCGGGCGGCGGCCGGCGCCGAGCGCTGGGTGCGTGAGGTGCCGGGCGGGATGACGTAGGCGCGCGGGAAGGTGGTCGTGTAGACGTCCTCCGGGCCGATGCCGGGGACGCCGGGGACGGTCTCCGGCGACACCGGGACCTGCGGGGCACCGGCCGCGCCGCGGCGGAAGACCTCGATCTGGTCGGCTACGAGACCGGCGCGGTGCTCGCGGACGTGGTCCAGGGTGGCGCGGATCGCCGCTCCCGCCACGGCCGTGTTGACCGCCGAGCGGCGGCGCAGCTCCGGGACGGGCAGGTCCTCGTACTCCTCGTTGTTCACCGCCAGCGGGATCTCTACCGTGTGGGCGGCCACCGTGCCGTGGAAGGCCGCGTACTGCGGGGTGAAGATGGGCGGCCAGTCGTCCCAGCCCTCCTCCTGGTCGCGGAACGGGATCTGGGCCGGCTCCACGCCGTCCTTCCCGGGCGTGAAGCCGAGGGCGTTGACGGCCGACTCCATGCCGAGGGCGTTGGCGTAGGAGTTCTTCAGGAAGAGGTCGTACTCGTAGTTCTCGCCGTGCGGGGGAGTGGTCGGCTCGATGAGCGTGCCGTTGACGTAGCCGTGCAGGTCCAGCAGGACGGCCGGCTGCTTGTCCAGCTGGATCCGCCGCATGGCGCGCGTCTCGGGCTGGGAGGCGGTGACGAAGTCCCGGTTGAGGTCGAAGCCGTTGGCGTTGGCGCGGGTGCCGGCGATGCGGCCGTCCGGGTTGGCCGTGATGTTGAAGTACAGGCGGCTGTGCGCGAGGAGGTCGCGGGTGCCGGCGTCCTGGGCGGTCGCGAGCTGCTCCACGATCCTCAGGGCGGCGTCCGTGCCCTCCCACTCGTTGCCGTGGATGTTGCTGTTGACGAAGACCGGCGTCTTGTAGTCCCGCCTGATCTCACGGGACCTGGCGGCCGTCGCGGGCGCGCTCTCGATCAGGTCGCGCATCCGCTCCTGGGCGCGGGCCTCGCGGGCGGTCTCCGGGGCGGTGACGGTGACCAGGTAGAGGCGGTGGCCGCCGGCCGAGCGGCCCGCCACCTCCACGCTCACCCGGTCCCCGAGGCGTTGCAGCGCGTTCAGCTTCGGGGCGATCCCGTGGTACGGGGTAAGGCCCAGCTTCAGGGACTTGTCGCCGGGGTTCACCGGGTCCGGGGAGAGGGTCTGGCGGCGGGGGTAGCCGCGGGTGTCCGCGGCGGCGGAGGTCTCTTCGGGAGCGGCCAGGGCCCGCCGGGCCGCGCTCGCGGGAGCCTGGGCCGCCCGGCCGTCCAGGGCGGCGCCCTCGCGGGTGACGGGCTTCGGGTCCGCGCCGGCGGTGCCCGGGGCGAGCAGGAGCGAACCCGCCGTGGCGAGAGTGAGGGTGACGATCAGCGCAGGTCTCGCAGGAACGGTTCTCGTGGTGCGCACGCAGTACCTCCCGAGGGGCTTCCTGAGATCGGTACGGCGAGGTGTACCGGTTCGACTCAACGGCAACAAGGGCGCGTTGGTGTCACCGGTGACCCGGATGGCTCTGCCGAGTGCGCACCGCCTGACCTGGGCGGCCTGTGACAGCGGTGTGACCGGAGCGCGTCAAGAGCGCGACACCGGCCCCGATAGGGTCGTCCCATGCGCGATCTCGGGGTGGGTTTCCGGTATCTGCTGAGAGGCCAGCGATGGGTGGCCCGGCACGGCAGGCAGTACGGCTTCGGGCTGCTCCCGGGCCTGATCACCCTCGTCCTGTACGCGGCGGCGCTCGTCGCGCTGGCCCTGTGGGGCGAGGACGCCGTGGCCTGGGCGACACCGTTCGCCGACGACTGGTCGAGCCCGTGGCTCGGGCTCTTCCGCGGCTTCCTGACGGCCGTGCTGTTCGCCCTCGCCCTGCTCCTGTCCGTCGTGACGTTCACCGCGGTGACGCTGCTGGTCGGGCAGCCCTTCTACGAGAACCTCTCCGAGAAGGTCGACCGGGACGTGTCCCCGGACGGGCACGCACCCGAGTCGGGGCTGCCGCTCTGGCGCGAGTTGTGGATCTCCGCCCGGGACAGCCTCCGGATCGTCGTGCGGGCCGCCCTGTGGGGTGTGCTGCTGTTCGCCTGCGGCTTCGTCCCGGTCGTCGGTCAGACGGTCGTCCCGGTGATCGGGTTCTTCGTCACCGGGTTCTTCCTCACCGAGGAACTGACCGCCGTCGCCCTCCAGCGCCGCGGCGTCGAACTGCGCTCCCGGCTCGGCCTGCTCCGCTCCCGCAAGACCCTGGTCTGGGGCTTCGGCACGCCGTTGGCCGTGGCCTTCCTGGTGCCGTTCGTCGCGGTGTTCCTGATGCCGGGCGCGGTCGCGGGCGCCACCCTGATGGCGCGTGAACTCCTGGGCGAGGAGACCCGGGAGGACGGCGAGGAGGGCGACCGGGCCGTCACGACTCTTCCGCAGCCACCCTCAGGATCGTCCTGACCTGGGCGATGATGTCCAGCCGGTTCCGCACGAACTCCGGGTCGGTGACCTCGGTGGTGTTCCCGGCGCCGAACTGGAGCACCGGCGTGTGCACGTGCCCGCCCGGCAGGACGTCGTGCAGGCCCAGCCGGTCCCGCAGCAGGGTCGCCCGGTAGGCGATCTCGTTGGAGAGGTAGTCCCCGCCGCCGCCCTGGCGGGCGGTGGATCCGGGAGTGGGCCCGTCGGGGCGTACGACGGGCTCGGTGCCGCCCGCCGGGATCTCGGTGACGCTCGTGTTGTCGTAGACGGGGAAACGGCCGGTGTGCGCGGCGACGATCGCCCGGTAGGGCAGCGTGGTCGTCGTCCACTGGGGCTGTGAAGCCGGGTCGGTGACCGGGATCGTCTCGGTGCGGCCGATGTTCTCGTTGTCCCCGAAGCCGCCCCGCCAGGCCCCGTTGGTCCGCTCGATGTCGAACCGGCCGACCCGGCCCTGGCTCACGGTGGCGAACAGGTCGACCTTCCCGAGGTGCGGCCGCAGGGTCCGCTCCACGCTGCCTCCTCCAGTGCCGAAAGCCTGGGAGGTGCCCCCAGTGAAGTCCCGCCAGCGCACCGGGAACACGGCCGTCTCGATCCGGGCCGGGCCGTCCGCCGTCTCGACGACCGTGCCGTCGAGGGCGAGCGCGGTGGCGCCGGACGGGTTGGAGATGCGGATGTCCCGGTCCAGGGTGAACGGGTCGAAACCGGTGAGCAGGATCCGCTTCAGGCCCTTGCCGCGCGGAAAGCCGATGGCCGTCTGGCCGCGCGAGGTGCGCTCCAACTCGTCCAGCAGCGCCGCCCGCTGCCCGTCCGTCAGGCCGAACTTCGGCTGCCAGGTGCGTACTTCACGAGTCATGCCGAGCCGCGCCCAGTACAGCGGCCGGTCGTCGTCCCGGCTCAGGTCCCCGCCCGCCGGGCCGCGCCCCTGCGCCCGGTCCACGGCCCGCCGCCACAGCTGCGCCCCCTCGCGGGTGACGGCCCGGCAGGCCTCCCCGTAGGAGCGGGCCGTGTCGAGCGCCCGGGCCAGCCGCGGGGCCACGGCGTCGAAGCCGGAGCGGCGCAGGATCTCCTGCGGCGCGGCCCGGTCGAGCCGCTGCTCCTCGACGGTGGGGGAGGGGGCCGCCTCGGCGGCGCTCGCGGACGGGGGGACGGCGAGGCCGGTCAGCAGCGCGAGGCCGAGGACGCCGAGGCGAACGCGTATGGAGTTCAAGGGGGTTGAGCCCTTCCGTCACGGTGGGGGTGGCGTGGTGCCGGACGGCGGAAGTATCGCGTGACGGCGGTGGTCCACGCCATGGGGCTCAGGACCCTTCAGGCGGGGATCCGCGCCGTCGCCTCCCGCAGTGCCCCGAGGAAGGCCACGGCGGCGGGCGTCAGGGACCGCCCTCGCGCCGTCGCCGCGTACACCGCCCGGGCCGGGCCGCCCTCGTCGAGCACCCGCAGCAGCCTGATGTCCGGGCGCACGGACTCGGCGGCGAGTGCCGGCACCAGCGTCACCCCGAGCCCGGCGGCGACATAGCCCTGCTTGGCGGTCCACTCGCCGACGACATGCGCGACCCGCGGACGGAAGCCCTGACGCAGGGCCGCGTCCAGCAGGGTGCCCTCGGGGCGGGCGCTGCCGGAGATCCAGTCGGCGTCGGCGAACCGGCCGAGCGGCACCGGGCCGTCCTGCCCGGCGAGGGGGTGGTCCGCCGCCACGGCGACGTACAGCGGCTCGTCGAGGAGGTGGTGCAGCACGTACGACTCCAGCGGCGCGCGGCCCGTCGTCGACACGATCGCGAGATCCAGGTGACCGGCCGTCAGCCGGTCCAGCAGAGCCGGGGTGAAGCCCTCCTCGCGGGTGACGCGGACGCGCGGGTGGCGGGCGTGGAAGCGGGCCAGGGCGTGCGGTACCAGGGCCGCGTCGGCGGTGGCGAACGCGCCGAACCTCAGCCGTCCGCCGGCCGCCTCGCGCAGGGCGCCGAGTTCCCGCCGGGCGTCGTGCAGCGCGGCGGCGACCGTCTCGGCGTACGGCACCAGGAGCCGTCCGGCCTCCGTCAGCCGGACCCCGCGCGGCAGCCGGTCGAAGAGCGGCCCGCCGCCCAACGCGGCCTCCAGCGAGGCGACTTGCCGGGACACCGCGGACTGCGTCCAGCCGAGCGCCCGCGCGGCCACCGTGAACGAGCCGTGCCGGGCGACCTCCAGGAACACCCGCAGCCAGATGGTGGAGAGCTCCGGCCCCTCGTCATGCGTGATCGGCATGGGAGCCATGCTAGACATTCGCTTGTCGCATCGACGGCGGTCCGCATAGCTTCGGCGGCATGCAGATCACCCTGGACAACCCCGCCTCCGCGCCCCAGCCCCTCAGCCCGTACTACTCCCAGGTCGCCCGTCTCGAACAGGCCGACGGCAGCGCCCTGTTGTTCGTCTCCGGGCAGATCGCCGAGGGCGCCACCCTCGCCGAGCAGACGGAGGGCGTCTTCGAGACCCTCACCGCGCTGCTGGCGGCGCACGGCGCCACCCTGGCCGACGTGGTCAACATCCGCACGTACCTGACCGACATCTCACGGTTGGAGGAGTACGGCACCGTACGGCGGCGGTTCCTCACCGGCACCCGGCCGACCAGCATGACCTTCGAGGCGTCCCGCCTCTTCCGCCCGGAGGCCCTCGTCGAGGTCGAGGTCGTGGCCGCCGTCCCCGCCGGCTAGGTGTGCTGTCCCGGGTCCTCGCCCAGCAGGGTCAGGAAGTCGCGGAACGCGGACGCCATGTCCACCGACTCCGGGTCCAGCAGCCACTGGTACTGCAGGCCGTCCAGGACCGCCACCACCAGGGGTGCGGCCCGCTCGGGCGTGAGGCCGCTCGGCAGGCGGTCGCCGTACTCGGCGCGCAGCACCCCGGCCATGCCGGCCCGCACCTGGACGTAGCGCTCCGTGAAGTACGCCCGGGCCGGATGCCCCTCCGTGACGCTCTCGCCGAGCAGCGCCGAGAACGTCTGGATGATGGCCGGCCGCATCGCGTTGTACTCGACCAGCGAGCCCAGCAGGTCCAGCCGCAGCCGCCCGGCGGGCAGGGCGTCCCAGCGGTCCCGCTCCTGGAGCACCGCGACCAGCAGCGCCTCCTTCGTCGGGAAGTGGTGCAGCAGCCCCTGCTGGGTCAGTCCGACCCGCTCGGCGACCGCGGCCAGGCTCGCTCCCCGGTAACCGCGCTCGGCGATCACCTCCAGGGCGGCCCGCACGATCTCCGCCCGCCGTTCCTCGCTCCTCGTCCTGGCCCTCATGGCGTCACCGTACGACAAGCCGCACGGAGAATTGTTACGACGAGATAACGAAACCTACCGCTTCACAGGCGAGCGGTGCACGATGGTGACATTCAGTGGCTTTCGACGTGGAGGTGCCGACGTGGCGGAGACAGCGGAGGAACGGCGGGAGGCGGTCGTCGAGGCGGCCCTCGGCAAGCTCGACCTGGACGCCAGGACACGGCTGCTGGCCGGCCAGGACATGTGGAGCCTGCCCGCGCTGCCGGAGGCAGGCCTGCCGTCGCTGGTCATGTCCGACGGCCCGATCGGCGTCCGCGGAGTGCACTGGAGCGCCGACGACCCGTCCGTCGCCCTGCCCTCACCGACCGCCCTCGCCGCCACCTGGGACCCCGCCCTCGCGCACCGGGCCGGGGTGCTGCTCGCCCAGGAGGCCCGCCGCAAGGGCGTCCACGTCCTGCTCGCCCCCACGGTCAACCTGCACCGCTCCCCGCTCGGCGGCCGCCACTTCGAGGCCTACAGCGAGGACCCGTACCTGACCGGGCGGATCGGCGCCGAGTACGTCCGCGGCGTCCAGTCCGGCGGCGTCGGCACCACCGTCAAGCACTTCGTCGCCAACGACGCCGAGACCGACCGCTTCACGGTGAACAACGTCGTGAGCGAACGCGCCCTGCGCGAGCTGTACCTGGCGCCCTTCGAGTACATCGTCGAGAACGCCCACCCGTGGGGCATCATGACCGCCTACAACACGGTCAACGGCACGACCATGACCGAACACCACTACCTGGTCAACGAAGTGCTGCGCGGCGCATGGGGCTTCGACGGCGTCAACGTCTCCGACTGGCTGGCCGCACGCTCCACCACCGGCGCCCTCGCCGGCGGCCTGGACATCGCGATGCCCGGACCGCGCACCGTGTACGGCGAGGCCCTCGCCCGGGCCGTGCGGGACGGCGAGGCCGACGAGGCCCAGGTCGACGAGGCGGTCCGCCGCGTCCTGCGCCTCGCCGCCCGCGTCGGCATCCTGGAGGGCGCCGAGCCGGTCGTCACCGACCTGCCCGAGACCGTCGACGGCACCTCGCTCGCCCGCGAGATCGCCCGCCGCTCCTTCGTCCTCGTCCGCAACGAGAACGGCGTACTGCCGCTGCGGCCCGGCCGGGTGGCGCTGATCGGCTCCGCGGCCCGCGACGCCCGCGTCCTCGGCGGCGGCTCCGCCACGGTCTTCCCGGCCCGGACCGTCTCCCCGCTCGACGGCCTCACCGCCGCCCTCCCCGAGGGCAGCCTCAGCTACGCCGTCGGAGCCGACCCGAGCACCGAACTCGCCATCGCCGACCGGGGCTTCGAGCTGCACGCCGTCTGCCGCGACGCCGCCGACCAGGTCATCGGCACCCGCAGCGCGCCCAACGGCCAGCTCCAGTGGGTGGGCTCCGACCTCCCGGACGGCGTCACCCACGACACTCTCCACACCGTCGAACTGACCGGCACCTTCACCCCGCGCGAGAGCGGCCCGCACACCTTCGGCATCAAGGGCGTGGGCGCCTTCACCCTCACCATCGGCGGCACGACGTACTACGACGACGTCCAGCGCCCCGCCAAGGACGACCCCTTCGTCAGCTTCTTCGGCGCCCCCGAGCCCCGCGCCGAGGTGGAACTCACCGCGGGCGAACCGGTCGACGTCTCCCTCGTCCATGCCGTGCACTTCCCCGACGACGCCGCCCTGAAGGTCGTCGCCTTCAGCCTCGCCCACCAGGAACCCCAGCGTGATCCCGACGAGCTGATCGCCGAGGCCGCCGCCGCTGCCCGCGCCGCCGACACGGCCGTCGTGGTGGTCGCCACCACCGAACGCGTCGAGTCGGAGGGCTTCGACCGCACCGACCTGCGCCTGCCCGGCCGCCAGGACGACCTGGTCCGGGCCGTCGCCGCCGCCAACCCGAACACCGTCGTGGTCGTCAACTCCGGCTCCCCGGTGGAACTCCCGTGGCGCGACGACGTCGCCGCCGTCCTCCTCACCTGGTTCCCCGGCCAGGAGGGCGGCGCGGCCCTGGCGGACGTGCTCACCGGCGCCCACGAGCCCGGCGGCCGGCTGCCCACCACCTGGGGTTCCCTGGCCGACGCCCCGATCACCCGGGTCGTCCCGGAGAACGGCGAACTCCCCTACGACGAGGACGTCTTCATCGGCTACCGCGCCTGGGAGAAGCACGGCCGCACCCCCGCCTACCCCTTCGGCCACGGCCTCGGCTACACCCACTGGACCTACGAGTCGGTCGAGGTGGAAGGGACCGCCGAAGGGGCCACCGTGACGGTCCGCCTCCGCAACACCGGCGACCGTCCCGGCCGCGAGGTCGTCCAGCTCTACCTCGCCCCGGGCGAGCCCGGCCCCACCCGCCCGGCACGCGGGCTGGCCGGCTTCGCGGGCGTCGAGGCCGCACCCGGCGAGAGCGTCGAGGCGACCGTCGAACTGCCCCGCCGCGCCTTCGAGATCTGGGACGAAGCGACCGGCTCGTGGTCGTTTGTGAAGGGTTCGTACGAGATCCAGGTCGGGCGCTCGATCACGGACCGCAGGATCACCGCGACGATTAACGTCTGAGGCGGGACGAGTTCCCCGCCAAGCAGCCCCGGTCCGGGACCTGACCTCCGGACCGGGGCTCGTGGTTCTCCGGCGGGACTATCGCGCGCCGAACCAGTACACCGTCTCCGAGCGGAACACCTCGCCCGGCCGCAGCACGGTCATCGGGAACTCCGGCCGGTTCGGGGAGTCCGGGAAGTGCTGCGTCTCCAGCGCGACGCCGTCCCCGGGCGTGAAGGGCTCACCCAGGTGGTCGGCGGTGTACAGCTGGAGGCCGGGCTCGGTCGTCGCCACCGTCAGCACCCGCCCGGACGCCGGGTCGTACAGCTCGGCGACCTCCACCGGACGGTCCGTCACGCCCTTGTCGAGCACGAAGTTGTGGTCGTAACCGGACCCGACCTTGCGGGGCTCGCGGAAGTCGAAGCGCGTGCCCGTCACGTCGTCCAGGGCGCCGGTCGGGATCAGGTCCGCGTCGACCGGCGTGTACCGGGAGGCCGCCAGCCGCAGCTCATGACCGCCCGCGTCCCCGGAACCGGCCAGGTTGAAGTAGCTGTGGTTCGTCAGGTTCACCACGGTCGGCGCGTCCGTCACCGCCTCGTACGCGATCCGCAGCGCACCGCTCTCCAGCAGCGTGTACGTCGCCGTGACCGCCAGCCGCCCCGGGAACCCCTCCTCGCCGTGCGGACTGACCCGCGTCAACCGCACCCCGTGCTCGACCGGGGCCGCGTCCCACACCCGCCGGTCGAATCCGCGGGCTCCGCCGTGCAGCGTGTTCGGCCCGTTGTTCGGTTCGAGCGCGTACGTCCGCCCGTCCAGTGGGAACCGGCCGCCGGCGATCCGGTTGGCGTACCGCCCGACCAGGGCGCCGAGGTACGGCTCCGGATGGGCGAGATAGCCGTCCAGATCCGGGAACCCCAGCACCACGTCCCCGGCCCGCCCCTCGCGGTCCGGCACCTCCACGGACTGCACGATCCCGCCGTACGTCAGCACCCGCACCCGTACGCCCGCCCGCTGAAGGGTCCAGCGGTGCACCGGAGTCCCGTCGGAAAGTGTGCTGAAGAGTTCGTTCATGTGCGGAACTCTAAGTCAGGGGTTCTTCGCCGTGACGGTGCGATACGCGATCTCCGCCAACCGGGCCTGTCCGTTCACGCTCGGGTGGAAGTAGTCCCAGCGGCTCAACTGGGCCGTGCCGAAGCGGTAGTCGTACACCGCGCCGCCGTCGTAGCGGCACCGCTCGTCCCGGGCGCAGACCTCCTTCAGGACCTTGTTGTAGTCCTCCACCCGCTTCTGCACCGTGTCCCGCCGCAGCGTCGCCGCCGTGTCCAGGGCGTTCGCGTCGCCCAGCATCGACGGGCAGATGCCCAGCTGCCACACCTGCCTGGCCATCGGGCTGGTGCGGCCCTCGGACCACAGCCGCTTCAGATCCGGCACGCTCGCCACGAACACCTGGGCCTTGGGCAGGGCCTTGCGCAGGGAGCGCAGCGCGTCCTCGAAGTCGGCGCGGAAGGCGGAGACCGGGGTCATCGCCGAGGGCGTGGGCCGGCAGGCGTCGTTCGCCCCGACCAGCACCGTCACCAGCTGCGGCTTCCGCCGCACCGCCCGGGCCATCTGCCCCGGCAGGTCGGCCATCCGCGCCCCCGACACCGCGTAGTTCCAGCTCCGCTCGGCGGCCCCGGCCCGGCCCAGCAGCCGCACCGCCAGCGAGTCGACCTCGGCGCTGCTGCCGGTCGCCCAGGACGCCTCCGGGCAGTCCGACAGCACGTCACAGGCGTCGAAGGCGCGCGTGATGGAATCGCCGACGGCGGCGACGGAACTCGGGCTGCGGTCCCACAGGGGCGTGGGGCTGGGGGACGGCTTGGCCGCGTCGGACGGGGCGGGGGAGTCGCCCCCCACGGCGTCACACCCGGCCAGACCCACCACCGCGGCCACGACCAGGGCGAGAACAACCCGTGAGCGGTGGCTTCGCTTCCGCATCCCTGGTCCATCCCCTCGCCGCACCGTGCCTGTCTCCCCAACCAATAACAACGCACGAGGGTTCCCGACCGATCAGGTGCAACGGCTCACACCCGTACAAGCGTCCCCCTGGGTGAATGGCGGGAGTTTCCCGGCACCGGGACCGACCGTACGTCACACTCCTTGCGCCCCCGCACGGTAGCCTCGCCATCAACGTGACCCGCCCGGTCACCGCCGTTCCGCCCGTTTCCAAGATGGTCACGCTCAGCCCGGAGGTTCCGGTGACGACACGTGGAGTTCTGTACGTGCACTCCGCGCCGCGCGCGCTGTGCCCGCACGTCGAGTGGGCCGTCGCCGGGGTGCTCGGCACGCGCGTCAGCCTGGACTGGATCCGGCAGCCCGCCGCGCCCGGCACCTGGCGCTCGGAGTTCTCCTGGCAGGGCCAGGCGGGCACGGCGTCCAAGCTCGCCTCCGCCCTGCGCGGCTGGCACCTCCTGCGCTTCGAGGTCACCGCGGAACCCTGCCCCACCGCCGAGGGCGAACGCTACAGCTGCACCCCCGACCTGGGCATCTTCCACGCCGTCACCGGCATCCACGGCGACATCCTCATCCCCGAGGACCGCCTGCGCGCGGCCCTGCAGCGCAGCCGGCAGGGCGAGACCGACCTGGAGGCGGAGCTCAACAAACTCCTGGGCAAGCCCTGGGACGACGAGTTGGAACCCTTCCGCTACGCAGGAGAGGGCGCCCCGGTCCGCTGGCTCCACCAGGTGGTCTGATCTCTGTTTCGCGCATACGAAAGGGCCCCCACCCGTAGGTGGGGGCCCTTTTCCGTGGAACGAGTGGGAGCGGCGTTCTCACACGGTCCGGAACGCCAGCACCACGTTGTGCCCACCGAACCCGAACGAGTCGTTCAACGCGGCGATACGCCCATCGACGGGCAGCTTCCGGGCCTCACCCCGGACGATGTCGGCGTTCGCCTCGGCCTCGGGGTCGAGGTTCTCCACGTTGATCGTCGGCGGAGCCACCCGGTGGTACAGCGCGAGCACGGTCGCCACCGTCTCGACACCACCCGCGCCACCGAGCAGATGCCCGGTCATCGACTTCGTCGCCGACACCGCGATGTGGTCGGTGTCGTCACCGAACACCTTCCGCAGCGCCTTCAGCTCGGCGATGTCACCGGCCGGCGTCGACGTCGCGTGCGCGTTGACGTGCACGATCTCCGCAGGGTCGAGGTCGGTGCGCTCCAGCAGGTTCTGCAGGGCGTGCGAGATGCCCCGCCCCTCCGGCTCCGGCTGCACGATGTCGTGGCTGTCGGCGGAGATGCCCTGCCCGACCGCCTCCGCGTACACCCGGGCCCCGCGCTTCGCGGCGTGCTCGGCGGACTCCAGGACGACGACACCGGCGCCCTCACCGAGGACGAAGCCGTCGCGGGCGACGTCGTAGGGACGCGACGCGCCCTGCGGGTCGTCGTTGTTCTTGGACATCGCCATCATGTTGCCGAACGCGGCGATGGGCAGCGGGTGGATCGCCGCCTCCGTGCCACCCGCGACGACGACGTCGGCGCGGCCGGTGCGGATCATCTCGATGGCGTAGCCGATGGCCTCGGCGCCCGACGCGCAGGCGGAGACCGGCGTGTGCACGCCCGCCCGGGCGCCCACGGCCAACCCCACGTTGGCCGAGGGGCCGTTGGGCATCAGCATGGGAACGGTGTGCGGGGAGACGCGGCGGACGCCCTTCTCCTTCAGCACGTCGTACTGGTCGAGCAGCGTCGTCACGCCGCCGATGCCGGAGGCGATGACCGCGCCCAGCCGGTCGGGGTCGACGTTCGGGTCCTCGCCGGCCTTCGCCTCGAAACCGGCGTCGGCCCAGGCCTCCTTGGCCGCGACCAGCGCGAACTGCGCCGAGCGGTCCAGTCGGCGGGCCTGCGGCCGCGGGATGACCTCGGTCGGCTCCACGGCGACCGGGGCCGCGATCTTGACGGCCTGCTCGGCCGCCCAGTCCTGCTCCAGGGGCTTGACGCCGGAACGTCCGGCGACCAGGCCCTCCCAGGTAGAGGCTGCGTCGCCACCCAGCGGTGTGGTTGCGCCGATACCGGTGACGACCACGGTGCGATTGGTCGAGCTCACGGGAATTCTTTCTCCAACGGATCCGAGGATTAAGCGGCGCCACCGCCGGGTGGCGGGGCAGTCAGCCCAGGGGCCTGATCGGTCGATCAGCCCTGGTGCTTCAGGATGTAGTCGGTCGCGTCGCCGACGGTCTTGAGGTTCTTGACGTCCTCGTCCGGGATCTTGACGTCGAAGCGCTCTTCGGCGGCGACGACGACCTCGACCATGGACAGCGAGTCGACGTCCAGGTCGTCGGTGAAGGACTTGTCCAGCTGGACGTCCTCAACCGGGATGCCGGCGATCTCGTTCACGATCTCGGCGAGACCGGCGACGATCTCTTCCTGAGTGGCGGCCATGTCGGCGCTCCTTCGTAGATATTCAGAGGGTGTGGCAGGTGGTTCTTCCCGTCCCGGACCGCATGATCCGGCACGGAGTGCCTAGGGGAGGGTAACGACAGTCGCGGCGTAGACGAGACCCGCCCCGAAGCCGATGACGAGCGCGGTGTCGCCGCTCTTCGCCTCGCCGGTCGCCAGGAGCCGCTCCATCGCGAGCGGGATCGAGGCGGCCGAGGTGTTGCCGGTGGTGCGGATGTCACGCGCGACCGTGACGTGCTCCGGCAGTTTCAGCGTCTTCACCATCGAGTCGATGATCCGCACGTTGGCCTGGTGCGGGATGAAGACGTCCAGGTCGTCCGCGGTGATCCCGGCCGCGTCCAGCGCCTGCTGGGCGACCTTCGCCATCTCGAACACGGCCCAGCGGAACACCGCCTGGCCTTCCTGGGTGATCGCGGGGAACTTCTCGACCGTCCCGTCGCGGTAGTCCGTCCACGGCACGGTCTGCTTGATGGTGTCGGACTTGTCGCCCTCGGAGCCCCACACGGTCGGGCCGATCGCGGGCTCCTGGGACGGGCCGACCACGACCGCGCCGGCGCCGTCGCCGAACAGGAAGGCCGTCGCCCGGTCCTCCAGGTCGGTCAGGTCGCTCAGCCGCTCGACGCCGATGACCAGGACGTACTCCGCGGAGCCCTCGACGATCATGCCCTTGGCGAGGGTCAGTCCGTAGCCGAAGCCCGCGCAGCCCGCCGAGATGTCGAAGGCGGCGGCCTTGTCGGTGCCCAGCTTGTCGGCGATCTCGGTGGCGACGGCCGGCGTCTGCTTGAAGTGCGAGACGGTGGAGACGATCACGCCGCCGATCTGCTCGACGGAGATGCCCGCGTCCGCGATGGCCTTGCCGGAGGCCTCCAGCGACATCGCGGCGACGGTCTCCTCGTCGGAGGCCCAGTGCCGCGTCTCGATGCCGGAGCGCGAGCGGATCCACTCGTCGGAGGAGTCGATCGTCTCCAGGATCACCTCGTTCGGCACGACCCGGGTCGGCCGGTAACCGCCGACACCGAGGATCCGCGCGTACGGGGCGCCCTTGCCGGGCTTGATCTTCGCCATGCTCTCGGGCTCCTTGTCAGGCACTGTGCTCGGCGATGAGCTCGCGAGCCGCGTCGAGGTCGGCGGGGGACTTCAGGGCCAGCGTCTTCACCCCGGGCAGGGCCCGCTTGGCGAGACCGGTGAGGGTGCCGCCGGGGCACACCTCGATCAGGGCCGTGACCCCGAGCTCCTTGAAGGTCTCCATGCACAGGTCCCAGCGGACCGGGTTGGCGACCTGGCCGACCAGGCGCTCCAGCACCTCGCCGCCGGCGGCGACGGCCTGCCCGTCCTTGTTGGAGACGTAGGTGACCTTCGGGTCACTCGTTCCCCGGGCGTCGGCGGCGGCCTTCGCCAGCGTCTCGACCGCGGGGGCCATGTGGTGCGTGTGGAACGCGCCGGCGACCTTCAGCGCGACGACCTTGCGCACGCCCTCGGGCTTGTCCGCCTCCAGCGCGGCGAGCTGCTCCTTGGTGCCGGCCGCGACGATCTGGCCCGCGCCGTTGATGTTCGCCGGGGTCAGGCCCAGCTTCTCCAGGTGAGGAACCGTCACGGCGGGGTCGCCGCCCAGCAGCGCCGCCATCCCCGTCTCGGTGACGGCGGCGGCCTCGGCCATGGCGCGCCCACGGGCGCGGACCAGCCGCAGGGCCTCCTCGTGCGGGAGCACCCCGGCGAGCGAGGCGGCGGTGAACTCGCCGACGCTGTGACCGGCGATGGCGCCGACCTTCCGCGGGAGGTCGGCCGGGTCCTCGAACAGCAGGGCCGCGGACGCCAGTCCGGCCGCGACGAGCAGCGGCTGCGCCACCGCGGTGTCGCGGATCTCCTCCGCGTCGGCCTCGGTGCCGTAACGGATCAGGTCGATCCCCGCGGCGTCGGACCATGCCTCGAGGGCACCGCG
This sequence comes from Streptomyces olindensis, assembly GCA_000696115.1. Taxonomy (GTDB): domain Bacteria; phylum Actinomycetota; class Actinomycetes; order Streptomycetales; family Streptomycetaceae; genus Streptomyces; species Streptomyces olindensis. The sequence goes on from JJOH01000016.1 coordinate 37,653, forward strand.
AGCACCGGGGAAGTCGAGCCATTCAGTCAGGAAGCCGGGCGTCTGGGCGCCCTGGCCGGGAGCGACGAGTACGAGCACTCTCACACTCTCTCTTGGGGACGGGCACGGCCGCCCGTGGGGACAGGGACGAAGAACACGAGGGGGTTTTGTCGAGCCCCGACAAAACCTTAGGGCTGGAGATCTCCATCGACCAGACGCCCCAGGATCAGCGCGATCCGCAGCGTGAAGGCAGAGCGTACATCGGAGGGTGACCATCCGGTGACGTCAGTCACACGTCGAAGCCGGTAGCGGACGGTGTTGGGATGCACGAACAGCATCCGGGCGGCGCCCTCGAGACTGCTCGCCTGTTCGAGGTAGACGCTGAGGGTCTCCAGGAGCGCGGCCCCGGCCTCCTCCAGCGGTCTGTAGATCTCCTCCACCAGCTGCTCACGGGCCGAGGGGTCACCGGCGATCGCCCGCTCCGGAAGCAGGTCGTCCGCCAGGACCGGGCGCGGGGCGTCCTGCCAGGCGGAACACGCCTTCAGCCCCGCCGCGGCGGCCTGCGCGGACCGGGTCGCGGCCTGCAGGTCGGGCACCACCGGGCCCGCGACGACCGGCCCGGCGGCGAACGGGCCGATCAGCGACTTGGCGACGGCCAGCGGGTTGTCGCTGCCGCCGGCGATCACCACCAGCCGGTCGCCGAGCACCCCGGTCAGCACCTGGAGCTTGGCGTGCCGGGCGGCGCGCCTTATGGCCTCGACGGTCAGCTCGCTGTCCCCGTCGGGCGCCGTCCCGAGCACCACGCACACGTGCTCGGGCGAGTTCCAGCCGAGGGCGGCGGCCCGGGACACGGCGCCCTCGTCGGCTTCACCGCTGAGCACGGCGTTCACCACCAGGGACTCCAGCCGGGCGTCCCAGGCACCGCGTGCCTCGGCGGCCTGCGCGTACACCTGGGCGGTGGCGAAGGCGATCTCCCGGGCGTACACCAGCAGCGCCTCGCGCAGCACGCTCTCGTCGCCGGGGGCCGCGACCTCGTCGATCGCGGACTCCATCACCTCGATGGTGGTGCGCACCATCTCCACGGTCTGCCGCAGCGTGATCGCCCGGGTCAGCTCGCGCGGCGCGGTGCCGAACACGTCGGTGGAGATGGCCTGCGGGGCGTCCGGATGCCGGAACCACTCGGTGAACGCGGCGATGCCCGCCTGTGCGACCAGACCGATCCAGGAACGGTTCTCCGGGGGCATGGCCCGGTACCAGGGCAGCGTCTCGTCCATCCGCGCGATGGCCTGCGCGGCGAGCGAGCCGGACGACTTCTCCAGTCGCTTCAGCGTCGCGGCATGCGGGTGGACGGCACGGGCTGCGGCTGCGTTCTTACCGGTTTCGGGTTCGGGCACGGGGACAAGACTGCCTTATCCGGACGGGAAGGTGCGTCGCCGGGTCTACGGTGGACCTCGTGATGGACATTCGGCGCGCTGACGAGCGCTACCAGGGCGGGGACCCGGCGGCCGGAATCGAGAGCCGGCACGCCTTCTCCTTCGGGTCCCACTACGACCCGGACAACCTCCGCTTCGGCGCGGTGCTCGCGTGCAACGAGGAGCGGCTGGCCCCGGGGGCCGGGTTCGACGAGCATCCGCACAGCCACACCGAGATCGTGACGTGGGTGGTGGAGGGCGAGCTGACGCACCGGGACTCCACCGGGCACGAGTCGGTCGTCCGCCACGGCGACGTGCAGCGCCTCAGCTCGGCGGGCGGGGTGCGGCACGTGGAGCGCAACGACGGCCCGGAGCCCCTGACGTTCATCCAGATGTGGCTGGCCCCGCTGCGGCCCGGCGGCGACCCGTTCTACGAGGTGGTCCACGGCATCGCCGACTCGACGCCGTACGCCGTCCCGGAGGCCGGCGCGATGCTGCACGTGCGGCGGCTGGGCGCGGGGGAGCGGACGGCGGTGCCGGACGCGGCGTACGCGTATGTGCACGTCGTACGCGGTGGCGTACGCCTGGACGGCGAGGAGTTGGGCGCCGGTGACGCGGCCCGGATCGCCGATGCCAAGGGCCTGGAGGCGGAGGCCGTGACGGAGGCCGAGCTCCTCGTCTGGGAGATGGCCTAGAGCGCCGCGCCGCCTCCAGAGCCCCGCGCGGCCTCTAGAGCTCCGCGAGCACCGCGTCCGTGAACGGCGGCCACGCCTCGATCGCCCACGGCCCGAACGCCCGGTCCGTCAGCGCCACGCACGCCGCCCCCGCGTCGGGGTCGACCCACAGGAACGTACCGGACTGCCCGAAATGCCCGAACGTGCGCGGGGAGGACGAAGCGCCCGTCCAGTGCGGGGACTTGGAGTCGCGGATCTCGAAGCCGAGCCCCCAGTCGTTGGGGTTCTGGTGGCCGTACCCCGGCAGGACGCCCTTCGTACCCGGGTAGTGCACGCTCATCGCCTCGGCGACCGTACGGGGATCCAGCAGCCGCGGCGCCTGCACCTCGGCCGCGAAGCGCAGCAGGTCCTCGACCGTGGACACCCCGTCCTTGGCCGGGGAGCCCTCCAGCGCCGTCGAGGTCATGCCCAGCGGCTCCAGCACGGCCTGCCGCAGGTACTCGGCGAACGGGATGTCGGTCGCCTTCTCGACGTGGTCGCCGAGCTGCTCGAAGCCCGCGTTGGAGTACAGCCGCCGCTCCCCGGGCGGGGCCGTGACCTTGTGCTCGTCGAAGGCGAGGCCCGAGGTGTGCGCGAGCAGGTGCCGGACGGTCGACCCGGCCGGACCGGCGGGCTCGTCGAACTCGATCGCCCCCTCCTCGTACGCGACGAGCACCGCGTACGCGGCCAGCGGCTTGGTCACCGACGCGAGCGGGAACCGCTGCCCGGCCGGACCGTGGGTGCCCAGGACGGTGCCGTCCGCCCGTACGACACCCGCCGCGGCGGTGGGAACCGGCCAGTTCTCGATCAACGCGAGGCTCTTCAACGACATGCGTTCGAGCCTATGCGTTCAGAGCGTGAGCTCCAGCAAGGGGTCGGGCTTGGGCCGGAACCCGAGGGAGACGTACAGCGGCTCGGCCTCCGCCGAGGCGGTGAGCTGCACCCGCCGGGCGTCGCGCTCCCGGAACCACTCCAGCAGCCTGGTCATGCACGCGCGCGCGTACCCGCGGCGCCGCGCGTCCGGGTCGGTGGCCACGCTGAAGACGAAGCCCACCCGGCCCCGCGGATCGCCCGCCTTGCCGATGCGGTAGTCGATCGTCCCGGCCACCAGCGAGGCCAGCGCCCCCGGCCGCTCCGGGTGGTCGACGACGAACGCCACGAAGTCCCCGGCGGGTTCGCCGAGTTTGCGTCTCAGCGTGGGGAGGGACTCCCCGTGCCAGTCGACGGTGGGGTCGGTGGCGAACATCGCGTCGATCATGACTTGGCGCAGGCGCAGGACTTCCTCGGCGTCCTCGGGCACGGCACGGCGTACAGCACTCATGACTCCGTACGCTAACCAGCCGGATCAAGGAGCGTCCTGCCGATTTCTTACCTCCCGCGCTTGCTTGGAGTGCACTCCAAGGTTCTAGCGTGGGGGCCATGACGGTGATGGAGACCACGGGGACCAGGACCGACACCTGCGCCGGACCGCCGCAGCAGAACCGGCGCCCGGACGGCGAGGACCGCTACACGATCAGCGAGGTCGTCGCCCTGACCGGCCTGACGGCACACACCCTGCGCTGGTACGAGCGCATCGGCCTGATGCCGCACATCGACCGGTCCCACACCGGCCAGCGCCGCTACACCAACCGCGACCTCGACTGGCTCGACCTCGTCGGCAAGCTCCGCCTGACGGGCATGCCGGTCGCCGACATGGTGCGGTACGCGGAACTGGTGCGCGAGGGCGACCACACCTACGGCGAGCGCTTCGAGCTGCTGAAGACGACCCGAGAGGACGTCCTGGCCAGGATCGACGAACTCCGGGGCACGCTCGCCGTGCTCGACCGGAAGATCAGTTTCTACGCGGACGCCGGGCGTGCCCTGGCGTCGGAGAGGTCCCGATGACGGACGGCAGGATCACGACGGCCAGGCTCGGCGACAACGGCCCCGAGGTGGGCGTCCAGGGCCTCGGCTGCATGGGCATGAGCTTCGCCTACGGCCCCGCGGACGCGGACGCGTCCCGGGCCACCCTGGAAAGGGCCCTCGAACTGGGCGTCACCCTCTACGACACGGCCGACGCCTACGGTGCCGGCGAGAACGAGCGGTTCCTGTCACCGTTCTTCAAGGCCCACCGCGACGAGGTCGTCATCGCGACCAAGTTCGCCCTGTCGATCCCCGCGGACGACCCGACGCGCCGTGTCATCCGCAACGACCCGCCCTACATCCGCCAGGCCGTCGAGGCGAGCCTGAAGCGCCTGGACGTCGACGCCATCGACCTCTACTACATGCACCGGCGCGATGTGAACGTGCCGATCGAGGAGAGCGTCGGCACCATGGCCGACCTGGTCCGCGAGGGCAAGGTCAAGCACCTCGGCCTGAGCGAGGTCACGGCCGACGAACTGCGCGCCGCGCACGCCGTGCACCCCATCGCCGCGGTGCAGTCGGAGTGGTCGCTGTTCAGCCGCGACATCGAGACGCACGTCGTCCCCGCGGCCCGCGACCTCGGTGTGGCCCTCGTCCCGTACTCCCCGCTCGGCCGGGGCTTCCTCACCGGCTCGTTCGCCCGTGCGGAGGAGTTGTCGTCGGACGACTTCCGCCGCCAGCAGCCCCGCTTCACGGGCGACAACGCGACGGCCAACGCGACCCTGCTGGAACTGATCCGCACGGTGGCCAAGGCCCACGACGCCTCCCTCGGCCAGATCGCCCTGGCCTGGGTCCAGCAGCAGGCCACGATCCGCGACCTCCCGGTCATCCCGATCCCCGGCACCCGCAAGCCCTCCAGGGCGGAGGAGAACACGGCGGCGACCAGGATCATCCTGACGGACGAGCAACTGGACCTGCTGGACGGCATAGCGGCCCAGGTGGCGGGCAACCGCTACGCGGACATGACCTTTACTTCTGCCGGACGGGAGTAAAAGGTACTCAGGGTCGCGGGGCTGTGCCGATGTGCGGCTCCGCCGCGTGTGCGCGACCGGCCACACTCGACCCGCACTGGCCGGCGCGCAGCACCCCGCAGACGCTAGAGCTCAGCCAACAACTCGGCCTTCTTGACCGAGAATTCCTCATCGGTCACCAGCCCGGCCTGATGCAACTCCCCAAGATGCCGAATCCGCTCGGCGATGTCCGCAGGATCACGGCGCGGCGCAGCCGCGGGAACGGCGGCCACCGGACTGGACGTCCGCACCGCGGCCAGCACCGCCGCCGCGAACGGCAGTGACTCGTGCACGGGCCCGTACCCCAACCCGAACACCACCGCCGCGGGATCCTGGTCGGCCTGCACGGCAGCCGTCCCCACATCCCGCCGCAGCAACCGCAGATGCCCCTCGAAGACCTCCGGCGACCGCCACTCCACCCCGTTGAGTTCCCCGACGGAGAAGTTCTGGTCGCCGGCCTTCCACTTCGCCGACGACGCCCCCGTCCAGAACCACCGGAAGCTCACGGTCCGCCCGTCGAAGGTGGCCTTCCCGTCGTACGCCTTGAACGACAGCGGGCCCTTCGGCGGCTCCACGAGGAAACGGTCCGCCGGCCCGGACTCCGTCAGCAGCCCGCGCAGCTCGTCGGCGTAGTACTCCGCGAGCACCTCCCGCTCGGCGGGCAGCACCAGCCGGTAGGGGTCGCCGCTCTCCTTCAGCTGCCCGGCGGCCGCCTCCATCAGCGGATCCGCACCGGGCCGTGGTTCGACGCGCAGCACGACCGTGCCGCGCTTCCCGCGCGTCAGGGTCACACCGGCGATCGCCTCCAGGGGCACACGGCGTTCCCCGAGCGCCTGGAAGAGCTTGGGTGTTCGAATCCCCCGTTCGTAACGGATGAGCACGGAGTCGGACTCGAACTCCCAGGCGGCATGAAATCCGGCCAGTACGTCACCCATGCGGCTCATCGTATGCGGCACGCGCCCCTCCGTCCCCCTCCCGAGCAGACCGCGGTTTCTTCGTCTCTACGCGCGTCAGGCCGCCGCCGTGCCGGACAAACCGGTACGGCAGACGCCGTCTTCGTGCGCGCAGTGCACCGAGCGGTATGCGCCAACGCCGATCTCTGCGAAATTCATCAGACTTGCCGTGCCGGGCTCGAAGTAGCCGGCGTGTCCCTTCGCGCCCTGCGCCGACAGCACCCGCGCCCCGAACCCGGCGGACACCGGATCCGCTCCGTGGCCCAGTCCGCCGACCTCCAGGTACGGCACGTCCTGGATCCAGTCGTCGGCGTCCCGCATCGCCCACACCCGGGCGCTGGTGTGCAGCTGGGCGGCCTTCTCCACACGCATGCCGGGGCTGCCGGCCACCGCGATGTCGGAGACCCGGCCGGGCAGCGAGTGCGCGGCGACCCCGCACACCACCGAGCCGTAGCTGTGGCAGAACAGCGACACCGGCGCGCCGCCGGGCAGCGCCCGCACCAGTGCGTTCAGCCGCATGGCGCCCTCCTCGGCGCGCATCGCCGTCGCCGAGTCGATGCCGAGGCCGCTGGGTGCCGTGTAGTCGGCCCAGGCGATCACGGCCGTCCGGGTCGAGGGGCTCGCCTGCCGCTCTGCCGCGTACAGCGCCTCGGCCATGCCCGCGGGCGCCGAGTACTTGCGGTGGGTGCGCTGGAAGGTGAGCAGATCCGTGTCCACGCCCGGGACGACGACCGAGACGCGGTCCGCCGTGCCCAGGTCGCCGAAGACCTCCGCCACCCGGCCCGAGCCCTCGGGATCGAAGGCGAGGATGTGGCGCCCCTTCTCCATCAGGTCCTCGAAGCGGTGCAGCCTGCGACCGGCCTCGTGCTGTCCGGCCGGGGTGAGGCGCTGGTCGTGCATCCGCTCCCGCTCGACCTCACGCGCCTTGGCGAGCGCGATGCGGTTGGCGCGGTAGCGCAGCTCGACAGGGGCGCCGTTCATGTTTCCGACGGCGAGCGGATACGTGCGGACCAGGCTCGCGCGGTCCCGCTCGGTGAGCGAGGCGAAGAAGCGGGCCAGCTTCGTCGGCTCCGACTGCGGGTCCGGCAGCCGGTGCCCGGCGATCCGACCGTCCTCCCAGGCGGAGAGCGAGGCCTGGAGCGGCGAGGCGCCCCGCTGGTTGCGCAGCGCCGTCCAGCCGGTCGTCGCCAGCATCACGAAGACGACGGCCAGAGCGAGCAGTGCGCGCCAGACGTTCAGTTGCGGGGTGGTGTCGAAGGAAGTCACTGAAAGGACACACTAGGAGAACGAGAGGGTCTCGCGTTAACCAAGTGACCGGGATCACGTTTCGGTGAAGGTGCTAGGGGGACTGCCCCGCACGCCAGTTCCCCGCCAGCGCGGGACCCACCTGATCGAGGTAGGTGGCGGTGAGTTCGCGCATGCCCTCGATGGTGAGGTCGTCCCCCGCGGACCACAGCCGCTCGGTGACGCGGATCACCCCTCCGAAGAGGGCGACGACGATCCTCGGCCGGGGATCCGCGTCCACGTCGAGCCCCTCGCGCTCGGCGATGATGCCCGCGAGCTGTTCCTCCAGCTCCGCCGCCCGCCGCAGATGGGCGGCGAGCAGCGCGGGCGTCGACTCGATCACCCGGTAGACGCGCAGGTGCAGCTCGATCGGCACGTGCTCCTCGACGGCCTCGTTGATCGTGTCCCAGCTCTCCAGGACGGCCCGGCGCAGTGCCTCCAACGGGGCCTCGTGGGGCGGGCGGGCCCGTACGGCGTCGACGACGAGCGCCTCCGCGAGCCGCGGCACGAAGAACGCCGTCTCCTCCTTGCCGGCGAAGTAGCGGAAGAAGGTGCGCTGCGAGACGTCGACGGCGGCGGCGATGTCGTCGACCGTCGTCTCCTCGTACCCGCGCGTGGCGAACAGCTCCAGGGCGGCCCGCAGCAGCGCGTCCCGGGTGCGCCGCTTCTTGCGCTCGCGCAGGTTCACATCGTGCCTCTCGTCGGAACTGTTCTCCCAGTTCAGGCTATAGGGGGATGTCATGTCAGTTACCGACTAGTGAATTGGTTTGTCAATTGTCAGTGGCTGTCATTAGCCTCGAACGCATGACTAGTCAGACCACCATCGACACGACGGGGTCGGGGGGCATACCGGCGTCGCCGTCGGACGCGACGCCGGGCAAGGGGCTGCGAGGGCACCCCTGGCTCACCCTCATCACCGTCGCTGTGGGGGTCATGATGGTGGCCCTCGACGGCACCATCGTGGCCATTGCCAACCCGGCCATCCAGAAGGACCTCGGCGCCACGTTCGCCGAAGTCCAGTGGATCACCAACGGATACTTCCTCGCCCTCGCGGTCTCCCTGATCACCGCGGGCAAGCTCGGCGACCGCTTCGGTCACCGGCAGACCTTCCTCATCGGCGTCGTCGGCTTCGCGGCGGCCTCGGGCGCCATCGGGCTGTCCGACAGCATCGCGTTCGTCGTCGTCTTCCGCGTCCTGCAGGGCCTGTTCGGCGCGCTGCTGATGCCGGCCGCGCTCGGCCTGCTGCGGGCCACCTTCCCGGCCGAGAAGCTGAACATGGCGATCGGCATCTGGGGCATGGTCATCGGCGCCTCCACCGCCGGCGGCCCGATCCTCGGCGGCGTGCTCGTCGAGCACGTCAACTGGCAGTCGGTGTTCTTCATCAACGTGCCGGTCGGTGTCCTCGCCGTCGTCCTCGGCGTCTGGATCCTGCTCGACCATCGCGCCGAGAACGCCCCGCGCTCCTTCGACATCCTGGGCATCGCCCTGCTGTCGACCTCCGTGTTCTGCCTGGTGTGGGCGCTCATCAAGGCCCCGCCGTCCGAGTGGGGCTGGGGCGACGCGAAGACGCTCGGCTTCCTCGGCGCCTCCGTGCTGGGCTTCGCGCTCTTCGCCTTCTGGGAGACGAAGGTCAAGGAACCGCTGATCCCGCTCGCGCTGTTCCGCTCCGTGGCGCTGTCCGCGGGTGTCGTGCTGATGGTCCTGATGGCCATCGCGTTCATGGGCGGCCTGTTCTTCGTGACGTTCTACCTGCAGAACGTGCACGGCATGAGCCCGATCGACGCGGGCCTGCACCTGCTGCCGCTCACCGGCATGATGATCGTCGGCTCGCCGCTCGCCGGCGCGATGATCACCAAGTTCGGTCCCCGGGTCCCGCTCGCGGGCGGTATGGGGCTGACCGCGATCGCCATGTACGGGATGTCGACGCTGGAGACGGACACCGGCAGCGGCGTCATGTCGCTCTGGTTCGCCCTGCTCGGTCTCGGCCTCGCGCCGGTCATGGTCGGCGCGACCGAGGTCATCGTCGGCAACGCGCCGATGGAGCTGTCGGGTGTCGCGGGTGGCCTCCAGCAGGCCGCCATGCAGATCGGCGGCAGCCTCGGCACGGCCGTGCTGGGCGCGGTGATGGCGTCCAAGGTCAACAGCGACCTCGCGGGCAACTGGGCGAAGGCCGGGCTGCCGCCGCTGACGCCGGAGCAGGAGCACCAGGCGTCCGAGGCGGTCCAGGTCGGCGTCCCGCCGGTGGCGCCGGGCACGCCGGACGCCATCGCCGCGAAGATCACGGGTGTCGCGCACGACACGTTCATCTCCGGCATGAGCGCGGCGTCGCTCGTCGCCGCGGGTGTCGCCGTGGTGGCGGTGCTGGTGGCGTTCCTGACGAAGCGCGGCGAGAACGCGGGCGCGGGCGCGGGCGCCGCGCACATCTGACGGGCATTCGCCTATCAGGGTGAACAGCCCCGTCGAACTCTCCCCTCCGGCGGCCGCGCAGGTCACAGTGGGTCAAGTCCTCCGCAGGGCATGGAGGAAGGACGCTGCGGCGCGCTGCTGGAGGGGGGCAGCGCGCAGGCAGTGGGATTGAAGTCCGTCAGGGGGGTACTCGCCGTCACGTACCCGAACCGAACCCCAACCGACTGAGGGTTTACGGGAGTTGATGATGGCGAGCTTCGGACACGGTACGCGCAGGCACCCCCGCTCACGTGGCCGGACGTGGTCACGGACCGGGCCGGATCGCGCGACGCTCGGAATCATCGGAGTCATCTGCGCGGTTGCCGGATTCTTCGTGCTGGGGATCATCCTCGGCCCCGCGGCGATCGTCTGCGGCTGGCTCGCCATGGGCCGCACGTGGGCGGGCTCCCGCCCCGTCACGGCCGTGGTCGCCCTGGTCCTGGGTGCCATCGACACGCTCCTGGCGGTCATCTGGCTGTCCGGAGCGGCCACGCCGGGCATGGGCATGTTCTGATCCGGGTGGTGCGAGGGAAGGGCCCCGGCGACCGCGCCGAGGCCCTCCTTCCCGTCATTTCACCGACGCCCCGTCATCTCACCGACGTCCCCGTCATTTCGCCGACGTCCCCTTCAGCGCCGCCAGTTCGTCCCGCAGCGCCCGCACCTCCTCCGTCAGTTCCCGTATCGCCTCCGTCTGGCGCCGCTCCTCCACGTCGTCCTTGTCGAACCGCGCGATGAACCACGCCGCGATGTTCGCCGTCACCACACCGAGCAGGGCGATCCCGGACAGCATCAGCCCGACCGCGAGTATCCGTCCGAGCCCCGTGGTCGGTGCCATATCCCCGTACCCCACGGTGGTCATCGTGGTGAACGCCCACCAGACCGCGTCCCCGAGCGTCTGGATGGAAGCTCCGGGCTTGCCCCTTTCCACCTCCAGCACGGCCAGCGCACCGAAGACGAGCAGTCCCAGGCACGACCCCGCGACATACGTGGTGACCCGTACCTGTGATGCCATCCGTGCGCGCTGGCCGGCGAGGAACAGCATCGACACCAGCTTCAGCAGCCGCAGCGGCTGCGCCAGGGGCAGCACCACGGCCAGCAGCGCCAGTGGATTGCCGCGTACGAACCGCAGCCGGTCCTCGGCCAGCCACAGGCGGACCAGGTAGTCGACGGCGAAAGCGGCCCACACCGCCCAGTTGGTGACGTGGCACGCGGTGAGCACGTCTTCCGAAGCATCCGGAGCCACGATCGGAAAAGCGTAGGCGATCGCGAAGAGCACGGCCAGCGCCAGCAGCGGACCTTGCGTGCGCTGCTCCCAACGGGCCAGAGCGGTCGGTGCGGTCATCGGGAGCGTCATGGAGAGCATGCTAGGAAACGCGGGGGCGGCACCGGCCGGGCTGCCGCCCCCCGACACACGTCCTACGCGTCGCCGCCCGCGGCCCCCGGGTCCGCCGCCGACACGTCGAGCAGCTGGTACCGGTCGATGGCCTGCTTGAGCACCGACCGGTCGACCTTGCCCTCACGGGCCAGCTCGGTGAGGACCGCGACCACGATCGACTGGGCGTCGATGTGGAAGAAGCGGCGCGCCGCACCCCGTGTGTCGGCGAAGCCGAAGCCGTCCGCGCCGAGCGACTGGTACGTCTGCGGCACCCAGCGCGCGATCTGGTCCGGAACCGAGCGCATCCAGTCGGACACGGCCACGACCGGCCCCTGCGCGTCCGCCAGCTTCCGCGTCACGTACGGCACCCGCTGCTCCTCCTCCGGGTGCAGTAGGTTGTGCTCCTCGCAGTCCACGGCCTCGCGCCGCAGCTCGTTCCAGGAGGTCGCCGACCAGACGTCCGCCTTGACGTTCCAGTCGTCGGCCAGGATCTTCTGCGCCTCGATCGCCCAGGGGAGCGCGACTCCGGAGGCCAGGATCTGCGCCGGGGTCTGCCCGGCCGTGCCCTCGCTGAAGCGGTACAGGCCCTTGAGGATGCCCTCGACGTCCACGTTCTCCGGCTCGGCCGGGTGCTGGATGGGCTCGTTGTAGACGGTCAGGTAGTAGAAGACGTCCTCGCCGTGCGGGTGCTCGGGCGAGCTGCCGTACATCCTCCGGAGCCCGTCCTTGACGATGTGCGCGATCTCGAAGCCGAACGCCGGGTCGTACGCCACGCAGCCCGGGTTCGTCGAGGCCAGCAGCTGCGAGTGGCCGTCCGCGTGCTGCAGGCCCTCACCGGTCAGGGTCGTGCGGCCGGCGGTCGCGCCCAGGACGAAACCGCGCGCCAGCTGGTCGGCCATCTGCCAGAACTGGTCGCCGGTGCGCTGGAAGCCGAACATCGAGTAGAAGACGTAGACCGGGATCAGCGGCTCGCCGTGCGTGGCGTAGGCCGAGCCGGCGGCGATGAGCGAGGCCGTGCAGCCCGCCTCCGAGATGCCGTCGTGCAGCATCTGGCCGTTCGGCGCCTCCTTGTAGGCGAGCAGCAGATCACGGTCGACCGACTCGTACTGCTGGCCGAGCGGGTTGTAGATCTTCGCGCTCGGGAAGAAGGAGTCCATGCCGAACGTGCGGTACTCGTCCGGCGCGATCAGCACGAACCGCTTGCCGATCTCCTTGTCCCGCATGAGGTCCTTGAGGAGCCGGACGAACGCCATCGTCGTCGCGATGGACTGCTGTCCCGAGCCCTTCTTCACGGTCGCGTACGTCTTGTCCTCGGGCTGCGGCAGCGGCTCGGAGCGGACGACGCGCGTGGGTACGTAACCGCCGAGGCCCTTGCGGCGGTCGTGCATGTACTGGATCTCCTCCGAGTCCCGGCCCGGGTGGTAGTACGGCGGCACGCCGGACTCCAGCTCCTTGTCCGGGATCGGCAGGTGCAGCCGGTCGCGGAAGCGCTTGAGGTCGTCGACCGTCAGCTTCTTCATCTGGTGCGTGGCGTTGCGGCCCTCGAAGTTCGGGCCCAGCGTCCAGCCCTTGATCGTCTTCGCCAGGATGACCGTCGGCTGGCCCTTGTGCTCCACGGCGGCCTTGTACGCCGCGAAGATCTTCCGGTGGTCGTGGCCGCCGCGGCCCAGGTGCAGGATCTGGTCGTCGGTCATGTTCTCGACCATGGCGCGCAGCCGGTGGTCGTCGCCGAAGAAGTGGTCGCGGATGTACGCGCCGGTCTCCGTGGCGTACGTCTGGAACTGCCCGTCCGGCGTGGTGTTCATCTTGTTGACCAGCACGCCGTCGCGGTCCTGGGCGAGCAGCGGGTCCCAGGTGCGGTCCCAGACCAGCTTGATCACGTTCCAGCCGGCGCCGCGGAAGATCGACTCCAGCTCCTGGATGATCTTCCCGTTGCCGCGCACCGGGCCGTCGAGGCGCTGCAGGTTGCAGTTGACGACGAACGTGAGGTTGTCCAGGCCCTCGCGGGCGGCGATGGACAGCTGGCCCAGCGACTCCGGCTCGTCCATCTCGCCGTCACCCAGGAACGCCCAGACGTGCGACTTGGAGGTGTCGGCGATCCCGCGCGCCTCCATGTAGCGGTTCATGCGCGCCTGGTAGATCGCGCCGATCGGGCCGAGGCCCATCGACACCGTCGGGAACTCCCAGAAGTCCGGCATCGACCGCGGGTGCGGGTACGACGACAGCGCGTACGGCGCCTTGGACTTCTCCTGGCGGAAGCCGTCCAGGTGCTGCTCGCTGAGCCGGTCCAGCAGGAACGCGCGGGCGTAGATGCCGGGGGAGGCGTGGCCCTGGAAGAAGACCTGGTCGCCGCCGTCGCCCTCGTCCTTGCCGCGGAAGAAGTGGTTGAAGCCCACGTCATAGAGCGAGGCGGAGGAGGCGAACGTGGCGATGTGGCCGCCGACGCCGATGCCGGGGCGCTGGGCGCGGGAGACCATCACGGCCGCGTTCCAGCGGGTCGCGTTGAGGATCTTGCGCTCGATCTCCTCGTTGCCCGGGAAGAACGGCTCGCTCTTGGTGGGGATGGTGTTCACGTAGTCCGTGCTGCGCATCTCCGGCACGGCCACGCGCTTCTCGCGGGCCCGCTCGATCAGCCGCAGCATCAGGTAGCGGGCGCGTTCCCGGCCGCGCTCGTCGACGGCGGCGTCGAGGGAGTCGAGCCACTCCTGCGTCTCTTCGGGATCGAAGTCAGGAACCTGACTCGGAAGGCCGCCAATGATGATCGGGTTGCGATCGGATGCGGAAGCCACGCTGTTCCTTACCTGTCAGAGGGCCGTGCGAGGGCCGCTGTTTCGCTGTCGTCGCTGGGCGTCGTCGCTGGGGCTGCGCCGTTCCCCATGGTCCACCTCGGGGCCGTGAAACGTCATCTCTACCGAGCGGTAACCCGGGGATGAGATCGACTCCGTGCCGGCTCCGTGACGTATGGGGCGAATACCTTCGAGTCTCGTACCCGCAGACGATTCCCAAACGCGCAAACAGGGCAGAAAGGTGTGGTGTACGTCACCTCGGACCATGATGGTGTGCCTGGAGTTGCGGTGACACGGCCAGGATCGTCACCGTTTCGGCGGTCTGAACGGCCGGGTACTTGCGCGATCCGTCCCGCCCGTGTGGACTACGGCCAATGCTTCGCGCACGCGCGTGGCTGAGTTATTCCCAAGACATGATCAGGAGGCAACCCGTGAGCGCGACCGCGGACCACGCGGAGGAGCGGACGAACCCTGCCGCCAGGCTGGGGTTCCAGCCCGGGCAGGTGGTCCAGGAGCTCGGCTACGACGACGACGTGGATCAGGAACTCCGCGAAGCCATCGAGGGCGTCATCGAGGGCGACCTGGTGGACGAGGACTACGACGACGTGGCCGACGCCGTTGTGCTGTGGTTCCGTGACGACGACGGCGACCTGACGGATGCGCTGGTGGATGCCACCACGTACATCGAAGAGGGCGGCCCCATCCTGCTCCTGACGCCGAAGACCGGCCGTTCGGGGTACGTGGAGCCGAGCGACATCTCGGAAGCCGCCACCACGGCGGGTCTGACGGCGTCCAAGAGCGTCAGCGTCGGCAAGGACTGGAGCGGCAGCCGGCTGGCGACGCCGAAGGCGGCGAAGTCCAAGCGGTAGTCATACGTGAAGTCCCAGCGTTAGTCGTACGTACGGGGCGGGCCGGCACCGTCGGCCCGCCCACCGGTCCGCGCCGGTCGCTGCGTAGGGTGGTCCCACCCCAGAAGCCTCAGGAAGGGACACCCACGACGATGGCGATCCAGGTCGGCGAGAAGGCCCCCGACTTCGAGCTCAAGGACAACCACGGCCGGTCCGTCCGGCTGTCCGACTTCCGCGGTTCCAAGAACGTCGTCCTGCTCTTCTATCCCTTCGCCTTCACCGGCGTGTGCACCGGCGAGCTGTGCGAGCTGCGCGACAACCTGCCGCAGTTCTCCGACCGCGACACCCAGCTGCTCGCCGTCTCCAACGACTCCATCCACACCCTGCGCGTCTTCGCCGAGCAGGAGGGCCTCGAATACCCCCTGCTGTCGGACTTCTGGCCGCACGGCAACGTCTCGCGGGCCTACGGCGTCTTCGACGAGGACAAGGGCTGCGCCGTGCGCGGCACCTTCGTCATCGACAAGGAGGGCGTCGTGCGGTGGACCGTCGTCAACGGCCTGCCGGACGCCCGCGACCTCAACGACTACGTGAAGGCGCTCGACTCCCTGTGACGCCGGTCGGGCGGCATGCGCTCGACACCCGCTGAAATGTCGGCTTCAGGGCCTGCGAGGGGCGGGAACCCGTCACTAGGATCGACTCGTTGATCCGACATCCGAGCACAACGGGGCATCCCGCCCCTGGACACCAATGGAGGACTCGTGGGAGTCAGCCTCAGCAAGGGCGGCAACGTATCGCTGACCAAGGAGGCGCCGGGCCTGACCGCGGTCATCGTCGGTCTGGGGTGGGACGTCCGCACCACGACCGGCACCGACTTCGACCTGGACGCCAGCGCGCTGCTGCTGAACAACTCCGGCAAGGTCGCCAGCGACCAGCACTTCATCTTCTTCAACAACCTCAAGAGCCCGGACGGCTCCGTCGAGCACACCGGCGACAACCTCACCGGTGAGGGCGAGGGCGACGACGAGCAGATCAAGGTCGACCTCGCCGGCGTCCCGGCCGACGTCGAGAAGATCGTCTTCCCGGTCTCGATCTACGACGCCGAGACTCGCCAGCAGTCCTTCGGCCAGGTGCGCAACGCGTTCATCCGCGTCGTGAACCAGGCCGGCGGCGCCGAGATCGCCCGGTACGACCTGAGCGAGGACGCCTCCACCGAGACCGCCATGGTCTTCGGTGAGCTCTACCGGCACGGCGCGGAGTGGAAGTTCCGCGCCATCGGCCAGGGCTACGCCTCGGGCCTGCGCGGCATCGCGCAGGACTTCGGCGTGAACGTCTGAGCCACCCGCAGGGCCCTGGCGACGGGGCCCGAAGGCCTTCCTGTCCGGCGCCGCACGGTTTACGTGCGGCGCCGGACGTGCAAGACCACCTCAGTAGGACCACCCGGGGAGGGACATCAGCATGGGCGTCACACTTGCCAAAGGGGGCAATGTCTCCCTGTCCAAGGCCGCACCCAACCTCACGCAGGTGATGGTCGGGCTCGGCTGGGACGCGCGCTCCACCACCGGAGCGCCCTTCGACCTGGACGCCAGCGCGCTGATGTGCAGCGGCGGACGCGTGCTCGGGGACGAGTGGTTCGTCTTCTACAACCAGCTCAAGAGCCCGGACGGCTCGGTCGAGCACACCGGTGACAACCTCACCGGCGAGGGCGACGGCGACGACGAGTCGCTGCTGATCGACCTCGCCAAGGTGCCGCCCCACTGCGACAAGATCGTCTTTCCCGTCTCCATCCACCTGGCCGACGAGCGCGGCCAGACCTTCGGCCAGGTCAGCAACGCCTTCATCCGTGTGGTGAACCAGGCCGACGGCCAGGAGCTGGCCCGCTACGACCTCAGCGAGGACGCCTCCACGGAGACCGCGATGATCTTCGGCGAGGTCTATCGCTACCAGGGCGAATGGAAGTTCAGGGCCGTCGGGCAGGGGTACGCGTCGGGTCTGCGCGGCATCGCCATGGACTTCGGAGTCAACGTCTCATAACGCGATATGAGCAAAAAGCGGGGCCTCGTGGGGTGCGAAGGGGGTCCGACTAGACTTCGGCTTCAAAGTTTCGTAAAGCCGGGTACGGCGCGGGGGAGCCCCGTACACACACGATTGGGTAGCCAGTGGTTCTGAAAACCTTCGGGTGGTCGTTCGCGGTCACCGCGCTCGGCCTGGTCGCAGCGGTGCTCTACGGAGGGTGGGCCGCCTTCGGGCTCGTAGCGATCCTGTCCGTCCTCGAGATCTCGCTGTCCTTCGACAACGCGGTGGTCAACGCCGGGATCCTGAAGAAGATGAATGCCTTCTGGCAGAAGATCTTCCTCACGATCGGCATTCTCATCGCCGTCTTCGGTATGCGACTGGTCTTCCCCGTCGTGATCGTCGCGCTCAGCGCCCAGCTGGGCCCGATCGAGGCCGTCGACCTCGCGCTCACCGACAAGGACCAGTACCAGCAGTACGTCACGGACGCCCACCCGTCGATCGCCGCCTTCGGTGGCATGTTCCTGCTGATGATCTTCCTGGACTTCATCTTCGAGGACCGGGACATCAAGTGGCTCGGCTGGCTGGAGCGCCCGCTGGCCAAGCTCGGCAAGGTCGACATGCTGTCGGTCTGCATCGCCCTGATCGTCCTGCTGATCTCCGCGATCACCTTCGGCGCCAACGCCCACCAGCACGGCGGCACCCACGCCGACAAGGCGGAGACCGTCCTGCTCTCCGGCATCGCCGGCCTGATCACCTACATGATCGTCGGCGGCCTCTCCGGCTACTTCGAGGACAAGCTCGAAGAGGAGGAGGAGCGCGAGCACGAGGCCGAGGAGAAGGCCGCGCGCGAGGGCAAGCCCAAGTCGGCGGTCCTGTTGGCCGGCAAGGCCGCGTTCTTCATGTTCCTCTACCTCGAGGTCCTGGACGCGTCCTTCTCGTTCGACGGCGTGATCGGCGCCTTCGCCATCACCAACGACATCGTCCTGATGGCCCTCGGCCTCGGCATCGGCGCCATGTACGTCCGGTCGCTGACCGTCTACCTGGTCCGCGAGGGCACCCTCGACGACTACGTCTACCTGGAGCACGGCGCGCACTACGCCATCGGCGCCCTCGCCATGGTCCTGCTCGTCACCATCCAGTACGAGATCAACGAGTTCATCACCGGCTCCATCGGCGTCCTCCTGATCGGTGCCTCCTTCTGGTCCTCCGTGCGCCGCAACCGCGCCATCGCGGCGGCCGAGGGAAAAGCCGGCTCGGACGAGAAGACTGAAATCTCCTCCGGGGTGTGACACCCCTCCGGGAGAGGAACGCTCTGTGCGGGGCGGCCACCGAGGACTCCTCGGGGCCGCCCCGTCGGTCGTCAAGGACCGTGGGCACGGCGGTGACCTGCGGTCCGCAAGAGAACCTGGGGGCGGAATGGGCCTGTTCGACGGATTCCGGCGCGGCGATGTGCAGTTCGACTCGGGCAACGCGAACACCAACGCGATCGAGCTGACCAAGCGGCGCGCGCAGATATCCCTCACCAAGCAGGACGCGGCCAACGGCCACCTGCGGGTCAACCTGAGCTGGCGCATGCGCACGTCCGACATCGGCGGCTCGCAGCGCGAGAGCCTGCTGCGGCACCCCTTCAGGGCGCTCAAGCCGCCGGAGGTCATCGGCCACAGCCAGAGCGTGGTCAACGTCGACCTCGACCTGGGCTGCCTGTACGAACTCCAGGACGGCACCAAGGGCGTCGTCCAGCCCCTCGGCGGCTACTTCGGAGACGTCAACGGCCCGCCGTACGTCAAGCTCAGCGGCGACGACCGCTTCGGCTCCGGGTCCGGCGAGACGATGTACATCAACCTGGACCACCGCGACAGCATCAAGCGGCTCCTGGTCTTCGTCTACATCTACGACCAGACACCCGCCTTCGACCGGGCCCACGCCATCGTCACGCTCTACCCGAGCAACGGCCCCCGCATCGAGATCCACCTCGACGAACGCCAGCCGCAGGCCCGCTCCTGCGCCGTCGTCATGATCGAGAAGGTGAAGAACGAGATCATCGTGCGCCGCGAGGCGAAGTTCGTCTACGGCTTCCAGGCGGAGCTGGACCGGCTGTACGGGTGGGGGCTGCAGTGGGGCCGGGGCTACAAGACGAAGGTCTAGGGCCCGTCGATGGTCCAGGGCCCGTCGAGCACGTGATCCACACGCCGGGCCCTGGCTCCGCCGGCCGGGCCGGGCCCCCGCGGGCCCGGGTCTAGCGTCCGATGAACTGCGGGCCCTGCGGGGGCAGGCGGAAGTCCGGGTCGGGGGCCGCGGTGACCGGCCCCGGGTAGCCGTAGCCCGTCTGCGCCCCCGCGACGCCCGCCGTGGCCGGTGCCTGGGGGTAGCCGTGGCCGGGCCCGCTCGTGGGCTGCGGATAGCCGTACGCGGGCTGGGTCGTCGCGGGCTGCTGGGGCGGATACCCGTAGGCCGGCTGCGCGGGCACCGCGGTCGGCTGCTCCGGCGGCAGCGGCCGGGACACCTCGGGGGAGTGCTGGACCGTGGCGGGGGGCTGCTGAGCGGGGCCGGTGGTCGTCGGCTGCGCGGGCGGAGGCACGGCCGTGGTCGGGGGCGT
Source organism: Streptomyces olindensis (assembly GCA_000696115.1). Taxonomy (GTDB): domain Bacteria; phylum Actinomycetota; class Actinomycetes; order Streptomycetales; family Streptomycetaceae; genus Streptomyces; species Streptomyces olindensis. Next base: position 56,969 of record JJOH01000016.1, read on the forward strand.
GGGAACCGTCGTCGTCGGCTCCTCCGCCGCCGCCTCCGACTCGTCCACCGAGATGCCGTAGTCGGTCGCGAGCCCCTTCAGCCCGTTCTCGTAGCCCTCGCCCAGCGCGCGGAACTTCCAGCCCTCGCCGCGCCGGTACAGCTCGCCGCAGATCAGCGCGGTCTCCTGGCCCGTCTCCGGCTTGACGTCGAAGTACGCCAGCGCCTCCGCCCCGGTGTCCGCCGCGTCGTACAGCAGGATGCGCAGGGCCTGTACGCGGTCGAACGTGACGCCGTCCGCCGAGGCGACGAGCAGAATCCGGCCGACCTCCGTCTCGACACCGGTGAGATCTGTCTGGATCGTGTCGGTCAGGCCCTCGGCGACCCGCTTCTTGCCGAGCCGCCACACCTTCCCGGAGGGGTGCCGGGGCTGGTTGTAGAAGACGAAGTCCTCGTCGGAGCGCACACGACCGTCGGGGCCGAGGAGCAGCGCGGAGGCGTCGACGTCCGGAACCCCCTGCCCGGGTGTCCAGCGCAGCACGGCGCGCACCGTGGTGGCTTCCAGCGGGACGTTCGACCCCTTCAGCATCGCGTGCGTCATGCGGTCATCCTGCCTTCTCGGTCCTGCTCACGACAACGCGGGGGGCCGCGCCGCCACGAGCGGCGCCGAGGGCGGACGGCGACTACCGTCGTCATGGCCGGGCCCGGCTGTGCTTGCCCGCGTTACCTGAAATTCATGCCTGACGGGAACCTTTGACATGGACTTCTACGTACTATTACCGGCCACCTTTCGACGATTCGCAGGTCGCGCAACCACCACGGGGGAGTTCCATGCGTCATTTCGGGCACATCGCCCCTGAGGTGCGGAAGCGTCTCTTCCACCGCGAGCCCTGCGTGTTCACCGCGGACTCCCCGGCCCGGCTGCTCTCGGCCGCCCTGGGCGCCACGCTCTACAGCCCGGCCACCCGGCCGCGCCTCGCCGACGACGTCGTCAAGCAGGGCGGACGCGGCGTGGTCTCCATGGTGCTGTGCCTGGAGGACTCGATCGACGACGCGGACGTCGGCCCCGGTGAGGAGAACCTCGTCCGCCAGTTCGGCGCCCTCGCCGACCTCCCGGACGCGGACCTGCCGCTGCTGTTCATCCGGGTCCGCGTCCCCGAGCAGATCCCCGACCTGGTGCGACGCCTCGGCCCCGCCGTCCGCCTGCTGTCCGGATTCGTGCTGCCCAAGTTCACCGAGGAACGCGGCATCCCCTTCCTGGAGGCCCTGGCGACCGCCGAGGCCGAAAGCGGCCGTCGCCTTTTCGCCATGCCGGTGCTGGAGTCGCCGGAGCTGCTGTACCGGGAGACCCGCGTGGAGACCCTGGAGGGCATCTTCCGCGCGATCGACAAGTACCGCGACCGCGTCCTCGCCCTGCGCCTCGGCGTGACGGACTTCTGCTCCTCCTACGGGCTGCGCAGAGGCCCCGACATGACCGCCTACGACGTCCAGATCGTCGCCTCCGTGATCGCCGACGTGGTGAACATGCTGGGCCGCGCCGACGGCACCGGCTTCACCGTGACCGGGCCGGTGTGGGAGTACTTCCGGGTCCAGGAGCGCATGTTCAAGCCGATGCTGCGGCAGAGCCCCTTCCTGGAGGTGCAGGCCGCGGACCTGCGCGAGAAGCTGATTGAGCACGCCATGGACGGCCTGCTGAGGGAGATCTCCCTGGACCACGCCAACGGCCTGCTGGGCAAGACCTGCATCCATCCCTCGCACGTGCTGCCGGTCCACGCCCTGTCGGTCGTCAGCCACGAGGAGTTCTCGGACGCCCAGGACATCGTGCGCCCCGAGCGCGGCGGCGGCGGTGTCCTGAGGTCCGCCTACACGAACAAGATGAACGAGGTGAAGCCGCATCGGGCCTGGGCCGAGCGGACCCTGCTGCGAGCCGAGGTTTTCGGCGTGGCGAACGAGGACATCGGCTTCGTGGAGCTGCTCGCGGCGGGGCTGCCGAGCTGAGTCCTCGAGTCAGGTACACCGGTGAACGCGACGCAGGGAATCCATGGAGAAGGCAGTGAACGAGGGGCCGCACCACGAGGTGCGCGACGGCGTCTGGTCGGGCAGCTGGGTCGCCGAGCGGCTCGGCGTCGGGCTCGCCGGTGACGACCGGCTGACCGACCTGCTGGGACTGGCGCTGCGCCGCAACCCCAAGCGGGCGCACCTGCTGGTGTCGAACGTGCTGGGCAAGCACGTGCCGCAGTCGCCGTCGGTGGTGTACGGCCACGGGGTCGAGCTCGGCCGCCGGGTCCGTGACCTGCTGGGCGAGGAGGAGGCACGCGCGGCGGTCGTCCTCGGCTACGCGGAGACCGCGACCGGCCTCGGCCACTCCGTCGCCGACGGCCTCGGCCTCGCGCCCTGCCTGCACTCCACCCGCCGCCCGGTCGCCGGCCTCGCCCCCGCGGGCGGCTTCGAGGAGTCCCACTCGCACGCGACCTCGCACCTGCTCCTGCCGGAGGACCCCGCGCTGCTCGCCGGTGACGGACCGCTGGTCCTGGTCGACGACGAGTTCTCCACGGGGAACACGGTGCTGAACACCATCCGGGACCTGCACGTGCGGTATCCGCGGCGGCGGTACGTCGTGGTGGCGCTGGTGGACATGCGGTCGGCGGCGGATGCCGGCCGGCTGGAGGAGTTCGCCCGTGAGATCGGCGCGCGGGTGGATCTCGTGGCGGCGGCTTCGGGGACGGTGCTGCTGCCCGAGGGGGTGCTGGAGAAGGGGCAGGAGCTGGTGGCGCGCCACGAGGCCGACAGCGCCCTTCCAGGGGCGCGGGGAACTGCGCGACCAGCCCCCACCGGCCCGCACCCGGACGACGACGGCACCCGCCCCCGGCTCACCCGCATAGACCTGCACTGGCCCCGCGGCCTGCCGGACGGCGGACGGCACGGCTTCACCCCCGCCCACCGGGAGCGGCTGGAGGCCGCCCTGCCCGGCATGGCGGCCCGGATCGCCGCGGCACTGCCCGCCGACGCCCGCCGCGTGCTCGTGCTCGGCTTCGAGGAGCTGATGTACGCCCCGCTGCGGCTCGCCGAGGCCCTGGAGCGGACCACGGACGCCGAGGTGCGCTACTCCACCACCACCCGATCGCCCGTCCTCGCCGTCGACGACCCCGGCTACGCGATACGCACCCGCCTGGTCTTCCCCGCCCACGACGACCCCGCCGACGGCCCCGGAGAGCGGTACGCCTACAACGTCGCCGGCGCCGGCTTCGACGCCGTCGTCGCCGTCGTCGACTCGGTGGGCGACACCCCCCGGCTGCACGCGCCCGACGGCCTGCTGGCGCGGCTCGCCGCACACACGCCGCGGGTCCTCCTCGCCGTCGTACCGTCGTACGTCCCCGAGCCCCGGCCCGCCCCCGAAAGGCCCTCCATGCTGCCCGAGCCCCTCCGCGGCCCCGCCTTCTCCTCGTACGCGCCCGAGGAGGTCGGCTGGCTGCTCCAGGACCTCTCGGACGTGACGCTGGAGGCGCCGACCGAGGAGCGCGAGGAGGCCATCCAGAGCGGCGGCGCGCACTACGCGGAGTCGCTGCCCGTGGAGTACCAGCCGAGCGAGCAGTACCAGGAGCTGTTCCACGCCGCGCTGGAGACCTCGGCGGCCCGCATCGCCCGGGCGGTCGGCGTCGTCACGGAGACCGTCCTCGCGGAGCGGTCCCCCCGACCCGTCCTGGTCTCCCTGGCCCGCGCCGGCACCCCGGTCGGCATCCTGATGCGCCGCTGGGCCCAGCACCGGCACGTCCTCGACCTGCCGCACTACGCCGTGTCGATCGTCCGCGGCCGCGGCATCGACGCCAACGCCCTGCGCTGGCTCGCCGCACACCACGACCCCCGGGACGTCGTCTTCGTCGACGGCTGGACCGGCAAGGGCGCCATCACCCGCGAACTCGCCCAGGCCCTCACGGAGTTCGAGGAGTCCGACGGCATCACCGGCTTCGACCCGGAGATCGCCGTCCTGGCCGACCCCGGCTCCTGCGTGCGCACCTACGGCACCCGCGAGGACTTCCTCATCCCCTCCGCCTGCCTCAACTCGACCGTGTCCGGCCTGATCTCGCGGACGGTGCTGCGCGCGGACCTGGTCGGCCCGCACGACTACCACGGCGCGAAGTTCTACCGCGAACTCGCCGGCACCGACGTGTCGGTGACCTTCCTGGACGCCGTCTCCGCCCGTTTCCCGGAGGTCGCGGACGCCGCCTGCGCCCAGGCCAAGGACCTGCTCGCCGCCGACCGCTCGCCCACCTGGGAGGGCTGGGCCGCCGTCGAACGCATCAGTGAGGAGTACGGCATCCACGACGTCAACCTCGTCAAGCCCGGCGTCGGCGAGACCACCCGGGTCATGCTGCGCCGCGTGCCGTGGAAGGTCCTGGCACGCGCCGGGGCGGGCAGCGACCTCGACCACGTCCGCCTGCTGGCCGAGCAGCGCGGCGTGCCCGTCGAGGAGGTGGCCGACCTGCCCTACACCTGCGTCGGCCTGATCCACCCCAAGTACACCCGGGGCGCGACCGGCGCCGACGGCAAGGCGGTGACGGTCTGATGCCCGTACTCGTCGCGAGCGACCTGGACCGCACCCTGATCTACTCCTCCGCGGCCCTGGCGCTGACCATGCCCGACGCGCGGGCGCCCCGGCTGCTGTGCGTGGAGGTGCACGAGAGCAGGCCGCTGTCGTACATGACGGAGACGGCGGCCCAGCTCCTCACCGACCTGGGCGACGCGGCCGTGTTCGTGCCGACGACGACCCGGACCCGCAAGCAGTACCAGCGCATCAACCTGCCGGGCCCGGAGCCGACGTACGCGATCTGCGCCAACGGCGGGCACCTCATGGTGGACGGCGTCTCCGACCCGGACTGGCACGCGCGGGTGACCGCGCGGCTGGCCGACCAGTGCGCACCCCTGGCCGAGGTGCAGGAACACCTGCTGCGGGCCGCCGACCCGGTGTGGGTGCGCAAGCACCGCACCGCCGACGACCTCTTCGCCTACCTCGTCGTCGAGCGCGAACTGCTGCACGAGGACTGGGTGAAGGAACTCGCGGTGTGGGCGGAGAACCGCGGCTGGACGGTGTCCCTCCAGGGCCGCAAGATCTACGCCGTGCCCAAGCCGCTCACCAAGAGCGCGGCGATGCGCGAGGTGGCCCGGCGGACCGGGGCCGATCTCACGCTCGCCGCGGGTGACTCCCTGCTCGACACCGACCTGCTCCTCGCGGCGGACCAGGGCTGGCGGCCCGGCCACGGGGAGCTGGCCGACACCGGCTTCACGGCTCCCTCGATCAGAGTGCTTCCCGACCGGGGTGTCCTCGCCGGGGAGCGGATCCTGCGGGAGTTTCTGAGGGCAGTACAGGGCGCCTGAGAACTCGGGTGTCCTGGTCGTCGTGCGGGTGCGGCGCCGTCGTGGCCGTTCGCGTCTCGCGGCGGAGCCGCACATCGGCACCGCCCGGCGCTCCTTCAGGGCGTCGCCGCAGCAGCCGTATCGCGATGAACGCCACCACTGCCAGGGCCGCCACGGCCAGGACCACCTTGGAGTAGGTGGAGACGATGTCGGACACCGTGTGCCAGTTCGCGCCGAGGAAGTAGCCCGCGAGCACGAACACCGTGTTCCAGATCGCGCTGCCCAGCGTGGTCAGGCCCAGGAACACCGGCAGGCGCATGCGCTCCACGCCCGCCGGCACGGAGATCAGACTGCGGAAGATCGGGATCATCCGCCCGAAGAACACGGCCTTGGTGCCGTGCTTGAGGAACCACGCCTCGGTCTTCTCGATGTCCGAGACCTTCACCAGCGGAAGCCGGGCCGCGACGGCCACCGTCCGGTCACGGCCGAGCAGCGCCCCGACCCCGTACAGCGCCAGCGCGCCGATCACGGAGCCGGCCGTCGTCCACAGCAGGACGGCGAGCAGGCTCATCCGCCCGCTGCTCGCGGCGAACCCGGCCAGCGGCAGGATCACCTCGCTGGGCAGGGGCGGGAACAGGTTCTCCAGGGCGATGGCGAGACCGGCACCCGGCGCGCCCAGCGCGTCCATGAGGTCGTTGACCCACTGCGGTCCGGCGTCCGCGGCGATGGCTGTCATGCCGCCACGCTAGGAAACCGGACCTGAAGGGATCCTGAGGAACTGAAGGGATCCCGAACTGAAGGGATCCCGAGGAGAGCGTCAGCCGCAGCAGCCGCCACCGCAGCAGCCGCCGCCTCCGCCACCCGCGCGGGGCGCCGGGGCCGGGGCGGAGGCCGAGCCTCCCACCGCGACCGTGGAGAGGAGCTTCACCGTGTCGTCGTGGCCCGAGGGGCAGGCCGCGGGAGCGGAGGACTCCGCCATGGGACGGCTCAGTTCGAAGGTGTCGCCGCAGGTACGGCAGCGGTACTCGTAGCGAGGCATGCGCACAGGTTAACCGGCACGGTCAGTGGCCCGCCGCTCCCCGTTCCTCGCGGATCAGGGCGACCACGTGCGCCACGGACCGGCGTACCGCTTCCGTCTCCGTGAGGAAGTGCCAGTAGTCGGGGTGGCGGCCCTCAAGCGTGGCGATAGCCCGTTCCAGGCGCGCCACGCCGTCGTCCAGGGGCCGGGCGTGACGCGGGTCGGGGGTGTTGCGGCCGGCCATGGCGAGGCGCTGGGCGTCGCGGATGGCGAAGCGGGTGCGGTCGATCTCCTGCTGGGGGTCCTTCTGCACGGCGTTCAGGCGGTGCAGTCGGTCGCCGGCGGCCGAAACGGCCTCGTCGGTGGTGTTCAGCAGGGCCCGCACGGTCGACAGCAGGGCCGTCGCGTCGGCCCAGCGCTGCTCGTCACGGGCGGTGCGGGCCTCCGCCAGCTTCACCTCGGCCTGGCGGACGTTCTCGGCGGCGACCTCGGGGACTCTCTGGAGGTCCTGCCAGCAGGCGGCGGTGAAGCGGCGGCGCAGTTCGCTCAGGATCGGCGGGACCTGCTCGGAGCGGGTGGTGAGGGCCTGGGCGCGGGTGCGCAGGGAGACGAGCCGATGGTCGATCTCGGCGGCCCGGTCGGGCAGCCGCTCGGCCTCCACGCGGACCGCCTCGGCCTCCCGCGTGACCCGCTCGGCGCGCTCCAGGGTCTGGGGCACGCCGTGCTGCCCGGCGCCCTGGTTCAGCTTGGTGAGCTCCGGGGAGAGGGCGGCGAGCCGGGCGGCGAGGTCGTCCGCCTTCAGGCCCGAGGCGCGCACGGCGTCGAGGGCGTTGGAGGCGGCCAGCAGGCCCTGCCGGGCGCGCTCGACGGCGGGGGCGAGGCGGGCCAGCTGGGTCTCGGCCTTGCCGAGCAGCGGGCCGAGGCCGTCGGCGAAGCGGTCCAGCTCCTGCTTGACCCGGCCGAGTTCCTCCTTGGCGGCGGTCAGCTCGGTGCGGGCGCGAGAGGCGGCCGAGGCCTCCAGGTCGTCGCGGTCGAGGTCGTGGGCGTCGACGGCGCTGATGTACCGGCTGCTGGCCTCGTCGATGCGGCGGCCGAGGGCGTCGAAGTCGGTGACGGCGCGCCGGGCGGCGGGCGAATCGTCGACGGCGGTGATCGTCTCGATCGAGATGCGCAGGTCGCGCTGGGCGGTGTCGAGCTCGTAGAAGGCGGCCGCGGCGGCGTCCTTCGCGGCCTGCGCCTCGGCCCGCTGGCCCTCGGCCCGGCCGCCGAACCAGCGCCGGGTGCCGCCGCCCGCGAAGGCGGCGGGCAGCGCCAGCGCGGCCAGCAGGGGCAGCACCGTCAGGGCGAGCGTGTCCCGGAGCGGGCCGGGGGTGCGGGGGAGGCGGCGGCGCGGACGATGTGCGCGCGGCACCGACGGCGAGTTCGGCTGCGCTGGTGTCGCCGTCACATCCCTCTCCCGTGCTGTGGTCCACCCTGCCCGGTGTCATTCTCCCACCGGTAGAGGACGAACACACGGGCCGATCAGTTCGCGGTTCGGACCGTCACTTTGCCGTCGCCGGTCCGGGCGGACACCACGTGCGGGCTGGTCTCGTCGCGGGGCACGGACACGTCCACGCCGCCGTCACCGGTCTCGGTGGTCACCCGGTAGGCGGCGCGGGGCACGGCGATGGTCACGGAACCGTCGCCGCTGCGGGACTCGACCCGGTCCGGTACGGCGCCGAGTTCGAGGCGGACCGAGCCGTCACCGGTGTGGGTGCGGACGTCACGGGAGGAGACGTCCGCCCGGATGGAACCGTCGCCGGTGCGCATCCGGAGCGGGCCGGTGGCGTCGCTGACGCGGATGGACCCGTCGTCGGTGCGCATCTCCAGGCGGCCGGTGGCGTCGCTGACGCGGATGGACCCGTCGCCGGTACGCAGCTCCAGGGGACCGGTGGTGTCGGTGACGCGGACGGAGCCGTCGCCCGTGCGGATGCTCAGCGGGTCCCGGAAGCCCCGGGCGCGCACACTCCCGTCGCCGTCCTCGACCTTCACGGTGACGCCGCGGGGCACCTCGATGCGGTGCTTGGCCGAGCAGTCGGCGACGACGCCGGAGCACTTCAGCCGCAGCACGAGCCGGTCGTCCCGCATGGACCAGGTGACCTCGGGGTCCTTGCCGATGACGACCGACCCCTGGAACCACCGGGTCACGTCGATCCTGCCCGCCGGGTTGTCGTCGGCGGCGACGATCTCCAGGGCCGAGTCGTCGGAGTCCACGGTGAGCGTGCGGCCCTGCAGCTCGAAGGACCGGCGGTCCGGGTCCGTGTCGTCCCCGGCGGACGCCCCGCAGGCACTCAGCCCGGCGACGAGCACCACGACGGCACCGGCGACGGCGACCGCGCGGGCGGGGAGGGAGCGGGTGGTGCCGGTGGTGCCGGTAGTGCCGGTGGTGGTGGCAGTGGTGCGAGTGGTGCGGGCCATGACGATCTCCCCCTGGACGGACGACGGGCGCTCTCGGGCGCTCTACGACCGTATGGATCCAGGCCCCCAGGAGGGATCCGGGCCACTCCCGGATCAACGGTGGGGTTAACCCCCGGCACGGCCGCCGATACGGGTTTGCGGGACCGCGCCCCGGGCAATGTAGGCTGTCGACTCGTCCTGGGCGCGTGGCCCGGGAGCCCGGGTGCGTAGCTCAGGGGTAGAGCGCCTGCCTTACAAGCAGGATGTCGGCGGTTCGAAACCGTCCGCGCCCACCGGATCCGTCAGCAGGTCAGAGGCCCTCCATACGTTCTTTGGAGGGCCTTTCACGCGTGCGCTCGCGCGGCCTGTATCTGGACAAACGTTCCCCATGGGTGGAACGTGAGCCTTATGCCGACATTCAGGACCTCATGGGCGATCGTCGATGAGCTGCAGGATGCCCACCTGATACGCACGCGCTGGACGCCCGTTTCAGGCGGCATCCGCACAGATCAACTGATCGTCGCCGGTCACATCCATCCCGACCTGCTGAGGGATCTGGACGAGTACTTCCGGCACCTGTCCGGCACGGACGCGTTCGAGCTGCACCCGGAGCTGGCGGCCGCCGAACCGGAGTTCCGCACCCAGTACGAACTCGTGGATCCCGCCCTGCTGCCGCTCCGCACCTTCGGCACCAGGGTCAGCCGGGACCGTAAGCACTACACCTTCTGCGTCCGCCGGGACATGATGTCCGAGGCCCTGGTCCGCGAGATCAACACGGACTTCCTGCCGTCGCAGGAGGGCGCGCTGCGCACCAAGGGCAGCGTTCCCCAGTCCGACGGCGTGGTTGATCTCCAGGCGGTCGGCCAAGGCTCTGCTCCGGGTCTCACGATGCACTCCACAGGGACGCACTCCACATGGCGGCCGGAAGACCTCGCGACCGTGTCCGTGGAGTCGCCGCCCCGCCGCGCCGCGGCGTGATCCGGCGGCCGGGGCACATCAAGGTCCAGTGGATTCCATGACCCCCGGGCCGACATCGGCCCGCGGCGTTCTCTACGATGTGCGGCGTGAACAGCCCCCGACAGCGCGCCCCGCGATTCGCCGTACGGCGATGGCGTGCGCTGTGTGTGCTGGGGCTGTTGGTGGGGCTGCTGGGGATGCACGGGCTGGCGCCCGGTGGTGGTCTACCCGGGCAGGCGCACGCGCAGCCGATGCATGCGCAGCCGATGCATGCGCAGCCTTCGCACGCGGCCCAGACCCACGAAGGCACCTCCGCCGCACATCAGCCGCAGGCCACGCCCTACGGGCAATGCGGTCACGGGCACGTCCAGCACGCCGACGCGACCTGTGCGTCGGGGGCTGTCAGCGGTGGGCCCGTGCTGCCCCTGCTCGTCGCCGACCCGGTCCCCGTTTCCGTACGGGAGGACGTCGTACGGGCGCACGCGGTCGCCGATCCGGACGGTGCGCGCGCCCCGCCGTCGCTCTCCGAACTCCAGCTTCTGCGGATATAGGACACCCTCACGCCCCGCGCCGGCTTCGCATGCCCGGGGCGATGCGTCGCCGTGTCCTGAATTCGTTCCAGAAGCAAGCCGAAGCAAGCAGGAGTTCACGCATGACCAGCATCCGTACCCTGACGCGCCGGGCCGCCCTCGTGGTGGTGGCGGGCGTCGCCGTGACCGCCCTCGCCGCCTGCGGCGGCGACGGCAACGACAACGGCAGCGGGCACCAGGGGCACGCCTCCTCGTCCGCCGGTGCCGACACCGGGAGCGGCACCGCGACCGAGCCCACGGCCGGACAGCACAACGCCCAGGACGTCTCCTTCGCGCAGGGCATGATCCCGCACCACCAGCAGGCCCTGGAGATGGCGCGACTGGCCGACGGCCGGGCCTCCTCCGGCGCGGTGAAGGACCTCGCGGCGCGGATCGAGAAGGCGCAGGACCCGGAGATCAAGACCATGACCGGCTGGCTGAAGGCCTGGGGCGAGGACGTCCCCGAGCCCGGCGCCGGAATGGACCACTCCGCCGCGGGCCACTCCGGCATGCCGGGGATGATGAGCGACGACGACATGGCCGAGCTGGAGAAGTCCTCGGGCAAGGCCTTCGACGCGAAGTTCCTGGCGTTGATGGTCGAGCACCACGAGGGAGCCGTGGAGATGGCCACCGTCGAGAAGAGCAAGGGCCGTTACGGCCCCGCCAAGGCCATGGCCGACGACATCGTCACCGCGCAGAACGCCGAGATCAGCGAGATGAACAAGCTCCTCGGCAAGGGCGGTGGCGCCGGCTGACGTCCGGGCCGCCGAGCCGCTACGAGGCTCCGTCGGTCTCCTCCGGCGGAGCCTCGTGCGCGTGCTTCAGCGCCGAGCGGGCCACCACCCGCTCGGGGCCGCTGAGTTCGGACCAGTAGCGGTGGGTGCTGACGAACACCGCGAGCTCGTGTTCGCGCCGCCGGAGCTTCTCGACCTCCGCCTGCTCGTCGGCCGTCCAGCCGGGGGAGGCGGGGCGTTCCACCTTGCGCCAGCCGTTGTCGTCGCTGAAGCCGTCCAGCGGCTCCACCGACCACGGGAGTCGTTTCAGCAGGGCCGACAGCTCGGCCCGGACCTGATGGAGTTCCTCCTGACCGGCGAGGAGGTCACTCGGAAAGTCATAGGTCGTAGCCACGACCCAATGATACGCCTGTTCGAATTGAGTGGACGAGTGTCTTCCCGTGGTTCATGCGAACAGGTGACCGGCTACTCCGGGGGCTTGCCGCACTCGTCACGGAACGGCCGGAGGCTGCGCCTGGCCGGCGGCGTTCGTCGCACCCCGGGCGTTTCGGGCCACTGCCTTCATGTCCTCCCTGTCGCTGCGCCGCAGCACGTAGAGCTTGCCCATGGCGATCAGGCTGGGACCGCACAGCATGATCGCCAGCCACCACACGTCCCTGGCGACGTAGATGCCGGCGCCGAGCATGACGACGCTGATCACGGCGCCCACGTACAGGCCCGTCATCCAGAGCGCGTGCTGACGCTTCTCTCGCGCCAGCCGCACTTCGCGCTCCGCGGCCGCCCTGGCGTTCTCGTCCTTGCGCGCGGCCGCCTCCCGCTGCATGTCCAGCTGCCTGAGCCGGATCTGGTGGTCCCGCTTCAACTGTGGTTCCAGGGCCGCCAACGCAACCTTGAGCTGCTCCGGTCCGCCGAGGGCGGCACCCCACTTCATGGCGATCTCCAGACCCACCGAGACGACGAGGTCGTCCGGCGGGAGGGGCGGGGCGCCGCTGCTTTCTTCCACGCTCACTGCCGCGCGCCTCCATCACCGCTTCCTGCCGGGTCGTACTCGAGTGCCGTCGGTTCGGGAGGCGGCCCCAGAATCGCGAAGAGCCGGGCGAGGGCGTACTCGAGTTCACCCGCCGCTCTGGCTACCGCGTCGGCCTCGTCCTGGCTGTGCCGCGCGTACTCGCGCAGCAACTCCGCCGTCGCGAGCCCCGGTCCGGCGAAGGTGTCGCCGTCTGATGCTGTGCCCCGTACGTCGCTGCCCTCGAAGCCGGCGCCGGGCCGCCTGTGCGGCACCGGATAGCGGCCGGCGGCGAGCGCCCGGCGCAGCCGGTACTCGTCGAGCGGCCCGGAGAACGCCATGCCCTGCCCGTGGGTGCAGCCCATCGCGTGCAGGGCGACGACCTGCTCGGGCAGGTCCACGCCTTCGGCCACGGACTGCAGCCCGAGGTCGCCGGCGATGCGCAGCAGCCCACTGGTGATCTTGTGCAGGCGCGCGGACTCGACGACGCCCTCGACCAGGCCGCGGTCGAGCTTCAGGACGTCGACGGGGAGGCGCCTGAGGGTCGTGATCGCCGCCGGGCCGCTGCCGAACCCGTCGACCGTGATCCGGACACCGATCCGCCTGAGGGCGCTCAGACGACGTTCCAGTTCGTCCAAGGAGACTGTCGCATCGGCGTCGAACAGCTCGATGATCAGCAACCCGGAGGGCAGCCCGTGCCGGGTGAGCAGCGCCTCGATCGAGCCGAGGGGCTTCGACGGGTCCAGGAGCCGGCGGGCACTGATGCGGACGGCCACCGGCACCGCGTGGCCCGCCGCATACCGTTCTGCGGCCTGTTCGACGGTCTCCTCGATCACCCACCGGTCCAACTCGGCGGTTTCGTCGCTGCCTTCGGCCGCGCGCTGGATCTCCGCCGGGGTGAAGAGCACCCCTTGCGAGGAGCGCCAGCGCACGTGCGCGGCCACCGCTGTGATCCGGCCGTCCTCCAGGGACACCACGGGCTGGTGGAGCAGGGCGAACTCGCCGTCGTGGAGCGCGGCGCGCAGCCGTGTGGCCCGCTCGGCCTTGCGGACGGCGTCCTGCTGTATCTGCGGCTTGCGCAGCTCGACGCGGCCCTTGCCGCCGGCCTTGGCCCGGTGCATCGCCAGGTCCGCGTTGCGCAGCAGTTCGCCCGCGCCGAGGCCGGGCTCGGCGAAGGCGACGCCGATGGAGGCGTTGACGCGGACATCGTTGCCGTCGATGAGGTAGGGCTGGGAGAGCGTCGTCCTGAGGCGGTCGGCGAAGTCGATGATGTGCTGCGCCCGGGCGTCCCGGTCGTGGGTGTTGTCCCCGACGATCAGGGCGGCGAACTCGTCCCCGCCGAGCCGTGCGGCGGTGTCGCCCTGGCGGACGGATTCCTGCAGTCTGCGGGCGGCCTGGACGAGCAGTTCGTCCCCGGCCTGGTGCCCGATGGTGTCGTTGACGGCTTTGAAGCCGTCGAGGTCGATGAAGAGCACGGCCGTGTTCCGCAGGGCCACGCCCCGGTCGGAGGCGCGGCGGCCCGACAGCGCGTGCTGGACGCGCTTGGTGAACAGGGCGCGGTTGGGCAGGTCGGTGAGCGGGTCGTGCTCCGCGTTGTGCTGCAACTGGGCCTGGAGCCGGACCCGTTCGGTGACGTCCCTGCTGTTGAAGATGAGGCCGCCGTGGTGCCGTTTGACGATCGACTCGACATGGATCCAGGTTCCGTCGCCCGAGCGGAAGCGGCACTCGATGCGCGTGGTGGGCTCCTCGCCCGGGTCGGCGGCGAGGAAACGCCGCACCTCGTGCACGACGCTGCCCAGGTCCTCCGGGTGGATGAGACCGGCCAGTTCCGTCCCCACCAGATCCTCCGCCGGGCGGCCGTAGACACCCTCGGCGGCCGGGGAGACGTACCTCAGGATGCCGCTCGGGGCGACGAGCATGATGACGTCGCTCGAGTCCTGCACCAGGGAACGGAAGTAGTTTTCCTTCTGGGACAGTTCCCGGACGAGTTCCAGGTTGTCGAACAGCGCGAAGGCCTTCTGCACGACGAGAACGAGCACGACCGTGCCGGCCGTGACGAGCATGACGGCTTCGACGCCACGGCCGCTGAGCGCGGCATAGGAGAGGCCGAGCATCCAGGCGGCCGTCGCAATGACGAGTGCGCGGAGCGCCGAGCCGGTGCGCGTCGGAGCCGCCCTGCGTAATGACGACAAGAACTTGCGCATGCCCGTCCCCCTTCGCGCCGCCTGCACACTATCGAGACTCCGGCAGCACTGTCAGTAAGACAAGCTAACTGCTCGTGATCGTGTCGACCGCTCCCTCGTCGGGGGTCAGTTCGCCCACCACCCGTTCCGTCACCGGAGCCGGTATGCCGTGGCGGTCGGCGGCGCGGAGCAACGCGCCGCCGATGGCGTCCAGTTCGAGGGGCCGACCCGCCTCGGCGTCGCGCTGCATCGAGGACTTCATCGACGGCGGGAAGGTGTCGTAGCGGGCGAGGGCCTGGGCCGGGTCCGCCGGGCCGCCGCACGCGCGGCTGATCGCGGCCGTCTCCTCGACCAGCGCGGTGAGTTCGTCGCGGTGGCGTGTGCGGACCTCGCCGAGAGGGACGCCGTGGCGGGTGGTCAGCAGGGCCATCGGGGCGAGGAACGACATCTTCGCCCACAGGGCCGCCGTCTCGTCCGCCAGGACCCGGGTGGCCGGGCCGGCGGCGTTGAAGGTCTCCGCCAGGGCGTCGAGGCGGGCCCGGGGGACGCCCGTGCCGGTCAGGTCGATCTCCGCGAAGGGACTGCCGTGTTCGATGACGCCGGGGGCGATCCGGGTCGACTCCACGCGGATGACGGCGGGGGCGACGCGGTCGGCCCGGTAGCGGGCGCGCAGGGCCGCCGGGTGTTCGACGCCGTTCAGGAACGGCACGAGGAGGCCGTCGGACAGCGCGGACGCGGGGACGCGCGCCAGGGCGGCGTCGAGGGTGGTGTGCTTGACGGCGATCAGGCAGGCGTCGACCGGTTCGCGCAGCCGGGTGTCGGCCTCCACGCGGGCCGTGAAGTCGCCGAAGCGGCCGCTGCGGACCTGGATGCCGTCGGTGCGCAGGGCGTCGGCCGTCGTCTCGCCGGCCAGGCAGATCACGCGGTGGCCGGCGCGGGAGAGCAGGGCGGCGAGCAGGCCGCCCACGCCGCCCGGGCCCAGGACGGCCACGGTGATGTCGTTGCCCATGTCGGGTTCCTCTCGTCGGTCGGCCCCGGGATGGTGGCCGCCTCTCCGTGATCATGACAGGAGTCGCTGTCCTACGGGGGCCGAACGGGCGAGACTGGGGGCATGTGCCGGAGTATCAAGACCCTGCGTCCGCCCGTGCTGCCCGAAGAGGCCACGGCGGAGGACATTCGGGCTGCCGCGTTGCAGTACGTGCGGAAGGTCTCGGGTTTCCGAGCCCCCGCCGCTCACAACCAGGAGGTGTTCGACCGCGCGGTGGAGGCCGTCGCGCAGGCCACGGCCGAGCTGCTGGACGGCCTGGAGGTACGAGGGGCCGGTACGCGCCGGGCGGGCTGAGCGGGCCCGCTACGAGGCCCGAGGCTCCCTACGCATCAGGTACGCCGCCCCCGCCCCCGCCGCGAACAGCGCCCCCACCGACACCGCCGTCGCCAGCCAGCTCGCGCCCAACCAGTGCGCGCCGAAGTAGCCGAGGGCGACGCTGTACACCGCCCAGGTGAGGCCGGCCAGGGCCGACCAGGGGAGGAAGTCGCGGGCGCGGCGGTGGGCGGCGCCCGCGCCGAGGGAGACGACGGAGCGGCCCGCGGGGGCGAAGCGGGCGAGGACGACGAGCGCGCCGCCGCCCCGCGCGAGCGCCGCGCCGAGACGTTCCTGCGCGGTGGTCAGGCGCCGGGACCGGGAGATCGCCCGGTCCAGCCGGTCCCCGCCGCGCCAGGCGAGGCGGTAGGCGACCAGGTCACCCAGGACGGAGGCGGTGGCCGCGCACAGGGTCAGGGCCAGGATGTCGGGCACGTCGGTCGCCGAGCCCGCGGCCGCCGCCGTGGCCGCCGTGATCACCAGGACGCCGCTGGGCAGCACCGGCAGGAACACGTCGAGCAGGACGGACAGGGCCACCACCGCGTAGATCCATGGGCTGCCGATCAGCGACCCCACCTGCTCCAGCACCGCAACTCCCCGTGACTCCCCCGTGGGCCAGACCGTGCCGCGATGTCGCGGGGGGAGCGGCAGGAGTGGCCATGACAGCCATACAGCGTACGCCCGGGGTGTGAGGGCGGTTCACGGGGGGCTCGTACGTTCGGTACGGAGTGTTTCACCTCGTCTCGGCTCGTCTCGGCTCATCTCGGCTCGTCCGGGTTGTCACCCGGCTGCCGTGTTCCGGGGAGCGGTCGGTGCGGGCGTCCCGTAGCGCACGGCGCGCGGCGGCGCGACGACCGTCCGGCTGCGCGTGACCGGCATGAAGCCCGGGCACGCCTACGGCGTCCACGTCCACCGCGAGCCCTGCGGTGCCGATCCCGAGGCCGCCGGAGGGCACTACCAGCACCGGCCCTCGGGCGATCCGCACCACGTCGGTCCGCACAACGAGGTCTGGCTCTCCTTCACCGCGGACCGGCAGGGCGCGGGCGCCCGGGTGGCCTGCTTCACGGTGCCGTTCGGCTGGGTGGCGGCGAGCGGGTAGCGGAAACGCCGAACGGCGCCTCCCGTCCGGGAGAGGCGCCGTTCTCCGTCGAAAGGGCCGGGCGGCTCAGGCCGTCACCGGTGTCCGGGCGGACCGCTGCCCCTGCGTCGACGTGCGCTTCGCCAGCAGCCGGTCCAGGCCGAAGGCGCCGGAGCCCGTGAAGATCAGCAGGAACATGGCCCAGCAGTACATGGCCGCGCCCTCACCGCTGTTCTCGATGGGCCACAGGGCCTGCGGCTGGTGGACCTTGAAGTACGCGTACGCCATGGCGCCGGAGGAGATGAACGCCGCGATGCGCGTGCCGAGGCCCAGCAGGACCAGGGTGCCGCCGACGAGTTCGATGACGGCCGCGTACCAGTTCGGCCAGGCACCGGTGGAGGCGGTGCCGCCCTTGCCGTCCACACCTCCGAGGACGCCGAAGAGCGCGACGGCGCCGTGGCAGGCGAACAGCAGGCCGATGACGATCCGGAACAGCCCGAGGGCGTACGGCTGCGCGCCGTTGAGGCGTGCGGTCATGGGGGGTCTCCTTCGGTTGGCCGGCCGAGCGGGGCCGGTCGGGGACAGAACCGACGAGTAACCCACGTTAGGTGCGCCTAATTGATGCTTGCAAGTTCAACATTTGGCCACGGCTTTACCTCTGGCTGGGATCCGATTCCGGCCCCAGTCGCACGTAGGGCGGCTCTCGCCACCGCGTCCGCGTCCGAAAGGGTGACCGAATCCACACCTGGACGCGCTCCCGCCGCGGTCACCCAGTGGACGCCTTCTGTCGGCACTCCGAACGCGAACCGCCTTGTGTGTGCAACTCCTTGACGGTCAATCAGATGATACGGGCGCCGGGTCACATCCAACCCCCCTGTTTCGTAACCGTCCACGGTGTGCGGGCGGCACTGCCCGCTCCGCAGCAGCCCGGCGAGCAGCTCGTCGGCCGTGCGGCGCAGGTCGGGTTCGGGCAGTCGGGCCTCTATGAGGGTTCTCACACGGACGGCCGAGCCCGGCACGTCGGGTGAGTACGCCGTCCAGGCCCCGTCCTCGTCCGCCACCCGCAACCGCGGCCCGAGCACCGTCACCACACCCGCCTCCACCAGCGCCGCGAGCTCCTCCGTGCGGCGCCGGGGCGGGCCGATGGAGAGGAACGCGTTGAGCGGGGTGTACCAGCGGTCCAGGTGGTCCCGGCGGGAGTGGCCGGCGAGCCCGCCGTGGTCGACGATCAGCCGCAGTTCGTTGCGCAGGTCGCGCAGCACGTCGAGGGCCGCCTTCAGCGGACCGTCCACATTGCCCAGGGCGGCCTGTGCGGCGTCCCGCCGCAGGTACGCCAGCAACCAGTCGCGCCACTCGCCCGGGTGCGCGAAGTCCTCTCCGGCGTACGGCCGCAGGACCCGCTCCCAGGACCAGCGGCCGGTGCCGGGCACACCGAACTCGTCCAGCAGCAGCGCCTCTCGGGGATCGCCGTGCGGGACGGCCAGGAAGCGGTCGGCGAACTCCCGGTCCCGCCCGCCCCGTCCCGTGCCGGACGCGGAGGTCGCCGGCCGCCGCAACAGCGCGCAGTAGTAGACCGTCTCCACCTCCTTCGCCACCAGCGGCCATATCTCCGCCCGGAAGTCCGGCGCCTCCCCGGAGTCCGCGCGCTTGCGGAAGCCCGCGATCACCTCCGGTGTGAGGACCAGCGGGACGTGCCGGCCGTACGGCCCCTTCGCGTTGTCGCCGCGCGCCTGGTACGGCACGCCGCGCCGGGAACCGGCGTAGAGCCGTGGCTCGCGGCCGGAGGGGAGATAGCGCAGCCCCCGGTCGTCGCGGACGAAACGGCCGCCGCGGCCGGTCGTCAGCAGGGCCGTGTGGTCGAAGAAGTTGAGACCGAGGCCGCGCAGCAGGACCGGTTCGCCCGGGGGTACGGCGGACAGGTCGACGTCGGCCGGGTTGGCGGGCGGGACGTGGCGCAGGCCGTGCCGGGCGGCGTGGGTCGCGAGGCGCCGCTGGACCGGATCGGCGGTCACCGGCAGATGGCCCTGGGCCAGGATCACCGCGGACAGGCCGGTCAGCGTGCGGCCGTCGTCGAGGGTGAGGGCCTGGTGGCCGCCGGGCATGTCCCGCAGCCCGGTGGCACGCGCCCGGTGCGTCTCCACGCGCACGGCCGCCGGTGCCTCCCGTACGACCTCGGCGAACACCCACTCCAGGTAACGGCCGTAGTCGGCCCGGGTCGGGTACTCGTCCGGGCCCAGCGCGCCGCGCGCCCACTCGTACAGGCTCGGGCCCGGGCGGATCGGGCCCGAGCAGTCCACGCTGTCGTCGGTGAACAGGGTCACCTGGCAGGCGACGGTGTTCATCAGCAGCTCGGACGATTGGGCGGTACGCCAGACCCGGCCCGGCCCGGGCGGATCGGGGTCGACGACGTGCACCGTCAGCCGGGCACCGGGCGGGAGGAGTTCCGGGGCGGAGGCGCACAGGCGTTCCAGGACGCTGGTGCCGCGGGGCCCGGCCCCGACCAGGGCGAGGGAGAGCGACCCCGGTTGACGGGGCGGTGTGGATTCCTCTGCCGGTGCGGATGCCGCTGCCGGTGCGGATTCCTCGGTCGACGCAGACAAGGGTGGAACTCCAGGGCGTGGGGGGGCGCATGGGTCGGAGGTCCGCCGGTGGGGAAGCGGACGGTCCGCCTCATCATGCCGTCGCCGGGAGCGGGAGTCGGGGCCCGCGGGGAAGGATTGACACTCGCTGTGGCATGCGTCACTAGCATCACGGGTCACAGCGGCAACAAACGGGCGGTACGGGTGGGTTACGGGGCAAGCTGCGGGTGCGTTAGGGGCAAGCTGCGGGTGGGTTACGGGGCAAGCTCGGAGTCCATGAGCGTCGTCAGCCGCGGCCCCGTCCCCTGCCGCGCCTTCGCCTGTTCCAGCCGCAGCCGGGCCGAACGGCCGCGCAGGGTCAGGGTCATGAGCTGGTTGCCGAACCAGGGGCCGCCCGTCTTGCGCCAGCCGACCGGCGGACGGGAGAGGCGGCCGTGCCGGGCGAGACAGCGGCCGAAGCCGCGCGCCACCGCGCTCCAGCCGACCCGGAAGGCCAGCCGGATCGACAGGGGCACGGAGTTGTGCACGGGGGAGCAGACAAGCTGCAGCACCCGGGCGTCGGGGCCCGAGCCCGCCCAGGAGGGCTCGGCGACATAGGCGTGGTGCACGTCCCCGGACAGCACGCACACCGTCGCCGGGGCGTCCCTCCCGGAGCCGGCCTCGGCGATCAGCTCCGCCAGCCCGGCGAAGGACTCGGGGAACGCCGACCAGTGCTCCAGGTCGGCGGCGCGCCGCACCTTCTCGCTCAACCGCGCCCAGCGCTCGCCCCGTTCGCCGCGGCACAGCGCCGCGTTCCACCCCTCGGCGTCGTGCACCAGGTGCGGCAGCAGCCAGGGCAGCGAGGTGCCGAGGAGGAGGTGGTCGTACGTCTCGGGGGTGTCCAGCACCTGCTCGCGCAGCCAGGCGTCCTCGCCCGGGTCGAGCATCGAGCGGGCCTTCTCGTCCAGGACGCGGGCCGCCCGGCTGTCCACCATCACCAGCCGGACGCGGCCGAAGTCGCGCCGGTAGCTCCAGCGGGCCGTGGCCGGGTCGGCGTCGGCCCGGGCGGCGAAGGTGCGCAGCACGTCGGTGCCGTCGGGGAGCTCGCGGACCCGCTCGTAGACCGGGTCGGCCGCCAGTTCCTCCAGGGAGAGGTTCCCGAGGTGCTGGTGGACCCAGTACGACATCAGGCCGCTCAGCAGCCGCTCCCGCCACCAGTCGGTGGCCCGCATGTCGGCGAGCCAGGCGGCGGAGGTGTTCCAGTCGTCGATGACGTCGTGGTCGTCGAAGATCATGAAACTGGGCACGGTGGACAGCAGCCAGCGGATGCGCGGGTCGAGCCACGACTCGTAGTAGAGGTGGGTGTACTCCTCGTAGTCCGCCACCCCGTTGCCCGGCGGCTCTCCCAGGTCGCGGCGGGCCGCCAGCCAGCGCTGGGTGGTGTCGGAGGTCTCGTCGGCGTACACCTGGTCGCCGAGCAGCAGCAGGACGTGCGGCCGCTCGCCCTCGGGGTCGGCCGCGAGCCGGGTGGCCAGCGCGTCCAGGGCGTCCGGGCCGACGGGGTCGTGCCCGCCCGCCGGCGGGGCGGCCCAGCGGCAGGAGCCGAAGGCGACCCGCAGGGCCCCCTCCGGGCCCGGCGCGTGGATCGCCGAGGGCGGGAAGGGGGATTCGGGCGGCGGCCACACCCGGGTGTCGTCGAGGAAGACCTCGTACGTCGTGGTCGTCCCGGCCGTGAGGCCGGTCACCGGGACGAGCGCGTAGTGGTGGCCCGCCACCTGGAAGGTCCGGGCCGTGCCGCCCGCGCCGTCGGCGCAGCGCACGTCGGCGGCGCACGGACGGCTCGTCTCGACCCAGACGGTCGCGGACGAGCCGTCGGTGTACCTCAGCAGTGGTCCGAGGCGCAGTCCGGCCATGGCGATCCCCTCTCCGTCGCCCCGTACGGTACGGAACGACGGAGGTCAGCGGGGAGGTTCCGACACGAAAACAGCGCGTGTCAGCAGCTCGCCAGGTAGTTCTGCAGCGCGGACTTCTCGGCCGGGTCGACCGAGAGGTCGTAGTAGTACTTCACCTGGACCCAGGCGCGGACGTACGTGCAGCGGTACGCCGTCCGGGAGGGCATCCAGGTGGCCGGGTCCTGGTCGCCCTTGGCCTGGTTGACGTTGTCGGTGACCGCGATGAGCTGCGGGCGGGTCAGGTCGTTGGCGAAGGACTGCCGGCGGGAGGTGGTCCAGCTGTCGGCGCCGGAGTCCCAGGCCTCGGCCAGCGGGACGAGGTGGTCGATGTCGACGTCGGAGGCGGCGGACCAGGTGGCGCCGTCGTAGGGCGAGTACCAGCTGCCGCTGGTGGCGGCGCAGGAGGAGTCCTGGACGACGTTGGTGCCGTCGCGCTTGAGGACGACCTCGCGGGTGTTGCAGGTGCCGGACTGGGTGATCCAGTGCGGGAAGAGGTCGCGGTTGTAGCCGGTGCGGTCCTCGGTGGCCACGGTGAGCGTGGCGAGGTAGGAGCGGGCGGTCGCGCCGCTGACCGGGGTGGGGAGGGCGGCGGAGGCGGTGGGGGCGCTGAAGAGGGCCACGGAGGATATGAGCGCGGTGGCGGCCGCGGCCACACCGAGCCGTCGACGCGCGTAGAACCTGGGCATGCGAACTCCCTGGGGAGAAGGGGGCGTTGGCGAGCGAGCGAAGGGAATGCTCGCGGTGCCGTGTTGCGCACAGGTGTGCGCCCGGTGAGAAGTTAATGACGCGTTCATGACATGACAAGGTGCGGGCGGAAACTTTCACGCCCGGGGCGTCGCGTACCATGGACGGCGCAGAAGGGGAGTAGCTCTTCGCCGGATCGTCGACATACTGCTCAGCCCGCCTGAGCCGGCGCCCGGAGGCAGGTCCTTTCCCGGACCCGCCAGCGAGACCTTCGGCAAGCAGTGCACGCCCGTGCCGTACGGCACGGGTGCCGAGTGTGCTGCCGTGCCGAGGTGTCGCGTCGAAAGTTTTCGACAGGCTCAGCACTCTCGGTGGGGCAGCCCCGACCGATTGAGGAACCCTTGATCAGCCTGACCGTGACGGCCGTCGTCTTCGGCGTCGTCTTCCTCGCCGAACTGCCCGACAAGACCGCCCTGGCCGGCCTCGTTCTCGGCACCCGCTACCGCGCCTCCTACGTCTTCGCCGGTGTCGCCGCCGCCTTCGCGCTGCACGTCGCGCTCGCCGTCGCGGCCGGCAGCGTGCTGACGCTGCTGCCGCAGCAGATCGTGCACGCGCTGACCGGCGTGCTCTTCCTCGGCGGGGCCGCGATGCTGCTGCTGAAGAAGGGCGAGGACGAGGGGGAGGTCCGCAAGCCGGAGAACCAGTCCTTCTGGAAGGTCTCGGGCGCGGGCTTCATGCTCATCCTGGTCGCCGAGTTCGGCGACCTCACCCAGATCATGACCGCGAACCTGGCCGCCCGCTACGACGACCCCCTCTCCGTCGGTCTCGGCGCGGTGCTCGCGCTGTGGGCGGTGGCCGGGCTCGGCATCGTCGGCGGAAAGGCGCTGATGAAGAAGGTGCCGCTGCGGCTGATCACGCAGATCGCGGCGCTGCTGATGCTCGGGCTCGGGGTGTGGAGCCTGTGGGAGGCCGTGACCGGGTGAGCTGAACAGTGGATGAACGTCCGCAGGGGGCCCCTGGCGCGAACCCGGACTTGTTTTGTACCGTGGGGGAACAAAGTGGCCTCCGCCCGTTTTCCCTGACCGGCGGGCGGGGCCGCCTTGTCCCTCCGGGGGCCGTCTCGTGCCCCTCCCCGCGCCCTGAGCCTTGGAGCTGCCGATGACGGCCACCGCCGTGCTCACCGCCCGCGCCCTCCTGCTGGACATGGACGGCACCCTCGTCAACTCCGACGCCTCGGTCGAACGCGTCTGGCGGCGCTGGGCCGCGCGGCACGGACTCGACGGGGACGAGGTCATGAAGGTCGTCCACGGGCGGCAGGGCTACGCGTCGATGGCGCTGCTGCTGCCCGACCGGCCCATGGAGCAGAACCACGCCGACAACGCCCGGATGCTCGCCGAGGAGACGGCCGACACCGAGGGTGTCGTCGCGATCCCCGGGGCGCCGGAGTTCCTGGCCTCGCTGCGGGGGCTGCCGCACGCCCTCGTGACCTCCGCCGACGTGCCGCTCTCGACGGCCCGGATGGCGGCCGCCGGGCTGGAGCTGCCCGAGGTGCGGGTGACCGCGGAATCCGTCGGGGCGAGCAAGCCCGACCCGGAGGGCTTCCTGAAGGGCGCCGCCGAGCTGGGGGTCGCCCCCGCGGACTGTGTGGTGTTCGAGGACTCCGGCGCCGGGATAGCCGCGGGGCGGGCCGCCGGGATGACGGTGGTCGGGGTCGGGCCCCGAGCCGCGGTCCACGAGCCGGACGTGGTGGTCGAGGACCTCACGAAGGTCCGGGTGGAGGCGGTCGGGGACGGGGCGATCCGTCTCCACGTCGGTTGAGGAACGGGCAGGTCGGTTGAGGAGCCGGCCCCGGTCAGTCGACGCGGGCGGCGATGGCGCGCGCGCAGTCCAGGGACTCGGAGTGCGTCGTGTCCACCTCCACGTCGTAGCCCACGCCCTCGTGGACGAGCTGCGCCTGTGACGCGGCCATGCCCCGGACCCGGTCTCCCCGGGCGATCTCACGCCCCGCGGCGACCGCGCCGTCGCACCTGACGCCGACCCACAGCACGGCGAGCCCGGCCAGGGCCCGCTGCCACCGCTGCCGGGACGCCGGTCCGCCGAGGAAGACGTCGTCGACGATGACCCTGGCGCCGGCGCGGGCCATCGCGGCGATGCCCTCCGTCCAGGCCGCGTCCAGGGCGCTGAACTCCGGCCCCACGCTCACTCCGCCGTCCGCCTCGAACGTGATCCCCGCGTCCGAGCCCTGCAACTTCGCGGGCAGCGCGTCGACGAAGTCGTCCACGCCGAAGGCCAGCCACGGATCGGGCAGGATCTCCTGGAGGCACCGCACGATCCCGGACTTGCCCGAGCTCGATCCGCCGTTGAGCACGATCACTTGAGTGGTCACGGCGTCACAGTAGGGCGGACGGGCCGGTCACGGCTTCCGAGTTTCCGACTCCAGCCTCTCCCGGGTCTCCCGGTCGTAGACGCCGAGGTCGTCGGTCTGGACGCCGCGTGACCACTGGTACGTGCGGACCGCTTCCTCCAGACGGTCGTCGAAGGAGCCGTCGGCGTCCTCGTCGTAGAGGTACACCTGCCGCAGGCGCAGCTGGAGTTCGGCGACCTGCGGGCCCCGGTCGCCGCGGCGCAGGACGGCGGGGCCGTCGTTCTGGCGGTCGTCCGGGGACGTCTGCCCGGGGGCGGTCGCCGAGGCGGACGGCTGCGGTGTGGCGGGGCCGGTCGACCGGGACGGGCTCGGCGAGGCGCTCGGCGTGGACGGCGAGGCGGAGGGCGACGGGCTCTCCGTGCGCGACGGCGACGGGGGCGGTGCGGCCGGGGCGGGCGGCGGGGTCGACGCGCTCGCCTCCGGCGGCGTGGACGCCGCGCTGCTCGACGGGGCGTCCGGCACGCTCGCCCGGATGTCGTCCGGCAGCGCGGTGTCCCGGGACGGGCTCTCGTAGGAGAACAGCCCGCTCGCGTACCCCGCCGCCGTGACGACCGCCACGCAGGCCCCGACGGTGGCGAGGAGAACCGCACGGCGCCGCCGGCCGGGCCTCGGCCCGGGCTCACCCGGTTCCTCCGTACGCGGATCCGGTCCCCCGCCGTCGAACAGCCGCAGATCCGTGACGCTGGGCTCGGACACGCCGGGCGCCTGGAGCGCCGGAATCACCGAGGTGGCCGGGGTGGCCGGGGTGGCCGGGGTGGTCGGCAGGACGGTCGTCGCGTCCGGATCCACCGGGTGCAGGGGCATGGTGGCGTCGGCGGGGGAGGGGGGCGGCTGCTCGGCGGTTCCGGGGGGCGGTGCTTCCGCAGGCGCCGTGTGGGGGTTGCGCGGGGCGCCCTCCGCTGTCCGCGGGGGCGTGGTCCCTCCCGGCTCTAACCGTGATTGCGCGCCGGGCCCGGTGCGGGAGGCGTCCGGGTCCGGACGGGAGTCCCGTGTCCCCGTCCCGGAGGGCGCCGCGGCGTCGATCTCCACGTACGGGCGGATCCGCAGCGGGTCGAAGTCCTCCGCTGCCGCCGCCTCCGCCGTGCGGGCGTCGCGCAGGGCCTCGGCGGCGCGGTGGGTGCAGGCGCAGGAGGGCGTGCTGTCCGGGCGTCTGGGCGCGCCGCACTCCGGGCACGGGTGACCGTTCGGCGGTTCCACGCGTTCCTCCCTCCCCTCGCGTACTCCCCCTCGCGAACTCCAAAGATTATCCAGATCTCCTCCACAGCGCGTTCGACGAGCCTTCGGAACCACCGCTTCCAAAAGGGCCCGGCGGGCCATAACGGGTCACAGCGGTCACGATGGAAAATGTCACAGGAGCCTCAGGAGGTCGCATGGCTGGTGACGCACAGGCCGCGAGCACGACGTCCCAGGGCGTCGCCGCCCAGGAGCAGGTGCCCGGGAACGTGCTGGTCTCGATCGGCGCGCTGCTCCTCGGCATGCTGCTCGCGGCCCTCGACCAGACCATCGTGTCGACCGCGCTGCCCACCATCGTCAGCGACCTCGGCGGCATGGATCACCTGTCCTGGGTGGTCACCGCCTACCTCCTGGCGGCGACCGCCGCGACCCCGCTGTGGGGCAAGCTCGGCGACCAGTACGGACGCAAGAGGCTGTTCCAGACCGCCATCGTGATCTTCCTGGTCGGGTCCGCGCTGTGCGGCGCGGCGCAGGACATGACCCAGCTGATCGCCTTCCGGGCGGTGCAGGGGCTCGGCGGCGGCGGGCTGATGGTGCTGTCCATGGCGATCGTCGGCGACCTGGTGCCGCCTCGCGAACGCGGCCGCTACCAGGGGCTGTTCGGTGCCGTCTTCGGCGCCACGAGTGTGCTCGGGCCGCTGCTCGGCGGGCTGTTCACCCAGCATGTGAGCTGGCGCTGGGTGTTCTACGTCAACCTGCCGGTCGGGATCGTCGCGCTCGCCGTGATCGCCACCGTCCTGCGCCTCCCGCGCAAGGGACAGCGGCACGTCATCGACTATCCCGGCACGTTCCTCATCGCCGCCGTCGCCACCTGCCTGGTGCTGGTCGCCTCGCTCGGCGGGACGACCTGGGGCTGGGGCTCTCCGCAGATCATCGGGCTCGCCGTCCTGGGCGTCGTCCTCGCCGCCGTCTTCGTCGCCGTCGAGCGGCGGGCCGCCGAGCCCGTGCTGCCCCTGAAGCTGTTCCGCGTGCGCACCTTCACCCTGGCCGCGGTGATCAGTTTCGTCGTCGGCTTCGCCATGTTCGGCGCGATGACCTACCTGCCGACCTTCCTCCAGGTCGTGCAGGGCGTCAGCCCGACCATGTCCGGCGTGCACATGCTGCCCATGGTGCTGGGCCTGCTACTGGCCTCGACGGCCTCCGGGCAGATCGTCAGCCGCACCGGCCGCTGGAAGGTCTTCCCGATCGCCGGCACGGGCGTCACCACGCTCGGGCTGCTCCTCCTGCACCAGCTCGACGAGCACAGCTCCACCGCCGAGCTGAGCGGCTTCTTCTTCGTCTTCGGACTCGGCCTCGGCCTGGTGATGCAGGTCCTCGTGCTCATCGTGCAGAACGCGGTCCCGTACGCGGACCTGGGTGTCGCCACCTCCGGCGCGACCTTCTTCCGCTCCATCGGCGCCTCGTTCGGCGTCGCCGTCTTCGGCACGGTCTTCGCGAACCGGCTCGGTGACCAGCTCACGGACGCCTTCCGCGGTGCCCCGCTGCCGCCCGGCGTCTCCGTGGCCGCGCTGGAGGCCGACCCGCGCGGCATCGCCGCCCTGCCGCCCGACCTGCGCCCGCCGGCCCTGCACGCCTACGCCGTGTCCATCACGGACGTCTTCCTGTACGCCGCCCCCGTCGCGCTGCTCGGGTTCGTCCTGGCCTGGTTCCTGAGGGAGGACCGGCTGCGCGGCTCGGTCACCGCGCCCGACGGCACGCAGACCCTGGCCAGCAATCCCGTCGAGCGGTCCTCGTACGACGAGGTGTGCCGCGCCCTGTCGGTGCTCGGCACCCGCGCGGGCCGGCGCGAGATCTACCGGAAGATCACCGCCCGGGCGGGCTACGACCTGCTCCCCGCGGCGAGCTGGCTGCTGCTGCGGATCCGCCGGTACGGCTCGGTGGAGCCGGGCGTGCTGGCCGACCGCCTGCCCGTGCCGCTGACCGTGATCATGGAGGCCGCCCGGCAGGTCGAGGAGCGGCGGCTCGCCGTGCGCGTGGGCCTCGACCTGGTCCTGACCGACCGGGGACGCGAGGTCGCCGAGCGGCTGGCGCGGGCCCGCGAGGAGTCCCTCGCCGAGCTGCTCGGCGACTGGTGGGGCCCGGACCGGCCGACCGACCTGGTGCGGCTCGTGCGGGAGCTGAACGGCGAGCTGTGCGGGTCGCGGCGCGAGCGGCCGTACGAGGCGCGGCCGGCGGGCCGGGCGGTCTGAGTTCGGTCGAGACGCTCGCCGGAGTCCAGTAGAGACGCTTGCCGGAGCTCAGTCGAGACGCTTGCTGAACCAGTGCTCGGCGTACGGGTCGTCGTTGTGCGGCTCGGTCTCCCGGTAACCGAGCCGGGCGTACAGGGCACGGGCCTCGACGAGGTCGCCGCGGGTGTCGAGGATCATCCGGTCGGCGCCGAGCGCGCGGGCGGCGTCCTCGGCGGCCCGGACGAGCAGCGCGGCACCGCCCTTGCCGCGCACCTGCTCGCGCAGGAACACCCGGGTGAGTTCGGCGGTCGTGCCGTCCAGCAGCCGTACGCCCGCCGAGCCGGCCGGCTCGCCGCCGTACCGGGCGATCAGCAACCGCCCGCGCGGCGGCGCGAGGTCCGCGCCCCGGTAGGCGGCGATCTCCCGCTCCAGCTCGTCCGGGTCGGTCCGGCGCCCCTCGTGCAGCAGGTACCAGCGGTCGCTGACCTCGGTGTAGTACGCCCGCCACAGGGCGACGGCGACGGGGGAGTCGTACGGTTCCGGGGCCATGGTCCAGGTCATGACCGGCATTCTCGGCAGGTGCCGTGCCCGGCTCGCAACCGGATATCCCGGGGGCGCGTGCGACCGGGGCCGGGCCCGCGCGCCGTTTGGCGGCCTGCTTCCGGGCTACCCGACCGGCGAACCGGCTCGCGAGGAGAGCCGGTTGGGCCGAGAACCCGGAAGGCATTCATGTCCACTGGCCTGATCATTGCTCTGATCGTGATCGCGGCGGTCGTCGTCATCATCGCGGCCGCCATGACCCTGCGCGCCCGAGGGGCTCGGCGCGGCCCGAGCCTGAAGCGGCGCTTCGGACCCGAGTACGACCTGGCCGTCGCCCGGCACGACGGCGACACCAAGGCCGCCGAGCGCGAACTCGCCGAACGCGTGGAGCGCCACGGCGACCTGCGCGAACGAGCGCTGGAGCCGGCGCAGCGCGAGCAGTACGAGGCGCGCTGGACGGCCGCCCAGGAGCGGTTCGTCGACTCGCCGCGGGAGGCGGTCGCCGAGGCGGACCGGCTGCTCGCCGAGCTGGCCGGCGCCCGGGGCTTCCCGGACGGCGGGCAGTACGAGGAGCAGCTCGCGGCGCTGTCCGTGCACCACGCCCACCACGTGGACGGCTACCGGCGCGTGCACCGGGCGGCGCACCTGCGCCCGGAGGACGCCCGGGACGGCGGCACCGGTACGGAAGACATGCGCGAGGCCATGGTGGCGGCCCGCGCCCTGTTCGAGGAGCTGGTGCGACCGGCCCGCCACGACGGCGGCGGCCATGTCGCCGGCCCGCACCTGGGCGGACGCCACGAGGGCGGACGGCACAAGGCCGGGCTGAACGGCGGCCGCAAGGCCCCGGCCACCCGCGGCGGGCACATGCCGTGGGCGATGCACCGACGTCAGGCGAAGGAGAGTTGAGGCGATGACCGACATGACCCGGCCGCCGGGCGACGACGCGCCGAACGCCCCCGACGCCCGCGGTGAGACCGCCCTGGGCACCGGCCACGGCACGGACCGCGCCACCGGCGCCCGCACGCCCTCTGTCGCCAAGGAGGACCGGCTCGCCACGGCCGGCACCCCTCCCACAGGCGACCGCACCGGCCCGCGTGAGGCGGGCACCCGCGAGGGCGCCCGCTCGCACCTCCTGCCCCACGACGAGTCCGACAAGCTCGGCTCGCAGCTGCAGCACGCGGTCGCCGGGTTCGTCGACGGGCCCCGGGCCGCCGTCGAGGAGGCCGACCACGTGCTGGAGGAGATCGCGGCCCGCTTCACCGAGGCCGTGACGCAGCGCCGCCGCACCCTACGGCACTCCTGGCAGTCGGTCGAGGGCGGCGAGGGCAAGCCCGTGTCGTCCGCCGACACCGAGCAGCTGCGGCTGGCCCTGAAGGACTACCGCGAACTCGCGGAACGGCTGCTACACGTGTGACCCGGGTGAAGCGCCCGGTTCCTGATCCGCCCGGCGCTCCCGCCACCGCCGTACGACGTCCTCGACGTCGTACGGCTTCTTGCCCAGCGGGGGGCCGGGCGGCGGTTTGAACATCATCGCGCGGATCTTGTCGTTGATCTCCCCGATGATCTTCCGGACGATCCGCTCCGAGGGGGCCGCGAGGGCTGCCGTCAGCGCGTCCTCGGCCTCCTTGCGCAGCGCCAGCGCCGGCGGGAGCACCGAGAAGCCCTCGCGGGCCATCTTCCGCTTCACCCACCACAGTTCGTCGTACGTGCTCTCGACGTCGGGCGGGAGCGGGCGGCCCGCCCCGGGCAACCGTTCGAACTCTCCGCGCGCCTCCGCGTCACGGATCTGCTTGTCGACCCAGGACTCGAAGTCCACGCCGGGTGGCTTTCGCTCGGTCATGAGGCCATTGTGCCGGACACCGCGCAGCCGGGCGTTCTATCATGCGGCGGGCTTGCAGGCCCGTTCAGGGACGTCTCAGGAGGAGCGCACGTGCTCGAACTCACCATGGCCGCCGTGTCCGCGGCGGAGGAGGGTGCCACGGCCGGCATGCTCATGGCCGACGCGCCCAGCGAGCCGGGTGCCGTGCTGCGGGTGGGCCGCGACAAGTCGGTGTGCCGGCTCAGCACGCCGGACGACTGGCTGTTCGTCTCCCGCGTGCACCTGGAGTTCCTCTGCGGGCCCGACGGGACCTGGCAGCTCACCTGGCTGCGCGGCTCCCAGCCCGACCCGTCCTCCGAAGTCCGCCTGACGGTCGGGGAGTACGCCCAGCCCCTCGCCTACGGCGGTACCGTCCCGCTGCCCAGGGGCGGCAGCGGCGAGATCATCGTCCAGGACCGCACCGCCCCGCGCAGCGTCAACGTGGGCTTCTACCACGAGGTGTGACCGCCGGCTCCGGGCGGCCGGGCGTCATGCCAGCACCCGCGCGAGCGCGAACCCGTCGTACCCCTTCGTGCCGACCGTCTGGATCGCCGTCCCGCTCAACCTCGGGTGGCTGCCGATCAGTTCGATCGCGGCGCGGGTGCCCACCACGTCCGGGGCGGTGCTGTCCGCGTCGGTCACCCGGCCGCCGCGGACCACGTTGTCGAGGACGATCAGGCTGCCCGTGCTGGTGAGCTTGACGGCCCAGTCCACGTAGTGCGGGTTGTTCGCCTTGTCGGCGTCGATGAAGACCAGGTCGAAGGGGGGCGGGTTCTCGTCGGCCAGCTTGGGCAGCGACTCCAGGGCCGGGCCCACCCGCACCTCGACGAGCTTGTCGAGGCCGGCCCGGGCGATGTTGCGGACGGCGACCTCGGCGTGCTTGGGGTCGTACTCCAGGGAGATCAGCCGCCCGTCGGCGGGCAGGGCACGGCCCAGCCAGATGGTGCTGTACCCGCCGAGCGTGCCGATCTCCAGGATGTGGCGGGCGCCCTGGATCTGGGCCAGGAGCTGGAGGAGCTTGCCCTGGTTCGCCGCGACGTTGATGTGCGGGAGCCCGGCGGCGTCGCTGTCGCGCAGGGCCGCCGCCAGGGCTTCGTCGTCCGGGGCGAGGTGGGCGGTGAAGTAGGCGTCGACCTCGTCCCAGACGTGCGACTCGCTCATGCGGCTGCCTTTCTGTGCCGAGCCAGGGATGCTAACCAGCAGGCCAACGAGCGCGGGCGCGCCAGGGTTCCGCACGGCGACCGGGAGACGGCCGGAAGACGGCCGGAAGACCGCCTTCCGCCCGGCGCCCACCGTCGGGACCGCCGGTCGGGACCTCCGTTCGGGACCTGCCCCGGCCTCTCCCGGCGGGCACCTTCCGGTCACGCCGGACGTGCGGAGCGGGTCCGTGGGTGCGGTGCTCGGCCTCCGCCCGACCCGCCGGCCGGGCGGGCAGGGCCGCAGCGGCCGCCTGCGGTCGGGGGCGCATCCGCTCCCGCGGGCCGCTTCCCGGTCCACCGGCCGGAAGTCGTCGCCGCCTTCCGTCCGGCGCCCGCCGTCGGGACCTGCCGTCGGCGCCTCCCGCCGGGACCTGTCCCGGCACCTTCCGGTCGGCGCCTTCCGGTCACGCCGGACGTGCGGAGCGGGTCCGCGGGTGCGGTGCTCGGCCTCCGCCCGACCCGCCGGCCGGGCGGGCAGGGCCGCAGCGGCCGCCTGCGGTCGGGGGCGCATCCGCTCCCGCGGGCCGCTTCCCGGTCCACCGGCCGGAAGTCGTCGCCGCCTTCCGTCCGGCGCCCACCGTCGGGACCTGCCGTCGGGACCTCCGTTCGGGACCTGTCCCGGCACCTTCCGGTCGGCGCCTTCCGGTCACGCCGGACGTGCGGAGCGGGTCCGCGGGCGCGGTGCCCGGCCTCCGCCCCACCGGCCGGCCGTGCGGGCAGGGCCGCAGCGGCCACCTGCGGTCGGGGGCGCAAGCGGCCCCGCGGGCCGCTTCCCGGTGCGCGGGCCGGAAGTCGTCCCCGGTCAGCCGCGGGGGCTTGGGCGGTGTCCGCAGAGTCGCGTCGTTCGCCCGGAGGGCGGGCACTGCGGCGTCATGGGGTCCCCCTGCCCGAGCGAGGCCGAGAGCTTGGGCGAGCGTGTCAGGCGTGACTTCGCGGAAACCTCTGGGGGCTCACTGCTCCCGCGCCGCCACCGAAGGGGCCGAGCCGGGCAGTGGGCGTCCCGCCGACTCCGCCATGCGCCACACCGCGAAACCGCCGATCACGGCCGCGGCCATCATGTAGTACGCGGGCATCATCATGTTCCCCGTCGCGCCGATCAGGGCCGTGACCACCAGCGGGGTCGTGCCGCCGAAGAGGGACACGGACACGTTGAAGCCGATGGACAGCGAGCCGTAGCGGACGCGCGTCGGGAACAGCGCCGGGAGCGCCGAGGGCATCGCCGCCGTGAAGCAGACCAGCAGCAGCCCGAGCGCGCCCATGCCGAGCGCGACCGCGAGCAGGCTGCCCTCGCGGATCAGCAGCAGGGCGGGGACGGACAGCAGCAGGAAGCCCGCGCAGCCGGTGGCGATCACCGGGCGGCGGCCGACCCGGTCGGTCAGCGCGCCGACGAACGGCTGGGCGATCATCATCACGGCCATCACACCGAGGACGACGAGCAGACCGTGCGTCTCGTCGTAGTGCAGCTCGCTGGTCAGGTAGCTCGGCATGTACGACAGCAGCATGTAGTCCGTGACGTTGAAGACCAGCACCAGGCCCACGCAGAGCAGCAGCGCCCGCCACTGCCCGGTGATCATCTCGCGCAGCGGCACCTTGGGCCGGTCCTTCTCGGCCTTCTCGACCTCGGCGGCGAACGCCGGAGTCTCCTCCAGACGCATGCGCAGGTAGAGGCCGATGATGCCCATCGGTCCGGCGATCAGGAACGGGATGCGCCAGCCCCAGGAGGTGAGGTCGTCGGCGGAGAGCAGGGCGGTCATCAGCGTGACCAGGCCCGCGCCGCCGATGTAGCCGGCCAGCGTGCCGAACTCCAGCCAGCTGCCGAGAAAGCCGCGCCGCTTGTCGGGCGCGTACTCGGCGATGAAGGTCGAGGCACCGGCGTACTCGCCGCCGGTGGAGAAGCCCTGCACGAGGCGGGCCGCGAGGAGCAGGATCGGCGCGCCGACACCGATCGTCGCGTACGACGGGATCAGGCCGATCGCGAAGGTGCCCGCGGCCATCATGATCATGGTGAGGGCGAGGACCTTCTGACGGCCGACGCGGTCGCCGAGCGGGCCGAAGACCATGCCGCCCAGGGGGCGGACCAGGAAGGCCGCAGCGAAGGCGCCGAACGTGGACAGCAGCTGCGCGGTGGGATTGCCCGACGGGAAGAAGACCTTGCCCAGCGTGACCGCGATGTAGCTGTAGACACCGAAGTCGAACCACTCCATGGCGTTGCCGAGCGCGGCCGCCTTCACGGCGCGCTTGACGAGCGCGGGGTCGGTGACGGTGGTGTCCGGGGCCTTCGCTGCGCGGCTCTTCATGACGGACGGGGGAGCGACGACTGAGGCAGTCGACAAGACTCGCTCGCCTACCTTTCGACGGGGACAGGGACGCGGTCCCGCGCGGCGGCGCTGTCGTACGGGCCGAAAAAGCGACGATAGGCGGATATGGCCCCCTTACGGGCGGTATGCCTTTCGTTGCACAGGGCACGTAAATCGCGGCTGTGCTGGGACTTCTGCCCGATCGCACACAGTTCCCACGAGATCTTGATGTGATCCTTCTCGCGTCGACGAGAGGCGACCACGCGCCCCGCGCACTATCGTCATCCGGACAAAAGGCGGACGGACGTCAGGTGAACCGGGGGTAGCCCGCGTCTTCCTCGCCGGAGGCGACCAATGGGGCGGGAGGCCGACGGGGTGTGACGAACGCGGATCACGGGGGACGAGCGGCGGAAGCATTCGGAGCGACGGCCGTCGGCGGGGCCCAGGCACGCCTGCGCGTGGCCCGCCTCGGCCTCTGGCTGATCGCGGCCCTGCTCGCGGCACGACAAGTGGCCGTCGTCCTCGGCACTCCCCGCGGCGAGCGCCTGACGGACCTGGAGACCTGGCTCGGGCCCGACGGCGTCCTGCACGTGACCGGCTCCCTGTACGACTCGACCCGCTTCACCGGCACCCCCTTCGGCGGCCTCGTCCTCAAACCCCTCACCCGTTCGGCCGAACAGGCCCTCGGCTGGGGCTGGACCTTCGGCACGCTGCTGCTGGTCGTGGCCCTCGGACTGATCGCCGCCCGCGCCCTGCCCCCGCCGGTCAGCCGCCGCACCGCCCTGCTGGCCGCCCCGGTCGCCATCAGCCTGCTGATGCTGTCCCTGCCCGTCCGCAACACCCTGTGGCTGGGCCAGACCAGCGTCATCCCGGTCCTGCTCGTCCTGCTGGGCTGCTTCGTCGCCCACGGCCAGCGGACCAGCGGCCTGCTCATCGGCGTCGCGGCCGCGCTCCAGCCCACCCTGCTGCTCTTCACGCCCCTGCTGTGGTTCACCGGCCGCAGACGCGCCGCGCTCTCCACCGGCGTCACCTTCGCCGCCTGCACCGGGCTCGCCTGGGCGGCGATGCCGCACGACTCCTACCGCTACTGGGTCCACCACATGGCGGGCGTCGGCCTCGGCGGCCGGGCCGACGACCTCGCCAACCAGTCCCTGCACGGCGCCCTGCTCCGGCTCGGCCTGAACGGCCCCCTGGAGGTCGCCCTCTTCCTGTCGCTCGGCGCGGCCGTCGCCGTCCTCGCCCTGCGCCGCGCCGTCCGCTGCTTCCGCGACGGCCAGCTGCTGCTCGCCGTCGCGATCATCGGCTGCGCCGCGATCGTCGTCTCGCCCACGGCCTGGCAGCACCAGCTGCTGTGGGTGCTGCTCGCGGTCGTGGGCCGGGCCGGCCGGCGCGCCTCCGACCGGTACGTGTGGCCGGTCGCCGTCGTCCTGGTCATGACCCTGCCCGCCACGATGCTCCTGCCCGACATGGACTCGCTGGACCCGCTGCGCACCAACCTCGTCCTGGTGGCCGCCCTCGCCGCCGCCACGGCCGTGCCGTTCCTGTCCCGCACCTCGCCGTACTACCAGCGGCCGATCCCGACCGAGTACGCCCCCGCCGCCCCGGCCCGCTTCCGGCACGTACCGCTCGTGCCCTTCCTGCGCCGGGTCCTCACGCGGCCCAACCTCCTCCTGGAACTCCTCCTCATCCGGGTCACCTATGCCGCCTACTCCCAGGTCCGGCTCGCCGCCACCGGTGGCAGCAACTCGGCCGGGCGCGCCGAGGCCGAGGAGCACGGCATGCAGGTCCTCGACCTGGAACGGGCCCTGCGCATCGACATCGAGCACTGGGCCAACCACACTGTCGTGAAGATCGACTGGCTGCGGGACTTCTTCGACTTCTACTACACGTCGTTCCACTTCGCGGTCCCGCTGACCGTCCTCGCCGTCCTGTACTGGCGCCGCCCGGCCGAGTACCGCTGGGCCCGCTCCGCCCTCGGCTTCGCCACCCTGCTGGCCCTGGTCGGCTTCTGGCTCTACCCGCTGGCCCCGCCCCGCCTGATGCCGACGCTCGGCTTCATCGACACCGTGCACGGCGTCCAGGACTTCTCCCAGCCCGACTACGGCACGCTCACGGCCCTCACCAACCAGTACGCGGCCATGCCGTCCCTGCACTTCGGGTGGTCGCTGTGGTGCGGCGTCGTGATCGCCGTGCTGGCGCCCCGGTGGTGGATGAAGGCGCTGGGGCTGCTGCACCCGCTGTTCACGGCGTCGGCGATCGTCGCGACCGCGAACCACTGGGTGCTCGACGCGGCCGGGGGAGCGGTGGTGGTCGGTGTGGGCTTCGCGCTGACGTACGTGCTCTCGGGGCCCAGGGTCGCGACCGCCGCCGCCGAGCGGAACCAACCGGAGGTGCCTTCGAGCAGCAGATCGACGAGTTCCCTCTGAACGGCGGCCCCGACGAGAGCGCCGAATGACCGGAAAAGGACGGCGCGTTGACGTCCGCAGGCATCCCCGCGAGGGCGGTGTGCGTCTCACGAACGGGATCACGCACACCCACGCCCGCGGAGGAAGCCATCACTCAGCACCTGGACGCCACGGGCACGATCCCGGGCGCGCGCCGCCCCGGTCCGCCGACGTCCCGGCCCCCGCGGGCGGGCCGCTGGCGACGGGCGGTGCCGGTCGCCGTCCCGGCCCTGGCCGCGCTCGCCCTCGGCCTGTGGGGGATCGAGCGGCAGGACAGCATGTGGCGCGACGAGTCCGTCACCTACCAGGTCGCCCACCGTTCGCCGGGTGAACTGTGGGACCTGCTGGGCCACATCGACGCCGTGCACGGTCTGTACTACCTCCTCATGCACGCGGTGTTCGCCGTGTGGGACGGCGGGCTGACGGCCCTCAGACTGCCCTCCGTCCTGGCCACCGCCCTGGCCGCCGCCGGGGTCGCGGCGATCGGCGCCCGGCTGGCCGGGCACCGGGCCGGCCTGCTCGCCGGGCTCGTCTTCGCGCTGCTGCCGATCACCCAGCAGTACGCGCAGGAGGGCCGGTCCTACGCCCTGGTCACGGCGGGCGTCACCTGGGCGACGTACTTCTTCCTGCGAGCCACCGCCGACTCCCGCGCCCGCTGGTGGACGGCGTACGCCCTCACCCTCCACCTCGCCTCCTGGCTGCACGAGTTCGCCGCGCTGGCGCTGCTCGCCCACGGGCTGACCCTGTGGCTCTCGCGCCCGGCGCGCGGTGTCGTACGGCGGTGGGCGATCGCGGCGGCCGGGGTGGGGGTGGGGCTGCTGCCCCTCGCGGTGGTCAGCGCGGGCCAGGCGGAGGCCCAACTGGGCTGGCTCGGACGGCCGAGCGCGAGTGCGTGGCTGCTGTTCGCGGGCCTCTCGGCCGGGACGGTGCTGCTGTGCCGGCTCCTCGTCCGCACGGGCGCCCCCGGGGCCGTCGCCCTGACCCGTCTCGCCCTGCCGCTGCTGATCGCCCCGGCCGGCCTGCTGATGACGATCTCGCTCGTCAAGCCGTGGTACGTCGACCGGTACGTGCTGTACGGCGTGACGGGCCTGGCCCTGCCGGCCGGGGCCGCGCTGTCCTGGGCGATCGGGCAGCGGCACCGGCTCGCCCCTGCGGCCCGGGTGCTGACGGCCTGTCTGGCGGCCGGTACGGCGGTCGCGGTGCTGCTGCCGTGGTCGCTGCTTGTGCGCTCACCCGAGAGCCGCAAGGACGACGTCGTCGCGGTCGCCCGCGCGGTCGATCGCCAGGCACACCCGGGCGACGCCGTCCTGTTCATGCCCGCCCGGCGCCGCGAATGGCTGCTGTCCTTCCCCGAGATCCACGACCGGCTCGACGACCTGGCCCTCGCCGCGTCCCCGACCGCCTCCCGCACGCTGCACGGCACCGAACGCGATGCCGCCGCGATCCGCCGCCACATCCTGGCGGCCGACCGCGTCATCGCCCTCACCGACCCGCCCGGGCAGCCGCTCGACCCCTTCCCGCAGGAGGAGATCAAGCGCCGGACGCTGAGGACCCACTTCGAGGTGTGCGAACGCACCCGGGTCCAGGGCGCCCAGATCATCGTCTACGCCCGCCCCGGCCGCTGCACGCCGTAACCGCACCGGTGGTGTCGGAAAACCGGCGGGAGCGCCCTTCCGATGTCGGATATCCGGGCCCGCCCGGTCCGTGGCTGGATCCCGGGCGGTCCTGGCTGAAAGGTGAGCCTCGCTGTCCACCCGGAAGATCCGACATGGAGGGTTCTGTGAACGAGGCAACGACGGCCGACGGACCACGGCGGAGTCCGACGGCCACACTCCTGATGGCCTGCATCGGGGTGTTCGTCGCCTACCTGCCGGTCACCACCGTCTCCGTCAGTCTCCCCGCGATCCAGCGGGACCTGCACGCGTCGACCGCCCAACTGTCCTGGGTCTCGGACGCGTTCGTCCTGCCGATGGCAGCGCTCATCCTCACCGCCGGTGTCGTCGGAGACGTGCACGGCCGCAAGAAGGTCTTCCAGGCCGGCCTGCTGTTCTCGGCCGCCGGGGCCGTCGTCGCCCTGAGCGCGCAGTCGGTGCAGGTGCTGTGGGCCGGGCAGGCACTGGCCGGGACGGGCGCGGCGGCGCTGCTGCCCACGACCCTGGCGCTGATCAGCCACGCCGTGCCGAACCCACACGAGCGCGCCAAGTTCGTCGGCCTGTGGGCCGCCGCCCTGTCGCTGGCGCTGGCCGTCGGCCCCCTGATGGCCGGGGTGATCCTGCAGCACGCCGCCTGGCACTGGATCTACGTGCCCGCCATACCCGTGGCCCTGCTGACGATGGCCGCCGCCGTGCCGCTGGTCGCCGACTCGCGCGCCCCCGGCTCACGCAAGCTCGACTGGCCGGGCCAGCTCACCGCCGCGCTCACCATCACCTCGCTCGTCTACGGCGTCATCGAGGGCGGGGCGCAGTCCTTCACCGAGCCCCGGGTCGTCGTGGCGCTCGCCCTCGCCGCCGTCGGTGCCGTCGCCTTCGTCGTGGCCGAACGCCGCAGCGCCAGCCCCATGCTGGACCTCACGCTGTTCCGCAGCCCCGCGTTCAGCGCGACCACGCTGATCGCGATGATCAGCTTCCTGGGCCTGATCGGCTTCTTCTTCGTCCTCAGCCTCTACTTCGGCATGGTGCAGCGGCTCGACACCCTCGACGCGGCGTACCGCATGCTCATGGTGACGGCGGTGAGCCTGCTCGTCGGAGTCGTCGTCGGGCCGCTGATGCGGCACATCCCGGCCCGTGCCCTGATCACCACCGGTCTGCTCGCCACCACGGGCGCCCTGCTGTCCCTGACCGCGCTCGACGCGCACACCGCGTTCGGGCCGCTGGCCTGGCGGCTGGTGCTGCTCGGCCTCGGCATGGGCCTGGTCATCACGCCCATGACCGCCACGGCGGTCGCGTCCGTGCCGCACCACCTGGCCGGGATGGCCGCCGCGGGCAACAACGCCTTCCGGCAGGTCGGCGGCGCCCTCGGCCCGGCCGTCCTGGGCACGCTGCTGACGACCAGGGCCACGGACGCCCTGCCCGGGCACCTCGCCGACGCGGGGGTGGGCGGGGCGACCGCCCACCAGGTCACCGCGGCCGTCGACACCGCCGGGCTGGGCGCCGTCGCCGGGATGAACCTGGGCGCCGACACCGGCCGCGCGCTGGGCGCCCTGTCCGAGTCCTTCCTCGACGGCCTCCGGCTCTGCCTGCTCGTCGCCGCGTCCCTGGCCCTGCTCGCCGCGCTGGTCGGGGCGGTGCTGCTGCGCAAGCCGAAGCCGAAGGAGACGCCCGGGCCTGAGGTCGCGGGGCCGGGGGGCGCCGCCGAGCTTGCTGCCGTGGGGTCGGCTGCCGTGCCTGCCGTCGGGGGGTCGGCTGACGGGTCTGTTGCCGTGGTGTCTGCTGCCGCGCCGGCTGTCGCGGGGCCGGCTGCTGAGCTTGCTGCTGCGGGGTCGGCTGCCGGTTCTGCTGCCGCCGTGCCTGCCGTCGGGGCGTCGGCTGCCGGGTCTGTGGCCGTGGGGTCTGCTGACGGTCATGCCGTCGCGGGGCCGGCTGCTGAGCTTGCTGCTGCGGGGTCGGCTGCCGGTTCTGCTGCCGCCGCGCCTGCCGTCGGGGCATCCGCTGCCGGGCCTGTTGCCGCGGGGTCCGCCGCCGAATCTGTTGCCGCCGGGTCCGCCGCCGAATCTGTTGCCGCCGGGTCCGCCGCCGACTCGGCTGCCGTGGGGTCCGTCGCCGAGCCTGCCGCCGCGCGTGGCCCGGCCGTCGTCGGTCGGGTGAGTGACGCCGCCGGGCGGGCCATGGCGGGTGCCACGATCACGCTGATCTCCGTGGCCGGGCGGCAGGTCGGCCGGGCCGAGGCGCACGACGCGGGCCGGTACCGGCTGGCCGCGCCCGCGGCGGGCACCTACGTCCTGATCGCGGCGGCGGACGGCCATCAGCCCCAGGCGTCGACGCTCACGCTCGGCGAGGAGTCCCTGCCCCACGACGTGGTCCTGGCCGGCGGCAGCGGCCTGAGCGGGACGGTGGCCACGGCAGAGGACCGGCTGCCGGTGGCCGGCGCGACGGTCGTGGTGACGGACGCGCGCGGAGACGTCGCCGCCACCGGCACCACCGACGCCTCCGGCACGTTCGGCTTCGGCACCCTGCCCGACGGCGACCTCACGATCGCCGTCAACGCCGCCGGGTACCGGCCCGCCGCGCTCCCCGTCCAGCTGCCCGGCACCCCGGTCACCGGTCTGGAGGTGCTGCTGCGCCCCGGGGCGCGCGTGCAGGGCGTCGTACGGTCGGGGGCCGGCCGCGACCCGGTCGCCGACGCGCGGGTCACCCTCGTCGACGCCGCCGGGAACGTCGTGGGCACCGCCATCACCGGCACGGACGGCGCCTACGCGTTCACCGACCTGGACGCGGGGGACTACTCCCTGATCGCCAGCGGCTACGCGCCCGTCGCCACGACGGTCACCGTGGACGGGCGCGCCCCGAGCGACGTCCATCCGCGACTGGCCCACCAGGACGCGTGAGCCGGCCCGCCCCCGCTACAGCCGCTGAATGATGGTGCCGGTGGCCAGCCCGCCACCGGCGCACATCGTGATCAGGGCGAACTCCTTGTCCGCGCGCTCCAGTTCGTGCAGGGCCGTCGTGATGAGCCGGGCCCCGGTGGCCCCCACCGGGTGCCCGAGCGCGATCGCCCCGCCGTTGACGTTCACCTTGTCCAGGTCCTGCTGGAAGACCCGCGCCCAGCTCAGGACGACGGACGCGAACGCCTCGTTGATCTCGACGAGGTCGATGTCCCCCAGGGACATCCCGGCCTTGCCCAGCACGGCCCTGGTCGCGTCGATCGGGCCGTCCAGGTGGAAGTGGGGGTCGGAGCCCACGAGCGCCTGAGCCACGATCCGGGCCCGGGGTCGCAGCTTCAGCGCCCGGGCCATCCGCTTCGACGCCCACATGATCGCCGCGGCCCCGTCGGAGATCTGGGACGAGTTGCCGGCCGTGTGCACCGCCGTCGGCATGATCGGCTTCAGGGAGGCGAGCGCCTCCGCGGACGTGTCGCGCAGGCCCTCGTCCTTGTCGACCAGGCGCCACATGCCCTGCCCGGCGTGCTGCTCCTCCTCGGTCGTCGGCACCTGGACCGCGAACGTCTCCCGTTTGAACCGCTCCTCCGCCCAGGCGTGCGCGGCCCGCTCCTGGGAGGCGAGGCCCAGCGCGTCGACGTCCTCCCGGGTCAGTCCGCGGTGCCGGGCGATGCGCTCGGCCGCCTCGAACTGGTTCGGCAGGTCCACGTTCCACTCGTCGGGGAACGGCTTCCCGGGACCGTGCTTCGAACCCGATCCCAGCGGCACCCGCGACATCGACTCCACCCCGCACGAGATGCCGACGTCGATCACGCCCGTGGCGACCATGTTGGCCACCAGGTGCGAGGCCTGCTGGGAGGACCCGCACTGCGCGTCGACCGTCGTCGCGGCCGTCTCGTAGGGCAGCCCCATGGTCAGCCAGGCCGTGCGCGCGGGGTTCATGGACTGCTCGCCCGCGTGCGTGACCGTGCCGCCGACGATCTGCTCGACGCAGTCGGCCGGGATGCCGGTGCGGCCCAGCAGCTCGCGGTAGGTCTCGCCCAGGAGGTAGGCGGGGTGCAGGTGGGCGAGCGCGCCGCCGCGCTTGCCGATGGGGGTGCGTACGGCTTCGACGATCACGGGTTCGGCAGCCATGGGTGCGGGTCCTCTCCGGGAGGCTCAGCGGAACTAGTACGCGTTCTAGTTCTGTCAGCAGTGTGCTGACGGCCGCTCGATGACCGCAAGGGTCGTGCGGGCAATTGGAGGGCCCATGCCTCTTGCTACTTGTAGAACCCGTTACTACCGTCACCGCAACTCCGCATAGCTGATGGGCCGTCAGAATCAGAGTCCGGTACGAGTGGTGGGAGCCGCCCATGCCCTGTCCCGCGCTGCCCGACGGGTTCGACTTCACCGACCCGGACCTGCTGCACCACCGCGTGCCCCTGCCGGAGTTCGCCGAGCTGCGCCGCGCCGAACCGGTCTGCTGGGTGCCGCAGCCGGCCGGTCTCGCCGGCTTCGACGACGCGGGCTACTGGGCCGTCACCCGGCACGCCGACGTCAAACACGTCTCCACGCACCCGGAGTTGTTCTCGTCGTACCTCAACACGGCGATCATCCGCTTCAACGAGCACATCCGGCGCGACGCCATCGACGCGCAGCGGCTGATCCTGCTGAACATGGACCCGCCGGAGCACACCCGGGTCCGGCAGATCGTGCAGCGCGGGTTCACACCCCGGGCGATCCGCGCGCTGGAGGGGCGGCTGCGGGCCCGCGCCCACGCCATCGTCGAGCACGCCCGCGCCCGCACCGGCCCGTTCGACTTCGTCACCCAGGTCGCCTGCGAACTGCCCCTGCAGGCCATCGCCGAACTGATCGGCGTCCCCCAGGAGGACCGGGACAAGATCTTCGACTGGTCCAACAAGATGATCGCGTACGACGACCCCGAGTACGCCATCACCGAGGAGGTCGGCGCCGAGTCGGCCACCGAGATCATTGCCTACGCGATGAACATGGCCGCCGACCGCAAGCAGTGCCCCGCCCACGACATCGTCACGCAACTGGTCGCGGCGGAGGACGAGGGCAACCTCGGCTCCGACGAGTTCGGCTTCTTCGTGCTGATGCTGGCCGTCGCGGGCAACGAGACCACCCGCAACGCCATCACGCACGGCATGCACGCCTTCCTCACCCACCCCGACCAGTGGGAGCTGTACAAGAGGGAGCGCCCGGCGACGGCGGCGGAGGAGATCGTGCGCTGGGCGACCCCGGTGGCCGCCTTCCAGCGCACCGCCACCCAGGACACCGAACTGGGCGGCAAGCGGATCCGCAAGGGCGACCGCGTCGGCCTCTTCTACGCCTCCGCCAACCACGACCCCGAGGTCTTCGACGACCCGGACAGCTTCGACGTGACCCGCGACCCCAACCCGCACCTCGGTTTCGGCGGGGGCGGCCCCCACTTCTGCCTCGGCAAGTCCCTGGCCGTGCTGGAGATCGACCTCATCTTCAACGCCATCGCCGACGCCATGCCCGGGCTGAAGCTGGCCGGGGACCCGCGGCGGCTGCGGTCGGCGTGGATCAACGGGGTGAAGGAGCTGCCGGTCAGCACGGGCTGAGCCCCGCGGGGGAGGGCGAAGGCGACGGCCCCGGGGATCAGGGGGCCGCCGCCTTCGGTCTGTGGGCGGGACCGGCTCAGTACCAGTGGTCAGTACCAGTGGTTGGTCTGCCAGAAGTCCCAGGCGCCGCAGGCGCTGCCGTAGCGGTCCTTCATGTAGTCGAGACCCCACTCGATCTGGGTGGCCGCGTTGGTCTCCCAGTCGGAGCCGGCCGAGGCCATCTTGGAGCCCGGCAGGGCCTGGACGAGGCCGTAGGCGCCGCTGGAGGAGTTCCGCGCGTTCACGTCCCAGTGGCTCTCCTGCTCCACGATCTTCGAGAAGCACTGGTACTGGGCGTCGTCGCCGATCATCTTCTTCGCCACCGCCTGCGCCGAGGAGGCCTCCGTCGGCGCGGCCTGCGCGGGACCGGCGGCGATCAGGGTGCCGCAGGTGGCCGCGGTCAGAGCGGCGGCGGCGAGGACCTTCTTCGGGGTGGCGGCGCGGCGGAGAACGGAAGCGGCGGGCACAGGCGACCTTTCGTCGGTGGGTGGGGCGGTCGTCCAGAGAAACAGGCCCGCCGGATGCCCGCAATGAACCCTTTTACTAGGTATGGCCGCACCTGTGCCCAGGCTCCGCCCCCCATGACCGGGGCCGCTCCCTACGGCCCCGCTTCGTACGTGACGGGGCTCATGTGGGGGGCTTCACTCACGCGACCCCGATCGGGCGTGTCGAACGTGACCGGCGTCTCGAAGGCCGCCCGGCGCGTGGCCCGGCGCAGCGCCCGCAGGACCGCCGGCCCGAGGGTGAGGGTCAGGACGACCGTGACGACCGCCCGGCCCAGGTCCCAGCCGAGCGAGGTGGCCAGGCAGTACGCGAGGAAACGGGCCAGGTTCGTGGCGACCGGCGCGTGCGGGTCGAAGGCGACGTTCGAGGCGAGGGCGCTCATGAAGGGCCAGCCGGCCAGGTTCATGATCGTGCCGTAGGCGA
Source organism: Streptomyces olindensis (assembly GCA_000696115.1). Taxonomy (GTDB): domain Bacteria; phylum Actinomycetota; class Actinomycetes; order Streptomycetales; family Streptomycetaceae; genus Streptomyces; species Streptomyces olindensis. The sequence goes on from JJOH01000016.1 coordinate 101,146, forward strand.
AGGCGGCGAGGAAGCCGTAGGCCGCGAGCAGCGCGAGCTCCGCCCGGCCGCGCAGCCGGTCCGGGCCGGGCAGCAGGCCCGCGCCCATCGCGAACCAGCCCATCGCCAGCATCTGGAACGGCAGCCACGGCCCGACCCCGCCCGTGAGCAGCGCGGACGCGAACATCGTCACCGAGCCCAGGACGAATCCGAAGCCGGGGCCGAGGACCCGGCCGCTCAGCACCATCAGGAAGAACATCGGCTCGATACCGGCGGTACCGGCGCCGATCGGCCGCAGGGCGGCTCCCGTGGCGGCCAGCACGCCGAGCATCGCGACCGCCTTCGGGCCCAGCCCGGACTCCGAGATCGCCGCGGCCACGACCGCCACGAGCAGCACCAGCAGACCCGCGAAGAGCCACGGAGCGTCCTGCGCGTGCGCGCTGAGCCGCGAGGTGGGCGGCGCGAGGAAGGGCCAGCCGAAGCCGGCGACCCCGACCGCGCTGACCAGGGCCAGGGCGGCGAGGGAGCGGGGGCCGAGCCGGACGGCCCGCGCCTGCCGTTGCGTGCTCATGAGGCGGCCTCGGGAGGGAGGGCGGCGCGGACCTGGGAGACCGTGAGCCACTGCTGCGGGGCCAGGATCTTGGTGACCTGCGGGGCGAAGGACGGGGAGGAGACCACGACGTCCGCCGTCGGCCCGTCGGCGATCACCTCGCCGTCGGCGAGCAGGACCACCCGGTGCGCGATCGCGGCCGCCAGCTCCACGTCGTGCGTGGCCAGCACGATGGCGTGCCCCTCGGCAGCCAGGCCGCGCAGCACCGCGACCAGGCGGGCCTTCGCCGCGTAGTCCAGGCCCCGGGTCGGCTCGTCCAGCAGGAGCAGCGGGGGCCGGGCCGTCAGCACGACGGCCAGGGCCAGCGCGAGCCGCTGCCCCTCCGAGAGGTCCCGGGGGTGGGTGTCGTCGGTGACGCCCGGGAGCAGCTCCGTGACCAGGGCCCGGCAGGTGCCGGGGGACGCGCCCGCGTCCTTGTCGGCCGCCGCGCACTCGGCGGCGACGGTGTCGGCGTAGAGCAGGTCGCGGGGTTCCTGCGGGACCAGGCCGACCTTGCGGACGAGGTCCCTCGGGGCGGTGCGGTGGGGGACGGCTTCGCCGAGGCGGACGGTTCCCGAGCTGGGCTTCACGAGACCCACCAGGGAGTTCAGCAGGGTGGACTTTCCGGCGCCGTTGCGGCCCATCAGGGCGACGGTCTCGCCGGGGGTGATGGTGAGGTCGATGGTGCGGAGGGCCTGGATGCGGGCGCGGGTGACCGAGAGGGAGTGGAGTGCGCCTACCGGGGTGTGGGGTTCGGAGGGTGCGCGGGTGCGGCGTGTTTGTGGTTGATCGCGCAGTTCCCCGCGCCCCTTGAGGGCGTTTTCCAGCTGTTGCTTCAAATCCCCTGCCCGGCGCCTCGCGTCGCGGACCGTCATCGGTAGCGGTGTCCAGCCCGCCAGGCGGCCCAGCGCCACCACCGGCGGGTACACCGGTGACACGGCCATCACCTCGGCCGGAGAGCCCAGTACGGGGGCGGCGCCCGGGCTCGGCAGCAGGACGACCTGGTCGGCGTACTGGATGACGCGTTCCAGGCGGTGTTCGGCCATGAGGACCGTCGTGCCGAGGTCGTGCACGAGGCGCTGGAGGACCGCCAGGACCTCCTCGGCCGCCGCCGGGTCGAGTGCGGAGGTCGGCTCGTCCAGGACGAGGACGCTCGGGTGCGCGGTGAGGACCGAGCCGATCGCGACGCGCTGCTGCTGGCCGCCGGAGAGCGTGGCGATCGGCCGGTCGCGCAGGGCGGCGAGGCCGAGCAGGTCGAGGGTCTCCTCGACGCGGCGGCGCATCACCTCCGGGGCGAGGCCCAGCGACTCCATGCCGTAGGCGAGTTCGTCCTCCACGGTGTCGGTGACGAAGTGGGAGAGCGGGTCCTGGCCGACCGTGCCCACGACGTCGGCGAGTTCGCGGGGTTTGTGGGTGCGCGTGTCGCGGCCGGCGACCGTGACCCGGCCGCGCAGCGTGCCGCCGGTGAAGTGCGGGACGAGACCGCTGACCGCGCCCAGGACCGTCGACTTGCCGACCCCGGACGGGCCCGCGAGGAGGACGAGTTCGCCCTCGGGGACCTCGAAGTCGACGCCCCGGACGGTCGGTTCGGCGGCCCCGTCGTATGTGACGGACACATCCTCGAAGCGGATCACGACGGCTCCTTTGGATCGGGGGCGACGAACGCGGGCAGCAGGCCGAGGAGTACGGCCGCGGCCGGCCAGAGGGGGAGGGTGGGGGCGACGAGCGGGACCACGCCCGGGTGCAGGGCCGCGGGATCGCGGACGGAGGCGACGGTGAGGAGGGCCGCGACCGCCACGCCCGAGGCGACGACCAGCCAGGCGCGCAGGTCCCAGCGGTCCGGGCGGTAGCGGGTGCGCAGCGAGCGGCGGCCGCCGAGCTTGAGGCCCGCGAGGGCGGCGGTGACACCGACCAGCAGCACGGGCACGCCGTAGCTGCCGCCCTCGGCCGTGAGGAGCCCGTACGTTCCCGCGCACACGCCGAGCAGGCCGCCGAGGGTGAGCGCGGCGGTGGTCCGGCGCACCGCGGCGGGCACCTGGGCCGTGCGGCCGTAGCCGCGGGCGTCCATCGCGGCGGCGAGGGAGACCGAGCGCTCCAAGGCGCCCTCCAGAACCGGCAGTCCCACCTGCAGCAGGCCCCGGACGCCCTTGTCGGGACGGCCGCGCAGGCGGCGGGCGGCGCGCAGCCGCTGGACGTCGGCGATGAGGTGCGGCGCGAAGGTGAGGGCCACGACCACCGCGACGCCCGTCTCGTAGAGCGCGCCCGGGAGGGACTTGAGCAGGCGGGAGGGGTTCGCGAGGGCGTTCGCGGCGCCGACGCAGATGAGCAGCGTGGCCAGTTTCAGGCCGTCGTAGAGGGCGAAGGTCAGGGCCTCCGCGGTGACCTCGCCGCCGAGGCGGATGCCCTGCGCCCAGGCGGGCAGGGCGGCTTCGGGGAGGGTGAACAGGATGCGCGTGCCCGGGATGGGGGAGCCGAGGAGTGTCGCGAAGAGCAGACGGATCAGCAGCACGGCGAGGGCGAGTTTGACGAAGGCGCCGTAGGAGCGGGACCAGGGGGTGTCGGGGCGACGGGTGGCCACGACGTACGCGGAGACGGCGATGAGGAGGGCGAGGAGGAGGGGGTTGGTGGTGCGGGTGGCCGCGGTGCCGAGGCAGAGGGCCCACAGCCACCAGGCGCCGGGGTGGAGCGACCTACCCACGCCGGCGTACCTGCCAGAGCGCCGCTCCGCCCAGCAGCACCACCACCGCGATGCCCGCCACCAGACCGAGGGACGGGCCGTCGTCCGGCCGGTCGGCCTGCTCCGCCGTCGGGTTCCGCTTCTTCGCCACCGGTTCGCCGCAGCCCTGCTCGGGGTAGCCCGAGATCGCGCACAGCAGGGCGTTGGTGTCGTAGCGCAGCGGCTTGGCCACCGCGGCCAGGGCCTGTGCCGTGGTCGCGTCGGGGGAGACCCGGGCGCAGGCCGTTCGCGCGGAGGGCGGGGTCTCGCCCTCGGGGGCGTCCGCGGGGGTGCCGAAGTCGAGGAGCAGGGCGACGCGCTTGCTGCCGTCCCGGGCGGGCGTCTTCGCGCAGATCGACGCGAAGTCGGCCCGGCCGCGCGGCCGGACCGCGTCCGAGGAGTCCTCGCTCACCGCGAACCGGAAGCCCTGGACGTCACCGTCCGACGGGCGGGTCGTGGACGGCCCCTGGGTGGCGTAGACCCAGCGGTCGCCGTCGCGCTCCCAGAACGACCAGTAGCGGTAACCGGCAGCCTGGGCCGCCTGACCCACGCCCGCGACGAGCAGCAGCGAGGCCAGCAGGACGAGAACGGCCCGGCGGATCACAGCTGCTGCTTCCGGCGGCCGGTGAACAGGAAGCCGATGCCGATCCCGGCGACGAGGCAGACACCGACGTACCACCACACGCCGAACACGGAGTCCGAGTCCTTCTCGCCCTTGTCGTCGGCGGCGTTCGTCCGCTCGGCGGCCTGCGGGGCCGGCCCCGTCGCGTTCAACTGCTTCACCAGGTCCGCGCCGCCGAAGTCGCGCGGGTCCGTGCCCGTCGCGTGCGCGGCGAAGACGAGCTGGGCGTAGGCGGCGGGACCGTTCTGGGCGGCCCAGGTCGCGGCGTTCTCCTCCAGCCAGCGCAGGGACTTCTCCGCCTGCCCGGTGTCGCCGCGAGCGGCGAGCGCGACGACCGCGTCGGCCGTGTTGCCGTAGTCGGGCTGGGGCTCGGCACCGGCCAGGGCGGACATCAGGTGGTCGTCGTCCTTGCCGAGGGCGGACGTGAGGTATGCGGCCCCGTTCGCCGCCGCCTGCTCCGGCGTACGCGGCTGTGCGCAGGCCGCGTCGGACTTCTCGCCCGGCTTCACCACCATGCCCTTGCCCAGCGCGCCCAGCACCCCCGCCGCCGTGGCGTCCGCGTTGGCGGTCAGCTTCCCCTTCTTGTCCGGCTGGAACGCGAACGCGCCGTCGCCGTCCCCGCCGCACGGCAGCGCGAGCTTCAGCAGCGCGTCGTAGGGCGACTTGCCGCCCTTCTCGACCTGGTCCGGCTTCTCGCCCACGGCCGTGAGCGCGCCGATGACGACCGACGTCGAGTTGGTGTCGCTGGCACCGCCCGCCGAGTAACCCCAGCCGCCGTCCCCGTTCTGGACGGACTTCAGCCAGCCGACGGCCTTGGCCGTGACGTCGTCGTGGCCACCGAGCGCGGCCAGCGCCTGCACGGCGGCGGACGTCGCGTTGGTGTCGAGCATCGTCCTGGCGTCGCACGCCGTCGTCGGGTCGGGGCGGTACGCGGCGAATCCGCCGTCCGCGCACTGCTGCCGCACCAGCCACTCCACCGACTTCGCCGCCGGCTTCACCCCGACCGTGTCCTGCGCGAGCAGCGCGAGCGACTGGCGCCAGACGCCGTCGTACTTCGGGTCCTTGTCGCCGTACAGGGCGGAGGGGAACGCCTGGGACGGCGAGGGGGACGGGGCGGCGGTGGCCGGCGCGGCGGCGCCGATCACGGCGACGGCGGCCAGGACCGCGGCGCTGCGGCGGACGTTCATGATCGGCGGGTGCCTCTCCCTGTGGGGGAGCCGGGCAGCACGGGACACCCCGGCGGCTCGGCTCCGTATACCTCGACGGTGCCGTGCACCGGCGGGCTGCCGGGCACGTGAGCCGGTCACGAACCGTACGGGGCGATCCGGCTCACCGCCGTGGGCGGCGGTTCACGATAGGGGTCTCCCCTGTTCGAGCGAAGTCGAGAACTTGGGGAAGGGGCAGCGCCGGAATTGCACCGGCTTCCCCCCGTACGGTGTGATGACGACCCGCTTACTGTACCCGCACGTAGGAAGCGGCCCGAGGGCCCCGGGCGGGCCGCCCGGCGCCGGGTAGCGTCGTCCCATGCCGACCCCACCCCCCGGCAGGCTGCTCGGCTCGGGCCGTCGCGCCGACGTCTACGAGATCGACGAGGCGTGGGTGCTGCGCCGCGAGCGGGAGGGTGGTGGTGACGCGGCGGCCGAGGGTGCCGTGATGGCGCATGTGCACGCCCACGGCTACCCGGTCCCCCGGGTCCGCCCGTCCGGTTCGCGCACCGACCTGGTGATGGAGCGGCTCTCCGGCCCGACCATGCTCCAGGCGTGCCTCGCGGGCACCCTGGACGTGACGGAGGCGGGCTCGACCCTCGCCCGGCTGCTGCGCGAGCTGCACGCCGTCCCCGCGCTGCGCTCCACCGACCCGGCCGTCCGTGTCCTCCACCTGGACCTCCACCCGGAGAACGTGATCCTCACGCCCGACGGCCCCCGCGTCATCGACTGGTCCGACGCGGCGGAGGGCGACCCGGGCCTGGACTGGGCGGCGTCCGCGGTGATCCTCGCGCAGGCCGCCGTCGCCGGGGACGCGCTCTCCGCGCCCGCCCGCGCCATGCTGACCGCCCTGCTGGCCGACCCGTCCCCGCTCACCCGGCCGGCCCTCGACGAAGCCCTGCGCCGCCGTGCCGCCAACCCCACCATGGACGAGAGGGAAGTCGAACTGCTGGGAACCGCCGGGGAGTTGATCCTCTCCACAGCGCGGACAAGCTAACGTTGGCCTTCCCGACCACACGCAGGAGCGTCCATGACCGACCAGGCGGAGAACCCCGGGCAGGAGCCCTTCCCCAAGATCGACACCTCGGTGCCGCACTCGGCCCGGATCTGGAACTACTGGCTGGGCGGGAAGGACAACTACGAGGTCGACCGGGTGGCCGGTGACGCCTTCCGCGAGATCTTCCCCGGCATCGAGACCGGCGCCCGCGCCGCCCGCTACTTCCTCGCCCGCGCCGTCCGCCACCTGGCCGCCGAGGAGGGCATCCGCCAGTTCCTGGACATCGGCACCGGCCTGCCCAACGTGGACAACACCCACCAGATCGCCCAGCGCGTGGCCCCGGAGAGCCGGATCGTCTACGTCGACAACGACCCGCTGGTGCTGGCCCACGCCCGCGCACTGCTCACCAGCACCCCTCAGGGCGTCACCAACTACGTCGACGCCGATCTGCGCGAGCCGAGCACGATCATCCGGGAAGCCGGCAAGACGCTGGACTTCGACCGGCCCGTCGCCCTCATGCTGATGGGCATCCTCGGCCACATCGAGGACCACGACGAGGCGCGCTCCATCGTGCGGGAGTTGGTGGACGCCCTGCCCTCCGGCAGCTACCTCGTGCAGTACGACTCCACCGACACCAGCGAGGACTACGTCAGGGCCATCCGGCAGTACAACGAGGGTGGTTCGATCCCGTACATCCTGCGCAGCCCCGAGCAGATCGCGCGCTACTTCGACGGTCTGGAGCTGCTCGAACCGGGTGTGACGTCGTGCTCCCGCTGGCGGCCCGACGCGGAGGCGCTGGGCCTGCCCGCGGAGGTGCACCAGTACGGCGGTGTCGCCCGCAAGAACTGAGCCGTCGGGTCTCCACGTCAGGTCTCCTGGAGGAGGCGGTGCAGGATGGTCGGAGTCTCGTCCGGTGACTCGGCTTCGACCACCAGCCGGTTCATGGCGTCCCAGTAGCGCTCGATCTCGGCAGGCCGGTCGGGGTAGAGGGCGGTGGTGAGCTTCTCGAGGTAGACCACGTCCGGCAACTGCCCGCCCGGCAGCCGCAGGATGGTGACCGGGCCGCCCTCCGCGGCGTGCCCGCCGGCGTGGAACGGCAGGATCTGCACCGTGACCTGCGGCAGCCGGCACATCTCGATGAGATGCCGGAGCTGGGCGCGCATCACCCGGATGCCGCCGACCGGGCGGCGCAGCGCCGCCTCGTCCAGCACCGCCCAGAGCTGGGTCGCCGGCTGCCGGTGCAGGATCCGCTGCCGGGTCATCCGCAGCGCGAGACGGCGGTCGATCTCCTCGGCGCCGGCGTCCGGGTGGGCCAGCCGGATGGCGGCGCGCGCGTAGTCGGCGGTCTGCAGCAGCCCGGGAACGCGCTGGACCTGGTAGCAGCGGATGAGGCTCGCCGCCTGTTCCGCCCCGAGGTAGCTCTGCATCCAGGTGGGCACCACGTCGCTGTAGTACCGCCACCAGGCGGGGGTGTTGGCCTGTTCGGCCAGTGCCAGCAGCGTGGCGCGTTCGGCCTCGTCCGTGACGCCGTAGAGCGTCAGCAGGTCGGCGACGTCCCGCAGTTTGACGCCGTGGCGCCCGGCCTCCAGTCGGCTGATCTTGGAGGAGGAGGCGCGGATGACGTGCCCCGCGTCCGCGCGGGAGATGCCCCGCTCCTGCCGCAGCCCGCGCAGCCGTGCGCCCAGCGCCAGCCGCGGCACCATGGGTCCCGCCGACCGGCCGTCCAGGGCTCCGCTGCCGGTCGATGGATGTGCGGCCTTGTCGGTGCCCATGGGCATGTCTCCCGGTGCGAGCGGTGCGTCCGACCATCCTAGAGGGCGCCGGTCGACGTCAAGGGCCTTGTGCCGCAGGCAAGTTCACCTGTGCTACCGCCTCACCGCACCGCCACGTACGTGACCGGCTCGCTCCCCGGCACCGCCTCCGCCCGGCCCAGCTTCACCAGGCGGCGCAGATGGGCCTCGGCCTCCGAGACGGCGATGTTCCGCGAGCCGTAGGGGATCTGGTCCCAGGGACGGTTCCACTCCATGCGCTCGGCGAGCTGCCAGGGCGTGAGCGGCTCGGCGAGGAGGGCCAGCAGGGCGCTGAGGCGGTCCTCGTGGTGGGTGAGCAGCTCGCGCACACGGGCGGCCGCGTCGGGGAACGGGTGCTGGTGGGCCGGGAGCACCTCGGCCGGGGCGAGACGGCCCACGCGTTCCAGGGAGTCCAGGTAGTCGCCCAGGGGGTCGGTCACCGTGGTGTCGTCCGGGTCCTCGTACAGGCCGATGTGCGGGGTGATCCCGGGCAGCAGGTGGTCGCCGGAGAACAGGCGGCCGTGGCCCGGGAGGCGGGCCGGGTGGCTCTCCTCCAGGTGGAGGCAGACATGGCCGGGCGTGTGGCCCGGGGTCCAGATCGCGCGGACGCGGCGGCCGGGCAGGTCGAGGAGTTCGCCCGGGGCGATGTCCCGGTCCGGCAGGGCGGGGGAGAGGCCGGGCAGGGCGCGGGGCCGGGCCGCGCGCAGCGGGGCGATGTGCTCCTCGGGCGCACCGGCGGCGGTGAGCTTGGCCACCATGTACGAGAACCAGCGCTCGGGACGGGCTTCCCTGGTCCGCCGTACGACCGCGGTGTCCGCCGCGTGCATCGCGATCCAGGCGCCCGAGGCCTCCCGGACCCGGCCGGACAGGCCGTGGTGGTCCGGGTGGTGGTGGGTGACGACCACGCCGTGGATCTCGGTGACCGAGGTGCCGCAGGCCGTGAGGCCCTCCGTGAGGGTGTCCCAGGACTCGGGGTCGTCCCAGCCGGTGTCGATGAGCACCGGGCCGTGGTCGGTGTCGACGACGTACACCAGCGTGTGGCCGAGGGGGTTGTCCGGGATGGGGACCCGGAGGGAGCGGACGCCGCCGCGGTGGTCGGTCACCTGTGTCATGGGCTCCCCTGTCCGCCGGCTCCCGTCACTATAACTAGAACCGGTTCCAATGGGAGTCGTCCCGTGCCGCCCGGTCCGTGGACTCCTCGGGGCGGGGCTGGTATCAGTGGCATATCTGATGGATCGTCAGAGATGCGCTTCGGGGAGGCAGTCGGCCATGACCGAGCTCGTGGAACACGGACAGCTGTTCATCGGCGGGGAGTTGACCGACCCCCAGGGCCGGGACGTCATCGAGGTGGTCTCACCGCACACGGAGGAGGTCATCGGGCGCGTCCCGCACGCCTCCCGGGCGGACGTGGACCGGGCCGTGGCGGTGGCCCGCCGGGCCTTCGACGAGGGGCCCTGGCCGCGCATGAGCCTCGACGAGCGGATCGAGGTCGTGGGCCGGATCAAGGACGGCATCACCGCCCGCCACGACGAGATCGCCCGCGTGATCTCCTCCCAGAACGGCTCGCCGTACTCCTGGAGCGTCCTCGCCCAGGCGCTCGGCGCGGTGATGGTGTGGGACTCGGCGATCACCGTCGCGCGGAACTTCACCTACGAGGAGCGGCGCGAGGGCGTGCTCGGCAGGATCCTCGTGCGGCGCGAGCCGGTCGGGGTCGTCGCGGCCGTCGTCCCCTGGAACGTCCCGCAGTTCGTCGCCGCCGCCAAACTCGCTCCGGCCCTGCTCACCGGCTGCACGGCCGTCCTCAAGCCCTCGCCCGAGTCGCCGCTCGACGCGTACCTGCTCGGCGAGATCACCCGCGAGGCCGGGCTGCCGGAGGGCGTGCTGTCGATCCTGCCCGCCGACCGGGAGGTCAGCGAGTACCTGGTCGGGCACCCCGGGATCGACAAGGTGTCCTTCACCGGGTCCGTCGCCGCCGGCAAGCGCGTGATGGAGGTCGCGGCCCGCAACCTCACGCGCGTGACTCTCGAACTGGGCGGCAAGTCGGCGGCCGTCGTCCTGCCCGACGCGGACGTCGAGACGGCCGTGGCGGGCATCGCCCCCGCGGCCTGGATGAACAACGGCCAGGCCTGCGTCGCCCAGACCCGCATCCTCCTGCCCCGCTCCCGCTACGACGAGTTCGCCGACGCCCTCGCCGCGGCGGCGGGCGCCCTGACGGTCGGCGACCCGCTGGACCCGGCGACGCAGGTGGGCCCGCTGGTGGCCCGGCGGCAGCAGCAGCGCAACCTGGACTACATCCGCATCGGGCAGGAGGAGGGCGCCAAGATCCTCACCGGTGGCGGACGCCCGGCCGGCCTGGACCGCGGCTGGTACGTCGAGCCGACCCTCTTCGGCGACGTCGACAACTCCATGCGCATCGCCCGCGAGGAGATCTTCGGCCCCGTCATCTGCCTGCTGCCCTACGACGACGAGTCCGACGCCGTGAAGATCGCCAACGACTCCGACTACGGGCTGAGCGGCAGCGTGTGGACGGCGGACGTCGAGCACGGCATCGACATCGCGCGGCGGGTCCGCACCGGCACCTACTCCGTCAACACCTTCAGCCTGGACATGCTCGGCCCCTTCGGCGGCTACAAGAACTCGGGCCTGGGGCGGGAGTTCGGCCCCGAAGGGTACGGCGAGTACCTGGAGCACAAGATGATCCACCTGCCGGCGGACGCGTGACGATGGGCGACCACTGGCACGTCGAGGTCGACCGCTCCCTGTGCATCGGCTCCGCCCAGTGCGTCCACCACGCACCGGACGCCTTCCGCCTGGACACGGCCCGCCAGTCCCATCCGCTCGCCCCGGACACGGACGCGAACGAGCGGGTGCTGGAGGCGGCGGAGAGCTGCCCGGTGGAGGCGATCGTGATCACACTCGGGGACGGCGGGGAGGCGGTGTTCCCTCCGGAGGAGTAACCGCCCGGCACCCGGGCCCGGCCGACCGCTGTCCGGCACACGGGCCTGGCCGGCCGCTGTACGGCACCCGGGCTCGGTGCCCGCTGTCCGGGGCAGCGCCCCGCTGGCTCGTGGGGGTGCTGGTGCCGGCCGCCCGGGGCATCGCCTCACTGGCTCGTGGGGGTGCTGGTGCTCGCGGCCCGGGCATCGCCCCACTGGGCTCCCGGGCCTCTTGCCTGCCGCCCGGGGTGTGGCCTTGCTGGGTCGTGGGGTCGGGTGCTTGCCGTCGGGGGCGTGGCCCTGCGACTCACGGGGTCCGGCGCCTGCCGTCCGGGGTGTGGCCTTGCTGGGTCGTGGGGTCGGGTGCTTGCCGTCGGGGGCGTGGCCCTGCGACTCACGGGGTCCGGCGCCTGCCGTCCGGGGCGTAGCGCTGCTGGGTCGTGGGGTCGGGTGCTTGCCGTCGGGGGCGTGGCCCTGCGACTCACGGGGTCCGGCGCCTGCCGTCCGGGGTGTGGCCCTGCTGGGTCGTGGGGTCGGGTGCTTGCCGTCGGGGGCGTGGCCCTGCGACTCACGGGGTCCGGCGCCTGCCGTCCGGGGGTGTGGCCCTGCTGGGTCGTGGGGTCGGGTGCTTGCCGTCCGGGGCGTGGCCCTGCGACTCACGGGGCCCGGCGCCCGCCGCCCGGGGCGCCGCCCCACCGCCTCGCCGGGCCGTCAGGCGCCGGGTGCGCGGTAGTCCACCCGTTGTCGGACGGCCTCGTCGATCTCCTCGGCCGACAGCAGCACGACCGTGCTCGTGCGGACTCCGCCGGCCGCCGAGACGACCATGCCCAGGGCCGCGGCGGAGGTGTTGCCCGGCAGCTCCGCCGTGACGTAGACGTCGTCGTCGCCGAAGGCCCAGTACATCGTCTCCACCCGGCCCCCCAGGCCGTCGACCATGCGCCCGACGACCTCGCGCCGCGCGCTCGCGCCTTCCTTGAGCAGACCCTTGAGCCCGTCCGGGGTCAGCTTCACCTTGAAGAGGTACTTCGGCATCGGGGCCACCTTTCACTTCCGCCCGAGGAGTCGCTTCGACTCCCTCATGTTCCTTCCGTTGCGGGCTGTCGTCGCGGCGAGAAAGCGAACAAGGAGGCTATATGGGTCATCAGGGAGATTCAGTAAAAAATTCCGCCCAGGGTCTTCTCTACGCGGACAGAAGTCCTAACCTGGAAACAGGCCTACGGGACGAGTGAGGGAGTCCGACCGGAGTAGCCGACGTTGGCCGGAAGCCTCGGCTTCCGCTGATGCCGACTGCGACGGTAGGGCTGAGAGGCCGGAAGGTCGCACGGCCGCAAGGCCGGTGACCGGAAGGCGACCCCCAACACCTGATCCGGACCATGCCGGCGAAGGGAACCCGTCTCGTAGGTCCCTTGCGTGCGTCCGGGGGTTGTTTCCGTGCGTCCCCGGGTCACTTCCGCGCGTCGGGGGCCGTCAGGTCGATCAGTCGGCACACCGTCTCGATGTCGATCTTCACCTGGGCGATCGAGGCCCGGCCCGAGAGCCAGGTGATCAGCGCCGAGTGCCAGGTGTGCTCGATGACCCGGACCGCCGACAGCTGCTCCGGGGTCGGGTTCTCCTGGCCCATCGCGTCCAGGATGATCGCCGTGGTCTGCCGGGAGACCTGGTCGACCTCCGGACTCACGCTGCGGTCGGCGAAGGTGAGCGCGCGGACCATCGCGTCGGCCAGGTGCGGCTCGCGCTGCAGGGCGCGGAAGGCCCGCATCAGCGTCTCCGCGACCCGCTCGGCCGCCGTCTCGCCCTGCGGGGGCTTCTTCCGCAGCGTGCCGTGCATGTGCTCCAACTGGTCCTGCATCGTGGCGACCAGCAGATGGATCTTGGAGGGGAAGTAGCGGTACAGCGTGCCGAGCGCCACCTGCGAGGACTCCGCGACCTCGCGCATCTGTACGGCGTCGAAACCGCCGCGGCTGGCCAGCTGCGCACTCGCGTGCAGGATGCGGCGACGCCGGGCCTCCTGCCGCTCCGTGAGGGGAGCGGAGGCGGGGGCTGCGGCTCTGGCTTCCACCTTGGCCACCTTGTTCACCTTGGCGTTCACCTTGGCTTCCGCGGGCATGTGACGTCCCGTTCCGTGACCGTCCGTGAGGACGAGTGATCACACAGCATGGCACGGCACCGGCCGTGGCGTGAATCACCTGATCCACTGGTCACAGCGCCCCTACCTGCCGGTAGATTCGGAGCCTCCGAACGATCAAGTCTGAAACTTGTTCTAGATTAGCGTCCCGGCGTAATCTCGCGGGACAGTGCAGGGAGAAGGGGGCCCAGAGTGACCGCTGAGGCCAGGGAGGCCGGGGCCCCGGAGGACCCGGCTGCCGACGGCTTGCGACCGCTCCGCATCGCGCTCCTCACCTATAAAGGGAACCCGTTCTGCGGCGGACAGGGCGTCTACGTCCGGCACCTCTCCCGCGAACTGGCCCGCCTCGGCCACCGCGTCGAGGTCATCGGCGCCCAGCCCTACCCCGTCCTCGACGAGGGCTACGACGGACTGAGCCTGACCGAGCTGCCCAGCCTCGACCTGTACCGCCAGCCGGATCCTTTCCGCACACCGGGGCGCGACGAGTACCGCGACTGGATCGACGCGCTGGAAGTCGCGACGATGTGGACCGGCGGCTTCCCCGAACCGCTGACCTTCTCGCTGCGCGCCCGCCGCCATCTGCGCGCCCGGCGCGGCGAGTTCGACGTCGTGCACGACAACCAGACCCTCGGCTACGGCCTGCTGGGCGACGTCGGCGCGCCCCTGGTGACCACCGTCCACCACCCCATCACCGTCGACCGGCAGCTGGAGCTGGACGCCGCGGACGGCTGGCAGCGGCGCTACTCGGTGCGCCGCTGGTACGCCTTCACGCGCATGCAGAAGCGCGTCGCCCGCCGCCTGCCCTCCGTCCTCACCGTCTCCGGCACGTCCCGCCAGGAGATCGTCGACCACCTCGGCGTCCGCCCGGACCGCATCCACGTGGTCCACATCGGCGCCGACACCGACCTGTTCGCACCGGACCCCTCGGTGCCGGTCGTACCGGGCCGGATCGTGACGACGTCCAGCGCCGACGTGCCGCTGAAGGGCCTGGTCCACCTCGTCGAGGCCCTCGCCAAGGTGCGCACCGAGCACCCCGGCGCCCACCTCGTCGTGGTCGGCAAGCGCCCCGCCGAGGGGCCGGTCGCCCAGGCGATGGAGCGCTACGGTCTCGAAGGTGCCGTCGAGTTCGTCAAGGGCATCTCCGACGCCGAACTCGTCGACCTGGTCCGCTCGGCGCAGGTCGCCTGCGTGCCGTCGCTCTACGAGGGCTTCTCGCTGCCGGCCGCCGAGGCCATGGCGACGGGGACGCCGCTGCTCGCCACGACCGGGGGCGCGATCCCCGAGGTCGCCGGGAAGGACGGCGAGACGTGCCTCGCGGTGCCGCCGGGCGACTCCGAGGCACTGGCGGCGGGGCTGGGCCGCCTGCTGGGCGACCCGGAGCTGCGCGCGCGGCTCGGGGCGGCCGGGCGGGAGCGGGTGCTGCGGCACTTCACGTGGGCGAGGGCCGCGGAGGGGACGGTGGCCCGGTACCGCGAGGCCATCGAGCGGGCCGGGGGCGGCGACGGCGTCACGGGCCGTTCGGCGACCTCGACTTCCGGCCGTTCCACGACCTCGACCTCCGGACGTGCCACCGCCCCGACTGCCGGCCGTTCCACGGCGCCGACCTCCGGCCGTCCCGCGGCGAGCACCGAGGGCTCAGCCCCGCCGGCTTCCGGCCGCTCCGCGCAGGCCGGTCCCGGGTCGGCCACGGGTGCTGGTGCGGCGGCCCCGGCCGGTGCCCTGTCCGCCGCCCCCACAGATGTAGAAGGCGTCAACTCCGAAAGCAGGGCCACGTGCTGACCGTCGACTTCTCCCGGTTCCCGCTCGCCCCGGGCGACCGTGTCCTGGACCTCGGCTGCGGTGCCGGCCGGCACGCGTTCGAGTGCTACCGGCGCGGCGCGCAGGTCGTGGCGCTGGACCAGAACACCGACGAGATCCGCGAGGTCGCGAAGTGGTTCGCGGCGATGAAGGAGGCCGGGGAGGCCCCCGAGGGCGCCACCGCCACGGCCATGGAGGGCGACGCCCTCGCGCTGCCCTTCCCCGACGAGTCCTTCGACGTCGTCATCATCTCCGAGGTGATGGAGCACATCCCCGACGACAAGGGCGTCCTCGCCGAGATGGTCCGGGTGCTGAAGCCGGGCGGACGGATCGCCGTCACCGTGCCGCGCTACGGCCCCGAGAAGGTCTGCTGGGCCCTGTCCGACGCCTACCACGAGGTCGAGGGCGGCCACATCCGCATCTACAAGGCCGACGAACTGCTGCGGAAGATCCGCGAAGCCGGCCTGGAGCCCTACGGCACGCATCACGCGCACGCGCTGCACTCGCCCTACTGGTGGCTGAAGTGCGCGTTCGGCGTCGACAACGACAAGGCCCTGCCGGTGCGCGCGTACCACAAGCTGCTCGTCTGGGACATCATGAAGAAGCCGCTGGCCACCCGGGTCGCCGAACAGGCGCTGAACCCGCTGATCGGCAAGAGCTTCGTGGCGTACGCGACCAAGCCGCACCTGCCGCGTCTGACCGACACCGGGGCGGACGCCCAGTGACGACTCCCCGGACGGAACACCTGGTCCTGCCCGGGGTGCTCACCGCCGGGCAGGCCGCCGAAACCGTCGCCGGCATCCTCGCCGTGCAGCGCGAGGACGGCGCCATCCCGTGGTTCCGGGGGCACCACCTCGACCCGTGGGACCACGTCGAGGCGGCGATGGCCCTCGACACGGCCGGCGAGCACGAGGCCGCGGAGCGGGCCTACCGGTGGCTGGCCCGGCATCAGAACGAGGACGGCTCCTGGTACGCGGCCTACACCGACGGGGAGTTCGACGCCGTCACCGACCGCGGCCGGGAGACCAACTTCGTCGCCTACATAGCCGTCGGCGTCTGGCACCACTACCTCTCCACCGGCGACGACACGTTCCTGGACCGGATGTGGCCGACGGTGTACGCGGCGGTGGAGTTCGTGCTCCGCCTGCAGCAGCCGGGCGGGCAGATCGGCTGGCGCCGCGACGACGACGGCACACAGACCGCCGACGCCCTGCTGACGGGGTGCTCCTCCATCCACCACGCGCTGCGGTGCGCGCTGGCGATCGCCGAGCAGCGGGAGGAGCCGCAGCCCGACTGGGAGCTGGCGGCGGGAGCCCTGCGGCACGCCATACGCCACCACCCGGAGCGGTTCCTCGACAAGAACCGTTACTCGATGGACTGGTACTACCCGGTGCTGGGCGGCGCGTTGACGGGCGCCGAGGCCAAGTCCCGTATCGAGGAAGGGTGGGACCGGTTCGTCGTACCCGGGCTGGGCGTGCGGTGCGTGGTGCCCAATCCGTGGGTCACGGGCGGGGAGTCGGCCGAACTCGCCCTGGCGCTGTGGGTGATGGGGGAGTCCGACCGCGCGCTGGAGGTCCTGCAGTCGATCCAGCACCTGCGGGACCCGGAGAGCGGGCTGTACTGGACCGGATACGTCTTCGACGACGACGCGATCTGGCCGCGGGAGCTGACGACGTGGACGGCCGGGTCGCTGCTGCTCGCCGTCGCCGCGCTCGGCGGCCACGAGGCGACCTGCGCGGTGTTCGGCGGCGAGCAGTTGCCCATGGGGCTCGAAGCGGAGTGCTGCGCCTAGGAGCCCGGGGTTTGGCGTCGGGTCGCGGGCGCGGGGCGTCTGCTGCTGATCGCGCAGTTCCCCGCGCCCCTGAAGGACGCGCCTCTTGAGGTGTTCTCAGTGTCGGTGTACGCGATTGGCGATCGCGTGGCCCACGAACAGGTACACCACCGCCGCCAGGCCGTACCCGGCCACGACCCTGGCCCAGGCCTCGTCGAAGGTGAAGAGGTCGTGCGACCAGCCGGCCAGCCAGCGGGCCGCGTCATGGATGAACTGGACGAAGTCGTTCGCCCGGTTCGCGTCCAGCAGGTACATCAGAATCCACAGGCCCAGGATGAGGGCCATGATGTCGGCGACGACCGCGATGATCGTGCCGGCCTGATTCGCGCCGTTGCGATATCGAGGGGACATGCCCTTCGGGTTGCCCTTGAAGTCTGGATGAAACCCGGGGAATCGCTCAGGAGTTCAACTCGGCGAGGACCCGCAGCGTTTCCCGGTCCGGTGTCAGGGCCAGCAGGTCCGTCACCGGGCCCTTGCGCCACAGTTCCAGGCGCTCGGCGATGCGTTCGCGGGGGCCGACCAGGGAGATCTCGTCGGCGAAGGCGTCCGGGACGGCGAGGACGGCCTCCTCGCGGCGGCCGTCCAGGAACAGCCGCTGGATGCGGCGCGCCTCCTCCTCGTAGCCCATGCGCGCCATGAGGTCGGCGTGGAAGTTGCGGGCCGCGTGTCCCATGCCGCCGATGTAGAAGCCGAGCATGGCCTTGACCGGCAGGAGGCCTTCCGCCACGTCGGCGCAGACCCGTACCTGGGCCAGGGGTGCGACGAGGAAGCCCTCGGGGAGTTCCCGCAGGGCCGGGCCGTAGACCTCCGGGCGGGTCGGTGACCAGTACAGCGGCAGCCAGCCGTCGGCGATCCGGGTCGTCTGGGCGACGTTCTTCGGGCCCTCCGCCCCGAGCAGGACCGGCAGGTCCGGGCGCAGGGGGTGGGTGATGGGCTTGAGGGCCTTGCCCAGGCCGGTGGCGTCCGGGCCCCGGTAGGGGTGGGCGTGGAAGCGCCCGGCCGACGCAACCGGTGCCTCGCGGCGGAGCACCTGCCGTACGACGTCGACGTATTCGCGGGTGGCGGTGAGCGGCGAGTCCGGGAACGGGCGGCCGTACCACCCCTCGACCACCTGCGGACCGGAGAGCCCCAGGCCCAGCATCAGACGGCCGCCGGAGAGGTGGTCCAGGGTCAGCGCGTGCATCGCGGTCGTGGTCGGCGGGCGGGCCGCCATCTGCGCGACCGCCGTGCCCAGGCGGATCCGTGAGGTGTGCGCCGCGATCCAGGCCAGCGGGGTGAAGGCGTCCGAGCCCCAGGACTCGGCCGTCCAGACGGAGTCGTAGCCGAGCCGTTCCGCCTCCCGTGCGAGCGGCACGTGGTCGGGGGAGGGGCCGCGGCCCCAGTAGCCGAGCGCGAGACCGAGCCGCATGGCTGCCTCCTGACGGTGTGTCAGCTGACGGGGGCGACGACTGTACGGCAACGGCCCCCCGCCCGGAAGGGCGAGGGGCCGTGCGAGGGGCCGTGGGCTCAGCCGCGCTGGATGCCCGACGTGTCCTGCAGGACACCGCGGCGGCCGTCCTGCGTCTGGGCGACCAGGGCCTGGCCGCGCTGCTCGACGGCCAGGTACCAGGTGCCCGGCGCGAGTTCGGCGATCGGCGTCGGCGAACCGTCCTCCGCGAACAGCGGCCGCGGCACCGGCACCGCGAACCAGAACGGCGAGAAGTCCCCGGCCGGCGGCTGCGGCTGGGCCTGCGCCTGCTGCGGCTGACCACCGTAGGGCTGCCCGGGCTGCGGGTGGCCGTAGCCGCCGGGCTGCTGGGCGCCCGGGTAGCCGTAACCGCCCTGCGGCTGAGCGCCGTAGGGCTGGGGAGCGGCCGGGCGGGGGGCCGGGATGAGGGCGCCCTTGAGGGCGGGGACGAGGGGGGTGGCGAGCGCGGCGGCGGCCATGAGCAGCGTGGCGACGAGGGCGAGGATCAGTCCGGTGCCGGCGCTGGGGCCGTCGGAGGAGCTGCCGACGTTGTCGACGGCGCCGCCCGGGTCGAAGACGTTGCCGAGGGCGCTCCACGCGGCGAAGACCGTGAAGGCGGCGCCGAACTGACCGAGGTCCAGCCCCGCGACCTTGGGCGGCTGGGGCAGGCCCCGGGAGACGACGACGAGCGCGGCCCCGATGATTCCCGCCAGTACGACACCGAGCACCACCGGCCCGCTTCCCCAGAGGCTCGGGAGTTCGATGCTGTCGGGCGCACCATCGATCGAATAGATGTCGAGGAACGACGCGATGAACAGCAACACCGCTGCTCCGATCACCACGCCGTCGCCTCGAGTGAGGGAGCGGATATTCACTTCAGGTCCTTCGTAGGTCGTCTCATCGTCGGTGGAGGCGTCGCTGTCACCCTGTCGCCGTCTGGCCCCTGTGTGAAGCGCGGGGGTGGCCCCTCATCGTAAGGAGGACACTATCGTCCGCCCGATCAGGGTGTCCGCCGGGACCAGCCCGCCGAGAGCTACCCACGCAGGAAACTCACGATTCCCTCAGAGATCCCTTGCGCCGCTTTCTGCCGCCACGCGCCACTGGTCAGCAGCGCCGCGTCCTTGCTATCGCGCATGTTGCCGCACTCGATGAACACCTTGGGAACCGTTGACAGATTGAGACCGCCCAGGTCCTTACGCGTGACGAGGCCGCTGCCGTCGCCGATGTAGTTGGAGGGCGCGCTGCCGGTGACGGCCACGAAGCGGCCCGCGACGCGTTCGCCGAGGTCGCGTGAAGGGCCGACGATCGCACGGGTGTCGGCGGCGCCCGCGTGCACCGCGCCGGGCAGGATGACGTGGAAGCCGCGGTTGCCGGCGCCCGAGCCGTCCGCGTGGACCGAGACCACGGCGTCCGCCTTCGCCGCGTTGCCGATCCGGGCCCGCTCGTCCACGCACGGGCCGTACGGCCGGTCGTCGTCCTGCGTCAGCCTGACCGTGGCGCCCTGCTCTTCGAGGAGCGTGCGCATCCGGCGCGCCACGTCCAGGGTGAACTTCGCCTCCGTGTACCCGTCGTTGGTGGAGGTGCCTGTGGTGTCGCACTCCTTCCAGTTCGTCCCGATGTTCACCCTGCGGTTGATCTCGGTCGTGTGCTGGAAGTTGCTCGGATTGTGCCCGGGGTCGATGACGACGACCTTGCCCTTGAGCGGGCCGGAGGCGGCGGGCGCGGACGTGGCGGGCGCGTCCGAGGAGGACGGGGAGGCGCCCGGCTCCTTGGCGTCGTCGGAGGGCGTACTCGACGCGGCGGGCGGGGAGGACCGTACGGTCGCCTCGCCCGAGCCGCCTCCGTCCCCCGAGCCGCCCACCGTCTCGTACACCAGCCAGCCGAGCAGCGCCCCCGGCACCAGCGCGGCGAGCGCGACGGTCAGGGGGCCGCGGCGGGAGCGGCGGGGCTGGGGAGGTTCGAAGTCCGGGCCTACGTACGACACGCCTGCCACCCTAACGGCCGTGCCCGGGGCGAAGCGGGCCCAGGACGGCCCGAACGGGTGGCGGTCGCCTCTCGTTGCCACCATCGCCTCCATGCCGGCAGGGCCGGAGCGGGCCGTTGCACGGCCCCGACCGGCGGCGGCTGCCCGGCGTTGCCGTCGTCACTCCCGTGCCGGCCGGGGCCGGAGCGGGCCGTCGCACGTCCCGACCGGTGGCGGCTACCGCGGCTACCCGGCGTTGCCGTCGTCGCCCCCGTGCCGTACGGCCTCCTTCACCCGCGCCTCGATCTCCTGGCGGGGCGTCTCCTCCTGCTTCGCGTACGCGGTGACCGCCGCCTGGACGTCCCGGGCGAGGTCGCGCCAGGCGCGCCAGGCGGTCTCCCAGGTGGTGGTCTGCTGGTCGCTCCACTTGGTCTGGGTGGGCGGCCCGTACGCGTCCTGCAGCTCACGCACGCGGGCGTACGCCTCGTCCGCCGCGCGCTGCTTCTCGACGAGCTCTGCGAAGGTGTGTGCCACGCGCCCGGATCCTTGGGCAGCGGCGGTCACCCGCCGACGCGCCACGCCGCCCGTGGGCCGACCGGGAAGGGGTGCGGAGGGTGCGGTTCACCCGCCCAGCCGTTCCCCTGGACACCCGGCCCGGTGCGCCGCAGGACCCGCAGGGAGTCCTGCGCGGAGACCTCCGTGAACGCGCCGGAGGCGAGGGCCCGGAGGTAGACGCGGTAGGGGGCCTGGCCGGTGAACTCGTCCTGCGGGTCGGGGAAGACGTCGTGGATGACGAGCAGGCCGCCCTCGGCGACGTGCGGGGCCCAGCCCTCGTAGTCGGCGGTGGCGTGCTCGTCGGTGTGGCCGCCGTCGATGAAGACGAAGCCGAGCGGTGTGCGCCAGAACGCGGCGATCTGCGGGGAGCGGCCGACCAGGGCCACCACGTGCTCCTCCAGCCCGGCCCGGTGCAGGGTGCGGCGGAACGTGGGCAGCGTGTCCATCAGGCCGAGGTCGGGGTCGACCGTCTCCGGGTCGTGGTACTCCCAGCCGGGCTGCTGCTCCTCGCTGCCGCGGTGGTGGTCGACGGTGAGGGCGCTGACCCCGGCCTCCCGGGCGGCGTCGGCGAGCAGGATCGTGGACCGGCCGCAGTACGTGCCGACCTCCAGCAGGGGCAGCCCCAGCCGGCCGGCCTCCACCGCCGCCGCGTACAGGGCGAGCCCCTCGGCCACGGGCATGAACCCCTTCGCGGCCTCGAACGCGGCCAGGATCTCGGGCTTCGGGGCCGCGGGCATGGGGTTCCTCTCGGTCGTACGACGGTCCGGGCGCCCATCGTGCCGTACCCCCTGCCGGGGGACGACAGGGGGTACGGGTGAGGAGGGGGTCAGGCGGAGACCGTTTCGCCCGGCAGTGACAGGTCCAGGTCGACGGGCCGGTCGTCGCCCGCGTGGGTCGCGGACGAGGCGAGCGGTTCGTGGCCCGACGCCCGGACCGCCACGACGTAGGAGCCCTGGGCGGGGACGGTGAGCGCGTAGCCGCCGTCCTCGGCGGAGAGCGTCGCTCCGGCCTGGCGGCCCCGGCGGTCGATCAGGGTGACCCTGGCCCGGGCGACCGGGGCGCCGTCGGCGGCCAGTACGCGGCCCCGGAAGCCGCGCAGGACCTGCTCGGCGCGCCCCAGCGCCGCGTCCTCCTCGCTGCCGGCGCGCAACTGCGGCTTCTCCGAGGGCCGCCGGCCCGGCAGGAACAGTGCCAGCACCAGACCCACGGCCACCGCCGCCGTCGCGATCAGGAAGGAGACGCGGAAGCCGTGCATGGTCGGGATCTCGACGCCGCCGACGGTGTGCGCGGTGTTGGCCAGCACCATGCCGATGACCGCGCTCGACACCGACGTGCCGATGGACCGCATCAGCGTGTTGAGGCCGTTGGCGGCGCCGGTCTCCGACGCCGGGACCGCGCCGACGATCAGCGCGGGCAGCGAGGAGTAGGCGAGGCCGATGCCCGCGCCCAGCAGGACCGAGATGACCAGGCTCTGCCAGGCGGCGCTCATCAGGCCGAGGCCGGCGCCGTAGCCGATCGCGATGATCAGCAGGCCGAGGATCAGGGTGACCTTGGGGCCGTACTTCGCGGACAGGCGGGCGTAGACGGGCGCCGTGAACATCATCGTCAGGCCGAGCGGCGCCACGAGCAGGCCCGCGACGACCATCGACTGGCCGAGGCCGTAGCCGGTGGACGTCGGCAGCTGGAGCAGCTGGGGCAGGACCAGGGAGACGACGTAGAAGGAGACGCCGACCATGATCGAGGCGAGGTTGGTGAAGAGCACGGCCGGACGGGCCGTGGTGCGCAGGTCGACCAGCGGGGCCTTGACGCGCAGTTCCATCACGCCCCACAGCACGAGCACGACCGCCGACGCGGCGAACAGGCCGAGCGTGATGCCGGACGCCCAGCCCCAGTCGCTGCCCTTGGTGATCGGCAGCAGGAACAGCACGAGGCCGGCGGAGAGGCCGAGCGCGCCGGGCAGGTCGAAGGAGCCCTCGGCGCGCATCGGGGACTCCGGCACGACGAGGAGGGTGAGGACGATCGCGAGCGCGCCGAGGCCGGCGGCGCCGTAGAACAGGGCGTGCCAGTTGCTGTGCTGGGCGACCAGCGCGGCGGCGGGCAGGGCGAGGCCGCCGCCGACGCCTATGGAGGAGCTCATCAGGGCCATCGCAGAGCCGAGCTTCTCGCGGGGCAGCATGTCGCGCATCAGGCCGATGCCGAGCGGGATCGCGCCCATCGCGAAGCCCTGGAGCGTACGGCCGGTGATCATGAGCAGCAGATCGCTGGTGAGCGCGCTGACGAGTGCGCCCACCACCATCACCGACAGGCTCAGGATCAGCATGCGGCGCTTGCCGTAGAGGTCGCCGAGGCGGCCCATGATCGGGGTGGCCACCGCACCCGAGAGGAGGGTCGAGGTGAGGACCCAGGTGGCGTTGCTGGGGGCGGTGTCCAGCAGTTGCGGCAGATCCTTGATGACCGGGACGAGCAGGGTCTGCATCACCGCGACAACGATGCCCGCGAAGGCGAGCACCGGGACCACGGCCCCGCTCGCTCTGCCGGCGGGACGGTCTGTCGTCGTCTGCGTCATGGAGTGGGGCCTCCGAGCCGGGGGGTTCGGGCGTGCATGGGTACGTGGAGTGTGAACCTTGTATGCGCAGGCAACTATTCCGTTGCTTTGGCACTCTAACGAAATCTTGACCTTCTCTTGGGACAGCGCGGAGCGGTTGAGAGCATGACATCCATGGTCGAAGCCCCCGAGATGACCCGTACGCCCCGCCGCACCTCACCCCCCACCTGGCTCGTCGTCGCGCTCACCTGCGCCGGGCAGTTCCTCGTCGTCCTGGACGACGCCGCAGGCGCTGACGGAAAAGAGCGCCTGTCGCGTGACCCGGAACAGCCCCGTGACGGCCTCTGGACGGCGTGCCAGGGGCATTTCGGCGCGGGGGCGGTGTGGTCCCGGGGCCGGTGGCGCCTCCGCTGCGCGGCGGGCCGTCAGGCGCCTCCCGTCCATGCCGGAGCACCCCTTCTGACCTGGCCTTTCGACCCTTCTGGGCCTACCGTTGGCGGTCGCGGAAGGGGGCCGGATGGACCGGAACATACGCACTGTCGACGACGTACTCGCCCTGCTCGACGGGCTGTTCGCACCCGAGGCCGACCGGTGGTCGCAGCGGGGAGCCGGATGGTGGGACGCCTTCTACGCCGACCGCTCCCGGCCGGTGCCGTTCTTCGTGGCGAAGCCGGACGAGAACCTGGTGCGTCTGGTGGAGAGCGGGCCGGCCGGCGGGCGACGTGCGCTCGACCTGGGGTGCGGCCCGGGCCGCAACGCGCTGTACCTGGCGGCGCGCGGCTTCGAGGTCGACGCGGTCGACCTGTCCTCGACGGCCGTCGCCTGGGCCCGGGACCGGGCCCGGGAAACGGGGGTGAAGGGCGTGCGGTTCCACTGCGGGGACGCCTTCGCGCTCGCCGGCACGGACCTCACCGGGCCGTACGACCTCGTGTACGACTCCGGCTGCTTCCACCACCTGCCGCCGCACCGGCGGGTCAGCTACCTGGCGATGCTGGAGCGACTGCTGGCCCCCGGGGGCCTGTTCGGCCTGACGTGTTTCGCGGCCGGGGACGGCGGGATGGGGTCGGAGCTGTCCGACGCCGACTTCTACCGCGAGGGGGCGGGGCTGCGCGGCGGGCTGGCCTACACGCCCGAGGCGCTGCGGGAGATCTTCTCCGGGCTGACCGAGGTGGAACTGCGGCGGATGCGGGACGAGCCGGAGGAGTCGGAGTGCTTCGGCGAGCCCTTCCTGTGGGCGGCGTCGTTCCGGCGGGGGGAGAACCCGTAGGGCTCACAGCCAGCCCTGGCGGCGGGCCTCGCGGAGGGCCTCCATGCGGTTGCGGGTGCCGGTCTTGCCGATGGCGGCGGAGAGGTAGTTGCGGACCGTGGACTCCGAGAGGTGGAGCCGGGCGGCGATGTCGGCGACGGTCGCCCCGTCCGCTGACGCCTTGAGGGCGTCGCTCTCGCGGGCGGTGAGGGGACTGGGGCCGGCGCTGAGCGCGGCGGCGGCCAGGGCGGGGTCGACGACGGTCTCGCCGGCCAGGACGCGGCGGATGGCGGCGGCGAGCTCCTCGACGGGCCCGTCCTTCACCAGGAAGCCGGTGGCCCCCGCCTCCATCGCCCGGCGCAGGTAGCCGGGGCGGCCGAACGTCGTGAGGATCAGCACCCGGCACTCGGGCAGCCGGGCGCGCAGCTCGGCGGCGGCGTCCAGGCCGCTGCGGCCCGGGAGTTCGATGTCGAGCAGGGCGACGTTCGGGCGGTGGGCGAGCGCCGCGTCCAGGATGGCGTCCCCGGCCGCCACCTGGGCGACGACCTCGATGTCGTCCTCCATGCCGAGCAGCAGCGCGAGCGCACCGCGCATCATGCCCTGGTCCTCGGCGAGCAGCACCCGCACGGGTCTGTCGGTCACGGGGCCAGGCCAGGTCGGGGGATACCGAGCAGCGAGGCCAGCGTCTCGGTGAAGGCCGTCGCCGAGTGGTCGGCGTGCTCCCGGATGCGCGCGGCGACGGCGTCGGCCCCGCCGCCCTCCACGAGCCGCACGAGCCGGTCGATGTCCTGGCCGTGCCCCTCCCGGGTGGACAGGTAGAAGTCCGTCGCGTCGTAGGCCATGTGGAAGACGTGCTTCTTCACATCGCTCAGCGTCAGGTAGTCGTCGTGCGTCTTCGGCGTCGGCTCGGGCGCGCCGACGCACACCGCCGGGGTGCCGGCGCCCCACGCGTTGACCGCCAGGTGGTAGGTGTCGGTGATGACGAGCCGGTAGCGGGGGAGGACCCCCACCAGGTCGCCGATCGTGTGCTCCCCCGGGCGCTGCGGGATGTGGCCGACCGCGGCCGGGACGTCCCGGTCGAACCAGGGCAGCCACTCCAGCGGGGCGCCCAGACGGTCGGACAGGCCCTGGCAGAAGGCCGGCAGCCAGCCGGGGATCGGCGTGCGGGCACCGAGGAACACGCCGATCGCACCGCCCTCGGGGACCGACCGGGACCACGGTGTGGTCGGGAGGTGGTCGAGGTCGCCCGGGCGGGAGAGCAGGGCCGCGTCGGAGCCGAAGTGGTCGGTCGTACGGTCCTTGCGGAGGTGGGCGATCTTGGCCGCCGAGAGCGGGTCCCGCACCCAGATCCGGTGCCCGCGCGTCACCAGGCGGGTGAACAGCGGCCCGTACTCCTTGTCCTCGTAGTCGGACTGCGTGTTGTGCAGGATGGTCCCGCCGTAGCTGAGGGTCCGGGCGAGGAGGTCGTCCGGCTGGTCCGCCAGCAGCATGGTCCGGTGCAGCAGGGCCCGGGCGGCGTCCCGGTCGGCGGCGAAGCCGAAGTCGAGCAGGCGGTTCGTCGCGTCCTGCTCCAGGTAGTGCCGGGTGTGCAGGAAGTCGCCCCAGAAGACGACCGCGTCGTGGTCGCGGAGGTCGTCGAGGTGCTCGGTCAGCGGCAGGAACCGGAACGGGAGGTCGGTGCCGCGCGCGCACGCCCGCAGGGGCACGGTCTCCGGCGTGTGCAGCGTGTACCAGGTGGCGTCGAGCCCGCCGCCCGTACGCCGCCGCAGGGACTCGAACGCCAAGTCGACGGTGAGCATGCCGGTGTTGCGGTACCCGATGTTCGGCGCGGTGATGACGGCGACGCGTGCCATGTGCTCCATTTCCCCTAGCGGTCGTCGGCTTCGCCTAGGGCCGCTCGCCCTGACCGGTGTCGGCGCCGCCGACGGGTGACGCGGACCGTCGGCCAACGTACACGCCGGTGCCGTCGTGCGGACGTTCCACCCCCTCCGGCCGGTCATCGGCCGCGTCCAGGGGGAGTTCGGCCGTCACCGCGAAACCGCGCCCGGCCCGCGGGCCCGCCGTCAGCGAGCCGCCCGCCGCCGCGAGGCGCTCCGTCAGGCCGGTCAGCCCCGTACCACCGGCGACCGCCCCGGCCCCGCCTCCGACAACCGCTCCCCCTCCGGCGACCGCTCCGCCTCCGACAACCGCTCCCCCTCCGGCGACCGCTCCGCCTCCGACAACCGCTCCCCCTCCGACGACGCGCCCCGCCTCCGACAACCGCCCCGCCTCCGGCGACCGCCCCGCCTCCGGGCCCCGCCCCGCCTCCGACAACCGCTCCGCCTCCGGCGACCGCTCCGCCTCCGGCGACCGCTCCGCCTCCGGCGACCGCTCCGCCTCCGGCGACCGCTCCGCCTCCGGCGACCGCCCCGCCTCCGACGAGCGCCCCGCCTCCGACAACCGCCCCGCCTCCGACGACCGCCTCGGCCCCGGCCACCGCCCCGCCCCCGTCGTCGGTCACCGTCAGCCGCACCCGCTCCCCGGCGCCCGACAGCGTGATCTCGCAGCGCTGCGCTCCGCTGTGCCGGACCACGTTGGTGACCGCCTCCCGCACCACCCAGCCCAGCAGCGCCTCGGTCTGCGGCCCGGGCGGGGGGTCGCAGCGGCTGACCACGAGCGTGATGCCCGCCGCCGTCAGCACCGAGCGCGCCCGGTCGAGTTCGGCGGCGAGGCTGCCCTGCCGGTAGCCGGTCACCGCCTCCCGGATCTCCGTCAGGGCCTGGCGGCCCACGGCCTCGATGTCAGTGATCTGGGCGAGCGCGCCGTCCAGGTCGCGGGCGGCCAGCCGGCGGGCCGCCTCCGACTTCACGACGATCACCGACATCGTGTGACCGAGCAGATCGTGCAGGTCGCGGGAGAACCGCAGCCGTTCCTTCTCGACCGCCCGGCGGGCCAGCGCCTCCCGCACGGCGCGCAACTCGCGCACCGCCTCGGAGAGGCGCATGATCGCGGCCGTCACCATCGTCGAGATCCACGTGGCGTACGCGATGTCGAGGCCGCCCCAGCCGTCGTGGAAGCAGGCCACCGCACCCGCCAGCACCGCCACCGCCGTACCGGCGGGCCGCAGGTGGGGCAGGTGCAGGGCCGCTCCCGTCGCGAGCCCCAGCAGGGGGAAGAACAGCAGCCAGTTGTCGCCGTAGCCGGCGGCGAGCGAGCACGTCACGGCCGTC
The DNA here is from genome assembly GCA_000696115.1 of Streptomyces olindensis. Lineage (GTDB taxonomy): Bacteria > Actinomycetota > Actinomycetes > Streptomycetales > Streptomycetaceae > Streptomyces > Streptomyces olindensis. The sequence continues at coordinate 128,698 of JJOH01000016.1, forward strand.
AGCAGAGCGAGTGCCACCCGGGTGGAGCGGGCCTCGCGCTTGTCCTTGTGGAACGAGCGCACCGCCACGTAGATGTACAGCGAGTTGAACGCCAGCAGGCCCAGGCCGCCGATCCACGGGTTCGGCGTGCGGCCCTGGACGAGGTTGGAGCACGCGCCCAACCCCAGCAGCAGCCACGGCAGCAGGGTGACGCCGCTGGGCGGCGGGCCGGGGTGCTCACCCGCCAGCCGGCCCCGGGCGGCCGACCGTATCGCCTCGACGCGGCACCGGACCTCGTGTCTCCAGGACATGTCCCGCCTCCGATCAGAGGTTCGCCGCGCCGCGGCGGTACGACAGCACAGCGTACGAACCAGTTCATGGCAGCGACGCTACGGACCGGCCGGGGCCGTCCGGCAGAGGCGCTTGTACGGAATCCGGCAGGACACATGTCATCGCCCGATCGATCTGACGTGTCGTCAGGAGCCTTCACAACTGCGGGGGGCTGGGCTATACAGAGGGCGCGGGACTGGAACGCGTTCCAGTTCGGTCCCAGACGGGCCTCGGTGCGGCCGACGGTGCGGACGACCGTACCGAGGTCTTCCCTCACGGCGATCAGGAGCCCCATGCCCATCGACGCAGCCAAGGCGCTCGCCGCCGAACCCCGGACCGGCGAGATCTCCTGGGACCACAAGGACGTGCAGCTCTACCAACTCGGCATCGGCGCCGGAACTCCCGCCACCGACCCCGACGAGCTGCGCTACACCCTGGAGTCCCGGCTGCACGTCCTGCCGAGCTTCGCCACCGTCGCGGGCGCCGGGAAGCCCGGGGTGACCGGCGGGCTGTCCATGCCCGGCATCGACGTCGACCTCGCCCGGGTCCTGCACGGCGGACAGAGCCTCGAGATCCACCGCCCCCTCCCGGCCGAGGGCCGCGCCACCGCCACCGGGCGCATCGCCGCCGTGTACGACAAGGGCAAGGCGGCCGTCCTCGTCATGCGCACCGACGTGGCCGACGCCGACGGGCCGCTGTGGACCAGCGACGCGCAGATCTACGTGCGGGGAGAGGGCGGCTGGGGCGGCGACCGGGGGCCGTCCGGCCGGCTCGACCCGCCCGCCGGCGACCCGGACAGGACCGTCGAGCGGCCCGTCCGCGAAAACCAGGCCCTGCTCTACCGCCTCTCCGGCGACTGGAACCCGCTGCACGCCGACCCGGAGTTCGCCAAGCTCGCCGGCTTCGAACGGCCCATCCTGCACGGCCTGTGCACCTACGGCATGACCCTCAAGGCGGTCGTCGACACGCTGCTCGCCGGGGACGTGACCCGGGTGCGCTCGTACGCCACGCGGTTCGCCGGGGTGGTGTACCCGGGGGAGACGCTGCGCGTGCGCATGTGGCGGCTCGACGGCGAGGTCCGGGTGGCCGTGAGCGCCGTGGAGCGGCAGGACGCGCCCGTCCTCGCCGACACCGTCGTCCGACACACCTGAGTCCCGCACGCCGTACGAGGGGAGCCGCACCATGCGCGCAGCCGTACTGCACGAGATCGGCCAGGACAAACTGGAGGTCCTCGACGACGTCGAGGCGGTGGGGTTCGGACCCGGCAGGGTGCGCATCCGGGTGCGCGCCACGGGGCTGTGCCACTCGGACCTCTCCGCGATGAGCGGGGTGCTGCCGCAGCCCGCGCCGTTCGTGCCCGGGCACGAGGGGGCGGGAGAGATCCTGGAGGTCGGCGAGGGCGTGGGCCACCTGAAGGCCGGCGACCGGGTCATCGTCTGCTGGCTGCCCGCCTGCGGCGCCTGCCCCGCCTGCCGGCGCGGCCAGACCGAGCTGTGCCTCGCCGGGTTCATGAACGCGGGCACCCCCAACTTCAAGCGCCCCGGCGGGGACGTCTTCGGTTTCGCCGGCACCGGCACCTTCGCCGAGGAGGTCGTCGTCGACGCCGGCTGCGCGGTGCCCATACCCGACGACGTGCCCTTCGACATCGCCGCCCTCATCGGCTGCGGCGTGACGACCGGACTGGGTGCCGCGCTCAACACGGCCGACCTGGAAGCCGGTTCGTCGGTGGCGGTCATCGGCTGCGGCGGCGTCGGCATCTCCGTGATCCAGGGCGCCCGACTCCGCGGCGCCGCCGAGATCGTCGCCGTGGACCCGGTGGTCTCGCGCCGGGAGGCGGCCCTCCGCTTCGGCGCCACCCGGGCCGTCTCCCCCGACGAACTGCCCGACGCCAAACAGCAGATCACCGGCGGCGAGGGCTTCGACCACGTCTTCGAGGTCGTCGGCAGGTCGGCCACGGCACGCACCGCCTACGACACCACCCGGCGCGGCGGCACCCTCGTCGTGGTCGGCGCCGGGGCCATGGACGACTTCCTCCAGCTCAACATGTTCGAGCTGTTCTTCGACGAGAAGCGGATCCTGCCGTCCATGTACGGCGGCGGTGACGTCCTGCGCTCCTACGAACGCACCATCGCCCTGTGGCGCGCGGGCCGCGTCGACCTGGCGGGCCTGATCACCCACCGGGTCCCGTTCACCGAGGTCAACGAGGCCCTGGACCAGATGCGGACCGGGACCGCCCTGCGCACCTGCATCGAGATGTGAGGACCCACGCCATGCCGTTGCCGCTCCAGGGACTGTCCGCGATCGTCACGGGCGCGGGCCGCGGGATCGGCCGGGCCGAGGCGCTGGAACTCGCCCGGCTCGGCGCCGCCGTGGTCGTCAACGACTACGGGCGGCCGGGCCGGGACGGCACGGGCGAGACCTCCGCCGGCCCGGCCGATCAGGTCGCCGCCGAGATCCGGGACTCGGGCGGTACCGCCCTCGCGCACACCGGCGACGTCTCCGACTTCCAGCAGGCGCGTGAACTCGTCGAGCTGGCCGTCACCGAGTTCGGCAGGCTCGACGTCCTCGTCAACAACGCGGGCATCCTGCGCGACCGCATGGTGTTCTCGATGGCCGAGGAGGAGTGGGACGCCGTGCTCCGCGTGCATCTCAAGGGGCACTTCAACACCACCCGGTTCGCCGCCGCCCACTGGCGGGAGCGGTCCAAGCGGGCCGGGGAACCGGTGTACGGGCGGATCATCAACACCTCCTCGGAGGCGTTCCTCGCCGGTTCGGCCGGACAGCCCAACTACGCCGCCGCCAAGGGCGGGATCGTCGGCCTCACCACCTCCACCGCCCTCGCCCTCGGCAAGTACGGCGTCACGGCCAACGCCATCTGCCCCCGCGCCCGCACCCGGATGACCGAGGACGTCTTCGCGGGCGTCGAGCAGCCCTCCACAGGCGGCCTCGACCCGCTCGCCCCCGAGCACGTCGCCCCGCTGGTCGGCTATCTGGCCTCGCCCGCCGCGGCCCGGGTGACCGGGCAGCTCCTCGTGGTGCACGGCGGCATGGTGGCCGTCGTCGAACGGCCGCGCGTCGCCGCCAAGTTCGACAGCGAACAGGACACCTTCACCTACGACGAGCTGGACGCGGCCCTCGGGCCGTACTACGCGGACCGGCCGACGGGGGAGACGTTCGCGGCGGCGGAGGTGCTGGGGTTGAAACGCGGGTGAGGGACAGGGAACGGCCCCTCCCGCCGTGACAGGGAACGGCCCCTCCCGCCGTGCGGCGGGAGGGGCCGTTCGCGCGTCGGTGACTGGCGTGCCGTCAGGCCGCAGTCACGGCTTGCTCGGTCTCCGCCACCGGCTTGCGGTGGCGTCCGCGCGGAGCCGTCTCGCTGTCTTGCGTGGAGACCTCGCCACGGTGCCGGCCGTGGCCGGCGGAGATCTCCTGGACGTCATTGCGCGGCTGGTTCGTGCTGGCGTCGCTCATCGGATGGAATTCACCCCGTCAACATGATCTTTTTTACAGCCGGGTGAGTCTAACCGGCACCCCGCACCCCGGATCCAGGCGGCCACGCCAACCGGCACTAGTTCGTTACAGGGCGTCCCAACGGCGCCTGCTGCAACGGCACCGGGCGCTGCGCCGAGGGGGCCGGGGACGGCCCGGGACCGGCGGATGAGGAGGGCTGCGGCAGGTGCCCGCGGTGTTCCGGATCCAGGGGCGCCGGTTCCGGCGGGAGCTCCGGGGGAGCCGTCTCCTCCGGCTGTGCGCCGGGCTCCGGCTCCGGCTCCGGCGGCACGGCCGCGGGCGGACTGACCTGGGCCACCCCGCACGGCACGTCCCGCGTCACGAACGGCAGGCGCAGCACGCCGTCCGCCGTCCACAGGCCGCTGCCCGCCAACCACCCCTCCGGCGCCGGGAGATGATGCACCCGCCGCTCAGCGGGCCGCCACACGCCGATCCAGCTGCCCGCCGGCCCGTCGACCCGCAGCGCCACCGCACAGCTCTCCGGCGTCAGCATCTGCCCCGGCTGGATCGCGAACGGCGTGACCGAGCAGTCCCGCAGCCGCAGGCACTGCGGGAACCGCACCGGCAGCGTGCTGCCCAGGACCCCCCAGCCCAGCCGGGCCCGCCCGGGCGAGGGCGCGTCCGAGCGGACGATGAGCAGCCCGCTGTCGTGGTCGGCGAGCAGCAGCCGGTCGTCGCTGTCGGCGGCGATCTGCAGCAGCGGCGACACCTCCCCGCCGCGCTCCAGGTCCACCACCACCGCCTTGGTGCGACCGCCGGTCTCCCGGTCCAGGGCCAGCAGCCGCGCCGTACGGTCCAGCCAGACACCGCCCGAGCAGCGGCCCGGCAGCTCGGCCAGCCGCTCGGGCCCGAAGGCGCCGCCCGCCACCAGCCACACCGACGTCGAGCGCGGCCCGACGGCCAGGGCGTACGCCTTCTCGCCGCCGGGCACCGGCGGCAGCAGCCGCAGCCGGGCGGAGTCGTCCGGGCACTCGACCGCGCCCAGCGGCAGTTCACCGGTGCCGGGCCCGGTCGGGTACAGCAGGGAGAAGGCGTGCCGCCGGGCCACCAGCCGGTGGATGAGGACCCGCCCGTCCCCCATCGGCTGCACCTCGGTGCCGGGCTCCTCCGGCTGGTTGCGGGGCAGCGGCACCGCGTAGGGCTCCGGGCCGTCGAGGGTCCAGCGCTCCGGGAACCAGGAGTCGCCGGCCGAGGCGAGGCGCGCGGCGTAGGCACCGTCCACGGTGAGCGTGCAGCCCGCCGGCGCCGCCCCGTCCTCGTGTCCCGCCGAAGGCTCGATCGCACAGGCTGTCATCGTTCGGTCACCTCCAGTGACGAAGGTAGTTTTCGCACGAACGGGCGGGGAATTCCCTGGCGCCCCACTTCACACATAAGGGTGTTCCAGGAACGATTCGCCTGAGGGGAAGGGGGCGATTGTGCTGAGCGGGGCGGGGGGTGCCGGGAGCGGGCGGTGGCGGTTCAACGCCACAGATCAGGCGGGTAGCCTTGCACCCGTGCCCCGTCTGTCTGAAGTCATCGCCGCGCTGGAGAACCTGTGGCCCGCCGAGCGGGCCGAGTCCTGGGACGCGGTCGGCACCGTCGTGGGCGACCCGGACCAGGAGGTCACGCGCGTGCTGTTCGCCGTCGACCCGGTCCAGGAGATCGTCGACGAGGCCGTGAAACTGGGCGCCGACCTGCTCGTCACCCACCACCCGCTCTACCTGCGCGGCACGACGACCGTCGCGGCGACGCACTTCAAGGGCCGCGTCGTCCACACCCTCATCAAGCACGACATCGCGCTGCACGTCGCCCACACCAACGCCGACACCGCCGACCCGGGTGTCTCCGACGCCCTCGCGGGCGCCCTGGACCTCAGGGTCACCGGGCCGCTCGTGCCGGACCCCGCCGATCCCGAGGGCCGCCGGGGCCTGGGCCGCGTCTGCGCCGTGGACCACCCGCTGACCGTCCGCGAGTTCGCCGCCCGGGCCGCCGAGCGGCTGCCCGCCACCGCGCAGGGCATCCGCGTCGCCGGCGACCCCGAGGCGCTGGTGCGCACGGTCGCCGTCAGCGGCGGCTCCGGCGACAGCCTCTTCGACCACGTCCGCGCGGCGGGCGTCGACGCCTTCCTCACCGCGGACCTGCGCCACCACCCGGTGTCCGAGGCCCGCGCCCACAGTCCCCTCGCGCTGCTCGACGCGGCGCACTGGGCCACCGAGTGGCCCTGGTGCGAGCTGGCCGCGAGCCAGCTCGACGAGATCTCCGACCGGCACGGATGGGACCTGCGCGTCCACGTCTCGCAGACGGTCACCGACCCCTGGACCAGCCACTCACCGTCACCTGGAGCCCCCAACTGAACGCCGCGCCCGCCGACCAGATCCGACTCCTCGACGTCCAGGCCCTCGACGTCCGCCTCCAGCAGCTCGCGCACAAGCGGAAGTCGCTGCCCGAGCACGCCGAGATCGAATCGCTGACCAAGGACCACGTCCAGCTGCGCGACCTGCTCGTGGCCGCGCAGACCGAGGAGAGCGACACCGCCCGCGAGCAGACCAAGGCCGAGCAGGACGTGGACCAGGTGCGCCAGCGCGCCACCCGCGACCAGCAGCGCCTGGACTCCGGCGCCGTCACCTCCCCCAAGGACCTGGAGAACCTCCAGCGCGAGATCGCCTCCCTCGCCAAGCGGCAGGGCGATCTGGAGGACGTGGTGCTGGAGGTCATGGAGCGCCGGGAGTCCGCACAGGAGCGGGTGGCGGAGCTGACCGAACGCGTCGCCTCCGTCCAGTCGAAGATCGACGACGCGGCCGCGCGCCGCGACGCGGCCCTCGAGGAGATCGACGGCGAGGTCGCCACGGTCACCAAGGAACGCGAGGTCATCGCCGGGTCCGTCCCCGCCGACCTGCTCAAGCTCTACGACCGGCTGCGCGAGCAGCAGGGCGGCATCGGCGCGGCGAAGCTGTACGCGCGCAGCTGCCAGGGCTGCCGGCAGGAGCTCGCCATCACGGAGCTGAACGAGATCCGCAAGGCGGCGCCCGACACGGTCATCCGCTGCGAGAACTGCCGCCGCATCCTGGTGCGCACGTCCGAGTCCGGTCTCTAGGCCTCCAGGGAGCCGTTGCGGTGCGGGAGTTCATCGTCGAGGCGGACGGCGGGTCGCGGGGCAACCCGGGGCCCGCGGGCTACGGTGCCGTGGTGAGCGACGCGGCGACGGGTCAGACGCTGCGGGAGACCGCCGAGTACATCGGCGTCGCCACGAACAACGTCGCCGAGTACCGCGGCCTCCTGGCCGGCCTGCACGCCGCCCACGCGCTGGATCCGGACGCGACGGTCCACGTCCGGATGGACTCCAAGCTGGTCATCGAGCAGATGTCGGGCCGCTGGAAGATCAAGCACCCCGACATGAAGCCCCTGGCGGCGGACGCGGCCCGGGTCTTCCCGCCCGGGCGCGTCACCTACGAGTGGATCCCCCGCGCCCAGAACAAGCACGCGGACCGCCTGGCCAACGAGGCGATGGACGCCGGGGCCAAGGGGGAGCAGTGGTCGGAGGCGGCGTCGACGGCCGAACTGGACGCGGCGGCCGGGGCTGCCGGGGGCGGCGGCGTGGCCGTGCCCGCCGGGGGCGGCGGTGACGCCGTGCCTGCCGGGGTTGCCGGGGGCGGCGGCGGGGCCGCGCCTGCCGGGGCTGAGAGTCGGCACGGACAAGGCCGCACCTGCCGGGGTTGCCGGGGGCGGACGGCGGGGCCGCGCCTGCCGGGGCTGAGAGTCGCACGGACAAGGCCGCACCTGCCGGGGTTGCCGGGGGCGGAGGCGGGGCCGCGCCTGCCGGGGCTGAGAGTCGCACGGACAAGGCCGCACCTGCCGGGGCTGCCCGGGGCGGCGGCGGGGCCGCACCCGCCGAGGCTGACACCCGCGCGGACAAGGCCGCCGCCGACACCCGCGCCGCCAAAGCCGTCGCAGCCCCCGGCTGGGCCCCCGCCGACATGGGCGCCCCCGCCACCTTCGTCCTGCTCCGGCACGGTGAGACCCCCCTCACCCCGCAGAAGCGGTTCTCCGGCAGCGGCGGCACCGACCCGTCCCTCTCCGACGCCGGACGGGAGCAGGCCGAGCGGGCGGCCGAGCTGCTGGCCCGGCGGGGGACCATCCAGGCCGTCGTGTCGTCGCCCCTCACCCGGACCCGGGAGACGGCCGGTGTCGTCGCGGCCCGGCTCGGGCTCGACGTGGAGATCGAGGACGGGCTCCGCGAGACCGACTTCGGCGCCTGGGAGGGGCTCACCTTCGCCGAGGTACGCGAACGCCACCCGGACGACCTGAACGCCTGGCTGGCCTCCCCGGACGCCGAACCCACCGGCGGCGGCGAGAGCTTCGCGGCGACCGCCACCAGGATCGCCGCCACCCGCGACAAGCTGATCGCGGCGTACGCGGGCCGCACGGTCCTGCTCGTCACGCACGTGACCCCGATCAAGACGCTCGTCCGGCTCGCCCTCGGCGCCCCGCCGGAGTCCCTGTTCCGCATGGAACTGTCGGCCGCGTCCCTGTCGGTCGTCGCGTACTACGCGGACGGCAACGCCAGCGTCCGCCTCCTCAACGACACGTCCCACCTGCGCTGAGCGCCGCCGCCGCACGGGCCAGCGCCTCGACGCGCCCCCAGTCGCGGCCCGCCACCGCGTCCTGCGGCAGCATCCAGCTCCCACCCACACAGCCGACGTTGGGCAGCGCCAGATAGTCCGGGGCGGAGGCCGGGCCGATCCCGCCCGTGGGGCAGAACCGCGCCTGCGGGAGCGGCCCCGACAGCGACTTCAGATACGCCGTGCCGCCCGCGGCCTCGGCCGGGAAGAACTTCATCTCCCGCACCCCGCGCTCCAGCAGCGCCACGACCTCGGACGCCGTCGACACCCCCGGCAGGAACGGCACGCCCGACGCCCGCATCGCCTCCACCAGGGCGTCCGTCCAGCCGGGACTGACCAGGAACCGGGCGCCCGCGGCCACCGCGTCCGTCACCTGCCCGGGGCTGATCACCGTCCCGGCACCGACCACCGCTTCCGGCACCCGCCCGGCGATCTCCCGGATCGCCTCCAGCGCCGCGGGCGTCCGCAACGTCACCTCGATCGCGGGCAGCCCGCCCCCGACCAGCGCCCGAGCCAGCGGTACGGCGTCACCGGCCTCCTCGATGACGACGACGGGGACGACGGGCGCGAGATCCAGCACGGAGGCGGGCAGGGGAGAGGAGGCCATGGCCTCATATTGCCGCTCGCCGAGCACCCTGCGCAAAGGTCATTGCGCTACGCGCAACGCATGCTGGTAGGTGCTAATGAACCTCGTCCACCAGCACGTCCAGCGACCACGCCTGCCCCGCCTTCGCGGGCGCCGCCGCCTCCACGACGTACCCGAGGTCCCGGAGCGCCTCCACCAGCTCGGCCGGCGACCCCGGGACCGCCCCGGCGGACAGCAGGCTGCGCACGATCCGCCCCTTCGTCGCCTTGTTGAAGTGGCTGACCACCTTCCGGGTCGGCGCGTGCAGCACCCGCACGGTCGCCGTCCGCCCGGCCACCTCGCCCTTCGGCTTCCAGGCGGCGGCGTACGCGGCCGACCGCAGGTCCAGCACCAGCCCGTCCCCGGCCGCCTCGGGAAGCACCGACGCCATCGGCGTACGCCAGTGCGCGCCCAGAGCACCCAGACCCGGTAGCTTCACCCCCATCGAGCACCGGTAGGACGGGATCCGGTCCGTCACCCGGACCGCCCCCCACAGCCCGGAGAACACCAGCAGCGACCGCGCGGCACGCCGCTTGGCGGCCGGGTCGAGGCTCGCCAGGCCGAGCGCGTCGTACAGCACGCCGGTGTAGATCTCCCCGGCCGGACGCGCCCCCGCCGTCCGCAGCTCCGCGTTCTTCGCGACCTCGCCCCGCAGCCCCTCGCTCAGCCCGAGCACCTCGCGCGCCTTGTCCTCGTCACCGGAGCACAGCTCGACCAGCTCGGTGAGGACGGCCTCCCGGGCCTCGGCGAGCCCCGGCAGGGACAGCGACTCCGGCTTCAGCGGCGCACCACGACCGGACGATGCCTTTCCTTCGGACGGCGGCAGCAGGACAAGCACGCGTACTCCTTCGATCGAACTCCGCCGACAGCGTACGGGGCCTCAGACACGCGCCCGTCCGAGGGCGCGGACCAGCCCGTCGGCGTCGTCGGCGTGGAAGCGGACGACCCGTACCCGGCGGCGCCGGCCGAGGAAGGTGACGTGGGTGACCGGCTCGATCAGTTCGAGCGTGACGGTGGTCCGGGAACCGACCTCGACGTCCAGCTCGCCGTCGGCCCGCTCGTGCGTCATCCGCAGCTCGCGCCGCACCGAGGCGATCCGCTCCAGCGGCACGCGCAGATCGACGTGCACGTACCGCCGGATCCGCAGCGAGCCCTGCTCCAGCACGTGCGGGCGGACGACGGACGAGGCGTGCAGCCCGACGACGACCACGACGCCGTACACGTCGAGGAAGAGGAACACCGCGTGCACGGTCGGGAAGTCCCGCAGCAGCACCGACATCGCCACCGTCTCGACCACGCACACGAACGCGAACCCGGCCATCACCGCGCCCTGCCCGCGCGCGTACCCGAAGGCCCGGCCGCCCTTCGTGCCGTGCGTACGCCGCGCCACCCACAGCAGAAGACTCACCAGCACCCGCACCTCGTGCCGGACCAGCAGCCGCGTGACCCTCATCGCCGCTCCTCGGCGAGGATCCGCAGCGTACGGCGCATCGCCTCCGCCTGCGCCGGGGCCAGGTCGGCGTAGAACGCGCGCAGGACGTTGTCGTCGTGGTCGAGCTCCCCGACCTCCGGGAACAGCCCCGGCGGAATGCAGTCGGCGAGTGCCCGGGCCGCCCCCTCGACCCGAGGGTCGTCCGGTGCGGCGTCGACGAGCGCGTCGAGCAGCGCGTACGCCGCACCGGCCCGCGCCACGGCCCCCGGACTGCCCAGCGCCTCTCCGATCGACGACACCATCCGCTCCCGGGCCTCGGGAGGCATGGAGGTCTCCAGGAAGGCGATGATCTCGCGGTCCTTGGCCGCCATGGGGCTGTCCGTGAGATGCGCGGTCCCGGCGAACAACGCGGCCAGCTCGGGCGACACGGGCCCCTCCGCCGGCAGCCCGCCCTCGGCCTCCAGCAGCGCCCGCAGCCGCGCGCGCCGCTCCCGGATCGCCTCCTCCTGCCGCGCCAGGTCCTCGTCCAGCTCGGTCAGCACCTCGACGAGGTCCTTCCCGGCGTCGTCCGCGAGCACGTCCCGCACCTCGGCGAGCCCCAGCCCCAGCTCCGTCAACCGCCGGATCCGCGCCAGCGCGACCGCGTGCCGCAGCCCGTACTCCCGATACCCGTTGGCCCGCCGCTCCGGCTCGTCCAGCAGCCCCAGCTGGTGGTAGTGCCGCACGGCCCGCGTGGTGACGCCGACGACGCCGGCCAGTTCTCCGATCCGCATGCCACCAGTGAAGACGTTGACGTTGCGGCAGGGTCAAGCACGCACGGTCGGGGGAAGCGCAGCGTTCTCGTCGGCTGTTCCCCCTGCGATGCCCCATGCTGCTGTTGCCGAGCAGCGATGGAGGAGGGGATCTCGCCGTGACACCGGACCCGTACACGCAGAAGCTGCTGCTGGACTGGTTCGTCGATCTGGAAACCCCGGAGGGCTTCCGGGCAGAGCTGGTGGAAGGGGACCTCGTCCTCACACCGCTGCCGGACGGGCACCACGAGCACTGCATCAGCCGGATCGCGCGCCAGCTTCACCTCCGCTCAGAAATCGAGATCCAGTTCTCCGGGAACAAAGGGCTGAAGCTGAACAGCGCAGCCGGCTGGGCCCAGGACCACGTGGTCCCGGACGGCACGGTCGTCGCCCGAGCGCCACGGCTCTTCCGGGGGGCGCCTCCCTGGATGCCCTGCGAGGGAGTCACCATGGTGCTGGAAGTGACTTTCACCAGGCCGGAGATCGACCGGGTGACCAAACGCCGCTGTTACGCCCGTGGCGGCATCCCTCACTACCTGCTCGTGGACCGGGAAGCATGCTCCACCACGCTGTTCAGCGAGCCGGAGCACGACGACTACCGCCGTCTCTCCACCGCGGCCTTCGGCAAGCCGCTCGCGCTCCCGGAACCCTTCGCCTTCGACCTGGACACCGCGGACCTCATCTGATCCCCTGGGCGCGGGGGTGCGTCATGGGGATACGAGAACAGGCCAGCTGGGCCAGAGCACGTCTGGGCCGCGGCGGCCCGCCCCTGGACCTCCTCACCGCCCACTTCGATCAGCACACCTACGCCCCCCACGCCCACGACGAGTTCACGGTCGGCGTCACCGTCGGCGGGGCGGAGGTCATCGCCTACCGGGGCGGGCACATCCACTCCTACCCCGGCTCGATCGTCGTCCTGGAACCCGGCGAGATGCACACCGGCGGCCCGGCCGCCACCGACGGCTACGCCTACCAGGCCCTTTACGCCGAACAGGCCCTGCTCACCGACGGCACCCTCGGTGGCCTCCCGCACTTCCGCGACCCCGTCCTGCACGACCCGGAACTCGCCGCCGCCCTGCGCGCCGCCCACACCGACATCAGCGCCCGCCCCGACCCGCTGGAGGCCGAGTCCCGGCTGCCCTGGCTGCTCACGGCCCTGGCCCGCCGTCACTCCACGGCCCGGGCGAGTGACGACAGAGTGCCCGGCGCGGACCACATCGCCAGGACCGTCCGCGACCGCCTCGCGGACGAGATGCTGGACCCGCCCTCCCTGACCGACCTCGCCACCGACCTGGGCCTGTCCCGGTACCAGCTCCTGCGCGCCTTCCGCACCACCACCGGCGTGCCGCCGTACGCCTGGCTCGCCCAGCACCGCGTGTCCCGGGCCCGCCGCCTCCTGGAAACCGGCCTGCGCCCCGCCGAGGTCGCCGGCCTCGTCGGCTTCGCCGACCAGGCGCACCTCACCCGCTGGTTCCGCCGCGTGCTGGGCGTGACCCCGGCGGCGTACCGCAACAGCGTTCAAGACACGACGGGCTGAGACGGCCGAGACTCGGCGCATGACTGCACGCGGCTGGTTCCTGTTCTCCCTGATGGGAGTCGTCTGGGGCGTCCCCTATCTGCTGATCAAGGTGGCGGTGGACGAACTGTCCCCGTCGGCGGTGGTGTTCGCGCGCTGCGCCCTCGGCGCCGCCCTCCTCCTCCCCTTCGCCCTGCGCCAACCGGGCCTGGTACCCACCGTGCGGACGCACTGGAAGCCGATGCTGGCCTTCGCCGTGATCGAGATCGTCGGCCCCTGGTACACCCTGACCGACGCCGAACGCCACCTCTCCAGCTCCACCGCGGGCCTGCTGATCGCGGGCGTACCCATCGTCGGCGTCCTCCTCGCCCGCTTCTTCGGCGCGGCCGAGTCGCTGGGCACCCGCCGCATCACCGGCCTCGGGCTGGGCCTCGCCGGCGTGGGCGTCCTCACCGTCCCGCACCTGACCGGCGGCGACGCCTTCTCGCTGGCGGAGGTCCTGCTGACGGTCGTCGGCTACGCCACGGCCCCCCTGATCGCCGCCCGCCACCTCAAGGACGTCCCGACGCTGCACCTCATCACGCCCTGCCTGGCGCTGTCGGCCCTGCTCTACGCCCCCGCGGCCGTCGCCTCCCGCCCCGCGACGCTCCCCTCGCCCGAGACCCTCACCGCCCTCGCGGCCCTCGGCGTCGTCTGCACGGCCATCGCCTTCGTGGCCTTCCTGGAACTGATCAAGGAGGCCGGCCCGGCCCGCGCGTCGGTCATCACCTACGTCAACCCGGCCGTCGCGGTGGCGGCGGGCGCCGTCTTCCTGGACGAGCACCTGGCCCCCACGGTGCTGGCCGCGTTCGCCCTGATCCTGGCCGGCTCGGTCCTGGCCACGGCGGCGGCGCCGGGGCCCACGCCACGCCGGGTACCATGGTCGACACGGCAGACGAGCCGGGCGGACGGCCGCGTGGAGTCCCCCTGACGGGGAGCTTCCCGAGGAACGTCCGGGCTCCACAGGGCAGGGTGGTGGCTAACGGCCACCCGGGGTGACCCGCGGGACAGTGCCACAGAAAGCAAACCGCCCGGCGCTCAGGCGCGGGGTAAGGGTGAAACGGTGGTGTAAGAGACCACCAGTGCCTGGGGTGACCCAGGCAGCTAGGTAAACCCCACCCGGAGCAAGGTCAAGAGGAAACACCCCGGTGTTTCTGCGCGGACGTTCGAGGGCTGCCCGCCCGAGTCCGCGGGTAGACCGCACGAGGCCGGCGGCAACGCCGGCCCTAGATGGATGGCCGTCGCCCGGGGCTCCGCGAGGAACCCCGGGAACAGAACCCGGCGTACAGCCCGACTCGTCTGCCGCTCCGCGTGCTGGGATCTCAGGGCGGCGCGGCCCCCGGGAGGGGCTGTGCGCACCAGATCGTCTTGCCGTTGGTGGTGTGCCGGGTGCCCCAGCCCTGGGTGAGCTGGGCGACGAGCAACAGGCCCCGGCCGCCCTCGTCGAAGGCGCGGGCCCGGCGCAGGTGCGGAGCGGTGTTGCTGGCGTCGGTGACCTCGCAGATCAGGGAGCTGTCGCGGATCAGCCGCAGTCTGATCGGTGGTTCGCCGTATCTGATGGCGTTGGTGACCAGTTCGCTGACGACCAGCTCGGTGACGAAGGACGCCTCCTCCAGGCCCCAGGCGTCCACCTGGTCGAGGGCGAACTTCCTGGCGCGCGGCACCTGCGCGGTGTCGGGCTCGACGTACCAGTCGGCGACGTGGTGGGGATCCAGCGCGTGTGTGCGAGCGAGCAGCAGGGCGGCGTCGTCGGTGCGGCGCTCGGGGAGCATGGCGTCCGTCACCGTGTCGCACAGGGCCTCCAGCGAGGGGGCCGAGTGGTTCAGTACCTGTTGCAGCGCGGCGATCCGCTCGTCGATGTCGTACTCGCGGTCCTCCAGCAGCCCGTCGGTGAAGAGGGCGAGCAGGCTGCCCTCCGGGAGTTCCGACTCGGTGGCCTCGAACGGCAGCCCGCCGATGCCGAGCGGCGGTCCGGGTTGTGTGGTCACCGGGGCCCTGGTGCCGTCCGGGTGGATGATCAGCGGCAGGGGGTGGCCCGCGCTCGCCAGCGTGAAGCGCCGGGAGACCGGGTCGTAGACGGTGTAGAGGCAGGTGGCCCCGGACTCGCCGGTCGGCTGGAAGTGGCCGGTGGGCTGGAGGTCGCTGGCGAGGTGGAGGACCAGGTCGTCCAGGTGGGTCAGCAGCTCGTCCGGCGGCAGGTCGACGTCGGCGAGGGTGCGGACCGCCGTGCGCAGCCGGCCCATGCTCGCCGAGGCGTGCAGGCCGTGGCCGACGACATCGCCGACGACCAGGGCGACCCGGGCGCCGGACAGCGGAATGACGTCGAACCAGTCACCGCCCACTTCCGCGCCGGTCCCGCCGGGCAGGTAGCGGGACGCCACCTCGACCGCCTCCTGGTTCGGCAGCCCCTGCGGCAGCAGGCTGCGTTGCAGGGTCAGCGCGGTCGTGCGCTCGCGCGAGTACCGGCGGGCGTTGTCGATGGCGACGGCCGCCTTGGCGGTCAGCTCCTCGGCGAGGATCAGGTCGTCGGCGGTGAAGGCCTCCGGCCGTTCCAGGCGGGAGAAGGTGACCACGCCGAGCAGCGCGCCGCGGGCCCGGAGCGGCACGGTGATCCGGCCGGTCAGTCCTTCCGCGGCGAGGGACCCGTCGATCAAGGGGTTGCCGGGCGGCCAGTGGGCCGGGTCGGCGGCGAGGCCCGGGCCGAAGGCCCACTCGCCGCCCTGGCCGGGTCCGGCGGCGAGCTCGACCGTGGACCTGCCGGTGGTCATGCAGCGGGCGGCGACGGAACCGGGAGTGTGGCTGACGTGTGGGGTGGCCCCGGGGGCCGGGTCGGTGTCCTCCTTCGCGCTGTGCTGGGCGGCACGGCTGAGCGTGATCGTCTCGCCGGGGGCGAACGCGGACGCGGAGGGCGGTTCCTCTCCGCGCAGCACCTCGTCGAAGAGATCCACGCTGACGAGGTCGGCGAAACCCGGCACCGGAGTGCCGGCCAGTTCGTGCGCGGTACCGATCACGTCGAGTGTCCGGCCGATGCCGCCGCTCGCCTGGTTGAGGATGAGCAGGCGCTGCCGGGCCCAGTACTCGGCGCTCATGTCGAATCCCCAGTTGGCGATCGCGCGGACCCTGCCCTCGCCGTCCCGTACGGGCCAGATGCTGGTGGCCCAGGCGTTGGCGTAGTCGCTGCCGCGGGGACGGAAGACGGTGATGAGACGCGCGGGCTCGCCCGTCCGCGCCACCTCGGCGAGCTTGTCGGTGTAGGGCTTGTCGTCCCGCTCGGGGAACAGCGTGCGGTCGAATTCGGGGAGCACCTCGCGGTACTTCCTGCCGAGCACCTGTTCCTCGGAGTGCGCTATCACCCGGCCCGAGCTGGCGTTGATCCACTGGAACCGCAGCTCAGGGTCGTAGACGCCCAGCGCGAAGGGGCACTGCTCGAAGGCCCGGTCGGCGATCACGGGGCGGCGTCCCCAGCGCTGCACGGTCACCACGTGACCCAGTGCCCGCCCGTCGGGGCCCGTCAGCGGGTGAGCCGCCACCACGGCGTCCACCGTGGAACCGTCCCGGTGGCGCAGCGGGATGAACCCCGAGGGGTCGGGGCCGGCGCCGTACCCCTCGGGGAAGCCGGGTGGCGGGGGATCGACCAGCAGCTCGGTCACCGGGCGGCCGACGGTGTCCTCGGCCGTCCAGCCCAGCAGCAGCCGGCCGCCCTCGCTCCAGCCGCTCACCACGCCGTCCGGGCCCACCACGACGACGGCAGTGGGGGAGTCCTGCTTGCCGGCCATCTCCACGCGCCACGCCTCCGTCCGGACGGCCGTGCCCCTCGGGGCCGGATTCCAGCGGTTGCTTCCAGCGTAGATCGGCCCCCGCTCCCCGGCGCCCCGGCCGGTGCGTGGCCGGAGGAGCCGCCCTCGCTCAGTAGCCGTAGATCATCTTGTAGGCGACCTCCGGGAGGAACTGCCCGGCCGAGGAGCCGGCTCCGACGCCGCAGTTGCCGTCGGACTCGCCCGGCACCTTGATCCACAGGAGCATCTCGGCGCCTCCGCCCAGCTGGGTGGGGGTGCCGATACGGCGGCCTGAAGGGTTGCACCACTGGCCGTTGGAGCCGTTGCCGTTGCGGCTGGTGTCCACGACGAACGGCTTGGTGTAGCCGTACCGGGCACTGAGTTCCCTGTTGACGGCGGCGCCGTACGCGGTGTTCTCGGCCGTGGTCAGGTAGTTGGAGACGTTGAGCGAGAAACCGCGGGCCTGCCGGAGGCCGGCTCCGTGGAGGCGCTGGGCCATGGTCGCCGCGCTCGCCCAGGCCGGGTTGCCGGCGTCGAGGTAGACCCAGGTGTTCGGGGCCTGACGGTTGAACTCGGCGAGCGCGCCGGTGAGCATGCCCCTGCGTTCGTCGATCTGGGCCTGGGTCATGCAGCCGTAGTCCCCGAGGGAGTCCGGTTCGAGGACGACGACGGCCGGGCGGCCCGCGATCCCGCCCGCGAACTGGGCGATCCAGTTCGCGTAGGCGGACGGCGAGGACGCTCCGCCCGCCGAGTGCCCGCCGCAGTAGTCGCGGTTGTAGATGTTGTAGGCGACGAGGACGGGCAGCTTGTCCCGGGCGTCCGCGGCGCCCACGTACGCGCCGGTGGCGGTGCCGATGGTGCCGCTCCAGGAGCCGAACCAGCGGGCCGTCGGGGTGTTGGCGATGGAGGCGTTGATCGCGGATGCCCGGCCGTCGCCGGGGTTGGCGGCGACCCACCGCTTCGCACTGGAGTCGGGGTCCGCGTAGAACCCGTTGGTCATGGTCGTCGGGTCGGCCGCGTGGGCGGACGGGGCGGCGGTGAGCAGGAGCGGCAACGAGGAGAGTGCCGCCGCCAGGGCGAGGAGTCTGCGGCGCATGACGGGTACCTCGGCTTTCTGACAGGGGTGCGTCCGAAGGTCGGTGAGTGGGACGGGAGCGCTCCCATGAGAAGCGCTCCTCGCGCACGGTCGGTCAGAGTCGGTCGGGGATTGATGGGTCCATGACACGCTCAGGGCGGTCGAGTGCCCGGGCAACCTGGATGATAGGAGGCCCGGGGTACCCGTCAATACCTCTCGCATTATTCGGTCTGGCCCTCGAAACATTCGAGGGCCAGGACCGCGCCTACCGGCTGGGGGAGGCCGTCACTTCCCTCAGCACCTGTGTGAAGGACCGGCCCCACTCCGCCGCCGTCTCCGCCCTGAACAGGTCCGTCGAGTACTCGAACGTCACCGTGATGGTGTCCGCCTCGGGGGCGATCACCACGTAGAGCTCGTTGCGGGCGACGCCCTCGGCGGGGAGGGCCCGGACGGTCGTCCGGGTGTCCTGGAGGTTCAGGGTGGGGGGCTCTGTGGTGATGACCGTGAACAGGACCGTCGGGAACAGGGAGTCCGCCAGGTCGGGTGCGACCAGGGAGACCACGTCCGTCAGGGGGAGTTCCTGGTGGTCCAGGGCCGTGAAGAGGGTGGTGCTCAGTTGGTCGACGAGGGCGGGGAAGGAGTCGGCCTCGGACAGGCGGGCGCGCAGCAGTACGGCGTCGCCCAGGATGCCGACGATGTCCGAGCGGTCGTGGCGGATTCGGTTCGCGCTGGACGCGGCCAGGACGATGTCGCTCTGGCCGCCGCACAGGGTGCCCAGCCAGGTGGCGAACGTGGCCGCCAGGACCGTGTAGGGCGTGGTGCCGAGGCGGGTCGCCGTGGCGGTGAGGCGGGCCGGGGTGTCGTCGTCGATCGTCCAGGTGTGCAGGGCGCCGCGGCCGGACAGGGCGCGGGGACGGGGGTGGTCGTAGGGGAGGGGCGGGCGCAGGGGGATGCCGTCCAGTTCCGTGCGCCAGAAGTGTTCCAGGGTTTTCCGGCGGTCGTCCGGCAGGGCGTGCTCCGCGCGGGCGAAGTCGGTGAACTGGGCTGTGGGGGCGGGGAGTCGCGGGGGCGTGCCGGTTCGGTGCGCGTGGTACAGGTCCGCCAGGTCGCGCCTGATGATGCCCAGGGACCAGCCGTCGCAGACCGCGTGGTGGAAGACCGTGACCAGGACCCAGCGGTCCGGTGCGACGCGCGCCAGACCGAAACGGAACAGGGGCGGCTGGTCCATCGTGAACGGGACGGACACCTGCTCGCGGCACCAGCGGTCCAAGGCCTCCTCCGGGTCGCCGGCGTGCGCACGGAGGTCGCTCACCGGCAGGGACACGGGGACTTCGGCCAGCACCTCGACCTCGTACCGTCCGTCCTGCCGGCGCACCGGCCTGCCGCGCAGCGCGTGATGGCGTGCCACCAGGTCCGTGAGCGCCCGGTGCAGGGCGCCGGGGTCCAGGTCGCCGTGCAGGTCCACGCGGTGGGCGATGTTGTAGACGCTCGGGTCGGCGAGCGCGTGGTGGCGGCGCCACAGACGGCGCAGGGTGGACGGCATCGGAGCGGTGTCCACGACCCGGGCGCGGTTGGCGATGCCCCGGATCGTCGGGTCCAGGAAGAACTCCGCCATCGTGAGGTCGACGTCCGCCGCCTCCCGCATCCGGTTCAGCAGCCTGATCGCGCTGAGCGAGTGGCCGCCGAGTTCGAAGAACGGTGTCGTGACCGGGACCGGCCGGGTGTCCAGTTCCTCGCACCACAGGTCGTGCAGGGTCCGTTCCAGGGCCGTCGCCGGCTCCGATCGTGAGGGCTCCGCCGAGCCGTCCGAGTCGTCCCCGGGTTCCGGCAGGGCCGTGCGGTCCAGCTTGCCCGAGGCGTTCACCGGGAGACGGTCCAGGGTCACCCAGCGGCGGGGGACCAGGTGGTCGGGGAGCCGGGCCGTCAGCGCGGCGCGGACAGCGGGTCCGGACGTGCCGTCGTCCAGGACCACGTACGCCACCAGCTCGGTGTCGCCGTGGCGGTCGCGGCGCGGGAGCACCGCCGCGTCCCGGACGGCCGGCAGTGCCGTCAACGCCGCCTGGACCTCGCCCGGCTCCACCCGGTGGCCGCGGACCTTGACCTGGTCGTCGGCCCGGCCCCGGTACTCCAGGGTGCCGTCCGTACGCCAGCGGCCCAGGTCGCCCGTGCGGTACAGCACCCCGCCCTCGCCGTCGTCGAGGAACGCGGCGGCCGACTCGGCGGGGCGCTCGTGGTAGCCGTGCGCCACCGGTACGCCGCCCACGTGGATCTCGCCGACCGCTCCGACCGGCACCGGCCGGCCCGTGCCGTCCAGGAGGCGGATCCGGGCTCCCGGCACCGGCGTGCCGATCGGGGGCCACTCCTCACCGGCCGGATCGACGCGGTGGGACGTGACGATGATCGACGTCTCCGTGGGGCCGTACTGGTTGTGGAGCGCGCAGTGCGGGTGCGTGCTGAGGAAGCGGCGGAAGGCCGGCGTGAGCTGCAGGGCCTCGCCCGCCGAGAACAGCTCGCGCAGGGACGGCAGTTCGGGGGCCGTCTCCATCAGGTACTTCAGCGGCGTGCAGGGCATGAAGAGCCGCTGCACCTCATGGCGGCGTACCGTCTCGGCCACCGCCGCCGGGTCGTGCCGTACGGCGTCGTCGACGAGGACGAGTGCCGCCCCCGAGGCGAGCGTCGTGAAGATCTCCTGGACGCTCACGTCGAACGCAGGGGATGTCCACTGGAGGGTGCGCAGCGCCGGGTGGCGGCTCAGGTGCTGCCGGACCAGGTTCCCCGGGCCCCGGTGGGGTACGACGACGCCCTTCGGCCGGCCGGTGGAGCCCGAGGTGTGGATGCAGTAGGCCGGGTCCTGCGGGCCGGCGCCGTCCGCGAGCGGGGTCGACGGGAGGGTGTCGTCCACCGACTCCACGAGCTGGACGGGGAGTTCGAGGTCCGGGCGGTCCGTGGCCTCGGAGGTGAGGAGGAGTACCGGTTTCGTGTCGGCGAGGAGCAGGGAAAGGCGCGGGGCGGGCAGGGACGGGTCCAGCGGGACGTAGGCCGCTCCCGTCTTGAGCACCGCCAGCAGGGCCGTGATCAGTCGCGGGCCCCGGGGCAGCAGGACCGCCACGCGCTGTCCGCGGTGCGCGCCGCGGGTGCGGAGCAGGTGCGCCAGGCGGTTGGCCGCCGCGTCCAACTCCGCGTAGGACACCCGGCCCTCGTCGCCGAGGAGCGCCACGGCGTCCGGCGTGCGGCGCGCCTGCCGTTCGAACAGGCCGTGCAGGGTACCGGGGCCGGCCAGGTCGGTGTCCGTCCCGGTTTCCGTCCCTTCTCCGGTGTGCTCCAGACGGGCCAGTGCGGTGCGGTCGGCCGCCGTGAGGGCCGTCAGAGCCGCGAGTGGGGCGTCCGGCGTGTCCAGCGCCCGGCGCAGCACCTGCTCGACGTAGTCCACGAAGTGGCGCACCGTGGCCTCGTCGAACAGGGCCGTGTCGTACTCGACCATGAAGCGGACGCCGCCCGGGTGGCGGGTGAGGTAGACGCTCAGGTCGAACGGGGCGCGGTCGCTCGGGACGTCGAGCAGGGTGGAGGTGACGCGGGGCGGGTCGAACTCCGCCTCGCCCTCGTTCTCGTACTCCACCATCACTTGGAACAGCGGGTTGCGGCCCGGGTCGCGACGCGGGTTGAGGGCGCTGACCAGTTCGTCGAAGGGGACGCCGCTGTGCTCGTACGCCGCGGTGCTGCTCGCGCGGACCCGGCCCAGCAGGGTCGCGAAGTCCGGGTCGCCGGTGAGGTCCAGGCGCAGCGGGACCGTGTCGAGGAAGAGGCCGACGTGGTCCTCGGCCCCGGTGGGGCGGGACGCCACCGCCGTGCCGATCACCACGTCCCGCTGCCCGCTGAACCGGCCGAGGACCGCGCCGATCGCGCCGGTCAGCGTCATGAAGAGGGTGGCGCGCTGCCCGGCCGCCCACTTCTGCAGGCCGTCGGCCAGGTCGGCGTCCAGTGCGTGGGTGAGGCTCGCGCCCGCTCCCGTCCTGACCGGGGGGCGGGGGCGGTCGGTGGGCAGGGTCAGTTCGGGTGCGTCGGCGAGGTGGTGCCGCCAGAAGTCCAGGGACGCGGGGTCCGGCGGAGCGGCCGCCGGCAGTTCGGGCAGCGGTCGTGGTTCGGGACCTCCGCCCCGCCGGGCGCGGTAGTACGCGGCGAGGTCGCGGGCCAGCACGGCCGTGGAGGAGGAGTCGAAGACGATGTGGTGGGCGAGGAGGAAGAGCAGGTGGCGGTCGGGGGACAGGCGCAGCAGCCGGGCCGCGACCAGGGGGCCCGAGGACAGGTCGAGTCCGTGGTCCGCCGCGAGCACCGACCGCAGGGCGGCCTCCTCCGTCGCACCCGTGTGATCCTCCACGGGGCAGTCCAGCGGCATGCGGTCGCGTATCTCCTGGTAGGGGACACCGTCCGTGTCGCCGAACACCGTGCGCAGCGCCGGGTGCCGGTCAGCGACCCGGTCCAGCGCCCAGCGCAGGGCCGGGACGTCCAGCGGGCCGTCCAGGCGGATCGCCTTCGGCTCGTGGTACATGGCGGTGCCGGGGTGCAGTTGCTCCAGGAACCAGATGCGGCGCTGGGCGGGGGTGAGGGGCGCCCGGCGGGGGGCCGAGGGGGCCGGAGGCCTTGTCCGGTGAGTGGCCGGGGCGCTGCCCGCGGCCCCCGAAGGGGCCGGTGCCGCCCTGCGGACCCGGTCCAGGACCGGCAGCGCCGCCAGCACCTTCTCCTTCGGCACGCCGAAGTCCACGAAGCAGGCGATCTCGTCCGCTCCCGCGGCCAGCAGACGCCGTACGGTCTCCGCGGCCGTGCGCTCGTCGCCGATCAGGGCGCGGGAGTCGCAGTAGCGCTCGTAGGCCCGCCCGAGGAGGAACTCCACGTCCTCCTCCGGGGTGTTCTCCAGGTCCACCCGGAAGCCGAGACTGTTGGTGACCTGGTCGAAGAGGGAGAGCGAGGAACGCAGATACGACAGGAACGGCCGGTACGCCTCGGCCCGCGCCCGGTCCGCGTCCTCCTCGAGGTAGGTGTGCACGAGCACCACCACCCGCCCGGCCGCCGGGTCGAGACCGTGCTCGGCACGGCAGCGCCGGTACAGGGCGATGTTCTCGGCCAGTTGCTCCACCGTCTGCGTCATCAGGTTGGTGACCACGCCGAGGTCCTCGGCGGCCGCCCGGCGGTAGCTGTCCGGGTTCCCGACGACGGCCACGTACATCGGCGGGCTGTCCTGGACGGGGCGTGGGTGCAGGCGGATCTCGACGGGGGTGCCGTCGCCCGCCGTGGTCTTCAGCGGCTCGCCCGACCAGAGGTGCCGTACGGTCTTCAACTGCTCGTACATCACCTCGCGGTGGCGGCCGAAGTTCTGCGGGGCGAGCGCGAAGTCGGTGGCGTGCCAGCCGCTCGCGAAGCACAGGCCCGTCCGGCCGCCGGAGATGTTGTCGACGACCGACCACTCCTCGGCGACCCGGGCGGGATGGTGCAGCGGCAGGACGACGGACCCGGCGTGCAGCCGGACCCGGCTGGTCCGGGCGGCGAGGGCCGCGGCCAGTACGGAGGGGTTCGGGAACAGCGCCCCGAAGGAGTTGAAGTGCCGCTCGGGGAACCACAGGGCGTGGAAGCCGTGCCGGTCGGCGAAGTCCGCGGCGGCCATGATCAGGCCGTACTTGTCGTGGTCGCCGTCCTGGGGGTAGTCGCCGAAGAAGTAGAGGCTGAAGTCGGTGTTTCCGGTGGGTGAGGTGGAGGGGACGGGGGCTGGGGCGGTGCTGACGGCCGGGGTGGTGTCGACGGCCGTGGTCGTGTCGAAGGCGGTGGGCTCGGGCGGTGGTGTCGCGGTGGCGGTCGTCGCGAGGACGTCGAGCTGGCGGGTGATCATCTCGCCGACCTGCTCGACGAGTTGTCCTGCCAGTTGCAGCTGTTGTCCGAAGAGGGCGGTCAGGCCTTGGGTGGACTCCTGCGCGGCGGCGGGCGCCACTGATGGCCGGACCACGGGCTCCGCGACCACCGTTGCCGCTTCCTGAACCACCGTCGCCGCTTCCTGGACCACGGTGTCCGAGGCGCGGCCCACCGGCCGCCCGTCCCCCCGCAGCTCCCCGACCCGCTCCGCCAGCCTCCGTGGCGTGTCCGCCGTGTCGAAGACCTCGCGGACCGGGACGCGGACGCCGTACCGCTGCTCCAGTTCCGTCGTCATGCCCATCAGGGACAGCGAGTCGGCGCCCAGTTCGAAGAACGAGCTGTCCGGTGCGACCTCGGCGAGCGTCCGGCCGAGCTTCTCCGCCGTCAGCTCCCGGACGGTCTCCAGGACGTCGAGAAGCTCACCGTCCGCGGGGCTCTCGGGCCGCTCGGGAGCCGCGACCGGCACAGCGACCTCGTCAGGAGTCGCGACCGGCACAGCGGCCTCGTACGGCACCTGCGCCGGCGCAGCGGATGCCCCGGCAGCGGGACCCGGCCCCCGTCCGTGACGAGCGCCCGCCAGTCCAGGTCGGCGCCCCTGGCGTACAGCGAGCCGAGGGCCGTCAGGAAGCCGTGCGCCTGCTCGGCGGCCCCGTCCCCGTCGCCCTGCCCGCTCAGCCAGCGGCTGTCGGGTACGCAGTGCCGGCCGAGGCCGGTGAGCGTCCGCCCGGCGCCGAGCTCCACGAAGTCGCGGCAGCCCTGCTCCACCGCCGCCTCCATGGCGAGGTCGAAGCGGACCGGCTGCCGGGCCTGGCGGCAGAGGTGGTCGGCGTCGACCGTCCACCCCGGCCGGCGCAGCTCACCGTCGGCCGTGGTCACCAGCGGGGTGTGCAGCGGGCGGTACGTCACCTCGCGTGCCCGGGCGCGGAACTCGTCCAGCGCGCTGTCGACGTCCGCCGAGTGGAACGCCCGGTCGACCGGCAGCGCACGCCACCGCAGACCCTCCTGGTCGAGCAGTCGCGCCGCCTCCTTGAGTGCCTGGGGCGAGCCGGAGAGCACCTGGGCCCGGGGGCCGTTGACCGCGCCGAGCTCCGCACCGCACGCCGAGGCGACGCGCTCGGCGGTGGCCCGGTCGGCCCGGACCGCGAGCATGCCCCCGGCCGGGCAGCGGAGCTGCATCAGACGCCCGCGCCAGGCGGTGAGGCGCAGCCCGTCCTCCAGGGTCAGGGCGCCCGCCGCGTACAGGGCGGCGTA
This sequence comes from Streptomyces olindensis, assembly GCA_000696115.1. GTDB lineage: Bacteria > Actinomycetota > Actinomycetes > Streptomycetales > Streptomycetaceae > Streptomyces > Streptomyces olindensis. The sequence goes on from JJOH01000016.1 coordinate 153,518, forward strand.
CTCGCCGACGCTGTGGCCGAACAGCAGTTGGGGCCGTATCCCGGCCGCCCGCCAGGCATCCGCCAGCGCCGCCTGATGGGCGAAGAGGGCGGCCTGCGCGGTCTCGGTGGGCCAGGGCCCGTCGGCCGCGGGGGAACCGGCCGTACCGGGAGCGGCCAGCAGCGGGGCGAGCAGGCCGCCGCCGAACTCAGCGGCGTGGAGCGCCTCGCACCGGTCGAGCGTGGCCCGGGCGGCGGGGCTCACGGCGTACAGGCCGCTCGCCATGCCGGGGCGGGCGGTGCCCTGGCCCGCGCAGGCGAAGGCGACCGGGCCGACAGGGGCCGGCGTGAGGCGTGCCGCCGCGCTCGGTTCGGCGTGGCGGTGTTCCTCCAGCGCGCGGGCGAGGTCGCCGGCCGTGCGGCCCGCCACGGCGAGGCGCGCCGGGCGGTGCGGCCGGCCGAGGGCCAGGGTGGCGGCCACGTCGGCGGCGGGAAGGTCCGGGTGGGCCAGGAACCGGTCACGGAGGCCGGCCGTCAGTTCGTCCAGGGCCTCGGTGTCGCGGGCCGACACGGGGACGAGGGCGGGCAGTTCGGGCACCGGGCGGGGCCGAGGCGGCGGGGCCTCCTCCAGGACCACGTGGGCGTTGGTGCCGCCGACGCCGAGCGCGCTGACGCCGGCCCGGCGGGGCACGCCGTCCGGGACCGTCCAGGGCCGCAGCTCCGTGGCGAGCGTCAACCGGCCGTCGTGCAGGGGGAGGTCGGGGTTGGGTCGGGTGAGGTGGGGTGTCGGTACCAGGGTGCGGTGGCGGAGCATCAGGACCGTCTTGATGAGCCCGGCCATGCCCGCGCAGCTGTCGAGGTGCCCGATGTTCGGCTTCACCGAGCCCACGGCGCAGGAGCCGCCGCGGTCACCGCCGTCCGAGCGGAGTGCCCGCGCCAGCGCCGTGAGTTCGACGGGGTCGCCGAGCCGCGTTCCCGTGCCGTGCGCCTCCACGTAGGAGATCGTCTCCGGCGGTACGTCCGCCCGGCGCAGGGCCTGGCGCACGACGTCGGCCTGGCCCTCGACGCCGGGGGCGCTGAAGCCGACCTTGGCGGCGCCGTCGTTGTTGACCGCCGAGCCGAGGATCACCCCGTGCACGGTGTCGCCGTCGGCCAGCGCCCGGTCGAGGCGCTTGAGCAGCACGGCGGCCACGCCGTTGCCGCCGACGGTCCCGTCGGCCTCCGCGTCGAAGGCGCGGCACCGCCCGGTGGGCGACAGGATCGACCCGGGGTGGCTGTGGTAGCCGGTCTGCTGCGGCAGGTGCACGGCGGCGGCGCCCGCCAGCGCCAGGTCCGCCTCACCGGTCACCAGCGCCTGGACCGCGAGGTGCACCGCGACGAGGGACGTCGAGCAGGCCGTCTGCACGCCGATGGCCGGCCCGGTGAGGCCGAGCCGGTAGGCGACCCGGGTGGCGAGGAAGTCCGGCTCCTGCCCGATGGCCGACTGCATGCCGGCGGCCGGGTCCGCGGGGTCGTACGGCGAGCCGGTCGCGGACTGCTGGTGATCGTAGAGGTTCATGCCCGACCCGGCGAACACCCCGACCCGGACGCCCGGCGCGGTCACCGCGTGGCCGCCGTCCTCCAGGGCCTCGTGGCAGCACTCCAGGAACAGCCGGTGCGCGGGGTGCGTGAGCCCGGTCTCCTTGGGGCTCATGCCGAAGAAGTCCCCGTCGAACTCCTCGACGCCGTCGAGGACCCCGGCGACGGGCACGAGGCCGGGCGCGCGGCGCTGCTCCCGGGTGAGGCCCGCCGCCTGGAGCTCCCGCTCGCCGAACACCCGGACGCTGTCCACGCCGTCCCGCAGGTTCGCCCAGAACCCGTCCACCGAGTCGGCGCCGGGGAAGCGCAGCGACAGCCCGATGACGGCCACGCGGCGGTCGGTGGAGCCGTCGTCGCCCCGCCTCTCGGGCACGGTCACGCGGCGGTCGGGGGAGCCGTCGTCGTCCCGCGTCTCGGGCACGGCCGCCGCCGTCGTGCCGCCCGCGAGGTGTGCGGCGAGCGCGGCGGCCGTCGGGTGCTCGAAGAACGCCGTCTGGGCGACCGGTGTTCCCAGGCGCTCGGACAGCCGGTTCCGTAACCGCACCACCAGCACGGACGTCAGGCCGAGTTCGTAGAACGGCACGTCCACGTCGACCGGGCGGCCCAGCACGGCGCCCAGTTCCTCCCGGACGGCACGGGTCACCGCGTCGGCGTCCCGGTGCAGCCGCTTCGGAAGCTCGGCGCGCCGCACCTTGCCCGCCGGTGTCCGCGGGAACTCGTCCTCCGGGACGGGCAGCACGTACGCGGCGGTGAGCCGGAGGCGGGTGAACAGCGCGGCCCTGACCTCCGCGGCGATCCGCGGGTCCTCGTCGGCGCCGCGGCTGACGAAGAACACGGCGAGTTCCTCCGTGCCCCGCTCGGCGTCCGGGATGCCGCAGGCGGCGACCTCGCCCTGCCGGACGCCGTCGACGGCGGTGGCGGTCTCCTCCACCTCGTGGCAGTACACGTTGTGGCCGTTGAGGATGATGACGTCCTTGCGGCGGCCCGTGATGACGACCTGGCCCTCGTCGAGGAAGGCCAGGTCGCCCGTGTCCAGCCAGTCGCGTCCGGCCGGGTAGGCGGCGGCGTCCGCCTCCGGGTTGTTCACGTAGCCGGGGGTGAGCCGCGCGGGCGAGTGGACCTGGAGCCGGCCGATCCGGCCCGGCGGGGCGAGGTCGCCGCGGTCGTCGACGATGCGCAGGGTGACGCCGTGCGCGGGCGAGCCGGAGGCGACGAAGGTGACGCAGTCCGCGTCCGGGGCGTCCTCGGCGGCCCGGAGCAGATCGCCGCCCAGGCTGCTCTTGAGCAGGCGGTGCACGGTGCCCGGCCGGTCCAGCCGGCCGTAGGTGACGGCCGTGACCGTCTCGGCCATGCCCCACACCGGGGCGATGTGCTCCTCGCGCACGCCGAACGGGGCCGTCGCGTCGAGGAAGCGGCGCAGCACCGGCAGCACCACCCGCTCGCCCCCGCACAGCAGGGACTTCAGGCCGCTCAGGTCCCAGTGGCGGCCGGGCCGCTCGGCGAGCGCGTCGGCGACCAGCCGGTAGGCGAAGGTCGGGGCCCAGCTGTGCCGCGCCCGGTGTTCGTGGAGGAGGTCGAGCCAGCGCAGCGGGTCGGCGAGGACCCGGTCGGTGGGCGCGTGCACGTTGGTGCTGCCGGTGAAGACGGCGAGCACGTGGTAGAGCAGGAAGGCGCCGCTGTGGTCGACGGGCAGCCAGTTGACCAGGGTGTCGTCCGGGCGGACGTCGAGGACGCGGCGGCTGCTCGCCGCGAAGTCCGCGAGCCCGGCGTGCGTCAGCCGCGCGGCCTTCGGGACGCCGGTGCTGCCGGAGGACAGCATCAGCAGGGCCGTGTCGGACGGGTCCGGCTCGACGTGGTCGTCCGCGGGCGGCGCGTCCAGGCAGTCCCGGGCGAGGGCGACGCGCGGCGCGGGCGTGGCACCGGCGAGCGCCGCCGCGCCGGGCGCGTCGGTCAGGACGAGCGGCCCGTCGAGTAACGCGCAGGCCTGCCGCAGCCGTTCAAAGGCGGGGGAGCCCGGCGCGGGATGCTCGGCGATGGCCACCGGGAGGGCGCCGCCGAGCACACAGGCCCAGAAGGCGGGGAAGAACTCGTCCAGGGGCAGCCCGCACAGCACCACCGGATCGCCGCGCCGCACCCCTCGGGCGCGCAGGCCGGTGAGCATGCGGCGGGCCGCGTCCAGCAGTTCGGGGTACGACCGTGAGCCGGTCGTGCCGTCGGCGGCGACGGTGACGACGGCCCCGCCGGGGGCCGACCGGGCGGCGCCCAGCAGCGCCCGTACGGCGTCGACCGGATCGTCCTGCGTGCGCTCGGGCTCAGGACCCGTGCAGATGGCTTGCCCCCGTAGACGTTCCATGCGTGTTCTCTCCCGTCTCTCCGCTGGTGGACGAACGATCCTCGGCCTTGCGTGTGTGGTGCCTTCGTACGGTGAGCAGCAGCAGAACCAGCGCCCCGCACGCCGCCGCCCCGTGGAAGGCCCCTACGACGGTCAGTGCGGGCAGGGCTTCGAGGGCGGCCGCCGCGGCCACCGTGCCCAGGGCGAACCCGGACTGCTCGGCGGTCGCGGACAGCCCGAAGAGCCGGCCGCGCTGCCGGTCGGGGGCCGCCTGGAGCCGCGAGGTGTAGACGATCTCGGTCCAGCCGTCCGCGAACCCCGCTGCCACGGCCGCCGCCATCAGGGCCGGGGCGGGCAGCCCGGTGAACGCCACCACGAAGCAGAACGACATCGCGCAGGTGCCCGCGGCGAAGGCGCGCTCGCCCCACGACGTGCCGCGCGACCGGCGTTTGAGGACCTGGTGGGCGAGCAGGGTGCCCACGGCCCACGCCGACCAGAACCGGGTCATGAACACCGCCGGTTCGGACGGCTCGGCCGCGTGCGCCGCCAGCGGCAGCGCCACGTTGTGCGACGCGGACGCCAGGGCGTCCAGGCCCCGCAGCGCGATCAGCCCGAGCAGCGGCCCGGCGAGGCCCGCCACCCGGCGCCGCAGCCGCCCGCCGCGGACCGGTACGGGCTCGCTCCGCTCCCCGGCCGGCGGGTCGTCCTCGCCGGTGGAGTCGGTGCGCGGCCGGAGCACCAGCACGGCGGCGCCGGACACCGCGAAGCTCGCCGCGTTGACGGCGAACGCGACGCCGAACCCGCCGAGGGCGATGACCGGCGCGGCCGACGCGAAGCCCAGCACCGTGGCGACGGACCGGGCCGTGACCAGCACGCCGTTGGCCCGCGCCCGGTCGTCCTGCCCGACCATGACCGGGACCGCGCTGCGCAGGGCGACGTTGAAGAGCGTGTTGCCCGCGCCCAGCACGACCACCGCGCCGAGCAGCACGACCAGCGGTGTGCCGGAGGACCAGAGCGCGAGCAGCACCATGGCGAGCGTCTGGGCGAGGTCCGTGGCCACCATGACCGTGCGGCGCGTGACCCGGGCCGTCAGGGCCCCGGCGGCGAGCCCGGCGGTGACCCCGGACAGCAGCCGCACGGCCATGACCACGCCCACGCCCCAGGCGGTGCCGGTGACCTCGTACGAGAACAGGCTGAGCGCGATCAGGTTGAGATAGGTCCCGTAGGCCGACACGGCGTGCGCGACCACCAAGGACCGGAACCGCCAGTCCACCCCCGTCACCGGACTCCTCGACCTGTTGGGCCAGTGTCAGCCGCCCGGCGGCCCGGGCAGCGCGTTCGATCATTGCAGAGGTGTTCGACCGGCGGGTGAAAACGCGTCTGATCGCAGGTCAGGGGCTGTCCGCGGCAGAGCGCGGCCGTCAACTCGGGGTCCGCGAGCGCCGCGTCACCCGCTCCAGATGCCGGGCGAACACCTCGCGCGCGTCCGGCGTCAGGGTCCGCAGCGCCACCAGCGCCGTGACGGCGACGTCGCACAGCTCCGACTGCACGTCGTCCCAGGTGTGCGTCACGCCCTTGCGGGGGTTCTGGCCGGTCGCGCCGATGACGGCCTCGGCGACCTCGCCGACCTCCTCGTTCAGCTTCAGGATGCGCAGGAGCACGCCGTCGGGGCCGTCGATCGGGCGGCTGTTGTCGAGCCACTCCCACAGGGCGTCGACGGAGGCCCACAGCTCGGGCCCGGGCGGGGCGTGATCGCTCAGCGGGGCGTGATCGCTCAGCGGGGTCTGATCGCTCATGAGGGCAGCCTGTCACGGGGGTCTGACAACGCCCCGGGGCCGCCCGCGACCCCCTGCTCCCGGCCCTCCTCCTCCAGGTACTCCCCCTACTCCCGGTACTCCCCCTACTCCAGGTACTCCTCCTCGAACAGCGGGTCCTGCTCGCCTTCCTTGGCCTGGCGCAGCCGCCTGGCACGCGCCCCCACCACCAGCGCGGTCCCCGCCGCCGTCGCCGCGAACGCCACCGGGATCATCCAGCTCCGGTTCACCGCGTGCCCGAGCGCGTGGTCCAGGGAGAGCCGCCCGGGGCCGGTGACGGCCAGGCCGGCGGCCGTCAGACCGAGCGTCGCCGCGTACTCGTAGCCGCCGCTCTGGTTGAAGAACCCGTTCGGGGCGTGCACCGCCGCGGCCCCCGCCATCGCCCCGGCCGCCGCGGCCCCGGCGGCCGGTGTGGCCAGGCCCAGGGCCAGCAGCGCGCCGCCGCCGGTCTCGGCGAGACCCGCCGCCGTGGCGCTCGCCTTGCCCGGGGCGTAGCCCACGGACTCCATGAACTGCCCGGTGCCCTCGATGCCGTGTCCGCCGAACCAGCCGAACAGCTTCTGTGTGCCGTGGGCGGCCAGCACACCGCCCGTCCCCAGCCGGAGCAGCAGCAGGCCCAGATCACGTCGGTGGTAACGCCTCACGTCGTCTCCCGGAGCAGACAGCAGGAACAGAAAATGAGCCGACCGCAGGAACAGAGCGGACAGCAGGAAGGAAAACCACTTCTCCTCCTCGCGTTTCCACCGTCGCACTCCTGACACCCCCCGACACCCGGCGGGCCCGCCGGGGACGCCGTTCGGGTGGCACCGGTGGCGGGGCCCGGCGGCCGGTACGAGGCTGACTCGCATGACGATTCAGACCACGCGCCTCAGCGACCCGGCCGTCCGCGCCTTCGTGACCGCCGTGAACAACCGCGACCGCGAGGGCTTCATGGAGCTCCTCGCGCCGGGCGCGACCATGGCGGACGACGGCTCCGACCGCGACCTCGCCGACTGGGTCGACCGGGAGATCTTCTCCTCCCACGGCCACCTGGAGGTCGACAACGAGTCCAACGGCGGTCGTTCCCTCCTCGCCCGCTACAGCAACGACACCTGGGGCGAGATGCGCACCCGGTGGAGCTTCACCGTGGACGAGGACGGCCGGATCACGCGCTTCGAGACCGGACAGGCCTGACAATCACCCCCGCAGGGGGGCTTGTCTTCGAGTGCGCTCCAACTCCTAGCATCCCCGGGCATGGAGATCACACGCCCGCTGGGACGCAGCGGCATCGAGGTGAGCGCCCTGGGCTTCGGCTGCTGGGCCATCGGCGGCGAATGGCAGGGGCTCGACGGGCAGCCGCTCGGCTGGGGCAAGGTCGACGACGAGGAGTCGGTGCGGGCGGTGCGGCGCGCCCTCGACCTGGGCGTCACCTTCTTCGACACCGCCGACGCCTACGGTGCCGGGCACAGCGAACGCGTCCTCGGCCGGGCCCTCGGCAAGCGCAGGGCCGACGCCGTCGTCGCCACCAAGTGGGGCAACGTCTTCGACGAGGAGACCCGGACCCTCACCGGCAGCGACGACTCCCCGGCCCAGCTGCGCCGCGCCCTGACCGCGTCGCTGCGCCGGCTCGGCACCGACTACGTCGACCTCTACCAGTTCCACCTCTCCGACGCCGGCCCCGAGCAGGCCGCCCTGCTCCGGGACGAGTGCGAGAAGCTGGTCGGGGAAGGGCTGATACGCGCCTACGCGTGGAGCACCGACGACCCCGCGCGCGCCGCGGTGTTCGCGCGGGGGCCGCACTGCGCGGCCGTGCAGCACGCCCTCAACGTCCTCCAGGACGCGCCCGCGATGCTCCGGCTGTGCGAGGAGGCGGGCCTGGCGAGTATCAACCGCAGTCCGCTCGCCATGGGGCTGCTCACCGGGAAGCGCCGGGGCGGGCAGCCGCTGGAGGTCGGGGACATCCGCAGCAGGCCCCCGGCCTGGCTCCAGGGGTTCGGGGACGGCTCCGGCGCCGACCCGGAGTGGGTCGCCCGCGTCGACGCCCTCAGGGAGGTCCTCACCAGCGAGGGCCGCACGCTCGCCCAGGGCGCCCTGGCCTGGCTGTGGGCGCGCAGCCCGCGCACGATCCCCATTCCCGGCTTCCGTTCGGTCGCGCAGGCGGAGGAGAACGCCGGGGCGTTGGAGAAGGGGGCGTTGACCGGCGCGCAGCTGGCCGAGGTCGACCGGCTGCTCGGGCGGTGATCTTCGCGGGCTCTCGGGCGGACGGCCCGTCGACGTGTGCGGCAGTCGTTCCACGCGCACCGGTGCGCACCCCGCGGTCCCACGCGGGGTCCACCCCCACCCGGTGCCGTGGAACGACTGCCGCCTCCCCCCTGGGTGTGGCCTGCGGAAGCCTTCTGCTCCAACTGTGAAGCTTTCGTGTAGACGAGTTGAGCATAAGCGCCCGACCGGCTGCAATGGTGCGGACGTTCATATTCCGCTTGTGTAGGTTGACGGATTGACGACCGTGGGGGCCGCCCTCAGCCGCGTCCGACGTACGGCATGGTCGTCGCGAGTACCGTCGCGAACTGCACGTTCGCCTCCAACGGCAGCTCCGCCATGTGCCGCACCGTGCGGGCCACGTCCGCGACGTCCATCACGGGCTCGGGCGCGACCTCCCCGTTCGCCTGCAGCGCCCCCGTCTGCATACCGGCCGTCATGTCGGTCGCCGCGTTGCCGATGTCGATCTGCCCCACGGCGATCCGGTACGGCCGCCCGTCCAGCGACAGCGACTTGGTCAGGCCCGTCAGCGCGTGCTTCGTCGCGGTGTAGGCCACCGAGTGCGGCCGGGGCGTGTGCGCCGAGACGGACCCGTTGTTGATGATCCGCCCGCCCTGCGGGTCCTGCTCCTTCATCTGCCGGTACGCCGCCTGCGCGCACAGGAACGCCCCGTTGAGGTTGGTGTCCACCACGTGCCGCCAGGCCTCGTAGGGCAGCTCCTCGACCGGGACGCCGCCGGGCCCGAACGTGCCCGCGTTGTTGAACAGCAGGTCCACCCGCCCGAACCGCTCGACGGTCGCCGCGAACAGGCCCGTCACGTCCTCCGGGCGTGAGACGTCCGTCCGTACCGCGAGCGCCGCGCCCTCGGGCGCCAGGGCCGCCGTCTCCTCCAGCGTCTCGACACGCCGGCCCGCCAGCGCCACCGACCAGCCCGCGCGCAGCAGTTCCACGGCGACCGCCCGGCCGATGCCGGAGCCCGCCCCGGTCACCACCGCGATTGAGTTTCCCTTCGCATTCATGGGCCCGCAGCGTACGGGAGGGCCCGGCATGCGGAACTCATCCATCCGTCACGCGAGTGCTGTGTACGTGTCAATCGGGTGTCGTCCCCGGCCACTCCAATGCCCCCTGCAGCCATTCGCCAGGGGAGGACCGGATGACACCCGCAGCACACCCGTCCCAGCACGCCCCCGAACTCCGCGCCGCCGCCCGCCACATCGGCCGCCGCCGCTTCCTCACCACGACCGGCGCCGCCGCCGCGCTGGCCTTCGCGACCAACCTGCCCGCCGTCGGAGTCGCGGCCGCCGCCGAACTCGACGCCGCGCGGATCACCGAGAACCCGTTCACGCTGGGCGTCGCGTCCGGCGACCCGCAGCCCGGTTCGGTGATCCTGTGGTCCCGCCTCGCGCCCGCCCCGTTCCAGGCCGACAGCGGACTGCCCGCCGAACGCGTCACCGTCCACTGGGAACTCGCCCACGACGAGCGGTTCCGCCGCGTCGCCCGGCGCGGCACCGCCACCGCGCACCCCGAGTTCCACCACACCGTCCACGTCGAGGTGGACCACCTGGAGGCCGGCCGCGTCTACTACTACCGCTTCCGCGCGGGCCGCTGGACCAGCCCCACCGGCCGCACCCGCACCGCCCCCGACCCCGGCAGCCGCGTGGCGTCCCTCACCCTCGCCGCGGTCTCCTGCCAGGCCTACCACGACGGCTACTACACCCCGTACGCCCACCTCGCCGCCGACGACGTCGACCTCGTCCTCCACCTCGGCGACTACCTCTACGAGTACGCCGTCAACGCGGTCGGCGGTCAGCGCAACTACACCGACCGCACGCTGCCCGACCTGTTCAACCGGGAGACGCTGACCCTGGAGGACTACCGGCTGCGGTACGCCCTCTACAAGTCCGACCCGGACCTGAGCGCCGCCCACGCCGCACACCCCTTCGTCGTCACCTGGGACGACCACGAGACCGAGAACAACTACGCCGACGACATCCCCGAGAACAGCGTCCCGCCGGAGGAGTTCCTGCTGCGCCGCGCCTCCGCCTACCGCGCCTACTGGGAGAACCAGCCCCTGCGCCGGCCGCAGCGCCCCACCGGACCCGACATGCGGCTCTACCGCCGCTTGACCTGGGGCCGGCTCGCCCAGTTCGACGTCCTCGACACCCGCCAGTACCGCTCCGACCAGGCCTACGGCGACAAGGCGCACGTGCCCGGCCCCGAGTCCGACGACCCGGCACGCACCATGACCGGCGCCACGCAGGAACGGTGGCTGCTCGACGGCTGGCGGGCCTCGCGGGCGCTGTGGAACGTCGTACCGCAGCAGGTCCTCTTCGCCCGGCGGCACATGGACGCCACCACCCCGTCCCGGGTGTCGATGGACGCCTGGGACGGCTACAGCGCCTCACGCCGCCGCGTCCTGGACGGCGCGAAGGCCGCCGGGGTCGAGAACCTGATGGTGCTCAGCGGGGACGTGCACTCCGCGTACGCCTTCGACATCAAGGACGACTTCGACGACCCGTCCTCCGCCACGCTCGGCACGGAGATCGTGGCGACCTCGATCTCCAGCGGCCGTGACGGCGCCGACAAGCCCGCCACCTGGGACACCTACATGGGCGCCAACCCGCACCTGAAGTTCTTCAACGGCCGGCGCGGCTACGTCACGGTCGCGCTCGGACGGGACGCGGCACGCGCCGACTTCAAGACCGTGCCGTACGTGACCCGGCAGGGCGCGCCGGTCACGACGGCCGCGTCCTTCGTGACCGAGGTGGGGGACCAGGGGCTCAAGCCGGCGTGAGCTCCGCCGTGAGGTCCCCGTCCGGGGCCTCGCCGGGGTAGCGGACGCCGACGCGGTCCCGGATCGCGTCGAGCGTCCGCATCACGGCGAGCGTGCCGTCGAGCGGGACGAGCGGGGACTCCGTCTCGCCGGCCCGCAGGGCGCGCATCACCTCGGCCGCCTCGTGGCGGAGGCTGTTGCGCGGCCCGTCCACCGGGTCGGCCGTGAACTCCTCGGCGTCACGGCCGTCCCGGTGCAGCACGAAACGGTCCGGGAAGAAGAAACCGTTCGGAATGTCGATACGGCCCTTCGAGCCGGTGACCGAGGCGGAGGTCGCCGTACCGCCCACGATGGAGCAGTGCACCGAACCGAGAGCGCCGCTCTCCCACGAGAGCACCGCCGCTGTCTGAAGATCGACGCCCTCGTCCGAGAGCACCGCTCGCGCCACGACGTCCGACGGCTCCCCGAGCAGCAGCTGCGCGAACGACACCGGATACACGCCCAGATCGAGCAGCGCGCCCCCGCCCAGCTCCGGGTTCCGCAGCCGGTGCGCGGGCGGGAACGGCCCGGCCAGTCCGAAGTCGGCCTGCACGCTGCGCACTTCACCGATCGCCCCGTCGTCCACCAGCGTCTTCAGCCGCCGCACCAGCGGATTGCAGTACATCCACATCGCCTCCATCAGGAAGCGCCCGTGCTCCCGCGCCAGCGCGACGAGTTCCTCCGCCTCGCGCACGTTCAGCGTGAACGGCTTCTCGCACAGCACGTGCCGCCCGGCCGCCAGACACAGCCCGGCCGCCGCCCGGTGCGCCGTGTGCGGCGTGGCGACGTAGACGACATCGATGTCCTCGTCCCGCGCGAGCGCGTTCCAGTCGCCGTACGCCCGGGGGATCCCGAAGCGTTCCGCGAACGCCTTCGCCGACTCGTCCGACCGGGACGCCACCGCCACGACCTCCGCGTCCGGCAGGTCGACCAGGTCCGCGGTGAACGCGGCCGCGATCCCTCCGGTCGCCAGGACCCCCCACCGCACCGTGTCCGCCGTCATTCCCGCCCGCCTTCGCCTCGGTGACCCCTAGCAGTCCGTACGAGCTGAGAGCATAGGTGGCGATCGACTCGAAAAGGGAGGGACTCATGCCCGAGGGTGGGGCGTCCATATCGAAGACCGCGCAGGGGGCCGCAGCCGGGACGGAGCGGCCCGACCTCACACCGCACCGCCGCACCGGGCTCCTGGTCACCTTCCTCCTCGGCAGCCTGACCGCCGTACCGCCGCTGGCGATGGACATGTACCTCCCGTCGCTGCCGGAGGTCACCCGCGCCCTGCACGCGCCCGCCGCGACCGTCCAGCTCACCCTCACCGCCTGCCTCGCCGGCATGGCCCTCGGGCAGCTCGTGGTCGGGCCGATGAGCGACCGGTGGGGGCGCCGCCGCCCGCTGCTCGCCGGGCTCGCCGTCTTCGTCGTCGCCACCGTCCTGTGCGCGCTCGCCCCCACCGTCGAACTCCTCGTCGCCTTCCGGCTGGCGCAGGGACTCGCGGGCGCCGCCGCGATCGTCATCGCCCGGGCCGTCGTCCGCGACCTCTACGACGGCATGGCCATGGCCCGCTTCTTCTCCACCCTCATGCTGATCTCCGGGGTCGCCCCGATCGTCGCGCCCCTGATCGGCGGGCAGGTCCTGCGCGTGACGGACTGGCGGGGCGTGTTCGCGGTCCTCACGGTCATCGGCGTCCTCATCGGCGTCCTGGTCTGGACGAAACTCCCCGAGACCCTGCCGCCCGCCGAACGGCACAGCGGCGGCGTCGGCGAGGCCCTGCGCGCGATGCGCACCCTCCTCGCCGACCGCCCCTTCACCGGCTACATGCTCACCGGCGGCTTCGCCTTCGCCGCCCTCTTCGCCTACATCTCCGCGTCCCCGTTCGTCATCCAGGAGATCTACGGCGCCTCCCCGCAGACGTTCAGCCTGCTGTTCGGGGTCAACTCGGTCGGACTGGTCGTCGTCGGCCAGATCAACGGCAAGATCCTGGTCGGCCGGGTCAGCCTCGACCGGGTGCTCGGCATCGGCCTCGCGATCGTCATCACCGCCGCGACCGCGCTGCTGCTGATGTCCCTCGGCGTGTTCGGCGAGGTCGGTCTCGCGCCCGTCGCCGTCGCGCTGTTCGTCCTGATGTCCGCGATGGGCATCACCCTGCCCAACACCCAGGCACTCGCCCTGATGCGCACCAAGCACGCCGCGGGCTCCGCCTCCGCCCTGCTCGGCACGTCCTCCTTCCTCATCGGGGCGATCGCCTCCCCGCTGGTCGGCGTGGCCGGGGAGGACACCGCCGTCCCGATGGCCGTCGTCCAACTGGCCGCCGCCCTGGTGGCACTGGCCTGCTTCGTGGGAATGTGCCGTCCCTGGAGGGCCCGCGCGAGTGTGGAGGGAGCGGACAGCTGAGCGCACCGAGACTGCGCGACGGCACGCCGGAACGGGCCGGACTCGACCCGGCGGAACTGCGTCGGCTCGTCCGGGAGGTCCACGTCCTCACCACCGGGCAGCGCCCCTGGGCACCGGGCGCCGTGGTGGTCGTCGGACGCGGCCCCGTGGTCGCGGTCGAGGAGGCGGCGGGCTGGGCCGTCCGCTACGCGGCCTACGACGAGGACGCCGACGCCGGCGTGGAACTGCCCCCCGAGGAGCGGGTCCCGATGACCGTCGCCACGCCCTTCGACCTGGCGTCCCTCACCAAACTGTTCACCTCGGTCGCCGCCGTGCAGCAGATCGAGCGCGGCACGCTCGGCATCGACGCGAAGGTCGGGGCGTACCTGCCCGACTTCACGGCGGCGGCCCGGCACGGCATCACCGTGCGGCAGCTGCTCACCCACACCTCCGGGCTGCGCCCCGAACTCCCGCTGTACGACTACGCCGACGACGCGCAGCGGCTCGCGGCACTCCAGGCTGAGGCACCGGCCGGCGCGCCCGGCACGTACCGCTACTCCGACCTGAACATGCTGCTCCTCCAGCACGTCCTGGAACGCGTCACCGGCCGCACGCTGGACGTCCTCTTCCACGACGGCATCACCCGGCCGCTTGGCATGACGGCGACGGCGTTCGGGCCGTGCCCCGGGGCGGCGGCGACGGAGGACCAGCGGCGGCCGTGGGCCAAGTCGGACCGGGGGATGCTGCGGGGCGAGGTGCACGACGAGAACGCGTGGGCGCTCGGGGGAGTGGCGGGCCACGCCGGGCTGTTCTCCACCGGCCGGGACCTCGCGGTGTTCTGCCGCACCCTCCTCGCCGGCGGCTCCTACGGGCCCGCCCGCATCCTCGGTCCCGACTTCGTCGACCTCCTCTTCACCCCGCCCGGCCTCGGCTTCCTGCTCGACCAGCCCTGGTTCATGGGCGACCTCGCGGGCCGCGGCGCGGCGGGCCACACGGGCTTCACGGGCACGTCCCTGGTCCTCGACCCGGCGACGGACACGTTCCTGATCCTCCTCACCAACGCGGTCCATCCCCGTCGGCGGCGTCCGGACAGCGCGCCCAGGGCAGCGGCGGGGTCACGGGTGGCCCGGGCGGTGCGGGGGAGGTGACGGGGAGGCCTGGACGTTGCTCCCAGGCAGCAGTGTCCCCGCACCCCGCTCCAGGATTCGGCGACCAGCTTCTTCTCAGCGGTGGCCGTCCGACAACAGGCGTCAGATCTCTGCCGGCGAGCTCAGGATCAGACGGCGGTGCACAGTCCGGCAGGCCCGGACGGGCGAGTCCCGGTGCCGGGCCCTCGTAGAATCGCCGGGTGAACGCCCCCGCACCCCCGGCCGAAACCCTCCGTGCCGCACTCGCCGGTCTGCTCGACGGGCTGCCGCCCCGGCAGGCCGCGCAGGCCGTGGAGCGGCTGATCGCCAGCTACCGCGGGGCCACCCCGACCGACGCCCCGATCCTGAGGGACCGCGCCGACGTCGCCGCCTACGCCGCCTACCGGATGCCCGCCACCTTCGAGGCGGTGCGGTCGGCGCTGGAGGCCTTCGCGGAGGCCGTGCCCGAGTGGGTGCCCGGCGGGCACCTGGATCTCGGCGGCGGCACGGGCGCCGCGGCCTGGGCCGTGAGCGCGACCTGGGGCGGGGAGCGGCCCGTCACCGTGCTCGACTGGGCCGAGCCGGCCCTCGCCCTCGGCCGGGAGATCGCCGCGGCCGACCCGGCCCTGCGGGACGTCCGGTGGCAGCGCGCCCGGATCGGAGCGGCGCTCACCCTGGAGAGCACCGATCTCGTCACCGTCTCCTACGTCCTCAACGAGCTGACGGCCCCCGACCGCGCCGCCCTCGTCGACGCCGCCGCTGCCGCCGCCCGGGCCGTCGTGATCGTCGAGCCCGGCACCCCCGACGGCTACGCCCGCGTCATCGAGGCCCGCGACCGGCTGGTCACCGCCGGGTTCCACGTCGCCGCCCCCTGCCCGCACAGCGCCGCCTGCCCCATCGCCCCGGGCACGGACTGGTGCCACTTCTCCGCCCGGGTCAGCCGTTCCTCCCTGCACCGCCAGGTCAAGGGCGGCTCCCTCGCCTACGAGGACGAGAAGTTCAGCTACGTCGCCGCCGCCCGCTTCCCCGTCGCCCCGGCACCCTCCCGGATCGTGCGGCGCCCGCAGATCCGCAAGGGCCAGGTCCTCCTCGACCTGTGCGAGACCGAACCGTCCCTGCGCCGCACCACCGTCACCAAACGCCACGGCGACCTGTACAAGGCGGCACGGGACGCCGACTGGGGAGACCCCTGGCCGCCCGCCGACCCGGCCGCGTGACCTACCCCCGGCCCGCCCAGCGGTGCAACGCCCCATCCGCCCACGCCCGGTCGGCGGGGAACAGGTCCGCGATGCCGACGCTGTGGTTGCCGCCCGGCACCCACAGGAGCCGTGAGTCGGCACCCCCGGGACGGAAGTGCTCGGCGACCGAGGGGTCCTGGGCGCCGTTGACGAACAGCATGCGGCTGCCCCGACGGCGGACCCAGCGGTCGATGTCCGGCATGGCCGCGCTGTCGAACACCATGGGGACGTCCCGGGGGACGAAGGTGCGCGCCGCGATGCCGTCGGGGTGGCGCAGCAGGTCCGCCACGTGGCCGGTGGGGATCTCGCCGTACCCCAGCTGCGTGCCGATCTGGTACCAGTACGGGACGTACCGCCGCGCCGCCGTGTCGGCGTACAGGGGCAGCCCCGCCCATGCGTCCAGCCACGCGTACAGCTCGTCGGCCGTCGCCTCCGGGCCGGGGATCGTGGCGACGTCGGCCGGTGTCGCGCGCTGCCAGAACATGAACAGCACGCGCACGACGGCGATCTCGAACGCCTTGTCGGCGCTGCCGACGAGGCGGAAGGTGTCGCCCTTGGCGGCGGCCCAGGCCTCGTAGCGGGCGACCATCTCGGTCCGGCGCAGCAGCAACTGCCGCTGGGCGGCCTTGACGGCCTCGCGGCCGGGAGCGGTGCCGACCGTCTCCAGGAAGCGGAGGTAGGCGGAGTCGTCGCGGTCGTCGGTGTTGTTCGGCGCCGAGTAGACGACCGTGCCGTCCACGTCCCGGGGGTGGAAGCGGCGGTGGTAGACGCTCGTCATGCCGCCCTTGCTGCCGCCGGTGGAGAGCCACGCGCCGGGGTAGAGCCGGCGGAAGAGGCCGACGACGCGGTGGTGGTCGTCGGCGGCCTGGCGGATCGTGAGGTGCGCGTAGCCGGGTCCGGCGGGGAGTGAGGTGCCGAAGTAGCGGTGTTCCACCTGGAGTTGGTTGGCGCCCAGCAGCATCGCCGGTTCGCTCCGCCGCGGTGTGAGGGCCGCGTGGTAGCCCGTGCTGAACAGCACCGTGGGCCGGTCGGCGGCGGTGTGGAGCAGGGTGAGGCGCTGCTCGAAGGTGCCCGCCGCGGGGTCCGTGTGGTCGACCGGCTGGCGCAGGCCCAGGACGAAGTGCCGGTACCCGGGCTCGGCGTCCTGCCGTTCCTCGACCAGCCGCAGTCCGGGCAGGGCCCGTAAGGCGTCGGCCACGTCGGCGTTCCCGGTGCGGGCCTTCGCTGCCGCCGCCCGCGCGGGCGGGGCCGCCGCGGTGGCGAGGCCCGCCGCAGGGAAGGCCGTGGCCGCCGCTGAGGTGAGCAGCCGTCGTCTGGTCCATGCGGTCATGAGCCGAGTCCTCCCGGGGGTCCGTGCGGCGGGGGTGCGCCGGTCGCGGGCCGCGACCGCCTCAGTACATCCGCCGCACGCCCCGGGAGGATCCCGCGTGCGGGGGTCCGCTCTCCCTCGCGCGGGGGAGGCTCATGACTCCTCGCCGGCCGTGCCCTCCTCCCGTCCTTCCCGCTGCTGTCGTCGCTCCTGGAGCTTGCGCAGCAGTTCGCGCTTCTGCGCCTGCGGGTCGAGACCGCCGCCGATCCGGCCGGCCCGGCCGCCGCCGCGCAGTGCCTCTCGGCCGAGGTTCCGGCGCGATCCTCCGACGCCCAGCATGTTTCCGGCTCCGCCTCGGGTCATTCCGGGCTCCTTCCCCGACTACCGATACGTGACGAGACGGTGCGTCTCGCCTAGGCCTCCACTGTCAGCGAGACGCTCCGTCTTGTCAACCTGATAAGTTCGTCCCATGGCCGTCCAGAAGTCCGAACAGTCCGCACAGTCCGCCCCCGCCAAGTCCGCCCCCGACGCCACCCGGCGCAGTGAGAGGTCCCGCCGCGCCATCTACGACGCCGCCCTCGCCCTCGTCGCCGAGGCCGGCTACCCGAAGACCACCATCGAGGGCATCGCCGCCCGCGCCGGTGTCGGGAAGCAGACGATCTACCGGTGGTGGTCGTCCAAGGCGGACGTGCTGATGGAGGCCTTCCTCGACCTGGCCGAGCAGTCCACGCCGGAGGCGGGGCCGGTGGCGTACACCTTCCCGGACACCGGCGACGTCGCCGCCGACGTCAAGGCCGTCCTGCGCGCCACCGTCGACCAGCTGCGCGACCCGCGGTTCGAGGTGCCGTCCCGCGCCCTGGCCGCCGAGGGCGTCGTCAACGAACAGCTCGGGCGCGAGCTCGTGGCCAAGCTGATGCAGCCCTCACTCGACCTCTACATCGGCCGGCTGCGCGCCGCGCAGGACGCCGGGCAGGTTCGGGCCGACATCGACCCGCGCATCGCCCTGGAGTTCTTCATCTCCCCGCTCGCCCAGCGCTGGCTCCAGCACACCGGCCCGATCTCCTACGACTACACCGACACCCTCGTCGACTACGCCCTTCACGGCCTCGCGCCGCGCTGAGCGGCCCGGGCCAGTCGGCCCGGCGCGTCCGTGATGACCCCGTCGCAGCCCAGCGCCAGCACCCGGTCCCGCTGCGCGTCCGTCACCACGGTGTGCGCCCACACCCGAGGGATCCCCGAGCGCACCGCCCGCACCAGGTCCGCGTCGCGCGCCCGGTGGTCCACGTCCAGCAGGTCGACGTACGACCGCCAGCGCTCGGGGCGGTCCGTGCGCAGCTGCTCCGCCGAGCGCCACAACTGCGCCAGCAGGCCGAGGCGGTGGACGCGTCGGGCCACCTCCGGGTCGTTGGAGTTCACGAACACCGAGCGGGTCAGGCCGCGGTCCCGGATCAGCGCGGCCAGCCGGTCGATGCTGCGCGGGTCCTTCGCCTCCAGCATCAGCACGATCCGCCCGCCGAAACGATCCAGCACCTCGGCGACGGTCGGCGGCCGCTCCGACCGCCAGCTCCCCGGGAGCTGGTCCATCGGGCGCAGCCGTACGCCCTGCCACTCCCGGGCGTCCAGGCCGCGCACCGCGCCGCCCAGATGGGTCGTGCGGTTCAGGGTCTCGTCGTGGAACACCACCGGCGTGCCGTCGCGCAGCAGCCGCGTGTCGAAGTCCAGCACCTGCGCCGTACCGCGCGCGTAGGCGGTCATCAGCCCCGACATGCTGTTCTCGGGGACCTCGCGGGCGCCCCCGCGATGGGCGACGTAGGTGATCCGGGGGAGTGCCGCCACGGTCAGGGGGCCCGCGCCCCACTCCAGCGGGGCCGGGGCGCGGCCGCCGGGTCCCGTGAGGGTCAGCGAGACCACGGAAGCCGCGGAGGCCAGGCCCGTCAGCGCGATCCTTGTGACCATGGCGACCACGGTAGGACGCCATGTCATGGCAAAGCGGGCAATGACACCCGATGGTGCGCGAAGTGCGCCTCGTCCTGGCGGCATATGCCTCGCCCCACCGGTCCCCGTCTCGGCCCTCCTGCCCCGGATGTGGGCACTGGCCCCCCGGTGCGCGGGAAGATGGGACCATAGGGCATGCTGTTCCGCACGACGGCGAGGCGAGGGGATAGATGAGCGCGGAGTTCGGCGGCCGGACCGGCCTGCAGGGCAAACTCACCCAGTGGCTGCGCGCGGGGCGCCGGCCGAAGGAGACCGCCGGGGACGGCGGCCGTGAGGTCCTGCTGCTCGCCGCCGCCGGCGCGGGACTGCCCCTGGCGCCCGCCGCCCACCCGGCCGGATACCGGTGCTCCTGCGACCGCGTCGGCTGTCCCACCCCGGCCCGGCACCCGGTGTCCTTCGCCTGGCAGACGCAGTCGACCACCGACCGCGCCCAGATCGAGCGCTGGGCCCGCCACCAGCCGCAGGCCAACTTCATCACCGCGACCGGCATGGTGCACGACGTCCTCGACGTGCCCCTCGACGCCGGTCGCGCCGCGTTGGAGCGGCTGCTCTCCGAGGGCGTCGAGGTCGGGCCGGTCGCCGAGAGCGACGACGGCCGCATGCTGTTCTTCACCCTCACGCGCGGCACGCCCGAGGACGAGGACGAGTGGTGGCCCTGCGAGCTGGACTGCCACCCCGAGACGATGGACGAGCACCCCGGGCTGCGCTGGCACTGCCGGGGCTCCTACGTCCTCGTCCCGCCGGCGCGGTTGCCGGGCGAGGACCAGGCGGTGCGCTGGGTGCGCGGGCCCGAGCACGCCCTGCCGGATCCGCTGAGCCTGCTGGAGGTGCTCACGGAGGTCTGCGCCCGGTACGTCGGTGAAGAGGCCGACCCCGCGGGCGCGGGCTGGCCGCTGCGGCACTGAGTCCTCTCGGAACCGGGCCGCGGCCCACCGAACCGTGCGGCCCTCGGCTACGAGCCCTCCGCGGACGTCATGCCCTGGATCCTCCCCAGGATCGTCACCTTGCCCTGCCCCTTCGGGTCCAGCGCGACCTCGTTCGAGACGAACTCCATCATCAGGGACTGCTTGATCTCGCCCTTGGTCAGCGCGAGGACGTCCTTGTTCGGGACGGGGAACGACGTGCCCGTGTGGGCCGTCTGCTTCTCGTAGTGCCGCGTGGTGAAGAACACCAGCGCGCCGCCGTCCGTCGTGCGCAGCGCCAGCGGCGCGTAGTCGCCGTTCGTCAGCGGCTCGTCGATGTACTGGGTGACCAGGCCCGGCTTCTTGGCGTTCTTCTGCCGCAGGGCACGCCACTGGCTGGTGTGCGGGCCGTCCGCGAAGGTCTCCCCGCCGTTCTTCAGGTACGTCGTGTAGGTCTGGCTCAGGCCGCCGGGGTCGGCGGCCAGGTCGGTCGCGTTCACGGGGACCGGCTCGGCCCAGCCGTCGGCGTCCTTCTTGAACGCGGGGACCTTGCCGGGCGCGACGAGCGTCAGGTACGCCACCTGGAACGGGTCGTCCAGGCTGCTGCGGGTGAACACGAGGAGCCAGCGGGCGGTGCCACCCTTGTTGCCGGCTGCGTCGACGAGGAACCAGCGGGGCCAGCCGGCCTTCTTCGGGATCGTGAACTTCGCGTCCGTCAGCTCCAGGGGGGTGTGGTTGGGGTTGCCGTCCGGGTTGTTCGCCTTCCCGGCCTTGAGGCGGGCCGAGTCGATGTCGGCGAGGGCACCGGTGGTGTGCTCGGCGTCCAGGCCGCCGTCGTAGGCCTTGTCGGCCGCGTTGTACGCGGCCGTGAACTCCTCCAGGGCCTTGGCGGCTTCGGCGCGGGTGGTGGACGGGAGGATCTCCCGTTCGCCGTGCACCACCACGCATCCGCTCGCCGTCAACGACAAAGCGGTCACTGACGCTGCTATGAGGGCGCTCCGGGCGGGCCTGCGGAGCGTTCGAGGGTCGCGATCCCTGCTCATCGGGTTCCTTCACCTTCCCCTTTCCGGAGGCGAACCCTACCGGGTGCCTCCGGCGGTCGGGCGGGGGTGGGGTGGCGGGGTGTGGTGGTCACGCCGCGTCGCGTGCCGGGGTCACCGCCGGTGTCCGGCTCGGGGCGAGGAACAGCGCCAGGGTCGGGATCAAGTACAGCAGCCCCACCGTCACTTGGAGGGTCGTCGGGTCCGGCTGGAAGTTGAACACGCCCTTCAGGAGGGTGCCGTACCAGCTGTCGGGCGGGATGGCACCGGAGATGTCGAAGGCCTTGTCACCGAGGCCGGGCAGGAAGTCGGCCTCCTGGAGGTCGTGGAAGCCGTACGCCAGGACGCCCGCCGCGACCACGACCAGCAGCGCGCCGGTGTACGTGAAGAACTTGGACAGGTTGATGCGCAGGGCGCCCCGGTAGAACAGCCAGCCCAGGAGGACCGCCGTGAGCAGGCCCAGCGCCACGCCGAGCAGGGGCTTCGGGGTGCCGTCGCTCGCCGCGTGCACCGACGCCCAGACGAACAGGGCCGTCTCCAGGCCCTCCCGGCCGACCGCCAGGAACGCCGTGGCGACCAGCGCGCCCGTGCCCACCGCGAGCGCCGCGTCCAGCCGGCCGTGCAGCTCCGCCTTCAGGTGCCGGGCCGTGCGGCGCATCCAGAACACCATCCACGTCACCAGGCCGACCGCGAGGATCGACAGCGAGCCGCCGAGCGCCTCCTGCGCCTGGAACGTCAGCTCCTGGGAGCCGAATTCGAGGGCGCAGCCGAAGCCGAGCGCTCGTCCGTGGCCGTCACGTCGATCACGTGGTCGCCGTCCGTCGCGCCGCTCTTCTCGGTGCAGCCGGTGACGGCGGTCAGGGCCGCCGCGGCGGCTGTCACGACGGAAACGGGGCTGGCGGGTCGCATGAGAGCTCCAACGGACAGTTCCGTCGTCCGCCCCGGCTGACCTGTGCGGCCTCGGGCGCCCGGGCGATGCTTGAATGCCCCCGTGACTGACTACGACGTGCTCCGCGTCTTCTGCGGCCCGAACGGCGGATACGGCAACGAACTCGGTGTCGTGCGCGACGGCTCGGCGCTGCCCGAGCGGAACGACCGGCAGGAGCTCGCCGCGAAGCTCGGGTTCAGCGAGACCGTGTTCGTCGACGACCCCGAGCGCGGAGTGATCGACATCTACACGCCCACCTCGCGGCTGCCCTTCGCCGGGCACCCCTGCGTCGGGACGGCGTGGCTGCTCGACGTGCCCGAACTGGTCACGCCCGCCGGAGTGGTCGGCGCCCGGCAGGACGGGGAGTTCTGCTGGATCGAGGCGCGTGCGGACTGGGCGCCGCCGCGCACCCTGCGCCAGTACGCCACCGCCGCCGAGGTCGACGACCTGGCCGTACCGCCGCCGGGGGAATGGGTTTACGCCTGGGCGTGGGAGGACGAGCCCGCCGGGCGGATCCGGGCCCGGGCCTTCCCCGGCCGGGGCGACGGCATCGACGAGGACGAGGCGACCGGGGCCGCGGCCCTGCTGCTCACCGACCGGCTGGGCCGGGCCCTCAACATCACCCAGGGCGCGGGCTCCCAGATCCTCACCGCGCCCCAGCCGGGCGGGTGGACCGAGGTCGGTGGCCGGGTGCACCTCGAACGCTGACCCGGGCGGCGCGCGCCCGTACGGGTGGAACAGCGTGTGTGCGCGGCGGCGAACGGGACCTCCGGGCGTGACCAAGCACCACCGCGAGAGGATTCTCATGCGCATTCGATCCGCTCTGGCGTAGCCGCCCTGACCGTCTCCGTGACCGCCGTCGGTGTGGCCACCGCCGCCGCCGGCGACGGCCAGGGGCACCGCAAGGACCACCACGTGGCGTGCAGCCCGTACTTCGGTCAGCTCGAGGCCGAGACCGCCGAGACGGAGTGGGGCGGCGCGGTCTGCCACAACGGCCCGTTCGACATCTGAGCAGGACGGACCCGACGCTCTCCGGAGCGGGCACCGGGGCCCTCCCGACGCGTGCGAGGGGGCCCCGGCCCGTTCACGCCGACAGCGGGAACTCCTCGCCCAGCGCCTGGAAGACCGCGTTGTTCAGCGCGTAGGCCCGCTTGCACTCGGCGACGACGCGCTGCCGCTCCAGCTCGTCCCCGGGTACCGCGTCCAGCAGCTCCCAGTAATCGCGCTTGAAGGCGGCCGGGTTGGGGATCTCCTCGAAGACGTAGAAGCGGACGCCGTCGCCCTTGCTCGGGAAGCCCCACGTCTTCTCGGCCGTGGCGCGGATGATCTGCCCGCCGGAGAGGTCGCCGAGGTAGCGCGTGTAGTGGTGGGCGACGTAGCCGGCCGGCCAGGTGCAGGCGCACTCGGTGATCCGGTCCGCGTACTCCAGCGTCGCGGGCAGCGCGCTGATGCCCGACCGCCAGCCCGGGCCGCGCAGGTACTCCAGGTCCTGCTCCAGCGAGGCCATCCGGAACAGCTCCGGGCGGACGAACGGCCCGGCCACCGGGTCCGCGGCCAGTTGCTCGGCGCCGGACTCCAGCGCCGTGTACACGAACCACAGTTGCTCCGTGTAGCGCGCGAACGCGTCGACCCCGAGTTTGTGTCCCAGCAGGTCGCTCAGGAAGGTCGAGGCCCTGACCTCCTCGTGCTGCTCGCGGGAAGCGGACCGGATGACGGTCGAGAAGGAATCCATGGGCCCACTTTCTGTGGTTAGGCTAACCTAAGTCAATAGGTTTGCCGACTGGTCGTCGGTAACCTTCCCGACGCACTGTCGGTAAAAACCTCAGCCACGGAATCACACAAGGCCACGGAATCACACAAGGCGACGGCCCGCCCTCCGAGGAGAGCGGGCCGTCCGACGGTCTGTGTGCGGTCCTACGGCAGCGTGAGGATCTCCGCGCCCGTGTCCGTCACCACCAGCGTGTGCTCGAACTGGGCCGTCCGCTTCCGGTCCTTCGTCACGACCGTCCAGCCGTCGTCCCACATGTCGTACTCGTGCGTGCCGAGGGTCAGCATCGGCTCGATGGTGAACGTCATGCCGGGCTGGATGACGGTCGTCGCGTGCGGGCTGTCGTAGTGGGGGATGATCAGGCCCGAGTGGAAGGACGAGTTGATGCCGTGTCCGGTGAAGTCCCGGACCACCCCGTAGCCGAAGCGCTTGGCGTACGACTCGATGACCCGGCCGATGATGTTGATCTGCCGGCCCGGCTTGACCGCCTTGATCGCCCGGTTGAGGGACTCCCGGGTCCGCTCCACCAGCAGGCGCGACTCCTCGTCGACGTCACCCACCAGGTACGTGGCGTTGTTGTCGCCGTGCACCCCGCCGATGTACGCCGTCACGTCCAGGTTGATGATGTCGCCGTCGCGCAGCACCGTGGAATCCGGGATGCCGTGGCAGATCACCTCGTTGACGCTGGTGCACAGCGACTTGGGGAAGCCGCGGTAGCCGAGCGTCGAGGGGTAGGCGCCGTGGTCGCACATGTACTCGTGCGCCACCTTGTCCAGCTCGTCCGTGGTCACGCCGGGGGCGATCAGCTTCGCGGCCTCCGCCATCGCCCGGGCGGCGATCCGGCCGGCGACGCGCATCGCCTCGATCGTCTCGGGCGTCTGCACCTCCGGCCCGGTGTACGGCGTCGGCGCGGGCTTGCCGACGTACTCGGGGCGGCGGATGTTTCCGGGCACGGAACGGGTGGGGGACAGCTCCCCCGGGACGAGCAGCGACTGGCCAGACATGCCAGCGAGTCTAACCAGCCCCCGTGGGGGAACATGTCGGTGGCGAGAGGAGCTGGTCATGGCCCTGTTCAAGAAGCGGACGGTCGGCAAGCCGGGCGAGTGGTACTACTGCCTGGAGCACAGGAAGGTCGAGGAGGGGCCGGAGTGCCCGGGCAAGGACCGCTTCGGCCCGTACGCGAGCCGCACCGAGGCCGAGCACGCGATGGAGACCGCCCGCGAACGCAACCTCCAGTGGGAGAACGACCCCAGGTGGCACGACGCCCCGGCGGGCGGCCGCGAGGAGAACTGACACACCCGGACACCCAGGCCCGATGCCGCCCCGGTCGTCCGTCCCGCCCGCACTCCGCGACGCGGTAGCCGTGAGCGACGGGGGACGGACGGCCGCCCGGGCCTGTTGATGGGCAGCCGGTGGGATCGGATGCCCGCCCGGGGGATCCCGCCCGGGGGTATCTCGGGGGTATCGGTGGGTCGGCGGCGGGCTCTGGACACCCCCCTAGTGGTGGGCAGGCGGCGGTGTCGGACGTCCGCCCGGTTCTGCCGGTGGGACCGCAGCGAGCCCCGACGCGTGCCCGGGCCTGCCGACGAGCAGGCGGTGGGGCCGGGGCGCCGGGTCATCGGCGGGCTGGCAGTGGGGCCCGGATACCCGCCCGGGGCTACCAGCGGGTCGGTGGTGGGGCCGTCAGGTGTTCTGTCAGTCTCGACAAGCGGTCCCGGAAGCGGCGTCGGCCCCGCGGTGGGGTCGGGAGGGCGTTCTCCCCGGCCGCCGCGCTGACCAGGTGCTGGACCGTGTCCAGGTCCAGCTCCGAGCCGTCCGGGACGGCCAGGGCCTCGTGGGCCATCGCGGGCAGCTCACCCCGGCCGGGGCCGAGGGCCAGGACCGTCGCCCCGGCCCGGCGGGCGTCGGACACCCGCTCCAGGAGGGGCGCGCAAGGAGCCCCGGGGGCCACCACCAGAAGCGTCTCGCCGCGCCGGGCCGCCTCCAGCCGGCCGAGACCCACCGCCAGATGCGCCGGGTCCGAGGGGCGCGCGTCGTGCCGTACCAGCGTCGGGGCCAGCTCCGGCATGCCCGACCAGGCGGCCTCGTCCACCAGATGCGCCGCCAGGTGCCACGGCTCGTACTCCGGCGTGCCGACCAGCAGCAGACCGCCCCCGTGCGACATCACCGAGCCCCGCAGCGCCCCGGCGAACCGCCGCGTCGCCCCCAGCCACTCCGTCCCGGCGAGCACTTCCCGCAGCAGCGCCACCCGTACCGCATCCATACGACCGCATCCTGCCCGAACCGGTCACTCGTGACGTGGAGTTCACCACCCATTCGCCCGGCCTGGGTAGGCGGACCGGTCACCCGTTCCGTCGTCGAACGACCGGAGGAACCCGCCGATGACCGAGACAAGCGTCCCCTTCCGCGCCGGCCGGGAGGGGTACGCCAGCTTCCGTATCCCCGCCGTCGTCGCCACCGGCAACGGCACCCTGCTCGCCTTCTGCGAGGGCCGGGTCGGCTCCCGGGACGACTTCGGGAACATCGACGTCGTACTGAAGCGCTCCACGGACGGCGGCCGCACCTGGGGCCCGCTCCAGGTCGCCGCGCGCAACGGCGACGCCCTCGCCGGCAACCCGGCCCCCGTCGTCCTCCACACCGGCCGCGTCCTCCTCGTGCACGTACGCAACGCGGCCCTCGCCACCGAGGACGCCATCCGCCGCGGCAAGGTGGCCGCGGCGGACGGACGCCGCGTGTGGGTGCAGCACAGCGACGACGAGGGCCTGACGTGGTCGGCGCCGCGGGAGATCACCCAGGAGACCAAGAAGCCGCAGTGGCGCTGGTACGCCACCACCCCCGGGCACGCGATCCAGCTGAGCACCGGACGGATCGTCGTCCCCGCCAACCACTCCCTGCCGCCCACCGGCACCGACAACGGCACGGAGGGCAGGTACAACGGCGGCCACTGCCTGCTCAGCGACGACGAGGGTGCCACCTGGCGCATCGGCTACGTCGACGACAACACCGACGGCTACATCAACGCCAACGAGACCACCGCCGCCGAACTCCCCGACGGCCGCGTCTACTTCAACACCCGCAACGACTCCCCCTCGCCCGGCACCCGCGCCGACGCCCACTCCGCCGACGGCGGGCAGACCCTGCTGAAGCCCTTCCGTCCGCAGGCGGGCCTGTCCGCCCCCGTGTGCCAGGCGAGCGTCCTCCAACTCCGCGACCCCGACGTGCTGCTGTACTCCGGGCCCGCCGACCCGGGCTTCCGCGCCCTGATGACGATCCGCGCCTCCATCGACGGCGGCACCACCTGGTACCCGGCCCACACGGTGGACGGACTGCCCGCCGCCTACTCCGACCTGGTCCGCGTCGACCCGGACACCGTCGGACTGCTGTACGAGACCGGCGACTTCAGCGCCTACGAGACGATCACCTTCCGGCGGGTGCCCGTGACGGAGCTGACCTGAGCCGGTCGGGGCGGGACCGCGGTCGTAGAGTCGGGGCCATGACCTCTACCGACAGTGCTGCCACCGACCGCGCCCAGAAGGCCCCCGCCAAGGACCCCTGGGACCTGCCCGACGTCTCCGGACTCGTCGTCGGAGTGCTCGGCGGGACCGGACCCCAGGGCAAGGGCCTCGCCTACCGGCTCGCCAAGGCCGGGCAGAAGGTGATCATCGGCTCCCGGGCCGCCGACCGCGCGCAGGCCGCCGCCGAGGAACTCGGCCACGGCGTCGAGGGCGCCGACAACGCCGAGACCGCGCGCCGCAGCGACATCGTGATCGTCGCCGTGCCCTGGGACGGCCACGGCAAGACCCTGGAGTCCCTGCGCGAGGAACTGGCCGGCAAGCTCGTCGTCGACTGCGTCAACCCGCTCGGCTTCGACAAGAAGGGCGCCTACGCCCTCAAGCCCGAGGAGGGCAGCGCCGCCGAGCAGGCCGCCGCCCTGCTGCCGGACTCCCGGGTCACGGCCGCCTTCCACCACCTGTCGGCCGTCCTGCTCCAGGACCCGGAGATCGACGAGATCGACACCGACGTCATGGTGCTCGGCGAGGTGCGCGCCGACGTGGAGATCGTCCAGGCCCTCGCCGGGCGCATCCCCGGCATGCGCGGCATCTTCGCCGGGCGGCTGCGCAACGCCCACCAGGTGGAGTCGCTGGTGGCGAACCTGATCTCCGTGAACCGCCGGTACAAGGCGCACGCCGGGCTCCGGGTCACCGACGTGTGAGCCGCTGAGGCGCATGGGGGACACTGGACGGCACCAGCAGTGCCCGCAGTGTCCCCCGACAGGAGTCGACCGAGATGCCCCGCCTTGCCCTCTACGCCCTGATCGTCTGTGTCCTCTCCGTGGCCGCGGCCGTCGTCTCCTTCACCCGGGGCAGCTTCCTGGGCATCGTGTGGGTGCTGCTGGCGGGCCTGTCGTCGAACATGTGCTGGTACTACCTCAAGCGCGCCAGGCAGCAGAAGTCCGTCACGGGCTGAGCCGTCACGCGCCGAGCCCTCAGGGCGCGGCCGAGCAGAACTCGTTCGAGCCCTGCCAGAAGCGGTACAGCTCCTGACCGCAGTAGGTCTCGACGTCGCTGATCCCGAGCGACTTCAGGATCGAGTCGATCACGTCGAAGAACACGCCGTTCACCGCCGGCAGCCACAGCAGCGCGAACACGAACAGCAGGCCGAACGGCGCGAACGGCTCCACCTGGCGCCGGATGTTGTACGACAGCCACGGCTCGATCACGCCGTAGCCGTCCAGGCCGGGCACCGGCAGGAAGTTCAGCAGCGCGGCCGTCACCTGGAGCAGCGCGAGGAACGCCAGCGCGAAGCGGAAGTCGCTCGGCACGCCGTCCAGCGCGTCCAGCCAGAACGGGGCCGTGCAGACCACCGCGAACAGCACGTTCGTCAGCGGGCCGGCGGCCGAGATCAGGCTGTGCTTCCAGCGGCCCCGGATCCGCCCGTGCTCGATGAACACCGCGCCGCCGGGCAGGCCGATCCCGCCCATGATCACGAAGATCACCGGCAGCACGATGCTGAGCAGCGCGTGCGTGTACTTCAGCGGGTTCAGGGTCAGATAGCCCTTGGCGCCGACCGAGATGTCGCCGCTGTGCAGGGCCGTGCGCGCGTGCGCGTACTCGTGCAGGCACAGCGAGACGATCCACGCCGCCGTCACGAACAGGAACACGGCGACCCCGGGCTGCTCGGCGAACCCGGTCCAGGTCGCCCATCCCGTGACCGCCGTCACGGCCAGGATCCCGACGAAGACGGGACTGATCCGCCGCTCGCTGTGGCGGCTGGTCGCGGTGGTCATGGGACTCCCTGCACTCTCGAACACGCGGTGGGACGGCCCGACCGTACCGGGCGCAGGGGGAAAACGTCTCGCGCGGGGCGGTCGGTTCCGGGGAGGGTGGGCGCATGGGGCTCTGGCACGTGATCTACGAGGACTGGCAGATGGAGTGCTGCGGCACACCGTTCTCGGTGGGGGACGAGGTGAGCTGGCCCCTGCTCCTGGAGGACGCGGACCACGTGTTCGGCGGCGGCTGGCACGACCAGCTCAGCAAGGTGTGCGGGCCGGTGGAGGACGTCGGCGGCGTCCGGGTCGTGCGGGAGGAGACCGGCCTCACGGTCGCCCTGGGCGCGGACCCCGACGACGAGGAGGACCGGCGGCCGAAGCCGGGGGACCGGATCCGGTCCGTCGGGCTGCTGTCCGTCGAGCGGCACGGCGCGCGGTGGCCGGAGGTCCGCGGCCGGGTCCGGGCCGTGCAGGTGCTGTCCCAGGCCTACGCCGAGACCGCGCCCGGCTCGCGCACGTGGGAGCCGGTGGCGGGGGAGCGGCGGCTGCGGCTGGTGGAGCGGTGCGCCGGGCGGTTCGCCGCGGGCCCGGAGGAGCAGGGGCGGCAGTGGAGGGAGTCGGGGGTGGTGGTCACCCTGGAGGTGCCGGGCACGGACTCCTGGCTCTCCCACGCCCTCCGCGAGGCCCGGGGCATCCCCCACCAGGGTGCCGGGCCCGGCACGGAGACCGAGGGCCTGCCGGCGGCTGAACTGGCGGGCCTGCTGGAGAAACTGAGCACGGTGACGGCCCCGCCGCGGGACCGGGGCCGACCGAGGCGGCGGCATGGGTGAGGGGCGGGCGCGAGAGGCCCGGGGGTACCCCTCGGCCCGGCCGCCTGCGACACGAGCCTGCCGACGCCCGTCGCACCGTCGGGCCGTCGTGACCGTCCCCACGTCACCGGAGACAATGGACCCCGTGCGCTACCGCATCCTCGGCACCACACAGGCGCTCCGCTCCGACGGCACGGCCGTCCCGGTCGGCGGGGCGCGGCTGCGTGCGTTGCTGACCGTGCTCGCCCTGCGGGCGGGCCGCACCGTGCCCGTGGCGCTGCTCGTCGACGAGGTGTGGGACGGCGATCCGCCCGCCGACGCGCCGGGGGCGCTGCAGGCGCTGGTCGGACGGCTGCGGCGGGCGCTCGGGGCGGACGCGGTCGCCTCCGCCGAGGGCGGGTACCGGCTCACGGCCGCCCCCGACGACATCGACCTGCACCGGTTCGAGCGGCTGGCCGGCGAGGGGCTGCGAGCCCTGGCCGACGGCGACCCCGCCAAGGCGGCCGTGGTCCTCGACGACGCCCTCGCCCTGTGGCGCGGCCCGGCCCTGGCCGACCTGCCCGACCGTGCCGCCGAGGCGGCCCGCTGGGACACCCGCCGCCTGGACGTGCTGCGGGCCCGCCACACCGCCGCCCTCGCCCTCGGTCAAGCCGAGCAGTCCCTGCCGGAACTGACCGCCCTGTGCGACAGCCACCCCCTGGACGAGCCCCTCCAGGCGCTGCGCCTGCGCGCCCTGCGCGACGCGGGCCGCACCGCCGAGGCCCTCGCCGCCTACGAGGACGTACGACGCCTCCTCGCCGACCGGCTGGGCACCGACCCGGGACCCGAACTGCGCGCGCTGCACACCGACTTGCTGGACGCCCCGGGCCCGGGCGGCTCCCCGGTGGCCCACCGGGCAGCGGTGCCCCCGGAGTCCCCGGTCGCCCCCGCCCCCGGCAACCTCCGCGCCCGCCTCACCTCCTTCATCGGCCGGGAGACCGACATCGAGACCATCCGGGCGGATCTCACGGCGGCCCGCCTGGTCACCCTGCTCGGCCCCGGCGGCGCCGGGAAGACCCGCCTGTCGCAGGAGGCCGCCGAGGCCGTGCGGCACGCCATGCCCGGCGGGGTGTGGCTGGCCGAACTCGCCCCCGTCGACGACCCCGCCGCCGTCCCGGAGGCCGTGCTCACCGCCGTCGGCGCCCGCGAGACCGTGCTGTACGGCGCCGGCGCCGAGGGCATCCGGGCCGCCGTCGCCGACCGGCTCGACGACCCCGTCGATCGGCTAGCCGAGCACTGCTCCCGCCCCGACATGCTGCTGATCCTCGACAACTGCGAGCACGTCGCCGACGCCGCCGCCCGGCTCGCCGAGGAACTGCTGGCGCGCTGCCCCGACCTCACCGTCCTCGCGACCAGCCGCGAACCCCTCGGCGTGCCGGGGGAGTTACTGCGCCCCGTGGAGCCACTGCCCGAGCCGGTCGCGCTGCGTCTGCTCGCCGAGCGGGGCGCGGCGGCCCGGCCCGGCTTCCGGATCGAGGACGACCCCGAGGCGTGCGCCGAGATCTGCCGCCGCCTGGACGGCCTGCCCCTGGCCATCGAACTCGCCGCCGCCCGGCTGCGGATGCTCACCCCCCGCCAGATCGCCGACCGGCTCGACGACCGCTTCCGCCTCCTCACCTCCGGCAGCCGCACCGTCCTGCCCCGCCAGCAGACCCTCAGAGCCGTCGTCGACTGGTCCTGGGACCTGCTCGACGAGGACGAACGGGACGTCCTGCGGCGGCTGTCGGTGTTCTCGGGCGGCTGCGACCTGCCCGCCGCCGAGGCGGTGTGCGGACCGGTCGCCCTGGAGGCGCTCGGCTCGCTCGTCGACCGCTCCCTGGTCGTGGCCGCGCCGCCCGGCGAGCAGGCCGACGGCGAGATGCGCTACCGGCTGCTGGAGACCGTCGCCGAGTACGCCGCCGAGCGGCTGGACGAGTCCGGGCGGCGCGCCGAGACCGAGCGGGCCCACCTGAGGTACTTCCGTGAACTCTCCCGCACCACCGACCCGTTGCTGCGCGGCCCCGGCCAGCTCGCCGCCATGCACCGGCTGGAGCGGGAGTACGAGAACCTGCGCACCGCCCTGCGGCACGCCGTCGCCCTGCGCGACGAGCAGGAGGCGCTGTGCCTCGCACTGTCCCTCGTCTGGTACTGGCAGATGCGGGACCTGCGCATCGAGGCCCGCAACTGGTGCCGCGAGGTCATGGCCCTCGGACCCGACCCGTTCACCGAGCCCGTCCGCCCCGCCGCCCCCGTCTGGCAGCGCTGCACCGACGCGCCGCCGCCGATGACCGGGGAGGTCCTGTGGGAGGCCCGGCGCGGGATCCACCTGGCCCACCTCGCCTGCATGGACACGGAACTGGAGGCCTGGCAGAACCCCCGGTCCCAGCAGAAGCTGCGCGCCATCGCCGCGACCTACGAGCCCGGCCTGCCGCAGAACTGCCGCCTGCCCGGCCTGCTCTGGTTCTTCGCCGTGATGCTCACCGGCGAGATGGACCGGCTGCGGATCATCGTCGACGCGTCCATCCGCACCTGCCGGGAGACCCCCGGCTTCGCCTGGGAGCTGGCCTCCGCCCTCCAGATGCGGGCCAACTTCCTCGCCAACCGCACCGACTGGGCGGGCGACGCCGCCCGCGACGCCGACGAGTCGCTCGAGATCTACCAGCGCCTCGGTGACGCCTGGGGCACCGCC
Source organism: Streptomyces olindensis (assembly GCA_000696115.1). Classification (GTDB taxonomy): domain Bacteria; phylum Actinomycetota; class Actinomycetes; order Streptomycetales; family Streptomycetaceae; genus Streptomyces; species Streptomyces olindensis. The sequence continues at coordinate 185,729 of JJOH01000016.1, forward strand.
GAGGCGCTCTCCGCCCGCGCCGAGGCCCACGAACGCCGGGGCGACTACGCCCTGGCGGCCGCCGACTACGAGGCCGCCATCGCCCACGCCGAACACCTCGGCGCCCGCGCCCAGGCCGCCGTCCTCACCGCCCGGCTCGGCAACGCCCTGCTGGAGGCCGATGAGGGCGAACGCGGCGAGCGGCTGCTGCGCGAGGTGATCGCCCAGCACGAGGACACGCACAGCGAGGCCATGCCCGCCGCCCGCCTGTTCCTCGCCGGCTGGCTCGGCATGACGGGCCGCGTTCCCGAGGCGCGCGAGCAACTGCGGCGGCTGCGCCAGGACTTCCGTATCGCCCACTTCATCGTCTTCGACGCGTACATCCTCGGCGCGGAGGGGTGGCTGGACGCCGTGGAAGGACGGTACGAGGAATGCCTGGACCGGATCCGCGGGGCGCTCGAGCGGGCCGCCGACCCGCTCTCGGCGGCCATCGCCCCCCATATGCGCGCGGTGTACCTGACCATCGCCGCGGGGTCCCTGGCCGGCCTCGACGGCGGGCACCGGGCCCGGGACGCCGCCCTGTGCCTCGGCGCGGCCGACGCCCTGCTGCCGCCGGGGCACGTCGCCCCGCGGCAGGAGCGCGAGGCACGCGAGCAGGCGGAGCGGCGGACGCGGGCGGTGCTCGGCGACACGGCGTACGAGTCCGCGTACACGGAAGGCGGCGGCCTCTCCCCCGAGGAGGCCACCGCCCTGCTCTGACACGGATCCGTCCGGCCCGGTCAGGCCTTCGTGCGGAACTTGTGGATCGCGATGGGCGCCATCACCGCCGTGATCGCCACCGACCAGCCGAGCGTCACCCACAGGTCGTGCGCGACCGGCCCGCCCACCATCAGACCGCGCGCGGCGTCCGCCAGCGTCGACAGCGGGTTGTAGTCGGTGAACGCCTGCAACCAGCCGGGCATCGACGTCGTCGGCGCGAAGATCGACGAGCCGAACTGGAGCGGGAACAGCACCAGGAAGCCCATCGCCTGCACGGACTGCGCGTTCTTCAGGATCACGCCCAGGGTGAGGAACACCCACATGATGGACGAGGCGAACGCGGTCGACAGGGCCACCGTCGCGAATAGCCCCGGCCAGTTCGTGATCTCGAAACCGACCGCGACGGCGACGATCATCAGCACGGCCGTCGCGAACAGCATCCGCAGCAGCTCCACCGAGATCTTCGCGAACAGCACCGAACCACGCCCGATCGGCAGGGACCGGAAGCGGTCCATGACACCGGAGTTGAAGTCCTGGCTGAAGCCGGTGCCGACGCCCTGGGACAGGGTCATGCTCATCATCGCGATCATGCCGGGGATCACGTACTGCACGTACCGGTCCTGCCCGCCGCCCAGGGCCTGCCCGATCGAGCCGCCGAAGACGAACACGAACAGCAGGGTGAAGATGACCGGCATCAGCAGCGCGTCGGCCATCGACTCCGGGTCCTTGCGGATCCACAGCAGATTGCGGCGGATCAGGGCCCCGGTGTGACGGAGGTGGCCGCGCAGCGGGATACGGGCGTCCGTCTCGGCGTCGTGGACGGTGACGGCGCTCATACGGCGGCCTCCTGAAGGTCTTCGGCGGGCATGGCGTCCTGCGGGGCACTGGCGCGATGGCCGGTGAGGGACAGGAACACCTCGTCCAGGCTGGGCAGTTCGGTGGTGATGGAGGACAGCGTGATACCGCGCGCGGTGACGGCGCCGACCACGGCGGTCAGCTGCTCGTCGCTCAGGATCGGCACGAGGACGTCACCCCGGTCGGTGTCCACGGTCGTGGTGGCGAGCCCGGTGATCCCCAGCTCGTCCAGCGCGGCGGCGAGGGGCCGCAGCTGCGTCGGATCGGCGGGTCGGACCCGCAGCGCCCGGCCGCCGACCTTCGCCTTCAGCTCCTCGATGGCGCCGCCGGCGATGACCTGGCCGCGGTCGACGACCGTCAGCTCGGAGGCCAGTTGCTCGGCCTCCTCCATGTACTGGGTGGTGAGCAGCACGGTGACCCCGTCGCCGACCATGCGCTTGACCTCGTCCCACACCTCGTTGCGGGTGCGCGGGTCGAGCCCGGTGGTCGGCTCGTCCAGGAAGAGCACGGCCGGTGCCCCGATCATCGAGGCGGCCAGGTCCAGCCTCCGCCGCATGCCGCCGGAGTACGTCGCCGCCGGCCGCTTGGCCGCCTCGGTGAGCGAGAAGCGCTCCAGCAACGCGTCGGCCCGGGTGCGGGCGTCCTTGCGGGGCAGGTCGAGCAGCCGCCCGATCATGTAGAGGTTCTCCCAGCCGGAGAGCTTCTCGTCCACGGAGGCGTACTGCCCTGTCAGGCCTATGACCCGCCGCAGCTGCCGGGGCTGCAGTACGACGTCGTACCCGGCCACGGTCGCCTGCCCCGAATCGGGCTGCAGCAGGGTGGACAGGATCCGCACCAGGGTGGTCTTCCCGGCCCCGTTCGGCCCGAGCACCCCCATCACGGTGCCCTCCCGCACGTCCAGGTCGACCCCGTCCAGTGCCCTGGTCTCCCCGTAGTGCTTCACCAGCCCCCGCACGGTGACCGCGGCGCCGCCGGTTCGTGTGTCGATTCGCGTCATGCCGACGACGGTGTCAGCGCGCACCGACAAACCACCGACAGACCGCTGACAGGGGGTCGTCGGCACCGACAGCCCACCGACACCCCGTTCCACCAGGGCCAAAAAGGGAACAGCCCCGCCGACGGGGGAAGATCGGCGGGGCTGCTGGTACCGCAGTGGCTCAGTGGACGGAGTGCTCCTCGGAGGGGAACGTTCCGCCGACCACGTCCTCGGCGAACGCCTTCGCCGCGTTCCCCATGACCTCACGCAGGTTCGCGTACTGCTTCACGAACTTCGGCACGCGCCCGCCGGTCAGCCCGAGCATGTCGGTCCACACCAGCACCTGCGCGTCCGTCTCGGCCCCGGCACCGATCCCGACGGTCGGGATGTGCAGCACCCGCGTCACCTCGGCCGCGAGCTCCGCCGGAACCAGCTCCAGCACCACCGCGAAGGCACCCGCGTCCTGCACGGCCTTCGCGTCCCGCAGCAGCTGCTGGGCCGCCTCCTCGCCGCGGCCCTGCACGCGGTAGCCCATCGCGTTGACGGACTGCGGGGTCAGCCCGATGTGCGCCATGACCGGGATGCCGGACTCGACGAGCAGCCGGATCTGCTCGTGCGACCGCTCGCCCCCCTCCAGCTTCACGGCCTGCACGCCCGCCTCCTTCACCAGCCGGGTCGCCGAGCGCAGCGCCTGCACCGGACCCTCCTGGTAGGAGCCGAAGGGCAGGTCGCCGACGATCAGGGCGCGCGAGGTGCCCCGTACGACCGCCGCGGACAGCATGGTCATCTCGTCGAGGGTGACGGGCACGGTCGACTCGTACCCCAGGTGGCAGTTGCCCGCCGAGTCGCCGACGAGCATGACCGGGATCCCGGCCTCGTCGAAGACGGACGCCGTCATCGCGTCGTACGCGGTGAGCATGGGCCACTTCTCGCCCCGCTCCTTGGCGGCGGCGATGTCCCGCACGGTGATGCGGCGGGTGCTCTTGCCCCCGTACAGCGCCTTGCCGCCGTCGGAGGGCTTCTGCTGAGCGTTCTGGGCAGCCGGAAGCTGCGTCATTGCACGGCTCCTCACACGTCATCTCGAGGCGCCCTGACGGCGTCCCCGGACCACGTCCATGGTGGCACCTCGTGCCATGCACGGCTAGGGGAGCCCCTGTGAGTTCGACTTCCGCGGTCCCCATGTGCGCGTTTCGTCACAGAGCGCGCTTTCCGCGGCCTTGATCGGAACTCCCCGCGGCGACTCGAACGTCATCGCCCCCGTACGGCCGTCGAGGGACGGCGGGAACGGAACGGATCATCCCCTAGGGTCGTAGACACGGGGGCGATGGTGTGCACGGCAGGCAGTGAGGCGACGGTATGGCGCAGCAGGCGTACATGACGGAGACGGACAACGGCGGCTCGGGGCCCGAGCACCGGGGGACCCGGCTTCGGCGCCTGTTCGACCGGCTGCTGGGACCCTGGCGGGGCGACCCACGGATCTGGCGGCGCGGACTGCTCGTGGCCACGTGCGCGGTGCTGCTGGCCGTGGTCATGGTCCTGCACTCGCGCATCCCGAACACGATCGGCAACCTGGGCAGCCTCGTCGAGACGTTCCTGCCCTGGCTGGGGCTCCTCGTGCCGGTGCTGCTCCTGCTCGCCGTCCTCCGCAGGTCGGCGACCGCGCTGATCGCGGTGGTGCTGCCGGCGCTGGTCTGGCTGAACCTCTTCGGCGGCCAGCTCACCGACAAGACCGCGGCCGGCGGCGACCTCACCGTGGCCACGCACAACGTCAACGCCGACAACCCCGACCCGGCCGGCACCGCCCGTGACGTGGCCGCCTCCGGCGCGGACGTCCTCGCCCTGGAGGAACTGACGGCGACCGCCGTGCCGACCTACGAGAAGGCGCTCGCCTCGACGTACCGCTACCACTCGGTGCAGGGCACGGTCGGGGTGTGGAGCAAGTACCCGCTGACCGACGTACGGGCCGTCGACCTCGACATGGGCTGGACGCGCGCGATGCGCGCCACCGTGACCGCCCCGGCCGGCCAGGTCGCGGTCTACGTCGCCCACCTGCCGTCGGTGCGCGTGAAGATGGAGGCCGGGTTCACGGCCCGGCAGCGCGACCGGAGCGCCGACTACCTGGGCCACGCCATCGCCCGTGAACCGCTGAAGAACGTCGTCCTGCTCGGCGACCTGAACGGCACCATGAACGACCGCGCGCTCAACGCCGTGACCTCCCAGATGCGTTCCACGCAGGGCGCGGCCGGCAGCGGCTTCGGGTTCAGCTGGCCGGCGTCGTTCCCGATGGCGCGCATCGACCAGATCATGGTCAGGGGCCTGACGCCGGAGAGTTCCTGGACCCTCCCGCAGACGGGCAGCGACCATCTGCCCGTCGCGGCCCGTGTGAAGGTCGCCACAAGCGGTTCCTGAAAACCGCAGGTCAGGGCAGTTCGGCCAGGATCCGGCCACTGCGGGTTCACCTCGCGGAATAGTGCGGCTGCGAGACTTTGTTCCGTACTTGAACATACGACGTACGGATCTCCACGCAAGTCTCGAAAGGTTCTTCATGCCCCTGGCCCTGCTCGCCCTCGCCGTGGGTGCCTTCGGCATCGGCACCACCGAGTTCGTGATGATGGGGCTGCTGCCCGATGTCGCGGACGACCTGCACATCTCGATACCCGCCGCCGGCCATCTGGTGTCGGCGTACGCGCTCGGCGTCGTCATCGGCGCCCCGCTGCTGGCCGCGGTCACGGCCAAGATGTCCCGCCGCACCGTCCTCATCGCGCTGATGGGACTCTTCGTCGTGGGCAACGCCCTGTCGGCCCTCGCGCCCGACAACGGCTGGCTGCTGGCCGCCCGCTTCCTGAGCGGACTGCCGCACGGCGCCTTCTTCGGCGTGGGCGCCGTCGTCGCGACGAACATGGTCGCCCCCGAACGCAAGGCGCGCTCGGTCTCCCTGATGTTCCTCGGCCTGACGGTCGCGAACGTCGCGGGCGTTCCGGTCGCGACCCTCATGGGGCAGCACTTCGGCTGGCGGGCGACCTTCCTCGGCGTCAGCGCCATCGGCCTGGCGGCGATCGCCGCGCTCGCGTTCCTCATCCCGCACGACCACGAGCACGCCACCGCCAAGGGCCTGCGCGGCGAACTCGCCGCCCTGCGCTCCGTCCCGGTCTGGCTCTCCCTCGGTACGACGGTGGCGGGCTTCGGCGCCCTCTTCGCGGCCTACAGCTACATCACGCCGATGCTCACGGACGCCGCAGGCTACGCCGACGCCAGCGTCACCCTGCTGCTGGCGCTGTTCGGCGTCGGCGCCACCGCCGGCAACCTGCTGGGCGGCCGCCTGGCCGACCACTCCCTGCGCGGCACGCTGTTCGGCGGCCTGACCTCACTGGTGGCGGTGCTGGCGCTGTTCCCGCTGCTGATGCGCACGGAACTCACCGCCGCCGTCGCGGTGATCCTGCTCGGCATGGCGGCCTTCGCCACCGGTTCCCCGCTCCAGCTGATGGTCATGGAGAAGGCCTCCTCGGCCCCGTCCCTGGCCTCCTCGGCCAACCAGGCCGCCTTCAACCTGGCCAACGCCGGCGGCGCCTGGATCGGCGGACTCGCCCTGGCCGCGGGCTTCGGCGTCACCTCCCCGGCTCTGGCCGGAGCGGCCCTGGCCGTCCTCGGCCTGGGCGTGGCCTCGCTGGCCGCCGTGGTGGACCGGCGCCGGGCTCCGGTCACCGGGCGCGAGCGGATCGTGGCGAGCCATGTCCCGCAGGAGGCGGAAGCCGTGCACCACTGACCGACGGCGCGGCGACACCACACCCGGGCGGCAGCCCGTAGGGAGAGTCCTACGGGCTGCCGCTCCGTTTGTGGGGGCGCCGTGGGGAGCCGGGTGGGGCGCCGCGGCTGTCGACGGGGCTGTCGTCGGGGCCGGTTCGCACCCCCCGGCGGGTGTCGAGGCGGCGGCCTCTCGCCGCGCCCGCTCCGCGAGGCGGCCCCCCACCGCGCCCGCACTGCCTAACGCGACGTCAAGGCCGCGACGAGGCCGTCCAGTCCGTCGAAACACCCGTCGAAGGCGTCGGAGGCGGCCGGCGGATCCCCGGCCGGGCGCCGCACGTAGGCGGTCCGCATGCCCACCGCCTGCGCGCCCCGCAGGTCCCAGGCATGGGCGGCCACCATCAGGACGCGCTCGGCCGGGCAACCGGCGCAGTCCACGGCGAGTCGATACACCTCCGGCGCCGGCTTGTACGCCAGGACGGACTCGGCGGACAGGGCCTGGTGCCAGCGCAGCCCGGCATGGGCGTTGAGCCGCAGCAGGGCGGCACGGCTCGCGTCGGAGAGCCCGAGCACGGGGAACCGCCGCGCGAGCCGCTCGAGACCGGCGACGGAGTCGTCCCAGGGGGACAGCCGCCGACCCGCCGTGGCGAGCCGGGCGACGGCCGCGGGATCGGTGACTCCGGCCTCGTCGGCCACGCGTCGGGCGGCCTCGGCGTCGAGGACCCCGGTGCCGGCGTACGGGCGGAGCCCTTGCCGGACGCGTTCCTGTTCCTGCTCGCCGTGCCGCCGCCACACGGCGAGGAGTTCGTCGACGGCCGCGTCGTCGGACGCGGGTGCCGCTTCGCGGATCGCCGCGCGCAGGCCGCCCGGTTCGTCGACCAGCGTTCCGAGGACGTCGAAGACGACGACGTCGATGTCCAGGTCGAGACCGGTGCCGATCTCCGAGCCGCTGTCACGGGTCTCGCCCACGCGCCCTCCCGTTCGCCGTGTCGTCACTGCCTGAGCCGGTGACGTCGATGGTGTCAGCGACCGTGTCACCGGTCAAGGAGGTGACGCGCACGCAAGCGGAAGAACGCGTACCCGTTGCAGCGGTGATCTTGCGTTGCGTAATGTCCCCGAGAATGAGCAGTCAGATACCGCCGACCTTCGTGCTGGTCCACGGTGCCTTCGCGAACTCCTTCTCCTTCGCGCCCCTCCAGGCCGAACTCGGCCTCCTCGGGCACCGCTCGGTCGCCGTCGACCTGCCCGGCCACGGTTTCGGGGCGACCTACCCGCGCGCCTACCAGGCACCGCAGGACCTCGAAGGCCTCGCCATCGCGCCCGGCTCGATCAAGGGCGTCACCCTCGCCGCCAACGCCGCGCACCTGATCGGGATCCTGGAACGGGCCAAGGAGAACGGGCCGGTGATCCTGGTCTCCCACAGCCGCGGCGGCGTCGCGGCCACCGCCGCGGCCAACGCCCGGCCGGACCTCATCGACCGCATCGTCTACGTGGCGGCCTGGTGCCCGGTCGCACTGGACGTCGGCGACTACTACGCCGAGCCCGAGATGGCCAGCGTCGACGCCGCGTCGCTGGGTCTGGCCATGGTCGGGAACCCGGCCGAACTCGGCCTGCTGCGCGTCAACTTCCGCACCGCCGACCCGAAGGCCCTCGCGGCGTTCAAGGCGGCCTTCCTCGCCGACGGCACCGACGACGAGTTCCTGACCTTCCTCAACACCTTCCAGCCCGACGAGAACCTGGACGTCGGCACCTCCGCCGACCGGGCGCAGGCCGCGACCTGGGGCCGCATCCCGAAGACCTACGTACGCCTGACCGGGGACGCGAGCCTGCCGCTCGCCCTCCAGGACCGGCTGATCCGCGAGGGCGACGCGCTGACCCCGGACAACCCGTACGACGTCCGCACCCTCGAAGGCAGCCACCTGAAATGGCTGACCGACCCGGCACCGGCGGCCCGGGTCCTGGGGGAACTGGCCGGGCTTCCGGGCCGGGACGCCTGATCGCGAGCGGGACACTCGGTCAGGATTCGAGAAGCCGGTTCCCGGGACCGCGGCTAGCGTCGCAGCCATGACTTCCATCGCATCCGTCACCCTCGAGGTGGCCGACCCCGCGGCCGCCGAACGCTTCTACAGCACCGCCTTCGGCCTGGGCGGCCAGGTGCGCCTGCGGGCCTCTCAGACCCCGTCCACCGGCTTCCGCGGGTTCACGCTGTCGCTCGTCGTGGCCCAGCCGGCCGACGTCGACGCCCTCGTCGACGCGGCCGTGGCGGGCGGCGCCACGACGCTGAAGCCCGCCGCCAAGTCGCTCTGGGGCTACGGCGGCGTCGTCCAGGCCCCGGACGGGACGATCTGGCAGGTCGCCTCCTCGTCGAAGAAGAACACCGGCCCGGCGACCCGGCGGTTCGACGAGCTGGTGCTCCTGCTCGGCGTCGAGGACGTGAAGGCCAGCAAGCGGTTCTACGTCGAGCACGGCCTGCCGGTCGGCAAGAGCTTCGGCGGCAAGTACGTCGAGTTCGCCACCGAGTCGGCTCCCGTCAAGCTGGCGCTGTACAAGCGCCGCGGCCTGGCCAAGGTCGCCGGCGTCTCGCCCGAGGGCACCGGCTCGCACCGGCTCACGATCCACGGCGACACCGGGCCGTTCACCGACCCGGACGGGTTCGTCTGGGCGACCGCCTCGGAGACGGCGTCGCTGTGACCGGTGACGCCGGCGTGCACCGGCAGCGGCGAGAGGGAGCCGCGCCCGCCACCGCCCGCACGGTCGGTGGCGGCGGGGGCGGGCGCACGGGCGAGGGGCCCGCGGCAGCGGTCAGACCGACTCCCGCCACGCGTTCGTGATCGGCAGCCGCCGGTCCTTGCCGAAGCCCTTCGCCGAGATCTTCGTACCCGGCGGGTACTGCCGCCGCTTGTACTCGGCCGTGTCGACCATGCGCAGCGTCTTCGTGACCAGCTCCCGGTCGTAGCCGGCCGCCACGATCTCGTCCGCGCCCCGGTCGCGGTCCACGTACAGCTCCAGGATCGCGTCCAGCACCGGGTAGTCCGGCAGTGAGTCCGTGTCGACCTGGCCCGGGCGCAGCTCCGCGCTCGGGGGCTTGGTGATGGAGTTCTCGGGGATCGGCGGGGTCTGGCCGCGCTCCCGGGCGGCCCGGTTGCGCCACTCGGCCAGGCGGAAGATCGACGTCTTGTACACGTCCTTGATGGGGCCGTACGCGCCGACCGAGTCGCCGTAGAGCGTGGAGTAGCCGACCGCCAGCTCCGACTTGTTGCCGGGCGCCAGGACGATGTGGCCCTCCTGGTTGGAGATCGCCATGAGCAGCGTGCCGCGCAGGCGGGACTGGAGGTTCTCCTCCGCCAGGCCCGTCAGCCCCAGCGAGCCCATGTACGCGTCGAACATCGGCTCGATGGCGACCGTGCGGTAGTTCAGGCCCGTGCGGCGGGCCAGCTCGGCGGCGTCGTCCTTGGAGTGGTCCGAGGAGTACTTCGACGGCATCGACACGCCGTACACGTTCTGCGCGCCCACCGCGTCGCACGCGATCGCCGCGACCAGCGAGGAGTCGATACCGCCGGACAGGCCGATCAGGACCGACTCGAAGCCGTTCTTCGCGACGTACGCCCGCAGGCCCACGACCAGCGCCGAGTAGACCTCCTCGTCGTCGTCCAGACGGTCCGCGTAGCCGCCCGCGAGCTCCGGCTCGTACGGCGCGACCGGCTCCTCCGAGAGGACCACCCGGTCGATGCGCAGGCCGTCGTCCACCACGCCCGTGGGGGCGTCCGCCGACGCCGCCGGCAGGTCCAGGTCCAGGACCACGCAGCCCTCGGAGAACTGCGGGGCCCGCGCCACGACCTCGCCGTCCTTGTCGACGACGATCGAGTCGCCGTCGAAGACCAGCTCGTCCTGGCCGCCGATCATGGCGAGGTACGCCGTGGTGCAGCCGGCCTCCTGGGCCCGCTTGCGGACCAGCTCCAGACGCGTGTCGTCCTTGTTGCGCTCGTAGGGGGAGGCGTTGATCGAGACCAGCAGGCCCGCCCGCGCCGAACGGGCGGCGGGGACGCGGCCGCCGTCCTGCCAGAGGTCCTCGCAGATGGCGAGGGCGACGTCCACGCCGTGGACGCGCAGGACCGGCATGCTGTCGCCGGGCACGAAGTAGCGGAACTCGTCGAAGACGCCGTAGTTCGGCAGGTGGTGCTTGGCGAAGTTCAGGACCACGTCGCCGCCGTACAGCACCGCCCCCGCGTTCTGCGGAGCGCCGGCCGGCTGGCCGTACTTCGGCTGCGCGGTCTCGCAGCGGTCGAGATAGCCGACGATGACCGGCAGCTCACCGAAGCCCTCCTCGGCCAGGCGGGCGGCGAGACTCTTCAGCGCCGCGCGGGAGGCCTCCACGAAGGACGACCTGAGGGCCAGGTCCTCGACGGGATACCCGGTCAGCGCCATCTCCGGGAACGCCACGAGATGCGCTCCCTGCTCGGCGGAGTGCCGGGTCCAGCGGACGATCGACTCGGCGTTCTGGGCGAGGTCGCCGACGCTCGAGTCGATCTGGTTCAGGGCGAGACGTAGTTGAGGCACGCGCCCAGTGTAATCGTCAGAGCGACGCAATGGGGTGGTGTGGGTCACCCCACACCACCCCGTTCCCCTTGCGGAGGTCAGCCGGCGGACGTCAGCGGCGCCGGTACGACTCCACGTAACCGTTCGCGGGCGTGCCCACGCCGGTGACGTCGTCGTAGCCCTTGACGGCCTGCAGCGAGCTGTCCTTGCCCAGGCTGCGCACGGACGTGGCCAGTCCGCCCGTGGCGTCGTAGCCGTTCACGAAGTCGACGCGGGCCACGGCGAGGCCGGAGCCCGTCGGGTTGTCGGTGACGTCGTGGTAGACCTTCGAGCCGGACTTCGCGTAGATCGCCGGGTTGGCGAAGCCGATCGGCGTGCCGCCGCGGGCCTCCTGGGCCAGGGCCTGGATGGCCGCGATGGTCGGCGCGGCGAGCGAGGTGCCGCCGATGCGGTACTCGCTGTACGCCTGCGTCCTGCCGTCCGGCATGGTCTGGGTCTGGCCGACCAGGAAGCCGGTGTTCGGGTCGGCGATGGCCGCGATGTCCGGGACGACCCGGTTGCCGTCCGAGCTGTTGGCCTTCGCCAGCGCCTCCGGCACCACACCCTGCTGGTAGGAGGGCTCGGCGACCGTCTTGCTGGTGCCGCCGCCGGCGCCGGAGGTGAAGGCGCCGGGGAAGTCCGTCCAGCTCTTGCCGTCGGCCGACAGGTTCGCCTTCTCGGTGCCCCAGCCGGTCTCCCACAGGTACGTGTCGTCCTTGCCGACGGCCAGCGAGGTGCCGCCGACGGCGGTGACCCACGCCGAGTTGGCCGGGGAGTCGACCTGCTTGGTCCCGGAGCTGGCGACCTCGTCGCCGTCGTCGCCGGAGGAGAAGTAGAAGCCGATGCCCTCGACCGCGCCCAGCTGGAAGACCTGGTCGTAGGCGGCCGCGAGGTCGGGGGTCTGGGCGGCCTCGACCTCGCCCCAGGAGTTGGAGACGATGTCGGCCAGGTGGTGGTCGACGACCTTGCCGAGCGCGTCGAGCAGGTCGTTGTCCATGCAGGAGGCGGCGCCCACGTACTTCGTGGGCAGCACCTGGCGCAGCTGGCCGGTCTTCCACGCCGCGTCGCCGTGCTTGCCGGCGTAGGTCCCGGCGTCGTAGGCGATGGTCGGGGAGGCGTACGCGTCCGTGATGGCGACCCGGACGCCCTTGCCGGTGCGGGTGCCCGCGCCGTAGGCGGCCCGCAGCTGCTTGCCCGTGTAGCCCTTGATCGCGTACGGGATCTTGCCGCCGTACGCGTCGGGCAGCGTGCTCGCGGTGCTCGAGCCGTAGTACGAGGAGAAGGGCCCGGCGTTGCGGAACACGGTGTCCGGCGGCGGCAGCCGGTCGTCGTGCGTGGCCATGTGGGGCGCGTTGTCCAGGCCGGTCACGGTCAGCACGGGGTCGGCGAGGTTCGCCGGCACGGAGGCGGTGCTCGCCGGCGCGCGGTAGGTCCGGGCGCCCTTGGCGAAGTTGTGCAGCTGGGTGCCGAACGCCTTCTCGGCGGCGGCCACGTCACCGGTGACGGAGACGTAGTGCCGCGTGACGCCCGTGACCTTCAGGCCGGCGGACGTGAGCCAGGCCTTCACGGCGGCCACCTGGGCCTCGGTCGCGCCGAAGCGGGACTGGGCCTGCCGGGCGGTGAGGTACTTGCCGTAGGAGGCCGACTTCGGGTCGGAGACGGCCTTCGCGTACGCGGCGAGGCCGGCGGCGTCCTGGCCGGCGAGGTAGACCCGGGCCGAGACCTGGGCACTGTCGGAGGTGGCGCCCTGGTCCGCCTTGGCCGTGGCCCACGCGGGCCTGGTCCCGGCCAGCAGGTCGCGGAGCGGGTGGTCGGCGGCGTGCGCCGCGGGTATGCCGAGCGCCAGCGCACCCGCGAGCATCGGCAGTGTCGCCGCCACGCTCACCCCGGCGCGCACCTTGGCGCGGTTGGATCTCATGGAACCCCCTGTGCGGTTCGTCGCGAGTGGATCACTCGACGGTCGCCACTCTTTCGACGAACCGTTCATGCAAGGGGAATGCGCAGCCCAAGAAGCGCTCTACCGAAGCCAAGAAGAGCCCAAGGAGCCGATGCGCAGGGCGATTTGGGGCTTACGCCCGGCGAACGCCCCACGTCCTGCGCGCTACGGACGCGGCGCGGCACCCCGCGCCTTGAGCAGGTCCGCCATCAGGCCGATCTCCGACTGCTGCGCGTCCACCATGCCCTGCGCGAGCCGCTTCTCCACCCCGACCCGGCACTTCTCCACGCAGCCCTCGGCCATGTGGATGCCGCCCTTGTGATGGTCCGTCATCAGCTGGAGGTAGAAGACCTCCGCCTGCTTCCCGCTGAGCTCGCCGAGCTTCTTCATCTCGGTGTTGGTCGCCATGCCCGGCATCAGCGCGCCGTCCTTGCCGGAGGCCATGTCGCCCATGCCCATCCAGGTCATCGGCGGCTCGGAGGACACCTTGGGCAGGCCCCACAGGTCGAGCCAGCCGAGCATCATGCCGCGCTGGTTGGCCTGGGTCTGCGCGATGTCGTACGCGAGGCGCCGCACCTCCTCGTCCTTCGTGCGGTCGCGCACGATGTACGACATCTCCACGGCCTGCTGGTGGTGCACCGCCATGTCCCGCGCGAACCCGGCGTCGGCGGACTCGGCGGAGGGGGTCGTACTGCCGCCGTCGTCTCCGGCGACGGCGTAGGTGATCGCGCCGGCCGCGACGAGCGCCGCCGCCGCGGCCCCCGCGATCAGAGCCACGTGCCTCACTGCGAGAGCCCGTTCGTGCAGGCGGCACCGGGCTCGGGCGTCTGCTCGCCCTGGACGAACTTCTCGAAGAACTTGGCGACGTTCGGGTCGTCCGCGCCCGTCACCGTGCGCTGATGGCCCCACGCCGAGAGCATGATCGGGTCCTTCTGGTCGTCCATCGGGCTCATCAGCGTGTACGGCGTCTTCTTCACCTTCGCCGCGAGCGCGTCGACGTCGGACTTCTTGGCGGCGGCGTTGTACGTCACCCACACCGCGCCGTGCTCCAGCGAGTGCACGGCGTTGGTGTTGTTGATCTCCTTGGTGTAGACGTCGCCGTTGCAGTTCATCCACACCTGGTTGTGGTCGCCGCCGACCGGCGGCTCGGTCGCGTACTTCACGGCCTTGGTGACGTGGTTGCGGGAGAGCTTGCCCTCCCAGGTCTTCACGCCGTCCTTGCCGGTGACGAACTTGCCCTTGCCCGAGGAGTCGCTCGCCGCGGTGTCGCTGCCGTTGTCGGACTGGGACTGCACGAGCACGACGCCGCCGACGACCAGGCCGCCGACGATCACGACGCTGGCCGCGATGGTGAGGATGCGGTTGCGGCGCTCACGGGCCTGCTCGGCGCGCCGCATCTCCTCTATTCGCGCCTTGCGTGCCGTGCTGCTCTTCTTGGCGGAGCCCATGAGAAGTCCTTCGCGGGGGAAAGATGGGACGGTCGGGTGGCCTGATCGTAATGGGGGAGGCGGGGCGCCTCGTAGGGCGGCCGCGGGAATGGGCCGAATCGATACGGCACCGACAGCAGCCCGACAGCTTCGGAAGGCCTGGGTCCGGATAATTTGAACCGCAGATTCCCATTATCTACGCTGCGGGCATGCGGCTGCTGCGCTCCACCGACCTGGCCCTGCGGGTCCTGATGCGGCTCGCCGTCGCGGGCGAGTCGAGTCCGACGACCCGGGAGGTCGCCGAGGGCATGGGCGTGCCCTACACCCACCTGGCGAAGGTGGTCGCCGAGCTCCAGCACATGGGCCTGCTCGCCGCCCGGCGCGGCCGGGGCGGCGGCCTCACGCTCACCGAGCGGGGCCGCACGACCTCCGTGGGCGCCGTGGTCCGCGCCTTCGAGGGCGACGGCGACGTCGTCGACTGCGAGGGCCCCACGCCGTGCCCCCTGAACTCCGCCTGCCGGCTGCGCGGCGCCCTGCGCCGGGCCCAGGAGGCGTTCTTCGCCTCCCTGGACCCGATCACGGTGGCGGACATCGCGGCGGAGCCGACCGGGGCACTGCTGCTGGGCATCTCGCGGGCGGCCGGCCCTCCGGGCCCCTGAAACGGCCGGTCCTCCGGGCCATCAGGCCTGTCCCGCCAGCCACAGGTCCGGGCCGAAGACCTCGTAGTGGATGTCGGCGGGTGCCACGCCCTTGGCGATCAGCTGGGAGCGGACCGCGCGCATGAAGGGCAGCGGGCCGCACAGGTACGCGCGCGTGGTCGGGGCGAGCGGGACGTCGGCGAGGTCGACGAGGCCGGAGCGGGTGCCGGCCGGGGCGTCCTGCTCGTACCAGAGGTGGACGGCCGAGTCCGGCAGCTTGGCGGCGTAGGTCTCGTGGTCGGTGCGCAGGGCGTGGGTGCCGGGTGAGCGGTCGCCGTGGACGACGGCGACGGGGGCGCGGTGGCCCGAGTCGGCGAGGTGGGCCAGCATCGCGGTGATCGGGGTGATGCCGATGCCCGCCGAGGCCAGCAGCAGGGGCGTGTCGAGGCCGGCGTCCAGAACGAGGTCGCCGTACGGCTCGGACAGCTCCAGGACGTCGCCCACCTCCACGCGCGCGTGGAGGTGGTGGGAGACCTCGCCGTCGGGGGCGCCGCCGCCCCGCACGCGTTTGACGCTGATCTGCCTCAGGGCCGGGCCGGGTGCCCCGGAGAGGCTGTACTGCCGGATCTGGCGGGCGCCGTCCGGGAGGGCGACGCGGACGGAGACGTACTGGCCGGCGAGGAACTCCCGCACCGGACCGCCGTCGGCGGGCCGCAGCCGGAACGTGGCGACGTCCGGGGTCTCGGCGACCCGCTCGACGACCTCCCAGGGCCGCCACGCGGGCCCGCCGCGCTCCTCGCCCAGCCGCTTCTCGACGGCGATCAGGGCGTTCGCCATCAGCCAGTAGACCTCGTCCCAGGCGGCGGCGACCTCGGGCGTGACGGCGTCGCCCAGCACGTCGGCGATGGCGGCGAACAGGTGCTCGTGGACGATGCCGTACTGCTCGGGCGTGACGCCGAGCGAGGCGTGCTTGTGGGCGATGCGGTGCAGCATCGCGTCCGGCCGCTGCTCCGGATGGTCCAGCAGGTGCGTGGCGAAGGCGGCGATGGAACCGGCGAGCGCCTGCCGTTGGGTGCCGGCGGCCTGGTTGCCCCGGTTGAACAGGTCGCGCAGCAGTGCGGGGTGGGCCGCGAACAGCCCGGCGTAGAAGCGCTCGGTGATCGTGCCGAGGGCCGCCCCGACGGCGGGAAGGGTGGCGCGGACGGTGGTGGCGGACTGCTGGGACAGCATCGGGGCTCCTCCATGCTCGACTGCCGCGCACGCTATTTAAAGTTGCATCTGAGATGCAAATTAAGTGGGCGGAGCGACGACGGGGACCGGCCGTTACGGATGTCGGTGCGAGCAGGCACTATGGGCGGAAGAGCAGTTCACCCGCCGTACGTGAGGCGTTCGACCCCGGGCCGGCCGGGCGATCATGGTGCGCAACGCGTACGAAATGGTGGTGTGGTGGGATGCTCAGGTGCCCGACCGCCTCCCGTGGTACGGAAGACAGGCGGCCTGACCAGCAAGGATGGGGAAGCGGAAGATGGACAAGCAGCAGGAGTTCGTGCTCCGGACCTTGGAGGAGCGCGACATCCGGTTCGTACGCCTGTGGTTCACGGACGTGCTGGGCTTCCTCAAGTCCGTCGCCGTGGCCCCGGCCGAACTGGAACAGGCCTTCGACGAGGGCATCGGCTTCGACGGCTCCGCGATCGAGGGCTTCGCCCGGGTCTACGAGTCCGACATGATCGCCAAGCCGGATCCGTCGACCTTCCAGATCCTCCCCTGGCGCGCGGAGGCCCCGGGCACGGCGCGCATGTTCTGCGACATCCTCATGCCGGACGGCTCCCCGTCCTTCGCCGACCCGCGCTACGTGCTCAAGCGCGCCCTGGCCCGCGCGAGCGATCTGGGCTTCACCTTCTACACGCACCCGGAGATCGAGTTCTTCCTGCTGAAGGACCGCCCGCTGGACGGCAGCCGCCCGACGCCCGCCGACAACTCCGGCTACTTCGACCACACCCCGACCAACGTCGGCATGGACTTCCGTCGCCAGGCGATCACGATGCTGGAGTCGATGGGCATCTCGGTCGAGTTCTCCCACCACGAGGGCGCGCCCGGCCAGCAGGAGATCGACCTGCGCTACGCCGACGCGCTCTCCACGGCGGACAACGTCATGACGTTCCGCCTGGTCATGAAGCAGGTGGCGCTGGAGCAGGGCGTGCAGGCGACGTTCATGCCGAAGCCGTTCTCCGAGCACCCGGGCTCGGGCATGCACACGCACCTCTCCCTCTTCGAGGGCGACCGCAACGCCTTCTACGAGTCCGGCTCGGAGTACCAGCTGTCCAAGGTGGGCCGCTCCTTCATCGCGGGCCTGCTGCGGCACGCGGCGGAGATCTCCGCGGTCACCAACCAGTGGGTCAACTCCTACAAGCGCATCTGGGGCGGCGCGGAGCGCACGGCGGGCGCGGGCGGCGAGGCCCCGTCGTACATCTGCTGGGGCCACAACAACCGCTCGGCGCTGGTCCGCGTGCCGATGTACAAGCCCGGCAAGACGGGCTCGGCGCGGGTCGAGGTCCGCTCCCTGGACTCGGGCGCGAACCCGTACCTGGCCTACGCCGTCCTGCTGGCCGCCGGCCTGAAGGGTATCGAGGAGGGCTACGAGCTCCCGCCGGGCGCGGAGGACGACGTCTGGGCCCTCTCCGACGCCGAGCGCCGCGCGATGGGCATCGAGCCGCTCCCGCAGAACCTGGGCGAGGCCCTGACCCTGATGGAGCGCAGCGACCTGGTCGCCGAGACGCTCGGCGAGCACGTCTTCGACTTCTTCCTGCGGAACAAGCGGCAGGAGTGGGAGGAGTACCGGTCCGAGGTGACGGCGTTCGAGCTGCGGAAGAACCTGCCGGCGCTGTAAGCGCAGGTCAGAGCAGGCTTCCTGCTGATTCAGCGGAGGGGGCCGACGGTCGCGGACCGTCGGCCCCATGGCGTCTCAATGACCCTGGGCCGCCTCTGGGCCGTCTGGCGCCGGACCGGTGTCCTCGTACCGGCCGTCCACGGCCTTCCGGCCCGTGCGTCGCTGCTCGGCATGGGCCAGTAGGGCACGCGTGCCGGACCGCGCGGCGGACACCGACACGAGCGGCGTGCGGCTCGCTCCTCCATGAGCACGGTCTGACCGGGCAGGTCCCCACTGTCAGGGTGCCGTCGCGGGGAAAGGCGCGTGTAAACGAGTTGCCGGGCCAGAAGTTGCGCGACCGGCAAGCTGCGGGCAACTAAAACCGCTCATTGGAGTGGTTACCCGTCGAATTTCCCCCATCACGGACATTCGTGAGGACATGATCTGCAGGTCGAGGCTGTCGGCAGGCACGCTGTACGAGCACAGCGGCACTGACGGCTCCATTGTCTCTGTAGGGATTCTCAGTTGCACACGAATGTCTTCAGCAGGCCCGTACGCCCTGCCGCTCTCCTGAGCGTCACGGCCCTGGCGATCGGCGTCGCCCTGGCCGCCGGCCCGGCCTCTGCCGTACCTGCGCAAGAAAACTCCGTCTCCACCGGCAAGGCGACCGCCGTCGCGGCGCGCGCGGACCTCAACGTCTCCGTGAAAGGCGTCGGCAACGTTCCGGTGAAGAAGTCGCTCAACAACCTGAGCGCGCCCGGGGACGCGCAGCAGACGCTGCTCACCGCCGAGGTGAACGGCGTGAGCAAGGGACAGCCCACCACCCTGGTCAAGGCCGAGGTCGCGCACTCCAGCGTCAAGGCGGACGCACACCGGTCGGTGGGCAACGTCAAGCTCGTCGGCGTACGGGCGTTCGCAGCCGGCCTGCCCGCCAAGCCGCTGCTGAGCGCCGACCTTCTCACGGCCACGGCCTCCTGCGAGGCGGGCAAGAAACCGACCGCGAAGGCCGCGCTGGCGGACAACGTGACCGTCCTCGGCAAGCCGGTCACCGTCAAGGCTTCCGGCGAGCAGCACGTCGAGGTCGCGGGCGTCGGCACCGTCGACCTCTGGCTGGAGAACGCGACCACGACGGACAGCATGGGCACCGCCACCGCCCTTCGGCTGAAGTACGCGGTGTCGCCCGCCAAGCTGGACGTGGTGAAGACGTCCGGAGAGATCGTGCTCGCCGAGGCCACCTGCACGCTGCCGAACGGCTCTGCCTCCGCAGGGGGTGGCGGCTCCAACGGTGACGGCTCCAACGGTGACGGCTCCAACGGCGGCGGCTCCAACGGCGGCGGCTCCAACGGTGACGGCTCCAACGGCGGCGGCTCCAACGGCGGCGGCTCCAACGGTGACGGCTCCAACGGCGGCGGCTCCAACGGTGACGGATCGGGCAGTGGCGTGGGCGAGGGCAGCTCGTCCGACGACCGGTCCTCCGGCGAGTCCGCCGGCTCGAGGGGCGACGAGAACGCCGACTCTGCGGGCAGTCAGGTCAGCACGCAGACCGGCGAGGACGGCGGGAACCTCGCCGAGACCGGCGGCAACTCCGCCACGCCGGTCATCGCCGGTGTGGGCGGGGCTCTCGTTCTCGGCGGCGCCGCGGCCGTGTACATGGTCCGTCGTCGCCGTACCACTCAGAACAACTGACGCGGGATCGGTCCCCGAGCGGCGCTCCCGCTCGGGGACCGGTGCCGGACCTCGTCGAAGCTCATCGCAGCCCGGAACGTGCGGCTGCGATGAGCTTCTTCCTGCGGGAGTGTCCCAGCGCATCCATGGTATGAGCGGCAACGGCGGCTGTTGATGGCCGCAGCGGTGCGTGCTCTGGGGCATGGTGGTGTTCGGGCCGTCGCGCGGGCGGCCGCGGTCAGCGAGACCACGGTCCGCAAAGGTGCAGGTCCTGCCGGCCGACCCACACTGACCGGAATGCCGCCACAGCAACGCAGGGTCCGTTCTCCGTCGCTCACCGACCACTCGCCCTCCAGCCCGATCTCAGGCAAGTTGACGTAGACCATGCCGGCGAGCGTAGGAGGGACCGGCCGGGCCCCCCGGGGGATCAGGCCTCCTGCTGCCGCTTCCCCTTCGCCAGCACCTCGTGCAGCGGCTCCGTCGCCCTTCTCCGGTACTCCTGGATCGACCAGCCGTTGCCGTCCGGGTCCTTGAAGTACATGAAGGTGGCGCCGTCGTCGGGCGCGTACTGGACCGGTTCCGACACCTCCAGACCTCGTTCCAGGAGTTCCGCGCGGGCCGCCTTGATGTCTGCCACGCAGAGTTGCAGGCCCTGGTAGGAGCCGGGTTCGGGTACGGTCTCGCCCTTGGTCATGTCCCAGATGCTGTCACCGAGAGCGATCGAGCAGCCGGAACCCGGAGGCGTCAGCTGGACGATCCGCATCCCGGGCATGACCTCCTGGTCGATGTCGACGTGGAATCCGACCTTGTCCCGGTAGAAGTCGCGGGCCCGGTCGATGTCGCTCACGGGCAGCGGGATCACTTCGAGGGTGAAGTCCATCGCTTGTCCTCCCTGGTGAATCGCCAGCGGGTCTGGCTGAACGGCTCCCCCTTACCGAAGCCGAAAACCGTCACCGGCGCCACCGAGTAGACGACCGCTCGACCCGCGCCGTGGTGGAAATGGCCCTCCCGTACCTCGAAGTGCCAGAAACTGCCGTACTTCACCTCCCACGCGGTGGCCAGTTCCCGTAGCCGCGCCTCGTCCGTCACACGCACCGCCTCGCCCTCGACCACCAGGTCGTAGCCCTGGTTCCAGGTGTTCGTGCCGGTGGTGAGCACGACGTGCGGGTTCTCCGCGAGGTTCCTCGCCTTGCGTTCCTCCGGGCCCGTGCAGAAGTGCAGGGCGCCGTCCGACCAGACCGCGGGCAGGGGAGTGACGTGCGGGCGGCCGTCCGGTCGCACTGTCGAGATCCAGAACAGCTCGGCCGCGGCGAGCCGGGCCCGTGCCTCCTCCCAGTCCGTGGCCGTGGCCGTCTCGTCGCTGTACCGCCGGTCCAGGCGGGTCCGCGGGTGCGTGGTGGTCATGAGTGCCTCCAGGCCTGTGCTCTCCCCAGTGCAGACCCCGTCCGCCCGCCGAACTCATCGGAGCTCCCCCCGGCCGCTGCGGTTAGGCTCAAAGCCGTACGACCTTGATCCGATGCAAACCCGAGAATGAGTGCGAGGGAGGCCCGGATGACGGCGGCCCCGGGGCGCAGGAGCAGTACCTTCACACGGCTGCTGCGGCACGGCTTCACCGACGCCTCCGCCGCCGAGCGGCTCCTGGACAGCGTCGAGCTGGCACCGCTGCGGGACGACCCGGTCCTCCTGGAGGCGCTGGGCGCGACCGCCGACCCCGATCTGGCGCTGCTCGGCCTGGTGCGGCTGCTGGAG
The DNA here is from genome assembly GCA_000696115.1 of Streptomyces olindensis. GTDB lineage: Bacteria > Actinomycetota > Actinomycetes > Streptomycetales > Streptomycetaceae > Streptomyces > Streptomyces olindensis. The sequence continues at coordinate 206,895 of JJOH01000016.1, forward strand.
GCCCAGCCGCACAACGGCGCCCGCCGGGAACTGCTCGACACCCTGATCGCGGCCAAGCCGCTGCGCGACCGGCTGCTCGGCGTGCTCGGCGCCTCCACCGCCCTCGCCGACCACCTCACCCGCCACCCGGACGACTGGCAGGCCCTCGTGACGTACGAGTCGCGGGACCTGCACCCCGGGGTGGAGGAGTTCGAAGCGGGGCTCGCGGAGGCCACCGACCCGGTCTCCCTGCGCGTCGCCTACCGGCGCTGCCTGCTGTCCATCGCCGCCCGGGACGTGTGCGGCACGACCGGTGTCGCCGAGTCCGCCGCCGAGCTCGCCGACCTCGCCACCGCCACCCTGCGCGCCGCCCTCGCCCTGGCCGAGGACGCCGCGCCGGGGGACGCCGCGCTGTGCCGGCTCGCGGTGATCGCGATGGGCAAGTGCGGCGGCCGCGAGCTGAACTACGTCTCCGACGTGGACGTCATCTTCGTGGGGGAGGCCGTCGAGGGGGCCGACGAGACGAAGGCGATCCGGGCCGCGACCCGGCTGGCCTCGCACATGATGCGGATCTGCTCGGAGACCACCGTCGAGGGCTCCATCTGGCCCGTGGACGCCAACCTGCGGCCCGAGGGCAGGAACGGCCCGCTCGTGCGGACCCTCTCCAGCCACCTCGCCTACTACCAGCGCTGGGCGAAGACCTGGGAGTTCCAGGCGCTGCTCAAGGCCCGCCCGGTGGCCGGCGACCTCGACCTCGGCGAGGAGTACGTCGCCGCCGTCCAGCCCCTGGTGTGGAAGGCCGCCGAGCGGGAGAACTTCGTCCCGGACGTGCAGAAGATGCGCCGCCGGGTCGTGGAGAACATCCCCGCCGCCGAGGTCGACCGCCAGCTGAAGCTGGGCCCGGGCGGCCTGCGGGACGTCGAGTTCGCCGTGCAGCTGCTCCAGCTGGTGCACGGCCGCGCCGACACCTCGCTGCGCAGCGGCACGACGCTCGACGCGCTCAAGGCCCTCGCCGCCGGCGGCTACGTCGGCCGGGCCGACGCCGCGCAGCTCGATGAGGCGTACCGCTTCCTGCGGTCCATGGAGCACCGCATCCAGCTGTTCCGGCTGCGCCGCACCCACCTCGTCCCGGAGGACGAGGCCGAGCTGCGCCGCATCGGCCGCTCCCTCGGCCTGCGCACCGACCCGGTCGCCGACCTGCACCGCGAGTGGCGCCGGCACGCCACCGTCGTACGCCGCCTGCACGAGAAGCTGTTCTACCGGCCGCTGCTCGACGCGGTCGCCCAACTCGCCACCGGCGAGGCCCGGCTGAGCGCCGAGGCGGCCCGGGAGCGGCTGGTCGCCCTCGGCTACGACGACCCGGCCTCCGCGCTGCGCCACCTGGAGGCGCTGGCCTCCGGCGTCACCCGCAAGGCCGCCATCCAGCGCACCCTGCTGCCGGTCATGCTGGGCTGGTTCGCCGACTCGGCCGACCCGGACGCGGGTCTGCTCAACTTCCGCAAGGTGTCGGACGCGCTCGGCAAGACGCCCTGGTATCTGCGGCTGCTGCGGGACGAGGGCGCCGCCGCGCAGAACCTCGCCCGGGTGCTGTCCGCCGGCCGCCTCGCGCCGGACCTGCTGATGCGCGCCCCGGAGGCGGTGGCGCTGCTCGGCGACGGGGACGGCGGCGGGCTGGAACCGAGGTCCCGCGCCCACCTGGAGCAGGAGATACTCGCCGCCGTGAACCGGGCCGACGGAGCCGCCCAGGCGGTCACGGCCGCCCGTGGGGTGCGCCGCCGCGAACTGTTCCGTACGGCCGCCGCCGACATCGTCGGCTCCTACGGCACCGAGGAGCAGCCCGCCGAGGCCGACCAGGGCGCCCTCGTGGACCGGGTCGGGGGAGCGGTGTCGGATTTGACGGCGGCGACCCTGGCCGGCACGCTCCGCGCGGTCGTCCGGGACGGCTGGGGCGACGAGCTGCCCACCCGGTTCGCGATCATCGGCATGGGCCGGTTCGGCGGCCACGAACTGGGCTACGGCTCCGACGCGGACGTGCTGTTCGTGCACGAGCCGCGCGACGGCGTCGACGAGCGGGAGGCCTCCCAGGCGGCCAACAAGGTCGTCTCCGAGATGCGCCGCCTGCTCCAGATCCCCAGTGCCGACCCGCCCCTGCTCATCGACGCCGACCTGCGCCCGGAGGGCAAGTCCGGGCCGCTCGTGCGCACACTCAAGTCGTACGAGGCGTACTACCGCCGGTGGTCCCTGACGTGGGAGTCGCACGCGCTGCTGCGGGCGGAACCCGTCGCCGGGGACGAGGACCTGGGCCGCCGGTTCATCGAGCTGATCGACCCGCTGCGCCACCCGGCGGACGGGCTCGGCGAGGAGGCCGTGCGGGAGATCCGGCGGCTGAAGGCCCGGATGGAGTCCGAGCGGCTGCCGCGCGGGGCCGACCCGAAGCTGCACGCCAAGCTCGGTCCGGGCGGCCTGTCCGACGTGGAGTGGACCGTGCAGTTGCTGCAACTGCGGCACGGCGCCGAGGAACCCGGCCTGCGCACCACCCGCACCCGCGAGGCCCTGGCCGCCGCCCGCGCGGCCGGGCTCATCACGGACGAGGACGCGGCGATCCTGGACGAGGCCTGGGTCCTCGCGACCCGCGTCCGCAACGCGGTGATGCTCGTGCGCGGCCGGGCCGGGGACACGTTCCCCACGGACTCCCGGGAACTGGCCGCCGTGGGACGGTACCTGGGCTACGGCCCGGGTCACGCCGGCGACATGCTCGACGGGTACCGGCGGACGGCCCGCAGGGCGCGGGCCGTGGTGGAGGAGCTGTTCTACGGGGTGGCCGAGCGCTGAGCCAGCGGATCTACGGGGTGGCCGAGCGCTGAGCCCTGGCCCTGAGCTCGCGGGCGTGCGCCAGGAACGCCGTCAGTCCCACCTCGAACGCCCGGTCCGCCCGCCCTTCGCTGGACGCCGACAGGGCCTCGGCCAGCCGCGGGGTCGTCGCGGACGCGGTCAGTTCCCACATGGTCTCGGGCGCCGCGAGGTCGAGGGCCGAGCCGAGGACCAGGTTCTCCAGGGCAGTGAGCAGGGGCATCACCTCGGCCGGCGCGAAGCCCGCGTCGAGCAGCACGGTCACCGCCCGCTCGTACTGCTCCAGCACCCGCGGCGCCCGCACGGGGGACGTCATCAGCAGTGGGATCGCCTTGGGGTGCGCGGCGAACGCGGCCCGGTAGGAGCGGGCCCAGGCCTCCAGGGCCGCGTCCCAGGGACGCAGATCGAGGGTCGCGGGGTCGATGACCGAGGCCACCCGCTCGCGCAGCAGCTCGACGATGCCGTCCCGGCCGTCCACATGGTGGTACACCGAGCCGGTCTGCGCGCCGAGCCGCTTGGCGACCTGCGGCACGCTGAAGTCGCCACGCTCGTCGACGATGTCCAGTGCCGTCGTGGCGATGCGCTCGCGGTCGAGGAGCGGTGTGCGCGGCCGTCCCATGGTCGGTGGTCCCCCTGAGGTCTTCCCGGATGCCGAGGTAGAGGCTACATTGCCAAAACCGAAAGGCTTTAGATTTACCGGCCCGGCCACCGGCTGCCCGCAGCGGCTCCCCGGTGCTCCGGCGGCGATCCCGCACGCCCGGATTCCCTCTTCATCCGCCGCTCGAAGGGCTTGCCCATGTCCGTCACCACCTCAGGGGAGCGCACCCCGCCCGCCACGGCGACCCTGCGCTCCGGCTCCCTCGGCACGGCCGACATCGCCTTCTTCGTCGTGTCCGCCGCCGCCCCGCTCACCGTCATGGCCGGAGTCGCCCCGCTCGCGATCCTGCTCGGCGGCGTCGGCGCCCCGGTCGGCTACCTGCTGGCCGGCCTCACCCTCGCCGTCTTCGCCGTCGGCTTCACCACCATGAGCCGCCACGTCCGGAGCGGCGGCGCCTTCTACGCGTACATCACCCGCGGCCTCGGCCGCCCCGTCGGCATCGGCGCCGCCCTGCTCGCCCTGGTCGGCTACAACGGCATGGAGACCGGTGTCTACGGCCTCCTCGGCAGCGCCACGCAGGACACCGCACGCGCCCTGTTCGGCGCGGACCTCCCCTGGCTGCCGATCTCGCTGGCGGGCCTGCTGCTCATCGGCTACGGCGGCTACCGCTCGATCGACTTCGGCGCCAAGGTCCTCGGCGTGCTGCTCGTGGCCGAGACCGGCATCCTCGTCCTCCTCGCGGGCGGGGTCCTGCTCAAGGGCGGCGCGCACGGCCTGTCCCTGACCTCCTTCGACCCCGGCAACGTCCTCGTCCCGGGCACCGCGGCCGTCCTCGCCTTCGCCTTCGCCGCGTTCACCGGCTTCGAGTCGACCGTCATCTACCGCCGTGAGGCCCGCGATCCGCAGCGCACGGTGCCCCGCGCGACCTACCTGGCGGTCGGATTCCTCGGCCTGTTCTACGCGTTCATCGTCTGGACCGTCATCCAGGCCTTCGGCGACGCCGGGATCGTCGCGGCCGCCGGGAAGAACCCGGCCGAGCTGTTCTTCGCCGCGATCACCACCTACGTCGGCGGCTGGGCGGCCGACCTGATGCACGTCTTCATCGTCACCAGCGTCCTCGCCTCGCTGCTCGCCTTCCACAACGCGATCAACCGGTACACCCTCGCCCTCGCTGAGGAGGGCGTGCTGCCCAAGGCCCTGGGCCGCATCCACCCGCGGCACGGCTCCCCGTACGTCGCCGGCCTCGCCCAGACGGCCCTCGGCGCGGTCGTCGTCCTCGCCTTCGCCGCGGCCGGCGCCGACCCGTACGGCCAGTTGCTGCTGTGGGTGAACACCCCCGGGATGATCGGTCTGTTCCTGCTCCAGCTGCTCGCCGCGATCGCCGTGCCCTGCTACTTCCGCCGCGTACCCCACCGGGAGGGCGTGCTGCGGACGGTGATCGCGCCCGTCACGGCGGCCGTCCTGCTCGCCACGGCCATCGTCCTCGTCGTCGACCACATCGACCTGTTCACCGGGGCGAGCGCGACCGTCAACACCGTCCTGGTCGTCACGGCCCCGGCCGTGTTCGCCGTCGGCCTGGTCCTCGCGTGGTGGCTGCGCGCGCGACGCCCGGACGTCTACGCCGACTTCGCCGCCGAACCCGCCGAATAACCGCACTTCTCAAGGGAGTTCACCGCATGCCGACCGCCGATCTGGTCCTCACCGGCGCCAAGGTCCGCACCCTCGACCCCGACCGCCCGTACGCCACCTCCGTCGCCGTGCGCGACGGGGTGATCTCGGCGGTCGGCGACGAGACGGACGTGCGCGACTGGCGCGGACCCGGCACCGAGGTCGTCCACCTGGACGGCGCGCACCTGGTGCCCGGCCTCGTGGACGCGCACAGCCACCCCGTGTGGGGCCTGGACATGGCGACCGGCACGGACCTGTCGGCGGTGACGGACCTGGCGGGCCTGCGCGCCGCCCTCGCCGGCGCCGAGCGCACCGACGGCTGGGTCCTCGGCTTCGGCCTCGACCACAACGCCTTCCAGGGCCGCCCCGTCGACCGCGACCTCATCGAGGACGTCCTGCCCGGCACCCCCGCCTTCCTGCGCCTCTACGACGGCCACTCCGCCCTGGCGACCGGCCCGGCCCTCGCGGCGGCCGGGGTGCGGGGCCCCCGGGACTTCGCCCAGCGCTCGGAGGTCGTCTGCGACCCCTCGGGCCGGCCCACCGGGCACCTCGTCGAGCACGCGGCGATGGACCTGGTGGCCGGGGTCGCGCCCCGGCCGTCGTACGCCGCCCGCCGGGCCCGCCTGGTGGAGCTGCTCTCGGCCATGGCCGCGACCGGTCTCACCGGGGCGCACGTCATGGACGCCGGCGACCCGGAGCTGATCGACTCCGTGGCACGCGAGACGGTGCTGCCGCTGCGCCTGCGGTTCGCGCCCTGGTGCATGCCGGGCGCCGACCGGGCCGCCCTGGACGAACTGGTCGCCGCACAGGGCCGGGGCGGACGCCACTGGCGGACCGGCGGGGTCAAGTTCTTCATGGACGGCACCGTCGAGGGCGGCACCGCCTGGCTGGAGCACGCCGACTGCCACGGCCAGGGCACCGAGGCGTTCTGGCCCGACCCGGAGGCGTACGCCGCCGCCGTACGGCACCTGCACGCGGCCGGGGTGCGCACGGCCACGCACGCCATCGGGGACGCGGCCGTGCGGCACGTCCTGGACGTGGTGGAAGGGCTCGGGCCCGGCGGGCGCGGGGTTCACCGCATCGAGCACATCGAGACGGTGCCGGACGAGTTGCTGCCGCGCTTCGCGCGGCTGGGCGTGGCGGCGTCCATGCAGCCGCCGCACACCGCGTACACCCGCGCCGACGGCACCGACGAGTGGTCCCGGCGGCTGGGCTCCGGGCGGGCCGGCCGGGCCTGGCGCCTGCGGGACCTGCGGGACGCGGGCGCGGTGGTGGCCCTGGGCTCGGACTGGCCGATCGCGCACTACGACGCCCGCGCCGTGCTCGCCACGGCCCGCGCGCCCCGGGGCGCGGCGGCGGCGCGGGCCGGGCTGACGGGTCTGGAGGCGCTGGAGGGCTGCACCACCCACGCGGCGCTGGCGGCGGGGGAGGCGGACGTGGCCGGGCGGGTCACCCCCGGCCACCGGGCCGACCTGACGGCGCTGGGCGTGGATCCGGTGGCCGCCCCGGCGGACGAGGTGACGGAGGCGCCGGTGCGACTGACGGTGACCGGGGGGCACGTCGTGTACCGGGGGGCGTGAGTCACCGGCGTCCGACTCGGCCTCGGGACACGGCAGGCGCCGGGCGGCGGGTCGGCCCCTGGGAGGCGGTCTAGCCCTGGGCCGCGGCTCAGACCCTGGTAGGCAGCAGCGGCCGCCCGGTCCCGCGTGCCCGCGCCGGTACCCGCTGCGGCAGTGCGTACGGCTGCCTGCCGTACCAGAGCGTCGCCACCGCGAACCCGAAGGCCAGGCACAGCATGCCGCCCACCGCGTCGAGCCAGAAGTGGTTGGCCGTGGCGACGATCACCACCAGCGTCAGCGCCGGGTACAGCAGGCCCAGCACCCGCACCCAGGGGATCGTCGCCAGGGCGAAGATCGTCAGGCCGCACCACAAGGACCAGCCGATGTGCATCGACGGCATCGCCGCGTACTGGTTCGACATGTGCTTCAGGTCGCCGGACGCCATCGACCCCCAGGTCTGGTGGACCATGACCGTGTCGATGAAGAAGCCGCCGTTCATCAGCCGCGGCGGCGCCAGCGGATACAGGTAGTAGCCGACCAGGGCGACGGCGGTTGTCGCGAACAGCACCAGCCGCGTGGCCGCGTAGCGGCCGGGATGGCGACGGTACAGCCACACGAGGACACCCAGCGTGACCACGAAGTGGAGCGTCGCGTAGTAGTAGTTCATGCCGACGATGAGCCAAGTCACCGAGTTCACGGCGTGGTTGACCGACTCCTCGACGGCGATGCCCAGGTGGTGCTCGGCCTTCCAGATCCAGTCGGCGTTGCGCAGGGCCTCGGCCTTCTGCTCGGGCACGGCGTTGCGGACGAGCGAGTACGTCCAGTAACTCACCGCGATCAGCAGGATCTCGAACCAGAAGCGGGGTCGGCGCGGGGTGCGCAGCCGGCGCAGGGGACCCGGCCCCGTCTCGGCCGCGACGGGGTGCGGAAGGGCCGCTTCCCGGCCTTCCGGCGTCGTCACGGTCGTGTCAGCCATAGGCACAAAGTCTGCCAGAAAAGCCCTGTCCCACCGATCATCCTCCGGTCTGGTCCGAACCGCATGTTCTACGGCGGAACGACCCCGTCCCCTCCTACCGGCGCAGGGCACACGGGCGCGGTTCTCCACCCTGAGGACGAGACGGACGATTCAGGAGTGATCAGATGATTCAGGGACGTCCGCGATCCCCGCGGTCCCCGGGCGCCGAAGCGGTCGAACCGCGCACCACCAGTTCCGGCATGAACACGAACTCGCTGTGCGGCGCGGGCGTCCCGCCGATCTCCTCCAGCAGCGTGCGCACCGCCGCCTGGCCCATCGCCGGGACCGGCTTGCGGATCGTCGTCAGCGGAGGGTCGGTGAAGGCGATCAGCGGGGAGTCGTCGAAGCCGACCACGGAGATGTCCTTCGGGACCTCCAGGCCGCGCTGTCGCGCCGCCCGGATCGCGCCCAGCGCCATCATGTCGCTGGCGCACACCACGGCCGTGCAGTCCCGTTCGATCAGGGCGGTGGCGGCGGCCTGCCCGCCCTCCAGCGTGTAGAGGGAGTGCTGCACCAGCTCCGACTCGACGGCCTCGGCGCCCAGGCCCAACTGGTCCTGCATCGCCCGCACGAACCCCTCGATCTTGCGCTGCACGGGCACGAACCGCTTGGGCCCCAGGGCCAGCCCGATCCGCGTGTGCCCCAGGGACGCCAGGTGCGTGACCGCCAGGGTCATCGCCGCGCGGTCGTCGGGGGAGATGAACGGCGCCTGCACCTTCGGCGAGAAGCCGTCGACCAGTACGTAGGGCACGCCCTGCGCGCGCAGCCGGTCGTAGCGCTGCATGTCGGCGGTGGTGTCCGCGTGCAGCCCGGAGACGTAGATGATGCCGGCGACCCCGCGGTCCACGAGCATCTCGGTCAGCTCGTCCTCGGTCGAGCCGCCCGGGGTCTGGGTGGCCAGCACCGGCGTGTAGCCCTGCCGCGTCAGCGCCTGGCCGATGACCTGGGCCAGGGCCGGGAAGATCGGGTTCTCCAGCTCCGGGGTGATCAGGCCCACCAGGCCCTCGCTGCGCTGCCGCAGCCGCACCGGGCGTTCGTAGCCCAGCACGTCGAGGGCGGCCAGCACGGACTGGCGGGTGGTGGCGGCGACGCCCGGCTTCCCGTTGAGGACGCGGCTGACGGTCGCTTCGCTCCCCCCCGCCTGCAAAGCGATGTCCGCAAGCCGTGTGGTCACAGCACTGGACTGTAGCGGCCGGACTTCTGCTTGCACACCGACGGGACGCCGGGTGCGGGCCGGCGCACGGCCCGCTGCGGGTTGCTTGGTCATCGCGGTCCCTTGAAGTCGTGTCGGCGTCCGCTCCGCAACGGATGATTCCCCCGGCGGCAACGGATGGCAAGTGCTTGCAGAGTCTTGCACAACTGTCCGACTCCCTGCCGAACAGCGGTAAATCAAGGCCTCAGGGCGATCGAGGGGAGGTCACGGCGGGATAACCATCCGCACCGCTTGCATCTTTTTGCTGCAAGGTCTTTCGCAAGTCGTTGAGGCGCGGCTAATCTCACCGACGCCCGGCCGCCAACGGCGCAGTCGGCAGCACAACGGGCTTCACCCTCAAGGAGAACTCATGCGGCGTGGCATAGCGGCCACCGCGCTGGTGGCGTCCCTCGCCCTGGCGGCGACGGCGTGCGGCGGAAGCGACAGCGGCGACGAGGCCGGCGGCCCGGTCACCATCACCTGGTGGGACACCTCCAACGCCACCAACGAGGCGCCGACGTACCAGGCCCTGGTCAAGGAGTTCGAGGCCGCCAACAAGGACATCAAGGTCAAGTACGTCAACGTCCCCTTCGACCAGGCGCAGAACAAGTTCGACACCGCCGCCGGTTCCAAGGGCGCCCCCGACGTGCTGCGCTCCGAGGTCGGCTGGACCCCCGCCTTCGCCAAGAAGGGCTTCTTCGCGCCGCTGGACGGCACCGAGGCCCTCGCCGAGCAGGACAAGTTCCAGCCCAGCCTGATCGAGCAGGCCAAATACGAGGGCAAGACCTACGGCGTCCCCTTCACCACGGACACCCTCGCCCTCGTCTACAACAAGGAACTGTTCGAGAAGGCCGGCGTCGAGGCGCCCAAGACCTGGGACGACCTGAAGAAGGCCGCCGCCACCATCAAGGACAAGACCGGCGTCGACGGCTACTGGGGCTCCACCCAGGCCTACTACGCCCAGTCCTTCCTCTACGGCGAGGGCACCGACACCGTCGACGTCGACGCCAAGAAGATCACCGTCACCTCGCCCGAGGCCAAAAAGGCCTACGGCACCTGGCAGAGCCTCTTCTCCGGCAAGGGCCTGCACAAGGCCGACACCACCGCCGACGCCTACGCCCACATCCAGGAGGCGTTCGTCAGCGGCAAGGTCGCCTCGATCATCCAGGGCCCGTGGGAGATCACGAACTTCTACAAGGGCTCGGCCTTCAAGGACAAGAACAACCTCGGCATCGCCACCGTCCCGGCCGGCTCCACCGGCAAGGCGGGCGCCCCGACCGGCGGCCACAACCTCTCGGTGTACGCGGGCTCGGACAAGGCCCACCAGGAGGCCTCGCTGAAGTTCGTGAAGTTCATGACCTCGGCCAAGGCCCAGGAGACCATCGCGCTGAAGAACTCCACGCTGCCCACGCGCGAGGACGCCTACACCGCCGAGGTCAAGGCCGACCCGGGCATCGCCGGCTACCAGGGCGTGCTGTCCTCCGCCCAGCCGCGCCCGGCCCTGCCCGAGTACAGCTCCCTGTGGGGCCCGCTGGACGACGAGCTGATCAAGATCGCGGGCGGCAAGGAGTCCCTGGACAAGGGCCTCGGCAACGCCGAGACCGCCATCGCCAAGCTGGTGCCGGACTACAGCAAGTGACCGCCGCGTGGCCGCCGGATCCCCCGGTCATGGGGGAGGGGATCCGGCGGCCACCGGTCTGCGCCCGCGGCCCGGGCAGCCCTCCTGAACTCCTTGAACTTCCAGAAGGTGTCGAACCATGACAGTCGCCATCGACCGAGCGACCGGCAAGCGGCGCGGTGAGCGGGCACCACGGCCCGGACCGGTGCAGCGGCTGAAGAACGGCTTCCACAAGCACTGGTACGCCTACGCGATGATCGCCCCGGTGGTGATCGTCCTCGGCGTCCTCGTGCTGTACCCACTGGGGTACGGCCTGTACCTCACCCTCACCGACGCCACCAGCCTCAACACCGCCCGCACGATCGGCGTCAACGAGATCGAGGCCACCTACAAGTTCATCGGCCTGGACAACTACGCCGACATCCTGTGGGGCCCGACGTCGTACGACCGCTTCTGGTCGCACTTCCTGTGGACGATCTTCTGGACGGCGGCCTGTGTCACCCTGCACTACGGCATCGGGCTCGGCCTCGCCCTGCTGCTCAACCAGAAGCTGCGCGGCCGCACCCTCTACCGCATGATCCTGGTGCTGCCCTGGGCGGTGCCCACCTTCGTCACCGTCTTCGGCTGGCGGTTCATGCTCGCCGACGGCGGCATCATCAACAGCGGCCTGGAGTTCCTGCACCTGCCGACGCCGTCGTGGCTGGAGGACACCTTCTGGCAGCGGTTCTCCGCGATCATGGTCAACACCTGGTGCGGCGTGCCGTTCATGATGGTCTCGCTCCTCGGTGGCCTGCAGTCGATCGACGCGAGCCTGTACGAGGCCTCCGAGATGGACGGCGCCAACGCCTGGCAGCGCTTCCGGTACGTCACCCTGCCCGGCCTCAGGTCCGTCAGCACCACGGTCGTCCTGCTCGGCGTCATCTGGACCTTCAACCAGTTCGCCATCATCTTCCTGTTGTTCGGCAACACCGCCCCCGACGCGCAGATCCTCGTGACCTGGGCCTACCAGCTGGGCTTCGGACAGCAGCCGCGCGACTACGCCCAGTCCGCCGCCTACGGGATCCTGCTGCTGTCGATCCTGATCGTCTTCACCTCCTTCTACCGCCGCTGGCTGAACCGCAACGAGCAGCAGCTCGCGATCTGAGGCAGGAGTCCGAAATGAGTACGACCACCGTCGAGAACTCCGCCCCGGCGACCGAGCGGCGCCCGGCGAACGCCCCCGCCCGGACGCGCCGGCGCGGTGGGCAGAGCCGCGCGGCCACCCTCGCCTCGCACGCCGTGCTGATCGTCGCGAGCCTGACCGCGCTCTTCCCGGTCGCCTGGCTGTTCTTCCTGTCCCTCGGACCGGACAAGGACGACTACCTCCACCCCGGGCGCATCTGGGGCAAGATGACGTTCGACAACTACGCGTTCGTCCTTCAGGACACCAGCTTCTTCGACTGGCTGAAGAGCACGCTGGTCGTGGTGCTGGGCACGACGCTCATCGGCGTCGTCGTCGCCGCGTCCACCGGCTACGCGGTCTCCCGCATGCGGTTCCCGGGCTACCGGAAGCTGATGTGGGTGCTGCTCGTCACCCAGATGTTCCCCATCGCGGTACTGATCGTGCCGATGTACCAGATCCTCTCGGATCTGCAGCTCATCGACAGCTACCTTGGTCTCATCCTTGTCAACTGCACCACGATCGTGCCGTACTGCGCCTGGCTGATGAAGGGCTATTTCGACACCATCCCGTTCGAGATCGACGAGGCCGGGCGCGTCGACGGGCTGACCCCCTTCGGCACGTTCGCGCGGCTCATCCTGCCGCTCGCCAAGCCGGGACTCGCGGTCGCCGCGTTCTACAGCTTCCTCACGGCCTTCGGTGAGGTCGCGTTCGCCTCGACGTTCCTGCTGAGCGACGACAAGTACACGTTCGCCGTCGGTCTGCAGACGTTCGTCAGCGAGCACGACGCGCAGCGGAACCTGATGGCCGCGACGGCCGTGCTGATCGCGATACCGGCCGCCGTCTTCTTCTACCTCGTGCAGAAGAACCTGGTGACCGGGTTGACCGCCGGCGGCACGAAGGGGTGACCGGTGCCCTCCGGGGCGCCGCCGAACGGCACGTCACAAGCCCGAGGCGGCCGCGGTGCCCATCCGACCCCGCTGTGCCGCGGCCGCCTCGTCACCACGACCCACGTCCCACATGACCACACCTCTGTTACGCATCAAGGACGACATGAGCCAGCACTCAGCTGCACCTGCCCCCACTCCCACGTCCGCCGTGGCCGCCGCCAAGCGCCGCGACTGGTGGCGGGACGCGGTGATCTACCAGGTGTACCCGCGCAGCTTCGCCGACAGCAACGGCGACGGCATGGGCGACCTGGAGGGTGTCCGCACCCGTCTGCCCTACCTGCGCGACCTCGGCGTGGACGCCGTGTGGCTCAGCCCCTTCTACGCCTCGCCGCAGGCCGACGCCGGCTACGACGTCGCCGACTACCGGGCCGTCGACCCCATGTTCGGCAACCTCCTGGACGCCGACGCGCTGATCCGCGACGCCCACCAGCTGGGCCTGAGGATCATCGTCGACCTCGTGCCCAACCACTCCTCGGACCAGCACGAGTGGTTCAAGCGGGCCGTCGCCGAGGGCCCGGGCTCGCCGCTGCGGGACCGCTACCACTTCCGCCCCGGCAAGGGGAAGAACGGCGAGCTCCCGCCCAACGACTGGGAGTCGATCTTCGGCGGCCCGGCCTGGACCCGCGTCCCGGACGGGGAGTGGTACCTGCACCTCTTCGCCCCCGAACAGCCGGACTTCAACTGGGAGCACCCGGCCGTCGGCGACGAGTTCCGCTCCATCCTGCGCTTCTGGCTCGACATGGGCGTCGACGGCTTCCGCATCGATGTCGCACACGGGCTGGTGAAGGCGGAGGGGCTGCCCGACCTTGGATCCCACGACCAGGTGAAGCTGCTGGGCAACGATGTCATGCCGTTCTTCGACCAGGACGGTGTGCACGAGATCTACCGGCAGTGGCGGCTGATCCTCGACGAGTATGCGGGCGAGCGCATCTTCGTGGCCGAGGCGTGGACGCCGACCATCGAGCGGACCGCCAACTACGTCCGCCCGGACGAGCTGCACCAGGCCTTCAACTTCCAGTACCTCAGCACCCACTGGGACGCCGAGGAGATGCGTGAGGTCATCGACCGCACCCTGGAGGCCATGCGGCCGGTCGGTGCCCCCGCCACCTGGGTGCTGTCCAACCACGACGTGACCCGGCACGCCACCCGGTTCGCCAACCCGCCCGGTCTCGGCACCCAGATCCGGCTGGCCGGCGACCGGGAGCTGGGCCTGCGCAGGGCCCGGGCCGCGAGCCTGCTGATGCTGGCGCTGCCCGGCTCGGCCTACATCTACCAGGGCGAGGAGCTCGGTCTGCCCGACGTCGTGGACCTGCCCGACGAGGTGCGCCAGGACCCGGCGTACTTCCGGGGCGCGGGCCAGGACGGCTTCCGCGACGGCTGCCGGGTGCCGATCCCCTGGACCCGGACCGGGTCGTCGTACGGCTTCGGCGACGGGGGCAGCTGGCTGCCGCAGCCGGAGGGGTGGGGCGAGCTGAGCGTCGAGGCGCAGACCGGCGTGCCCGGCTCGACGCTGGAGCTGTACCGGGCCGCGCTCGCCGTGCGCCGGGAGCAGCCCGACCTCGGCGCCGGCGACTCCGTGGAGTGGCTGCGGGCGCCCGAGGGCGTGCTCGCCTTCCGGCGCGGGGAGTTCGTGTGCGTCGCGAACACCACCGGGGAGTCGGTGGCGATGCCGGCGTACGGCCGGGTGCTGGTCGCGAGCGGCGAGATCGTCCTGGTCGACGACGAGGCGAAGGTGCCCGGGGACACCACGGTGTGGTGGACCACCGCGACCGGCCCGGTCAGCGCCATCACCGCCTGATTTTCCTTTGAATTTCGTACGGCCCGCTGCCCTTTCGGGCGGCGGGCCTTTACTATCTGCGTCACCGCAAGGTTTCTGAACCTTGCAGCAAGAACCTTCAACGAAGAAGGAAACCCCACATGGCACGCAGACACCTCTCCGCCGCCGTCGCGCTCGCCGCGGCGGCGGTTGTCATGAACCCGACTAGTGCACAGGCCTCCCCACCTGGCACCAAGGACGTCACCGCCGTCCTCTTCGAGTGGAAGTTCGCCTCCGTGGCCCGCGAGTGCACCACCACGCTCGGCCCTGCGGGCTACGGCTACGTCCAGGTCTCCCCGCCCGCCGAGCACATACAGGGCCCGCAGTGGTGGACCTCGTACCAGCCGGTCAGCTACAAGATCGCCGGCCGGCTCGGGGACCGCGCGGCCTTCCAGAACATGGTGAACACCTGCCACGCGGCCGGTGTGAAGGTCGTCGTGGACACCGTCATCAACCACATGTCGGCGGGCAGCGGCACCGGCACCGGCGGCTCGTCGTACACCAAGTACGCCTACCCCGGCCTGTACTCGTCGTTCGACTTCGACGACTGCACGAGCCGGATCAGCAACTACCAGGACCGCTGGAACGTCCAGCGCTGCGAACTGGTCGGTCTCGCCGACCTCGACACCGGCGAGAACTACGTGCGCGGCGCCATCGCCGGGTACATGAACGACCTGCTCTCCCTCGGCGTCGACGGCTTCCGCATCGACGCGGCCAAGCACATGGACGCCGCCGACCTCGCCGACATCAAGTCCCGGCTGAGCAATCCGTCGGTGTACTGGAAGCAGGAGGTCATCCACGGCGCCGGCGAGGCCGTCCAGCCCACCGAGTACACCGGCAACGGCGACGTCCAGGAGTTCCGCTACGCCTACGACCTCAAGCGGGTCTTCACCAACGAGAACCTCGCCTACCTGAAGAACTACGGCGAGGGCTGGGGGTACATGAACAGCGGCGTCTCGGGCGTCTTCGTCGACAACCACGACACCGAGCGCAACGGCTCGACCCTCAGCTACAAGGACGGCGCCACCTACACCCTGGCCAACGTCTTCATGCTGGCCTGGCCCTACGGCGCCCCCGACATCAACTCCGGCTACGAGTTCACCGACCACGACGCCGGGCCTCCCAACGGCGGCCAGGTGAACGCCTGCTGGCAGGACGGCTGGAAGTGCCAGCACAACTGGCCGGAGATCAAGTCCATGGTCGCCTTCCGCAACGCCACCCGCGGCCAGGCGGTCACCAACTGGTGGGACAACGGCGGCGACGCCATCGCCTTCGGCCGGGGCGGCAAGGGCTTCGTGGTCATCAACCACGAGCCGGGTTCGCTGAGCCGTACGTATCAGACGTCGCTGCCTGCGGGGACGTACTGCGATGTGCAGAACAACAGGACCGTGACGGTGAACTCCAGCGGGCAGTTCACGGCCACCCTCGGCTCGAACACGGCTCTGGCGATCTACGCGGGCAAGTCCGGCTGCTAGACGCGGACACGCCCGTGCGCGGTGCGCGCGGCCCCGGACGCCACCTCATGCGGCGGCCGGGGCCGCTGTGCCGGACCAACTCCACTGGTTGAAAGTTCTTTCCAGTCGTTTCAAGACTCTTGCTGTAAGGGTTTCGGCGGCGATACGGTCGCGCGGGGTCGGACCCGAGAGAGCCGCAAATCGCTAGGAGCCCATCTGTGATACCGAGATGGCCGGTGCCGTCCAGGTGCCGAACCGCCCGTGCCGGACGGGTAGCCGCGGTCACCGCCACCGCGCTGGCCGCCACACTCGTCCAGCCGCTCGCCGCCGGGGCGGCCACCCCGCCGGCACCGCCGTCCGATGCCGCGTTGGCCGCCCAGCCGGCCCGCCACGACGCCACCCGTGAGCAGTTCTACTTCGTCCTGCCGGACCGTTTCGCCAACGGCGACCCCCGCAACGACAAGGGCGGTCTGACCGGTTCGCGCCTCGCCACCGGCTACGACCCCACCGACAAGGGCTTCTACCAGGGCGGCGACCTCAAGGGCCTGACCAAGAGGCTCGACTACGTCAAGGGCCTCGGCACCACCGCCCTGTGGATGGCCCCCATCTTCAAGAACCGGCCCGTGCAGGGCACCGGCGCGAACGCGTCGGCCGGCTACCACGGCTACTGGATCACCGACTTCACCCAGGTCGACCCGCACTTCGGCACCAACGAGGACCTCGAAACCCTCATCGACAAGGCCCACGCCAAGGGCATGAAGGTCTTCTTCGACGTCATCACCAACCACACGGCCGATGTCGTCGACTACGAGGAGAAGTCCTACGACTACCTCTCCAAGGGCGCCTTCCCGTACCTGACGAAGGACGGCGTGCCCTTCGACGACGCCGACTACGCGGACGGGCGGCGGGACTTCCCCGAGGTCGACCGTGACTCCTTCCCGCGCACGCCGGTGGTGACCAAGAAGAACAAGGTCCCCTCTTGGCTCAACGACCCGACGATGTATCACAACCGCGGCGACTCCACCTTCGCCGGCGAGAGCTCCACCCACGGCGACTTCTCCGGGCTCGACGACCTGTGGACCGAGCGGCCCGAGGTCGTCAGCGGCATGGAGAAGATCTACCAGCGCTGGGTGCGGGACTTCGACATCGACGGCTTCCGGATCGACACCGTGAAGCACGTCAACATGGAGTTCTGGACTCAGTGGGCCACCGCCCTCGACGCGTACGCGGCGAAGCGCGGCCGGGACGACTTCTTCATGTTCGGCGAGGTCTACTCGGCCGACACGGACGTCACCGCCCCGTACGTCACCGAGGGTCGGCTCGACGCCACTCTCGACTTCCCCTTCCAGGAGGCGGCCCGCCAGTACGCCTCCCAGGGCGGCAGCGCCCAGCGGCTCGCGGGTGTCTTCGGCGACGACTACAAGTACACGACCGGCAAGGCCAACGCCTACGAGCAGGTCACCTTCCTCGGCAACCACGACATGGGCCGCATCGGGTACTTCCTGAAGCAGGACAACCCGAAGGCCTCCGACGCCGAGCTGCTGAAGAAGGACCGGCTCGCCAACGAGCTGATGTTCCTCAGCCGCGGCAACCCCGTCGTCTACTACGGCGACGAGCAGGGTTTCGCCGGCGCGGGCGGTGACAAGGACGCCCGGCAGACCATGTTCACCTCCCGCACCGCCGACTACCTCGACGACGACCGGATCGGCACCGACCGCACCCACGCCGAGGACGCCTACGACACGAGAGCACCGCTCTACCGGCAGATCGGCGCTCTCGCCCAGCTCCGCAAGGCCAACCCGGCCCTCACCGACGGCGTCCAGCAGCAGCGCTACGCGGCCGACGGCCCGGGCGTCTACGCCTTCTCCCGCACGGACGCGAAGACGGGCACCGAGTACGTCGTCGCCTTCAACAACGCCGCCGACGAGAAGACCGCGACCTTCGCGACCGGCTCGGCCGGCATGACCTTCCGCGGCCTCTACGGCACCGACGCCTCCGCGCGGAGCGACGGCGACAGGAAGCTCACCGTGACGGTCCCGGCCGGCTCGGCGATCGTCCTGAAGGCGGCGGGCAGGCTCCCGAAGCCCGCCACCGAACCGTCCCTGACCCTGAAGGCCCCCGAGGCCGGCGCGACCGGCACCGTCGAGGTCACCGCCGACGTCGACGGGGGACAGCTCAACCGGGTCGTGTTCGCCGCGCAGACCGGCAACGGCAAGTGGCGGGTCCTCGGCTCCGCCGACCACGCCCCCTACAAGGTCACCCACACCATCGGCAAGGACGTGCCGCCCGGCACGGCCCTGCGCTACAAGGCGGTCGTGGTCGACTCGGCCGGCCGCACCGCGAGCGCCCTGGCCGACTCCACCACCGGCACCCCGCCCGTCCAGGAACCGCCCACCGCGTCCTCCCGCGACTACGCGATCGTCCACTACAAGCGGGCGGACGGGAACTACGCCGACTGGGGCCTGTACGCCTGGGGCGACCTCGCCGAGGGCGAGGCCACCGAGTGGCCCGACAGCCACCCCTTCACCGGCCGTGACGCCTACGGCGCCTTCGCCTGGGTCAAGCTCAAGCCCGGCGCCTCGAACGTCGGTTTCCTCGTCATCGACAAGGACGGCACCAAGGACGTCGCCACCGACCGCACGATCGACGTCACCAAGACCGGCGAGATCTGGATCGAGCAGGGCAAGGAGACCGTCACCACCGAGCGGCCCGCGTACCCGGCGCCCGACAAGAGCAAGGCCGTCCTGCACTACCACCGGGCCGACGGGAACTACGACGGCTGGGGCCTGCACGTCTGGACGGGCGCCGCGAACCCCACCGACTGGTCGAACCCCCTGAAGCCGGTCAAGACTGATTCCTATGGCGCAGTCTTCGAGGTGCCGCTCACCGAGGGTGCCACCAGCCTCAGCTACATCGTCCACAAGGGCGACGAGAAGGACCTGCCCACCGACCAGTCGCTCGACCTCAAGGCGAACGGCCACGAGGTGTGGCTGGTGAGCGGCCAGGAGAAGTACCTGCTCCCGCAGCCCGCGGGCAGTGCCGCCGCCCTCGACCTGACCACCTCCAAGGCGGTCTGGATCGACCGGAACACCGTCGCCTGGAACGGCTCCGACGCCGCCGCCTCCACCCAGCTGCTGTACTCCCGCGACGGCTCGATCAAGGTCGAGGACGGTGCCCTGACCGGTGACGCGAAGTGGCTGCGCCTGTCGAGGAGCGAGCTGACCGACGCCCAGAAGGAGAAGTTCCCGCACCTGAAGGAGTACGACGCCTGGACCGTCGACGCCCGTGACCGCGACCGGGTCCGCGAGGCCCTGCGCGGCCAGGTCGTCGCCACCCAGCGGGCCGCCAACGGAGCCGTGCTCGCGGCGACCGGCGTCCAGCTCGCCGGAGTCCTCGACGACCTGTACTCCGGCGCGACGAAGGCCGACCTCGGACCGACGTTCGCCGAGGGCCGCCCCACGCTGTCCGTGTGGGCACCCACCGCGCAGTCCGTGTCCCTGGAGATCGGCGACACCACCGTGCCGATGCGGCGCGACGACGCCACCGGCGTCTGGTCCGTCACCGGCCCCGCGTCCTGGAAGAACAAGCCCTACCGCTACGTCGTGAAGGTCTGGGCGCCCAGCGTCCGCGAGGTCGTCACCAACAAGGTCACCGACCCCTACGCCGTCGCCCTCACCGCCGACTCCGAGCGCGGCCTCGTCGTCGACCTGGACGACAGGGCCCTCAAGCCCGCCGGCTGGTCGACGTACACCAAGCCCAAGGCCGTACCACTCCGGGACGCCCAGATCCAGGAGCTGCACATCCGGGACTTCTCCGTCGAGGACCGCACGGCGAAGCACCCCGGCACCTACCTCGCCTTCACCGACAAGGCGAGCGACGGCAGCAAGCACCTTCGCGAGCTGGCGAAGGCGGGCGCCTCGTACGTGCACCTGCTGCCCGCCTTCGACATCGCCACCATCCCCGAGCGCAAGGCCGACCAGGCCGAGGTCGACTGCGACCTCGCGTCCTACCCCGCCGACTCCCACAAGCAGCAGGAGTGCGTCGGGAAGATCGCCGCCAAGGACGCCTACAACTGGGGCTACGACCCGTACCACTACACGGTCCCCGAGGGCTCCTACGCCACCGACCCGGACGGCACGGCCCGCACGGTCGAGTTCCGCAGGATGGTCAAGGCCCTCAACGACGACGGGCTGCGGGTCGTCATGGACGTCGTCTACAACCACACCGCGGCCAGCGGCCAGGAGAGGACGAGCGTCCTCGACCGGATCGTGCCCGGCTACTACCAGCGGCTCCTCGCCGACGGCTCGGTCGCCAACAGCACCTGCTGCGCCAACACCGCCACCGAGAACGCCATGATGGGCAAGCTCGTCGTCGACTCGGTCGTCACCTGGGCCAGGCAGTACAAGGTCGACGGCTTCCGCTTCGACCTCATGGGCCACCATCCGAAGGCCAACATCCT
The DNA here is from genome assembly GCA_000696115.1 of Streptomyces olindensis. GTDB lineage: Bacteria > Actinomycetota > Actinomycetes > Streptomycetales > Streptomycetaceae > Streptomyces > Streptomyces olindensis. Next base: position 227,212 of record JJOH01000016.1, read on the forward strand.
GGCCGTGCGCAAGGCCCTGGACGAGCTGACCCCCGCCAAGGACGGCGTCGACGGCAAGAAGATCATCCTGTACGGCGAGGGCTGGAACTTCGGCGAGGTCGCCGACGACGCCCGGTTCGTGCAGGCCACGCAGAAGAACATGGCCGGCACCGGCATCGCCACCTTCTCCGACCGGGCCCGTGACGCCGTGCGCGGCGGCGGCCCCTTCGACGAGGACCCCGGCGTCCAGGGCTTCGCGTCCGGCCTGTACACCGAACCCAACTCCTCCGAGAACAACGGCACTCCCGCCGAGCAGAAGGCCCGTCTGCTGCACTACCAGGACCTGATCAAGGTGGGTCTGTCCGGCAACCTGAGCGCCTTCACCTTCACCGACACCAGCGGCAGGGAGGTCAAGGGCTCCGACGTCGACTACAACGGCTCACCCGCCGGATACGCGGACGCCCCCGGCGACGCCCTCGCCTACGCCGACGCGCACGACAACGAGTCCCTGTTCGACGCGCTCGCCTTCAAGCTGCCCGCTGCGGTGAGCGCCTCCGACCGGGCCCGGATGCAGGTCCTCGCCATGGCGACCGCCACCCTCTCCCAGGGCCCGGCCCTCTCGCAGGCGGGCACCGACCTGCTCCGCTCCAAGTCCCTGGACCGCAACTCCTACGACAGCGGCGACTGGTTCAACGCCGTCCACTGGGACTGCCGGGACGGCAACGGCTTCGGCCGCGGGCTGCCCATGGCGGCCGACAACGCCGACAAGTGGCCCTACGCCAAGCCCCTGCTGAGCGGGATCAGGGTGGGCTGCGAGCAGATCGAGGGGGCTTCGGCCGCCTACCGCGACCTGCTGCGGATCCGCAGCACCGAGAAGGACTTCTCCCTCGGCACGGCCGAGCAGGTGCAGTCCCGGCTCTCCTTCCCGCTGTCCGGCAAGGACGAGACACCCGGCGTGATCACCATGCGCCTCGGCGACCTCGTCGTCGTCTTCAACGCCACCCCGCAGCGGCAGGAGCAGCGCGTGCCCGCACTCGCCGGGGCCGGCTACCGGCTGCACCCGGTGCAGGTGGCGGGGGCGGACCCTACCGTCAAGTCCTCCTCCTACGCGGCGGAATCGGGCACGTTCGCCGTTCCGGGGCGCACGGTCGCCGTCTTCACCCGGGCCGCCGGATAGCCGCACTACGTTGGGTGGGACAGGCCGTGTCCGCGGTCTGCCCCACCCCCCTGTCACGCCCCTGAGGGGCTGTTCGAGATGGACGGCAACGGCACGCAGCAGACCACCGTGCTGGTCGTGGACGACGTCGCGGCCAGCCGGTACGCCATGGGCGCGGTGCTGACCCGGGCCGGCCACCGGGTCGTGCCGGTCGCCAGCGGCGGCGAGGCCCTGGTCGAACTCGACGTCCGGCTGCGGGACGGCACCCTGCCCGACGTGGCCCTCGTCGACGTGGGCCTGCCCGACATGAGCGGCTTCGAACTGTGCCGCCGGCTCCGCGCCCGGCCGCCCATGGCCGCGCTGCCCGTCGTGCACTTCTCCGCCGCCGCGACCTCCCCCGGCGACCGGTGCCGGGGGCTGGACGCGGGCGGGGACGCCTATCTGACCGTGCCCGCCGAGCCGCAGGAGATCCAGGCCGTCGTCCGCGCCGCCGTGCGCGGGGCGCGCCGCACCACGGGCACCGAGACCGCCGTCCACCGGCTGACGCTGCTGTCCGAGGCGATCATCACCGTGCAGGCGGCGCGCTGCCCGCGGGAACTCGCCGCCGCGGCCGCCGACGGCACCGCACGCCTGACCGACTCGCCCGCCGTGGTGTTCGTGACCGGCCCGGACGGGGAGCCGTACCGGGCCGCCGCCCGGGGCCGTCTCGCGCCGGCCGACAGCGAGGCGCACCAGGCGGCGGCCCGGCTCGTCACCCGGCTCGCGGACGGCCGTACCGGCGTGCATACCACCGTCGTCCCCGCGCCGCTGTGGCCGGCCGGGACATTCCGACCGGGCGTCGAGGAGGACGCCCGGCTCACCGTGGCGACGGCCCAGGACGGCCGTACGGCGGTGTGCCTGGCCACGCCCGTACGGCGTACGGCGATCACGGATCCCGCGGACGACGGGCTGCTCGCCCGGCTCGCCCAGGCCAGCGCGCTCGCCGCCGAACCACTGCTGCTCTACCAGGTGGAGCGGCACGTGGCCCTCACCCTCCAGCACAGCTTCCTGCCCCAGCCGCACAAGCTGCCGCACGTGCCCGGCGTCGACATCGTCGTCCGCTATGTGCCCGCCTCCCGCCAGACCGAGATCGGCGGCGACTTCTACGCCGCCCTGCGCACCGGCGACGGGGTCCTCACCGCGGTCGGGGACGTCGTCGGGCACTCGCTGGACGCGGCCACCGTCATGGTCGAGATCCGGCACGCGCTGCGCGCCTACTGCGTGGACGAGAGCGACCCGGTCGTGCTGGCCGAGCGGCTCGACCGGATGCTCCAGCGCTACCACCCCGACATCACGGCCACCGTGTGCCTGGCCCTGGTCGACCCCGGCAGCGGCCGGGTGCGGATCGCCAACGCCGGGCACATCCCCCCGCTGGTCCTGCGCGAAGGGGGCGGCGCCCAGTACGTCGACGCCTGCGGGCCGCTGCTCGGGCTGGGCCTGGAACGGCCCCCGGCGACCGTGCACCACCTGACCCCCACCGACCGTCTGCTCCTGGTCACCGACGGCCTCATCGAAACCCGCGGCACCCCGCTCGCGACCTCCCTGGAGCAACTCCGCGCGGCCGCCGCCGACGCCCCCACCGGCCTGAACGCCCTCTGCGACGTGCTCCTGGGCTGCTTCGGCCACGACCGCGAGGACGACATCGCCCTGCTGGCCCTGCGACTAGGGTGAGCCCCTGGACCTAGAACAGGAGTGCTGATGCCGCAGATCACCGTCGACTATTCCGCCGACCTCGCGGACGACTTCGACCGGCCCGGGTTCGCGAAGGCGCTGCACGAGGCGACGGTCGAGATCGCGGCCGCCCGGCAGCCCGGGTGCAAGACGCGGTTCCGCCCGACCGAGGACATCGTCGTCGGCCCCGAAACCGAGGGGCACGCCCATGTGCACGTCCACATCGCCCTGCTCCCCGGGCGCACGGACGAGACCAAGGCCCGGCTCACCGAGGCCGCCCTGGAACTGCTGCGGACGCACCTGAAGGCCGCCGAGGGGGTCGTGCTGCACGCCTCCGCCGAGGTGCGCGAACTGGACGCCTCCTACCGGAAGTTCGAGAGCTGAGCGGCCTCAGCTCGCCAGGGCCACCAGCCGGCCGGCCAGGTCCGCGAACGGGCCGTCGGCCGGCTCGTCCTCGACCATGCGGCGCAGCAGGGCCGCCAGCTGCTCGTCGTAGGCGGCGCTGACGGCGACCAGCGCGGCGAAGTCGTTGACGAGCTGCGCCTCCAGCTCGGCACGCGGAATGCGCCGGCCGTCCAGCCAGATCAGCGCCGTCGACTCGGCGAGCGAGATCCAGGAACGGACGACCAGTTCGAGGCGCGCGGGCGGATCGGTCACGCCCAGGTGCGAAAGGATCTGGACATACGCGGCCTGCCGTACGGAGTCGACGAGCGCGTTGGTCGTCGACGAGCCCACGGCCGGGCCGCCGCGCATCAGGGCCGAGAAACCGGGCCCGTGCTCGTCCACGAAATCGAAGTAGCGGCGCATCACGCGCAGCAGCCGGGCCCCCAGCGGACCTTCGTGCGGCTCCACGAACCGGGCCGCGAGATCGTCCGAGGCCCGCTGCAACGCCGCCTCGTACAGGCTGAGTTTGCCGGGGAAGTAGTGGTAGACCAACGGGCGTGAGATGCCCGCGGCCGACGCTATCTCGTCGATGGAGACCTCGTCGGGCGAGCGGCGGCTGAACAGTTCGAGGGCGACGCCGATCAACTGCTGCCGCCGCTCCTCGACTCCCATTCTGCGGCGAACCCCGATAGTCATGCGAACACCTTACCGATCGATTCCGGCCTCGAACGGTCCGGAGCGATCGCGGGTGTTCGCCGGGGTTTCCCGGGCGAGCGCGAGAACCGCCGGTCAGCGCAGCCCGCCGACCGAACGCCCGTCCTCCAGGGTGCCCTTCAGCTCCGCCTGGGCGCCCTGCTCGGCCGGCACGGTCAGCAGACTGCTCTGCGCCGTTCCGTCGACCCCGCCCGTCGCCCGGATCGAGGTCGTCTCCCGGCTGCCGGCGGCCAGCAGATACCAGTCGCCCGCCTCCGACTTCCACAGCACCCCGGCCAGCACGTGCGGATCACGCGCCCCGCACGCCGCGACGTTCTCGGCCTTCGCCGCCACCGCCCCGTACCTCCCGCCCGGCGTGTGGAACTGCGCCAGCACCCGCGCCCCGCCGCCCCGCCAGGTGTCGGCCCGCGTGCACACCCACGCCGCCGAGCCGCTCGCGTCGGGCAGCGGCTGCTCGTTGAACGCCCAGGCGTTGACGGTCCGCACACCGGCGGAGCGCACCGTGCCCAGCGAGCAGGCGAACGGCTGCCAGACGCGCAGCGCCTCGGCGCCGGAGGCCTCGCCCGGGGAGCCGGGCCGGCCGGCCGTGAGCCGGGCCGGGACGAGTTCGCCGAGGTCGGTCAGCAGCCGGGTCCTGCTGCCGTCGGTCACCTGCAGAACGTTCCACGAGGTGCAGGGGCCGGACCGCAGGGCCGGGCTGGCCAGCGGCGCCGTCACCCCGTCGGTCAGGGCGAGGTCCATCGCGCCGGAGCCCGGCTTCATCAGATCCCGCTCGCCCGCCTTCGTCACCCAAGGGGCCGTCAGATAACGGGCGTTGCCGTCGGCCCGGCTCAGGACGACCGCGCCCGCCTCGGCCCGGCCGGCCCCGTCGACCCGGGCGAAGTCCAGGGCTGCGCCCTGCGTGCCGTCCTTCGGCTCGGCGTACCGGGCGATCCGCAGACCGTCGTAGAGGATCACCACGCGTGCGGCGTCGACCGTCCCCGCGTAGAGCAGCTGGGGCGGTCCCGCCGGGCCGCCGGACGGGGTGCCGGGCGTCACCGAGACCTGGACCGTCTCGCCGGGGCGGGCCCAGACGGCGAGGGCGCGGCGCAGCAGGGCCCTGTCGCCGGTGAGGTCGCCGCGGGCCGGCCACACGGAGAAGTCGGTGCGCGCCGAGCCGCGCCACGCCGTAGGGGGGACCCGGGTCAGCTTCGTCGGGTCCAGGGCGGCCTGGGCCGAAGGGTTCCGCGCGTACGGGGGAGCGGCGGCCCCCTCGGGGCCCCAGCCCTCGCCGGGCAGCCCGAGCAGCGCCCCGCACACCAGCAGGGCCGCACCGGCCGCCAGCGCGGCCTTCAGGTGCTGGCGGCGGCGCATCAGGTCGGTGGGGCGGGCCTGCAGCGAGCAGGGGTCGAACTCGGGGGAGTCGAGCAGCCCGTACTGGGCGGGGATCCCGTCGGCCTCCAGCAGCGCACCCTCCGCGTCGGCGACGCCCGCGGCCGTGAGGACCTCGCGCACGTCGTCGTCCGCCAGCCGCTCGATGCCGCGCAGCGCGTACACGGCCCGGGCCGGGCCGGACAGCGTGGACAACCGCTGGTCCAGGGCGAGTTCGTCGGCGCCGCCCGAGCGCGGGAAGAGCTTCAGGCCCCACACCTGCGGCAGCACCGGCGGCAGCTGGGACCTCTTGGGCCACGCCTTGCGCCTCAGCGGCAGCCCGGCCTCCAGCGCCGTGCGCAGCACCTGGAGACGGACCAGGGCGTAGCCCGGGTCGCCGTCCCGGCCGGTGGACTGGGCCGGGATCACCGGGGCCGGGGTGCGGTTGCGGGGGAGGGCGCGCTGGGTCAGGGCGTGTGCGGTCACCACGCGCCTGCTGCGGCCCAGGCCCGGTGGCAGCACCAGGTAGGCCAGCCGGACGAGCCGCGGGTAGTGCTCGACGAGCGCGGCCTCGGCCTGCTCGACGTCCACGACCGGGCCGGCGGGGGCGCGGGGTGCGGGGCGCTGGGCGACATCCTGTGACTGCACGTTCAGCAGAACGAGCGAATCGCTGGATGGTCACCTGACCGCGGAGCGTCAGGCTCCCGGCCGCTCCTCGGGCTCCACCAGCAGCCGGGCGTAGTTCGCCATCGACCGCTGGTAGCGCGGCAGGTGCGGGGCCAGGGCGCCCAGTGCCAGCGCCAGCCCCTCGCGGTCACGGCCCAGGCTGGACAGACAGAGCGCGAGACAGGCGCGCACGGCGTCGTCCAGCTCGTCGGACGGGGCGTCCAGTTCGGCTTCGAGGAGCTTGACGCCCTCCTCCGCCCGGCCGATGTTCCGCAGCGAGCTGGCCAGCTGGACCTTCGTCCGGCGGGCCTTGTACGGGCTGACGTCCGAGAGCCCCCGGGCCAGCGCCTCCCGGTACAGCGGGACCGCCTTGTCCGAGTGGCCCGTGGAGTCCCAGGCACAGGCCTGCTCGAACGGGCCCAGCGGGCTCCCCTCCGGCAGCTCGGCGACGAGGGCGTCGACATCGGCGCGGAAGCGGGCCTCGTCCTCCGCGGTCTCGGCGTAGTCGTCGAACCGGCCCCACAGGGCGGTGACGCGATCTTCCCAGTCCTGGTTCACCGCCCCACCCTCGCACGGGAGTGCCCACGGAGGCAGCGGAATTTTGAGCAGCTCGGGCCCCGTGGCCGTATCGAAGGCGAGAGCCTGTTGCCAGGGCTCCGTGCGGCATGCGTCCGGACCGTGCCGTGACAAGGACCGGAGGAACAGATGAGGGTGACCCGACCGATGCTCGCGCTGAGCGGCGCGGTGGCGATACTGGCGCTGGCCGGCTGCGGATCCGGCGGCAAGGACGAGGCGGCCGTTCCGGAGGCGGTGACCGGCAGCCTGGAACACATCGCGGCCGAGGCCAAGTGCAAGCCGAACATGCAGACCGACGCCGACACCATCCGCCAGGCCATCTGCAAGAAGGGCAAGGAGAAGTACGTCCTCGCCACCTTCGCCACCGACCGCGGCCAGCGCGAATGGCTGAACAGCGCCAAGGACTACGGCGGCTACTACCTGGTCGGCCGCAAGTGGGTCGCCGTCGGCCAGGAGAAGACGGTCACGGCGCTGCAGGGCACGCTCGGCGGGACCATGGAAGAGGGCTCCGAGCACATGAACCCCGGTGGCAGCCACAACAGCGGCAACCACCACGGCTGACCGCGCGGAGCCCGGCAAGCGAAAGCCGGCGGTGGGAATTCCCACCGCCGGCTTCCTACTGTGTGAGGACTACTGGCAGTCCTCGCCGTTGTTGATGCACTGGACCATCTCGTTCATCACGTTCTCGTCGAAGAAGTTGATGAAGTCGTTGTGGTCGGTGATCGGCTTGTGCAGCTGCTCCGGGAAGGAGTCCACCGCGAAGGCGTTCTGCACCTGCCCGTTGTTGATCTGCGGCGCCGGGACGTCGTAGACCAGGCGGACCTGGAGCTGGGGGATGGCCTGGAAGCCGTTCGAGCAGCTGCCGTCCGCCTCCACGAAGTCCACGTGGGTGCGGTGGTTGGCGCTGTCGATGTTCTGGCCGTCCCAGCAGCTCTGGAAGTTGGACGTCCGCACCACGCTGCTGCCCTCGGGGCAGAGCGGGTACTTGTCCGTCACCTGACGGTCCTCGAAGCCGGTGCAGCTCCAGGAGGTGTTGGCGTTGTTCAGGCCGTTGGTGAAGGACTTGGCGTCACCGGTGATGATGCGCAGGGCCTTCGGCATCGCGACGACGTCGCTGGTGCGGTTGCCGACGAACTTCAGCTGCGCCTCGGCCGGCTCGACGATCTTGCCGACGTTGCCGTCCTGGCCACCGCCCGGCTGACCCTGGTCGATGTCCTGCGAGCCGTCCTGGATGCGCAGGACCGGCCAGAAGTACGAGGACTTGTCGCCCTGGTTCTGGCAGGACGTCTGGGCGTTCGCCAGGTCCTCGTCGCTCGCGAAGGCGTTGTTGCTCTGGTTGCCGACGTAGTCGTGCTGGTGCTGCGCGCCGTTGGACACGCCGGGCGCCACGATCACGTTGTCGGAGTTGCGGTTCTCGTTCTCGTTGGTGCCGCAGTTCGTGGTGAACGAGCCCGTGGAACCGCCGTCGCCGTTCGCGGCGAGGCCGTTGGGCAGGTTGCGGGAGTTCGGCTGGACGTCCTCGATGTTGATGAAGTCCGCCGCCGCGGGGCCGTTGCCGGCCTGGCCGCCGTTGCCGCCCTGGCCCTGGTCCTGGCCGTTGTCCTGGCCCTGGTCCTGACCGCCGTCGTTGTTCTGGCCGCCGTCGTTCTGCCCGCCGTCGTTCTGCCCGTCGTTGTTCTGGCCGCCTCCGGCCTGGCCGTCGTTGGTGTTCGCGTCGGCGGCCATGCCCTTGCACTCGGCGAGCTGCTCGAGGTTGGCCGGGGCCTGTCCGCCCACCCGCCGGATGTTGATCCCGATCCGGTCGAGGGCCGCGACCCGCTTCGACTTCAGCGGGCCGAGGATGGCGTTGTTGACGAAGCCCGAGTCACCGGCCTGGGCCTGGCGCGTGGAGGCGAGCCGGGTGTAGGCCTCGCTGATCTGCTTGTCGAGGTTCGCCAGCTCCTTGTCCACCCCCTGGCGAGCACCGTCCGGCACATCGGTCAGTTTCTGTCCGACGTCGGGGCACTGGATCGTGGCGATCTGCGCGCCCGCGGACTTCGTCTGGTTCGCCGAGTTCTCCTCATGCGCCGAGGCATAGAAGTTTGCCCAGATCAGCCCGCCCCCACCGAGCGCTAGGGCCGCCGATGCGGCTATGGCCTTGGTGGCCAGCGGCGTACGGCGTTTTCTTGTGTTGCGTCCCATGGAACTCCTCTGACTTCCTTTTTCGGGGGCATCGAGGCGCCCGACAGGAGTGAAGCGGCTCCCTTCCATACGGAGCGCGTCCCAGGGGTGTTCAGATGTCTCGGAAATTGATGCGAGATTCGTGAGGGCTCTGTGTCCTCAACAGCCCCTTTGGTACCGGGAGTTGTGGATCACCCACGGTGGGTGAAGCAGCCCGTCCGGTTTCAGCGGCCGTGGTCGAGATACGCGAGAACCGCCAGCACGCGCCGGTTGTCGTCGTCCGAGACCTCAAGGCCCAGTTTGGCGAAGATGTTCGCGGTGTGCTTGGCGATCGCCCGTTCCGTCACGACCAGTTTCCCGGCGATCGCCGCGTTGGACCGGCCCTGCGCCATCAGCTCCAGCACCTCCAGCTCCCGGGGCGTCAGCCGCGCCAGCGGCCGGTCGCCGCCCGACTGCCGGGCCAGCAGCTGCTGGATGACCTGCGGATCCATCGCCGTACCGCCGGCGGCGACCCGCCGTACGGCGTCCACGAACTGCTCGGCGTCGAACACCCGGTCCTTCAGCAGGTACCCGACCGCGCCGCTGCCGTCGGCGAGCAGCTCGCGCGCGTACAGCTGCTCCACGTGCTGGGAGAGCACCAGCACCGGCAGTCCGGGCCGCCTGCGGCGGGCGTCGAGCGCGCACTGCAGGCCCTCGTCGGTGTGCGTGGGCGGCAGGCGGACGTCGACGACCGCGACGTCCGGGTCCAGCTCGGCCAGCGCGGCGGCCAGTTCGGGCCCGGACTCGACGGCCGCCGCGATCTCGAAGCCGTGCGCCTGGAGCAGCCGGACGAGTCCGTCGCGCAGCAGGAACAGATCTTCGGCGAGGACTACGCGCAAGGGATCTCCATGGTGACCATGGTGGGACCGCCCGCGGGACTGCTGACGGCCAGGACGCCGTCGAATGTACCGAGTCGCCGCTCGACCCCGGCCAGTCCGGAACCGGCCCCGATCACCGCGCCGCCCTTGCCGTTGTCGGTGACGGTCGCCCGCAGCATGCCGTCCGTCCGGTGCAGGTCGACCCAGATCCGGTCCGCGCCGGAGTGCTTGACGGCGTTGGTGAGCACCTCGCTCACGGCGAAGTACGCGGCCGACTCCACGGGCGCCTCCGCCCGCCCGGGCAGGTCCACACTCACCTCGGTCGGCACCGGCAGCCGCAGCGCCAGCGCCCGTACGGCGTCGCCCAGCCCGCGTTCGGCGAGCACCGGCGGGTGGATGCCGCGCACCAGCTCGCGCAGCTCGGTCAGGGCCTCCACCGAGGACTTGCGGGCCTGTGCGATCAGCTCCTTGGCCTGGGCGGGGTCCTTGTCGAGCAGCGCCTCGATGGTGCCCAGGTCCATGCCGACGGCGACGAGCCGGGCCTGGGCCCCGTCGTGCAGGTCCCGCTCGATGCGCCGCAGCTCGGCGGCGGAGGCGTCGACCGCGTCCCGTCGCGTCTCGGTCAGCACCCGCACCCGCTCGGCCAGTTCCCCCTGACCGCTGCCGAGCACGGCCCGGGTGAGCCGGAAGTGGGAGTCCAGCAGGCGCGGCGTGAAGAAGTGCGCGAGGAACAGCAGGACCAGGCCCAGGGCCGCCGCGCCGAAGGCGGACGCCTGGCCCGTCACCGGCACGAACCCGTACCAGTACCCGTCGGGGAAGACCCGCCACAGCCCGAGGGCGAGCGCGAACCCCTCCAGCGGGTAGAGCAGCAGCACGGCCGGCAGCAGCGCGGTGACGAACCCCGCGGTCATGTCGACCGGCAGCCACCTCAGGTCCCGCCAGGTCGCCGGGTCGCGCAGCAGCGCGAAGGTGCGGGTCCAGGGGTTGGCGCCGCCGGGCAGCGGCCGGTACGCCGGGGGTATCCGCACCCCGCCCCACTCCGCCGCGAGCACCCGCCGCCAGTTCGCGAACGTCCGCACCCCCGTCAGGACGTACGGCGTCGTCACGAGCCCGACCCCGATCGGGATGAGGGCGATCGAGACCAGGGACAGGCAGAAGCACAGCACCGCCCCCGGCAGACAGACGAGGGCGAGTGCCAGCCCCCGCACCGCGGCGAGCCCCACGCCCCGCCCCTTCGTACGCCCGTTGCCGCTCTTCGTGTCGATGGTCATGGCGTCAGTCTGGCCGAGCACGGGTGCGGGGGCACGGGGCCGGGACACCCGGTCAGGGGGTGGTGCTACCTACACCTCCGCGGACCCGCCGGCCGCGAGCACCTTCGCCTCCACCTCCGGGTCGAGGCCCTTGCGCGTCCGATCGGGGCGCTGGGGCGCCGTGCCGCCGATGGCCCGCAGCCAGCTCCAGGTGTCGGCCACGGTCTCCTCGACGGGGCGGCAGCGCAGCCCCGCCGCGACCGCCCGGGAGACGTCCGCGCCGTGCAGGGCGTCGTGCAGGTCGCTGCCCGGCGGCACCCACACCGGCAGCTCGGTCCACGGCTCGATGCCCGCCCGGAGGATCACCTCCGGCTCGGTCCACCGGAGTTCGGCCCCCCCGCCGGTGACCCGCACGCAGGCGTCCAGCAACTCGCCCATGGTGGTGTGTCCCTGAGGGCTCATCAGGTTGTACGGCCCGCTGAGCTGCCGCTCCGCCGCGTTCAGCATCCACTCGGCGAGGTCGCGGACGTCCACGTACTGCAGGGGCAGCTCCCGCGGGCCCGGGGCCAGTACCGGGCCGCCGCGCGCCGTCCGGCCCAGCCACCAGGGCAGCCGGCCGACGTTCTCGTACGGGCCGAGGAGCAACCCGGCCCGCACGAGCACCGACCGGTCCTCGCCGAAGGCGTCCAGGACGGCCAGTTCACCGCCCCGCTTGTCCTGCGGGTACGCGGTCTGCTCCGCGTCGGCCGACGCCCCCTCCACCACGGGCGCGTCCTCGCCGTACCCGGCGGGCGGGGCCCACGCGTACACCGAGCAGCTCGACACGTACACGTACCGGTGGGCGCGGCCCCGCAGCAGCCGCGCCGCGTCCCGCACCGCGTACGGCGCAGCCGACCAGGTGTCGACGACGACGTCCCACTCGCCCGGGTCCTCGGCGAGGGCGGCCAGCCCGTCGGGCGCGGTGCGGTCGCCGCGCAGCGACCGCACGCCCGGCGGCGCCGCGTGCCGCCCCCGGTGGAAGACGGTCACCTCCCAGCCCCGCGCCAGCGCCGCCTCCACGACGGGCCGCCCCGCGAACTCCGTACCACCCAGCATCAGAAGCCTCATACCGCCGACTCTGCCGGGTGGGGCGGCGCGGCGGAACGAGGCTCTGCTGTCAGCAGACGGCGCGCCGGGTCAGGGGCCCGTCGGCGGCACGTACTTGTAGCCGACGCGGCGCACCGTCCGGATCGTGTCGCGGTGCTCGGCGCCCAGCTTGCGGCGCAGCCGGGCGATGTGGACGTCGACCGTGCGGCCGTCGCCCACGTGCCCGTAGCCCCACACCGTGCCGACCAGCTGGTCGCGGGTGTGCACCCGGCCCGGGTGCGCCACCAGGTGGGCGAGCAGCTCGAACTCCAGGTACGTGAGGTCGAGCGGCCGTCCGGCCACCTCGGCGGTGCGCTGCACGGTGTCGACGCGGATCAGCGGCTCGCCGCCCGGCTCGGCCCCGGCCTCGGGGCCGGTCGCCGCGGGCCGGTCCGGCACCGCCACCGGGAACGGCGGCTGCTGGTCGGCCGGGACGAGCACCAGGTAGCCGATCATCGGCGGCTGCCCGGGCAGCGTCGGCAGGGTGTGCGGGGGAGCCGGCAGCCAGGTGGCACCGGGCGGCAGCAGATCCGCCACGGTCACCACCTCGTCCCGGTCGACGGCACGCAGCCGGTGCCGGGGGCCGTGCGGGGCGGGGGAGTCGAGGGTGGCGGTGGACAGGGAACGAGTGGTCGCCATGAGAGGTCAGCTCTTTTCGCGCGAGAGGTTCGTCAGGGACGTACGCCGTTGCGCGCTGGCCGAAGACCGGGGGTACGGCTTTAGAGGGCCGGCGCGTTCACCGCGCGGCAACACACCCGGTCGAAGTCGTGGTGCTGACGGGAAGGCCAGAAGGGCTCGAGGTCATGGCGACCCGTCGCGGGGAGCTTCTGGAGGCTGGCCATGCCCCCATTGAAGCAGAAGAAGGCCCTCGGCAGGACCCTCCTCTCACTGCTTGGACGCTTCCCCGGCACACACGCGAGGGGGCGCCCACCGTTCCCGGTGGGCGCCCCCTTCACGGAGCTGTGGGGTGGATCAGACCTGGCCGGCCTTCTCCAGGGCCGAGCAGCACGTGTCGACGAGCAGGCGGGTCACCACGTACGGGTCGACGTTGGCGTTGGGACGGCGGTCCTCGATGTAGCCCTTGCCGTCCTTCTCGACCTGCCACGGGATACGGACCGAGGCACCGCGGTTGGAGACGCCGTAGGAGAACTTGTCCCACGGGGCGGTCTCGTGCAGACCGGTCAGGCGGTCGTCGATGCCGGCGCCGTAGTTCTTGACGTGGTCGAGCGGCTTGGAGCCCTCACCGAGCGACTCGCACGCGGTGATGATCGCGTCGTAGCCCTCGCGCATCGCCTTGGTGGAGAAGTTGGTGTGCGCGCCGGCGCCGTTCCAGTCGCCCTTGACCGGCTTCGGGTCGAGGGTGGCGGCGATGTCGAAGTCCTCGGCGGTGCGGTAGAGCAGCCAGCGGGCCACCCACAGCTGGTCCGAGACCTCCAGCGGGGACAGCGGGCCGACCTGGAACTCCCACTGGCCCGGCATGACCTCGGCGTTGATGCCGGAGATGCCGAGGCCGGCCTTCAGGCAGTTGTCGAGGTGGGCCTCGACGACGTCACGGCCGAAGATCTCGTCGGCGCCGACGCCGCAGTAGTAGCCGCCCTGCGGGGCCGGGAAGCCGCCCTTGGGGAAGCCGAGCGGGTAGCCGTCCTTGAAGAAGGTGTACTCCTGCTCGATGCCGAAGATCGGCTCCTGCGCCGCGAACTTCTCCGCGACCTCGGCCAGCGCGGCACGGGTGTTGCTGGGGTGCGGGGTGAAGTCGATGTTCAGCACCTCGCACAGGACCAGCACGTCGTCGCCGCCGCGGATCGGGTCCGGGCAGGTGAAGACCGGCTTCAGCACGCAGTCCGAGGCGTGGCCCTCGGCCTGGTTGGTGGAGGACCCGTCGAAGCCCCAGATCGGCAGCGCGTCGAGACCGGCGGGGGAACCCGCGATGATCTTGGTCTTGGAACGCAGTTTGGCCGTCGGCTCGGTGCCGTCGATCCAGATGTACTCAGCCTTGAAGGTCACGGGCCACATCCTTCGGGGGTGTGTCTGGGCGCGTATCGCGGGTGCTGCGGCGCTGCGGCACTGGGGCGCCGCTGTAGTTGCCCGGCAGCTTGTCAACAGGCGATTTCCCGGCCATTGCTCGAATGTGAACCCCGTGTTACCTGGTGGCGCTGTGCCACGGGTCACGCTGTGAGGGTGTTTGCCCGCGGTGAGCGGCCGGTCACCGGCTTCCCTCCGTCAAGCCGGTGACCGCCGCCGCGTGGCCCCGACGTGCCGGTCCCGCCGCCCCTGGCCGGGGGCAGCAGGACCGGTGACACGTACGGGGGGGCGGCCGAGGGGTGGGCCGCCCCCTCAGTGACTCACTCGATCGTCCGGCCTCACCCCACCTTCTCGATCACGGCCCGGCGGATCAGGAACTTGCCGGGCTCACGGACCTGTTCGAAGGCCGCGTTGTTGAGCAGCACACAGCTGCCGGAGACCGAAGTGACCTCCACCGTCGTGGACTTGTCGTTGTCCAGGTTGGTGACCTTCAGCTTCGTGCCGACCGGGAACTGGTTGCTGGACGCGGCAGGCGCACCGCCCTCACCGGAGAGCGTGACGGTGGAGCCGTTGCACACCTGCTGTCCGGAGCCCGCGGCGCCACCGCCGGGGTTCTCCGCGGGCTGCGAGGGCTGCACCGACTCCGCCGGCTGCTGCGACTGGGGCGGCGCCGACTGTGCGGGCTGCGACGGCTGCGCGGTCTGGGAGTCCTGAGCCGACTCCCCGACCACGCACCCCGACGCCTCCTGCTTCCGCTTGATCTCCGCGACGACCGCCTCGCGGTTGGCGATCCGCGCCTCGGACTGCGCGTCGGGGTTGGCCCGCTGGTCCGCGATGAACTTCTGGTTGTTGCCGAGGGCGGTGGCCAGCCCCAGGCAGACCGTCGACTCAGCCGAGGACTTGGGGGTCTGCGCGGCGTTCGACGTGCTCGCCATGACGAAGGCCCCGCCTCCCGCCACCGTCGCCGCGCTCACCAGCAGCGCGAGTTTCTTCTTCGTACCGAGCGTTCTCCTGCGCGACATGCGCGCCTCCTGAAGAGGTAGGGGAGCGTACGCCGCTATGTACGAGATACCGAACGAAGTTACTCAGTGGTTACAGGAGTCAGCTGAGTGACCTGTGCCACACGGGCAGGGAGACCGGCTGTCAGCGTGACAGGGCGTCCTGTACGGCCTCGTCGGTGCGGGCCACCACCGCCGTGCCGTCGTCCGCGGTGATGATCGGGCGCTGGATCAGCTTGGGGTGCTCGGCGAGCGCCTTGATCCACCGGTCGCGCGAACCGGCGTCCCGCGGCCACTCCTTGAGGCCGAGCTCCTTGGCGGCGGCTTCCTGGGTGCGGGTGATGTCCCAGGGTTCGAGCCCGAGGCGGGTGAGGACGCCCCGGATCTCGTCCTCGCTCGGCACGTCCTCCAGGTAGCGGCGGACGGTGTAGTCGGCACCCTCGGCGTCGAGCAGCTGTACCGCGCTGCGGCACTTCGAGCAGGCGGGATTGATCCAGATCTCCATGGGGCCACGGTACGCGCCGCGGGGCCGGTGAGCGCCGCAGGGTCTGTTCGATTTTCCGCAGCCCCACCGGCACCTCGGGGACCTGCCGTGACGCGACGCCAATTCCCTTTTCGACCTGGGTGTTTGCCGCGCTCTGCGGCCTCCCCGTTGTCAGTGCCCGGCGGTAAACTGTAAGCAGTGTTCGAGGGTGGCCGCCGGGGGCGTGGACGTCTCCGGGGGCCACCCGACCGCGACAGGAGGATGCCTGTGCCCGCTGCCGCTCTGACGTCGAAGCCGCTGCCCACCCAGTCCACCGCGAAGCGCCCCGTCCTGCTCGACCTGCCGTACGCGCCCGTGGCGAAGCGGCCGTTGCCGCCGGGCCGGCCGCGCGAGTGGTACGTCACGCACAACCGCCGCCTCAAGGCCATGCGCCTCGCCATCGCCCTGCTCGACTCGGGCGTCTACATGCCGAACCAGGCCCGCAACGAGACGATCCGCACTACGGCGGAGCTGATCGGCGTCCATCCGCCGTCGGACACGACGTGCCACATGGTGCGGGCGCTCATGCGGTACGCGCGCTGACCCGGCCGATCACGAGCGCCGGCCGCCCTGTTCCCACGGGGCGTCCGGCGCTTTGTCCTGTCATGCCGCCCGGCCCGGCGCGGCGAACAGGGGCGGGTTCAGGCGGGCGAAGCCCTCCTGGCGCTCGTAGGGGAAGTAGGGGTACGGCGCCGGGCGGTGGCTCGCCGCGTCGAGCCTCGCCATCTGCTCGGGGGTCAGGGACCAGCCGACCGCCCCGAGGTTCTGGCGCAGCTGCCGCTCGTCGCGGGCGCCGATGATGACGGAGGACACGGTCGGCCGCCGGAGCAGCCAGTTGAGGGCGATCTGCGGCACGGCCCGGCCCGTCTCCGCCGCGATCTCATCCAGCGCGTCCACCACGCCGTAGAGGTGCTCCTCGGTGACGGGCGGGCCGTAGTCGGCGGTGCGGTGCAGGCGGCTGTCGGTCGGGAGTGGGGCCCCGCGGCGGATTCTGCCGGTGAGGCGCCCCCAGCCGAGCGGGCTCCAGACGATCGCGCCGAGGCCCTGGTCCAGGGCGAGCGGCATGAGCTCCCACTCGTAGTCGCGGCCGAGGAGGGAGTAGTACACCTGGTGGGCCGCGTAGCGCGGGTGTCCGTTCCTCTCCGCCGCCGCGAGGGACTTCATCACCTGCCAACCGGAGAAGTTGGAGACGCCGACGTAGCGCACCTTGCCCGCGCGCACGAGGGTGTCGAGGGTCGCCAGCACCTCCTCGACCGGCGTCCCGGCGTCGAAGGCGTGGAGCTGGAACAGGTCGATGTGGTCGGTGCCGAGCCGGCGCAGGGCCTCCTCACAGGCGGTGATCAGCCGGGAGCGGGAGGAGCCCGCGTCGCCCGGTCCGTCGCCCGTGGGCAGGCTCGTCTTGGTGGAGACGAGCACCTGGTCCCGGCGCCCCTTGATCGCCTCTCCCAGCACCTCCTCGGAGGCGCCGCCGGAGTAGACGTCGGCGGTGTCGAACATCGTGATCCCGGCGTCCAGGCAGATGTCCACCAGGCGGCGTGCCTCCCGCGCGTCGGTCGTGCCCCACGCCCCGAAGAGCGGACCGCGGCCGCCGAAGGTGCCGGCTCCGAAGCTCAGCGCGGGGACCATGAGTCCGGACGCGCCCAATCGCCTGTATTCCATCGGGACCCCTTCTGGTCTCACTAACGGGTCTGTGGTTCCGTTAGTGATGACTAAGGTAGCAGGGGGAAGCTGCTAATGAAACAGGAGTGCCGTTATGACTGACGGGGTCGAGCCGGGGACCGTACGTCCCGGCGGGCGCACGGCGCGGGTGCGGGAGGCGGTGCTGCGGGCGGCCGAGGACGCCCTGACCGAGCAGGGCTTCACCGGGCTGGACCTGGCCGACGTCGCGCGCCGCGCCCAGGTGGGCAAGACGACCGTCTACCGCCGCTGGGGAACAGTGACGGGCCTGGTGGCCGACCTCTTGCAGGACATGGCCGAGCAGTCGGCGCCGCGCAGCGAGACCGGTTCGCTGCTCGGCGACCTGACGGCCAACGCCCGGCTCGTCCAGCGGACCCTGACGGATCCCCGCCAAGGCGCGCTGTTCAAGGCGCTGATCGCCGCCGCCACCGGTGACGTGAAGACGGCCGCGGCACTGCACCGCTTCTACGACATCCGCGTCAGGGAGTGGGCCCCCTGCGTCCGGCAGGCCGTCGAACGGGGTGAGGTGCCCGAGGGCACGGACCCGCACGACGTGATCCGGGCCGTCTCCGCTCCGCTCTACTACCACCTGCTCATCAGTGGCGGCCGACTCGACGAGCCCACGGCCGACCGGGCCGCCGAGGCGGCGGCGATGGCGGCCCGGGCGGGGGTGTTCGTACGGGTCGGGGGGAAGCATGCGTAGTCGGCGGGTCTTTGGCGGGCGGCGGCCTTCAGCGCACCCAGCCCCGTCAGCGCACGCAGCCCCGCACTCAGCGCCGTCAGCGCACGCAGCCCCGCACTCAGCCCCGTCTGTGCCGAGCCCGTAAGTACCCCCGGCCCGTCAACCCGTCGCCAGTTCCTTCTCCAGCGGTGTGCGGAAGCGCGGGGTGATTCTGGTCGTCCCCAGCCATCCGCTCAGCCGCTCCGCCGCTGTCTCGATCGCCGTGCGGGCCTCCCGGCCGACGCCCTCCTCGTCGAGGATCCGCCAGGTGATCTCCCCGTCGGGCCGCTGGGCCCAGCCGCCGATCACCCGGCCGTTCCACCACACCGTCGGCCCGACGTTGCCGCTGCGGTCGAACAGCTGCGGCCGCAGCTCCGGCGCCAGGTACCAGTCGCGCTGCTGCCATCCCATCGCCGTCGGGTCGAGACCGGGCAGCAGGGCGGCCCAGGGCTCGTCCGGCGCGGACACCGGGTCGACGTCCTCCCCGGCCACGAACCCCGGGCCCTCGTCCAGCGTCACCGGCCGCGCCCCGCACGCCGCCAGCGCCCTGCGGACGTCCGTCACACGCCACCCCGTCCACCACTTGAGGTCGGCCTCCGTCGCCGGACCGCACGCGGCGAGCCACCGCCCCAGCAGCTCCGCCTGCGCCTCGGCGGCGTCCAGCTCGGGATGCTCGGGGGCCACGGCCCAGCGGAACTGGCTGGACGTCCAGGAGCCGAGCGGCCGACCGCGGACGACCTTGCCCTCGACGCCGAGCACCTTCAGCAGCCGGGTCGAGACCGTGTGCAGACCCTCGTAGCTCTTGCCGGCCGCGTAGACGAACTGCTCGCGCAGCCGGGGCTCGTCCTGGGCGAGTTCGGCGGCCGTCGCCTGCCCACGCCGGGCGAGTGCCGCCAGCGTCGACTCCTCGACCTCCTTCAGCCAGGCCGCGTCCGGCGCCCCGCCCGCGGCCATGTCCTTGAGGAGCGCGGCCCGCTCCCGGGCGGCGACCGCCAGCCCGGTCGAGGCGTGCACGACGGCGGTGAGGCCGGTGGGGAAGACGAACACGGTGTGCCGCATGCCGTGCATCCGCACCAGGGAACGGTCCTCGTACAGCGCGCGTCCGGTCTCGTCCACCGTCTTCGCCGGGTCGGCGAGCCGCGCGCCCACGGCCAGGTACACCGTCGCCGGGTCCGTGCCGTGCAGGGCGACGAGCGCGTCGGCGACCTCCTCGGGCGTCCCCGCCCTGGCCTGTCGGGCCAGCCGCTGCCGCAGCGCGAGCCGCGCCCGCCGCTCCGGCACGCCGATGTACCGCTCCGCCCCCATGCCCGCCTCCACTCGCCGCGTCCTCCGACCCGATCACATCATCGCGGACACCACTGACAATCGACCGCGACCGGCCCGCCGCGCTCCCTCAGCCGTACCGCTCCATCAGCCCCGTCACGTACGTCTCCAGCCGCCCGCCCAGCACCTCCGGAGTCAGGTCGGTCCGCCCCAGTTCCCGCCACGGGCCCGCGAGCTTCGCCGCGTCCGGGGCGTAGGCCAGGGCGTCGAGCAGCCGCCAGTACAAGTGGTCGGGGCCCTCGGCCAGGCGCCTGCCGCCCCGCGCCGCGTAGCGCTCCCCGAAGCCGAGGCCGTACTCCGCGCCGTACAGCAGCGCGAGCGCCGTCGAGCAGTGGGCGACGTCCAGGTCGGCGGGGCCCCAGGAGGTCTCCACCCAGTCGACGACACCGCTGATCCGCAGCCCGGCCCCGGTGCCCGTGAACAGCACGTTCCCGGGGTGGAAGTCCCGGTGCAGGAAACAGCCGTCGTACGGCGGAGGGTCGCGGCGGATCACCTCCACGGCCCGTTCCCACAGCGCGCCTTGTGGCGCGGCCACCCGCTCCGGGGACGTCCAGGCCTGGTACGGTCGCGGCCGCTCCTCGGGAACGACCCGGTGGATCCGGGCCAGCTGAGCCGCCAGCAGGTCCACCCGCGCGTCGAGTTCCCCCTCGTCGACCCGGACCCGCCCCGGCAGCACCGACATCAGCAGGGACGGGTGGTCGCAGTGCTCGCCGGTCGCGTCCACGCCGATCAACTCGGCGGCCGGCACACCCTCCTGCCCCGCCAGCAGCGTGAGGATCCCCGCCTCGCGGGCCAGCAGCCCGGGCGCGTGCCGCCGGAAGAAGGGCTGCACGAAGCTCCGCAGCGCCAGCTCGGTGCCGTCGTCGAGGGTGAGCCGCCGCAGCTGCGCGCTCCAGCCGCCCGTCAGGAAAGTGGACGTGGCGACCGTACGGCCCTCGGGGAGCTGTTCGGCCACCCACGCGCGCGTGGCCGTCCAGCCCTGCTCGCCGAGCCCGGTCAGGACGGCGGAGGCGAACTCCCGCCGGTCGTGGGGACGGTCGCGGAACCACAGGCCCAACCGGTGCTCCGCCTCGGGGAGTTGCCAGTGGGTGAACTGGGCGCGCCGGGCCAGCGCCGCCGAGACGGCCTCGGTCACGGCGGGCGGGATGACCTCGTCCGTGCCCGGCACCGCGAGCACCGCCCGCCCCTCGTACGCCCGCAGCACCTCCAGCGCGGGCGCCGCACGCCAGCTCCCGGGCCGGCGGATGATCGCGCTGAACCGCCCGTCGCCGTCGCCGAACGGCACGTCCCACGCCTCGGCCGCGTACACCGCCGGAGCGCACAGCCCCAGGGCCGCCACCCGGTCCCCGTAGTGCCGGACGAGATCGGCCACGGTCTGGCCGCTCATGCTGAACCCGACCAGGACCAGCGGCCCGTCCACGCGCGCGCGTGCGTCGATGACGGACACGGCCTGCTCGAAGCGGCGGCGCAGGCTCGACTCCCGCAGCGCTCCGGTGCTCTCCCCGTGCCCCGAGAAGTCGAAGGCGAGGGCGCGGCAGCCGAGTGCGGCGAACTCCTCCAGCCACGGCACCAGCCGCTCCTTGCTGCCGTTGCCCGCGCCGTGCAGCAGTACGACGGTCGTCCTGGCCGGTTCACCGCCGCCGACCAGCCCGCTGAGGCGTTCACCGTCGACGTCGTGCGTGAAGGGGATCGGCTCGCTCATACGGCCATTCATTCACGCGGCGCGGGCCCGTGAGCGGCCGATCACAAACCCGGTGCTCCCCACACGGGGAACCAGCGGCCCAGGTCCTGCTCGATCGTCAGGTCGTCGGCGAGCGCGGCCCGCGCCTGGAGCTCCAGCGCGTTGTCGCGCCGCTGCGCCTCGCCGGGCAGGGGCGCGAACGGGTAGAACGTGCCGCGCTTGTAGAGGTAGACCAGCGCGAGCCGCCGCCCCGACCGGTCCCGGAAACCGGCCAGTGAGCACAGCAGTTGGGGGCCGAACCCGTTGACCTCCATCTGGCTGTTGACGGCGTGCAGGTCGTTCACGAGCGACACGAGTTGGTCGGGGGCGCGGTGCGAGACCAGCCAGGAGTAGCCGTAGTCGTCCTGGGTCAGCCGCACCGGCGGGCCGTCGCGGTCGGTGTCGGCGTCCAGCAGGGCCTGCACCTCGCGGTGGGTCTGCTCGAAGGCCGCGCCCTCGACGGTGGCGAAGCACACCGCGCCCTGCCCGGTCGGGGTGAAGCCCGCGGCGGCCTCCAGGGTCACGGCCGCCGACGGCAGCGCGAAGAGCCGGTCGAGATCCGCCTCGACCGGCTTGCTCCGGCCGAGCAGGATGTCCAGCAGCCCCATGCTCCGCTCACACTCCTCCGGGTGACGCCGCCTCGCCCAGCTCGGCGGAGATCCGGCCCAGCTGGTCGAGCCGCTCCTGAAGGCTCGGGTGGGTCGAGAAGAGCCGTGCGATGCCGGGCTCGCGGCCCAGCGCCGGCGTGAAGTAGAACGCGTTGAAGGCCTGGGCCGTGCGCAGGTCCTTCGTCGGGATCCGGGCGATGTTGCCGGAGACCTTGGTGAGCGCGGACGCCAGCGCCGAGGGCCGACCGGTGAGCTGGGCCGCCGCCCGGTCCGCGGCCAGTTCCCGGTACCGCGACAGGGCCCGGATCAGCAGGAAGCTGATCGCGTACACGGCGGCCGACACGCCCATCACCGCGGCGAAGACGGCGGCCGTGTTCTGGTCCCTGCGGCCCCCGCCGAACACCTGCGAGTAGAACGCGAACCGGACGATCAGCCCCGCGAGCACACCCAGGAACGAGGCGATGGTGATCACGGCGACGTCCTTGTGCGCCACGTGGGACAACTCGTGCGCGAGGACGCCCTCCAGCTCGGCCGGCTCCAGTCGCCTGAGCAGCCCGGTCGTCACGCAGACCACGGCGTGGTCGGGGTTCCGCCCGGTCGCGAACGCGTTCGGCATGTCCATATCGGACACGGCCACCACCGGCTTGGGCATGTCCGCGAGGGCGCACATCCGGTCGATCACCGCGTGCAGCTCGGGGAACTCCTCACGCTCCACGACCCGGCCGCGCATGGCGTACAGCGCGATCCGGTCCGAGAACCAGTACTGCGCGCCGAGCAGCGCCGCCGCGACCACCACGACCAGCACCCACGACTTCAGCAGCACGACCAACGCGGCGACGAACCCCACGTACACCAGACCGAGCAGGAACAGCGTGATCCCCATACGGGTGGTCAACCGCCGGTCACTCCGAAAGCGGCTGTGCATCTGCATCACCCCGCAGCTCACGCACTCGTCCCACTGCCAGTGTGCACCCGGGCCCGCCCATGAACGGGTCGTGATCGCCCCCAGGACCGGCAAAGACGTCAGACGCCGTCGGCGACCGCGTAGCCGGGCACCGACGGCCACCGCACGGTCAGCACCACCGACTCCTCCTCCGCGCACCACGAGTGGTCGACTCCGCGCCCCCACACCACGTAGTCACCCTGCTGCTCCAGGAGAACACTGCGCCCGGGGAGTTCGACGCGGAAACGCCCGCTGATCAGGACCAGGAGCGCCGTCCGCTCCTCACCCCGCACCCACCGCGAACGCTCGTCGCCCCGCGGGTGCACCCCCCACTTGATCTCCACGGCCTCACTGTGGCGCGGATCCCCGACGCCCTTGAAATGCCCCAGCAGCCATCCCCGGTCGAGCGCCGCGTCCCGCCCCGCGTTGCCCACGTACACGCTGTCGTCCACGGGGGCGGACGCTAGCAGCCGCTGCCGGTCAGGGCCCGGGCCGGTCGCCTAGTACGGGGCCCGGAAGTTGATGTACCCGAGCAGTACGATCAGCGCCGCCACGCAGCCGAGCACCACGGCCGTCGACACCCAGGAGGACCGGCGGCGCGAACCCACGTGCTCCGGGTCGGGGCGGAACGGCACGGGTCCGGGCGGGTTGTCCTTCCAGCGGGCGGCGAGCATGCGGGCACGGGCCGAGGGCTCCTTGTGCTCGGCGCTGTCCGCCCATCCGAGGTCGAACTCCCGCTCGTCGTCGTGCCGTTCGGACATCCCCGTCAGCCTCTCTCGAACAACCGTGTCAGTACCGATGATCCCCTGTCCGGCGCCGTCTGTGAAGCGGGATCCGGGCAAACGACGGTGCCCCCGCCTCCGGGAGGGAGACGGGGGCACCGCGGGTACGACGGGAGCGTCGATCACACGTCGAAGTACAGCTCGAACTCGTGCGGGTGCGGACGCAGCTGCAGCGGCGCGATCTCGTTCGTGCGCTTGTAGTCGATCCACGTCTCGATCAGGTCCGGCGTGAACACGTCGCCCTGGAGGAGGAACTCGTGGTCGGCCTCGAGGGAGTCGAGGACGGCCGGGAGCGAGGTCGGGACCTGCGGGACGCCCGCGTGCTCCTCGGGAGCCAGCTCGTACAGGTCCTTGTCGATCGGCTCGGCCGGCTCGATCTTGTTCTTGATGCCGTCCAGGCCCGCGAGCAGCAGCGCCGAGAAGGCCAGGTACGGGTTGCCGGAGGAGTCGGGCGCGCGGAACTCGACGCGCTTGGCCTTCGGGTTCGAGCCCGTGATCGGGATACGCATCGCGGCGGAGCGGTTGCGCTGCGAGTAGACCAGGTTGACCGGGGCCTCGAAGCCGGGGACCAGGCGGTGGTACGAGTTCACCGTCGGGTTGGTGAAGGCCAGCAGCGACGGGGCGTGCTTGAGGATGCCGCCGATGTAGTAGCGGGCGGTGTCCGACAGGCCCGCGTAACCGGCCTCGTCGTAGAAGAGCGGGGAGCCGCCCGACCACAGCGACTGGTGGACGTGCATGCCCGAGCCGTTGTCACCGAAGATCGGCTTCGGCATGAAGGTCGCGGTCTTGCCGTTCTTCCACGCCACGTTCTTCACGATGTACTTGAAGAGCTGGAGGTCGTCGGCGGCGGCGAGCAGCGTGTTGAACTTGTAGTTGATCTCGGCCTGGCCGGCGGTGCCCACCTCGTGGTGCTGGCGCTCGACCTTCAGGCCGGCCCGCTCCAGCTCCAGGGAGATCTCGGCACGCAGGTCGGCGAAGTGGTCGACCGGCGGGACCGGGAAGTAGCCGCCCTTGTAGCGGACCTTGTAACCACGGTTGTCCTCCAGGGCGCCGGTGTTCCAGGCACCCGCCTCGGAGTCGATGTGGTAGAAGGACTCGTTCGCGCTGGTCGCGAAGCGGACGGAGTCGAAGACGTAGAACTCGGCCTCGGGACCGAAGTACGCCGTGTCGGCGATCCCGGTGGAGGCGAGGTAGGCCTCGGCCTTCTTCGCCACGTTGCGCGGGTCACGGGAGTACTGCTCGCCCGTGATCGGGTCGTGGATGAAGAAGTTGATGTTCAGCGTCTTGTCACGGCGGAACGGGTCGACCCGGGCGGTCGACAGGTCCGCGCGCAGCGCCATGTCGGACTCGTGAATGGCCTGGAAACCCCGGATCGAGGATCCGTCGAAGGCGAGCTCGTCGTCCGGGTCGAACGCGTCGACAGGCACCGTGAAGTGCTGCATCACGCCCGGGAGGTCGCAGAAGCGGACGTCGATGAACTTGACGTCCTCGTCCGCGATGAACTTCTTGGCCTCGTCGGCGTTCTGGAACATCCAGCTCCTCCTACTCCCGACCGTCCCGCCGGGGTGGTAGTTCGTTCGTGCGGCCAGTGCGGGTGGCACACGCTGACCTCGACCCTAGGGACGGGTGATTTCTCTGGCGTGACCCATTTGTTTCGCACAAGTTAACCGGCTCCCCTTCCACGGTAGCCCGGACACACCCCGCCGTGCCCTGGTCATTTACGGGCGCAGTACCGTGGACGGGTGGACAACAGGCAAGCACTCGGATCGTGGCTCTCCGGGCCCCGCGCGGCCGCGGAAGAGGCCGGTGTCGACTTCGGATACCGGGGCGAGCAGCTCGGTCTGCCCGAGGAGGGGCCCGGCTCGATCGCCCGCCCGGGCCGCCGCCTCGCCGCCCTGGCCGTGGACTGGGGCCTGAGTCTCCTGATCGCATACGGTCTCATCACCCAGAGCTACAACGAGGCCGCGCAGATCTGGGCGCCGCTCATCATGTTCGCGCTGATGGTGCTCACGGTCGGTACGGTCGGCTTCACCCCGGGCAAGCGGCTCCTCGGCCTGCGCGTGCTCGCCCTGGACACCGGCCGCGTCAGCCCGTGGCGCTCCGCCCTGCGCACGGTCCTGCTCTTCCTCGCGATCCCCGCCCTGATCTGGGACCGCGACGGCCGCGGCCTGCACGACCGGCTGGCGGGCACGGTCGAGGTCCGCATCTAGCGGACGTCACGTACCGCGACATACCGCGCACACAGACGACGAAGGGGCGCCGGACCACTCCGGGCGCCCCTTCGTCGTACGGGTGCGGGGGATCAGCGGGCCTTCGGCCCGCCCTTCGGCAGCCGCATGCCCTTCGGCATCGGCCCCTTCGGCAGCGGCATGTTGCTCATCAGGTCGCCGAGGGCGCGCAGCCGGTCGTTGGTGGCGGTGACCTGCGGGCCGGTCAGCACGCGCGGCAGCTTCAGCATGGTCGTGCGCAGCTTCTTCAGCTCGACCTGGCCCTCGCCCGTGCCCACGACCAGATCGTGCACGGGAACGTCCGCGACGATACGGTTCATCTTCTTCTTCTCGGCGGCGAGCAGGGACTTCACCCGGTTCGGGTTGCCCTCGGCGATCAGGACGATGCCGGCCTTGCCGACCGCGCGGTGCACCACGTCCTGGTTGCGGTTCATCGCCACCGCGGGGGTCGTCGTCCAGCCCCGGCCGATGTTGTCGAGCACCGCCGCCGCCGCGCCGGGCTGTCCCTCCATCTGCCCGAAGGCGGCTCGCTCGGCCCGGCGCCCGAACACGATCGCCGTCGCGAGGAAGGCGAGCAGGAGGCCCAGGATGCCGAGATAGATGGGGTGACCGATCAAGAAACCGATCGCGAGGAAGACACCGAAGGTGACGATTCCGACTGCCGCGAGTACAAGACCGATCTTCTTGTCGGCCCTGCGGGTCATCTTGTAGGTCAGGGCGATCTGCTTCAGTCGCCCGGGGTTCGCAGCGTCCGCTGCGGTTTCCTTCCTCGCCATGCCACGAAGTCTACGTGGCCCCACAAGCGCCGACGACGGCAGTGTCCACGGGGCTCGCGGGGGAGGGGCCGGGGGCTCAGGGACGGACGGAGACGGACCGGGAAACGGACTGCTCGAGGACGCGCTGCGCCTCGACCCGGTCCTTGGCGCGGCGGCGGTCCTCCAGCACGGAGGTCCAGGCGTTGCGGCGGGCGGTGCGCTGACCGCTGCTCAGCAGCAGCGACTCGACGGCACGCAGGGCGGTCGTGAAGGACGGAATCGCGGTGGCGCGAACGGGCGCGGCCTGCATGGTTGAGGTCCCCCCTCGGGAGCGGTGTACGTGCTGTGAGTTCAGCGTCACTGATTGGTGTTACCAGGGCGTGACCGACCGGTCAAACACCCATGAAGCCCTGGCGGGGAGCCGAGAAACGCCGACGCGGTCCCGACATGTGCCCTCATCTGCGAGGACAGTCGGGACCGCGGCATATCGGTCGCTACCTGCGGGTAATGTCTTGTGCGGGAATTCACACGCTTGCCTCGCCCCTTGGTGGGCAGGGGCGGTGACGGTTCGTCAGACGGCCTGGGCCGCGATGCGCGCGTCCCGCTGTTCCATGGCCATCCGGTAGAGCCGCCCGGCGCGGTACGAGGAGCGCACCAGCGGACCGGACATCACGCCGGAGAAGCCGATCTGCTCGGCCTCCTCCTTCAGCTCCACGAACTCGTGCGGCTTGACCCAGCGCTCCACCGGGTGGTGCCGCACGGAGGGCCGCAGGTACTGCGTGATGGTGACGAGCTCGCAGCCCGCGTCGTGCAGCTGCCTCAGCGCGTCGCTGACCTCCTCGCGGGTCTCGCCCATGCCGAGGATCAGGTTCGACTTGGTGACGAGGCCGTAGTCGCGGGCGGCGGTGATGACCTTCAGGGACCGCTCGTAGCGGAAGCCGGGGCGGATCCGCTTGAAGATCCGCGGGACCGTCTCGACGTTGTGCGCGAAGACCTCGGGGCGCGAGGAGAAGACCTCCTCCAGCTGCTCCGGGACCGCGTTGAAGTCGGGGGCCAGCAGCTCGACCTTGGTGTGCCCGCCTTCGCGGCCCGCGGTCTGCCGGTGGATCTGCCGGACCGTCTCCGCGTACAGCCAGGCGCCGCCGTCCTCCAGGTCGTCGCGGGCGACGCCGGTGATCGTGGCGTAGTTCAGGTCCATCGTGACCACGGACTCGCCCACGCGGCGCGGCTCGTCGCGGTCGAGCGCCTCGGGCTTGCCGGTGTCGATCTGGCAGAAGTCGCAGCGCCGGGTGCACTGGTCGCCGCCGATGAGGAAGGTCGCCTCGCGGTCCTCCCAGCACTCGTAGATGTTCGGGCAGCCGGCTTCCTGGCAGACCGTGTGCAGACCCTCGCTCTTCACGAGGTTCTGCATCTTGGTGTACTCGGGGCCCATTTTCGCCCGGGTCTTGATCCACTCGGGCTTGCGCTCGATGGGGGTCTGGCTGTTGCGGACCTCCAGGCGCAGCATCTTGCGTCCGTCGGGTGCGACTGCGGACACGACCGGCTCCCTAGCGTTTGATTCTTCGGCGCCCTCAAGGGTACGCCCGTGGATTTGAAACCCTCTGTGTGGTGTCAGCCCCTCCCCGCGGGCTTTTATGCCGCCGGTGTCCTCTCGATCTCCCGGGGCTTCAACTCGGCGTTCTCCAGGACCTCCCGCAGGTGGCGTTCCACCACCGGCAGGACCTCCTCGATCGTGACGTCCCGGCCGAGCTCGCCGGCCAGCGACGCGACGCCCGCGTCGCGGATGCCGCACGGGATGATCCGGTCGAACCACTTGTTGTCCGGGTTCACGTTGAGCGCGAAGCCGTGCATGGTGACGCCCTTGGCCACGCGGATGCCGATCGCCGCGATCTTGCGGTCCTCGCGGCGCTGCCCGGCGTTGGAGGGCGCGTACTCCGGGCCGTTCAGGCGGGGGTCGAACTCCTCGTCCTGCAGGCGCGGGTCGAAGTCCAGGGAGAGGCCGCCGAGCGCCGGGCGCTGCTCGACCGGGTCGCCCAGCACCCACACGCCGCTGCGTCCCTCGACCCGGGTGGTCTCCAGGCCGAACTCCGCGCAGGTGCGGATCAGGGCCTCCTCGAGGCGGCGGACGTGGGCCACGACGTCCACGGGGCGCGGGAGCTTCTGGATCGGGTAGCCGACCAGCTGGCCGGGGCCGTGCCAGGTGATCTTGCCGCCGCGGTCCACGTCGATGACCGGCGTGCCGTCGAGGGGCCGCTCGTTGTCCGCCGTGCGCCGTCCGGCCGTGTAGACCGGGGGGTGCTCCAGGAGCAGTACGGTGTCGGGGACCTCGTCGGCGAAGCGCGCCGCGTGCACCCGGCGCTGCTCGTCCCAGGCCTCCTGGTACTCGACGGCCTCGTCACCGAACCCCATGCGGACGAACCGCAACTCACTCACGGCAAGCGCCTCCCTCGGACGGGTGTGTAAGGCACGTATCGCGCCCAAGTCACTGTACGTCCGGCCCGTGCGCGTCAGTCCCGGGGTCAATCCTCACACGATCGGATGAATGTCCGGGGAAATGTGTGATGGCGTGTTTACTCTCCGCTACATTCGCGCCGTTCGGCACGGCATAACGCCTGCTCACAGGCGATCCGCGCACCTCACGAAGGCCGGAAGGCAGGAGACCGCACCGCAGATGACGGAACGACCCGCGCAGCGCACCCCCAACCGACAGCTCGCCGCGCTCATCGCAGAAGCGGGGTTCTCCAATGCGGGACTCGCCCGTCGCGTGGACCAGCTCGGTCTCGAACACGGGCTCGACCTGAGATACGACAAGACCTCCGTCACCCGATGGCTGCGCGGCCAGCAGCCCCGGGGCACCACACCCGCCCTGATCGCCGAGGTCTTCACCCGGCGCCTGGGCCGCCGCCTCACCGCCCAGGACCTCGGCCTCGACGCCTGCGCCCCCGTCTACGCGGGGCTGGAGTTCGCCGCCACCCCCGAGGAGGCCGTCGACATCGTCAGCGGGCTGTGGCGCAAGGACTCCGGCAGCCACGCCGAGCTGCGGAAGATCGCCTTCACCCCGGCCGGGCTCGTCGTGCCCAGCCGGGACTGGCTGATCGGCCGGGCCGACGAGAAGGTCGCCCGGGGCGAGCCGGCCACCGCCCGCATCCCGGCGCAGGGCCGCCCCGCCCTCCGCCCGCCGGCCGAGCCGGGCGTACCGTCCCTGCCCCGCCAGCGCGGCCAGGCCGAGCGCGGACCGGGCCAGAAGGTCACCGCGGGTGACATCGCCGCCCTGCGCTCGGTCGGCGAGCTGTTCCGCACCCTGGACGACGCCTACGGCGGCGGTCACGCCCGCCAGGCCCTCGTGCGCTACCTGGAGCACGAGTGCGAGCCGATGCTGCGCGGCACCTACGGCGAGCAGACCGGCCGCCGCCTGTTCGCGGCCGCCGCCGACCTGACCCGACTCGCGGGCTGGACGTCGTACGACATCGCCGCCCACGGCCTCGCCCAGCGCTATTTCGTCCAGGCGCTCCGGCTCGCCCAGGCGGCCGGGGACCGGGCGTACGGCGCGTACGTGCTGGTCACCATGAGCCGGCAGGCCGTCTACCTCGGGCACGGGCGGGAGGCCGTGCAGCTCGCCCGCGTCGCCCAGCAGGGCGTCGGCACCTCCGGACCGCCCGTCGTCCAGGCCCTGCTGCACGCCTCCGAGGCGCGCGGGCACGGGGTGCTCGGCGAGGTCCGGGCCTGCACCGCGGCCCTGGTCCGCGCCGAGCGCGCCCTGGAGACGGCCCGGCCCGGGGACGAGGTGCCGCACTGGGCGAAGTTCTTCGACGAGGCCCAGCTCGCCGACGAGTTCGGCCACTGCCACCGCGACCTGCAGCAGTTCCGCGCCGCCGCCCAGCACGCGGAACGCTCACTCCAGCTGCGGGCCCCGTCCTATGCCCGCAGCCGCCTTTTCTGCCGAGTGGTCCTCGCCACCGCCCGCCTGGGCCTCGGCGAACTCGACCAGGCCTGCCAGCTGGCCGCGGAGGCGGCGGGGCAGGCGGCCGAGATGCGCTCGGTGCGGGCGGTGGAGTACGTGAGGGACTTCGAGCGGCGGCTGGAGCCTTACAAGGACGCGGCTCCGGTGCGGACCTACCGCGACAAGGTGGCGGCCCTCGGGTAGAGGCTCCGACGAAACGCCTAGGCGGCCCGGGGCACAGTCGGCACAGGGTCGGCGACATGCATCGACCGCCCCGCCCCCAGATCCGCCAGGATCGCCGCCGACGCCCGATGCCCGGAGTGCAGGGCACCCTGCACCGTACTGGTGTCGCGATGATCCCCGCACACGTACAGCCCGGCCAGCAACCGCACCGGCCGCCGCAGATCATGCGGCGGCCGCATCGCGGGCACGGCCTCCGGCGTCTGGTACACGGCCAACGTCTCCCACCGCGCCGTCGACATCCCGTACAGCCGCGCAAGATGCATCCGCACGGCGGTGTCCACACCCCCCGGCGGCCGCCCCAGCACCGTCGAGGACACCAGCGCCCGCCCGGCCGGAGCCCGGGACGGATCGACCCGGCTGACCACCGCCGTGTGCGCGACCGGCCCGCCGAGGTCCGCGTCGAGCAACAGCGACGCCCCCGTCCCCGGCGGCTCGTCGGTGGTGTGGTGCACCACCGTCACCGGATGGAACTCCGGCACGCGCAGCCCGGGCAGCAGTTCCGCCGCGGCCCTGGCGTCCGTGGCCACCAGCACCGCCCGGCACCGGATCTCACCGTGCTCCGCGGTGGTCACCGAGGTCGTCGAGACGGACGTGACGCGCACGCCCGTGTGCACCGTGCCCGCCGGCAGCGTCCGGGCCAGCAGCTCCGGCAGGGCCTCGGCGCCGCCCTCCGGCAGGCACAGCCGGCCGCTCGCGAAGGCCCGCAGCGCGAGGTCCGCGCACCGGCTGGACGTGGTCAGGTCCGGGTCGCACAGCAGGGCGGCGAGCAGCGGGCGCAGGAAGCCGTCGATCGTCCGGGAGGGCAGCCCACGGGCCGCCAGCGCCTCACCGGCAGGCAGCTCCGGGCGGGCCAGCAGCCGCTCGGCCGGTGTGCCCGCCAGCCGCGTCAGGGCGGCGCCGAGGCGGGCCTGGTCGACGGCCGTGCCCAGCGGGGCGCCGGACCGGCTCCGGGGCACGGAGACCTGCCGGCCGGGCACGGCCACCGGCCTCCGGAGCGGCCGGGGTGCGGACGGGGACCGGGGAGCGGTCGCCAGCGCACGTACCGCGTGCAGTGCGCCTCGTGCGCCCCCTGCGCCCGGCTGGACGCCCGCGCGGTGGTGGCGTCCGTCGCCGTGCAGCAGGACACCGGGCGCGAACGGGCGCAGCACCAGCCCGCCCAGACCGGGTGTCAGCCGTAGTTCGGGATACGCCGTGGACAGCAACCGGCCGATCCGGTCGAGCCGGAAGCCGTCGACCTTCTCCGTCGCCATGCGGCCGCCGACGCCGTGGGCGGCCTCCAGGACCATGGTCGTCACTCCTGCGCTGGTCAGCCGGTGCGCGGCCGAGAGTCCGGCGACCCCGGCCCCCACGACGACCACGTCCGCCTGGTACGCGGGCTCAAGCACGTGCCCCTCCTCGAGGTTGCGCGGGCGCTGGAGACGTCATGCCCTCAACAGGCCGCAGGGATACGCGAGTTCTGGTCGAGGGTAGGGCCGTGATCGGTCAGGGGGAGTCGCGCATGAACAGGGCACGGTCGCACGGTGGTCGCATACGGACGCCTTGTGGGCATGAAGTGGCCGCAAGGGGCTTGTGCGCGGGGCGGAACCGGTCCGGCGTCACAGCGCGGCCCGGATCGCTCCCTCGATCTCCGGGAAGGCGAACCGGAACCCCGACTCCAGCAGCCGCGTCGGCAGCACCCGGGCGCTGCCCAGCACGTCCCCGGCCATCTCGCCGAGCACGGTCCGCAGGACGGGCGCGGGCACGGCGAACAGCGTCGGGCGGTGCAGCACGCGCCCCATCGCCGCCGTGATCTCACGGTTCGTCAGCGGGTTCGGGGCGGTGAGGTTGAACGGCCCGGACAGGCCGTCGGTGTCGATGAGGTGCCGGATCGCGGCGACCTCGTCGTGCAGCGCGACGAACGACCAGTACTGCCGCCCGTCGCCCAGGCGCCCGCCCAACCCGGCCTGGAACAGCGGGAACAGCCGCCCCCAGGCGCCGCCCCGGCGGGAGACCACCAGCCCGGTCCGGGTGAACACCGTGCGGACGCCGGCCTCCTGGGCGGGCGACGCGGCCGCCTCCCACTCCACGCACAGCTCCGGCAGGAAGCCCCGACCCGCCGGCGCGCTCTCGTCGACGGCACGGTCCCCGGTCTCGCCGTAGTAGCCGATGGCGCTGCCGTTCACGAAGACCCGTGGCCGGTCCTTCTCGTCCAGCGAGGCGACCGCCCGGGCGAGCGCCGCCGTGCCGTGCACCCGGCCGGCCCGGATCCGCTGCTTGTAGGCCTCCGTCCAGCGGCGGTTGCCGACACCCGCCCCCGCCAGATTGACCACCGCGTGGCACCCGGCCAGCCCGGCCGCGTCCACGTCCCCTCCCTCCGGATCCCAGCGGACCTCGTCCGCCGCCCGGGGCGCCCGGCGCACCAGGCGCACCACCTCGTGCCCGTCCGCGGTCAGGGACCGCACCAGGGCGCTGCCGATGAGACCGGATGCGCCGGTCACCGCGATGCGTCGCATGGCTCAATCTTGCCGGTCGACCGCATAAAAACCCCGTTGGGGGAGGCGGGGGCCCGACGTAGTGTGACCGCCATGCCGACGCCCCGCATACGCCCCGCACGGCCCGACGACGAGGAGGCGCTCGGGCGGCTCGACCGGGACACCTGGTCGCCGCTGCACGCCGTCCAGCCCCGCCCGGAGCCGCCGTACGGCCCCTTCTTCAGCGAGCGGGACCCGGCGGCGGAGTGCCTCGTCGCCGAACTCGACGGTGCCCTCGCCGGTTACCTCCGGCTGGGGACCGCGACGCCGCTCGCGTGCAACGCCCACGTCCGGATGATCCGGGGACTCGCCGTCGCGGAGGAGGCGCGCGGCCAGGGCGTCGGACGGGCCCTGCTGCGGGCGGCCTGCGAGGAGGCCCGGCGGCAGGGGGCACGGCGCCTCACCCTGCGCGTCCTCGCCCACAACGCACCGGCCCGCACGCTCTACGAGTCCGAGGGGTTCGTGGTGGAGGGGACCCTGCCCGAGGAGTTCTTCCTCGACGGCGCCTACGTCGACGACGTGTTCATGGGCCGTTTCCTCTGAACCCGGCGACGGCCCGCTACGACGCCGCCGGCTCGCCGGTGTCCACCGGCGCCGTCGCGTCCGCCGCCCGCTCCGCGTCGGAGGCGACCTCCGCCGCCGTCAGCACGTAGCCCGTCTCGGCGTCCGAGGTGGAGCGCGCGAAGACCACGCCGAACACCCGCCCGTCCGTGGTGAGCAGGGGACCGCCGGAGTTGCCCGGGCGGACCGTGGAGCGGATCGAGTAGATCTCGCGGACGGCCGTCCCGTCGTTGTAGATGTTCTGGCCCGTCGCCCGCACCCGGTTCGCGACCGTCGCCGCCTGGAGGTTGAGGTCGCCGTCCTCCGGGTAGCCCGCCACGACCGCTGAGTCGCCGCGCTCGGCGTCGTCGTCGAAGCGCAGCACGGGCGCCTTCAGGCCCGGCACGTACAGCACGGCCACGTCCTTCTGCGGGTCGAACAGCACCACCCGCGCCTCGTACGTCCGCCCGACCCCGCCGATCTGCACCGTCGGCTCGTCGATGCCCGCCACCACGTGGGCGTTGGTCATCACGTGCTCCCGCGCGTACACGAACCCGCTGCCCTCGCGGCCCTGGGTGCCCGCGACGCCCTCGACCTTCACCGTGCTCAGCTTGGCGGCGTTCGTGGCCGCCGGTGTGACGCTGTCGCCGGAGGGGCGGGCGACCTCGGCCGTCGACTCGTTCTCGAAGGGGTTGAAGACCTGCGGGAAGCCCGCCTGGGTCAGCGCGGACGTGGCCTCCGAGAACCAGGCCGGAGTCGTGTCCGGCATCGTCTGCTGCACGGCGCCGAGCAGCCGCGAGTCCCGGATCGCCGAGGTGATCAACGGCGACGAGGACACGCCCAGGACGCTCGCGGCCACCCACGCCACGATCAGCACCGCCACCGAGTTGGCCACGGCCCCGCCGATCCCGTCCGCCACCCTGAGCGGCCCCCGGTCCAGCTCCCGCCGCAGCCGCAGCGCCAAGCGCCCCGCCAGCTCGTGCCCCACCACCGCCGGGAGCAGCACCGTGAACACCGCCGCCACCGTCGCGCGCGTCGTCCCCGGCACCACCAGATCCATCACCCACGGCAGGATCCACACACCGACGACCGCGCCGCCGACGAAGCCCGCCAGCGACACACAGCCGGCCACCAGACCGCGCCGGTACCCGGACGCCGCGTAGGCGAGGACGACCAGCAACAGCAGGATGTCGAGCAGGTCCACGCACGCCGCCTTTCTCTCGGAACCCTTCAGTACGCGGGGGAAGGGCCCGGTGATCAGTCAC
Organism: Streptomyces olindensis; assembly: GCA_000696115.1. Classification (GTDB taxonomy): domain Bacteria; phylum Actinomycetota; class Actinomycetes; order Streptomycetales; family Streptomycetaceae; genus Streptomyces; species Streptomyces olindensis. Next base: position 261,937 of record JJOH01000016.1, read on the forward strand.
CCGCGCGCGTGTTGATCAGAACCGGCCACGCACGCGTGCACACGGAAAAACGTCGCGGACCGTGACGATGGTTCCACCGGGTGGCACATCACACATCGCGGACGGACCGGAAGGGATCGACAGTGGGACCATGCGCGTCCTGCGAAGACGGCGGGGCGGGCGCGGCCACCGCGCCGCCCGCACGCCCGGCATAGCCGGACTGCCGCGCGCCGCCCGGGTGGCGCTCGGCTGCCTGCCGGGCTGCGCCGCCGTCGTCGCACTGGTGCTGTGCGCGTACGGCGTCGAGCACGCCGCCGAGACCACCGCCCGCGCCGGCACGACCCGCCCCGCCGCCACGCCCCACACCGCCCCGCGCCCGCACATCGTGCCCCGATCGCAGTGGCTGGGGGACGCCGCACGCGAGCAGCCGCGCCCGCGCTACGACGACCGGGTCGTCGCGGTCTTCGTCCACCACACCGACTCGCCCAACGGCTACGACTGCGCCGACGCGCCCCGCGTCATCCGGGACCTCTACACCGGCCAGACCGGCACCCGCGACTGGGACGACATCGGCTACAACTTCGTCGTCGACCGCTGCGGCACCGTCTACGAGGGCCGCGCCGGCGGCGTCGAGCGCGCCGTCACCGGCGCCCACACCCAGGGCTTCAACCACCGCACCACGGGCATCGCCGCCCTCGGCACCTTCACCGCGGGCATGCCCGTGCCGCGGCCCATGATCCGCGCCATCGCAGCCCTGTCCGCCTGGAAGCTCGGCCTGACCGGCACCGACCCGCGGGCGCGCGTCCGCCTGGTCTCCAGCAACGGCCTGAGCCGGTACGCGGCCGGCACCACCGCCGAACTGCCCGCCCTGGCCGGTCACAACGACGGCTACATGACCAGCTGCCCGGGCGCCGCCCTGCACGCCCGCCTGCCCGAGATCCGGCAGCTCGCGGCCCGCCTCCAGGGCCGGCCGGCGGACGCACAGGAGGGCCACAGCGAACGCGCGGTGTCCTCACACCCGGGCCCCCTACGGTCGTCACCACGGACAGCCGACCGGAGGTGGGGATCATGAACAGCAGCGGTACGCAGGACGCGGCGGCGCGCACCCGGGGAGCCACGCGCGGCGGCCCCTGGGCGGTGCTCTGCGCGGTCGCGGCCGTCGTCCTGGGACCGGCGGCCGTCACCGCCTCCGCCCTCGACCGGGCCAACGCGGCACCGATGCACCACGCGGTGAAGGCCGATCAGACGCGCGTACATCCCGGCCGAGCAGACCCGCCGCCGGGCCGCCTGATCAGCCCCTGAAGCGCTCCCACAGCCGCGGGTAGCGCTCGGCGAGCAGCCGCTCGTCCTCGAAGTCGACCGGGGTGCCCTCCGGCTCCGGGGGCGCCGGCGGGATCTCCAGGTCGGGGGCGACCACGCCGGTGAGCTGCTCGTAGGCCTCGTCGGCCGCGTAGCCGAGTTCCTCGCCGTCGCCGTCGATCTCCTCGTCGAAGTCGCCCAGCAGCTCGGCGAGAGCGTCCGGGTCGTGCACCGCGCCCTCGAAGACCTCCCGGCCCTGGCCGATCAGCCAGCACCGGAAGAAGTCGAAGGCGTCGTCGCTCGCCCCGTCGAGCAGCACCCAGGCGGCGCCCCACAGATCCCAGCGGTAGGCGCGGTTGTAGCGGGACTCGAAGTGACGGGCGAAGTCCAGGACCGAGTCCGGGTCCAGCTGCGCGAGCCGCTCCACGAGCAGGTCCGCCTGCTCCTCCGGGTCGCCTTCGGCGGCCTCCCGGGTGTCGTCCACCAGCTCCCAGAACTCCGTCTCGTCCATCACGGGTCCAGCATCGGCCCTGGGGCACAGGGGCGCACCCGGAGTGCGCGGGATCGTTATGCGCGGCTCTCGGGGTGGTACAGCCCGGCCAGTCGCAGCGCGTCCCCGGCGAGCCGCTCGCGCAGGCTCTCCGGCGCCAGCACCTCCACCTCCGGACCCAGCGCCGTCAGCTGGGTGTGGGCGACCTCCTCGGACTCCACCGGGAGGACCACCGTCACCCAGCCGTCGTCGTCCGGGGCGTCCGCCTCCGCCAGGGCCTCCCGGGCGGACAGCGAATCGAGGGCGTACGGCAGTCTGCGCACACCGTCGGGGGACAGCCGCACCACGACCCGCGCCCGCAGGATGGACCGCGCGAACTGCTCCGCCCGCTCCTCCCAGAACGCGGGCAGATCGAACTCCGGCTCCCGCTCGAAGCGCTCACCGCCCGGCTCCACCGCCGTGAACCGGTCGATCCGGTACACCCGGAAGGACGCGCCCCCGGCCACCCGCGCGCACAGGTACCAGACGCCCGCCTTCAGCACGAGCCCGTACGGCTCCAGCTCCCGGACGACCTCGTCCTCACCGCGCCGGTAGCGGGCGGTGATCCGCCGGTCGTCCCACACCGCGTCCGCGACCGCCGGCAGCAGCGCGGGCGTCCGCGGCTCCTTGAACCAGTTCGGCGCGTCGAGGTGGAAGCGCTGCCCCGCCGTCCTCGACGCGTCCCGCAGGGACGGCAGCAGCGCCGCCGACACCTTCAGCCGGGCCGCCGAGGCCGCGTCCTCCAGCCCCATCTCGCGCAGCGCCCCCGGCACCCCGGACAGGAACAGCGCCTCGGCCTCGCTGCGGTGCAGCCCCGTCAGCCGCGTCCGGTACCCGCCGACCAGCCGGTAGCCCCCGGCCCGCCCGCGGTCCGCGTACACCGGGACGCCCGCCTCCGACAGGGCCTGCGCGTCCCGCGTGACCGTCCGCTCCGACACCTCCAGCTCCCGGGCGAGTTCGGCGGCCGTCATGGCGGGCCGGGACTGGAGCAGCAACACCATCTTGATGAGCCGGGCAGCACGCATGCGCACATCATGCAGCAGGCCCCCGCCGGGGCGGGGGCCTGCCGTTCACCGGCCGGTTCTCACAGGCCGTACTTCTCGCGCGCTTCCTTCACGGCCGTCGCCTTGACCTCGCCGCGCCTGGCGAGCTGGGCCAGGGCCGCGACGACGATCGACTCGGCGTCGACCCCGAAGTGGCGGCGGGCCGCCTCACGGGTGTCCGACAGGCCGAAGCCGTCGGCGCCCAGCGAGGACCAGTCCTGCTCGACCCACTGCGCGATCTGGTCCGGGACCTGGCGCATGTAGTCGGAGACCGCCAGCACCGGGCCCTCGGCGCCCTGCAGCGCCTGCCGGACGAACGGCACCCGCTCCTCGCCGCGCAGCAGTGCCTCGTCCGCCTCCAGGGCGTCCCGGCGCAGCTCGCTCCAGGACGTCGCCGACCACACGTCGGCCGCCACGCCCCACTCGTCGGCCAGCAGCCGCTGCGCCTTGAGCGCCCAGTGGATGGCCGTGCCGGAGCCGAGCAGCTGGATCCGCGGGGCGTTCGCCGGCACGGTCACGCCCGCCGACTCCGCCGTGTTGAAGCGGTACAGGCCCTTGACGATGCCCTCGTCGATGCCGTCGACGGACGGCTTCGCGGGCTGCGGCAGCGGCTCGTTGTAGACGGTCAGGTAGTAGAAGACGTCCTGGTCCTCGCCCGGGGCCGCCTCGCCGTACATCCGGCGCAGACCCTCCTTGACGATCGCCGCGACCTCGTAGGCGAACGCCGGGTCGTACGTCAGGGCCGCCGGGTTGGTCGCGGCGATGACGGGGGAGTGGCCGTCGGCGTGCTGCAGGCCCTCACCGGTCAGGGTCGTACGGCCCGCCGTGGCGCCGACGAGGAAGCCGCGGCCGAGCTGGTCGCCGAGCTGCCACATCTGGTCGGCCGTGCGCTGCCAGCCGAACATCGAGTAGAAGATGTAGAACGGGATCATCGTCTCGCCGTGCGTCGCGTACGACGTCGAAGCGGCGATGAAGTCGGCCATCGAACCGGCCTCGGTGATCCCCTCGTTGAGGATCTGGCCGTTCTTGGCCTCCTTGTAGTACATCAGCTGGTCGCGGTCGACCGGCTCGTACGTCTGGCCCTTGGGCGAGTAGATGCCGAGCGACGGGAACAGCGACTCCATACCGAAGGTACGGGCCTCGTCCGGGACGATCGGCACCCAGCGCTTGCCCGTCTCCTTGTCGCGGACCAGGTCCTTGACCAGGCGGACGAACGCCATGGTGGTGGCCACGTTCTGCGAGCCGGAGCCCTTGTCGAAGGAGGCGAACGCCTTCTCCGCCGGGGCGGGCAGCGGGGCGACCGGGTGCACGCGCCGGGCCGGGGCCGGACCGCCGAGGGCGGCACGCCGCTCCTGGAGGTAGCGGACCTCGGGGGAGTCGGCGCCGGGGTGGCCGTAGGGGACCACGCCGTCGACGAAGTCGCTGTCCTTGATCGGCAGGCCGAGCAGGTCGCGCATGTTCTTGAACTCGTCCACCGAGAGCTTCTTCATCTGGTGGTTGGCGTTCTTCGACGCGAAGCCCTCGCCGAGGGTGTGGCCCTTGACCGTCTGGGCCAGGATCACGGTCGGGGCGCCCTTGTGCTCGACGGCCGCCTTGTACGCGGCGAACACCTTGCGGGACTCGTGACCACCGCGCGAGAAGTGGAAGCACTCGATGATCTTGTCGTCGCTCAGCAGCTTCGCCAGCTCCGCCAGCGCCGGGTCGGCGCCGAAGAAGTCCTGGCGGATGTAGGCCGCGTCGCGCGTCTGGTACGTCTGGATCTGCGCGTCCGGTACCTGGCGCAGGCGGCGTACCAGCGCGCCCGTGGTGTCGAGCTGGAACAGCTCGTCCCAGGCCGTGCCCCACAGCGTCTTGATGACGTTCCAGCCGGCGCCGCGGAACTGGGCCTCCAGCTCCTGCACGATCTTGAAGTTGGCGCGGACCGGGCCGTCCAGGCGCTGCAGGTTGCAGTTGATGACGAACGTGAGGTTGTCCAGCTCCTCACGGGCCGCGAGCGCGAGGGCCGCCGTCGACTCGGGCTCGTCCATCTCGCCGTCGCCGAGGAACGCCCACACGTGCGAGGCGGAGGTGTCCTTGATGCCGCGGTTGGTCAGGTAGCGGTTGAAGCGCGCCTGGTAGATGGCGGAGAGCGGGCCCAGACCCATGGAGACGGTCGGGAACTCCCACAGCCAGGGCAGACGGCGCGGGTGCGGGTAGGAGGGCAGGCCGTTGCCGCCCGCCTCGCGGCGGAAGTTGTCGAGCTGCTCCTCGGTCAGCCGGCCGTCGAGGAACGCGCGGGCGTAGATGCCGGGCGAGGCGTGGCCCTGGATGTAGAGCTGGTCGCCGGAGCCGTCGGCCTCTTTGCCTTTGAAGAAGTGGTTGAAGCCGGTCTCGTAGAGCCAGGCGGCGGAGGCGAAGGTGGCGATGTGGCCGCCGACGCCGTACTTGCTGCCCCGGGTCACCATCGCGGCCGCGTTCCAGCGGTTCCACGCGGTGATGCGCTGCTCCATCTCCGCGTCACCGGGCACCTCGGGCTCGGCGGCGGTGGGGATGGTGTTGACGTAGTCGGTCTCGAGGAGCTTCGGCAGCGCGATGCCGGCGCCCTCGGCGCGCTCCAGCGTGCGGCGCATCAGGTACGCGGCACGGTGCGGCCCGGCAGCCTTGGCGACCGCGTCCAGGGAGGCCTGCCATTCGGCGGTCTCCTCCGGGTCCCGGTCCGGGAGCTGGTCGAGCTCGCTCGGCTGGATGGCGTTGGGGTCGGTCATGTCGCCGCCTTCCTCAGTCGAAGGGGGTTCCCTCATCGGTAAGGGTTCGGGGGTGCCCTTGGTCTTTGGCAGGACAGGGCGTGAGGCTTGGGTGGCAAGCCCGTCGGCGACTGTAACTCGCTGATCGATGATCGATCAAAGGGTTGAGGGGCAAAACCTCTTGATCACGAGAAATTAGGCACGGGGTGCCTCCGGCGGTGGCACGCGGTGACGGCTTTCTGCATGGTTTTCGCAGGTCGGAGGCGTTTGAGCGGGGTTGCGCTCGGGTGTCACGCCCGGGGCGCGCAGCCCAGCACGTGCGCCTTCACCAGCTCGGCGATCCGGGGGTCACGGCGCTTGAACGCGGCGACGAGTTCCTCGTGCTCCTCGGCGTACGACTGCTGCTGGGTGCCCAGCCAGCGGATCGACAGGGCCGTGAACACCTCGATGCCGAGGCCCTCCCAGGTGTGCAGCAGGACGGAGTTGCCGGCGGCGCGGACCAGTTCGCGGTGGAAGGCGACAGTGTGGCGGACCTGGGCCGTGCCGTCGGACCTGCGGTCCGCCTCGTAGAGCGCGGTGACGTGGGGTTCGAGCGCCGAGCAGTCCTCCGCCAGGCCCTGTGCCGCCAGTTCCGCCGCGATGGCCTCCAGGCCGGCCCGGACCGGGTAGCTCTCCTCCAGGTCGGCGGCGGTGAGGTTCCGGACGCGGACGCCCTTGTTCGGGGCGGACTCGATGAGCCGCAGGGACTCCAGCTCGCGCAGGGCCTCGCGGACCGGGGTCTGGCTGACCTCCAGCTCCGTGGCGATCCGGCGCTCGACGATCCGCTCGCCCGGCTGCCAGCGGCCGCTGATGATGCCCTCCAGGATGTGCTCGCGGATCTGCTCGCGCAGCGAGTGGATGACGGGCGCGGTCATGAGGGCTCCTCAGTCGGGATTGACGTTTAGACAATACGGCCGGTTCGCTCCGCGGGTGAGACCGACGAGCGTGCTTGCACGCAGGTGAGACATGTTGCACACGGTGTGTGTGGCGCCTGGGAGCTCGGGCTGCTCCGTGCGTGGGCGGCTGCCGGTCGTCCGTGGCTCGTCGCGCCCACGCGGCGGAGCCGCCACATGTCACGGCCCCGCGCCCCTTGGGTACGACGATGCCCCGCCCGGGAGATCCGGACGGGGCACCGATCAGCCGTGGAGCCGAAGGTCAGAGGCCGAGCTCGACCTCGAACTCGCCTGCCTCCAGGATGGCCTTGACCGCCGTCAGGTAGCGGGCGGCGTCGGCGCCGTCCACCAGGCGGTGGTCGTAGGACAGGGTCAGGTACGTCATGTCACGGACGCCGATGACGGGACCGTCCTCGGTGTCGATGACGGCCGGGCGCTTGACCGTGGCGCCGATGCCGAGGATGGCGACCTGGCCCGGCGGCACGATGATCGTGTCGAAGAGCGCGCCGCGCGACCCGGTGTTGGAGATGGTGAACGTCGCGCCGGACAGCTCGTCCGGGGTGATCTTGTTGGCGCGGACCTTGCCCGCGAGCTCCGCCGTGGCCTTGGCGATGCCGGCCAGGTTGAGGTCGCCGGCGTTCTTGATGACCGGGGTCATCAGGCCCTTCTCGGAGTCCACCGCGATACCGATGTTCTCGGTGTCGAAGTAGGTGATGGTCCCCTCGGCCTCGTTGATCTTGGCGTTGATCGGCGCGTGGGCCTTCAGCGCCTGGGCCGCGGCCTTGACGAAGAACGGCATCGGGGAGAGCTTGACGCCCTCACGGGCCGCGAACGCGTCCTTGGCGCGGGCGCGCAGCTTCATCAGGCGGGTGACGTCGACCTCGACGACCGAGGACAGCTGGGCCTGCTCGTGCAGGGCCTTGACCATGTTGTCGCCGATGACCTTGCGGATCCGCGGCATCTTGATGGTCTGGCCGCGCAGCGGGGACGCCTCCAGCGCCGGCGCCTTCTTCGCGGCGGCCGGAGCGGCGGCGGCCGGAGCCGGGGCAGCGGCGGCGGCCTTCGCGGCCTCCGCGGCGGCGACGACGTCCTGCTTGCGGATGCGGCCGCCGACGCCCGTGCCCTTGACGGTGGACAGGTCGACGCCCTGCTCGGCGGCGAGCTTGCGCACCAGCGGGGTGACGTAGGCACCGTCGTCGGCCGGCTTGGCGGCGGCCGGAGCGGCCGGGGCCTGGGCCGGAGCCGGGGCGGGCACCGGAGCGGCCGGGGCCGGCTCGGGAGCCGGGGTGACCTGCTGCTGCGGGGCCGGGGCCGACGGAGCCTGCGGGGCCGGGGCGGGCTGCGCCGGAGCCGGAGCCGGAGCCTGGGCC
>JJOH01000017.1 GCA_000696115.1 Streptomyces olindensis
GACGAGCCACCGCCCGCCGCCGCGGCCGCTCCCGCGGCACCGGCCGCCCCCGCGCCGCCGGCGATGAGACCGGCCGCCTTGGCGTACCCGGCGGCACCGAACCAGCCGATGACGGCGACCGGCACGACGGCCGGGATGCCCCCGGCCACCTCCTCGATCTGGCTCGCGGCCAGCCGGCACCGCGCGCACTCCTCCAGGTGCTTGCGCAGCCCCCGCTCGGCACGCGTGCGCAGCCGGCCACGGGCATACGTGCCGAGCTGGTCGGCGTAGCGCGCGCACGCCTCGTCGCCGGTGAGCGTGTCACTGACGTGGGCCTGGAGGTAGGCCTGCTTGAGGCCCTCACGGGCCCGGCTGGCGAGCACACGCGTGCCGTTGGCGTCCAGCCCGAAGAGCGTGGCGACCTCACTGGGCGACTCGTCCTCGACCTCGGTGTGCCACAGCACGGCCTGCCACCGCTCCGGCAGCGACCGGAAGGCCCGCATGGCCATGGACCGCTCGGCCTCGTGCATCGCCCGTACGTCCGCGCCCAGTTCGAGCGTGTCGTCGTCGGACACGTGGGAGCCGCGCGCGGACTGGGTGGCGAACACCGCGAAGTCGTCGACGAGCTGCTCCCGCCGCGCCGACCTCGTCCAGGAGGCGGCGACGCGGCGGACGGAGGTCAGCAGGTACGCGCGTACGGCGTGCTGGGGGCCGGAGCCGCCGCGCACCGCCTGGAGCATGCGGGCGAAGACCTCGGCGGTCAGGTCCTCCGCGGTGTGGGCGTCACGGCAGCAGGTGCGGGCGTAGCGGCGCACGGCCTGCGCGTGGCGCCGGTACAGCTCCTCGTACGCCGTGTCGTCGCCCGAGCGCATCCGGTCGATGAGATCGGCGTCGGACGGCGGCAGCTCGCGCGGCGGCGGCAGGACGCTGTCCTCGTGCCATGCGCGCTGCGCCGGGACCGAGCCGTCGACGGGGTAGCCGCCCTTGGGGCCGCTCGCGCGACCGCCCTGGCTCGGCACCTGCGGCGGGACCTGGCCGCCGGCCGCGGCGTCACCGCTCCCGCCGCCGCTCGACTCGTCCCGCCCGTCAACGCTCATCGCGGAAAGCCCCCGCCAGCCGCCCAACCCGTCCAGACCACCGGGTCAGACTGTCACAGCGGCAGGTGGTCAGGCCTGCGGAGTTCGGACCATCACTCATCCGTGGGGACTTGCCGCACACCAGCTCTAACCGCCACTCATTCGGGGAAGGCTCCCCTTTCGCTCCTGGGCCGGGAAGTCACTCCGGGCCCAGGAAGCCCACCTCTCGATCCGCCGTAGAAGCCCGGAAGCCGAAGCTCACGCCGGCCGCGACCGCAGTCCCTCCAGCAGGATGTCCAGCAGCCGGGCCGAAGCGGCCGCCTGCTGTGCCGCGTCCGGCAGCGCGGGCGCGGCCGTCGCGATCACCAGCAGGACGTCCGACACCGACACGTCCGCCCGCAGCTCACCCGCCGCACGGGCCCGCTCCACGAGCTGACCCACGACCTCGAGCAGCGCCGACGCCCCCGCGTCGTCCTCCGCCGCGACCGCCGGCACCGAAGCCACCGCCACCGGCTGCTCCGGCACCAGCCGCAGCTCCGCCGACCCCGGCTGGGTCCGCTGCTGCGGCACCCGCGCGCCGCCGGAGCCGTCCTCACCGACCGAGACCCGCAGCACCTGGGGCGGCAGCAGCCGCCCGGCGCCGGAGGCCACCGACGTCCGCAGGAAGCGCGACAGCGCCGACCACGGCTCGTCCTCCTGCCCGAGCGCCGCACGCGCCTGGTCGGTCAGCCGGGAGGTCTCCTCCTCGGCTATCCGCCGCACCAGGACGTCCTTGCTCGGGAACCGCCGGTACACCGTGCCCACACCGACCCGCGCGCGCCGCGCCACGTCCTCCATCGGCGCGCCGTACCCCAGCTCGCCGAAGACCTCGCGCGCCGCGCGCAGCACGTGCTCCAGATTGCGCTGTGCGTCCACGCGCAGCGGCGTCGTCCGCGGTCCGTCCGCGCGCCCGTTCCCCGCCGCGCTCATCGTCGCGCCACCCGCTGCCAGAGCGGATGCGGACGACCAATGAGAGTCCTGAACATGCATAAGTATTCCCCCGGTAATGACGTCTCCCCCCGGAGACACTCCCCGCCATTCGATGCCGGGACTGGGGAACAGGCTCGGGTCCGCGGGCCCGCCCGTCGCGGACCCGGTGAGCGCATCCCCCTACACCCCGTCGACACACGAACATAGTTGAGAGGGAGTCAATTCAGAAGGGGCACGTTCCGCACGGAGCGCCCACCGATCGGAGTACGGGCCGTATACGTCCTGAATGTGCCCCCGCGCGCCCCCCACGCCACCCCAGCTGACCTGCGCTTCTTCACCGCAGCCCGCTAATCCGGCCAACTCCGCGCCCTCTCCCGCTCCGGTCACACAATTCGTCGAGGCTGTGGACAAACGCAAGCGGCGGGTGCGTCATGGGATGGTGAAGGAACGTGCGCGCATTCTCGTTGTCGGTGGCGGCTACGTCGGGATGTACACGGCCCTGCGCCTGCAGCGCCGCCTGAAACGGGAACTGCAACGAGGCGAGGTGGAGATCACGGTCGTCACGCCCGACCCGTACATGACGTACCAGCCGTTCCTCCCCGAGGCCGCCGCCGGCGCCATCTCCCCCCGCCATGTCGTCGTACCGCTGCGCCGCGTCCTCGACCGGTGCCACATCGTCATCGGCGAGGCCACCGCCGTCGACCACGCCGAACGCACCGCCACCATCACGACCCTCGCCACCGAGGAGGAGGGCACCGGCGGGCAGCGGCTCCCCTACGACCAACTCGTCCTCGCCCCCGGCTCCGTCTCGCGCACCCTGCCGGTCCCCGGCCTCGCCGACCACGGCATCGGCTTCAAGACCGTCGAGGAGGCCATCGGCCTGCGCAACCACGTCATCGAGCAGATGGACATCGCCTCCTCCACCCGCGACCCCGCGATCCGCGACGCGGCCCTCACCTTCGTCTTCGTCGGCGGCGGCTTCGCAGGCGTGGAGGCCCTCGGCGAACTGGAGGACATGGCCCGCTACGCCGCGCGCTACTACCACAACGTCCAGCCCGAGGACATGAAGTGGATCCTCGTGGAGGCCTCGGACCGCATCCTGCCCGAGGTCGGTGAGGAGATGGGCCGCTACACCGTCACCGAACTGCGCCGCCGCAACATCGACGTCCGCCTGCAAACCCGCCTGGAATCCTGCGCCGACCGGGTCGCCGTCCTCAGCGACGGCGCCCGCTTTCCGACCCGCACGGTCGTCTGGACGGCCGGCGTGAAACCCCACCCGGTGCTCGCCGCCACCGACCTGCCGCGCGGCGGTCGCGGACGCCTCACCTGCACACCGGAACTGTCCATCGAGGGCACCACGCACGCGTGGGCGGCCGGAGACGCCGCCGCCGTCCCGGACGTGACCGCCGGCGAGCCGGGCCGCGAGTGCGCCCCCAACGCCCAGCACGCCGTACGCCAGGCCAAGGTCCTCGCCGACAACATCGTCCACACCCTGCGCGGCGAACCCCTCCAGACGTACGAACACGCCTACGCCGGCTCGGTCGCCTCCCTCGGCCTGCACAAGGGCGTCGCCCACGTCTACGGACGCAAGCTCAAGGGCTACCCCGCCTGGTTCATGCACCGCGCCTACCACCTCAGCCGCGTGCCCACCTTCAACCGCAAGGCGCGCGTGCTCGCCGAATGGGCCCTGGCCGGCCTGTTCAAACGGGAGATCGTCTCCCTGGGTTCACTCGAACACCCCCGGGCCGAGTTCGAACTCGCGGCCGGTGGAAAGCCTTCCCAAGACCCCCCGGACAACCCGAAGGGGTCGTCCTGACCGGACCCAGGAACTCCTCCGGCCGGCCCGGCGTCTGACGGATGTTGGTCCGGTCCGCGCACTGCCAGACTGGTCCACCACCGCGGGCGTGCCACCCCACGTCCCGGTGCGGGCCCCCGGGGCCCCGGCCGGTTCCGGTGCCGGCCGCCGACGACTACACGAGGCAAGGATTCGTGAACTTCACGCGCTGGAGCGCCCGGCTCCCCGGAACGCAGCGCCGCGCCGCAGCGCGGACCGAGCAGACGGCCTCCCCGGACCGGCGGGGGGAAGGCTCCGTACCCGCCGCCCGTGCCGAACAACTGACCGACGAGACTCCGTCCGTACCCGCCGTCGACGAGCTGCGGGTGCGCGAGGTCCTCGACCGCGTCCCGTCCCTCGTCGCCCTGGTCCACGGCCCCGACCACCGCATCGCCTACGTCAACGACGCCTACACCACCGCCTTCGGCGTACGCCCCCTGGGCGAACGCGCCCGCGAGGCCCTCCCCGAACTGGACGCGCTGGGCCTGTTCCCCCTCCTGGACCAGGTCCTGCGCAGCGGCAAGCCCCGCACGGTGAAGTCCCGCAAGGCCCCCGACGGCCGCTCCTACACCTTCACCTGCACCCCGGTCGCGGAACGCGACGGCAAGGCCGGCACCGACGGCCGCGGCGTCCTCGTCTTCGCCACCGACGTCACCGACCACGCCGAAGCCGCCGCACGCCTGCGCGCCAGCGAACGCCGCCAACGCGAGACGGCCGTCACCCTCCAGCGCTCCCTGCTCCCCCAGGAACTCGAACAGCCGGACGACCTGCGCATCGCCGCCACCTACCACCCCGGCGGCACGGAAGCCGCGGTCGGCGGCGACTGGTACGACGTCATCACCCTCGGCGGCGGCCGCACAGCCCTGGTCATCGGCGACGTCATGGGCCGCGGCGTCCGCGCCGCGGCGGTCATGGGCCAGCTCCGCACGGCCGTCCGCGCCTACGCCCGCCTCGACCTGCCCCCGCACGAGGTCCTCCAGCTCCTCGACGGCCTGGCGGCCGAGATCGACGCCAACCAGATCGCCACGTGCGCGTACGCCGTCCACGACCCGAACGAGGGCAAGCTCGTCTACGCCTCGGCGGGCCACCTCCCCATCCTCGTCCGCGACGAGAACGGCACGGTCCTGCGCGCCGACGAACCCACCGGCCCCCCGCTCGGCACCGGCGGCTGGATGCACGCCTCCGGCTCGATCCCCCTCAGCCCCGGCTCGACGGCCGTCCTCTACACGGACGGCCTGGTGGAGCGCCGCGACGCCGACCTGGACGAGGGCATCGCCGCCCTGGAACGCGCCCTGGCCGGCGCCACCGGCACACCCCAGGTCGTCTGCGACCGCCTGGTCCGCTCGGCGGGCGTGACCCCGGACCACGACGACGACGTGGCCGTCCTGGTCCTCCAGCACCCCGCCCGCACCGGCCCCGAGGGCGAGCTCTTCCGCAACGCCGCCCTGGAACTCCTCGGCGGAGTGGAAGCGGCCCCACGCGCGCGTGCCTTCGCCTCCGGCGTCCTGACCAGCTGGCGCTTCCCCGCCGACCTGCACGACCTGGGCGTCCTGGCCACCAGCGAACTGGTCGCCAACTCCCTCCAGCACGGCACGCCGCCGATGCGGCTGCGCCTGCGCCGCACCGACCGCCGCCTGATCATCGAGGTCACCGACGGCGACGACCACCTCCCCAGACGCCGCCGCGCGGAACCGGGCGACGAGTCGGGCCGGGGCATCGCCATCGTCGCCACGATCGCCTCGAACTGGGGCTGCCGCCGCACACCGGGCGGCGGCAAGGCGGTGTGGTGCGAGTTCGCCCTGCCGCGCACGCAGGCGCCCTAGCGAGCCCCCAGGATCAGACGTCGGCGGACACGGGAGCCCCGCCCCGCGCCACGACCCGGCTCTTCGCCCGCCACGGATGATCCTGGACCTCGGTCAGCTGCCGCCCCAACCGCAGGGCGAGAACCGTGATCCCCAGGGAGAACACCAGGAACGCCACGATGTACGGCGCGTGCAGCGAGGCCCCCAGCGGCCCGCCCACCGCCGGCCCGACGGCCAGCGCGAGCTGCTTCACCAGGGCGAACGCGGAGTTGTACTGCCCGGCCATCCCCTCCGGCGCCAGATCGGCGACCAGCGGGGCCACGGTCGGCGACAGCATCGCCTCGCCCAGCCCGAACAGCGCGTACGTCGACACGAACGCGGCCGTCGCCATCTCCTGGCTGCCGTGCCCGAGCCCCGCGTATCCGGCGACGGCCCACGCCACCGCCCAGATCAGCCCCACGGCCGCGATCACCCGCGACCGCCGACGCCGCTCCACGAACCGCAGCACGGCGAACTGCGCGACGACGATCATCAGCGTGTTGGCGGCGAGCGCGGTCCCGAGCGCGGACGTCGATATCCCCGCGGCCTCGACCCCGTACGCACTCAGCCCCGACTCGAACTGCCCGTAGCAGGCGAAGAACAGCACGAAGCCCAGCACACACAGCTGCACCATGGCCCGGTTGCCCAGCAGCTGCTTCCAGCTGCCCCGCCCCGACGCCACCGGGGCGCCCTCGAGCCGGGGAGCGTGCGGCATGCGCACGGTCGCCATCACCACGACCAGCAGCAGGAACATCGCCGCCTCGATCGCGAAGAGCAGAGTGAAGGACGCGGCACTGGACGTGTCGACCAGATGGCCGCCGATGAGACCGCCCACTCCGAGCCCGAGGTTCTGCAGGAAGAACTGCATGGCGAAGGCACGCGACCGCGTCTCCGCGCCGGAGCAGTCCACGATCATCGTCGCGAGCGCCGGCTGCATCACGGCCTGCCCGGCCCCCAGCAGGGAAGCCGACACCAGCACGGCGGCCGCACTGCTCGACATCCCCAGGCTCAGCGCACCCAGGGCGGCGGTGACCAGGGTGGCGAGCAGCACCGGCAGCGGGCCGCGCCGGACGATGGCCCGCCCGGCGAACGGCAGCACGACCAGCGCGGCCACAGCGAAGACGGCGAGTACGAGACCCGCCGTCATGGCTCCCAGCCCCCGCACCTGCGCCACATAGACGTACAGGTACGGGACCGTGAAACCGAGCCCGAACGCGCTGAGTGCGTTGCCCACGTGGATCCGGCGCATCGCTGCGCCCATCGCCCTGGTCACGTTCACCTCTCTCACAAGTTAGGCGTGAAGACTTCGAAACTAAACTTCGAAGCTAAAGAGTACACATCCAAGGACTTCAAGGCAAAGAGCAGTCGTGCCATACTGCCGCCCATGGGCGACACCCCCGGCCCCAGCGAGCCGACCCTCGAAGAACAGATCGCCGCGTACCAGCGCGAGTTCCAGGACCTCGACCCCCAGGTCGAGCAGATCGTCTCGGCCCTGTCCCGCCTGAACCGCCGCATGAACGTCGCCTACAGCCGTCAGACCGCGGCCCTGGACATCAGCAACGCGGAGTGGGAGGTCCTCAAGGCCCTCGTCCTCTCCGGCGCCCCGTACCGACTGGGCCCCAGCGACCTCGCCAAGCGCCTCGGCTTGACCCCGGCCGCCATGACCCACCGGATCGACCGCATGGTCGGCGAAGGACTGGTCACCCGTGAGCGAGACGAGTCCAACCGTGTACGAGTCATCGTGGAGCTGACACCCGAGGGGCGTGAGAAGTGGCTGGAGGCGATGCGCCTGGCGTCGGTCTTCGAGGAAGACCTGCTCCAGGACCTGTCCCCGGAGGAGCGCACCGCGCTGGGCGAGGTACTCACCCGTCTCCTGCGCCGGGTGGAACACGCCCAGCCGGACGCCGGCGGCCGCCTCTCCGACCTGGACTGACGCGCCACAAAAGATCTTGACAGGGGGCACTTGACAGCCCCCTGCCTGGTCCGTAGAGTTCTTCGGGTTGCCGCGGAGACGTAACGGTTCTGCGACAGCACTTCCGCCGCACGAGCGGCACTCAACCACTAGCAAGATCGCTCCCAACGGGGTTGATTTCGGCGTGCCCGAATTCAATTCGAATTGGGACTCGACGACCTGATCGACTCCGACTGGCTTCGATTTTGGAATCGCCGAGGGACCGCGCTAAGGTTGGAGACGTCGGAACGGCCCAACGGCCGCGAGGACAACCCCAACTGACAGGGAATCAGGCCCGAAAGGATCTGATAGAGTCGGAACCGCCGGAAAGGGAAACGCGGAAGCGGGAACCTGGAAAGCACCGAGGAAATCGGATCGAGAAAAGATCTGATAGAGTCGGAAACGCAAGACCGAAGGGAAGCGCCCGGAGGAAAGCCCGAGAGGGTGAGTACAAAGGAAGCGACCGTTCCTTGAGAACTCAACAGCGTGCCAAAAGTCAACGCCAGATATGTTGATACCCCGTCCATCGGACAACCGATGGTCGAGGTTCCTTTGAAAAAACACAGCGAGGACGCTGTGAACGGTCGGGCTTATTCCGCCTGACTGTTCCGCTCTCGTGGTGTTGCACCGGATTACCGGTACACATTCACGGAGAGTTTGATCCTGGCTCAGGACGAACGCTGGCGGCGTGCTTAACACATGCAAGTCGAACGATGAACCACTTCGGTGGGGATTAGTGGCGAACGGGTGAGTAACACGTGGGCAATCTGCCCTGCACTCTGGGACAAGCCCTGGAAACGGGGTCTAATACCGGATATGACCATCTTGGGCATCCTTGATGGTGTAAAGCTCCGGCGGTGCAGGATGAGCCCGCGGCCTATCAGCTTGTTGGTGAGGTAACGGCTCACCAAGGCGACGACGGGTAGCCGGCCTGAGAGGGCGACCGGCCACACTGGGACTGAGACACGGCCCAGACTCCTACGGGAGGCAGCAGTGGGGAATATTGCACAATGGGCGCAAGCCTGATGCAGCGACGCCGCGTGAGGGATGACGGCCTTCGGGTTGTAAACCTCTTTCAGCAGGGAAGAAGCGAAAGTGACGGTACCTGCAGAAGAAGCGCCGGCTAACTACGTGCCAGCAGCCGCGGTAATACGTAGGGCGCGAGCGTTGTCCGGAATTATTGGGCGTAAAGAGCTCGTAGGCGGCTTGTCGCGTCGGTTGTGAAAGCCCGGGGCTTAACCCCGGGTCTGCAGTCGATACGGGCAGGCTAGAGTTCGGTAGGGGAGATCGGAATTCCTGGTGTAGCGGTGAAATGCGCAGATATCAGGAGGAACACCGGTGGCGAAGGCGGATCTCTGGGCCGATACTGACGCTGAGGAGCGAAAGCGTGGGGAGCGAACAGGATTAGATACCCTGGTAGTCCACGCCGTAAACGGTGGGCACTAGGTGTGGGCAACATTCCACGTTGTCCGTGCCGCAGCTAACGCATTAAGTGCCCCGCCTGGGGAGTACGGCCGCAAGGCTAAAACTCAAAGGAATTGACGGGGGCCCGCACAAGCGGCGGAGCATGTGGCTTAATTCGACGCAACGCGAAGAACCTTACCAAGGCTTGACATACACCGGAAAACCCTGGAGACAGGGTCCCCCTTGTGGTCGGTGTACAGGTGGTGCATGGCTGTCGTCAGCTCGTGTCGTGAGATGTTGGGTTAAGTCCCGCAACGAGCGCAACCCTTGTCCCGTGTTGCCAGCAGGCCCTTGTGGTGCTGGGGACTCACGGGAGACCGCCGGGGTCAACTCGGAGGAAGGTGGGGACGACGTCAAGTCATCATGCCCCTTATGTCTTGGGCTGCACACGTGCTACAATGGCCGGTACAATGAGCTGCGATACCGCGAGGTGGAGCGAATCTCAAAAAGCCGGTCTCAGTTCGGATTGGGGTCTGCAACTCGACCCCATGAAGTCGGAGTCGCTAGTAATCGCAGATCAGCATTGCTGCGGTGAATACGTTCCCGGGCCTTGTACACACCGCCCGTCACGTCACGAAAGTCGGTAACACCCGAAGCCGGTGGCCCAACCCCTTGTGGGAGGGAGCTGTCGAAGGTGGGACTGGCGATTGGGACGAAGTCGTAACAAGGTAGCCGTACCGGAAGGTGCGGCTGGATCACCTCCTTTCTAAGGAGCACTTCTAAGCCGGTCCTTCGGGGCTGGTTCAGAGGCCAGCATGCGAGCGAACGTCTCGCACTGGTTGCTCATGGGTGGAACGTTGACTACTCGGCCAGAGTTTCGGGTCGGAGGCTGCTAGTACTGCTCGCAGGAGCGTGGAACGCACGATCTCCGGGCGAGGACTGGTCGGGCACGCTGTTGGGTGTCTGAGGGAATGAACTTTCCTCGACGCCGGCCCCAGTGAACTCGCCTAGTAGGGCGGGGTGATGGGTGGCTGGTCGTTGTTTGAGAACTGCACAGTGGACGCGAGCATCTGTGGCCAAGTTTTTAAGGGCGCACGGTGGATGCCTTGGCACCAGGAACCGATGAAGGACGTGGGAGGCCGCGATAGGCCCCGGGGAGCTGTCAACCGAGCTTTGATCCGGGGGTGTCCGAATGGGGAAACCCGGCAGTCGTCATGGGCTGTCACCCGCTGCTGAACACATAGGCAGTGTGGAGGGAACGCGGGGAAGTGAAACATCTCAGTACCCGCAGGAAGAGAAAACAACCGTGATTCCGGGAGTAGTGGCGAGCGAAACTGGATGAGGCCAAACCGTATGCGTGTGAGACCCGGCAGGGGTTGCGTATACGGGGTTGTGGGATCTCTCTTTCATGGTCTGCCGGCNANNNGACGAGTCAGAAACCGTTGATGTAGGCGAAGGACATGCGAAAGGTCCGGCGTAGAGGGTAAGACCCCCGTAGTCGAAACGTCAGCGGCTCGTTTGAGAGACACCCAAGTAGCACGGGGCCCGAGAAATCCCGTGTGAATCTGGCGGGACCACCCGCTAAGCCTAAATATTCCCTGGTGACCGATAGCGGATAGTACCGTGAGGGAATGGTGAAAAGTACCCCGGGAGGGGAGTGAAATAGTACCTGAAACCGTGTGCCTACAAGCCGTGGGAGCGTCGGATNGNAGCTTNNNTNCATCTCGTGACTGCGTGCCTTTTGAAGAATGAGCCTGCGAGTTTGCGGTGTGTTGCGAGGTTAACCCGTGTGGGGAAGCCGTAGCGAAAGCGAGTCCGAATAGGGCGTCTGAGTAGCACGCTCAAGACCCGAAGCGGAGTGATCTAGCCATGGGCAGGTTGAAGCGGAGGTAAGACTTCGTGGAGGACCGAACCCACCAGGGTTGAAAACCTGGGGGATGACCTGTGGTTAGGGGTGAAAGGCCAATCAAACTCCGTGATAGCTGGTTCTCCCCGAAATGCATTTAGGTGCAGCGTCGTGTGTTTCTTGCCGGAGGTAGAGCACTGGATAGGCGATGGGCCCTACCGGGTTACTGACCTTAGCCAAACTCCGAATGCCGGTAAGTGAGAGCGCGGCAGTGAGACTGTGGGGGATAAGCTCCATGGTCGAGAGGGAAACAGCCCAGAGCATCGACTAAGGCCCCTAAGCGTACGCTAAGTGGGAAAGGATGTGGAGTCGCAGAGACAACCAGGAGGTTGGCTTAGAAGCAGCCACCCTTGAAAGAGTGCGTAATAGCTCACTGGTCTAGTGATTCCGCGCCGACAATGTAGCGGGGCTCAAGCGTACCGCCGAAGTCGTGTCATTGCGATATATACCCCCAACGGGGATCGTGATGGGTAGGGGAGCGTCGTCTGCCGGGTGAAGCAGCCGCGTAAGCGAGTTGTGGACGGTTGACGAGTGAGAATGCAGGCATGAGTAGCGATTCACACGTGAGAAACGTGTGCGCCGATTGACTAAGGGTTCCTGGGTCAAGCTGATCTGCCCAGGGTAAGTCGGGACCTAAGGCGAGGCCGACAGGCGTAGTCGATGGATAACCGGTTGATATTCCGGTACCCGCTGTGAAGCGTCAAACATCGAGCCCGCTAATGCTAAGGCCGTGAAGCCGCCCTGGAGCCTTCGGGCAAAGGGGAGTGGTGGAGCCGCTGAACCAAGGTGGTAGTAGGTGAGTGATGGGGTGACGCAGGAAGGTAGTCCAGCCCGGGCGGTGGTTGTCCCGGGGTAAGGGTGTAGGCCGGTGTGTAGGTAAATCCGCACACCTTGTGGCTGAGACCTGATGCCGAGCCGATTGTGGTGAAGTGGATGATCCTATGCTGTCGAGAAAAGCCTCTAGCGAGTTTCATGGCGGCCCGTACCCTAAACCGACTCAGGTGGTCAGGTAGAGAATACCGAGGCGTTCGGGTGAACTATGGTTAAGGAACTCGGCAAAATGCCCCCGTAACTTCGGGAGAAGGGGGGCCACATCCGGTGACGGCACTTGCTGCCAGAGCTGGGGGTGGCCGCAGAGACCAGCGAGAAGCGACTGTTTACTAAAAACACAGGTCCGTGCGAAGCCGTAAGGCGATGTATACGGACTGACGCCTGCCCGGTGCTGGAACGTTAAGGGGACCGGTTAGCTCTGATTCGTCAGGGCGAAGCTGAGAACTTAAGCGCCAGTAAACGGCGGTGGTAACTATAACCATCCTAAGGTAGCGAAATTCCTTGTCGGGTAAGTTCCGACCTGCACGAATGGCGTAACGACTTCTCGACTGTCTCAACCATAGGCCCGGTGAAATTGCACTACGAGTAAAGATGCTCGTTTCGCGCAGCAGGACGGAAAGACCCCGGGACCTTTACTACAGTTTGATATTGGTGTTCGGTTCGGCTTGTGTAGGATAGCTGGGAGACTGTGAAGCGCTAACGCCAGTTAGTGTGGAGTCGTCGTTGAAATACCAGTCTGGTCGTGCTGGATGTCTAACCTGGGTCCGTGATCCGGATCAGGGACAGTGTCTGATGGGTAGTTTAACTGGGGCGGTTGCCTCCTAAAGGGTAACGGAGGCGCCCAAAGGTTCCCTCAGCCTGGTTGGCAATCAGGTGTTGAGTGTAAGTGCACAAGGGAGCTTGACTGTGAGACCGACGGGTCGAGCAGGGACGAAAGTCGGGACTAGTGATCCGGCGGTGGCTTGTGGAAGCGCCGTCGCTCAACGGATAAAAGGTACCCCGGGGATAACAGGCTGATCTTCCCCAAGAGTCCATATCGACGGGATGGTTTGGCACCTCGATGTCGGCTCGTCGCATCCTGGGGCTGGAGTCGGTCCCAAGGGTTGGGCTGTTCGCCCATTAAAGCGGTACGCGAGCTGGGTTTAGAACGTCGTGAGACAGTTCGGTCCCTATCCGCTGTGCGCGTAGGAGTCTTGAGAAGGGCTGTCCCTAGTACGAGAGGACCGGGACGGACGAACCTCTGGTGTGCCAGTTGTTCTGCCAAGGGCATGGCTGGTTGGCTACGTTCGGGAGGGATAACCGCTGAAAGCATCTAAGCGGGAAGCCTGCTTCGAGATGAGGACTCCCACCCACTTGATGGGGTAAGGCTCCCAGTAGACGACTGGGTTGATAGGCCGGATATGGAAGCACGGTAACGTGTGGAGTTGACCGGTACTAATAGGCCGAGGGCTTGTCCTCAGTTGCTCGCGTCCACTGTGTTGGTTCTGAAACCACGAACAGCCCCGTCATTGTTGGCGGTGTGGCGTTCACAGTTTCATAGTGTTTCGGTGGTTATAGCGTAGGGGAAACGCCCGGTTACATTCCGAACCCGGAAGCTAAGCCTTACAGCGCCGATGGTACTGCAGGGGGGACCCTGTGGGAGAGTAGGACGCCGCCGAACAATTATTGAGAAAACCCCGCACCGGGTTCACCGGTGCGGGGTTTTTTGTATGCCGGCAGCCATGATGGCCGTAAACATGCGTTGACATGCTCAGGATATCGCCCTACCTTCGAGGCGTTCGGAAAGCGCTTTCTATCGGAGGAGATACCCCATGAGATCGTCCTCGTTAACGCTTTCGTTCGTCCTCCTGCTCGGTGCGTTGGGCCTCGGAGGTCAGGCCACCGCCGCTGGGCCGGCGCCATCGGCCGAGGCGGCGCCCACCGGGTTCGCCGCCGTCAACGCGCTCGGGCAGAACGGCACGACCGGTGGGGCTGGGGGTGCGACGGTCACCGCGACCACGTCCGAGCAGTTCCTGGAGTACATCGACACCGTGGGGCCGCTGACCATCAAGGTGCAGGGCACCATCGACATCACCAGCAAGCAGGGTGTCCGGCCCAACAAGACCATCGTCGGGGTGGGTTCGTCGGCCGTCATCAACGGGGGCGGGCTCGACTTCTACCGCTCGTACAACGTCATCGTGCGCAACATCAAGTTCACCAACGCCGAGGATGATGCCGTCAATATCGGCCAGCAGTCGCACCACATCTGGATCGACCACAACGAGTTCGTGGCTCCCGTCGACGGTGCCCTCGACATCAACCGGGCGGCCGAGTACGTCACCGTGTCCTGGAACTGGTTCAACAAGACCGACAAGAACATGCTGATCGGGCACTCGGACGGGAACGGCGGGCAGGACGCCGGCAAGCTGAAGGTGAGCATTCACCACAACTTCTTCGACGGCTCGAAGCAGCGGAACCCGCGGGTGCGGTTCGGTGAGCCGGTGCACGTGTACAACAACTACTTCCGGAACAACCAGCTGTACGGGGTCGCGTCGACGATGAACGCCGGTGTGCTGGTCGAGGGGAACTACTTCGAGAACGTTCCCCACCCCTGCTATTCCGCCAGCGGGTACGCCGATTCCGGGCCGGGGAGGCTGGTGCAGCGCGGCAACCAGTTCGTCGGGTCGGGGACGTGCGAGACCAACGGCAGCGTGACCGAGCCGCGGACCTTCTACTCGTACACGCTCGATCCGGCGGCCAATGTGCCCTCGCTGGTGCGGGCCGGGGCCGGTGTCGGGAAGATCGGGGCCCTCTAGGGTCAGGTCATGCGCTATGACCTCGTGATCTTCGACAACGACGGTGTGCTGGTCGACAGTGAGCCGATCTCCAACCGGCTGCTGGCCGCCTACCTCACCGAACTCGGGCACCCGACGTCGTACGAGGACTCCATCCGGGACTACATGGGCTCCGCCATGCACCGCGTGCACGAACTCGTGGCGGAGCGCACCGGTCGGCGGCTGCCGGGGGACTTCGACGACGTGTTCCACGCCCGCGTCTTCGCGGCCTTCGAGCGGGAGTTGAAGCCGGTCGCCGGCGTCGAGGAGGTGCTGCAGAAGCTCGCCGCCGACTCCGTGCCGTACTGCGTGGCCTCCTCCGGGAGCCATGAGCGGATTCGGGTCGGGCATCGGACGACCGGGCTCGACCGGTGGTTCGACGAGGGGCGGATCTTCAGTTCGCAGGACGTCGGGCGGGGGAAGCCGGCACCCGACCTGTTCCTGTACGCGGCCGACCGGATGGGGGCCGAGCCGGAGCGGTGTGTCGTCGTCGAGGACAGTCCGCTGGGGGTGCGGGCGGCGGTCGCGGCGGGGATGGACGTGTACGGGTTCACCGCCATGACGCCGGGCGAGCGGCTGGTGGGGGCCACCGGCCTCTTCTCCGACATGGGGGAGTTGGCCGGTCTGCTGGCGTGAACCGCGGCTGAGAGCCGTCGAAGCTGAGTCAGATTCATCTTTGGCTGGATCTACCCATGGGTAGGTCTGGCCTCTACGCTCGCCGCCATGACTGATGTGCTGCGGCGCGGCAGGGCCTCGTTGGCGTTCGGCTTCTTGGTGCAGGGGGTCGCCTTCGCTCTGCTCGTGACGCGGATCCCGGCCATCCAGGACCGGTACGGGGTGTCCGACGCGCTGCTGCCCGCCTTCCTGGCGGCCGTGCCGATCCTGGCCGGGATCGGGAGCGTGAGCACCGAGCGGCTGGTGAAGCGGGTGGCGCCGAGCCGGCTGCTGCGCTGGTCCCAGCCCGTGGTGCTGCTGGCGCTGCTCGGGGTCGGGGCCGGGGAGCGGATGGTGGAACTGGGCGTGGCCCTCGCCGCGTTCGGGCTCGCCGTCGGGGTGCTGGACGCGTCGATGAACATGCTCGGGGTGAGCCTGCAGCGGTCGTACGGGCGCAGCATCATGCTCAGTTTCCACGCGGCGTACAGCCTGGGCGGAATCGCGGGGGCCTCGCTGGCGTGGGTGGGGGCGCACTGGGAGCTGGCGTTGTGGGTGTCGTACCTGCCGGTCGTGGCGGTGCTGCTGCCGGCGGTGCTGGTGGGGAGCCGGTGGTACGTCGACGACCGGGACGCGGCGCCCGGGGCGGAGGAGCAGGCGGGCGGTGAGGGCCAGGTCGTCGTGTTCAAGTGGCTGCTGCCCTTGTGTCTGGTGATGACCGTCGCCTACATCGGTGACTCGACCGTCTCCAACTGGAGCGCCAAGTACCTCCAGGACGTGCTGGGCAGTTCGGAGCAGCTGGCGACGGTGCCGTACAACGTGTACATGGTCACCACGCTGCTGGGGCGGGCGATCGGGGACTTCGGGGTGCGCCGGTTCGGGGCCGTCGCCGTGGTGCGGGGCGGCGCGCTCGTGGCGGCCGGGGGCTTCGCGGTCGTGGCGGGGGCGCCGGGGGCGTGGGTCGGCATGCTGGGGTTCACGCTTCTGGGCCTGGGCTTGTGTGTGCTGGTGCCGCAGACGTTCGCGGCGGCCGGCAGATTGTTCCCGGGGGCTTCGGATGCGGCCGTCGCACGGCTGAACGTCTTCAACTATGTGGGGTTTTTGATCGGTTCGCCGTTGGTCGGTGCTCTCGGGGATGCGTGGAGCTACCGCGGGGCGATGCTCGTGCCGATGGTGTTGGTGCTGGTGACGCTTGTGTACGCCCGGTCGTTCGCCGCTCAACCGGACCGATACGGTGGCGGGCATGAGCGGCCGCGCACAGCTGATGTGGGACGAGGCAGTAACGGGCTATGACTTCGGTCCGGGGCATCCGATGGACCCGGTCCGGCTCGCCCTGACCCGGAGGTTGATCGACGCCTTCGGGCTGGACCGGGAGGTGGACGTGGTCGCCGCGAAGGCGGCCGGGGAGTCGACGCTTCGGCTCGTCCACCGGGAGGACTACATCGCGGCGGTGAAGGCGGCCTCCGTGGATCCCGGGGCGGCGGACCCGTCGTACGGGCTGGGGACCATGGACGATCCGGCGTTCGCGGGGATGCACGAGGTGTCGTCGCTGATCGCCGGGCAGTCGGTGGGGGCGGCGGAGGCCGTGTGGCGGGGTGAGGCGCTGCACGCGGTGAACTTCGCGGGCGGGCTGCACCACGCGATGCCGGGCGGCGCGTCCGGCTTCTGCATCTACAACGACGCCTCGCTGGCGATCGCCCGGCTGCTGGAGCTCGGGGCGGAGCGGGTCGCGTACGTCGACGTCGACGTGCATCACGGGGACGGGGTGCAGGCGGCGTTCTGGGACGACCCGCGGGTGCTGACGATCTCGCTGCACGAGCATCCCCGGACGCTGTTCCCGCAGACCGGGTGGCCGGAGGAGACCGGGGCGGACTCGGCGGAGGGCTCGGCGGTGAACGTGGCCCTGCCGGCCGGGACCGGGGACGCCGGGTGGCTGCGGGCGTTCCACGCGGTCGTGCCGGAGCTGATCGCGGACTTCCGGCCGCAGGTGCTGGTGACGCAGCACGGGGCCGACACGCACTTCGAGGACCCGCTGGCGCATCTGGCGGTGTCGCTGGACGCGCAGCGGGCGGTGCAGGTGGCGTGTCACGACCTGGCGCACGAGTACGCCGACGGGCGGTGGGTGGCCCTGGGCGGGGGCGGCTACGCGGTGGTGGACGTCGTCCCGCGGTCGTGGACGCACCTGGTCGCGATCGCCGCCGGCCAAGCCGTGGAGCCCGAGGCGATGATCCCCGAGGGGTGGCGGCAGGAAGTGTTCGCGAAGACGCGGCAGTTGGCCCCGGCGCGGATGACGGACGGACGCTGGCCGGTCACCTGGTCCTCCTGGGAGGAGGGCTACGACCCCGCCGACCGGCTCGACCAGGCGGTGCTGGCGGCCCGGCGGGCGGTGTTCCCGCTGCGGGGTCTGCTGGCTTGAGCGGTCCGGCGCGGCGCCCGCTGGTCGGGGTATGACCCGAGAGTCCGGTGGGAGGTCGGTCGTACGCCGACCGTGCGGTGTTCGCCCGTTCCCGGGACACGTGCGGCTCCGGTCGCGCACGATCAGAAGGTGCTGACCCCCGAAGCCCTTCGTGCGCACCTGGTCGGCGCACGGCTCGCCGGGACCGTGGCGACCTCGCGCGAGGAGAGTTTGCGCAGGTACCGGCTCTTCGCCGCCCGGGATCCTCGGGTGCTGCTCGGTCTCGATCCCGAAGGTGCCTGGGGGCAGCGGGACTTGATCGAGTTGATGGCGGACAGATGCGGAGTTCCAGCCGATGTCCGGCGGACTTCCGGCCAGGACGTGATCGCTCCGGAGCGGACCCTGGCCGCGCTGGACGCCTTCGCGGAACGTCTCGCCGACGTCGCCCGGAGGGGTGCGCCCGTGCTCCTCGGCACCGGGCACCCCCATCGGCTGCTCGGTTTCTACGCCGCTCTGGCAGACGCGCTGTCGGCGGCGGGGTGTGCCGTTCTCACCCCCGCGCAGGGTCGCTGTGTCGACATAACGACCCGGTTCGGCCTACGCACGCACAACCTCGACTACGTACGAGGAGTCGCGCTGGTGCGGACCCCCGGCGCAAAACGCCCCGGTTGTGCACCCGGCGCACATACGCACTCACCTCTCCCGGTTCGTACCGTACTGGCCGCTGCCGCGGAGTCCGGCGGGCCCCTTCCGGAGCTGGTGATCGGGGACCACGGGTGGGTCTGCGGAGCAGGTCAGCTGGGGTTCGAGGCTGTCGGGCCGGCCGATGCGGACGATCCGGCCCCGTTCGTCGGGGAGGCCGAGGGGTCCGTGTCCGTCGTCGTTCCACTTGATGACGGCGTGCGGTCTGATTACTACCTGCCGCTTACCCGCTACGTACTCAATCGGGCGTGTCTGTCACAGTAGGCCGCCGATGGGTGCACCTCTTCCCCACTCGCATCACCCGCCCCTACATTGGGGAGTGAGCACGCAGCGACGAAGAGTCACCGGAAGGGGAAGCCGGTGGCCGTCGAGTGCGGAAGGTTCAGGTGTGTCATGGCTGCAGCTGGCGAGAGGCCTCTGAACGAGGTTCAGTTCCTTACCGTGGCGGAAGTCGCCTCGGTGATGCGAGTGTCGAAGATGACCGTGTACCGGTTGGTGCACAGCGGTCATCTGCCCGCGATCCGTGTGGGGCGGTCCTTCCGCGTCCCGGAGCAAGCGGTTCACGAGTACCTCCGCGAGAGTTACGTGGGGGTGGAAACCGCCTGACGGCTGGGGCGGGGTGGTCCCTCACAGGGCACTCGGGATCACCCTGGCCTCCTCGATTACGACCTCAGCGCTCGGGCGGGTAGGCTAGCCCCTCGTAGGTCGTGTGGGCCCATGGCGCCCAAACAACCGAGTGATGAGAAGTGAGCGAGGGTAGTCGTGGGCTCTGTTATCAAGAAGCGGCGCAAGCGGATGGCGAAGAAGAAGCACCGCAAGCTGCTCAAGCGCACGCGCGTCCAGCGTCGCAACAAGAAGTAAGTTCGCGACGCGGACGCAGCGAGAGCGTTGCGTGTGGCCCCCCACCCACAGGTGGGGGGCCACACGTGTATCGGCTAGGTGCATCGGCTCGTACGTCCGGCTGCTTCCGTCACCTGCCGCATCGGGCGGTCATCACAGCGCAACAGCAACCCGCTAAGTTGGCCCCACGGGGGAACGCGGCGGGACAAGAGGTTCTGGAAGAAAGGCGCTGATCTTGGGCAAGGTCGTGCTCGTGACCGGAGTGGCCCGCCAGCTGGGGGGCCGGTTCGTGCGGCGGATCCAGCGGGACCCCGAGGTGGACCGGGTCGTCGCCGTGGACGCGGTGCCCCCCGAGCACCATCTGGGCGGGGCCGACTTCGTCCAGGCCGACATCCGGCAGCCCACCATCGCCCGGGTGCTCGCCGAGACGGGCGCCGACACGATCGTCCACCTGGACGTGACGGGCACGCCGCTGGGCAGCGGCAACCGGGCCTCCCTGAAGGAGACCAACGTCATCGGCACCATGCAGCTGCTCGGTGCCTGCCAGAAGTCCCCGGCCGTGCAGCGGCTGGTGGTGAAGTCCAGCACGAACGTCTACGGCTCCGCGCCGCGTGACCCGGCCGTCTTCACCGAGACGACCCCGCCCAAGTCCCTGCCCAGCGGCGGCTTCGCCAAGGACACCGTCGAGGTCGAGGGCTATGTGCGGGGCTTCGCCCGGCGTCGGCCCGACGTGGCGGTGTGCGTGCTGCGGTTCGCCAACATCCTCGGCCCGACCGCGGACACCCCGCTCGCCTCGTACTTCTCGCTGCCGGTCCTGCCGACCGTGTTCGGCTACGACCCGCGGCTGCAGTTCGTGCACGAGGACGACGTGATCGAGGTGCTGCGCATCGCCTCGCACGAGCCCCGGCGGGGCACCCTCAACAGCGGCACCTTCAACATCGCCGGCGACGGCGTGCTGCTGCTCTCCCAGTGCTCCCGGCGCCTCGGGCGCCCCACCGTGCCCCTGCTGCTCCCGGCCGTCACCTGGGCGGGCTCGCTGGTGCGTACGCTGGGGATGTCCGACTTCTCGCCGGAGCAGATCAGGCTGCTCACCCACGGCCGGGTCGTGGCCACGGGCCAGATGCGCGAGACGCTGGGATTCCAGCCCAAGTACACGACCGCGGAGACGTTCGCGGACTTCGCACGGAGCCAAGGCCCCGGACTTCTTCCGCCGGAGGCCCTCGCGGGGGCCGTCGACCGGATCGCCGCGCTGCCCCTCGCGGGCGGCGGCCAGACCCCGACGCAGAGCGCCGACTGAGGAGCGCATCAACGATGGCGGATGCCAAGGTCATTCCGTTCGACGACGACCGGTCCCGGGGGAGCGCCGCGCAGCGCCCCCAGCGGCGCCGGAGCGGGGCGAGCCGGCGCCCGGGCACGGAGTCCGTGCCGGTCCGTGAGGTGCAGCCCCTGCCCACCAGGGCTGTTCCGCAGGATGATGTTCCTGTGACATCCGAGAAACAGCCGCCGGAGCGGTCCCGGGACGGCGACGGCGGTCTGGAGCGGCGGATCGCTGGCGGCCTGTCCTTCCTGCGCCGCCGCCTCACCGGTGACTACGAGGTCGACGACTTCGGTTACGACGAGGAACTGACCGACCAGGTCCTGATGTCCCTGCTGCGCCCGCTGTACGAGAAGTACTTCCGGGTCGAGGTGAAAGGCATCGAGAACATCCCGTCCGAGGGCGGCGCACTGATCGTCGCCAACCACTCCGGGACGCTGCCGATGGACGGCCTGATGATGCAGGTCGCCGTGCACGACAACCACCCGGCGGGCCGGCATCTGCGGCTGCTCGCCGCGGACCTGGTGTTCATGCTGCCGGTGGTCAACGAGCTGGCCCGCAAGCTCGGTCACACCCTGGCGTGCGCCGAGGACGCGGCCCGGCTGCTGGAGCAGGGTGAGCTGGTCGGGGTGATGCCGGAGGGCTTCAAGGGCCTCGGCAAGCCCTTCGCGGACCGCTACAAGCTCCAGCGCTTCGGCCGCGGCGGTTTCGTCTCGACGGCCCTGCGCGCCGGGACGCCGATCGTGCCCTGCTCGATCGTCGGGGCCGAGGAGATCTACCCGATGATCGGCAACGCCAGGACGGTCGCCCGGCTGCTGGGCTTCCCGTACTTCCCGATCACGCCCACGTTCCCGTGGCTCGGGCCGCTCGGGGCGGTGCCGCTGCCGACCAAGTGGACGATCCAGTTCGGCGAGCCGATCCCCACGGACGGCTATCCGCCGGAGGCGGCCGAGGACCCGATGCTGATGTTCAACCTGACCGACCAGGTCCGGGAGCAGATCCAGCACACGCTGTACAAGCTGCTGGTGCAGCGCCGGTCGGTCTTCTTCTAGCCCGGCGTACGAGTTCTGGTCCCGCGCGGGTACGACGATGGGGGCGCCCCTTGCCGAAAGGGCGCCCCCACTGTCGTACCGCCGACGGCTAGTCGGCGTCCTCGCTGTCGATGCCCAGGCCTGGCAGCAGGTCGGGCAGGAGCGGCGGGAGCGTCACATCCGGCTCGGGGGCGGGTGTGGTGCCGTCCGCCGACGGGGAGGTGCTGGCCTCGCCTTCCTGCGGTGGGTCGAGCAGGCCGCCGGTGTTGCCGCCGAGCAGGCCGTCGCTGTCGCTGCCGGAGCCGGCCGAGCGGCTGGGGCTGCCGCTGTCGGCAGTGCCCTTGTCGGTGCGCCCGCCGCCGTTGTCGCTGGGCCGGGCCGAGCGGTCGGTGGCGGAGGAGCCGGTGGAGGCCGACTCCGAGGAGCCCTGCCGGCTGCCGTCGCCGCCGCCGGTGGCCGGGGGCTCGGGCAGCAGGGACCGCAGCGGGGCGACGTCCTCCTCTATGGCGTCGAACACCGACGACACCTGCTCGCTGACGTCCCCGAGCTGGACGGGGAGCCGCTCGCGCAGTTCGCCCCAGGCCTCGCGGTGGGAGCGGGAGAACGCGGACAGGGCCTGGATGGGGCCGAGCGAGTCCGGGTCGCGCTCGTACGCCTCGCTGAGCAGCCGGTGGCCCTCCGAGGCGTCGTGCCGCATGCCGGACAGGGCGCGGCGGATCTCGCCCACGGATTCGTGCTCCAGGGGGCCGCTGCGGCCGCGCTCCATCAGGCGGCGGGCCTCGCTGAGGCGGGTGGAGGCATGGTCGAGGTAGACCCGGCCGCGTTCGTCCACACTGTCCGCCAGCCCGAGTTTGACGTCCTCGATGCCGCGCTTGAGGCCGTAGAGCGAATCACCGGGCAGGGCGTCGGAGCTGGCGGCGGCGACGCCGCCGAAGGCGCTCGCGGCCACACCCACGCTGAGCCCGCCCGCGGTGAGGCCCTTGGCGAGGCGGGAACGCGGCCGGAACTTCTTCAGCGAGCCCGCGCGGTGGGCGCCACGGGCCCGGCTGGAGCGCTGCTCGGGGACCGCACGGTCCGTCGCCCCGCCTCCCGCGGTGCCCTCCTGGAGCATGGCCTCGAACGCGGCCACCAGCTGGGCCCGCTGGACGACCTTGACCTCCGGGTCGAGCTCCGGCTTGGGCAGCGCGCCGAGACCGGAGGCGAGCGCCAGCAGGCGCGCCCCCTCGGTCGGTTCCGCGGCTTCCGGGGCCGGTGGCGATCCTTCGGACTGCTCGGCCGCCGTGCCCTGCTCGGACTGCTCCTCCAAGGCCTGGGCGAAGGCGTTCGCCCGCCGGTGCGCCGATACGTTCGCGATCACTGGCGGCACCTCCTCTCGTCATGACGGTCGACTCCCCAGGGGGTCCTGAGGGTTGCACACCCTGACCACAACCACACGATCGGGTGATCGGAGTCGGCCAGGGGGTGACCACAGGGAGCCTGCATCCCGCACAACGAGCGGCTTGGCGCTTGGGTTACGGACGGAGAACGATCGGATGGGGAAGTCAACGGACTTTCACGGAACGTGAGTTGACCGTCGCCGAGTGTGCCGTCCGGTCAGCGGGCGTCTTCCGGGAGGAGCCGGGCGAGGGTGCGGACGGCCCGGTACTGGAGGGTCTTGATGGCGCCCTCGTTCTTGCCCATCACGCGGGCGGTCTCGGCGACGGAGAGGCCCTGGAGGAAGCGGAGCGTCACGCACTCCTGCTGCTGGGGGTTGAGCCGCCGCACGGCGTCGAGCAGGGCGGCGTTGGAGAGGGACTCCAGGACGGAGTCCTCGGGGGAGCGCTCGACCTCGTTGGCGTCGAGCATCTCGCCGGTGGTGACCTCCAGCCGGAAGCGGCTGGACTTGAAGTGGTCCGC
The DNA here is from genome assembly GCA_000696115.1 of Streptomyces olindensis. Lineage (GTDB taxonomy): Bacteria > Actinomycetota > Actinomycetes > Streptomycetales > Streptomycetaceae > Streptomyces > Streptomyces olindensis. Next base: position 23,435 of record JJOH01000017.1, read on the forward strand.
GACGAGGTTGCGGGCGATCGTGACGAGCCAGGCGCCGAAGTCGCGGCCCTGCCAGGTGAAGGTGCCGATGCGGCGCAGGGCGCGCAGAAAGGTCTCGCTGGTGAGGTCCTCGGCGGTCGCCTTTCCTCCGACCCGGTAGTAGATGTACCGGTAGACGGTGTCGCTGTACTGGTCGTAGAGGCGGCCGAAGGCGTCGGCCTCGCCGGCCTGGGCGCGCTCGACGAGGTCCATCATCCGGGCGCTGTCACTGTCCGCCGCCGGGCGGCGGGCGGTGGCCGCCCCGGACGGGCGGCCTCGTCTGCCGACCGCGGCGCTGCCGTCGGCCAGTGCGTAGCACGGGCCGACGGGCGCGGCGGTGGCGAATGCGGGGACGGCGTACGCGGTGGGGACGAAGCCGCGCAACAGGTCGAGGACCGTTGCGCGCAGCGTAGCCAGGCCCGAGGCGTCAACCCCGACGTGTGGGTACACGGGACTCCCAGAGGCAGAGCTTCCATCACGTGCAGTGCGGGACCTTTCACCCGTCGTAGCGACGGAGGGGTACCGGTTTGCGTCTGAGGAGAATAACGCTTCGTGCAGGCGCTGCTACACCGAGTTGCTCAAATCATCGATTGCGTCGCTTCCGTAACCGATTGACGCCCTATCAAGTGCCGCGGAGTGAACGGTTGTTGATCGGAACGGTTCGTATTGCGGCTGAGTCCAGGGCGTGTTGTGGCCGTGTGCAGCCAAGAGGACTGGACATGAGGTTATGGGGGTACGCCAGTTGGATTTACGGGGTTTGTCATCCCGTAAACGAAGGTGTTCCGGTTTGATCGAATGGTCAGCGGCGGCGGCGGTGCAGGGCGATGGCGGCCGCCGTGCCGCCGGCCACCGCGCCGACGCCCGCGGCGGCGGGGATGCCGACCTTCGCGGCCTTGCGGCCGGTGCGGTAGTCGCGCAGGCGCCAGTCCAGCTCGCGGGCGTGCTTGCGCAGCTTGGAGTCCGGGTTGATGGCGTAGGGGTGGCCGACCAGCGACAGCATCGGGATGTCGTTGTGCGAGTCGCTGTAGGCGGCGCAGCGGCCCAGGTCCAGGCCCTCGGCGGCGGCCAGGGCGCGGACGGCCTCGGCCTTGGCGGGGCCGTGCAGCGGTTCGCCGACGAGTTTGCCCGTGTAGACGCCGTCGACCGACTCGGCGACCGTGCCCAGGGCGCCGGTCAGGCCCAGGCGGCGGGCGATGACCTGGGCGATCTCGACGGGGGCGGCGGTGACCAGCCACACCTTCTGGCCCGCGTCCAGGTGGGCCTGGGCTAGGGCGCGGGTACCGGGCCAGATGCGCTCGGCCATGTACTCGTCGTAGATCTCCTCGCCGATCGACTGGAGCTCGGCGACGCGGTGGCCCTTGACGATGGACAGGGCCGAGTCGCGGGCCTCCTGCATGTGCTCGGGGTCCTCGACGCCGGCCAGCCGGAACCACGCCTGCTGCCAGGCGAAGCGGGCGAGGTCGCGGGTCTCGAAGAACTTCCGTTTGTACAGGCCCCGCCCGAAGTGGAAGAGCGCGGCACCCTGCATGACGGTGTTGTCCAGGTCGAAGAAGGCGGCGGCCCGGTCGTCGCCGTGGACCGGGAACTGCGGTTCCTCGGTCGTGCCGGCGGCCTCCTGTGAGGACTTGCGGGCGGCCTCCGCCGAGGCCTCGCCTGCCAAAACGCTCCGCGCCGTGGCGGAGCGCCTACGGGGAGTGAGCCATCCGAGAGCGGCCATGGCGTGAGCATAGCCAGTTTGTTCGGGGGTTCCGGAGTCGCGAGGTTTGAAGCCTGTGAACTCTCGGCAAGCGTGTCGTTAAAGATGTCGCTCGGGACGGGCCGGATCGGCGCGTCCCCTGGCCGTTCACGGGGTTCCCCTCCTCGGTCGGCGCGCGACAATGGCCGACATGAGCCCTCTCTTCCGACGCAAGCCCTCTCGGGACCGGCTCGTGACGCTGATCCGCAAGCCCGGCTGTCATCTGTGTGATGACGCACAGGTCGTTGTGGAGAAGGTGTGCGGTGATCTGGGAGTCCCCTGGGAGCAGAAGGACATCACCGAGGATCGGGAACTGCACGACGAGTACTGGGAGCAGATCCCGGTCGTGCTGGTGGACGGCAGGCAGCACACGTTCTGGCGCGTGAACGAGGACCGCCTGCGCAAGGCGCTGACCGACTGATCCCGACCGGCGAGACGACTGACCGAGCAGTCCAAAGCGGCCCCCGTGGTCGCTTAGGATCGATGGCGACTTGGTCTCGGGGGCGGGATTCACTGAGGAGAGTGTGTTGTTTTGCCCCCAGAAGACAAGGAACGGTGGTGCCTGTGTGCCGGTTCCCCACCCGTGCGCCGGGGGCGCGTGAGCCCGGTCACGTTGGGCGGGCAAAACGGACACCATCTTTGTGCACGCGTTCACAAAGACATAGCCTGCTTTCGACGGGGCGGTCATGTAGGGACGTATGACCGCCTACAGCCCCGCTCTACCCGCAGGAGCACCGTGGCAACTGGCCGAACTCACCGACCGGCGACCCGCAGCCGAGGGATTCCCGAGGCCACCGTCGCCCGGCTTCCGCTGTACCTCCGCGCGCTGACCGCACTGTCGGAGCGCTCGGTGCCCACGGTCTCCTCCGAGGAGCTCGCGGCCGCGGCGGGGGTCAACTCCGCGAAGCTGCGCAAGGACTTCTCGTACCTTGGCTCCTACGGGACGAGGGGCGTCGGCTACGACGTCGAGTATCTCGTCTACCAGATCTCCCGCGAACTGGGGCTCACCCAGGACTGGCCGGTCGTGATCGTCGGTATCGGCAACCTCGGCGCCGCCCTCGCCAACTACGGCGGGTTCGCCTCCCGCGGCTTCCGGGTCGCCGCGCTGATCGACGCCGACCCGGCCATGGCGGGCAAGCCCGTCGCGGGGATCCCGGTGCAGCACTCCGACGACCTGGAGAAGATCATCCAGGACAACGGCGTGTCGATCGGTGTCATCGCCACCCCCGCCGGTGCCGCGCAGCAGGTCTGCGACCGGCTCGTGGCCGCCGGGGTCACCTCCATCCTGAACTTCGCGCCGACCGTGCTGTCCGTCCCGGACGGCGTCGACGTGCGCAAGGTGGACCTCTCCATCGAGCTGCAGATCCTCGCCTTCCACGAGCAGCGCAAGGCCGGCGAGGAGGCCGCGAGCGCCGACGGCGCCCTCCCGGCCGCCGCCGCCCGCAGCGACTCCGCCGACCAGGGGCCCGACGGGGACATGCCCGCCGTGATGCCGGCATGAGCCTCCTCGTCGTCGGACTCAGCCACCGCAGCGCCCCGGTCAGCGTCCTGGAGCGGGCCTCGCTCACCGCGGACGCGCAGGTCAAGCTGCTCCAGGACACCGTCGCCGCCGAACCGGCGACCGAAGCCGCGGTGCTGGCCACCTGCAACCGCATCGAGCTCTACGCCGACGTGGACAAGTTCCACGCCGGTGTCGCCGAGCTGTCCACGCTGCTCGCCCAGCACAGCGGGGTCGGCCTGGAGGAGCTCACTCCCTATCTCTACGTGCACTACGAGGACCGGGCCGTCCACCACTTGTTCTCGGTGGCCTGCGGGCTGGACTCGATGGTCGTCGGCGAGGGGCAGATCCTCGGCCAGATCAAGGACTCCCTGGCCCGGGCGCAGGAGCTGCACTCCGCGGGCCGCCTGCTGAACGACCTGTTCCAGCAGGCCCTGCGGGTCGGCAAGCGCGCCCACTCCGAGACCGGCATCGACCGCGCCGGCCAGTCCCTGGTCACCTTCGGCCTGGAGCAGCTGGCCCGCGGCGGCGACGTCCAGGAATGGGCGCGGGGCAAGAAGGCCCTGGTCATCGGGGCCGGGTCGATGTCCTCCCTGGCCGCGGCCACGCTCGCGCGGGCCGGGGTCGCCGAGGTCGTCGTCGCCAACCGCACCTTCGACCGCGCCGAGCGCCTCGCGCAGATCCTGTCCGAGGGCGACGACACGGACGTGCTGGCCCGCGCGGTACCGATGGAGTCGGTGCCGGCCGAGCTGACACGTGCCGACGTCGCCGTCTCCTGCACCGGCGCGACGGGCCTGGTCCTGACGGCCGAGTCGGTCGCGGAGGCGGTCGGGGGCCGGACGCCCGCACCGTCGGCCGGCGGTGACGGACCGGCGGCGCCGGGCGGCGGAGCCGGCCGTACGACCGGGCCGGACGCGCGGCAGGGCGGCCTGCCCACCACCAGCCTCGGCAGCGAGGACGGCTGCCCGCTGGACCTCTCCGCGGTGCAGGGCACCGCCGGGTTCTCCGTGCTGGGCGAGGCGGCCGTGGCCGGCATGGCCGCCGCCGACCTGGAGCAGCACGCGGCCTGGGTGGACAACGGCACGGCCGGCGGCGGCCAGCGGGCCGCGAGCCCGGCCCGCCCCGGCACGCTCGACCCGGCCGCGGACACCGACGCCATCGCCGCGCTCGCCGCGACCGTCGCCACCGTCGGGCGCATCCCCGAGCGGCGCCGGCCCGAGCCGGTCGAGGAGCCGCAGCGGCCCGAGCCCGTGCTGTTCCTGCTCGACCTGGCGATGCCGCGCGACATAGACGCGGCCGCGCACCGGCTGGCCGGGGTGCGGCTGGTGGACATCGAGTCGCTGGCGGAGGCCTCCGCGGGCGCTCCGATGGCTGCCGATGTGGACCAGGTCAGGCGTATCGTCTCCGACGAGGTCGCGGCCTTCGGGGCAGCACTGCGGGCCGCGCACATCACGCCGACCGTGGTCGCCCTGCGCACCATGGCCGCCGACGTCGTGGCCAGCGAGATCGCCCGGCTGGACGGGCGACTGCCCGGCCTCGACGACAAGCACCGCGCGGAGATCACCCAGACCGTGCGGCGTGTGGTCGACAAGCTGCTGCACGCGCCGACCGTGCGGGTCAAGCAGCTCGCGGCCGAGCCCGGCGGCGCCGGGTACGCGGACGCGCTGCGGACCCTGTTCGACCTCGACCCCGAGACGGTGGCCGCCGTCTCCCGGGCCGAGGACAGCACCACCCAGAGAGACCGAGGCCCGGCATGACTGACAAGGCGCTGAGGCTCGGTACCCGGCGGAGCAGACTCGCCATGGCCCAGTCCGGCCAGGTGGCCGAGGCCGTGAGCCGGGTGACCGGGCGGCCCGTCGAACTCGTCGAGATCACCACGTACGGCGACGTCTCGCGTGAGGCGCTCGCCCAGATCGGCGGCACGGGCGTGTTCGTGACCGCCCTGCGCGACGCGCTGCTCAAGGGCGAGGTCGACTTCGCGGTGCACTCGCTGAAGGACCTGCCGACCACGCAGCCCGACGAGCTGGTCGTGGCCGCCGTGCCCGTGCGGGAGGACCCGCGGGACGTGATCGTCGCCCGGGACGCCCTGAAGTTCACCGACCTGCCCTCCGGGGCGCGCATCGGCACCGGCTCGCCGCGCCGCATGGCCCAGCTCAACGCGTACGCGCGCAGCCACGGCCTGGACATAGCGACGGTTCCGATCCGCGGCAACGTCGACACCCGCATCGGGTTCGTGCGCAAGGGGGAGCTCGACGCCGTCGTGCTGGCCGCCGCCGGGCTGAACCGGATCGGCCGCGGTGACGAGGTGACCGACTTCCTGTCGGCCGACACGGTTTTGCCCGCCCCCGGCCAGGGGGCCCTGGCGATCGAGTGCACCGCGGCCAACGCGGACCTCGTCGCCGCGCTCGCCGAACTCGACGACCCGCTCACGCGGGTCGCCGTGACGGCCGAGCGGTCACTGCTCGCCGCCCTGGAGGCCGGCTGCAGCGCCCCGGTGGGTGCTTTGGCCGACTTGCTGGCCGACGGGCAGATTGTCAAGGAAATGCGCCTGCGCGGCGTCGTCGGGACCACCGACGGCTCGCGCATGGTGCAGCTGTCCACCACCGGTCCCGTGCCCGAGACGCACGACGGGGCAACGGCGCTCGGTCGCGAACTCGCGGCCGAGATGCTCGCCCAGGGCGCGGCCGGTCTGATGGGGGAGCGAGCACATTGAGCCCCACCGCCCTTTCCGCCGGTCCTGAACACGGGCACGTCACCTTCCTGGGTGCCGGACCCGGAGATCCGGGACTGCTGACTCTGCGCGCCGTCGAGGCACTGGCCAACGCGGACGTCCTCGTCGCCGAGCACGAAGTGCTCGACGTCGTACGTCAGCACGCCAGGCAGGGCGTCTCCGAGGTGCACACGGACGCGGATCCTTCACAGGAGCCGACTCCGGGCACAGGAACGCCCCAGCTGACGGTAGTTGACGGCACGTCAACCACCGCGCCCGTCCCCGCGGTGCGGGATGCCGCACATCTTGTCATGGAGGCCGCGCGGGGCGGCAGGCGGGTCGTGCGTGCGGTGTCCGGTGACCCGGGCCTCGACACGTACGCCGCCGAGGAGATGCTGGCGTGCGCCGCCGCCGGGGTGCCCTTCGAGGTCGTCCCCGGGATCGCGAGCGCCGTCGGTGTGCCCGCGTACGCCGGTGTGCCGCTGCGGGACGCGCAGGGCGCGGACGTGCGGTTCGTGGACGCGCGGACGGCGTCGGACCGGTGCTGGACGGAGGTCGGGGCGTCGGACGGCACGGTCGTCGTGTCCACGACGCTGGACTCCGTCGCCGCGGCCGCCGGCGAGCTCGTCTCCGCGGGGCGCAAGCCGGACACCCCGATGACGGTCACCGTTGCCGGTACGACCACCCGGCAGCGCACCTGGACCGCCACGCTCGGCACGATCGCGCAGACGCTGAAGCAGGCCAAGGTGCTGCCCTCGCCGGAGGGCGGCCGGCCGGTGATAGCCGTGGTCGGGGAGCGTTCCGCCGCCGCCCAGCGCGACCAGCTCGCGTGGTTCGAGTCCAAGCCGCTGTTCGGCTGGAAGGTGCTCGTGCCGCGGACCAAGGAGCAGGCGGTGTCGCTCTCCGACCAGCTGCGGTCGTACGGGGCCGTGCCGCACGAGGTGCCGACGATCGCCGTCGAGCCGCCGCGCACGCCCCAGCAGATGGAGCGCGCGGTCAAGGGCCTGGTGACGGGCCGCTACGAGTGGATCGCCTTCACCTCGGTGAACGCGGTCAAGGCCGTGCGGGAGAAGTTCGAGGAGTACGGGCTCGACGCGCGTGCCTTCGCGGGCATCAAGGTCGCGGCCGTGGGCGAGCAGACCGCCAAGGCGCTGATCGCGTTCGGCGTGAAGCCGGACCTGGTGCCGAGCGGTGAGCAGTCGGCCGCCGGGCTGCTGGAGGACTGGCCGCCCTACGACCCGGTGTTCGACCCGATCGACCGGGTCTTCCTGCCGCGGGCCGACATCGCCACGGAGACGCTGGTCGCCGGGCTGATCGAGCTGGGCTGGGAGGTCGACGACGTCACGGCCTACCGGACCGTGCGGGCCTCGCCGCCGCCGGCGGAGACCCGCGAGGCGATCAAGGGCGGTGGCTTCGACGCCGTGCTGTTCACGTCGTCCTCCACCGTGCGGAACCTGGTCGGCATCGCCGGCAAGCCGCACAACGTGACCGTGATCGCCTGTATCGGCCCGGCCACGGCGAAGACCGCCGAGGAGCACGGGCTCCGGGTGGACGTCATGGCTCCGGAGCCGTCCGTGCTGAAGCTGGCGGAGGCCCTGGCCGACTTCGGCGCGAAGAGGCGGGCCGCGGCCGTCGAGGCCGGGGATCCGGTGACCCGGCCGAGCGAGCGGCGGCCGGGGGCACGGCGGCGGCGCTCGACGACGTAAGGGGACCGGCTTTCGTCGCTGCGGCTACGCGGGGGTCACCGCGTGGCCGTAGCGCAGCAGGTTGTCCGGGTCGTAGGTGGCCTTGTCGTGGCGCAGGCGTTCGTAGACCTCCGGGGTCCAGGCGCGGGCGCGGTCGTGGTCGTCGCCGGGCGTGCCGTGGATGTTGACCATGGTGCGGCCGGTGCCGTAGGGGGCCATGGCCGTGTAGAGGCGGCGCGTGGCCTGTTCGACGGCCTCCGCCACCGGCGGGGCGGGCATGATCCCGACCGACTCCATGAAATACCGCGCGTCCCGGGCGCAGACGGCGTCCTCGACGGGCGCCGGGCGGGCCAGTGCCCCGCCCATGTGGCGCAGCGAGGCGACCAGCAGCGGGTAGTCGGCGCCGACGGCCGGTCCGACCTGCTCCAGGAACGTGCTCAGGCCGTCGGAGGGCAGGTCGCGCAGGAGCATGCAGCACTCCCGGGCCGGGAGCGGGTCCTGGGGCTCCATGTGGATGCGGTCCAGGGCCGCGTAGTCCATCTCCTCCACCAGGTCGACGGCCACGGGGGCCGCCCGGCGCAGCGGGGCGATCAGTGCTTCGCCCTCGGCCGTGTCGCCCGGCCAGGCGAGCGCGACCCGGGCCCAGAAGCCGCCGCGCAGGGGTTCCGGGATCTGCGGGATGGGCGGCAGGCGGAGCACCGAGAACATGCTGGCCATCTCGTCCGGGACCGTGCGGGTCCACTCGGACCAGGCGTGCAGCAGGGACTCGGTGTGTTCGGCGTGCCAGTGCAGGCCGCCGCCGTAGAGGCGGGGCAGCGGGAGCAGTTCGGTGACCAGTGAGGTGACCACGCCGACGTTGCCCTTGCCGCCGCGCAGCGCCCAGAACAGTTCCGGCTCGTGCTGGGGGTCCGCCTCGCGCAGCCGGCCGTCCGGGGTGACGACCTGGAAGGAGCGGACCAGGTCGGCGGCGTAGCCGTAGGCGCGGCCGAGGACGGGGAGTCCGCCGCCGAGGGTGTAGCCGACGACGCCCGCGTCGGTGGAGGTGCCGCACAGGCCGGCCAGGCCGTGGGGGGCGCCCGCGGCGAGGACGTGGCTCCACTTCGCGCCCGCGGCGATCCGCGCGGTGCGGGTGGTCGGGTCGACCTGGACGTCCGTCATGCGGGACGTGGTGATCAGCAGGCCCTGCTCGATGGGGAAGTTGGCGCCGTGGCCGGTGGCCTGCACGGCGACGGGGGTGTGGGTGGCGTGCGCCCAGCGCATGGCGGTGACGATGTCGTCCGGGCCGGTGGCGCCGACGACCACGTCCGGGGTGTGGAGGGCTGCCAGGTTGAAGCCGGTGACCTCGTCGGCGTAGGCGGGGTCGCCGGGGCGCAGGACCGGGCCGTGGATCTCCGAGAGGGCGAAGAGGTCGGGGGTGTGGTGGGGGGCGGTCATCGCGTCCTCCGTGGGGGCGGGTACGGAGGGACGGCGGCGGCGGGGTCTGCTCGGGCCGTCGGGGTCCTTGTCCTTCTCGTTGGTGATTTCAGGATGGACCTCGGGGGTGGTGGGCGCATCGTGGGGCCGCGGCCCGGCGGCGGGGTGCCGCCGGGCTCCGACAGTGCGTCGGCATCGGGGCGTTTGGGGCGGGCGTAGCGTAGAGGGCATGACGACGTACGGATCTTTTCCCGGTGCGCGGCCGCGGCGGTTGCGGAGCAACCCCGTGATGCGTCGGATGGTCGCCGAGACCCGCCTGCACCCCGCCGATCTCATCCTTCCGGCGTTCGTGCGGGAGGGTGTCAGCGAGCCCGTGCCGATCGCGTCCATGCCCGGGGTCGTGCAGCACACGCGGGACACTCTGAAGAAGGCCGCCGCGGAGGCCGTCGCGGCGGGGATCTCCGGGATCATGCTGTTCGGTGTGCCGGAGGAGTCGAAGAAGGACGGGCTCGGGACACCGGGGACCGACCCGGACGGGATCCTCCAGGTCGCCCTCCGGGACGTGCGGGCCGAGGTCGGGGACGACCTGCTCGTCATGTCCGACCTGTGCCTGGACGAGACGACCGACCACGGGCACTGCGGCGTGCTCGACGCGCAGGGGCGGGTCGACAACGACGCCACCCTGGAGCGGTACGCCGAGATGGCCCAGGTGCAGGCCGACGCCGGCGCCCATGTCGTCGGCCCCAGCGGGATGATGGACGGGCAGATCGGGGTCGTCCGGGACGCCCTCGACCAGATCGGGCGGGAGGACGTCGCCATCCTCGCCTACACCGCGAAGTACGCCTCCGCCTTCTACGGGCCCTTCCGCGAGGCCGTCGGCTCCTCGCTCCAGGGGGACCGCAAGACCTACCAGCAGGACCCCGCCAATGCGCGCGAGTCCCTGCGCGAGCTCGCCCTCGACCTGGAGGAGGGCGCCGACATGGTGATGGTCAAGCCGGCCGGGCCCTACCTGGACATCCTGGCCCGGGTCGCGGACGTCGTGGACGTGCCCGTCGTCGCCTACCAGATCTCCGGCGAGTACTCGATGATCGAGGCCGCCGCGGAGAAGGGCTGGATCGACCGGGACCGGGCGATCCTGGAGACCCTGACCGGCATCCGGCGGGCCGGAGCGCGGAACATCCTCACCTACTGGGCCACCGAAGTGGCCCAGAAGCTGGGTTAGGGCCGCGAGTCGGCCGGAGGGCACCTTCAAGTCCCCTGGAGCGTTAGGTTGTTGACCAGCGAAGTGGTTGCTGATTGAACCACCTACTCTTCAGGGAGACGTCCATGTCCGGTGACGCCCTCAGTCAGGATCCCGCCGAGCTGCGGAGGAGGATCGACAGCAGCAAGGCGCACCCGGCGCGGGTCTACGACGTCTTCCTCGGCGGCAAGGACCACTACCCGGCGGACCGGGACGCCGCAGCCGCCGCGCTCGCCGCGAACCCGCGCGGGTACCTGGACGTGCGGCACAACCGCGACTTCCTGCGCCGCGCGGTGACCACGCTGGTGGAGCAGGACGGCATCCGGCAGTTCCTCGACATCGGTACGGGACTGCCGACCGCCGAGAACGTGCACCAGATCGCGCAGCGGATCGAGCCGGGCACGCGGGTCGTGTACGTCGACAACGACCCGGTCGTGCTCGCGCACGCGCGGGCCCTGCTGACCAGCGGCCCCGAGGGGCGCACCGACTACATCGACGCCGACCTGCGGGACCCGGCCCGCATCCTGGAACAGGCCGCCAAAACCCTCGACTTCGACCGGCCGGTCGCGCTCTGCCTGGTCGCGATCCTGCACTTCGTCGCGGACGAGGAGGCGTACCCGCTGGTGAGCGAGCTGCTCGACGCGCTGCCCGCCGGCAGCCGGCTGGTGCTCAGCCACCTGACCGAGGACCTGAACCCGGAGAACATCCGCGCGGTGCAGCGGACGTACACCGAGCGGGGGTTCACCTTCGTGCTGCGGTCCCGGGCGGAGGTGGAGAAGTTCTTCACGGAGAACCGGCTGGAGATCGCCGATCCGGGGGTCGTCCCCGCGCACCGCTGGCGGCCGGACGACGCGGCCCCCGTCCCCGAGCAGCCGGAGGAGTCCTTCCTCGCCGGCCTCGACGACATCGAGAAGGTCCGCTACCGCGACATCAACGACGTGACGGACGCGGACATCAACGTGTACGCGGCGATCGGGGCCAAGGGCTGACCGGACGGGTGTCTTGGCCGGGTCTCGCCCGCCCGGCCGGGCCCGATGTCCGGATCGCGGAAATGTTCTTGTAGGCGGCACGTATGTCCCTAGGCTGCGGCGCACGCGTCGTCACCGCAGCCGAAGGAGCCGTGTCATGACCCTCACCGCGCCCACGCCCACCCGCTCCCCCGCGCCGCAACTCGCCGCACGGGCGCGCTCGGTCGGCGGCTCTCCCGTGCGGGACATCCTCGCCGTCACCGCCCGCCCCGAGGTGATCAACTTCGCGGGCGGGCTCCCGGCGCCGGAGCTGTTCGACGCCGAGGCCATCGCGGTCGCGTACCAGGCGGTGCTCACCGAGGCACCCGGCCGGGCGCTGCAGTACTCCACGACCGAGGGCGAGCCCGGCCTGCGAGCCGCCCTGGCCGGACGCACCACCGCGCGCGGCCTGCCGACCGGTCCCGACGACCTGCTCGTCACCACCGGCTCGCAGCAGGCCCTGTCCCTGCTGGCCACCGCGCTGCTCGAACCCGGGGACACCGTCCTCGTCGAGAACCCCTGCTACCTGGCCGCGCTGCAGGCCTTCGGCTTCACGGGCGCCCGGGTCGTGGCCGTGCCCGGCGACGAGCACGGCCTCGACCCCGAGGCGCTGGCGGAACTGGTGGTGCGCGAGCGGCCCAAGCTGCTCTACACCGTGCCCACCTTCCAGAACCCCACCGGCCGGACCCTGCCCACCGACCGGCGCGCCGCGGTGGCCGCCGTCGCCGCCCGGCACGGGCTGTGGATCGTCGAGGACGACCCGTACGGGGAGCTGCGCTACGACGGCGAGCGCGTGCCCTGGATCGCCTCCCACCCGGGCGCCGAGGACCGTACGGTGCTGCTCGGCAGCTTCTCCAAGGTCATGGCGCCCGGACTGCGGCTGGGCTGGCTGCGCGGGCCCGGGGAACTGCGGCGCGCCTGTGCCGTCGCCAAGCAGGCCGCCGACCTGCACACCCCGACCGTCAACCAGCTCGCCGCGGCCCGGTACCTGGCCGACAGCGACCTGGACGCGCACGTCGCGCGCGTCGCCCGCGTGTACCGCGAGCGCCGCGACGCCATGCTCGCGGGGCTGCCCGGGGCGCTGCCCGAGGGGTCGGTCTGGACCCGGCCCGAGGGCGGCATGTTCCTCTGGGCGAGCCTGCCCGAGCCGTACGACACGACGGCCCTGCTGCCGCAGGTGGTGCGGCACGACGTGGCGTACGTGCCCGGCGCCCCCTTCTACGCCGGCCCGCCCGACCGCACGACCCTGCGGCTGTGCTTCGTGACGCAGACACCGGAGGAGATCGCGGAGGGGCTGCGCAGGCTCGGGGAGGGACTGCGGGGCGCGGCGCCCGGCGTCTAGGGGGTCGCTTCCCGGGGTTTGTGCCGGGCGTGCCGGGGCTGGTGCCGGGCGGTCTTCCTGGTCCTAGGGCCAAGGGCCGAGCGGGAGTTACGGCTGTGGGCCGCGGACGGGGTGGGCGGCCCTGGTTACGGTGACGGCATGTCCGATTCCGTGCAGTTCGACCTCGACGTGTATCTCCGGCGGATCGGATGGGAGGGGGAGCGGCGGGCCGACGCGGCGACCCTGCGCGGTGTGCACCTGGCACACCTGCGGGCCCTCCCGTTCGAGAACCTCGACGCCCTGCGCCGCCAGGCCCCTTCCCTCGATCCGGCCGACCTCATGGCCAAGCTGGTCCGCGGCCGGCGCGGCGGCTACTGCTACGAGCACAACACGCTGTTCGCCTGTGCGCTCCGGGCGCTGGGCTTCCGGGTCACCCTGCTGGTCGCGCGGGTCGTCGTGGGCGCCGACAGCATCGCGAGCCGGCCACGCACGCACATGGCGTTGCTGGCCGAGGTCCCCGGCGAGGCGCGACCGTACCTCGCGGACGTGGGCTTCGGGGCGATCGGATCGCTGCTGGAGCCGATGCCGCTGGTGGCGGACACCGAGTTCACCGGGGCCGGGCGGCGGCACCGGCTGGTGCACGCGCCGCACGACGGCCCGCTGGAGATGTGGGTGCTGGAGGCCCACGACCGGGCGAAGGACGACTGGACCGCGCAGTACGCCTTCACCCTGGAGCCCTTCGAGAAGCCCGACTTCGACGTCGTCAACTGGTACGTCGGCACCAGCCCGCGTTCGCCGTTCACCCGGCGCGTCTACGTCCAGAACGTCAGCGCCGACCGGCACCTGCTGCTCGACGGGCGGCTGCTGACGGAGACCCGCGCCGACGGGACGGTCACCGAGCGGGAGGTGACCGGCGAGGCGGAGGCGCACCGGCTCTTGGAGGAGGAGTTCGGCATCACCGCGCCGGAGGGGATGACGCTGCTGACCGACTGAGGGTGTCCAGGCTCTAGTCCCACCAGAAGTGCCAGGTCGGCTGGGCGAGGATCCGGTGCTCGGCGTAGGCCCGCAGGGTGGCGTCGCCGTCCGGGCCGATGGTGGCCGGGCAGAACGCGACGTGCTCGGCGGCGAGGACCTCCGCTTCGGCCAGGGTGGCGGGCGGGGCGGCGACGGACACCAGCAGGTGGTCGAAGCCGAGCGCCACGACACGTATGCCGAAGCGGTCCTCCCAGGAGCGCAGCACCGCGCTGAGCCGGGCCGTGTCGCCCTCGTGGTTCGCCGGGCCGGTCCAGCCGATCGCCGTCGGGATGTCGGCGCTGCGGCGGGCCGGGACGAGGGCGAGGTGCGGTGCCTTGAGGGGGCCGCCGTCGGCGAGCAGGGAGTCCGCGACGCGGGTCGCGACCGCGTCCGGGTCCTGGTCCTGGTCGTGGTCCTGGTCCTGGTCGTGGTCCTGCTCTTGGTCCCGGGCGTGGTGCTGTGGGCCGGGTCCGGCCAGGCCGGGCCACGCTTCGGCGTCTCCGGCGTACTCCTCCCAGAACTCCGCGAGGACCTCCTCGGCGTCGTGGTCCCCGGGGTACGACATCTCGCCGGGCATCAACTCCCAGCGGTCCGGCTCGCCGTGGCCGTCGCCCACGTCGAGGACGACCGGCAGCAGACCCGTGCGGCGGGCCGGCTCCAGCGCCGTCCAGCCGCCCGGCACCGCCCGCTCGTCCGCGCGCCACAGCAGCGGCTCGTGCCAGGGGCCCTCGTCGGTCGTGTCCACGAGTGCCCCGGCGGGGAGGTGCAGTCCGAGCGCGCGGCCGCTCGGGTCCGCCGCCAGCGTGGGCAGGGGGTTCGGAAGTGTCGCCATGGTGGTGACTGTAGAGCCGGCCACTGACAATCGGGCCGGCCCGGCGAGGGATCCCGACCGGGGGCAGGACCGGTCAGGCAGGGGACAGCGGTTGACCTAATTGCTCTCTACGGTCCTGCCATGACCACTTCCTGGGAGAAGACGGACCTGCTGGACGCGCTCGCGGAGCAGCGGGAGTTGCTGCTGATCACCGTGTGCGGACTCACCGACGAGCAGGCCGCGCGGCGCACGACCGTGAGTGAGCTGACTCTCGGCGGGATCGTGAAGCACCTCGCGAGCGGGGAGGAGGCGTGGACGCGGATCATGGTCGTCGGCGACGGTGAACTGCCCGACGGCATGCTGGACATGGAGCAGTACCGCATGACCGGGGGCGACACACTGCACGGCCTCCTGGAGCGTTACGCGGCGGCCGCCCGGGCCACCGAGGAGGCCGTGACCGGGCTGCCGGACCTCGATCGCGGCGTGCCCCTGCCGAGGACCCCCTGGTCGCCGCCCGAGCCCGAGCACTGGTCGGCGCGCCGGATCCTGCTGCACCTGATCCGGGAGACCGCCCAGCACGCCGGGCACGCCGACATCGTCCGGGAGGCCCTGGACGGCGCGAACAGCACCGCCCAGCGCTGAACCGGCCGTGTCGGACGCGGGCGTCGCTCCCGACCGCTGACCCCGTCCGCCCCGGCCGTTCCCGTCAGCGGGAGCGCTCCGCCAGGGTCAGCAGCAGGTGCGCGGACTCCGGTCGCAGGAAGTCGGAGTGGGCGCCCGAGGGATGCAGCCGGGTACGCCGGCTGCCGCGGTAGAGCCAGTCGGCGTCCACGTTCACCAGCCGGTGGTCCAGCGTGGCCTGCTCGTACGCCTCGTCGGTCGGCAGCAGTTTCGTGGTGAACTGCGGAACCGGCGCCGCACCGGTGCCCGAGTGACCGATACCGGGCGCCTTTTCGGCGCGCAGGTGCCAGAAGCCCGTGGCCCGGTCCCAGCGCGAGTGCGTCAGGACGAGGGGGCCGCGCAGCGGTGCGCCCGGATGGCCCGCGCGCGGGAACAACGTTCCGAAGTGCCGGACGAAGGCGTCGCGCGGGGCGGCCATCTGGAAGATCAGGGCGCTGTCCACGGTGAACGGGCGGCGGGGGTCGTGCGGTGTGCTCCAGCCGAGCACGGGAGGCCGCTCGGCGGCCCGCTGCACCGCCTCGCACAGGAACCGCCCGCCGAAGGAGTGCCCGACGAGGTGCAGGAACTGTCCGTTCTGGTTGGCCAGCACCGCCGGGCCCCTCGGGTCGGCGCGTTCGGCGTCCAGGTAGCCGAGCAGATGGCCGAGGACGTACGGCGCGTGCCCGGTGCCCTCGGCGCTCATCGCGTGGGCACGGTCGCGGATCCGGCGATAGCCCCCGAGCGTCGGCAGGCTGGACGACGGCCAGCGCACCACCACGCACCAGGGGCGGTAGCCCGTCTTCAGCCCCGGATAGCGGCCGGGCGCCGCCTCGTACAGGTCCAGGGACTGCCGGACCAGGCGCAGGGCGGTCCGGGTGGCGCTGCTCGGCGCGGTCTGCCAGCCGTGCACGTACACGTGGATGTCCGTCGCCCAGCGCGGCACGGTCAGCCTCCGGGCCAGGTGCTCGGCGACGCGGTTCGCGGGCACGGGTGTGCCGCCGCCCGGCAGCGTCAGCCGGCCCCGCTCGTCCAGGTCGATCTCGACCGGCGCGGGCAACCGGGTGCTCGGGGCGGTCACGAGGCGAGCCTCAGCCTGCTGTCGATGCCGCAGTGCAGCGCGTAGGCCAGAGCGAGCGGGTTGCGGAACTCCGAGGCGAAGCGCCGCACCAGCAGCAGGCTTATCTCGCCCGCCGTGTAACGGCCGGTCAGGTACAGGTCGAGGAACGCGTACGCGTACTCCGTCGCGAAGTCCTGGGGCATGTCGATCTGGGGGGCGAGGACGCCGTCGGCACCCATGTCGATCAGTTCCTGTCCGAGGTGCTTGAGCCTGCCGGGGGCCGCCGCCCGTGCCGTGCCGCAGGCGTTGAGCAGCACGAACGGCTTGAACCTGGCGTGGGAGTCGCGGCGGAAGCGGCGTCGTTTCCGGGACACCACCGGGCCGTCGATGTGTTCGTCGTCGGAGAGCCGGATGGACAGGCCCGGGGTCGACGGGCCGCTGTGCACCATGCGGCCGTGGCACCAGAAGTACATGACGTCCTCGTTGAGCACGGGCGCCGCCAGCGCGTGCAGCAGGTCGCTGCCGTGGGAGCGGACGATCAGCCGCGAGCGCTCCTCCAGCAGCTTGTGCACCTCCCGCGCGCGGCCCACGAGGTCCAGGGCGTCGTCCTTGTTGAGGCTGGTCGTGGCCAGGTCCCGGTCGCCGAGCGGGGCGTGGTCCCAGGGGTAGCGGGAAGTGGTCTGTTCGACCTGGTGCCGGTGTCCCAGGAACGCCTCCCAGGGCGAGGCACACGTCTCGGGGTCCACGGCGAGCATGGGCCAGGGCAGATGCACCTCGGAGTCGAAGCTGACGCGCAGCGGTTCCTTGCCGCCGAGGGCGGTGAACAGGAACTCCCGGAACCGGCCGAGGTCGTAGCCGCTGCCGTGCAGCATCACGTCGAGCAGGTCGTAGCCCTCCTCGGCCAGCCGGGCCGTCACCGACTCGGCCCGGTCGGCGAGTTCGCTGAGGTCGGCGGCCTCCGCGAAGGGACGGCTGCCGACCTGTGTCCCGAGCTCGTCGCCCTCGCTCTGGTAGTACACCACCAGGTCGTGCCACCGGTTCCGCAGCCGGTCGGCCCGCTCCCGCAGGTCGTCGGGGGAGACCTCCAACGGCGCCTCGTGCCAGCGCGGGGCGGCCAGGTCCGGGGCGCAGGCGAATATCGTCAGCATCTTCTCGCTGGTGCGGTACAGCTTCACCCGCAGCTCCGCCGGGCGCTCCCCCTCCGGCGGACGCGGTGTGCTCCCGGGCTGCGGCGGTACCCCTGTGAAGCCGTGGGAGGGGTCCCGCACTACCTCCACGGCCATTTCCTGCGGCATCCGGGTCAGCCCTCCCTGGCACCCTGCACGTGGACAACGGTCTTCAGTTCCTGCAGCACGAACCCCGACGCGTGGTCGTACAGGGTGAAGCGGACGTCGTGGGCGCCCGGCTCGGAGGCGGTCAGGGTGAAGCGCGTGGGGGCGCCGCCGGGCTCGTACTCGGCCGTGGCCGGCTCGACCAGGGTCGCCGTGGGGCAGCTGACGGCCACCATCAGCCGGGGCGGCGCGGTCGCCGCCGCACTCTCCTCCCGCTCCAGCCGGACCTCGATCGTGACGGGACGGCCGGCGGTCACGTCGTCCGTGACCAGGGTCAGCCGGGCCCGCCAGGCAGGGCGTGCGGTGCGCAGCCGCCAGCGCAGTTCCGCCGTGTCGGGGTGGTCCGGGCCGAACGTCCGCTCCCAGCGCGCGAGCAGCTCCTCGTGGGACGGCGCCGAGCCCGGGTCGTCGGCCTCCAGACAGGCGAAGGCCAGCTCGGCGAGGCTCTCCAGCGTGGCCGGATGATCCGGGCCGAACATGCGCGCGCGCCCGGCGTGCACGGCCTTCAGCACGGCCACCGCGGCTGCGGGATCGCCCGCATCGGAGACGGCGTGGGCGAGTTGAGTGGCCAGGGTGGGGAGGAAGCCGCCGAAGCGGGCGGCGAACATCTCGACGAGCACGCCCAGCAGGATGTCGTCCTCGTCCTCGTCCTCCGCCGGCCGGCCTGTCGACGTCGGCTCGCCGTCCCGCTCGGCAGCCCGCTGGTGGACGCGGACCACGTCATCGACTGTTTCCGGGTACTCCGGCCGATCCAGCAGCCGTGCGGTGCGGCGCAACAGGTCCCGCAGCACCTCCAGGGCCTGCTGCGGCTCGTCCGCCTGCCCCAGGGCGTGCGCCAGCACGGGCAGCACCTCCAGGGTGCGCCGGTGGTCCGGGCCGAAGAGCTCCGTGGCGTCGTCGACCAGGTTCCGGGCCCACCGCACCGCGTCCTCGGCCGGACCGGTGTCCGCCGTCAGCCACGCCAGGTTGCCGCGCACCCAGAACGTCGTCTCGTGTTCCTCGGGGAGGACCTCCTCGCACTGCTTCCAGAGTTCCTCGAACACCGCGGCCGCCCGGTGCGGGTCGCCCGCCTCCCAGCAGGTGTGCCCCAGGAGGTTGCGGCATCCGAGGGTGTCGGGGTGCAGCGGGCCCCTGACGCGTTCGCTGTCCTCGACCAGGGCCAGGGCATCCCGGACGCTCAGCACGCGCCGGCCGGCCCGGCGCCGTGCCGAGACCAGGCCGCGGCGCGCGGCCAGGGCCGCGCTGTGGTCGGGGCCGTGGATCCGCACACGGTCGTCCACGAGCGAGGCCCGCAGCCGCAGCTCGGTGGCGATCTCACCCGCCGCGCTGTGCGCGGAGGCGAGGGTGGCGCGCGCGGTCAGCGTCCTCGGGTGGTCCGCGCCCAGGACCCGGGTCGAGTCGTCGACGAGGCTCGCGGCGGTCTCGACGGCCCGGCGGGCGGTGGACGCCCCCAGCCAGACCCAGGCGATGGTCCGCCGCAGGGCCAGCGTCTCGGGGTGCTCGGGACCGAGCGCCCGCTCGTGGTCGCGCAGCAACGCGTCCAGGTCCCGCAGCGCGCCCGCCCGGTCGCCGGTGCATTCCCGCCAGCGGGCCAGCATCGTGCGGTCGTCGAAGGCCTGCGGACTGCCGGCTCCGTGAATCCGGGCGAGGTCGTTCACCAGGTCCTGGCCGAGCCGGACGGCCTGTTCGTAGTCCCAGCGCTCGGCGACGGCAGTCGCCAGCAGGTACCTGGTCGCCAGCGTCTCGCCGTGGTCCGCGCCGTGGAACCGGGTCCGGTCCTCCACCAGCCCCTCGAACGCGATGATCGCCCGCTGGTACGCCCCGGACCGCGCCCACGCGTGCGCCAGCCACGTGCGCGCGTTCAGTGTCGTGACGTGGTCCCGGCCCCGCACCCGGGCGCAGTCTGCGACCAGCCGGTCGGCGAGTTCGGCGGCGCGGCGGTAGTCGCCCGACGCGCATGACGCGCTGACCAGGTCGATGCGGACGTCGAGCACCTGCGGGTGATCGGGCCCGAACAGGCGCCCGCGCTCCTCCAGCACCGACTCCAGCGTGGCGAGCGCCTCCCGGTGGCGGCCGGCCGCCTTCTGCACCAGGCCCAGGTCCCGCCGGGCGCGCAGGGTGCGCGGATGAGTGGCCGACCAGGCCCGGGTCCACGCCTCGACGGCTTCCTCGTACAGGGCGATGGCCCGGTCGTGGTGCTCCGCGGCCGAGCAGGCGTCGGCCAGGTTCTCCAGCATGAGCAGCGTGTCCGGGGCGTCGTCGCCCAGCAGCCGGCGGCGGTCGGCGAGCAGGTCGGTGAACCCGGCGATCGCGCCCTCGTGGTCGTCGGCGCCCAGCCGGGCCAGCGCCAAGCCGTTGCGGGAGTTCAGCGTCGCCTGCGCCTCGACGCCCAGGACCCGGGCCCGGGCCGCGACCAGTTCCTCGTAGACCGAGATGGCGCGCCGGTGCTGCCCCGCCGAACGGAAGACCCAGGCGCGCCAGCTGTCGGTTTCGAGCGTGTCCGGATGGTCCGCGCCCTGCACCCGCGCCCGGTCGGCCCGCAGCGCGTCGAACACCTCCTCGGCCTGGCCGTACTCACCGGCCGAGCGGAGTGTCGCGCCCAGCCACGACCGCATGCCGAGGGACGACGGGTGATCGGCGCCGTAGACCCGCTCGTAGACCTCCACGAGCCGGCCGTACAGCTCCAGCGACCGCGCGTAACGCTCCTCCTCGGCGAACACCTGGGCGAGGGAGTGGCGGATCGACAGGACGCGCGGATGGTCCGGGCCCAGGAGCGGTTCCATGTCCCGGAGCAGCTGCTCGAGATCCGCGACCGCGCGCTGGTGGTCGCCCGTCCACTGGCGGGTGCGGGCCAGGGCCTCGCGTGTGGCGAACACATCGGGGTGCTCGGGGCCGAGGACCCGGGTGCGGTCCCGCAGCAGCTCCTCGAACACCTCGATGGCGGCCGGTAGATCGGAGGCCTCCCGGAGGGCGAAGGCCAGATGGGCACGCGCGGTGAGGGTCGCCGGGTGATCAGCGCCCTGTTCGCGGGTGCGGTCCGCGACGAGTGCGCGGCGCTCACGGACCGAGCGGCGGTGGTCCCCCATGAGTTGCCGGGTGAAGGCCAGCGCCTCCCGCGCGCGCAGCGTGTCCCGGTGGTAGGGACCCCGCACCCGCGCATAGTCGACGATCACCGCCTCGTATTCCGCGACCGCCCGGACGTAGTCGGCCCGCTCCCGGTGGGCCTCCGCGATGTCGTCGCGGTAGTCGAGGGTCGCCGGATGGTCCGGCCCCTGGATCCGGGCGCTGTCCGCCGCCAGTGACTCGAACTCCGGCAGGGCCGCGTCCGGCCCGTACGCCTCGGACAGCTCGTACGCCAGGTCCTTCCGGCTGCGCAGCGTGTCCGGATGGTCCGGGCCCTGCACGCGCTCCCGGTCGGTGACCACCTCGCGGTACAGGGCCACCGCCCGCCGCGGATCACCCGCGGCGGAGTGCGCCGCGGCCAGCCAGCCGCGGCTGGTGAGCGTGTCGGGGTGGTCCGGGCCGTGCTCCCGCAGCCGGTCCTCCACCGCCTGCTCGTAGAGGGCCAGCGCCGTGCGGTGGTCACCCGCCTCCCGGTACGCGTAGGCGAGGTTGGTGCGGCTGGCGAGCGTGTCCCGGTGCCCCTCGCCCAGGAGACGCTCCCGGTCGGCGACGACCGCCGCGAACTCCTCGACGGCGGCCTGGTACCGGCCCGCGGTCTGCAGCGCGTAGGCCAGGTTGTTGCGGCTGCCGAGCGTGTCCGGGTGCTCCTCGCCCTGGATCCGGCGCCGGTCCGCGACCACGGCCGTGAGCTCCTCGACCGCCCGGATCACGTCGCCCGCCTTGCGGTACGCGTACGCCAGCCGCTCCCGGGCGGCCAGGGTCTCCTTCGCGTCCGGGCCGCACCGGCGGCGGCGGTCGAGGTACACGTTCTGGCACAGCCGGACCGCCCGCGCCGGATCGCCGGCCTTCGCGTGCCACTCGGCCAGCCGGTCGCGGTGGTCGAGCGTGGTGTCGTCGTCGACCCCGAACAGCGCCTCGCTGCCCTCGACGGCCCGCGTCATCAGGGGGATCGCCCGTACGTGCTGCTCCCGCGCCGCCAGTTCGTCGGCGCCCCGCCGGTACATCTCGATCGCCTCGGCGCCCGGTTCCGCGGCCGGTCCGGTCTCCGCGAGCGCCTGGACGTGGATGAGCAGCCGGCGTAAGCGCTTGGCCGGGGCGCCGGACAGTTCCGCGGCCAGCGCCCGTTCGGCGAGGTCCCGCGCCTCGGGCACCTCGGACGGTTCGGCGTGCCGCAGGGTCTGCTGGACGAGGCGGTGCATGGTGAGGCCGTTGTAGCCGGAGCCGATCAGGTGGTAGTCGCGCAGCGCGTCGACCGCCTCCTCGATCTCGCGCTCGGGCCGGCCCAGATGCCGCAGCACCCCGCGCGGCACCGCCTCCGGCGCGAACCAGGCCAGCGTGTACAGCAGCGGCACGGCCAGCGGACGCCGGGAACGGATGGACTCCAGGCTGGTGCGCCAGATCTGGGCGATGGTACGGCCCGAGCGGCCCGCCCCGTCGTTGAGCACCGCGTCGGGCACGCGGGCCAGTTTCGCCTGGTAGGCCGCGAAGCCGATGCCGGTCTCCCGCAGATAGGCGCCCGCCTGCGTGAGAGCCAGCGGCAGGTGCCCCAGGTCCTCGGCGAGCCGCGCGGCCTGCGCGCGCTCGGCGGTGGAGCGGTCCTCGCCCAGGCCGGCCGTCGCGCACAGCAGGTCGACGGCCTCCCCGTGGTCCAGCACGTCCAGGCTGACCAGGCGGGCCCCCTCGGGCCAGCCGGTGCGGCACCGGCTCGTGACCAACTGGTGGCCACGGTCGAGGAGTCGGCCCAGGAACGGCGTGAGGTGCTCGGGCCGCTCCACGTTGTCGTACACCAGCAGCCAGTCGGAGTGGTTCTCCAGCCAGAGCAGCGCCCACTCGGTGCGCTCCTTCGCGGTGGCCCGGCGGGCCCACTCCGGGTACAGGCGCAGGGCCAGCTCACCGAAGCCGGAGGCGATCCTCTCCTCGCTCTCGGCGGTGATCCACCACACGAGCCGGTATCCCTCGCTCCGGTGCGCGTAGTGCAGCGCCAGGGTGGTCTTGCCGATGCCGCCGAGACCGCTCAGCGCGGTCGTGGCCTTCTGGGTGACGACCCCGCCGCCGGACCGCAGGGAGGTGCGTAACCGGCCCAGGTCGTCCGTGCGCCCGACGAAAGGGGCCGACGGCAGCGCGGGGAGGTTGTCCAGCCGGGCGGGCGGATCGACCGTCAGGGCGGCGGACTTGGCCGGCTCCGGCAGCACCGTGGTGTGCTCTTCGGTGTGCGGATTGCCGCCCGGCCGGAAACGGCCGCCGGCCTGTCCCGGCACGGCCAGGCCACGCTCCAGGACGGCGGCCCCCGCGGCCCGCGACTCCTCAGAGATGATCATGACTCCCCCGTGTCGATCACCCGCACCAGACCGCGTCGTCCGCCCGCAGTGCTGAAGGAATATGCAACTGTACTGGGGCGAAAGGGAGTTGTCACCGGGGTGCGGGGTGACCGGCGCGGTTCGCCGCCACCCCACACCGTCAGAGCCGCTCGGGTGTCCGGATCCCCAGCAGGGCCATGCCCTGGTGCAGGGTGCGGGCCGTGACGTCGCAGAGGAACAGGCGGTTCTCGACCTGCTCCGGCGACTCGGCCTTCAGCACCGGGCACTTGTCGTAGAACGTCGTGTACAGCGACGCCAGCTGGTACAGGTACGCCGTCATCTTGTGCGGGGCGTACTCCGCCGCCGCCTCCGCCACCGTCGCCCCGAACGAGTCCACGTGCAGGCCGAGCGCGCGCTCCGCCGCGTGCAGCTCCAGCTCCGGGTGCGCGGCCGGGCGGGTCTCGCCGGCCTTGCGCAGGATCGACCGGATACGGGCGTAGGCGTACTGGAGGTAGACGGACGTGTCGCCGTTCAGCGAGACCATCTGGTCCAGGTCGAACTTGTAGTCCCGGTTCGCCGACGTCGACAGGTCCGCGTACTTCACCGCGCCGATGCCCACCTGGGCGCCGCGCTCGGCGATCTCCTCCTCCGAGAGGTCCTGGGCCTTCTCCCGGACCACGGCCGACGCACGGTCGATCGCCTCGTCGAGGAGGTCGACCAGGCGGACCGTCTCGCCCTCACGGGTCTTGAACGGCTTGCCGTCCTTGCCGAGGACCGTGCCGAAGGCCAGCTGCACCGCGTGCACGTCCTCGTTCAGCCAGCCCGCGCGGCGGGCCGTCTCGAAGACCATCCTGAAGTGCAGCGACTGGCGGGCGTCCACCACGTACAGCAGCGTGTTCGCCTTGAGGTTGAAGACGCGGTCGCGGATCGCCGACAGGTCGGTCGCCGCGTAGCCGTAGCCGCCGTCCGACTTCTGCACGATCAGCGGGACCGGCTTTCCGTCCGGACCCTTGACGTCGTCGAAGAACACGCACAGCGCGCCCTCCGAGCGGACCGCCACGCCCGACTCCTCCAGGAGGCGGCACGTCTCCGCCAGCATGTCGTTGTACCCGGACTCGCCGACGATGTCGGGGTCGCGGACCTCCATGTCCAGCTTCTCGAAGACGGAGAAGAAGTAGATCTTCGACTCGTCGACGAACTTCTGCCACATGGCGAGCGTCTGCGGGTCGCCCGCCTGGAGGTCGACCACCCGGCGCCGGGCGCGCGTCTTGAACTCCTCGTCGGAGTCGAAGACCTTGCGGGCGGCCTTGTAGAGGCGGTCCAGGTTCGACATCGCCTCCTCACCGCTCACCTCGGCGGACTCGTGGTCCAGCTCGTGCGGGTGCTCGTCCAGGTACTGGATCAGCATGCCGAACTGGGTGCCCCAGTCGCCGATGTGGTGGCGGCGGACCACCGACTCGCCCGTGAACTCCAGCAGCCGCGTCACCGAGTCGCCGATCACCGCGGAGCGCAGGTGACCGACGTGCATCTCCTTCGCCACGTTCGGCTGGGCGTAGTCGACGACCGTGACGCCCGGGTGCTCGGCCGTGGGCACGCCGAGGCGGCCCGTGTCGTCCGCGTACCGCGCGGCCAGGTTCTCCGTGATCGCCCGGTCGGTGATCGTGATGTTCAGGAAGCCGGGCCCCGAGACCTCGACGTCCTGCAGCAGCTCACCCGACTCGACCCGGGAGACGACCTGCGTCGCCAGCTCCCGCGGGTTCGCCTTCTCCTTCTTCGCCAGGGCCAGGATCCCGTTGGCCTGGAAGTCGGCCCGGTCGCTTCGTCGCAGCAGCGGGTCCGCGGAGCCGGCCTGCGGCAGGGCTGCCGACAGGGCCGCCGCGAGGCGCTGATGGACGGAGTCGCTGAGGGACGTGACCGAGGCCATAGGTAAAGGTGCCGTTCTCCTCGAGGGAATCGATAGACACGCCCAGTATCCCATGGGGGTAAAGCCGTTTTTCCGGGCGCGAGGGGGTCTGGGACAATGTTGCGGTCAGCCGTGCGACCGTACCGGCTGCCCGATGCAGAAAGAAGGACGTGCCGATCGTGGCTCAGAGCACCGAGACCACCGACTGGGTCTCCCGTTTCGCGGATGAGGTCATCGAGGAGTCGGAGCGCCGGGCCCCGGGCAAACCCGTCGTCGTCGCGTCCGGGCTGTCCCCGTCCGGCCCCATCCACCTCGGCAACCTCCGCGAGGTCATGACCCCGCACCTCGTCGCCGACGAGATCCGCCGCCGGGGACACCAGGTGCGCCACCTGATCTCCTGGGACGACTACGACCGCTACCGCAAGGTGCCCAAGGGCATCGCCGGGGTCGACGAGGAGGCCTGGGCCGAGCACATCGGCAAGCCGCTGACGTCCGTCCCGGCGCCCAAGGGCTCCGCCCACCCGAACTGGGCCGAGCACTTCAAGGCCGCGATGATCGAGTCGCTGGCCGAGCTCGGCGTGGAGTTCGACGGGATCAGCCAGACCGAGCAGTACACCTCCGGCGTGTACCGCGAGCAGATCCTGCACGCCATGAAGCACCGCGGCGACATCGACGCCATCCTCGACCAGTACCGGACGAAGAAGGCCCCGGCCAAGAAGCAGCAGGGGCAGAAGCCGGTCGACGAGGCCGAGCTGGAGGCCGCCGAGGGCTCCGGCGCGGCCGCCGAGGACGACGGCAGCTCCGGCTCCGCCGGCTACTTCCCGTACAAGCCGTACTGCGGCAACTGCGAGAAGGACCTCACCACCGTCACGTCCTACGACGACGACTCCACCGAGCTGACCTACGCCTGCACCGCGTGCGGCTTCTCGGAGACGGTCCGGCTCAACGAGTTCAACCGCGGCAAGCTGGTCTGGAAGGTCGACTGGCCCATGCGGTGGGCCTACGAGGGCGTCGTCTTCGAGCCGAGCGGCGTCGACCACTCCTCCCCGGGGTCGTCGTTCCAGGTCGGCGGGCAGATCGTCGGGATCTTCGGCGGCAAGCAGCCCATCGGCCCGATGTACGCCTTCGTCGGCATCTCCGGCATGGCGAAGATGTCCTCCTCCAAGGGCGGCGTGCCCACCCCGGCCGACGCCCTGCAGATCATGGAGCCGCAGCTGCTGCGCTGGCTCTACGCCCGCCGCCGCCCCAACCAGTCCTTCAAAATCGCCTTCGACCAGGAGATCCAGCGGCTCTACGACGAGTGGGACCGGCTCGACGCCAAGGTCGCCGACGGCAGCGCCCTGCCCGCCGACGCCGCCGCGCACTCCCGCGCCGTACGCACGGCCGCCGGCGAGCTGCCCCGCACGCCCCGGCCGCTGCCCTACCGGACGCTCGCGTCCGTCGCGGACATCACCGCCGGGCACGAGGACCAGGCGCTGCGCATCCTCAGCGAGCTGGACCCGGAGCAGCCGCTGACCTCGCTCGACGAGGCCCGGCCCCGGTACGACAAGGCCGAGGCCTGGATCAACACGCACGTCCCCGCCGACCAGCGGACGATCGTGCGGGACGAGCCCGACGCCGAGCTGCTGAAGTCCCTCGACGAGCAGGGCCGCGAGTCGCTGCGGCTGCTGCTCGACGGGCTCGCCGAGCACTGGTCGCTCGACGGGCTGACCCACCTCGTGTACGGCGTGCCGAAGGTGCAGGCCGGGTTCTCCGCCGACGCCACGCCGAAGGAACTCCCGCCGGAGATCAAGACGGCCCAGCGGTCCTTCTTCGCGCTGCTGTACCACCTGCTCGTCGGGCGCGACACGGGGCCGCGCCTGCCCACGCTGCTGCTGGCGGTGGGGCAGGAGCGGGTCCGGCACCTGCTCGGGGAGTAGTCACCGTCGTGAAAGAAGGGGCCCTCGGGTGAGGGCCCCTTCTCCTGTGTTCGCTTGTGCGCCCGCGCGATGTGGTCTTCTGCGCCTACGCGATGTGGTCTTCTTCCAGCTCCGCCGTGTGGCGCTTCTGGAAGCGTTCCACGAGGGACTTCAGCTCGCCGGGGCTGAGCGTCGTGCCGTAGGTGGCCTGGATGTTGTCGCCCAGGGCGCGGGGCGTGGGGTAGCTGCCGTCTATCGACTGGCGGAACACCTGGTAGTACGCCTCCTCGTCCGGCTCGGGGGCCGGGGGCGTGCCGCCGCCCTCACCGAGTTCCCGCGTGCGGTTCGGGCCCACCGGTATCGGGAAGCTGCCGGTGTCCTCCGGGGACGGCGGCTCACGGTCGTACTGCGGCTGGTACTGCTCCGCCTCCTGCTGCTCCGCGATCCACTGGGCGTAGTGCTCGGCGGGGTCGTAGTTCGGGTCGTAGCCGCCCTGGTACTCGACCTCGCGCGGGGTGTTGAACCACGGGCTCTGGTCCGGCACGGACTCCTGCTCCGGGTACTCGGCCTCGGGGCCGCTGTCGAGCTCCAGGCGCTGCTCGCCGGCCGGCGCCGCCCGCTGCGGGTCCGGTGCCGGCCCCTCGGCCCGACGGCCCGCCGTCACCGCGGTCTGCGGCGGAGGCGGCGGTATCAACGCCGGCTCGATGCCCGCCGCCGCCAGCCCCGCCGGGGCCGTTTCCGCCAGGGGAACCCCGTAGCGCGCCAGCCTCAGCGGCATCAGGGACTCCACCGGCGCCTTCCTGCGCCACGAGCGGCCGAAACGGGAGCGCAGCCGCGCCTGGTAGACGAGACGTTCCTGCTCCAGCTTGATCACCTGGTCGTAGGAGCGCAGCTCCCAGAGCTTCATGCGGCGCCAGAGGAGGAACGTGGGCACGGGAGAGAGGAGCCAGCGGGTGAGGCGGACGCCCTCCATGTGCTTGTCGGCCGTGATGTCGGCGATCCGGCCGATCGCGTGGCGGGCCGCCTCGACCGCGACCACGAACAGGATCGGGATGACCGCGTGCATGCCCACGCCCAGCGGGTCCGGCCAGGCCGCCGCGCCGTTGAAGGCGATCGTCGCCGCCGTCAGCAGCCACGCCGTCTGGCGCAGCAGGGGGAACGGGATCCTAATCCAGGTGAGGAGCAGGTCCAGGGCCAGCAGGACGCAGATGCCCGCGTCGATGCCGATCGGGAAGACGTAGGAGAAGTTCCCGAAGCCCTTCTTCAGGGCCAACTCGCGGACCGCCGCGTACGAACCGGCGAAGCCGATACCGGCGATGATCACGGCGCCGGCCACGACCACGCCGATGAGAACGCGGTGCATCCGAGTCAGCTGCAGTGGCGCGGCCACCCGTACTCCCCTCCCCTTGCGTGTTGTTGCGCGCAACAGGGTGGCACATGTGTCCGGAGAACGGGTGGCCGGTTCCCGTCGGGCCTGTTCAGCTCTTCGACGCGGGCTTCTTGGACGGCGACTGCGACGCGTCCTTCGACGGCTCGTCCGCGGCTGCCTTGGACGCCGACTCCGAAGGGGCCTTCGACTCGTCCTTCGACGGGGTCTTGGACGGCGCGCCGCCCGCCGCGCCGCCGCCCGCGCCGTTGGCCTCGGACACCGCCGCGACGGCCTCCTTGGCGGCCTTCTTCGCGTCCTTCAGCAGGTCGTCGGCGCTCGGGGACTTGTCACCGGCCAGGCCCGCGCCGTTGTAGTCGACGGTGACGACGACGTTCTCCACGCGCGCCACGATCGTCTGCTGCTTGAAGGTGCCTTCCTTCTTCTTCAGGTCGTAGCGGACGGCCGTCGCCTGGTCGCCCGTTCCGGACACCGGCTCCGACTTGACGCCCTTGGCGCCCTCCGCGGCCTGCGCGTCCTGGACCTGCTTCTCGTAGTACTCCTGCGCCAGCTTGTCGGCCGGGCCGCGGGTGACGTCCGACTCGAAGCGCAGCATCGACACGTTGAGCCAGCGGAACTGCGAGCCCTTCACGCCGTTGTTGTCGAGGCTGTTCCAGGAGCAGCTGCCGCGCGTGGAGATGTCGTCCGACTTGCCCTCCTTGCCCGACTTGCTCTCCGGGACGAGGTCCTCCAGCGTCTTCTTCGACAGCACCTTGCAGGACTCCGGAAGCTTGCCGTACGCCGCCGCCTCCACGGTCGGCGACGGGCTCGCGGACGCCGACGCGGCGGCCTTCGCGGCCTTGTCCGTGCTGCCGTCGGAGCCGGAGTCCGAGGAGCAGCCGGCTGCGACCAGCATCACGGGGACGGCGGCCGCGCAGACAAGGACGCGGCTCAGGCGCTTCACTCGCTGCTCTCGCTCTTCTCGCTGTGCTCGTCGCTGCATGGTTCCTTCACTCATGACGCTCGTGATTCCCTGCGGTCGGAACGGGTCCGAGTGGTCACCGTACGCGGTGAGGCAGCGGTGTGTTCTTCCTTCGGGTGCTTTGCGGGTGCGCGTGAAGGGGCCGTGAAGGGGGCTCAGTCGCTCAGTGAATCGGCCAGCCGGGAGGCCAGTTTCTGGGCCCTGTCCTGCATTTCCTGGCTGTCCGGGACGACGCCGATCGCCGCCGGCTGCTCGGCGTACTCGATGGTCACGATGACGTTGGACGTGCGGAACGCCACAGTCACCGTCCGCTGCTTGGCCGTCGAACCGGAACTGCTCAGCTCGTCGTCGAGGAACGCCTCGTCGCCCAGTTCCTCCAGGACGCGCGGCTGGAGTTCGGTCGGGGTGGCCGAGGCGGACGCCGGGGGCGAGGAGGAGCCGGACGGGGAGGGCGAGCTGCTAAGGGCGTCCGAGCCGCTCGGGGCGTCCGAGGCGCCGCCCGCCGGGGTGCTGCCGGCGGCGGGGGTCTCCGTGGCGGCAGTCACGGTGGCGGTCGGCTCGGGCAGGTGGGCCGCCGCCTCCTTCTCCGCGAAGAGCTGCTCGGCCTGGCTGTCGTCGCTGACGGCGTTGTCGTAGGAGACGACCCGTTCGAAGTCGATGAGCAGGTGGTCGGTGGCGTCCCGGGAGTCGACCTTCCAGCGGCAGCCGACCTTGCGGTCGGTGTCGTAGGTGAGCGTCGCCTCGCCCTCGTAGGCCGTCTCGCGCTGGTCGGCGTCGGTGATCTGCCGGATGCCGGGCAGGAGTTCGTCGAGCGTGCCGTGGCCGACCGCGGTGCAGGGCTCCGGCAGTGTGCGGTAGCGGCCCGGCTCGGCGGCGGCCGACGCCGTGCCCGCGTCGCCCGGGTTGGAGTCGTCCGTCGTGCCGCCGTCGCCCGAGCCGCCGGTGCAGCCGGCCAGCAGCGCCGCGAGGAGCGCGGCGATACCCGGTACGTACGCCTTCCGTTGCACGTGGGGGCTCCTCTCGACGCGGATATTGGCTTGCCGCCGCGGGGCGGCCGATGAACACAATGTGTATCGCACGCACAGCCGTGGACGCCGGTCCGATTTCCCTTTCGTCGACCTTGGCTCCGGTAAGTGCTCTTGAGGACTTCTGTTCGTTTACGGGGGATTGAGGACGCTATGTCGTATGTAGAGATACCTGGTGCGAAGGTGCCGATCCGGATGTGGACCGACCCGGCCTCGGTCGAGGACTCGGCGCTCCAGCAGCTCCGGAACGTCGCCACGCTGCCCTGGATCAAGGGCCTGGCCGTCATGCCCGACGTGCACTACGGCAAGGGTGCGACGGTCGGCTCGGTCATCGCGATGAAGGGCGCGGTCTGCCCGGCGGCGGTGGGCGTCGACATCGGCTGCGGAATGTCGGCGGTGAAGACGTCCCTGACGGCGAACGACCTTCCCGGCGACCTCTCACGGCTCCGCTCGCGGATCGAGCAGGTGATTCCGGTGGGGCGGGGGATGCATGCCGATCCTGTCGACCCGGGGCGGCTGCACGGGTTCGGCATGGCCGGGTGGGACGAGTTCTGGGGGCGGTTCGACGGGGTGGCGGAGGCGGTGCGGTTCCGGCGGGAACGGGCGGGGGCGCAAATGGGAACCCTTGGCCAAGGGAATCACTTTGTCGAAGTCTGCACTGATACAACCGGTTCTGTCTGGCTCATGCTCCATTCCGGTTCCCGGAACATCGGCAAGGAACTGGCCGAGCACCACATCGGGGTGGCTCAGAAGCTCCCGCACAACCAGGGGCTGGTCGACCGCGACCTCGCCGTGTTCGTCGCGGACACCCCGCAGATGGCGGCGTACCGCAACGACCTGTTCTGGGCGCAGGAGTACGCGAAGTACAACCGCTCGATCATGATGGCGCTCCTGAAGGACGTGATCCGCAAGGAGTTCAAGAAGGCGAAGCCGGCCTTCGAGCCGGAGATCAGCGCGCACCACAACTACGTGGCCGAGGAGCGCTACGACGGCATGGACCTGCTCGTGACCCGCAAGGGCGCGATCCGGGCGGGCTCCGGCGAGTACGGCATCATCCCGGGCTCCATGGGCACGGGTTCGTACATCGTGAAGGGCCTCGGCAACGACAAGTCCTTCAACTCCGCCTCGCACGGCGCGGGCCGGCGCATGAGCCGCAACGCGGCCAAGCGCCGGTTCTCGACGAAGGACCTGGAGGAGCAGACGCGGGGCGTGGAGTGCCGCAAGGACTCCGGCGTCGTGGACGAGATCCCGGGCGCCTACAAGCCGATCGAGCAGGTCATCGACCAGCAGCGCGACCTGGTGGAGGTCGTGGCGAAGCTGAAGCAGGTCGTGTGCGTGAAGGGCTGACAGGCGAGGGCCCCGGTCGGGACCGGGGCCCTCGGCGTGTCGTTATTCGCTGCCGGGTCGGGGCACTTGGCCGCTGCGCAGACGCCAGAGCCGCAGATTGCAACTCTGGACGGTTCTGCCGAGCGCGACTGCTGCGGCCGTTGGGCTGTTGATTTTCAGCAGAATTCGGTCCTCGTGGTCAGTCCAGCGGCGTTTTGTGTACGCGGACCGCATTCCGGCGGGACGCACCCACGTGGTCAGGGACGAGGCTGCCGCTCGTTTGTGCTCCAAGGACAAGCAGCCTGGGTAGTAAAGTTCGGCCGCCAGGCGCTGGGCCACTTCCATCGTATAGAGGACGTTGTAGATGCCGTCGCGGCTGTTGCGCTTCGGGATGCGTTCGGCTCCCGTGACCTCTTTCGCGTAGCCGCAGATGTAGGACGCCATGGCGGTGCTGGCCGTGGTGAGGGAGATGAAGGGGAACCCTTTGCCTGTGTAGCCCACTGAACCATCGGCGTCGATGACGCCCCGCAGATAGTCCGGGCTGGAAAACGCGAGACGCGGCGGAGCGATCGTTCTGGATTTGCGGCCGTATGGCAGCCCGAGTGCGCTCAGCTTGGTCCTGGCTTCGAGGGAGCACAGGCTCCACGTGACCGAGGTGTGTGCCTCGGAGAAATTGGTGGACCGATCGCGCGTCGTGATGCTGCTGTAGAACGGCGTCAGCTTCTGGAATTCCTTAAGAACGTCGACATCGCGAGCATTGAGCTCGACGGTCAACTTGCCCTTCTGTCCGGCACCTCGCTGCAGATGCCCATCCGCCTGCAAGAAGCCGAACATGTACGCGTACTCGGGGACCGTGAGGTCCATGAATCGGTGAGCGCTAGGCTCGCAGTCAGCCACAGGGAAGCCTCTACTTCCTTGTCGGTCAGGCCCTTGCCCGGGACCGGCATCCCGGGCGAGGGCCGTCGCTTTGATGGTGTGGCGTGAGCCTAGAGCGCCAGTTCAGTCGCTGTTCGGATGATCGGGTGGGTTCACTCCTGTGAGTTATGCCGACGAGGGCATCACAGCTCCCGGTGCACCTTCGTGTTGGACGCCTGGGCGCGGGGGCGGAGGACGAGGAGGTCGATGTTGACGTGGGCGGGGCGGGTGACCGCCCACGTGATCGTGTCGGCGACGTCGTCGGCCGTGAGGGGCTCGGCGACACCTTCGTAGACCTTCTCCGCCTTCTCCTTGTCGCCGGAGAAGCGGGTCAGGGCGAACTCGTCCGTCTTGACCATGCCGGGGGCGATCTCGATGACGCGGACCGGCTTGCCGACGATCTCCAGGCGGAGGGTCTCGGCGAGGACGTGGGCGCCGTGCTTGGCGGCGACGTAGCCCGCGCCGCCCTCGTAGGTGGCGTGGCCCGCGGTGGACGAGACGACCACGACCGTGCCGTCGCCGCTCTCGATCAGCTTGGGCAGCAGGGCCTGGGTGAGGTTGAGCGTGCCGATGACGTTCGTCTCGTACATCTGCCGCCAGTCGTCCGGGTCGCCGGTCGCGACCGGGTCGGCGCCGAGCGCGCCGCCCGCGTTGTTGACCAGCACGCCGATCGTCCTGAAGGCCGTGGCGAACTCGTCGACCGCCGCGCGGTCGGTGACGTCGAGGGGGTACGCCGTGGCCTGGTGGCCGGCCGCGTTGATCTCCTCCGCCAGCGCCTCGATGCGGTCCTTGCGGCGTGCGGTGAGGACGACGCGGTAGCCCGCCGCGGCGAGTTGCCGGGCCGTGGCGGCGCCGATCCCGCTGCTCGCACCCGTGACGACGGCGATGCGGGAGGCTGCGGACGGGGCGGCGGTGGCCATGGGAGCTCCTCGGACGTGGGTGCGGGCCGACGTGTGCGGCCGGGCTTCCCGCCAGGATAGGTGGGCCCCGCGGTGGGAGAATGAGGGCGGGTGATCCCCGTTTCCCTGGAGGTGGATCATGGGCGAGGCACGTGAGGTCATGGACCGGCTCACGGACGCGGTCACCACGCACGCCGATCTGAAGGTCGTCGCCGAGCTGTACGCCGAGGACGCGGTCGCCTTCACGCCGGACGAGGGCGAGCTCCGCGGGCGCGACGACATCGTCGAGTACTGGCGGACGATGACGGAGGCGGTCCCCGAGGCGACGTTCCAGCCGTTGCACTCCTACGAGGTCGGTGACACGGCCATCGACGAGGGGATCTTCAGCGGGCGCAACACGGGGCCGCTGGCGCTGCCGAACGGCGAGACGCTGCCCCCGACGCAGAAGGAGATCAGGATCCGCGGGGTGGACATCGCCACCGTGCGGGACGGGCGGATCGTCGACTACCGGCTGTACTTCGACGAGATGGATTTCCTCGGCCAGTTGGGGCTGTTGCCCGACGAGCCGTTCTGAGGCCCCGAGGGGGCCGGTCAGTTGCCGCGCGGGGCGTACATGATGACCGCCATGCCCGCGAGGCAGACCAGCGCGCCCGTGATGTCCCAGCGGTCCGGGCGGTAGCCGTCCGCGACGACGCCCCACAGGATCGAGCCGGCGACGAAGATGCCGCCGTACGCGGCGAGGACGCGGCCGAAGTGGGCGTCGGGCTGGAACGTCGCGACGAAGCCGTACGCGCCGAGCGCGAGGACGCCGCCGGCCGCCCAGAGCCAGCCCTTGTGCTCGCGCACGCCCTGCCAGACCAGCCACGCGCCGCCGATCTCGAACAGCGCGGCGACGACGAAGAGGGCGGCGGAACGCAGGATCGACATGCGGGCAGCTTGGCATGCGGGGTGGGGTGCCGCGGGCGTGCTGTCACCTGATGGACGGCGCCTGCGGTGTGCTCGGCGTGGGATACATCGCCGTGCGAGTGCGAGTGCGAGTGCGTGCGCGGTGTGCGTGGCGTGTGGCGCGCCGTGGTGGGGGTGCCGTCGTGGCGGGGCTGGTGGTGGGGGTGGCGGTACCGGCGGCGGATGCCGTCGAGGCCGGGCCCGAGGCCGATCTCGCCTATCACGGGTTCGCCGTCATGTCCGCCGGGCTCGTCGACCTCGCGTTCACCCCGCGCAACCACGGCCCGGCCGCCGTTTCGGACGCGACCGTGCGGTTGCGGTGGTCGCAGCCGCTGACGGACCGGCAGGAGCTGCCGGAGGGGTGTGCGCGGTCGGGTCGGCAGGCGGTGCTGTGCCGGACGGGGGCGCTGCCCGCGGAGGGGGCGGGGGAGCGGATCGGCCTGCGCGTGCGGGTGCTGGGCGCGCCGTCGGAGGTGGTGGTGGAGCTGGAGACGGTGTGGGGCGGCGGGGCGGTGGACCGGCATCGGGGGAACGACCGGCAGCGGGTCCTCGTCCTGGACACCGGGGACCCGTACCACTTGTGAGGTGCCGTGCTCCGGTCACCACTCCGCTGTATGGTTGAACGGTAAACAACCTGGAGGGTGAGCGAGCATGCAGTTCGGGATCTTCAGCGTCGGCGACGTCACGCCCGACCCGACCACCGGCCGGACACCGACCGAGCGGGAGCGGATCAAGGCCATGGTCGCCATCGCGCTCAAGGCCGAGGAGGCCGGGCTCGACGTCTTCGCGACCGGTGAGCACCACAACCCGCCGTTCGTGCCCTCGTCCCCGACGACGATGCTCGGCTACGTCGCCGCCCGCACCGAGCGGCTGATCCTCTCCACGGCCACCACCCTCATCACCACCAGCGACCCGGTGAAGATCGCCGAGGACTTCGCGATGCTCCAGCACCTGGCCGACGGCCGGGTGGACCTCATGCTGGGTCGCGGCAACACCGCCCCCGTCTACCCCTGGTTCGGGCAGGACATCCGGCAGGGCATCCCGCTCGCGATCGAGAACTACGCCCTGCTGCACCGGCTGTGGCGCGAGGAGCGCGTCGACTGGGAGGGGAAGTTCCGTACGCCCCTGCAGGGCTTCACCGCCACGCCCCGCCCGCTGGACGGCGTACCGCCGTTCGTGTGGCACGGGTCGATCCGCTCGCCGGAGATCGCCGAGCAGGCCGCGTTCTACGGTGACGGCTTCTTCCACAACAACATCTTCTGGCCCGCCGACCACACCCGGCGCATGGTCGAGCTGTACCGGGAGCGGTACGCGCACTACGGCCACGGCACGCCCGAGCAGGCGATCGTCGGGCTCGGCGGGCACGTGTTCATGCGGAGGAACGCGCAGGACGCGGTGCGCGAGTTCCGGCCCTACTTCGACGTCGCGCCGGTGTACGGGCACGGGCCGTCGCTGGAGGACTTCATGGACCAGACGCCGCTGACCGTCGGCTCCCCGCAGCAGGTCATCGAGAAGACCCTGGCCTTCCGCGAGTACGCGGGCGACTACCAGCGGCAGCTGTTCCTGGTCGATCACGCCGGGCTGCCGCTGAAGACCGTGCTGGAGCAGATCGACCTGCTCGGCGAGGAGGTCGTGCCGGTGCTGCGCAAGGAGTTCGCCGTGGGCCGCCCCGCGGACGTGCCGGATGCCCCGACGCACGCGTCCCGCCTCGCGAGCGCCCGGGGGTGAGAGGACGGTAGGCACCCGGCCCGGGGTTGCGTGTCCCCTGGTGAGAGGGCAGTAAGAAGGACGCTCCGGCGCCGCCCGCCCCCTCCCGGGGGGCCGTCGGCTTGGCACACTGGACGCGTGTCCCAAACAGTGCTGCTCGCCGAAGACGACCGCGCCATCCGCAACGCCCTGGAGCGCGCCCTGACCCTGGAGGGCTACCAGGTCATGGCGGTCGCCGACGGTGTCGAGGCACTGGCGCAGGCCCACCGCAACCGCCCGGACGTCCTCGTCCTGGACGTGATGATGCCCGGCATCGACGGGCTCCAGGTGTGCCGCGTGCTGCGCGCCGAGGGCGACCGGACGCCGATCCTGATGCTGACGGCCCTCGTGGAGACCGCCGACCGGATCGCCGGTCTCGACGCGGGCGCCGACGACTACGTCGTGAAGCCCTTCGACGTCGAGGAGGTCTTCGCCCGGCTGCGCGCGCTGCTGCGCCGCACCAGCCCGGTGGGCGTCGGGAGCGCGCCGGTGGCCGAGGCGCCCCGGCCCGTGCCCGAGCGGTTCATCGAGGCCGCCGGCATCCGCATGGACCCGCAGGCGCGCCGGGCCTGGCGGGGCGCGCGCGAGCTGGAACTGACCCGCACCGAGTTCGAACTGCTGGAGCTGCTGGTCCGCAACACGGGCATCGTCCTCGACCACTCGACGATCTACGACCGCATCTGGGGCTACGACTTCGGGCCCGGCTCGAAGAACCTCGCCGTCTACGTCGGCTACCTGCGCCGCAAGCTCGACGAGCCGGGCGCACCGCAGCTGATCCACACGGTGCGCGGCGTGGGTTACGTGCTGCGGGAGGACTGAGTGGGCCGCCTGCGACGGCTGCTGGTCGGGCGGCGGCCGAAGCTGGTGTCGCTGCGGACCACGTTCGCGGTGTCGTTCGCGGCGGTGACGGCGGCCGTGACGATCCTGGTCGGCATCCTGTCCTACAGCGCGGCGGCCCGGCTGGTGCGGGTGGACCAGCAGACGGTGTTCGACGAGGTCGTGCAGGACCTGCGTGACGAGGTCAGCCAGAACCGGATGACGCCCGGCGACTTCTCGTCCGCCGCGCCCGGCCACGACCTGGTGCGGCCCGCCCGGACGGACGTGCAGGTGCTCGGCCCGGACGGGCGGGTCGTCGACCGGGGCAGTCCGGGGCTGCCGGTCACCGGTGCCGACGTGCGGATCGCCGCCGCGGACGTGTCCGGGGCGGTGGCCGAGCACAAGGACGTCGACGTCGGAGACGACGTGTACCGCGTGGCGACCGTCTCCCTCGGTGGTGGGCGGGGCGCGGTGCAGGTCGCGCAGGAGTTCAGCGACGTCGAGGACCTGCTGCGGGCGCTCCAGCAGCGGACGCTCGTGCTGATGGCCGCCGTCGTGATCGCCGCTGGGCTGTTCGGCTGGTGGCTGGCCCGGCGGATCACGCGCCGCCTGGTCGTGCTGACGGACGCCGCCGAGGACGTCGCCCGCACCCGCCGCCTCGGCATCCAGGTGCCCGTCGCCGGGCATGACGAGGTGGGCCGGCTGGGCCGGGCCTTCGACCGCATGCTGGGCCGGCTCGCCCAGTCCGAGGAGGACCAGCGCCGCTTGGTCCAGGACGCGGGCCACGAGCTGCGCACGCCGCTGACCTCGCTGCGGACGAACATCTCCCTGCTCCGCCGGATCGACGAACTCCCGCCGGAGACCCGCGAGGAGCTCGTCGCCGACCTGGGACAGGAGGCCCGGGAGCTGACCGACCTGGTCAACGAGCTGGTCGACCTCGCGGCCGGGCAGTCCGACACGGAGCCGCCGCAGCGGGTGAACCTGGCCGACATCGCGGACGAGGTCGCGGGCCTCGCCCGGCGCCGCAGCGGCCGGCGGATCGTGCTGCGCGCGAGCGGCGACACCACGACCGACGGGCGGCCCGGGATGCTGACCCGGGCGCTGTCCAACCTCGTGGAGAACGCCGTGAAGTTCGACCAGGGTGGCACGGCCCCCATCGAGATCGTCGTCGCGGGGCCCGCCCGGCCCGGCGTGATCCGGGTGGAGGTCCTCGACCGGGGTCCCGGCATAGCCGAGAAGGACCTCGACCGCGTCTTCGACCGCTTCTACCGCGCGGCCGACGCCCGCTCCCTGCCGGGCTCCGGCCTGGGCCTGTCCATCGTCCGCGAGGTGGCTCTCGCGCACGGGGGAGCGCCGTTCGCGTACCGGCGGGACGGTGGCGGGACGGTGATCGGATTCACGGTGGGCGGCGGCATCGGCTGACACCCGACCGCTCCCGGTGCGCCTCGCCGCGTACGAACGGCCCGCGCTGAGCAGATATGCGAGCGGGGCCGCGACCGTCGTGCCCCGGGTGAGGGGAGGACCGGCAGCGTGCTGAGTGACGAGGAGGCCGCCGCCCTGGCGGAGATCGACGAGGCGGCCCTGGCCCGGACCGTGCAGGAGCTGATAGCCGTCCCCAGTGTGA
The DNA here is from genome assembly GCA_000696115.1 of Streptomyces olindensis. Classification (GTDB taxonomy): domain Bacteria; phylum Actinomycetota; class Actinomycetes; order Streptomycetales; family Streptomycetaceae; genus Streptomyces; species Streptomyces olindensis. The sequence continues at coordinate 61,800 of JJOH01000017.1, forward strand.
CCGGCAGCCCCGCCGAGTCGGAGCTCCAGCACCAGCTGGCAGGCCGGCTGGAGTGGCTGGGCCTGGAGACCGACCTGTGGTCCATGGACCTGCCCGCCCTGCGGGCCCACCCGGACTTCCCGGGCACGGAGGCGCCCCGCGACGAGGCGTGGGGCCTGGTCGGCACCACACCCGACGGCGGCGACGGGCCCACCGTGATCCTCCAGGGCCACGTCGACGTCGTACCGCCCGGCGACCTCACCGCCTGGGACGGCGACCCGTTCGTGCCCCGGGTGCAGGGAGACATCGTGCACGGGCGCGGAGCCTGCGACATGAAGGCCGGGCTCGCGGCGCACCTCGCCGCGCTGGCCGCGATCCGCGCGGCCGGGATCCGGCTGCGCGGCCGGATCGCGGTGCACTTCGTCGTCGGAGAGGAGGACGGCGGCCTCGGCGCCTTCGGCACCCTCCTGCGGGGCCACGGCGGCGACGCCTGCGTCATCGCCGAGCCCACCGCGGGCACGCTGATCACCGCCAACGCCGGTGCCCTGACGTTCCGCGTCACCGTGCCCGGCCGGGCCGCCCACGCCAGTTCCCGGGAGCGGGGCGTGAGCGCGATCGACGCCTACCTGCCCCTGCACCGGGCCCTGGCCCGCCTGGAGGGCGTGCGCAACACCGACCCCGGCCCGCTGCTGGCGGAGTACCCCATCCCGTACGCCCTGTCCGTCGGCACCCTGCGCTCCGGTGACTGGGCGAGCAGCGTCCCGGACCTGCTCGTCGCCGAGGGCCGGCTCGGCGTACGCCTGGACGAGGACCCGGCCGACGCCCGCCGCGCCCTGGAGGAGTGCGTGGCCGAGGCCTGTGCCGCCGACCCCTGGCTGCGCGCCCACCCCCCGACCGTGACCTGGCCCGGCGGCCAGTTCGCCCCCGGCCGTCTGCCCGACGGGCACCCCCTGCCCGGTGTCCTGCGCGGCGCCTGGTCCGACACCGCCGGGGGCCCCGACCTGCGCGAACGTGGCGCGACGTACGGCAGCGACCTGCGGCTGTACGCCGGGGCCGGGATCCCGACGCTGCAGTTCGGGCCGGGGGACATCCAGGTGGCGCACAGCGCGGCGGAGCGGGTGTCGCTGCGGGAGGTGACGGCGGTGACGCGGGCGCTGGTGGTGGGGACCCTGCGGGTGGTGGGGACGAAGTGACCCGCACGCGGTGACGTCCTGGTGTCCGAGACGCTCGGTCACCCGGCGGGCGTCCACCGCAGCGCGTGCTGGAGACGGAACCGCCCACCGTGTGTGAGCCGCACCCCGGGTGTTCCGGAGAACAGCTCGTGCCCCTTGTCGTGGTCGCCGGCCTCGGCGGCCTCCTGGTGGGCCTCGGCGCTGGTCCACTCGGTGTAGAGCAGCACCCGGCTGCCGTCGACGCTGTGCAGGAAGTGGGCGGAGATAGCCCCGGGGTGGCCGCCGTCACGCGGCTGGGCGGCGATCACCGCGTCGGTGAAGAAGCGCTGCCGCTCGGGCCCGTCGACGTCGAAGGCGGCGGTGATCAGGCAGCCCGGGACACGGGTCTCGTGGTCTTCGGCCAGGCTGCGGTCGAGGCGGTAGCGGGGCGGCCCGGCGAGCGGAACGGCCGTGTCGTCGTCCCACTGGGCGAGCGTCAGCACGGTCTCCCCGTCCGTGCTCAGGAACCAGCTGACGGCGGCGAGGCCCGTCGGCGGGGTTCCGAGCGCTCCCGACTCGGCTGCCACGAGCGTCTGTTGGCGGTCGGGGCCGTCGGCGTGTCGCGTGCCGATGGTCAGCGTGCCGGGGCGGGTGAGGTCCGGGAAGAGGGCGGTGGACACGGCGGGCTCCTTCTCGTGCGGCCCGAGGACGGGGCGGAACCGTGATCGTGCCCGAGGGCGGCAGGGGACGGTCAACTGCTTTCCCCGCGCACCGTCTCGCCGGAGGCCCGGGCCCGCGTCGAGGAGGCCGCGCGCGAGCTGGACTTCGCCGTGTCCCGGCAGGCCGCGAGCCTGGTCACCGGCAGGACCGGGACGATCGCGGTGCCCGAAGGCGTCTCCGTGCTCGGCTTCGACGACCAGCCGCCGGCCGACTGGTTCGACCTGTCGACGGTCGCGCGGTCACCGTCGGAGAGGGGGCGGCTGATCAGTCCTGCGGTGCCCGGTCCGAAGGGACCTGCGGCCCCCGCACCACGACCGGCGGGATGGGGCGTGAGCCGGGGATGTTGATGCGGATCCGCGTGGTGAGCGTCGTGGACGTACGGCGCTCCGGCTCCTGAGGCTCCGGCTCCCGGCGGGCCCGCACGGTGGGGTCGAACCACGAGGAGGTGCTGCCGGAGCCCGCGGCAGCGACACGCAGGAAACCGGCTTCCTCCCGCATCCCCACCTCCGCCAGCGCGGACACGGCCGCTTCCCGTTCCTCCGGCGGCCGTGCGCACACACCGTGCAGGATCAGGACCGTGTCCGCCTCCCTGCCCCCTCTCAGCGGGGGCAGCACCAGCGGGAGCTTGTCCAGCGGGCGCAGCCGGCCGGCCGCCAGCAGCGCCTGGCCGGCGAAGTCCGAGAGACCGACCGCGCGCAGGCGCTCCACGGCGTGCAGGAAGGGCCGGGCCGGACGGCCCGCCCCCATGGCCGCGATCACCGCGCGCACGTCGTCCCGCGGCAGCAGGGGCAGCGCGGAGACCAGGCCGTGCGTGGGGCGCCGCTCCCCGAACTCCCGGAACACCCGGGCGACTTCGGGACCCGCGCTCAGCCGGCGCAGCCGCTTCAGGGCGGCGAGCAGGCGCCCGGCCGGCCAGTCGCGCCCGGCCAGGCACAGCAGGTCGATCAGGCCGTCGTCCCGCCCGCTGGCCTGCGCCCACCGGACCTTGTCGACGAGCTGGGCGACGGCGCGGTTGTCCGCGTAGTCCACGACGACGGAGATGTCCGACCCGTAGTCCGGTCCATGGTCCGACCCGTGGCCCGGCACGTACTCCGGCCCGTCGTCCGACGCGTGGTCCGGCGGGTTGTCCGGCCGGTTGTCCGGACGTGCGCCGCTGGTCAGCGGGTTGTCCGGGCCGGACAACCCGGCCGACTCGTCCTGGAGTTCCTCCGCGAGCTGCTCCAGGCGTTCCGCGCCGTTGTCCAGGATGTGCGCGGCCTTCGTCAGCGCGGCGTCGATGTCGTCCTGGACGAGTCCGGGCACCGGGGACGGCACCAGCGCGTCGGGCTCGGGCACGGCGTCCTCCCCGGCGGCGGACCCGTCGTCGTCGCCCCGGCGCAGCCGCGCCAGCTCCTCCGACAGGCGGCGCACCTGCTCGGCGGACTGCTCGGCCAGCCGGTCGGCCTTCTCGCGCTCGGCCCGCGCCCGGCTCAGTTCCGTCTCGGCCTGGACGCGCTGCGCCTCGCTGTGCCGCAGGCGGTCCTGGACCTCGTCGAGCATGACGAGGCCCGGCAGCCGGGACATCGTCCGGTCCCGTTCCGCGGTGAGCGTGGCGATGTCGCGGTGCAGTTTGTCGACGAGGGCGAGCAGGATCAGCACCATCTGGTTGGCGTCGTTGCGTGCCTTCTCCAACTCGGCCGTGCGCTGCAGCGCCCGCAGCAACTGGTCGGAGAGCGCCAGCGAATGCTGCTGCGCGGCGACCAGTTCGGCCGTGGCCTCCGCGCCGCCGTGCCCCGGGCCGGTGACCGCCTCGGGCGGGCTCGCCGGTCTGCCGCCGCGCCGTCCGGCCCGCCTGGCCCGCTCGGCGGCATCGTACAGCGGGCGGGCCCGCTCGGTCAGCCGGTCGCGCTCGGCCTTGTTCCGGGAGCAGACGTCGGCCACCGCCTCGACGAAGTCCCACCGCGGGTTCACGCCGGCCAGGCGGTCGGCGACCGTGCTGCGGCTCGGGATCGTCTGGCGTTCGAAGTGCTCGGCCTTGAGCTCGCGCAGCAGGTCGTCCAGCCGCAGGCCGGCGCGGTCCAGCCACTCGCGGAGCAGCCGGGCGAGGGCGTTGGCCTCGTCGGAGGTACCCCGCAGCTCCGCCCAGGGGCGGGTGCGGCGCCCTCCGCTCGCTCCGACTCCCCTACCCGCGTGTTCAGTTGGTCCACTCACCGTGTCGACGGCCCCGTACTTGTCCGGACTTGTACACGGGACCACCCGGACTAGTGGAGTCGAGGCCGTCCGGCCAGCAGGCTTGCCGCGTCACCGAAACAGGCCGGGCAGCCCGCCGACGCCATCCCCACCCCATCCGAGGAGTCCCCCCATGTCGGACCAACTCAACCACGTACTGTCGCTCCTCGCACACGGGCTGCTCACAGAGCTGCCCGCGCAGCTCGCGACGGCGGCGATCGTCGCCGCGACGGCCGGCGCCCACCGCTACGCCCGGCACCGCCGCACCAGGAACCGGGACCGGCCGGACACCGACGACGCGTGAGCGGACGACGGCACCCGGACCGTCGTTCGACCGGGTGTCCTACGGCGACCAGGTCTGCGCCTGGGGCACCCGGCTGCACGAGGGGCTGTGGTTCGCGGCCCGCCACCCGGACACCGACGTCGCCCACAAGAACCTGCGGCTGTACGCCGACCGGCTGCGCGACATCGTCCTGCCGGTCGCGGACCGCGCCCCCACACCAGGCGGTGAGACGCCCCGGGCCTACACGCCCGCGTACGAGTGCTTGCCGGAGACGAAGATGTTCACGCCGTAGTAGTTGAACAGCCAGCAGCCGAAGGCGAGCAGGGCCAGGTAGGCGGCCTTGCGGCCCTTCCAGCCGGCGGTGGCGCGGGCGTGCAGGTAACCGGCGTAGGCGACCCAGGTGATGAAGGACCAGGTCTCCTTGGGGTCCCAGCCCCAGTAGCGGCCCCAGGCGTCGCCCGCCCAGATGGCGCCCGCGATGATCGTGAAGGTCCACAGCGGGAAGACGGCCGCGTTGACGCGGTAGGAGAACTTGTCGAGGGAGGCGGCGGAGGGCAGCCGCTCCAGGACCGAGGTCGCGAAGGTGCCGGGCGTGCCGCCGCTCGCCAGCTTGTTCTCGTAGGAGTCCTTGAAGAGGTACAGGATCGTGCCGACCGCGCCCACGTAGAACACCGCGCCGCAGAAGATCGCGGTGGAGACGTGGATGTACAGCCAGTACGAGTGCAGCGCCGGGACCAGCTGGTCGCTGGCGGTGTACAGGACCGTGACGGCGAGGCCCAGGTCGAGCAGGACGGTCGTGGTCAGGAACAGACCGAGCCAGCGGACGTTCTTCTTCAGTGCCAGCAGCCCGAGGTACACGCCGACGGCGACCGTGGAGAACGTGATGTTGAACTCGTACATGTTGCCCCACGGCGCCCGTTCCACCGAGGCCGCGCGGGCGATGACGCCGCCCAGCTCGATGAGGAAGGCGAGCACGGTGAGGGAGATGGCGATCCGGCCGTACAGGTCGCCCTGCTCGTCACCGCCGTGCGCCCCGGGCCCGTCCGGCACGTCGCGCTGGCCGGCCGTGGCCCGCACGGTGACTTTCGGCCGCTCCAGGACGGCGGTGCCGCCCGTCTGGTTCACGGTGACGGCGGGCGCCTTCTTCGTCTCGGACTTGGCCGTGAGCGCGGCGGCGGTGCGGGCCACCTTGCTGCGGCTGCCGAAGAGCCATTCGGCGATGTACGCGAAGAAGGCCAGGGTGTAGACGGCCATCGCGGAGTAGATCAGCGTGTTGCTGATGTTGGCGAGGTTCTCGTTGGTCGCGGCGGCGAGATTCACTGCTTCTCAGCCCCTTCGGCAGGTACGGGGGTCGTGGTGCCCGGCTCCTGGTCGGGGTCGGGGGAGTCTGCGGGGTCGGATGTTCCGGGCGCCCGGTCGTACAGGATCCCGGCGAGGTCGCCCAGTTCCTCCGGGACCTTGGCGGACTCGCTGCGGCCGAGGCCGGCCATCTCGACGACGGTGACGCCGTCGGCGCCCCGGACCGCGCGGACCCAGACGCGGCGGCGCTGGATGAACAGCGAGCCGGCCAGGCCGAAGATCGCGGCGATGGCACCGCCCAGGGCCCAGCCGCTGGCCGGCTGCTGGGTGATCTGGAACTGCGCCCACTCCTTGATGTCCTTCTCGAAGGTGATCGAGCCGGCGCCGTTCGGCAGCTGCATCGTCTGGCCGGGCTTGAGCAGCTTCTTCAGCAGCTTGCCCTGGGAGTCCTTGAACTCCTTCATGTTGGTCTTGTCGAGCTGGTACACGCTCTGCGGCAGGCCCGAGTCGACACCCAGGTCGCCGTGGTAGGCGTTCAGCGCGAGGACCGGGCTCATCAGCGCCGGGAACTGGGAGACCATCGCGCCGCCGTGGTAGGTGGGCACGAAGAAGGCCTGGAAGCCGAGCTGCTCCTTCTGGCCCTTGGCGTTGCGGTAGCCGTCCATCACCTTGATGGCGCCGGAGGAGGTCGCGAAGCCGTCCAGCGGGAGCAGCGGCACGGCGTCGCGGTAGACAACGTCGCCCTTGCCGTCGCGGACGGTGACGACCGGGGCGTAGCCGTGGCTGGCGAGGTAGACCTTGGTGTCGCCGATGGTGAGCGGCTCGTTGACCTTGATGGTCTTGTGCTCGTCCTTGCCGTAGGCGCCCACGCTGTAGTCGACCGTCGCCTGGTAGGTGCGCGGGGTGCCCCGGTTGGGGCCGCTCATCTCGTAGGTGCCCGTGAAGTTCTTCAGGCGGAAGCTGAAGGGGTTCAGGTCGTCCTGCGTGAAGAGGTTGCCGGACTTGAAGTCGTCGTACTGGGTGAGGGTGTTGGAGAAGCCGTCGCCCTCGACGACCAGCTTGAAGCCCTCGGCCTTGAACAGCTGGCCCCAGGCGAAGGCGACCAGCATCACGATCAGGGCGAGGTGGAAGACGAGGTTGCCGACCTCGCGCAGGTAGCCCTTCTCGGCGGCGACGGCGTCACCGGCGAGGTGCGCGCGGAAGCGGCGCTTCTTCAGCAGGGCGAGCGCGGCCTCGCGGACCTGCTCGGGCTCGGCCGTCGTACGCCACGTGGTGTGGGCGGGCAGCCGGTTCAGCCGCTTGGGGGCGCCCGGCGGGCGGCCGCGCAGCTGGCCGACGAACTGCCAGCTGCGGGGCACGATGCAGCCGATGAGGGAGACGAACAGCAGGATGTAGATCGCGGAGAACCACACCGAGCTGTAGACGTGGAACATCCCCAGCTTGTCGTAGACGTCGCCGAGGGTGGGGTTGTTCTTGCGGAACTCGGCGACCTTGGTGGCGTCGATGCCGGTCTGCGGGATGAGCGAGCCGGGGATCGCACCGAGCGACAGCAGCAGGAGCAGCAGCAGCGCGACCCGCATGGAGGTGAGCTGTCGCCAGAACCAGCGGGCCCAGCCGATGACCCCCAGCGAGGGCAGGTGGGGCGCGTCCTCCTTGGGCGCGGTGGACAGCTGGGATCCCGCGGCGCCGAGGTCCTGGTCCTCCGGGCCGCCGGCGGGGGCCGGGTCGGTGGTGCTGGTCTTGCTCATCGATCAGATCCCCACAGTGAAGCCGTTGGACCAGGTCTGCATCTCCTGCACGATGCGGTCCCAGGCGCCGGTCAGCAGCAGCAGACCGGTGACGATCATCATGCTGCCGCCGAGGCGCATCACCCACACATAGTGGCGCTTGACCCAGTCGAAGGCGCCGAGGGCCTTGCGGAAGGCGACCGCGGCGAGCACGAAGGGCACGCCGAGACCGAGGCAGTACGCGACGGTCAGCAGGGCCCCGCGGCCCGCGCTGCCCTGGTCCTGGGACAGGATCAGCACCGACGACAGGGTGGGCCCGATGCACGGCGTCCAGCCGATGCCGAACAGCGCGCCCAGCAGCGGCGCCCCGACGAGCCCGGTCACGGGCCGCTTGTGGAGGCGGAACTCGCGCTGGGTCATCCAGGGCATCAGCCCCATGAAGAAAACGCCCATGAGGATCATGAGCCCGCCGAGCACCTTGGACAGGACGCCACGGTTCGCCTGGAGCGTGTCGCCGAAGTAGCCGAACAGCGCCCCGGAGGAGACGAACACGGCGGTGAAGCCGAGCACGAACAGGGAGGCACCGGCGACCATCCGGCCGCGCCGGGCCTCGGCGAGGTCGGTGCCCGTGACGCCGGTCACGTACGACAGGTAGCCGGGGACGAGCGGCAGGACGCACGGGGAGAAGAAGGAGACGAGACCGCCGAGCAGCGCGATGGGCAGGGCCGCCAGCAGGGCGCCGTTGAGCACCGTGCCGTTGTAGCCCGTCGCCGCGAGCGTGGTGACTGCCGAGGTCACGTCACTTCTCCGCGAGGACCGGGGCGATCATCTTGCGGAGCTTCTCCTCGCTCAGCGCCTGGAGCGAGCGGGCGGCGATCTTCCCCTCCCGGTCGAAGACGAGGGTGGAGGGGATGGCCTGCGGGTTGAGGGTGCCGCGTTCGAAGCGGAGCATCAGCTTGCCCGTCGGGTCGTACAGGCTCGGGTACGTCACCCCGTACGCCTTCTCGAAGGCGAGGGCCGGGCCGGTGCTGGTGTCGCGGGTGTTGATGCCGACGAACTGGACGCCCTTGCCCTTGAGGTCCTTCCAGGTCTTCTCGAAGCCGGGCGCCTCGGCGCGGCAGGGCGGGCACCAGGAGCCCCAGACGTTGACGACGACGACCTTGCCCTTGTAGTCGGCGACGTCGAGCTGCTTGCCGTCGATGGTCTTGCCGGACAGGTCCGGGGCGTCCGCGCGCTCGCCCTTGTCGGCGGTGGCGATGCCGTCCTTGCCCAGGACGAAGTTGGTGTCACCGCCCCCGCTGGACGTACCGCCCGAGCTGCACGCGGACAGGGTCAGCGCCGCCGCCGCGGCACCGGCGGTGAGCAGGGCGGCGCGGCGGGGGCCCGGGAAGGTGCGGCGGGTGCGGTTCGAGCGCAGGGAAGCGCGGCTGGCGGCACTCATGTGAAAAGTTTCGCATGCCCGTTCTGCCGATCTCGCCCACCCCCCTTGCGGGCGGAAAACCGCATTTCAGGCGGCGTTTGAGGAGGGTGTCCCGGAGCCGGTGGGGGTGGCCTTCAGGAACTCCCGCCAGCCGCCCGCCGGCTGCTGCCCGACGTCGAGGGTGCGCAGCTTGGCCAGGACCTCGGGCCGCTGCGCGTCCATCCAGTCGACGTACTGCCGGAAAGAGACGAGACGCACATCGGCGCCCTTCTCCTTCTCGCGCGCGATGTGCTGGAAGGCCTCCTCGACGGCGTCCATGTAGATGCCGCCGTTCCACTGCTCGAAGTGGTTGCCGACGAAGAACGGTGCCCGGTTTGTCTCATATGCCCGCTTGAATCCCTGGATGTACGCCTGGGCCGACTGCTCCCGCCAGCCCGGGTAGTTGTGCGCGGGCGCCTTGGTGGAGTTCAGGGACTGGTTCGCCAGCATGTTGTAGTCCATGGAGAGGACCTCGAAGCCCCGGCCGGGAAAAGGTATCTGCTGCAACGGCAGGTCCCAGATGCCCTGCCGCTTCACGGGCCACACCTGACGGCCGCCCGGGGAGGAGGCGTCGTAGCGCCAGCCCAGCTCGCGGGCCGTGGGCAGCAGGTTGTCCTGGCCGAGCAGACAGGGCGTGCGGCCGCCGACGAGTTCCTTGTCGTAGTCGAACGGCAGCGACGGCAGGTCCGTCCAGCCGGTGTTGGTGCGCCACTCCTTCACGAAGGACTTCGCCTGGTCGATCTCGCTGCGCCACTGCCGCGGCGTCCAGTTCTTGACCGAGCCGTGGGCCTCGCCGCAGAAGTGGCCGTTGAAGTGGGTGCCGATCTCGTGGCCCTCCAGCCACGCCCGGCGGACGTTCTTCAGCGTGTCCTTGATGTGCGCGTCGGTGAGGTAGCCGATGTCGGAGGCGCCGCGCGGGTTGTTCGGCGGGTCGTAGAGGCGCTTCTTCGACTCGGGCAGCAGGTACAGCCCGGACAGGAAGAAGGTCATGCTCGCGCCGTGCTCCTTCGCCAGGTCCAGGAAGCGCGGGAAGAGGCCGTTGCCGACCTCGCCGGCGCCGTCCCAGGAGAACACCACGAACTGCGGCGGGGTCTGACCCGGCTCCAGCGGCTCGGGCTTCGCGGGCTGGTGGGGCTGCTTGCCGGTGTAGGCGGTGGAGCCGTCGCCGATGGGCCGGGCGGCGGGCTTCGGCGCGGACCCGCCCTGGGCCCTGTCGCCGCCGGAACCGTCCGCGTGGCCGGACTCGTCCGAGCCCGTGAGGCCACCGCAGCCGGCGAGCGAGACGGCGGCGGCTCCCGCGCCGATTCCGAGCATTCCCCTGCGGGTGAGAGCGCGCATGGCATCCCCGATTCATCACATCGTGCTGGTCACCCAGTCAGAGGACGTGATGAACGGGGAGGTTCCGTCGAAATTTGCAGATTCCGTAACGGAGGCGTCAGAAGGGAACAGAAAGGGCTTACGCGCCGAACGCCTTGCCCTTCCCCTTCACCGGCTTGGCACCGGCCAGCAGATGCGCCGGGACGAGATCGCGGGCCGGCTCGGTGTAGCCGACGGAGACGATCCGGTCACCCTGGTACGTGAAGGTCGTCAGCGAAGCGAGTGTGCACTGCCGCTTGCGCGGGTCGTGCCACAGCCGCCGCCGCTCGACGTACGACCGCACGATCCAGATCGGCAGCTGGTGGCTGACCACCACCGCCTCGTGCCCGCGCGCCTTGTCCTTCGCGGCGCTCAGCGCGCTCATCATCCGCACGACCTGGTCGACGTACGGCTCGCCCCAGGACGGCCGGAACGGGTTGACCAGGTGCCGCCAGTTGCCGGGCTTGCGCAGCGCCCCGTCCCCGACGCCGAACGTCTTGCCCTGGAAGATGTTGTCGGCCTCGATCAGCCGCTCGTCCGTGGCGAGGTCCAGCCCGTGCGCCTTGGCGATCGGCTCGGCCGTCTCCTGCGCGCGCTCCAGCGGCGAGGCGACGACGTACGTCACATCGCGCGCCGACAGGTGCTCGGCGACCCGGTCGGCCATGCGGCGGCCCAGCTCGGAGAGGTGATAGCCGGGCAGCCGCCCGTAGAGGATGCCGTCCGGGTTGGCGACCTCGCCGTGCCGCATGACGTGGACGACGGTGATGTCGCTGCTCGTCCCGTTGCTCATGCCGTCGCCTCCGCGGCCGCCCGGGCCGCCGCCGGCAGGGCGTCGGCGATGCGCTGCACGGCCCGCTCGTCGTGCGCGGTGGACACGAACCAGGACTCGAAGGACGACGGCGGCAGGTAGACGCCGTGCGCGAGCAGCGAGTGGAAGAACGCGGTGAAGCGGAACGACTCCTGCGCCTTGGCGTCCTCGTAGTTCCGCACGGGCCGGTCGGTGAAGAACACGGAGAACATGTTGGAGGCGGTCTGCAGCCGGTGCGCGACGCCCTCCTTGGTCAGCGCGTCGGTGACGAGGCCCTGGATCTCCTTCGACACGGCGTCGACCTTCGCGTACGCGGCGTCGTCGAGCAGCCGGAGCTGGGCGAGCCCGGCGGCGGTGGCGACGGGGTTCCCGGAGAGGGTGCCGGCCTGGTAGACGGGCCCGGCCGGGGCGAGGTGCGCCATCACGTCCGCGCGTCCGCCGAAGGCCGCGGCGGGGAAGCCGCCGCCCATCACCTTGCCGAAGGTCATCAGGTCCGGGACCACGCCGTCGACGCCGAACCACCCGGCGCGGCTGGTCCGGAAGCCGGTCATGACCTCGTCGGAGATGTAGAGGGCGCCGTTCTCGGAGCAGATGTCCTTCAGGCCCTGGTTGAAGCCGTCGGCGGGCGGGACGACGCCCATGTTGCCCGGGGAGGCCTCGGTGATCACGCAGGCGATCTCGCCGGGGTGGGCCCGGAAGGCCTCGCGCACGGCGTCGAGGTCGTTGTAGGGCAGCACGATGGTGTCGCCGGCCTGGGCGCCGGTGACACCCGGGGTGTCGGGCAGCGCGAAGGTGGCGACGCCGCTGCCGGCCGCGGCGAGCAGCGAGTCGACGTGGCCGTGGTAGCACCCCGCGAACTTGACCACCTTCGTCCGCTGCGTGAACCCGCGCGCGAGCCGGATCGCCGACATCGTCGCCTCGGTCCCGCTGGACACCAGCCGCACCTGCTCCAGCGGCGCGACCCGGGCGACCATCTCCTCGGCGAGCGCGACCTCGCCCTCACCGGGCGTGCCGAAGGACGTACCGCGGGCGACGGCGTCCTGGACGGCGGCGATGACCTCGGGGTGCGCGTGCCCGAGGATCATCGGCCCCCAGGAGCAGACGAGGTCGACGTACTCCCGCCCGTCGGCGTCCGTCAGGTACGGGCCGGTCCCGGACACCATGAACCGCGGGGTGCCGCCGACGGCGCGGAAGGCCCGGACCGGGGAGTTCACGCCGCCCGGTGTGACGGCCGCCGCGCGGTCGAACAGAGCCTGCGAGGCCGGTGCTTCATACGGATATGACAGTTCGCTCATGACCTGCGACTTCTCCGACCTTCTCCGACGTAGTCGGGCTCCGGGTGCCAGTGACCTGTTCAGGGTAGGCCAGGGGGGTGGGAGGCAGGGGCGTGGGACAACCGGTCACCGGGCCGCCGTCGTCTGCGAGACTGGGACCTGATACACACAGCTCAAACGGCCCGGCGTGGTCAGAGGCTGCGAAGATCCTGCGGACAGATGTTTCAGCGCACGTTTCGGCGGGCGGCCGTGGGGGAGGTCACTGACACGATGATCGGGTTGCGCGGCGGGGGCGACGCGTCCTAGAAAAGCAGTCGGGTGGAGATATGCATCGCGGTGGCGGACTGGGCGAGGGGACTGATGACCTGGGTCCTCGACGTGCCCGGCGGGGAAGGCACCGGCGCGAGGCGGAGGACACGCAGGAAACACGTCAGGTACAGGGTGTGCCCGGTGAACCGGAGCGGCTCGACGGACGTACTGAACGCCGAGCGGACGATCTTCGGACGGGGAGCAGGAATGGTGGTCGGGTGGGGGTGACGTACAAGTACTTCGGCGCGCCCGACGGCGCGACCGCGGCCCGCGTCCCGATCTCGATGCGCCCCGAGGAACTCGGCGGCGACGAGCTGGGCATGAACGGCATGTTCACGAAGATCAAGCCGGAGACGATGGCGGCGATGGTCCTCACGGGCATCGAGGGCGTCCCCCTGCACAAGGTCCCGCCCCTGGAGCTGGTCGTCCTGCACCCCGACTACGCGGTCGTGAAACTCCCCATGACGGTCGTCGACCCCCTGCGCGGGATCGGCGAGGAGGCGGTGGGCGCGGCGGCGTTCATCTGGTCGACGGTCCCGGACCGCGGCGGCCCCCGGGACGCGTTCAACGTCTACCAACTGCTGCACGAGTGGCAGGACTTCTCGCATCGGCTGCATGAGGCGGGGCATCAGCCGTATTGCCTGGTGTGGCCCTGAGCCGACCGCAGCGCCTCACGATCGAAACCCGCCCGGCCACCGAGGCGGACCTCCCGCAGTTGCTCGCGGCCGATGACGCGGCTCAGGGGTTTCGCCGCTACGTCGAGGCCTCGGCGAGGTAGGCGTGCAGCGCCCCCGCCCCCTCGATCATCCCCCGTGTCCGCGCCGTCAGGGCCTCCCCCCGCGCCGCGATCGCCGCGCGGAGTGCCTCCGTGCTGCCCTCCCGTCGCAGGTCCTCCAGGACCGGTCTGATCTGGTCGAACAGGTAGTGGCTGCGGCGCAGGGTGTGGACCAGGCGGGCGTCGCGGACGTCGGCCGGGGTGTAGGTCCGGTAGCCCGTGCCGCGCTCGCGGGACGGGGTGAGCAGCCCGGCGGTCTCCCATACGCGTAGGGCGGACGTGCGGACGCCCAGCAGTGCGGCCACCTCGCCGATGCGCAGGCCGCCGGAGCGGGGGAGCGGGGCCGGGGGTTCCAGTGCCAGGAGTTCCAGCGCCTCGCTCGCCGCCCGCAGGGACACCCGCTCCTCGTGCAGCGCGGCGTGCGCGGCGTCGACCAGGGCGAGGGCGCCCGCGGTGTCCCCGCCGTGCAGGGTCCGCATGATCCGCGTCGCCGTCACCGGGCCGTATCCCCGCAGCAACGTCCGGTACGCCAGCAGCGCCCGGCGGTGCACGTCCCCGAAGGCGCGGTAGCCGGACGCGGTCCGCGCGGCCGGCGGGAGCACCCCGGCGTCCTCGTAGTTGCGGATCTGCTGCGTCGAGACACCGGCCAGGCGGGCCAGGTCGACGGGGCGCAGGCGGCGGTCGTCTTTCTTCATCGATTTGAAGGTTACGGCAGGAGAAGCGGCCGAGGAACGGCCTCAACAGCTCTCAAGTCTCAACATGGCACTTCAATGGAAGACTTGAAGGAATGGACTCCTGCATTCATGTCACCGGTGCGCGCCTGAACAACCTGCGGAACGTCTCCCTCTCCCTCCCGAAGAACAAGCTGGTCGTCCTGACCGGCCTGTCCGGCTCCGGCAAGTCCACCCTCGCCTTCGACACCCTCCACCGGGAGGGCCAGCGGCAGTACCTGGAGTCGCTGGGCATGGTCACCGGCCTCGTCAGCAAGCCCGCCGTCGACTCGATCACCGGCCTGTCCCCGTCCATCAGCGTCGACCAGCACCACACCAACCGCAGCCCGCGCTCCACGGTCGGCACGGTCACCGAGGTGTTCACGTACCTGCGCCTGCTGTGGTCGCGCATCGGGGTACGGCCCTGCCCGGGCTGCGGGCAGGAGATCCCGCCGTCGTACGCCGACGGCACCGAACCCGACGAGGACGCCGAGGCCGAGCAGCGGCCCTGCCCGCACTGCGGCACCCTCGTGCCCGAACTCGTCATGGGCTCCTTCTCCTTCAACAAGCCCGCCGGCGCCTGCCCGTCCTGCACCGGCCTCGGCGAGGTGATCCGGCCCGACGTCCAGCGCCTGGTCGACGGCGCCCGGTCCGTCGCCGACGGTGCGGTACGGGGCTGGAACGCGAAGTACACCGGGTGGGCCCTGCCCGTGCTGCGCGCCGCGGCCGCCCACTACGGTCTCCCCTTCGACGCGGACCAGCCGGTCGACGACCTGGACCCCAGGCAGCGGGACTTGCTGCTGCACGGCGTCGAAAGCCCCGAGTTCCGGCGGCACTTCCCGGACACGGCCCCTCCGGCCACCGTCTCCGCGGGCCGCTTCGAGGGCGTGGCGACGGCACTGCTGCGCCGCTACAACGACCGAGCCGACGACCCCGACTACCGCGAACGTGCCGAACAGCAGGGCCTGGTGAAGCAGCCCTGCACGGACTGCGGCGGCACCCGGCTGCGGCCGGAGAGCCGGGCGGTGACCGTGCACGGCCTCACCCTCGTGGAGGCGACGCGGCTCCCGCTGACCGACCTCGACGGCTGGCTCGCCGGTCTGCGCGAGCGGTCCGCCGGGGACGAGTGGCTGCTCGTGGAGCCGGTCGTCGCCGACCTGGAGGAGCGGGTCCGGCGCCTCGTGGACGTCGGCGTCGGCTACCTCACCCTCGGCCAGGCCACCCCCAGCCTCTCCGCCGGGGAGACGCAACGCCTGCGGCTGGCCGCCCTGCTCGGCTCCGGACTCACCGGCGTGCTCTACGTCCTCGACGAGCCCACCATCGGCCTGCACCCCTCCGACACCGCCCGCCTGATCGACGTCCTGCGCCGCCTGCGCGACCTCGGCAACACCGTGCTCGTCATCGAGCACGACCTGGACGTGCTGCGCGCCGCGGACCACGTGGTCGACGTCGGCCCGGGCGCCGGGCGCGACGGCGGCCGGATCGTCGCGACGGGCACGCCCGAGGAGGTCGCCCGCACCGAGGGCTCGGTGACCGGCGCGTACCTGTCGGGCCGGCTCGCCACGCCCCGCTCCCGCGCACGCGGCGACGGCGACACGGCCGTCGTCATCCGCGGGGCCCGCGCCCACAACCTCAAGGACCTGACGGTACGGATACCGCTGCGCCGCCTGGTGACGGTCACGGGCCCGTCCGGCTCCGGCAAGTCGACGCTGCTGCTGGACATCCTCGGCCGGGCCGCCCGCCGGCACTTCCACCGGGCCGGGGACCTGCCCGCCGAGCACGACGGCATCGACGGCTGGGAGCACCTGTCCAAGGCCGTCCTCATCGACCAGGAGCCCATCAGCCGCCTCCCGCGCTCCAACGCGGCGACCTACTCGGACGTCTTCACCCCGATCCGGGAGGTCTTCGCGGAGCGCAGCAAGGGCCGCCTGCCGGCGGGCCACTTCTCCTTCAACGTCCCGGGCGGACGCTGCGAACGCTGCGAGGGCGCGGGCGTCCTCACCGTCCGCATGCACTTCCTCCCGGCGGTGGAGGTCCGCTGCCCGGGCTGCAAGGGCCGCCGCTTCCGGCCCGAGGTGCTCTCCGTCCGCCACGAGGGCCTGGACATCGCCGAGGTCCTCCAGGCGACCGTGGACGAGGCCCTGACCGTCTTCAAAGACGTCCCGCCGGTCGCCACACGCCTGCGGCGGATGGCGGACGTCGGCCTCGGCTACCTCCCCCTCGGCCAGCCCGCCACCACCCTCTCCGGCGGCGAGGCCCAGCGCCTCAAACTCGCCAAGGAACTGGGCCGGCGGACGACCGGACGCGCCCTGTACCTCCTCGACGAACCGACGACCGGCCTGCACTCCGCCGACACCGCCCGCCTCCTCGACGTCCTCCAGCGCCTCGTCGACGCCGGGCACTCGGTCGTCACCATCGAGCACAACCTTGACGTCATCCGGGCCTCCGACTGGCTGATCGACCTGGGCCCGGAGGGCGGCGCGGGCGGCGGACGTCTGGTCGCCCAGGGAGCGCCCGGACACTGAACCGACCAGGGCCGCCGCACGTCTTCGTCACGGATCACCCAGCCGGAGCCCGGGCTCCAGAAGGAGGCGTACCGATGAAGGCGTCACTCCCGCGCACGGGCCGCGGCCCCGCCTGGGCGCTGCTGGCGGCGGCCCTCGCCCCGCTCTCCGCGGGCTGCACGTCGACGCCCCCGGGCGACGACGCGCGGCCCGAGGCGTCCTGCGCCTACGTCGTCGAGTACGACAGCCGCACCTACCTCGGGCGAGAGGAGACGGACGTCCCCGTCGGGAAGTCCCTCGGCGCCGCCACCCGCCCGGCCTGCGACGACACACCCGGCGACGGCGACGACGGAGGGGCCCCGGCCCTCATGACCGCGTTCGCCCTGCCGGGGGTCGACCCCGCGGTCGCCATCGCGGTGGCCGAGGACACCGACGCGTACCGTCTCGTCGTCGCCGACACCGTGAAGGAACTCCCGCCCGAGCTACGGAAGCTGACCGACCGCTCCTGACCCCCGCCCGCGCCTCAACCCTGCCGCTCCAGCACCGCGTAGTCGGCGAAACTGCGGCGGTAGCGCAGGTGCCGCGTCTCCTGCGTGTGCCTGCGCTGCCACTCCTCCACCTCCCCGGGCGCCTGGCACGGCCCCGAACTCGCCCCGCAGTCCGCCTCCTCACCCGAGACGCAGTACGCCTGGTACTCCGGCAGCGCCGACGCGTCCTGCGTGATCGTGTACGGCACGTACCGGAACACCCTGCGCCCGCCCGCCGGTTCCCCGCCGTGCTCCTTGCGCTGGTGCTGGCGCAGCAGCACGTTCGCGTCCGTCACGGCACTCCCGTCGAACGCGGCCCGTGCCCGGTCCCGCCCGACGGCCAGCTCCTCACACGCCGCGCACCCCGGCACGGGCACCGGGGGCCGGGTCGGATCGGCCAACAGCCCTTCCCTGGAACGCTCGTTGAGCGCGCGGACGCCCGCGCTGAGCCGTTCGTCCAGCGTCGCCACCCTGATCTCGGCCGCGTCCGCCTGCCACTGCCGGCCGCCGCCGACCGGGCGCAGCGTCACGTGCGGGCCGGATCTGTCCTGGTACTCGCCGACCCTGCGCGTGCGCTGGTCGTAGACGAGCGTTCCCGGTTCCATTTCGTGCACCTCCGTCACTCTCGGTGTACTGAGCGTTGCGCAGGGGAATGGTCCGGTTCAATGCTTTGCGTGTGACACCGGTGCACTGTCACGGAGGGGGAAGCCGTGAGCCGACGGAACGGCGGGGCGGAGTCGGGGGCGAGTACGGCGGCGGTGTTCGGGGAGGTGCTGCGGCACTTCCGCGAGGCGGCGCTGCTGACGCAGGAGGGGTTGGCGCGGCAGATTCCGTGCGACCGGTCGCATGTGGCGCGGGTGGAGGCGGGGACGCGGGTTCCGCAGGACTCGTTCGCCAAGACGTGTGACGAACTTCTGGGTACGGGTGGGGTGTTGCTTCGGCTGTGGGGCCGGATCGACTGGTATCCGCAGGTGGAGCATCCCGACTGGTTCCGGCGGCGAGCTGAGATGGACGAGGAGGCCGTCGCCCTCCGTGAGTACCAGGAGCGAGTGATCCCGGGATTGTTGCAGACAGCGGACTACGCGCGTGCGCTGTTCAGCCGCCGTGGCGCGGAGGCCGACGAGGTGGACTCACGCGTCCGGGCTCGACTGAGCCGACAGCAACGCTTCCTGGCCGAAGGCGGTCCGCTGTACGTCGTCATCCTCGACGAGAGCTGCCTGCGCAACGGCGTCGGCAGCCCGGAGATCATGCGTGAACAGTGCGCGCACCTGCTGGCGGTGGGGCGGCGCCGGAACATCCGTATCCAGGTGGCTCCAGCAGACGCCTTCGGACTCGTTCGGCCCCGTGGATCCATGTCGTTGATCGAACTGGCTGACGAGCGATGGGTCTACTCGGAGTCCCTGGACCGTGGCCACTTCAACAACGATCCGGCCGTCTACCAGCGGCATTCCCAGACCTATGATGTGCTCAGGGCCGACGTCCTGTCAGCCCGCGAATCCGCCGCTCTGATCAACAACGCTATGGAGGGGTACGAGCACCATGGACTGGATCAAGAGCAGCTACAGCGACGACAACGGCGGCAACTGCGTGGAAATAGCCCCCGATACCCCCGACGTCGTCCCCGTCCGCGACAGCAAGACTCCTGACGGACCGGTCCTGCTCGTCACCCGATCCGCCTGGGCCGCGTTCACAGCCGCTCTCTGAGCCCTACGGCTCATCCCGCTTGGGATCCTCGTCGCGCTTCTCCTCGTCGAGGGACTTCAGGAAGTCGGGGTTGTCATCCGGCGCCACCCACTGCCGGGGCCGCCCCGCCGCCGGTGTCCTCTTCTTCCCGGCGATGAGCCAGGAGATCGAGCCGACGAGCGGAAACAGCAGCACCAGCAGGGCCCAAAGCGGCTTGGGCATGTGACGGATGTCGTCGTCCTTCGTGCTGATGCAGTCGATGAACGCGTACACGCTCAGCGCCAGCGGTACGAGGAACATCAGTACCCGGAGCATGCGCGGCCTCTCAGCGAAAGCGGTGGGCGGTTCCAGGCCAGGGTAGCGGCTCGGGGATACTGGACCCCATGGCTTACGACGATCTTCGCTCCCTGCTCAGGGCACTGGAGCGCGAGGGAGACCTGAAGCGCATCAAGGCCGAGGTCGACCCGTATCTGGAGGTCGGGGAGATCGTCGACCGGGTGCAGAAGGCCGGCGGTCCCGCGCTCCTCTTCGAGAACGTACGCGGGTCGCGCATGCCGCTCGCGATGAACGTGTACGGCACGGACCGGCGGCTGCTGAAGGCCCTGGGCCTGAAGTCGTACGCGGAGATCTCGGAGCGGATCGGCGGGCTGCTGAAGCCGGAGCTGCCGCACGGGTTCGTCGGGGTGCGGGAGGCGTTCGGGAAGCTCGGCGCGATGACGCACGTGCCGCCGAAGAAGGTGAAGGACGGCCCCGTCCAGGAGGTCGTCCTGACCGGGGACGACGTGGACCTGGACCAGCTCCCGGCGCTGTTCACCTGGCCCAAGGACGGCGGGTCGTTCTTCAACCTGGGGCTGACCCACACCAAGGACCCGGAGACGGGCATCCGCAACCTCGGGCTGTACCGGCTCCAGCGCCACGACAAGCGCACCATCGGCATGCACTGGCAGATCCACAAGGACAGCCGGAACCACTACCAGGTGGCCGCGCGCCGGGGCGAGCGGCTGCCGGTCGCGATCGCCTTCGGCTGTCCGCCCGCCGTGACGTACGCCTCGACCGCGCCGCTGCCCGGGGACATCGACGAGTACCTGTTCGCCGGGTTCCTCGCGGGCAAGCGGATCGAGATGGTCGACTGCAAGACCGTGCCGCTCCAGGTGCCCGCGCAGGCGGAGGTCGTCATCGAGGGCTGGCTGGAGCCGGGCGAGATGCTGCCCGAGGGGCCGTTCGGCGACCACACCGGCTTCTACACGCCGCAGGAGCCGTTCCCGGCGCTGAAGATCGACTGCGTGACCATGCGGAAGCGGCCGCTGCTCCAGTCGATCGTCGTGGGCCGGCCGCCGACGGAGGACGGACCGCTGGGCCGCGCGACGGAACGCTTCTTCCTGCCGCTGCTGAAGATCATCGTGCCGGACATCGTGGACTACCACCTGCCCGAGGCGGGCGGCTTCCACAACTGCGCGATCGTCTCGATCGACAAGAAGTACCCCAAGCACGCCCAGAAGGTCATGCACGCCATCTGGGGCGCGCACATGATGTCGCTGACCAAGCTGATCGTGGTCGTCGACTCCGACTGCGATGTGCACGACCTGCACGAGGTGGCCTGGCGGGCGCTGGGCAACACGGACTACGCCCGGGACCTCAGCATCGTCGAGGGCCCCGTCGACCACCTCGACCACGCCTCCTACCAGCAGTTCTGGGGCGGCAAGGCCGGGATCGACGCGACGAAGAAGTGGCCCGAGGAGGGCTACACGCGCGACGGCGGCTGGCCCGACATGGTGGAGTCCGATCCGGAGACGGCGGCGAAGGTGGACCGCCGCTGGAAGGAGTACGGCCTGTGACCTCCGCTTCCGCAGCCATCCCGCAGCCGGGCCGCACCAGGGCCTTCCTCCGGCTGGTGATGATCGAGCACTCGGTCTTCGCGCTGCCCTTCGCCTACATCGCCGCGCTCACGGCGATGTACCAGTGGGACAGGAACATCCACTGGGGGCGGCTGCTGCTCGTCACCATCTGCATGGTGGGGCTGCGGACGTTCGCGATGGCGGTCAACCGGATCATCGACCGGGAGATCGACGCGCGGAACCCGCGTACGGCGCAGCGCGAGCTGGTGACCGGCGCGATGTCGGTGAAGCACGCCTGGACGGGCGCGCTGATCGCCCTGGCCGTCTTCCTGGGCGCGGCGGCCCTGCTCAACCCGCTCTGCCTGGCCCTCGCCCCCATCGCCGTGATCCCGATGGTGGTCTACCCGTACGGCAAGCGGTTCACGAATTTCCCGCAGGCCATCCTCGGCCTTGCCCAGGCGATGGGCCCGGTCGGCGGCTGGCTGGCGATCACCGGCTCCTGGTCCTGGGACGCCGTGATCCTCGGCCTCGCCGTGGGCATCTGGATCGGCGGCTTCGACCTGATCTACGCCTGCCAGGACGTGGAGACCGACCGCGAGATCGGCGTCATGTCCGTCCCCGCGCGCTTCGGCATCCCGGCGGCGATCTGGGGCGCGCGGGTCTGCCACGCCCTCACCACGGCTCTGTTCGTCTGGTACGCCCTGGCCACCGACGCGGGCGCCTTCTTCTGGCTGGGCCTGCTGATCGTCGCCGCCGCGTTCCTCTACGAGCACACGATCGTCCGCCCTCACGACCTCTCCCGCGTCAACCGCGCCTTCTTCAGCGTCAACGGCTTCATCGGCATCGCCCTGTTCGTGTGCGCGTTGCTGGATCTGCTCGTGCGAGGTCTGACCGTGTGATTACGGTGCGGCCTACCATCGGGTGCAGGATCCCAAGGAGGCCGCCATGACCGTTTCGGACATCGACCGCCTGCACTCGCAGCTCAGCAAGCTGGAGGACCTGTTCCCCGGCTATCTGACGGAGATTGTCGAGGGCAGCATCGTGATGAACCCGGTCAGGCCGTTCCACGGGAAGACCATCCAGCGACTGTGGAACATCGTCGAAGGACAGCTGCCTCCCGAGTGGGCCCTGGTGAGTGACGTCGCCTTTCCGTTCGACGACGCCAACGAGTTCTGCCCCGACCTCGCCGTCATCCCAGCGGAGGCGGAGGACGAGAACCACAGCGCTTACCCGGCGGATCTGATCGAGCTCGTGGCCGAAGTGGTGTCACCGGAGAGCATGCGCCGCGACTACGA
This sequence comes from Streptomyces olindensis, assembly GCA_000696115.1. Taxonomy (GTDB): domain Bacteria; phylum Actinomycetota; class Actinomycetes; order Streptomycetales; family Streptomycetaceae; genus Streptomyces; species Streptomyces olindensis. The sequence goes on from JJOH01000017.1 coordinate 83,702, forward strand.
GGTGAAGCCTCGCTGGTACGCCTCCCGCGGCATCGCCAACTACCTGGTCCTCGACCCGCTCCAAGGGCATCTCGTGACCATGTGGAACCCCGGTCCCGACGGCTACCGCGGGCGGGACACCCTTCCGTACGGTCAGGAACTGACCCTTGACTCCCCACTCGGCAAGCTGATCATCCCCACCACCCACCTTCCGGTCGACCGCAAGGCGCGCGACCGCGACTAAGGGCGTTCCTCCCAGGAGAGGGCTCGGCTCGCGGCCCGGCGGCGGAACGCGAACGCCGCCCCCACCCCCGCCAGCAGGCCCAGCAGGTGGCCCTGCCAGCTGATGCCCGTCTGGGTCGGGGCCAGGCCCGACAGGATCGAGCCGCCCCAGATCGCGGCGATCAGGACGCCCGCCAGGATGCCCCAGGGGCGGCGCTCCACGAAGCCGCTGACCAGGAGGAAGCCGAAGAGGCCGAAGATCAGGCCGGAGGCTCCCGCCGTGTTCGTGTGCGCCGGGGATATGAGCCAGACGCCCAGGCCGTCGACGAGCACGATCAGCGCGCAGACCAGCAGGAAGCGGCGCAGGCCCGCGAGCGCGGCCAGGAAGCCCAGGACCAGCAGCGGCAGTGTGTTCGCCGCCAGATGGGCGAAGCCGAAGTGGATGAACGCCGAGGGGACGACGTCGACCAGCTCGGAGGGATCGCGTGGGGTGACGCCGAAGCCGTCCAGCGCGTGGCCCGTCGCCACGTCCACCACTTCCAGCAGCCACAGCAGCGCGATCCAGGCCAGCATCAGCTTGCCCGCGGCCAGCGCGCGGTCCCCCCGGGACCACCCGGCTCCCACGTTCGACATGGCGACCCCCAGTGCTCGCACGTCTCCTCCGGGGAACGCCCGGCCCCCCTTGGCCGGTTCCCACCCTGCGACGCCGGATAGGCTCGGTGTCGTGAACCCAGTCAAGCCAGGCGAGACGCCGCGTACGCCTTGGATCGTAGGGGTGTCCGGGGCCTCCGGCACCCCGTATGCCGCTGCCGTACTGAGGGGCCTCCTCGCCGCCGGCGAGAGCGTCGACCTCGTGGTGTCCCGGGCCTCCCGGCTCACCCTGCTGGACGAGACCGGGATCTCCTTCCGGGACGCCCACTGGCGGGACGACCTGCGCGAATGGCTGTCCCGGGGCGCCGACGGCAAGCCGGACACCTTCTCCGTCGACCTCGACGCCGTACGGCACTGGAGCGCCGGCGACCTGGCCGCCGGCCCCTCCTCGGGGTCGTACCCCACCAAGGGCATGCTCATCGTGCCCGCCTCGACGGCGAGCGTGGCCGGGGTCGCGCTCGGCCTGTCGAAGGACCTGTTGCAGCGGGCGGCGAGCGTGACCCTGAAGGAGGGCCGCCCCCTCGTCGTGGCCGTGCGCGAGACCCCGCTGAACGGCCAGACCCTGCGGCACCTGGTCACCCTCGACGACGCGGGCGCGGCCGTCGTGCCCGCCTCACCCGCCTTCTACGCGGGCGCGACGCACATCCAGGACCTGGTGGACTTCGTCGCCGGACGCGTACTCGACGCGGCGGGCGTGCCGCACACGCTCTACCGCCGTTGGCAAGGTGAGCTCGGCGGCGGAGCACACCGCGCCGGCTGAGTACACCCGAACGTCATCGGACTCAACTACAACTTCAGCGGAAGGCTTCGATCGCAATGGACGCGGTGGACAGGCAGCTCATCCAGGCCCTGAGGGAGAACGGCCGGGCCTCCTATGCGGAGCTGGGACGCCTCGTCGGACTGTCGGGACCCAGCGTCACCGACCGCATCAACCGGCTGGAGGCGGCCGGGGTCATCACCGGCTACCGGGCCACCGTCGACGCCGCCTCGCTCGGCCTCGGCGTCACCGCCCTGATCGGCATCTCGCTCTCCGACGCCACGGACCACGAGGACGTGGCGCAGCGGCTGCGGGACCTCTCGGAGATCGAGGACTGCTGGTTCATCGCGGGCGACGACTCGTACATGCTCAAGGTGCGTGCGGCGGACGTGGACGGCCTGGAGAAGATCATCCGGCGGCTCAGCGGGACCAAGGGCGTCTCCCGGACCCGTACCACCATCGTGCTCTCCACGAAGTGGGAGAACCGGGTCGGGGAACTGCCCGAGGAAGCGTAGTCGTACGGTTGGGGACGTCGTCGGAGAAAGGTGTGGGCATGGATCTCGGGCTCAAGCGCGAGCTGGAGGAGAAGGTCAGGGCCGGTGAGCGCCTGACCCGTGAGGACGGCATCGCGCTGTACGAGTCGGACGACCTGGCCTGGCTCGGCGGCCTCGCGCACGAGGTGCGGACGCGCAAGAACGGCGACGTCGTGCACTTCAACGTCAACCGTCACCTCAACATGACGAACGTGTGCACGGCCTCCTGCGCGTACTGCTCCTTCCAGCGCAAGCCGGGGGAGAAGGACGCGTACACGATGCGCATCGAGGAGGCCGTCAAGCTCGCGAAGGCGATGGAGTCGGAGAACCTCACCGAGCTGCACATCGTCAACGGGCTGCATCCGAACCTGCCGTGGCGGTACTACCCGCGGTCGCTGCGCGAGCTGAAGGCCGCGCTGCCGGACGTGTCGCTGAAGGCCTTCACGGCCACCGAGATCCACCACTTCGAGACCATCTCTGGAATGAGCGCGTCCGAGATCCTTGACGAGCTGATCGACGCGGGTCTGGAGTCGCTGACCGGCGGTGGCGCGGAGATCTTCGACTGGGAGGTCCGGCAGCACATCGTGGACCACCGCACCCACTGGGAGGACTGGTCCCGGATCCACCGGCTCGCGCACGAGAAGGGGCTGAAGACCCCGTGCACGATGCTGTACGGGCACATCGAGGAGCCCCGTCACCGGGTGGACCACGTGCTGCGGCTGCGCGAGCTGCAGGACGAGACCGGCGGTTTCCAGGTCTTCATCCCGCTGCGGTACCAGCACGACTTCGTCGACATGAAGGACGGCAAGGTTCGTAATCGCCTTCAGGCGCGGACGCAGATGGCGACGGGGGCGGAGGCGCTGAAGACCTTCGCGGTGTCGCGGCTGCTGTTCGACAACGTGCCGCACGTGAAGGTCTTCTGGGTCATGCACGGGGTGCAGACCGCGCAGCTGGCGTTGCAGCACGGGGCGGACGACATGGACGGGTCGGTCGTCGAGTACAAGATCACGCATGACGCGGACAACTATGGGACGCCGAACAAGTTGACGCGTGAGGATCTGCTGGATCTGATTCGGGATGCGGGGTTCCGGCCCGTGGAGCGGAATACTCGGTACGAGATCATTCGGGAGTATGACGGGCCCGACCCGTTGCGGCGCGAATCGCCGCAGCCGATGCGGGTCTGATTGCGGGTTCGGGTGTGTGGGGGCTGGTCGCGCAGTTCCCCGCGCCCCTGAGTGGGGTACCCGGAGGGCATGGTCAGGACTGAGGCGCCTGAGGACGCCTACACCGCTGAACCCTTTGTTCCTCAGGGCGGTGGGCTTCCCGCTCTGCGGAAGGCCGCTGCCGAGTGTCGGGGGTGTCCGTTGCACCGGGACGCCACTCAGACCGTGTTCGGGGAAGGCAGCAAGGATGCCCGGGTCATGCTCGTGGGGGAGCAGCCCGGGGATCAGGAGGACCGGCAGGGGAAGCCGTTCGTCGGGCCGGCCGGGCGGCTGCTGGACCGGGCCTTGGAGGAGGCGGGGATCGACCCCTCCGAGGCCTATGTCACCAACGCCGTGAAGCACTTCAAGTTCACGCAGGCCGAGCCCCGCAAGCGGCGGATCCACAAGGCGCCGAACCTGCGTGAGATGACCGCGTGCGGGCCCTGGCTGGCCGCGGAGCTGGCGGTCGTCGAGCCGGAGCTGATCGTCGTGCTGGGGGCCACCGCGGGGAAGGCGCTGCTCGGGTCCTCGTTCCGGATCACACAGGTGCGCGGCACCGTGCTGGAGGAGGAGATCCACGGGCGGCCCGAGCGGCTGGTGCCGACCGTGCACCCGTCCTCCGTGCTGCGGGCCGACGATCGGGAGGCCGCCTACCGCGGGCTCGTCTCCGATCTGAAAGTGGCGGCACAAGCCCTGGGGTAATGGCTACAATCCCGGCATGCCCCTTACCTTCACGCTCGACCCGGCCGTCACCCCGGATCTTCGCGACGGCATCCTCGACCTGTGGACCGACGTGTCCAATGCCGGCGGTGCCGTCGGTTTCGTGCCGCCGGTGACGCGTGAGGAGATCCGGCCCCAGCTGCTGACGCACTTCGCGTCCATGGCGGAGGGGCGGGTCCGGCTGCTCGTCGGACACGACGAGGAGGGAAGGGCCGCGGCCACCGCGTTCCTCACCTTCAACACGCACCACCTGATGACCCACTGGCTGTGGCTGTACACCGTGATGGTGCACCCGCGGCACCAGGGGAAGGGGTACGGCCGCGACCTGCTGGCCGCGGCCGCGGACGCCGCCCGGGGGATCGACGGGATCGAGGCGATCCGGCTGACCTGCCGGGGCGGGCTCGGTCTCGAGCGGTTCTACGAGTCGTGCGGCTACAAGGAGGTCGGCCGGATCCCGAGCGCCATCCGGGTCGCGCCGGGCGACGACCGCGATGACGTGATCATGCTCCTCCCGCTGAACTGACCCCCCTGCAAGATCGGCCCTCCGGCGTGCTTCACTGGACGGTGCCCCTTTGGGTGCGTTCTGGCCGTTCGAACCGGAAGAGTGGATTGAGATGCTCCGCTACACGCTGATGCGCCTCGGAATCTTCGTGGGCTGCCTCGTGGTCGTCTGGGGCGCCGTCTACTCCGGCCTCGCCCCGCGCGGCCTCGGCGCGAGCAACGGCCTGTGGGTCGTGCTGCTCGCCCTGCTCATCTCCGCGCCGATCAGCTTCGTCGTGCTGCGCAAGGAGCGGGACCGGGCATCCATCCAGGTCGCGCAGCGGGTCGACCGGATGAAGGCCAACCTGGACGCCAACCGCAGCCAGGAGGACGTCGCCGACGACACCGCCCGGGCCCAGGGGCAGACCTCGTAGCACCCCCCACGCACACGCCGCGCAGCGCCCCGTTTCCGTACTTGCTCGGAAACGGGGCGCTTTGCCTTGTATGGGTGTGTGCGTCCCGTCACCTATCAAAGCCAGGCTTTGAGGTCCTCAAAGTTCAGGTGTTAAGGTTCGTGTATGAAGTCAGCAGCTGTGCCCCATTCGCCTCTGAGCGCTCCGCTCGTGGCGCGGCTGCACGTGGATCTCTGTCGGTGCGCGTCCGCTTTCTGTCGTCCCTGACGTAACGCAACCCCCGTCGTCTCCCACGTCAGTTCCCCCTACGCGTCCCCCAACGGAGTCAGTCCGTGTCCTCATACACGAAGTCCTTCAAGGTGCCCTTCTGGGCCCAGATCATCGCCGGTCTCGTCCTGGGTGTGCTGCTCGGCTGGCTCGCCCGCAGTCAGGACCTCTCCTGGCTGGTCACGACCCTGGAGAAGGTCGGCGACACCTTCATCGGGCTGCTGAAGCTCGCCGTCGCCCCGCTCGTCTTCTTCGCGATCCTGGTCTCGATCACCAACCTGCGGAAGGTCAACAACGCGGCCCGCCTGGCCTCGCGCACCCTCCTCTGGTTCATGATCACGTCGCTGATCGCGGTGAGCATCGGCCTCGTCATCGGCCTGGTGACCAACCCCGGCGCCGGCACCGGCCTCACGCCCAGGGACGGCGCGAAGCCCGAGGACACCGGCTCCTGGATCGACTTCCTCACCGGCATCATCCCGACCGACGTCATCACGCCGTTCACCGAGCTGAACGTGCTGCAGATCGTCTTCATGGCCGCCGTCGCCGGTATCGCCGCCCTCCAGCTCGGCGAGAAGGCCCAGCCGATCCTCACCCTGAGCGAGTCCGTCCTCACCCTGCTCCAGAAGGCGCTGTGGTGGGTCATCCGGCTCGCCCCGATCGGCACCGTCGGCCTCATCGGCAACGCCATCGCCACCTACGGCTGGGACCTCATCGGCAAGTACGCGACGTTCACCGCCGACATCTACGTCGGCTGCCTCATCGTGCTGTTCGGCGTCTACCCGACGCTGCTCGCGACCGTCGCCAAGGTCAACCCGATCCAGTTCTTCAAGGGCGCCTGGCCCGCGATCCAGCTGGCCTTCGTCTCCCGCTCGTCCGTGGGCACCATGCCGCTGACGCAGAAGGTCACCGAGCGGCTCGGCGTGCCGAAGGAGTACGCCTCCTTCGCGGTGCCGTTCGGCGCCACGACCAAGATGGACGGCTGCGCCGCGATCTACCCGGCCATCGCCGCGATCTTCGTCGCCCAGATCTTCGACATCCAGCTGGGCATCGGCGACTACCTGCTCATCGCGTTCGTCTCGGTCGTCGGCTCCGCCGCCACGGCCGGCCTCACCGGCGCCACGGTCATGCTGACCCTCACCCTGTCCACCCTCGGCCTGCCGATGGAGGGTGTGGGTCTGCTCCTCGCGATCGACCCGATCCTGGACATGATCCGCACCGCGACCAACGTCGCCGGGCAGGCGCTGATCCCGGTCCTGGTCTCGGCCCGCGAGAACCTGCTCGACCGGGACGCCTACGCCACGGCCGACGGCTCCTCCCTGGACGAGCCGCGGGACGCGCGGCCCGAGCAGGTGCCCGCGGCGGCCTGACGTACCGACGGCCTCCGGCCGGTCCTTGGCGGGTTTCCCCGCCGAGGACCGGTTGGCGGGTTTCCCGGCCGAGGGCCGGCCGAGGGGACCGTACGCTAAGCGGTATGGGTGCCGTGAAGACGAAGCGGATGCCGCGCGCGGTCCGTGAACAGCAGATGCTGGACGCCGCCGTGCGGATCTTCGGCCAACGCGGGTACATGGCCGCGTCGATGGACGAGATAGCCGAACTCGCGGGCGTCTCCAAGCCGTTGGTCTATCTGTACCTGAACTCGAAGGAAGACCTCTTCACCGCCTGCATCCGCCGGGAGGCCAAGGCCCTCGTCGAGGCGGTACGGGTCGGCGTCCGCCGCGATCTGCCCGCCGACCGGCAACTGTGGGAAGGCCTCGGCGCGTTCTTCGCGCACACCGCCGAGCACCCCGACGCCTGGTCGGTCCTGCACCTCCAGGCCCGCACGCACGGCGAGCCCTTCGCCGCCGAAGTCGCCGCGATGCGCGAGGAGATCGTCGCGTTCGTGACGCAGCTGATCCTCGCCGGGGCCCGCGAGGCCCACCGCGACCCCGACCTCCCCGAGCGCGAGGTCGCCGGGCTCGCCGAGGCCCTGGTCGGCGCCGCCGAGTCCCTCGCGGCCTGGGCGAACGCCACCCCGGGCGTCACCGCCCGCCAGGCGGCGGCCACGATGATGAACTTCGCCTGGGCCGGCCTCGGCGACCTCATGGCGGGACGGCCGTGGTCGCCCCCGGGGGAGGGGACGGAGGCCGCGGCCGGGTAGGCGCCCGTTCGCCGGTCCGGCCGGGCGGCTTTCTCTCAAGTGGGCAGGACCTCTCCGGCCACGTGCAGTCGGTCGTTCCGGCCCCGGAGTTCGAAGCGGGCGTGCTCCGCCGCGTACGTCACCGTGCCGGGCAGCAGTACCGGTGCCCTGAACTCCGCGCGCACGTGGCAGGAGTCCGGTGTGCCGTGCGCGGCGAGGCAGCGGGCGGCCGTCCACATGCCGTGGGCGATGGCCCGGGGGAAGCCGAACAGCCGGGCGGTGAGCGGGTGGAGGTGGATCGGGTTGCGGTCGCCGGAGGCGGCCGCGTAGTGCCGCCCGACGTCCCCGCCGAGCCGCCACTCGGCGACCGACGGCAGCGGCTTGCGCGCCTCCTCCTCCCGGGCGGCACCGGCGGACTGCCGGGTGCGGTGCCGTGCCAGGTACGTGCTCGTCGACTCCCACACGACGTCCCCGGCGCCGCGCACCTCGGTGACGACCGTGGCCTCGGTGCCGCGCCGGTGCGGTGCCAACCCCTCGACGTGGACGGAGAGTTCGTAGGCGCCGGTGGCCGGCAGCGGTTGCCGCCGCGTGATCGTGATCGACGTGTGGACGAGGCCGAGCAGCGGCAGCGGGAAGTCCCGGCCGCTCATCAGCCGCATGGCCAGAGGGAAGCCCAGCACGTGCGGATACGTCACCGGCAGCGCGTCCGCCCCGGTCGGGAAGCCGCAGACCCGCTCGTAGGCCGCCAGCCGCGCGAGGTCGACGCGCAGGCCGGGCAGGACGAGCCGGGTGCGGGGGAACCCGGCGTCGGGGGCCGGGCGTTTGAAGGGGGACAGCAGGGCACCGCGGGCGAGGAGCGGGGCGAGGGAGGGGGACCCGGTGAGGACGAGGGCGGAGGGGTCGGTCATCACGCCCCCAGCAGGCTCTGACCGCAGACGCGGACGATCTGGCCGTTGACCGCGCCCGAGGCCGGGTGCGCGAGCCAGGCGGTGGTCTCGGCGACGTCGACCGGGAGGCCGCCCTGGGCGAGGGAGTTCATCCGGCGGCCCGCCTCGCGGATGAACAGCGGGATCGCGGCCGTCATCTTCGTCTCGATGAAGCCCGGCGCGACCGCGTTGACCGTCACGCCGTGCTCCGCGAGCGCGCGCGGCGCCAGGGAGCGGACCAGGCCGACGATGCCCGCCTTGCTCGCCCCGTAGTTGGTCTGCCCCGCGTTCCCGGCGAGGCCCGCGATCGACGCCGTGGCCACGATCGAGCCGCCGCGCCGCAGCGTCCCGGCCTTCAGCAGGGCGTCCGTCGTGCGCAGCACACTCGCCAGGTTCACTTCGAGGACGGAGATCCAGCGTTCGGCCGGCATGTTCACCAGGCGCCGGTCGCGGGTGATGCCCGCGTTGTGGATCAGCAGGTCCAGGCCGTCCGGCAGGGCCTCGGCGATCCGGGCGGCCGCGTCGGCGGCGGTGATGTCGAGGAGCAGGGCGGTGCCGCCGAGCCGGTCGGCGACGCGCCGGGCGTCCGGCCCGGCCTGCGGCACGTCGAGGACGACGACCCGGGCCCCGTCCCGCGCGAGCGTCTCGGCGACGGCCTCGCCGATACCGCGGGCGGCGCCGGTGATCAGGGCGGTGCGGCCGGTGAGGGGGCGGTCCCAGTCGACGGGGGCGGTGGTCTCCTGGGGCGGGCCCACCTCCTGGGGCGGGCCCACCTCGATCACCTGCCCGCTCACGTAGGCCGACCTGGGCGACAGCAGGAACCGCAGCGTGGACTCGGCGGCGGAGGCGTCCGTGAGGCGGACCAGGTTCACGGTCCTGCCCCGGCCGATCTCCTTGCCGAGCGAGCGCGTGAACCCCTCCAGGGCCTGCTGGGCCGCCGCCTGGTGGTGGTCGGCCGGGTCGAGTGGGGCACCGAGCACGACCACGCGGCCGCTCGCCGCGACCGACCGTACGACCGGGTGCAGGGCGGCGTGGACCTCGGCCAGGCCCTCCACGTCCCGCACCCCCGTCGCGTCCAGGACGACGGCCCCCGCCCGGTGGCCGCCGGCCGGGCCGATCCCCGTACGGGCCAGGACCGGCGCCAGGTCCAGGCCGGACGGGCCGGCCGTGACGTGGCGCAGGCCGCCGTCCAGGGCGGGCCGCTCGGGGGACCAGCGCACCAGGTCCGCGGGCTGCGGCAGACCGAGCCGGCGGGTGAGGAAACGGCCGGGTCCGGTGGCGGTGAAGCTCAGATAGCGGTCGGCCATTCCAACTCCCAGCTTGCGACGACGGCTCAGTGCAGGGGCACAACTGCTTACTCTGGAGTAAGGTTACCGGAGGTAAGGCTACGTCGCAGGCGAGGAGCAGGTCGAGATGAGCCCCCAGAAGATGTCGGTGCGGCGCGTGGCGGTCATCGGCGGAGCGCGCATCCCCTTCGCCCGCTCCGACGGCCCGTACGCCACCGCCTCCAACCAGCAGATGCTCACCGCCGCCCTGGACGGCCTCGTCGAGCGCCACGGGCTCCAGGAGCCGGGCGCCGTCGGGGAGTTCGTCGCCGGCGCGGTCCTCAAGCACAGCCGCGACTTCAACCTCGCCCGCGAGACAGTCCTCGGCTCGAAGCTCCACCCGAGCACTCCCGCCTACGACATCCAGCAGGCCTGCGGCACCGGCCTCCAGGCCGTCATCGCCGCCGCCAACAAGATCGCCCTCGGCCAGACCGACTCGGCCATCGCGGGCGGCGCCGACACCGCCAGCGACGCACCCCTCGGCGTCAACGACTCCCTGCGCCGGATCCTGTTGGAAGCCCGCCGGGCGAAGTCGCTCGGCGGGCGGATGAAGGCCCTGGCGAAGGTGCGCCCGGGCCACCTCGTCCCCGACATCCCGCGCAACGCCGAGCCGCGCACCGGCCTGTCCATGGGCGAACACGCCGCCGTCACCGCCCGCGCCTGGGGCATCCGCCGCGAGGCCCAGGACGAACTGGCCGCGACCAGCCACCAGCGGCTGGCGGCGGCGTACGAACGCGGCTTCTTCGAGGACCTGGTGATCCCCTTCCGGGGTCTCGCCCGCGACCAGAACCTGCGCCCCGGCTCGACCGTGGAGAAACTGGCCGCCCTGAAGCCGGTGTTCGGGCTCGACCACCCCGACCCGACCATGACGGCCGGGAACTCGACGCCGCTGACGGACGGTGCCGCGACCGTCCTGCTGGCGAGCGAGGAGTGGGCCCGCGAGCGCGGCTTCGAGCCGCTGGCGTACCTGACGGCGTACGAGACGGCGGCCGTCGACTTCGTGGGCGGGGATGTCGCCGGTGGCGAGGACGGGCTGCTCATGGCACCGGCGTACGCGGTCCCGCGCATGCTGGAGCGGGCCGGGCTCGGCCTGGACGACTTCGACCTCGTCGAGATCCACGAGGCGTTCGCCTCCCAGGTGCTGGCCACGCTCGCCGCCTGGGAGAAGCGCGGCCTCGGCACGGTCGACCGCGCCCGGCTGAACGTCGCCGGCTCCTCCCTCGCCACCGGCCACCCCTTCGCCGCCACCGGCGCCCGGATCGTCGCCACGCTGGCCAAACTGCTGGCCGAACGGGACGCGCCCGCCCGGGGGTTGATCTCCGTGTGCGCGGCGGGCGGGCAGGGCGTGACGGCGATCCTGGAGCGGGCCTGACCGCACGCCAAACCGAAGCTGAAGGACCCTCACGTAACCCCCGAGAATGCACAGCCCTGGCGCCGGACCATCCCCGAACCCGCACACACCCGCCACGTAAGGGCCGTACGATCCCGTTCCTACCGTCAGTAACCCCTTTCGGGGGGTTCCGCCGGTTGAGCGCCTCGGCGTGCGAGGCACGTACGTCATGCAGCAAGCAGTTCTCCCGCTGCACGCCCCAGGAGCCGCCCGTGTCCACTGCGTATCCCTCCTCCGCCTACGGCGACGTGTACGGCGGGCCGGTCCTGGTGGCGCCCGAGGTGCGGCGCCTGGACGGGGCGGTGCGGGAGGCGTCCGTGCCGCCGCTGGCGCCGCCGTGGACGCACGGGTCGCTCGCCGACCTGCCGTTCGACAACGCGAGCGCCGACCCGGGCGCCCTGGTGCTCAGCCGCAAGGACGCCGACGGGCGCTGGAGCGACGTCACGGCGGCGCAGTTCGCCGACCAGGTGCTGGCCGTGGCGAAGGGGCTGATCGCCGAGGGGCTGATGCCGGGCGACCGGGTCGCCGTGATGGCCCGCACGATCTACGAGTGGACGGTCCTGGACTTCGCGGCCTGGGCGGCCGGCCTGGTCACCGTCCCCGTCTACCCGACCTCCTCCGTCTTCCAGGCCCGCTGGATCCTCCAGGACTCCGGCGCGGTCGCCCTCGTCACCGAGACCGCCGGGCAGGCCGCCGCCCTCGGCCCCGAGCGGGAGCGGCTGCCCGACCTCAGGCACGTGTGGGTCGTGGAGAAGGGCCACGTGGACCGGCTCGCGGAGGCCGGGGCGCACCTGTCCGACCAGGAGGTGGAGGTGCGGCGCGGCATGCTCGGCCCGGGCACCCTCGCCACCCTCGTCTACACCTCGGGCACCACCGGACGTCCCAAGGGCTGCGCGCTCACCCACGGCAACTTCTTCGCCGAGGTCGACAACGCCATCGAGCTGCTCTACCCCGTCTTCCGGGCCAGGACCAGCGAAGAGGCCTCGGTCCTGCTGTTCCTGCCCATGTCCCACGTCTTCGGCCGCATGGTGGCGATCGCCTGCGTCCGGGCCCGGGTACGGCTGGGGCACGCGCCCAGCATCAAGGCGGAGGAGCTGCTGCCGGACCTGGCGAGCTTCCGGCCGACCTGTCTGATCGCCATCCCGTACATGCTGGAGAAGGTCTTCAACTCGGCCCGCGCCAAGGCCGAGGCGGGCGGCCGGGTGACGTCGTTCGACCGCGCGGTCGCGGTGGCCCAGCGCTACGGAGAGGCGATGGAGGCCCGCCAGACGGGCACCGGACCCGGCCCCTCCCGTGCCCTCAAGGCCGCCCGCGCCTTCTACGACCCGCTCGTCTACCGCCGCATCCGCAACGCCATGGGCGGCAGGGTCCGCTACGCCATCTGCGGCGGCTCACCGCTCGGCCGCCGCCTCGCCGCGTTCTACTCCGGTGCCGGCATCGAGATCTTCGAGGGCTACGGCCTGACCGAGACCACCGGCGCGTCGACCGTCACCCCGCCCCTGAAACCCCGCCTGGGCACGGTCGGCTGGCCGCTGCCCGGCACCCGCGTCCGCATCGCCGCCGACGGCGAGATCCTCGTCGGCGGCGACCACGTGCTGCGCGGCTACTGGGACCCCCAGGCCGGCGGCGTCGTCCCCGCCGCACCGGACGGCTGGCTCGCCACCGGCGACATCGGCGAACTGGACGACGAGGGCTACCTCACGATCACCGGCCGCAAGAAGGAACTCCTCATCACCGCGGGCGGCAAGTCCGTCGCCCCGGCACCCCTGGAGAACTGGCTGCGGGCCCACCCGCTGATCTCCCAGTGCCTCGTCCTCGGCGACGGCCGCCCCTACGTCGCCGCCCTGATCACCCTCGACGAGGCCGGCATCACCCACTGGCGCCGCATGAACGGCAAACACCCCGTCCCGCCCGGCCTCCTCGTCGACGACGAGGAACTCCGCGCCGTCCTCCAACGCGCCGTCGACGAGGCCAACAAGATGGTCTCCCGCCCGGAGTCCATCCGCCGCTTCGCCATCCTCCCCGAGGACTTCACGGAGGAAGCGGGCCATCTGACGCCGTCGATGAAGCTCCGCCGCGAAGCGGTCCTGCGCGCGTTCGCGGCCGAGGTGGAGGGCCTGTACACGCGGTGAGGCACCTTTGCGATCCCTTCACACGTGGTTCTTGACGGCGCAAGGCGCGTGCCCGTTGGCTTTCAGCCACCCCATACACCTCGTAGCGATGCCCCCCCATCGGAAGGCACCACCAGTGAAAGCGCGTAACACCCGTCGGACCGCTGTGCGCCCTGTCGCGATAGCCCTGGCGGCCTCCGTGTCGGTCCTGTCCCTCACCGCGTGCGGCGACGAGGGGAGTGACGACGCCGCCGTGAAGAAGGGCAACGACATCACGGTGGGTCTCCTGCTGCCCGACCGGGACACGGCCCGCTTCGAGAAGTTCGACTACCCGCTCATCAAGCAGGAGGTCGCCTCCCTCACGGAGAACAAGGGCAAGGTCCGCTACGCCAACGCCGAGGCGAGCGTCGCCCGGCAGAGCGAGCAGTTCCGGAAGATGATCGCCGACAAGGTCGACGTCATCCTCGTCGACGCGCTGAACTCCAAGTCCATCGCCCCGGACGTGCAGAAGGCCAAGGACGCCGGCATCCCGGTGGTCGCCTACGACCGGCTCGCCGAGGGCCCGATCGACGCCTACGTCTCCCACGACAACGAACTCGTCGGCCAGGTGCAGGCCCGCGCCATCCTCGGGGAACTCGGCGAGAACGCCGAGAACAGCAAGATCGTCATGATGAACGGCGACCCCGCCGACCCCAACACGGCACGGTTCAAGAGCGGCGCGCTCGGCGAACTCCAGGGCCAGGTCGACATCGTTCAGCAGTACGACACCAAGGAGTGGAAGCCCGCCATCGCCAAGGCGAACATGGAGAAGGCGATCAAGACCGTCGGGCTGAACAACATCGACGCCGTCTACTCCGCCAACGACGGCATGGCGGGCGCCGTCATCGAGGCACTGAAGGAGGCGGGCGCCACCAAGATGCCGCCCGTGACCGGGCAGGACGCCAACCTGGACGCCGTGCAGCGGATCGTGTCGGGGGAGCAGTACATGACGGTGTACAAGTCCTTCCTGCTGGAGGCGACGAACGCCGCGAAGATCGCCGTGGCGAAGGTCCAGGGCCGCTCGATCGAGTTCGCCGCGCTGACCCGGGAGACGGTCGACAGCCCGACGCAGAAGAACATCCCGGCGATGCTCGTGCCGGTGGTCGCCCTCACCAAGGACAACATCAAGGAGACGGTGATCACGGACGGCGTGTACACCGTGAAGGACATCTGCACCCCGAAGTACAAGGCGGACTGCGCGGCGATCGGCCTGGAGTAGACCGGCCCTCAGGGCGTGGGAACCCAAGGTATTGGAATAGACAGTACAGAACTGTGCTAGCGTCCTGCCATGGCCCGGCCGAGGAAGTTCGACGAGGAGCGCGCCCTGGACGCGGCGATGCGCGTGTTCTGGGAGAGGGGCTACGAGGCCACCTCCACCCAGGACCTGTGCGACGCCACCGGTCTGGGGCGCAGCAGCATCTACAACACCTTCCAGAGCAAGCACGACCTGTTCGAGCGGGCGCTCGCGCACTACCTCGACACCATGACGGCGGCGCAGACGGCGGTGCTGGACGACGTGGAGCGGCCCGCCGCCGACCGGGTGCGGGCGCTGCTCACCCAGGTCGTCGAGAGCGAGGCCGAGTGCCGGATCGGCTCCGGGCGGGCCCTGGGCTGCCTCGGCGTCAACACCGTCGTGGAACTGGCCGGCCGCGACCCGGCGGCGGCCGCGGTGCTCCAGCGCGACACCGCGCGGCGCCTCGCCGCCTACCGGGCCGTGCTGGAGCAGGGCCGGCGCGACGGCAGCATCACTGCCTCGCGTGACCCGGAGGCACTCGCCCGGTTCCTCAACGCGACGGTCGCCGGGCTGCGCGTGTCCAGTCAGGGCGGCGCCGATCGGACCGAGTTGGAGATGATCGCGCAGACCGCCATGGACGCGCTGGCGCCCTGAATCCGGCGGAGGGGGCCCTCGGCGTCATCCTGGGCTCCTCCCTCGGCGCCGTCGCCATCGACGCGTGGGGCCTGCGCGCGGCCCTCTGGCTCGGTGCCGGCATGGCGGTGCTCGGGCTGGGGACGCTGGTGCCGGAGTTGACGTCCGGGCGCTCCGGGCGCTCCGGGCGGTCCGGGCGGTCCGGTCCCTCCATGGCGCCCGGGGAGCTGTCGTCCGGCACCGCTCGGCGCCAGGCCCCCACCGGGACCGGGACGCGGGGATGAGGTCAACTCGCGTACGGCACATGGCCCTTGACTTCTCAAGGCCCCCGCGCGACAGTCCCCACCCTTAGTCCCTCCCTTCGTGTTCCCCGCCGGGCTGGAGCCGCCATGACCTCAGGTACGCACTCCGCAGGGACTCCCGGATCCCCGTCCCGAAGACGACTGCTGGCCGGTGCCGCCGGGGCCGGGCTCGCCGTCGCCGCGGGAGTCCAACAGGGCGCCCACGCCGCCGACTTGCGCCCGCTCGGCACGTACGACGTCGTCGTCATCGGGTCGGGCGCCGCGGGGATGACCGCCGCGCTGACCGCGGCCCGGCAGGGCCTCAGCTGCGTCGTCCTGGAGAAGGCGCCGACCTTCGGCGGATCGGCCGCCCGCTCCGGCGCCGGGATCTGGATCCCCAACAACTCCGTGATCCTCGCGGCCGGCGTCCCGGACACCCCCGCCAAGGCCGCCGCCTACCTCGCCGCGGTCGTCGGCCGGGACGTCCCCGCCGACCGGCAGCGTGCCTTCCTCACCCACGGCCCGGCGGCACTCTCCCTCGTCATGGCCCACAGCCCCCTGCGCTTCCGCTGGATGGAGGGCTACAGCGACTACTACCCCGAGCTGCCCGGCGGCCTCCCGAACGGCCGCTCCATCGAGCCCGACCAGCTCGACGGCAGGGTCCTCGGTGCCGAACTGGCCCGTCTGAACCCGCCGTACATGGACGTCCCCGCCGGCACGGTCGTCTTCAGCGCCGACTTCAAGTGGCTCGCGCTGGCCGCCGTGAACGCCCGGGGCGCTGCGGTCGCCGCGCAGTGCCTCGCCCGGGGCGCGAAGGCGGCGGCACTCGGGCAGAAGCCCCTGACGATGGGGCAGGCGCTGGCGGCGGGCCTGCGCGCGGGGCTCGCCTCCGCCGGGGTGCCGGTGTGGCTCAACACTCCGCTGACGGACCTGCACATCGAGAACGGCACCGTCACCGGAGCCGTCGTCACCCGCGACGGCGACCCCGGCCTGGTCCGCGCCCGCCGGGGCGTGATCGTCGGCTCCGGCGGCTTCGAGCACAACGCGGCGATGCGCGAACGCTTCCAGCGGCAGCCCGTCGGCACGGACTGGACCGTCGGCGCGAAGGAGAACACCGGCGACGGCATCCGGGCGGGGGAGCGGCTCGGCGCGGCCCTCGACCTGATGGACGACGCGTGGTGGGGCCCGGCGATCCCGCTGCCCGACCAACCGTACTTCTGCCTCGCGGAGCGCACCCTGCCCGGCGGCCTGCTGGTCAACGCCTCGGGCCGGCGCTTCGTCAACGAGGCCGCCCCCTACAGCGACGTCGTCCACACCATGTACGACGTCCACGACACCGACCCGGCCATCCCGTCCTGGCTGATCGTCGACCAGAACTACCGCAACCGGTACCTCTTCAGGGACATCGCCCCGACGCTGCCGCTGCCCGCCGAGTGGTACGACTCCGGCGCCGTGCACAAGGCCTGGACCCTGGACGCCCTGGCCGCGTCGATCGGCGTCCCGCCGGCGGCCCTGCGCACCACGGTCGACCGCTTCAACACCCTCGCCCTGCGCGGCGAGGACTCCGACCACCATCGCGGCGACAGCGCCTACGACCACTACTACACGGACCCGTCGGTCCTCCCGAACTCCTGCCTGGCCCCCCTCTGGCTCCCGCCCTACCACGCCTTCCGCGTCGTCCCCGGCGACCTCGGCACCAAGGGCGGCCTCCGCACGGACGCCCGGGCCCGCGTGCTGCGCGAGGACGGCTCGGTGATCCCGGGCCTGTACGCCGCGGGCAACGCGAGCGCGGCGGTCATGGGCCGCAGCTATGCGGGGGCGGGCTCGACGATCGGCCCGGCGATGACGTTCGGGTACGTCGCGGCGAGGGATGCCGCGGGGGCGTTGTAGACGAGGTGTTGTAGAGGGGGCGTTGTCGAGGGGCTGTTGTAGAAGGGGTCGGTCTGGCCTAGGCGACAGCCGCCGGTGGCTTGCGGGCCACGAGGCACGCCTGGGCGACCAGCTCGCCGAGGGTCTCGTCGGGCTCCCGGACCGTCCGTGAGCGCAGGGTGAACCCGGCGTCCTCCAGCAGCGCGGCGACCCGCTCCGGCCGACGGCGGCGGAAGTCCAGGGCGACCTGGTGGCCGAAGGCCTCCTCGTAGCGGCGGGGCTCGTCACCGGCCTGGAAGGCGACGAGCAGATGGCCACCCGGGCGCAGGACGCGGCCGAACTCGGCGAAGACGTCCGGCAGCCGGTCCATCGGGGTGTGGATGGTCGAGTACCAGGACACGACACCGTCCAGGGCGCCGTCGGGGAGATCCAGCTCCAGCATCGAGCCCTGCACGAACCGCAGGCCGGGATTCTCACGGCGGGCGATCGCGAGCATCGACTCCGACAGGTCCAGCCCGAAGACGGACAGCCCCCGGGCGGCCAGGAACCCCGTCACCCGGCCGGGCCCGCACCCGAGGTCGGCGACCTCGCCCCCGGCACCGACGAGCTCCGCGAACCCGGTCAGCATCCCCCGGTCCAACGCCGTGCCCACACCGGCGTCCCGGAAGTGCTCGGCGTAGTCCTCGGCGACGGTGTCGTAGAAGGTACGGGTCTCGGCGAGAAAGTCGACGTCGGCCATGCCCGGGAGCCTACGACGCGGGCACGGCCCGACCGCCCATTTCCAGCCTCCTGCCCACGCTCTGACATGCACCCGGCGCCCGGGCCTCTGACGCGCTCCGTGGGCTCGGCTCTCACCGGACGGCCCGTTCCCCGCCCGGCGTCCTGGGAGCTACCCCTCGCCCGGCGGTCCTGGGACCTATCCCTCACCCGGCGACTCGGTCCCCCGCCCCTCACGGGCCCGTGCGGCGCCGAGGCCCGCTCCCGCGCCGATCGCTGTGCCCAGGCCCATGCCCAGGGCCAGGCCGAGGCCCAGGTTGTCGAAGACCGTGATACCGAGCACCAGCCCCGTCGCCGTGCCGAGGGAGAGGCCGAGTGACAGGCCGGTCGCGAGGTGGTGGGTCCCGGGGGAGTCACCGTTCTGTTCGTCGTTCCGCATCCGAACATTGTCCCGAGTCCGGCCACCGACGAGAAGAATTCGCCCAGAATTCACGAAGGGGCGGGCCGGGAAAAGGCAGGAGCCCCGCCGCCTGACGGCGCGGGGCTCCTTGGGTACTGCTATCAGACCGGCGTGACGTTCTCAGCCTGCGGGCCCTTCGGACCCTGCGTGACGTCGAAAGACACCTGCTGGTTCTCCTCGAGGGACCGGAATCCGGTCGCGTTGATCGCGGAGTAGTGGACGAAGACGTCGGGGCCGCCGCCCTCCTGGGCGATGAAACCAAAGCCCTTTTCGGCGTTGAACCACTTAACGGTTCCGGTAGCCATAAGCCCTCCTTGGGCTCAAAAGGGTTGCCCTGCTCCAGAACCAGCAAGTGTGAAGATGAATTCTGCACAACTGCATACGTCTGAGAATGACGAGAGCCCGCGGTCACATGCTCCGCAGGCTCTGTACTGCAAGGGAAACCAAACTGCAACTTGCGACGAGCCTAGCACGCGACCACCGGAATGCAATAGGGGTCAAGATCACGTCACCCGAATGTTTGAACATCCCCGGCCGACTGGCGGTGAAGGCGCATGGCCCCCGGTCGCGCGCCGACGCCGGGGGTCACGCGCCGGTCCGTACGCCGTAAGGGCTAGCCTCACGATGTGGACACTCCTCGCACCCGGCCGCGCGTCGGCCACATCCAGTTCCTGAACTGCCTGCCCCTGTACTGGGGGCTCGCCAGAACGGGCACGCTCCTCGACTTCGAGCTCACCAAGGACACTCCGGAGAAGCTCAGCGAGAAGCTGGTGCAGGGCGATCTCGACATCGGTCCGATCACCCTGGTCGAGTTCCTCAAGCACGCCGACGACCTGGTCGCCTTCCCCGACATCGCCGTCGGCTGCGACGGCCCGGTCATGTCCTGCGTGATCGTCTCGCAGGTCCCCCTGGACCGGCTCGACGGCGCCCGCGTCGCCCTCGGGTCGACCTCCCGCACCTCCGTCCGCCTCGCCCAGCTGCTCCTCGCCGAGCGCTACGGCGTCCAGCCGGACTACTACACCTGCCCGCCCGACCTCAGCCTGATGATGCGGGAGGCCGAGGCCGCCGTCCTCATCGGCGACGCGGCCCTGCGCGCGAACATGGTCGACGGGCCCCGCTTCGGCCTGGAGGTGCACGACCTGGGCGCCCTGTGGAAGGAGTGGACGGGTCTGCCGTTCGTCTTCGCGGTCTGGGCGGCGCGCCGCGACTACCTGGAGCGCGAGCCGGTCCTCACCCGCCGGGTGCACGAGGCCTTCCTCGACTCCCGCAACCTCTCCCTCGAAGAGGTCGGCAAGGTCGCCGAGCAGGCCGCCCGCTGGGAGGCCTTCGACGAGGCGACCCTCGCCCGCTACTTCACGACCCTCGACTTCCGCTTCGGCGGCCCGCAGCTGGAGGCCGTCGCCGAGTTCGCCCGCCGCGTCGGCCCGACGACCGGCTTCCCGGCGGACGTGAAGGTGGACCTGCTCCAGCCGTGAGCCGGCGCCGCTCCGGCACTACTCTGCTGGGGAGCGCGCGCGTACGGGGCCGACGAAGGCCTGCACATCCCCACGGGAGATCCCCACGGGACACCCGTACGGGGACATGCCTACGGGGACATGCCCACGGGGGACGCGTGCCTACGGGGGAGGGGTGACGCCCATGCGGCCGCTCGACGTCGACGAACCCACCGTCGTGGGGCCCTACCGGCTGCTCGGCCGGCTGGGCTCCGGCGGCATGGGCCGGGTCTACCTGGGCCGCAGCGCCGGCGGCCGCACGGTCGCGGTGAAGATCGTGCACCCGCACTTCGCGCTGGACGACGAGTTCCGGGCCCGCTTCCGGCGCGAGGTCGACGCCGCGCGCCGGGTGGGCGGCGCCTGGACGGCACCCGTACTGGACGCCGACCCGGAGGCGCGCGTGCCCTGGGTGGCGACGGCGTACGCGGCGGGCCCCTCGCTGTCCGCCGCCGTCGCCGACGCCGGTCCCCTGCCGGCCTCCACCGTACGAGCCCTGGGAGCGGGGCTCGCCGAGGCGCTGGCGGCGGTGCACGAGCTGGGCCTCGTCCACCGGGACGTGAAGCCGTCGAACGTCCTGCTCACCCTGGACGGCCCGCTGCTGATCGACTTCGGCATCGCCCGGGCCACGGACGGCACGGCGTCGCTGACGTCCACGGGCGTGTCGATCGGCTCGCCCGGCTACATGTCGCCCGAGCAGATCCTGGGCCACGGCGTCACGGGCGCGGCGGACGTCTTCTCCCTGGGCGCGGTCCTGGCGTACGCGGCGACCGGCGTCCCGCCCTTCCCCGGGGACTCCTCGGCGGCCCTGCTCTACAAGGTCGTCCACGAGGAGCCGGAACTCGGTGCGCTCGACGGTGAGCTGCGGGACCTGACGGCAGCGTGCCTCGCGAAGGACCCGGCCGCGCGGCCCGCCCCCACGGAGGTGGCCCGACGCCTGGCTCCCGACGGCGCGGCCCGGCTGGTGACGGGCGGCTGGCTCCCGGGCGCGCTGGTGGAGCAGGTGAGCCGGAGCGCCGTGCGGCTGCTGAACCTGGAGGCGACGGGGGCGGGCGCGCCCTCGGGGCCGGTGGGGTTCAGCAGTCCGTCCGTGGGGGAGCCGGAGGCGGGCGGCCCGGCCGCTGTCGCGGGGGAGTTCGGGCCACCGCCGGCGATGAACGGGCCGATGGCGGCACGGCCGACACCGGCCCCAGTGGCACCGCCATCACCGGCGTCAGCAGCACCGGCGGCACCGGCAGCACATGCACCAGCCGCACCGGCACCAGCCGCATTGGCCCCCGCCGCACCAGCTGCACCACCGGCACCGTCCCCCGCCGCCGTACCCGAACCCCGCGAAGGACACGGCGAGGACACCGTCGTCCCCGCCCCGGGCCGTCGACCCGGCAAGCTCTCCGTCTCCGTCGCCGCGACCTCCACGCCCGAGGGCGAAGGGCGGGTGCGGAGACTGAGCTGCACCGTCGCGCTGGCCGTCGCGGGCGCGATGGCGGCCGTGACGATCGGGTCCGTCCTCGTCCTCGACCTGCTGCCGGGCGGAGACGGCGGGGACAACGCGGGCTCGGGCAGCAGCGACGCCTACTCACCGCCCGGGGCGACCGCGAGCTCCGCCCCCTCCGCCCCCGCCGGCACGGTGCCCGCCGCCTACCTCGGCACCTGGGAGGGCCAGGGCACCGGCCTCGACGGCCGGCTGCCCCTCGGCACGTTCCGGATCACGGTCGAACGGGCCACCGTCGGCCAGGAGTTGGGCCGACTCCGCCAGACCGACCAGATCGGCGGCGTCTGCGTCGACGTGCTGACCCTGAAACAGGTGACGAAGAAGGAGCTCGTCGCCACGTCGGTCGGAGCGAATACCAACCACGGCGGCTGCAACCCGGCCCCCACGACCGTCCACCTCACGCCGGTGGGCGACGACCTCCAGTACCGCTCGGAGAGCGCGGAGTCGGGGCGTCCACAGGCTCGGATGTCGAAGGTCAGGTAGGTGTCCGCCGCTACCGGCACTCCCATCAGCCCCGTCTGTTCACCCTGGTCACTACTGTGTCTGCGATAGCGAAGACCATGACATGAACCGGACGTTCCACGAACGGTTCGCTACGGGGAAGGCGCGGCATGGACACACTGCAACCGGATGATCCGCGGGAGTTGGGCAGTTACCGCCTTCTGCGAAGACTCGGCGCCGGTGGAATGGGCCGCGTCTACCTCGCCCGGTCGCCCGGTGGCCGTACCGTCGCCGTCAAGGTCGTACGGCCGGACCTCGCCGCGGACGCCGACTTCCGCGCCCGGTTCCGGCACGAGATCGAGATAGCGAAGGCGGTGTCGGGCCGTTACACCGCCCCGGTCGTGGACGCCGATTCGGACGCGCCGCTGCCGTGGCTGGCGACGTCGTACGTGCTCGGCCCGGACCTCACGGACGTGGTCGCCGCGCACGGCGCGCTTCCCGAGCACACCGTACGCGCGCTGGCCGCAGGCCTTGCCGCCGCCCTCCAGGAGATCCACGCGGCCGGCCTCATACACCGCGACCTCAAGCCCTCCAACGTCCTGCTCGCCGCGGACGGGCCGCGCGTCATCGACTTCGGGATAGCGCGGGCCGTGGACGGGAACCGGATGACGCAGACGGGCGTCGTAGTCGGCTCGCCCGGCTACATGCCGCCGGAGCAGGCACTGGGCCAGGACGTCGGCACAGCGGGCGACGTCTTCTCGCTCGGCGCCGTCCTCACCTTCGCGGCGACCGGCCACCCGGCCTTCGGTGACGGCACCGCCTCGCACGCCTCGATGCTCTACCAAGTCGTGCACGGCGAGGCCGACCTGTCCGGCGTACCGCAGTCCCTGCTGGGCCTCATCCGTGCCTGTCTGCTCAAGGATCCCGCCGGACGGCCGACGCCCTCGGAGATCGCCACAGCGCTCGCCCCGCAGGGCGTCGAGGGCCTGCTCAAGGACTGGTTGCCGTCAGCGGTGGCGTCGACGATCGCCACCCATGCGGCTGGAATCCTGGATCTGGACGCTCCTGAGGAACCGGAACCGGAACCGGAACCGGCACCGGCGACGGGCGGGACCTTCGGCCCCGCGCCGACGACGCTGGACGGCATGCCGGCGCCCGCCCCCACACCGGCAGCGGCATACGGCTACCCGCAGACACCCGGCTACGGCACTGCCCCCGCACCCGGTTACGGCGGCCCCTCCGCCCCGGCTTACGGCACACCTCCCGGCGGCAACGGCACATTCGGTTACGGCGCCTCGCCCCCAGTCCCCAGCACGCCCGGGCCAGGCACCGTGCTCGTGGGCTCCGCCGCCCCCACCGGCTCCGGTCCCTCCCGCCGACGCGTTCTCTCGCTCGCCTTCGGCGGTGCGGCGGCCGTCGCGGCGATCGGCGGCGGCACGGCATGGCTGCTCGGCCGGGACGGCAACGTGTCCGACGCCGCGAGCGGCAAGGGAGGCGTGGGCCGGCCTGTCGGGGAGAACTTCACCACGCCTCCAGCAGGCGTGGCGCCGCAGCCCCTGTGGCATGAGAGCGCGGACCCGGACAGCACCGCCTCCGACGTGCCGCTCGTGACGTACGGCGGCCTGCTGCTGGTCAGCGGCGATCCACTCGTGGCGTACGACGTGAAGACCGGCGACGCCCGCTGGTCCAAGCCGGGCATCTGCCGCCCCGGCGCCCCACTCCTCTTCCACGGCGGCAAGGTGTACTTGGCCGACGGGGACTACGACGGCGTCCTCGTCGCCTACGACGTACGCACCGGTGAGGAGTCCTGGCGCAGCCGGCTCGGCAAGGCCCTGACCGTCGAGGGCACGATCGCCATCGACGGCAGCAACGTGTACGTCACGGCGAAGGACTACGGCGAGTCCCGCAGCGCCACCGAGTACCGCACGGCCGTTGCCGCCATCAGCCACACCACCGGCAGAAAGGTGTGGGTCCAGCGGCGCGACTGGGGCACGAAGGACTACGACGTCCAGGGCACCGTCTCGGGCAAGCACCTCGTCTACACCGACTCCAATCACAACGTCACCGTGCGCGACACCGCCACCGGCGACCAGCTGTGGACCCAGAAGATCGGTGACGAGTGGAGCCGGCAGCCCGCCGTCGCGAGCGGGCTGGTCTTCCTGCCCGGCGAGCAACTCACCGCGGTCGACGTGGAGACGGGGAACAGGCGGTGGTCCCTGTCGCCCAACGGCCGACGCGGCTTCCACAACCCGACCGCCATCGACGGTGTGCTCTACGCCGCCGACTTCGACGGCGGTGTCTGGGCCGTGAGTGCCAAGACCGGCAAGCGCCTCTGGCTGTGCGAGGACCCCGGCGCCGACGAGCCTCCGCAGACGTTCCTGAAGGCAGGGGCGACACTGTACGGGGCCTCGGGACCGCTGGACGGCGGCGGCATCTTCGCCCTGAACGCCAAGACCGGCAAGGGCCGCTGGGTGTACGACGACAACAAGGAGACCGGCGAGCCGTGGCAGGCCGCCCTGGCCGGCGACCGGCTGCTCGTGACCCACGGGGCCGAGGTCTACGCGCTGCCGGCCGTGTGAGCCCGGACGGCGACAGGCCACGGGATCCGGCCGATCCCGTGGGCTGTGTGCCCCAGCATGCCCTTGCTCGGCGTGATGGGTCCGCCGACCACGAACGCCGGCACGCCCTACGGGCGTTACGGGATCGCCGTTCTACATGGACGCCGACCCCCTTCAGAAAGGCGGTCACGCTGAGACGCTCGGCAACCGGAAGCCGAGTGCCACCGCGTTCCTGTGAGAGTTTGCTGTTACGGCCGTGTGATCGACGGCCCGTAACTACACTCGCGCCCCATGCGCTCCCCCCACAACAGCAAGCACAGGAAGCCAAGACGAGGCGGCG
Source organism: Streptomyces olindensis (assembly GCA_000696115.1). Taxonomy (GTDB): domain Bacteria; phylum Actinomycetota; class Actinomycetes; order Streptomycetales; family Streptomycetaceae; genus Streptomyces; species Streptomyces olindensis. Next base: position 108,348 of record JJOH01000017.1, read on the forward strand.
TCTCCCGAGGAGGCCGAGAAGAAGTGCCCGGGGGCGGTGACGCCCCCTGACCCCCGCCGACATACCCCCCACACCCCCCTCCCCACCACTCCGGACTCCACCCCCACCCCGCCGCTCCAAACCCCGCCACAAACAATCCCGAGACCCCCGAGCCCACTGGCTGCTCCTCGCTCTCACGCTCCCCCTCGTTCTCGCCCTGCTGGTCTTCGAGGGCTGGACCCGGCACGAGGTCGACGCCGCGAAGGCGCGGACGCCGTGTGCCTCGCCCGTGCCGGAGGCCGTCGCCCGGGGCGGGCCTGTGATCGGTATCAACCGGGACGGGATACGGACCGGGGCCATGCCCGCCCGGACCGTCGCGCTCACCTTCGACGGCGGGCCCGACCCCGTCTGGACCCCCCGGCTGCTCGACCTGCTCCGCAGGAACAGGGCCCGCGCCACCTTCTTCGTGCACGGCGCCCAAGCCGCCCGGCACCCGGAACTGATGCGGCGGATCCGGGCCGAGGGGCACGAGATCGGGTCCAACACGTATACGGGGGCGGTCCTCGGGGAGTCCTCCGCGCCCCGGTTCCGGGCCGAGCTCGAACTGACCCAGAGCGCCCTCGCGGGTACCGCCGGGGTGCGTACCAACCTGCTGCGGATGCCGAGGACCACCACGCCCGACACCCTGTGCGGGCGCGAGTGGCAGGCGGCGCGGCGGGCCACCGGGTACGGGTACGTGCTCGTCGCCGCCGACAAGGGGGCGCGGAAGCCGGCGCAGGGGATCGTGCGGCAGCTCGGCCAGACGGAGAGCGCGTACCAGGAGGCGCGCAGGCTGCTGAAGAACCGGGCCGTCGACCGGTTCACCACCGTCTCCGACGGGCTCGGGCTCGTGCCGTACGCCTCCCCGTCCCTCGTCGAGCGGTGGCTGGGGCGGGGGCTCGTCCAGGTCACCGGCATCGGGCAGGTCTTCTCCACCGCCATGATCTGGATCCTCGGTGTCGCCGGCGGGCTCGGCGTGCTGCGGCTGCTGCTGCTCGCCCTCTTCGCCCGGGCCCATGTGCGGCGGCTGGAGCGGTTCCGCACCGGGGCGCCCTGGATGCGGGAGACGTCCGGGCCGGTGACCGTGCTCGTCCCGGCGTACAACGAGGAGGCCGGCATCGGGTCGACCCTGCGGTCGCTGCTCGACTCGACCCACCGGGAGCTGCAGGTCGTCGTCATCGACGACGGGTCGAGCGATCGGACCGCCGACATCGCCGAGAACATGGGTGACGCGAGGGTGGAGGTCATCCGGCAGGTCAACTCCGGGAAGGCCGCCGCCCTCAACGCCGGGCTCGCGCACGCCCGGTACGACATCGTCGTGATGGTCGACGCCGACACCGTCTTCGAGCCCGACGCCATCGAGCGGATCGTGCAGCCGCTCGCGCACCCCGCCGTGGGAGCGGTCAGCGGCAACACCAAGGTCGGCAACCGGCGCAGCCTGCTCGCCCGGTGGCAGCACCTGGAGTACGTCTTCGGGTTCAACCTCGACCGGCGCATGTTCGAGGTGCTGGAGTGCATGCCCACCGTCCCCGGCGCCATCGGGGCCTTCCGTCGGGACGCGGTGATCGGCGTCGGCGGCATCAGCGAGGACACCCTCGCCGAGGACACCGACCTGACGATGGCCCTGTGGCGGGCCGGCTGGCGGGTGCTGTACGAGGAGTCCGCCGTCGCCTGGACCGAAGTGCCCACCACCGTCCGGCAGTTGTGGCGGCAGCGGTACCGGTGGTGCTACGGCACCCTGCAGGCCATGTGGAAGCATCGCGGGGCGCTGGTCGCCATGGGGCCCGCCGGGCGGTTCGGGCGGCGCGGGCTGACGTACCTCGCGCTGTTCCAGGTCGCGTTGCCGCTGCTCGCGCCCGTCATCGACGTCTACGCCCTGTACGGCGTGCTGTTCCGGGACCCGTGGGAGTCGGCCGCGGTCTGGTTCGCCTTCCTCGGCGTGCAGATCGTCTGCTCCGGCTACGCGCTGAGACTCGACGGCGAACCGGTGCGGGCGCTGTGGTCGATGCCGTTCCAGATCGTCGTCTACCGGCAGTTGATGTACCTCGTCGTCATCCAGTCGCTGGTGGCGCTGCTGCTCGGCAGCCGGCTGAGGTGGCAGCGGATGAAGCGGTCCGGTACGGCCGCTGAACAGATCGGTGGGCCGGTTCCGTATAGGAGCGTGCCGATGCGCTGACCCGAGAGAACCCCCCAGCACCTTCGAGGCTCCGATGAGCGACTGGACCGACCGGCAGGGAGGGCTCCCGCCCGAGCGGACCCCGCGGCGGGAACCGCCCGCGCCCTCCCTCGCACCACCGCCCTCGATCCGCACCGCCCCCCTGCCGGGCATGCCCTCGCCCGCCGCCCCCGGGCGCTACGACAGCAGCCTCGCCGCACGCGGCGGGCGCGGCAGCAGGAACCGGCGCCGTCCCACCCGGCGGCGCCGGTTCCTGCGGACGGCGGCGGTCCTGTCGTCGGTGCTGCTGCTCGGCGGGGCCGGTACGTACGTCTGGGCCGACACCCGGCTCAACCAGCAGGTCGACCTCGGCGCGCTCACGGACCGGGTGCCGCGCGGCGAGGGCACCAACTACCTGGTCGTGGGCTCCGACAGCCGCGAGGGACTCTCGGAGCAGGACAGGAAGGAACTGAACACCGGCTCGACCGAGGGCCGCCGCACCGACTCGGTGATCCTGCTGCACACCGGGGCGGGCGGCACCACCATGCTCAGCCTGCCGCGCGACTCGTGGGTGACCCTCCCGCCCTACGTCGACCCCGACACCGGCAGGAGCTACCGGGCCGCGCCGAACAAGCTCAACGCGGCGTTCTCGCTGGGCGGCCCCGACCTGCTGGTGCGGACCGTGGAACGCAACACCGGCGTGCACATCGACCACTACGCGGAGATCGGCTTCGCCGGTTTCGTGGGCGTCGTGGACGCCGTCGGCGGCGTGGACCTGTGCCTGGACAAGCCCGTGCGCGACAAGGACTCCGGCGCCGACCTGCCCGCCGGCTGCCAGACCCTCGACGGCGCCGAGGCGCTGGCGTTCGTACGGCAGCGCAAGCAGGAGGCGCAGGGGGACCTGGGCCGCACCCGCAACCAGCAGAGATTCCTCGCCGCCCTCGCCCGCAAGGCGGCCACCCCGTCCACCCTCGCCGACCCGTCCAAGTCCTTCCCGACGCTCGACGCCGGCCTCGACACGCTCATCGTCGACGAGGAGACGGAACTGCCCGACCTGATGTCGCTGTTCGAGGCGCTGCGGAAGGCCGCGTCCGGCGGAGGCCGGCAGCTCAACGTGCCCGTGGCCGACCCCGACCTGCGGACTCCTCAGGGCAGCGCGGTGAAGTGGGACGACCGGCGGGCCCGCGCTCTGTTCGAGGCCCTGCGGCAGGACCGGCCGCCGGGCTGATCAGCGGGCCCGGGCGAGCCCTTCCGACGGCGGCATCAGCGAGCCGTACCCGGTCGCCGCCCACACGCTCCGCCCGGCCGGGACCTCGAAGGCCGGCCTCAGTGCACACCCGCGGTCTCCCTCACCCTGTCGACGAGCCGCGCGATGCCCTTGGGTACGGCGGTCAGCGGGCCGTCGGTCGCGTCGTAGTACGGCACACGGCCGCCGCCGGACGGGGCCGGCAGCGTCATCAGGCTGCCGGGGACGCCGAGGGGGTCGGCGATGGCCGTGTTGCGGCACGCTTCGCAGACGGGGAGCAGGCGCCGGCTGCCGTTGTCGGCGGAGACACGGACGTGATGGAGGCTCACGCCCGGACCGTGCAGGGGGTTGACGCCACAGCACAGATCGGCCTTCTCACCGGCGAGGGCGGCCCGGCCCGCCCGGGCGAGGACGATGACGGCGACCAGGGTCGCGGGATCCGTCCCCCATTTCCGGGCGCGATTGACGTCCCCGTCGAGCAGGAGCAGCGCCGCGTCGAGGCAGTCCCGGGCGCGGGTGCGGGTGCCGTCCTCGGGCTCGGTGAACTCCCGGGTCAGGGCGCTGATCTCGGTGTACGCGGTACGTCGGAGGTAGGACGCCGACGGTTCCCTGGGGGCCGTGAGGGCCAGCCGGTGGGCCGGCTCGGGCGCCGGCCGCCACCGGCGCAGCACCAGCTCCGCCACGCCGGCGAGGAGGGCCCACAGCAGGAGGGCCGCGAAGACGCCCACGAACAGGCCGGGCCAGAAGTCGGTGGAGAACAGCGGCGGAAGAGCGGTCTCCTCGGTGGGACTCGGTGCTGCGGCGGGTGCGAAGGCCTCGGCGGGCCGGTCCGTGCGCGGCGTCTTGTCCAGGAAGGTCATCAGGGCGTCGAGGCGCTCGCCGATGAGGTGGTCGTCGGCCTCGTCCGCCCGACTGTCGCCCAGGGAGATGGAGTCCGGCAGGTCGAGGAAGAGGTGGTTGGCGTCCAGGCGCAGGCCGTGGTTGTAGACGTCGATCGTGCCGTCGCCCGGGTCGGCCACGACGTACACCCCGTCCTCACGGACCTTGGCGTGCACCGCCGCGGCGAACAGCTCCGAGTCGCCGGCCGCCTCGCTCTCGTACGTCTGCGGAACGAGGGAGACGAACACCGGGCCACCACCGTCGGAACGCCGGAACGCGCTGATCCGGTCGTGCAGCCGGTCCCGCGCGCGTGCGTCGAGGACCCGCGGGCTCTCCGGGTCGGCGTACACCGGGTCCCGCTCCAGACCCGCCGCGACGCGTTCGACCCGAGCGGACATCTCGGCGGGGGTGGGCGGCTGCACCCCGCTCGACCTGGTCTGGTCGAAGACGGAGAGGGCGGTGAGGGCGACCGCGGCGGCGGCGACCGCGGCGGAGGCGAGGACGGCCACCAGGGCGGGGATCCGGCGCGGGGTACGGGCGCCGGTGCTCTTGCCTGACCCGGCGTACCGGCGGCGCACCCGCCGCACGTACGCCGCCGACAGCAGGATCAGCAGGGGTACGCCGGTGAGCGCGATGCCCGTCAGGAACGACTGGTTGCGGCGGTCGGCCTGGCCGATGTACATCTCGGCGGGCTCGTCGTCCTCGTACTCCGCGCGGGCCGCCTCCGCACGGGCGGCGGCCTTCCCGCCGCCCTGGGCGATGACCTCCGCGAACCGCTCGAAGCTCAGCAACGGACCCGCGTCCGACGGCAGTTCGTACAGCTGGACGGTCCAGGCGTCGTCGGCCGGTACGCGCACGCCGTAGGCGGCGGCGTCCGTCACCGAACTGTCGTCCAGCAGCACGTACAACCCGTCCCGGCCCAGCCGGTCGTGCACCGCGTCGAGAAGTTCCTTGCCCTGCCTGACGCTCTGGAGCGGGAGCACCATGACGTAGGTCGGTATGCCGGTCTCCTTCGCGATCCGCGCGAAGTCCGGCGCGGTGGAGCGCGGTACGGCGCGGGGGAGTTGGTCGCTGACGTAGACCGGGTTCTCGCGGAGCCGGTCGGCGAGGTAGGCGGCCTGGGTGGGGGCGGAGGTGGTGTCCGCGGCGTGGGCCGGGGTGGCGGTTGCGAAGACGGCCATCAGCGCGCAGAGGGCGAGAAGCAGCCGGCGGACCCGGCTTCGGTCATCGCTGCTCGCCCATATCCGTCCTGCGTAAGGCCTGTTCGCCGTGACGGCTCTCACCGATGTGCCCCCGTGGTCCGATCGCTGTCCGCGCCGCACTCTACTCGGCGCTTCGCGAGTGCTACAGGTCACCCGCTCGCGGCTCCGCCCGGCTTCGCGTGTGGGGGAGTGATGGCGAGTGTGTGAGGGTGTCGTCCGGGTGGCCCGGGCCCGGGCGGAGGGCTCCTCGAGGGCCTCGGCAGGCGGTTGATCAGGCGTGATAGGAAGACTGCCGACCAAGGGGAGTTGCGACCGCAGCACAGCTCCGGCTCCTCCCAGGAATGAAGCGGGGAAAGAGCACAACGTGTACCTGAAGACGTCCTTTGTTCGCCTGGGTGCCACGGCCGTGACGGCCCTGGCCCTCACTTTCACCGGCATCGGAACGGCCAGCGCCGCGGCGAAGCCCAACACGATCGACTACTTCTCCTCGGGCGGCAAGAAGCGCGCGATGGTCATTTTCCAGCCGCGCGACTCCTCGCGGGAAGCCGAGCGCGTGACCGTCGACGACCTGAGCAAGGACGGCCACTACATCTGGACCGAGATCTACGACGTCACGGCCGGGAAGAAGAAGGGCGAGTGCCAGACCAGTTCCTACACGAACTGCGTGTACCAGATTCCGGAAGGCCACAAGGTTCGGATCAACGTCTACCGGATGAACTCGAAGAACGTTGACTTCATGGGCGAGGTCAACACGAAGAGCGGCAAGTTGCCGACAGCGTAGTGCCGGCGCCGATTCGCTGCCGCACACCGCGTCGGCAGCGAATCGGCCCCTTCGGATCCGGTGTGCGGCCGGGGCGGGACGCGTACTCCGTTGGCCATGGACAACGGTGTGCCTGGCGTTGCTCATGAGCTCACACGTGCCGTCGGCACGGCCGCGGGCGAGGTCGCCATGGTGCACGTCTCGGCAACCAGAAGGCGGCGCCCGACCCATGGCGCTCACCGCTCTCGCCGCCGACAAGGGGTCCCCCGGCGTCACCACCGCGGCCGTCGCCCTCGCGGCGGTCTGGCCGCGGCGCGTCCTGCTTGCCGAGGCGGACCCGGTGGGCGGTGCCCTCGTCTACGGTGAGGCCCTCTACGAGAACGAGGGCGGCCCGGCCTCCATCAACTTCCAGAACTGCGACGCCCGTGTGAAGGCCTCGCCCGGGAGATGGGCATGACGGGCGCGGACATCGCGGCGACCCACGACGTGATCGTCCACGGCCAGGCGGTGGCGGAGAACCAGGTCGGCTGAGTAGCCCGGGCGGAACCTTCGAGGGATCTGCACACCGTTCACCGAGAGGTCGGAGGGAAAGTGGGCAGGACCTGAGCGAGGCTCACATCCCACGGTGCGTCCTACGTTCCTGTATCGCGAAGTGGCAGGAGATGTGAAGAAGACGCGGTACCCGGTGACGGGATGGACACACTCATGAATGCGGCCCTCGGAATCCACCGCACCCCGATAACCACTGACTGGCAGCCCCTTCTCTCCACGTGCTTTGATCGGTCGCGCTCGAGCACTAATAGTTTTTTTGAACCGAAGGGAACCGCCTCCCATGGCCTTCACCCCGCAGATCGAGACCGCCCAGATGTCCGACGCCGAGCTGGACACCATCGCCGGCGGCCAGGCGGGCGGCGTCGCCGCGGGTGCCGGCGCCGCAGCCGGTCTCTACGTCGAGACGACGGCTGCCGGCCTCACCGCCGGTGTCGGCGGTGGCGTGGGCCTCGCCGTCTCGCCCCAGGGCGTCGCGGCCGACCTGCACCTCAACGCCGCCGTCGCTTCCTGACGAAACGCACGCGAGGCCCCGGACCATCCGGTCCGGGGCCTTTCCGTATGCCTGCGGGCGACTTACTCACTGCCCCCGCCTGCGGAACCCCCTTACCGCCCTTTCCGCCCGCTTGCCTCGGTCTTCATGTCGTCGTTCACCTGCTTGGCGAGTTCGTCGTCGAGTTTCTCTGATTCCGCTCTCATCGGTGAAGGCACGTTCCTTGCTGTCGGGGTCGTTCTCGATGATGGCCGCGTACCCCGCCCGGAGCTACGACTCTTTGGGTGGCGTGGCGCTTGCGAACGGTGCTGGTCGTGCCCGCGGGGCGTCCCTCTGCCCTTCAACGACCCCCATGAGAGTCAATAAGATTTCTGTGGCTCAGCACATGTCTCACCTCACAGCCCGGTCTCACCGCACTCACACGACCCCAGGACACCCGCCATGCCGCGACGCCGCACCTCAAGCTCGTCAAGCTCGACGGGAAGTACGTCGGGAGCGACGGCACCGAGGCCACCTCAGGGCCGCGGCGTCGGCAGCCGGGCCGTACGCGGGCGGCTGCTCACCGACGCGCCGGTGCTGGTGCGCGGGCCCCTGCTGGCCGACCGGCCCGAGGGCCGCTACCGGTGGCTCACCCACGAGATCGTCGACGCCCAACTGCCGCTGCTCGTCGCGGACACCGGGCTCGCGCAGAGCGATTTCCACATGGAGAAGAACCGCGCGGAGAAGGCCATCAAGGCCCTCGACGCGGCCCTGCGCACCGCCCCGGCCGACGAGCGCCTGTGGCACGAGCTGCCGCGCGCCACGCACGCCACCGGCGACGCGGACCGGCTGGCCGCGCTCGCCACCGACCTCATCGGCCGCGGGACCCGCGTGCTGCCGCCGCGCACCGAGGCGCTGCTCGACGAGCTGCTGCCGACGCGGCGCGACACGATCGCCGTAGCGGGATGAGCACCGGGCTGCTGGTCGTCGCCGCCGCGCTGTGGGGCGCGGCGGCGGGAGCGCTACTGCCGCGCGCGGCCTACCGGTTCTCGGCCCCCTCGGGGGAGCCGTGGCACGAGGCGTGCCCCGGGGGGCATGCCGTCAGGGGCTGGCTGGGGCGGGCGTCGTGCCCGCGGTGCGCCGGGGGCGGGTACGGGCCGGGTACGACACCCCTGGTGATCGCCACCGCCCTCGTCTGCGCCGCCCTCGCGGCCGCCACCGGCAGCCGCCCGGAGATCGGCGCCTGGCTGCTCCTCGCCCCCGTCGGCGTCCTGCTCACGGTGGTCGACTTCCGCGTACGACGGCTGCCCGATCCGCTCACCCTCCCCTTCGCCGCCGCGGCCCTGGCCCTGCTCGGCCTCACGGCCCTCGTCCCGGAGCACGCCGGCGAGTGGACCACCGCCCTGCTCGGCTCCCTCGCCCTCGGCGGCGGCTACCTCGTCCTCTTCCTCATCAACCCCGCGGGCATGGGCTTCGGCGACGTCAAGCTCGCCCTCGGCGCCGGCGCCGTACTCGGCTGGTACGGCTGGCCGACGGTGATGCTCGGCACCTTCGCCGGCTTCCTGCTGGGCGCCCTGTACGGCGCCACCCTGGTCCTCACCCGCCGAGCCACCCGCACAACGGCCATCCCCTTCGGCCCGTTCCTGATCACGGGGGCGCTCCTCGGCCTGCTGGTGGGCGCGTACACGGCCTGACGTCCAGCCCCCCGAACCCCTGGCGTACGCTGGGCTGGTCCGTCCACAACCCTTACGAAAGGGACGCCCGGTGACCGAGAAGGCCGACCTTCAGCCCATCCTCGACCGTGCTGCCGCCGGTGGGCGGATCACCCCGGACGAGGCGCTCGTGCTGTACCGGGACGCCCCGCTGCACGCGCTGGGGGCCGCCGCCGACGCCGTGCGGCGGCGCCGGTACGCGGGGACCGAGCACATCGCGACGTACATCATCGAGCGCAACATCAACTACACGAACGTCTGCGTCACGGCCTGCCGCTTCTGCGCCTTCTACGCCGCGCCCAAGGACACCGCCAAGGGCTGGACGCGCGACCTGGACGACATCCTGCGCCGCTGTGCCGAGACGGTCGAGCTGGGCGGCACCCAGATCATGTTCCAGGGCGGACACCACCCGGACTACGGCGTCGAGTACTACGAGAAGCACTTCAAGGCGATCAAGGACGCCTTCCCGCAGCTGGTGATCCACTCGCTGGGCGCGTCCGAGGTCGAGCACATGGCCCGGATCTCGAAGGTGTCCGTCGAGGAGGCCATCCGGCGCATCCACGCCGCCGGCCTCGACTCCTTCGCCGGTGCTGGCGCCGAGCTGCTGCCCGAGCGGCCCCGCAAGGCCATCGCCCCGCTGAAGGAGTCCGGCGAGCGCTGGCTGGAGATCATGGAGATCGCGCACAACCTGGGCGTGGAGTCCACCTCCACCATGCTCATGGGCACCGGCGAGACCAACGCCGAGCGCATCGAGCACCTGCGGATGATCCGCGACGTCCAGGACCGCACGGGCGGCTTCCGCGCCTTCATCCCGTACACGTACCAGCCCGAGAACAACCACCTGAAGGGCCGCACGCAGGCGACGCTCTTCGAGTACCTGCGGATGATCGCCATCGCGCGGCTGTTCATGGACAACATCGCCCACATCCAGGGCTCCTGGCTGACCACGGGCAAGGAGGTCGGCCAGCTCTCCCTGCACTACGGCGCCGACGACCTCGGCTCGATCATGCTGGAGGAGAACGTCGTGTCGTCGGCCGGCGCCAAGCACCGGTCGAACCGGATGGAGATCATCGACCTCATCCGCAAGGCGGGCCGCGTCCCGGCCCAGCGGTCCACCACCTACGAGCATCTCGTCGTCCACGACGACCCGGCGAACGACCCCGTCGACGACCGCGTGGTCTCGCACATCTCCTCCACGGCCATCGAGGGCGGCACGGCTCACCCCGAGCTCAAGCTGATCGCCTCCAACTAGCGCGCGCCGGAGAAGAGTTGGAGACCATTCACACGGCGGACGCGGTCCGCGTCACCTGGGACTCCGATCCCGTCAAGGGCGGCGCCGTGGTCGTCGGACGGGACCGCATCGGTGCGGTCGGGACCCTCGACGACGTGCGCGAGGCGTTCCCGGCGGCCCGGGTGCGCAGCTGGCCCGGGACCCTCGGCCCGGCCCGCGTCCACGAGGGCCCGTTGCCGGACGCCCCGAGCCCGCGCGAGCGCGTCCACGCCGTGCTGAAGCTCGGCGCGGTGGCGGTCCTGGAGGAGTACGTCGACTCGGCGGAACTCCGGGCCGCCGCCGAGCGGAACGACGTCGTCGTCCTGCCGCGGGCCCGCCGGACCGCGATCGTCCCGACCGGCCGCGCCGACCTCGCCGTCTTCGACGACGCGGGGGAGTGCCTCGCGACGGTGTGCGCGGGACGGCTGGTGCACCGGCGCCGCTGAACGGAAGCCGACCCTCCGACCCTCCGGGCCTTCGGGCCCCGGGCCTCCGGGCCCCGGGCCCCGGGCCTCCCGGCTCCCAGGCCTCCCTGCCCCGATCCCCCGGCCTCCCGGGCCTCCCGGCCCCCGGGCTTCCGGGCCTCCCGGCCCCCGGGCTTCCGGGCCTCCCGGCCCCCGGGCTTCCGGGCCTCCCGGCCCCCGGGCTTCCGGGCCTCCCGGCCCCCGGGCTTCCGGGCCTCCCGGCCCCCAGCCAGCAGCCCGCGTCAGCTCGCGAACGCCTTCCCGAACGCGCCCGAACTCTGCTTCACCCCGCTGCAATCGGTCGCCGGCCGGTCCGACCCGGAGTCCTTCGCGCACTGCCGGTCCCGGGCGGCCGACCACATCGACACCCACCCGATGCCCTTCTCCTCGGCGAAGGCCCGGACCTCGGCGGCGTCGGCGAGCGTGAAGGTCTCACCGTCGACGTCGTTGACGCCGATCATCGAGGTGAGCGCCATGCCCCGCCAGGCGGCCGCGTCCGACGTGCCGAAGACCTCCTTCAGCTGGGTGTGCGCGGTCTGCGCGGCCGTGCGGGCGTAGCCGCCCATGTCGCCGTCGTAGGACGTGCCGTAGTTCATCGTCATCAGGTTCACGGTCGAGACCTGTACACCGTTGTCGTTGGCGGAGGCGAGGAGCGCCAGGCTGTCCTTTCCCAGGCCCGAGGGCATGACCGGGAGCGTGAACGAGACCTCCAGGTCCTCGCGTTCCGCCTGCAACCGGGCGAGCGCCTTCGAACGCAGGGCGACGGACGCGGAGTCGGCCAGTTCGTCGCCCTCGATGTCGAAGTCGGCCAGGCCGGTGCCGGCCGCGTCGAGGGCCTTGCCGTACGCCGCCGCCAGTTCCGACGCGCTGCCGCAGTGCGTCGCGAGTTCATCGCCGGAGGCGCCGCCGAAGGAGACCCGGACCTGGCCGCCGTCCTCCTTGAGCCGCGCGATCCGGGCCGCGACCGTCGAGTCGCCGATGGCGTGCGTGCCGTTCCAGCGCGGGACGCAGTCGCTGCCGTCGGCTATGACGAAGGCCAGGTTGTACGTCGTGGGGGAGCCCGCGGAGTCGGTGCCGGCGGCTTCGGTGGAGCTGACGTACGGGGCATACGACGTGCCGGACTCGGCAGGTGAGGAAGTGCTGGGTGCCGCCGTCGTCACCGCGGGGGCCGCCGGGGTCGCGTCGCCCTGGCCGGAGCATCCCGCCATGGCGAAGGCGAGCAGGCAGCCCAGCCCGATCGCCGCCGGTTTCCGGTGACTCCTCATGACGTGCGCTCCCGTTCTCGTGAGGTCTGGGGGTCAACAGGAAGTACGTTTCCCGGCAGCAAACGTCTCACGGGGTCAGTCGCTCACGGCGAGTTCCGCGGGCATTCCCGAGAACTCTCGGAGAAAGGACAGCTTGGGTCGTTTCTCACGGGTCTCTCACATGAAAACCCGAGTTTGGGGCACATAAAGGCGCCCTGGTTTCCGGGGGAATGCAATCCGAGCCTGCCATCGAAAACCGCGCCCCTCGCGGTCGCCGCCGCAAACGCGGCAACGAGCCCGCCGAAGGACCCGTGTTCGTTGAGTGCGGGTGCGCGGCCTACGCCTTCCGCCTGGACCGCGAGCGGTACCGCTACCTGCTGATGATGCCGCTCCAGCAGCTGGCCTACCGGCAGATGATGTACCTCGTCCTCATCCACTCCTGCGTCACGGCCCTCACCGGCGGCCGACTGCGCTGGCAGAAACTCAAGCGGACGGGCGAGGCCGGGACCCCGGCGGGGCTTCCCGATGACGTCGTCAAACGGCGCCGTCTCCGCGGTGGATGGTGACGACCAGCTGCGGCAGCACTCGGCCGGCGATGGAGCCCGAGGGGACTTCCCCGACGCGGACCGCGCCCATCGCGCGGTAGAACGGCTCGGCGTTCGGGTCCGCGTCGATCGTGAGCCGGGTGAACCCCAGCTCTCGTCCGGCGGCGATCGTGCGCTCGAACAGCAGGCGGCCGATCCCCTGACCGATGGCCTGCGGCTCGACGAACATCATGCCCAGGACGCCGGAGGGGGGCTCGCCCTCAAGCGTCGTGAAGCCCAGAACGCGGCCGTCTCGGTCAGCCACCGTGGCCCGTCGGCGCGCGAGCTCGTCCGCGGTGACGGTGAGCTCTTCCCGACACGCTTCCAGGAACCCGGCGTCGTAGCCCCAGTGCGCCTTGGACCGCAGCGCCAAGTCGGTGAGTACGTCGGCTTCCGTCGCGCGTGCGGGCCTGATCAGCACGTCCATCCACGTCCCCCGCTCGGGTGCGTCCGATTCCCCTGGGCCTCACCACTCTACGAACGGCTGCCACCAGCCCGTGACCAGAAGGGAAAGGCGGGCTGATGGGCGCGCACAGCAGGCGTCGCGACCGCTACTTCGACGTCCTCCGCGCGGTCGCGCTCGTCCGCTCGTCGCGTACCACACCTTCGGCTGGGCCTGGGCCGGACTGGTCTTCCCCTCCATGGGGGCGATGTTCGGCCTGGCCGGCACCCTGATGGCGCGGTCCCTCGCGCTGGCCGCCCTGGCCTACGGCGGCTGGTACGCCCTCGCGCACCAGGCCGAGTACGGCACGTACGACCTCGACGAGAACCCGCTCGCGCAGGCCTTCTGGTCGGCGGGGTTCGTGACGCTGCTGCTGTACGCGCGCGTGCCGTCACGATCTACCTCTGGCACGAGATCGCGCTCGTCCTCGCCGTACCGCTGATCGACCGGTTCTGGGAGGTACCGGCCTTCGAGGCGTACCTGCCGTTGGACAGCCAGTGGTTCCTGTTCGGCGTGGGCTGGGTGCTGATCGCCGTGTTCGTGCTGTTGTGCGGGTGGGTGGAGGACATGGCGGCGCGACGGAAGCCGCGGCTCCTGCCGTGAGGGCGTGCTGCAAGAATGGGCCCGTGACCCGCGCATCCCTGGACAAGCAGCCGCACGAAGTCGCCTCGATGTTCGACGACGTGGCGGAACGGTACGACCTGACCAACGACGTGCTGTCCCTCGGCCAGGACCGGCGATGGCGCAAGGAGGTCGCCAAGGCGGTCGACGCACACCCCGCGCAGAAGGTCCTCGACCTCGCGGCGGGCACGGGCACGTCCTCGCTGCCCTTCGCCCGCACCGGCGCCTACGTCGTTCCCTGCGACTTCTCGCAGGGCATGCTCCAGGTCGGCAAGCAGCGGCAGCCCTGGCTGCCCTACACCGCCGGCGACGCGACGCGGCTGCCGTTCAAGGACGACACCTTCGACGCCGTCACCATCTCCTTCGGGCTGCGCAACGTGCAGGACACGGACGCCGCGCTGCGGGAGATGCACCGGGTGACCCGGCCCGGCGGGCGGATCGTGATCTGCGAGTTCTCCCACCCGACGTGGGCGCCGTTCCGCACGGTCTACACCGAGTACCTGATGCGCGCCCTGCCGCCGGTCGCCCGGGCCGTCTCCTCCAACCCCGACGCCTACGTCTACCTCGCCGAATCCATCCGCGCCTGGCCCGACCAGCCCGCTCTGGCGGCACGCCTGGGCAAGGCCGGCTGGTCGCGGGTGGCCTGGCGCAACCTGAGCGGCGGGATCGTGGCCCTGCACCGGGGCTTCAAGGAGAGCTGAGTCCCCTACGGGGAGCTGAGCACCATGTGCGGATCGCCCGGCTCGTCCAGCTCGCGCTGGAGTCCGCCCCGCGGCGGTCGCGGAACCCGCGGCTCGTGCACGCCTCCGCCGCCCTCACCGGGGCCGAAGTCGAACCACACGTAGACCATCGAGTCCCGCGGCACCTCGGCGCCGGGCTGCGGGTACTGGCGTACGACGTAGTCGACGACGGCGAGGTGGAAGTCGGGCCGGTCCGGCGCGTTGAGGGACAGGCCCCGCGCCCGGGCCGTCTCGCGTGCGTCGACGGCCATCAGACCGACCAGACGCGGTACGCGCACTTCGGGTGTCTTGCGGGATATGTGCACAGATGTCACCCCCAGCGGTACAGGAAGGGTAACTCCCGCCCCGCATCGGCCGGAAGCGACAGGTGTCTTTCTGTGACAGTCGATTACTGTCCGTCGCCGACCGGGTCGGTGTGGGGACGAGGCAGCCCTTCAGCCGGGTGATCAACGCCGCTGCATAGACTGCCCATGTCCTGTGCCCGGGCGGCACACCGATTCCGAACCTTGGGGAGATCCCGCCGTGAGTGTCGTGACCGAGCCCCTCTCCGAGAACACCGCCGATGTCATCGTCGTCGGCGCGGGGCCAGCCGGCTCCACCACCGCCTACCACCTCGCCAAGGCCGGACTCGACGTACTGCTCCTGGAGAAGACCGAGTTCCCGCGCGAGAAGGTCTGCGGCGACGGCCTCACCCCGCGCGCCGTCAAGCAGCTCGTGGCGATGGGCATCGACATCTCGGAAGAGGCCGGCTGGCTGCGCAACAAGGGCCTCAGGATCATCGGCGGGGGAGTGCGCCTCCAGCTCGACTGGCCGGACCTCGCCTCCTTCCCGGACTACGGCCTGGTCCGCAAGCGTGACGACTTCGACGAGCAGCTCGCCCGGCAGGCGCAGAAGGCCGGAGCCCGACTGTTCGAGAAGTGCAACGTGGGCGCGCCGATCGTCGACGACCGCACCGGCCGCATCACCGGCGTGCACGCCAAGCTCGGCGAGGAGAAGCGCGAGGTCACCTTCCACGCGCCGCTCGTCGTCGCCGCCGACGGCAACTCCACCCGCCTCTCCCTCGCGATGGGCCTGCACCGCCGCGAGGACCGCCCGATGGGCGTCGCGGTCCGCACGTACTTCACCAGCCCCCGCCACGAGGACGACTACCTGGAGTCCTGGCTCGAACTGTGGGACCGCCGCGGCCCCCAGGACCGCCTGCTGCCCGGCTACGGCTGGATCTTCGGCATGGGCGACGGCACCTCCAACGTCGGCCTGGGCGTGCTCAACACCTCCGACTCCTTCAAGGAGCTGGACTGGCGCGAGGTCCTCAAGGCCTGGTGCGCCTCCATGCCGGAGGACTGGGGCTACACCCCCGACAACATGACCGGGCCCATCCGCGGCGCCGCCCTCCCCATGGCCTTCAACCGCCAGCCCCACTACACCAAGGGCCTGCTGCTCGTCGGCGACGCCGGCGGCCTGGTGAACCCCTTCAACGGCGAGGGCATCGCCTACGCCATGGAGTCCGGCCAGATCGCCGCCGACGTCATCGTCCAGGCCCACGCGCGCTCCACCCCGGCCGGCCGCGAGACGGCCCTCCAGCGCTACCCGCGCGTCCTGAAGGACACCTACGGCGGCTACTACACGCTGGGCCGGGCCTTCGTGAAGCTCATCGGCAACCCGAAGGTCATGCAGATCGCCGCCCAGCGCGGTCTCACGCACCCGCTGCTGATGAAGTTCACGCTGAAGCTCCTGGCGAACCTCACCGACCCGACGGGCGGCGACGCGATGGACCGCATCATCAACGGCCTGAGCAAGGTCGCGCCGAAGGCCTGACCAGCCGCCGACCCGTTCGGCCGTTCAGTCCGTCAGCCGCTGAGGGCCTCGATGTTGGCGGCCCGGCGCGCGTACACCTCGTCGCGCCGGTCCGCCATCTGCCGCAGCGCGTCCTTGCGCTCGCGCTGCGCGAGCCGGTCCAGGTAGAGCCGCCCTTCGCAGTGGTCGGCCTCGTGCGCCAGGCAGCGGGCGAAGTACCCCGTGCCCTCGATCACGACCGGCTCGCCGTCCCGGTCGAAGCCGCGCACCACGGCCCGGTCCGGACGCGGCACGTCCCTCGTGGCGCCCGGCACGGACAGGCACCCCTCGGCCTCGTCGAGCAGCCTCCGGTGGGCCGTTTCGAGCGGCTCCAGCACGGGGTTGACGATGTGTCCGACGTGCCGGACCCCGTCGTCGTCCGGGCAGTCGTACACGAACAGCCGCAGATCGACCCCGACCTGGTTCGCCGCGAGCCCGGCCCCGTCCGCGATGTACATGGTCAGGAACATGTCGTCGATGAGCGCGGCGAGGTCGGGCCCGAACTCGGTGACGTCCCGGCACGGCTTGTGCAGGACCTCCTCGCCGACCTCGGTGATCCGCCGCACCTTCCCGTTCCGGGCCTCGGGCGCGAGCCTCGGATACGCGTCGACGGGCCGTCCCTGCACGAAGACACTCGGCATCTGCTGTCTCTCCCTGTGAGTGTGAGGATGCTGTGGGTGGCGGGAAGCCGACTTCCGGCATCGGGAGCCCCTCCCTACCCTCCGGGAATCATGACAACAGAACACACGCAGCAGTCCCAGGAGCAGTCCGGCCACACGCGCAGACGCTTCCTCTCGGGCGCCGGGGCCGCCTTAGGAGCCGGCGTGGGCGTCGGGGCCGGCGTCGCGAGTGCCGCTCCCGCCTCCGCCGGCAAGCGCGTCGCCGTCCTCGGCGGTGGCGTCTCCGGCCTCAGCGCCGCCCACGAACTCGCCGAGCGCGGCTACGCCGTCACCGTCTACGAGTACTACGACGCACTCGGCGGCAAGGCCCGCTCGATGGACGTCCCCGGCACCGGCACCGGCGGCCGCGCACCCCTCCCCGGCGAGCACGGCTTCCGCTTCTTCCCCGGCTTCTACCGGAACCTCCCCGACACCCTGCGCCGCATACCCTTCGCGGGCAACGCCGACGGCGTCCGCGGCAACCTCCGCTCCGGCACCGAGGCGCTGTTCGCCCGCGGCTCCGGCCGCCCGGACCTGCACTTCCCGCTCCGCCGCGCCACCACCCCGCCCCGCCCCGGCGACCTGACCCCGTCCTGGATCCGCGACCAGATCCTGTCCGTGCTCGACCTCGGCACCCGCCTGCCCGCCCACGAGGCCGCCTACTTCGCCAACCGCCTCCTCGTCCACCTCACCAGCTGCGAGGCCCGCCGCGAGGGCCAGTGGGAGAAGGTCGCCTGGTGGGACTTCATCCGCGCCGAGGAGATGAGCGAGGAGTACCGCACCGTCCTCGGCATCGGCCAGACCCGCAACCTCGTCGCCACGCGCGCGGAGGTCGCGTCCACGCGGACCGTCGGGCGCGTCATCATCGAGGCCCTGCTGCTGTGGGGCCTGCTCGGCCGTGGCATGGACGGCCCCGACGCCGACGTCGACCGCGTCCTGAACGCCCCCACGAGCGAGGCGTGGATCGACCCCTGGGAGACCCACCTGCGCTCCCTCGGCGTCGAGTTCGCCCTCGGCACCCAGGTCCACGAGGTCCTCTGCGACGGCGGCCGCGTGACCGGCGTACGGGTCTCCGCCCGCGACGGGGGCCACGAGCGCGTGATCACGGCCGACCACTACGTCAGCGCCCTGCCCGTCGAGCACGCCCGCCTCACCTGGGGCCCGGCCCTGCGCGCCGCCGACCCGCAGCTCGCCCGCTGCGACGCGCTGCAGACCGACTGGATGACCGGCGTGATGTTCTACCTGCGCACCCCGACCCCGGTCGTGCACGGCCACGTCAACTGCCTCGACTCGCCCTGGTCGGTGACGGCCGTCGGCCAGGCCCAGTTCTGGGACGTGCGCGACTTCGCGCGCGACTACGGGGACGGGCAGGCCCGCGACTGCCTCTCCGCGATCATCTCGGAATGGGACAAGCCCGGCATCCTGTACGGGAAGACGGCGAAGGAGTGCACCAGGGAAGAAGTCGTCGCCGAACTCTGGGCCCAGCTGAAGGACGGCCTGAACGACAGCGGCAAGACGACCCTGAGGGACGAGGACCGGCTGGGCTGGTTCATGGACCCGGCGGTGACGGGCCTGGGCGGCCCCGACCCGCAGAACCGCGAACAGCTCCTCGTCCACCCCACGGGCACGTTCCACAACCGCCCGACCGCCCGCACGAAGGTGCCCAACTTCTTCCTCGCGGGCGACTACGTCCGCACCGACGTCGACCTGGCGTCGATGGAGGGCGCCAACGAGTCCGCGCGACACGCCGTCAACGCACTGTTGGATGCGGACGATTCGGACATCGAGCGCTGTTGGGTCTGGGAACTGTACCGACCGCCGGAGCTGGAGCCCCTGAAGCGCGTGGACGAACTGCGGTACCGGCTGGGGCTGCCGAACACGTTCGACCTCGGATAGGCGCCCAGAGGGGCCCTGGAGGGCCGTGAAGGCTCGGCGAGGTGCCCCGGACAGGCGGGAGGGCCGTTGCCCCCGAGCGGCAGCGGCCCTCTTGCCCGTTATGTGTGCATCAGTGATGAGTCACACGTTGCATCAGTGATGAAGTGACGTCAGAGGACGCGCACCGCGCCCGACGCCGGGTAGCCCGACAGGTCCTGGATGACGACGCCCTTGGACGGGTTCGCCGCGTCCAGGTACTGGCCGTTCCCGATGTAGACACCCACGTGGTACGCGGAGCCCTTGCCGCCCCAGTACAGGATGTCGCCGACCTGGATGCTGGACAGCGGGACGTCCGTGCCGGCCATCGACTGGTCCTGCGAGACGCGCGGCAGGTCCACACCCACCTGCTTGTACGCGGCCTGCACGAGGGAGGAGCAGTCCCAGGCGTTGGGACCGGTGGCGCCCAGGACGTAGGCGTCGCCCACCTGGGCCTTCAGGAAGGCGATGACCGTCGCGACGCTGCCGCTGGCGGGCGCCGAGACCGACGCCGAGGCGGACGCGGAGGCGGACAGGGTGGCGCGCTCGGCGCTGCGCTCGGCGCGCTCGGCGGCGGCCTTGCGGGCGGCCTCGGCGGCCTTCTTCTTGGCCTCGGCCTTCTTCTTCGCCTCGGCGAGGTCCTTCTTGGCCTCCGCGGCGGCCTTGGCGGCGGCGGCGTCACGCTCTGCGCGCAGCTCGTAGTTCGCGGCGGCCTGCTGCGTGGCGGCCGCGGACTGGGCCACCTGAGCGGACATGTCGGCCGTCAGGGTGGGCAGTTCGATGGTCTGCGTCACCGGCTCGGCGGCGTTCGCCGAGGCCGACGCACCCGCCGCTGCCATGCTGAGAACGCCACCGGCAACTCCGGCACGCATGGCGATCGTGGAGGTCGCGCTGCGGCGGGGTTTCCGGTGGCTGCGTATGTGAGCGGTGTGGGACATGGGAACAACCGGTACCAGGGGCTCCTTCATATCTTCAAGAAACGTGGGCTGCGCCACAGTTGCTCAATCGGGCCGCCAAAAACCCCCGACGAGGCCCTTTATTGACGCCGTAACGGACATTGCGGGCGCCCTGTGACCATGCTGTGATCACGGTCTTTGATCAATACGCCCGAATTGCCCCGTGCTTACCACTGGTTGCGTTGATTGGCCAAGCCCCGTTCTCATGAACCTCTCATCGCTGTGACGGAGGTCACGGAACGGTTGCTCTGACGGCAGCGTCCCGGCGCGTAGATCACGGCCGGGTCACGGCCTCGCGAAGATCGTGAACGCGTGCACGCGTCCACACCCCGTTCCGTACGCCCCCCCGCGGTGTGAACGCGCCTCTATCAAGAGATCAAGTCCAGCGCCAATTTGCATGCAAGGGAACCATCTTGATATTGAGACGCACCCTCCGGCCTGCGCTGACGAGCCAAAATGTCACCTCTGGTGATCACTCGGACGCTTCGGGTGTGAAGATCACCGCTCACCCGACTTCATGATCGATCGTCAGGTGGTGGAGATCACAAAGCTTGTGCAATACCCCGTGTCGCAGATCACAGAGCGTCGGGCATAAGATGCACGCGGTTGGGCTTGTGACCTGCTTCACATGTTCCCGATCTTCGCCGGGGCGGGCGAGGTTCAGGGGACCGGTGGGGCGGATGTGAGCCCGATGCAAACCGCCAGCAGTCAGTGCCGACTGAGAGGAGCGAGGAGCGGTGAACGCTTATGCGCCCATCCTCGTACTGGGAGCCCTCGGGGCAGGCTTTGCGATCTTCTCCGTGGTCATGGCCACGTTGATCGGGCCCAAGCGGTACAACCGGGCCAAGCTCGAGGCCTACGAGTGCGGTATCGAGCCGACCCCCACGCCGGCCGGCGGCGGGCGCTTCCCGATCAAGTACTACCTGACGGCGATGCTCTTCATCATTTTCGATATCGAGATCGTCTTCCTCTACCCCTGGGCCGTCAGCTTCGACGCCCTGGGGATTTTCGGGCTCGTGGAGATGCTGCTCTTCGTGCTCACCGTCTTCGTCGCGTACGCGTACGTATGGCGGCGCGGCGGCCTGGAATGGGACTGAGGGGCCACAAGTCATGGGACTCGAAGAAAAGCTGCCGAGCGGCTTCCTGCTGACCACCGTCGAGCAGGCCGCGGGCTGGGTGCGCAAGGCGTCGGTCTTCCCCGCCACGTTCGGCCTCGCCTGCTGCGCCATCGAGATGATGACCACCGGCGCCGGCCGCTACGACCTGGCGCGCTTCGGCATGGAGGTCTTCCGGGGCTCGCCGCGCCAGGCGGACCTGATGATCGTCGCCGGCCGGGTCAGCCAGAAGATGGCGCCGGTGCTCAGGCAGGTCTACGACCAGATGCCGAACCCCAAGTGGGTGATCTCCATGGGGGTCTGCGCCTCCTCCGGCGGCATGTTCAACAACTACGCCATCGTCCAGGGCGTCGACCACATCGTGCCGGTCGACATCTACCTCCCCGGCTGCCCGCCACGGCCGGAGATGCTGATGGACGCCATCCTCAAGCTCCACCAGAAGATCCAGTCCTCCAAGCTCGGCGTGAACGCCGAGGAGGCGGCCCGCGAGGCGGAGGAGGCGGCGCTCAAGGCCCTGCCCACGATCGAGATGAAGGGGCTGCTGCGGTGAGCGACGCGAACGGCACCAACGGCGCGAACGGGTCGAACGGGGTGAACCCCGAGAAGGACCTCTCCGCGGAGAACCTCCCGGGCCAGCGCGGCCAGGGCGGCGAGGAGATCCGCGTCCAGCGCGGCATGTTCGGCGCCAACAACGGCGGCGACACCTCCGGCTACGGAGGCCTGGTCCGCTCGGTCCGGCTCCCGGGACCGGCGACCCGCCCCTACGGCGGTTGGTTCGACGAGGTCGCCGACGAACTGGAGGGCGCCCTGGAGGAACAGGGACTGCTCCCTGAGAACGCCATCGAGAAGACGGTCGTCGACCGCGACGAGCTGACCTTCCACATCGAGCGCGAGCACCTGGTCCGCGTCGCCCGCACCCTGCGCGACGACCCGGCCCTGCGCTTCGAGCTGTGCACCGGCGTCAGCGGCGTCCACTACCCGAACGACAAAGGCCGCGAGCTGCACGCGGTCTACCACCTGCGCTCGATCACCCACAACCGGGTGATCCGCCTGGAGGTCAGCGCCCCCGACAGCGACCCGCACATCCCGTCCCTGTTCTCGGTCTATCCGACCAACGACTGGCACGAGCGCGAGACGTACGACTTCTTCGGCATCGTCTTCGACGGCCACCCCGCCCTGACGCGGATCATGATGCCGGACGACTGGCAGGGCTTTCCGCAGCGCAAGGACTACCCCCTCGGCGGCATCCCCGTCGAGTACAAGGGCGCCCAGATCCCGGCTCCGGACCAGCGGAGGTCGTACTCGTGAGCACTTCGCACGCATCCCCTCGCGAGACCACCGAGGGCACCGTTTACACCGTCACCGGCGGCGACTGGGACGAGGTCGTCCAGTCCGCGGCCCGCGCCGACGACGAGCGCATCGTCGTCAACATGGGCCCGCAGCACCCGTCCACGCACGGCGTGCTCCGCCTGATCCTGGAGATCGAGGGCGAGACCGTCACCGAGGCCCGCTGCGGCATCGGTTATCTGCACACCGGCATCGAGAAGAACCTCGAGTACCGGACGTGGACGCAGGGCACCACGTTCGTGACGCGCATGGACTACCTGACGCCGTTCTTCAACGAGACGGCGTACTGCCTCGGCGTCGAGAAGCTCCTCGGCATCGAGGACCAGATCCCGGACCGCGCCTCGATCATCCGCGTGCTCCTGATGGAGCTGAACCGGTTGTCCTCGCACCTGGTGTGCATCGCCACCGGCGGCATGGAACTCGGCGCCACCACGATCATGATCTACGGATTCCGTGATCGTGAACTCATTCTCGACATCTACGAGCTGATCACCGGCCTGCGGATGAACCACGCGTACATCCGCCCCGGCGGACTCGCCCAGGACCTGCCGCCCGGCGCGGTGGACCAGATCCGCGAGTTCGTGAAGAAGATGAAGAAGAACCTCCCGGAGTACGACAAGCTCGCCACCGGGAACCCCATCTTCAAGGCCCGCATGCAGGACATCGGCTACCTCGACCTGGCCGGCTGCATGGCCCTCGGCGCCACCGGCCCGATCCTGCGCTCCACCGGCCTGCCCCACGACCTGCGCAAGGCCCAGCCGTACTGCGGCTACGAGACGTACGACTTCGACGTCCCGACCGCCGACACCTGCGACGCCTACGGCCGCTTCCTCATCCGGCTGGAGGAGATGCGCCAGTCGCTGCGGATCGTCGAGCAGTGCCTCGACCGGCTCCAGCCCGGCCCGGTCATGGTCGCCGACAAGAAGATCGCCTGGCCCGCCCAGCTCGCCCTGGGACCGGACGGGCTCGGCAACTCCCTCGACCACATCAAGAAGATCATGGGCACCTCCATGGAGGCCCTGATCCACCACTTCAAGCTGGTCACCGAGGGCTTCCGCGTCCCGCCGGGACAGGTGTACGCGGCGGTCGAGTCGCCCAAGGGCGAGCTCGGGGTGCATGTCGTGTCCGACGGCGGCACCCGCCCCTACCGGGTCCACTTCCGCGACCCGTCCTTCACCAACCTTCAGGCCATGGCGGCGATGTGCGAGGGCGGCCAGGTCGCCGATGTCATCGTCGCCGTCGCGTCCATCGACCCCGTGATGGGAGGCGTCGACCGGTGACCACCTCATCCTCCGAGCGGGGCGTCAGCCTGGGCATGCCCGAACTGCCCGCACCCGCCTACCCGGACGACGTCCGGGCCCGTCTGGAGACCGACGCGCGCGAGGTCATCGCCCGCTACCCGGACTCCCGGTCCGCCCTCCTGCCGCTGCTGCACCTCGTGCAGTCCGAGGAAGGGCACGTCACGCGCACCGGCATGCAGTTCTGCGCGGACATGCTCGGCCTGACCACGGCCGAGGTCACCGCCGTCGCCACCTTCTACACCATGTACCGGCGCCGGCCGAGCGGTGACTACCAGGTCGGGGTGTGCACCAACACCCTGTGTGCCGTGATGGGCGGGGACGCGATCTTCGAGGAGCTCCAGGAGCACCTCGGCGTCGGCAACGGCGAGACCACCGACGACGGCAAGGTCACCCTGGAGCACATCGAGTGCAACGCGGCCTGCGACTTCGCGCCGGTCGTGATGGTCAACTGGGAGTTCTTCGACAACCAGACCCCGGCCAGCGCCAAGCGCCTCGTCGACGACCTGCGCGCGGGACGGCCCGTCGCACCCACGCGCGGGGCGCCCTTGTGCACCTTCAAGGAGACCGCTCGGATCCTGGCCGGCTTCCCCGACGAGCGGGACGGGGCCGTCGAGTCCGGGGGAAGCGCGGGACCCGCTTCCCTGGTTGGCCTGAAGCTCGCCAGGGGGGAGGGCGCTCCCGCCCGCGTGGTGCACCCGCGCGGCGAGGCGGCCCGCACCGATGCGCCGCACGATCCGTCACCGACGGAGCACTTGAGCTCGCACGACGCGCCGCAGGACACGTCGGCCTCCGACCCGGCCCACCCGGCCGGGCCCACAGCCGAGGAGGGGGAGTGATGACCTTGGCACCCGAGCTGAAAGACATGAGCCCCGAGAAGCTGCTCGCACCGGTGCTGTCGGCCTTCTGGGACGAGGACAGGTCCTGGACGCTGGACGTGTACCGCAGGCACGACGGCTACGAGGGGCTTCGCAAGGCGCTCGCCATGTCGCCGGACGACGTGATCGCGTACGTCAAGGAGTCCGGTCTGCGGGGGCGCGGCGGCGCGGGATTCCCCACGGGGATGAAGTGGCAGTTCATCCCTCAGGGAGATGGGAAGCCGCACTATCTGGTTGTCAACGCCGACGAGTCGGAGCCGGGGACGTGCAAGGACATCCCGCTCCTCTTCGCGAACCCGCACAGCCTCATCGAGGGCATGATCATCGCGTGTTACGCCATCAGGTCGTCGCATGCCTTCATCTATCTGCGTGGTGAAGTCGTCCCAGTCCTGCGGCGGTTGCACTCTGCCGTGCGCGAGGCGTACGAGGCGGGCTTCCTCGGCGAGAACATCCTGGGCGGCGGACTCGACCTCGACATCACCGTGCACGCGGGCGCGGGCGCGTACATCTGCGGTGAGGAGACCGCACTGCTGGACTCGCTCGAAGGCCGCCGGGGTCAACCGCGGCTTCGTCCCCCCTTCCCTGCCGTCGCGGGCCTCTATGCCTGCCCGACTGTGGTGAACAACGTCGAGTCGATCGCTTCGGTTCCCGCGATCATGCATCGGGGCAAGGAATGGTTCCGGTCGATGGGGAGTGAGAAGTCGCCCGGCTTCACGCTCTACTCCCTCTCCGGCCATGTCGCGAGCCCCGGTCAGTACGAGGCGCCGCTCGGGATCACGCTCCGCCAGCTCCTCGAGATGAGCGGTGGCATGCGCCCCGGGCACCGCCTCAAGTTCTGGACGCCGGGCGGCTCCTCGACCCCGATGTTCACCGACGAGCACCTCGACGTCCCTCTTGATTACGAAGGAGTGGGCGCCGCGGGTTCCATGCTCGGCACAAAAGCTCTCCAGTGCTTCGACGAGACGACCTGCGTGGTCCGTGCCGTCACGCGCTGGACCGAGTTCTACGCCCACGAGTCCTGCGGCAAGTGCACGCCCTGCCGCGAAGGGACTTACTGGCTCGTGCAGCTGCTGCGCGACATCGAGGCCGGCAAGGGACAGATGTCCGACCTCGACAAGCTGAACGACATCGCCGACAACATCAACGGCAAGTCCTTCTGCGCCCTCGGCGACGGCGCCGCCTCGCCGATCTTCTCCTCGCTGAAGTACTTCCGCGAGGAGTACGAGCAGCACATCACGGGCCGGGGCTGCCCCTTCGACCCGGCCAAGTCGACGGCCTGGGCCGACCGCACGGAGGTGAACGCATGACCGTGACCACCAGCTCTCCCTCCGGCGGGGGAGAGGCGGCGGTCCCGCCGGAGGACCTCGTGTCGCTGACGATCGACGGCATCGAGATCAGCGTGCCCAAGGGCACCCTGGTCATCCGGGCCGCCGAGCAACTCGGCATCGAGATCCCCCGGTTCTGCGACCACCCCCTCCTGGACCCGGCCGGCGCCTGCCGCCAGTGCATCGTCGAGGTGGAGGGCCAGCGCAAGCCCATGGCCTCCTGCACCATCACCTGCACCGACGGGATGGTGGTGAAGACCCACCTGACCTCCCCGGTCGCGGAGAAGGCCCAGAAGGGTGTGATGGAGCTCCTGCTCATCAACCACCCCCTGGACTGCCCGGTCTGCGACAAGGGCGGCGAGTGCCCGCTGCAGAACCAGGCCATGTCGCACGGCGACGCCGAGTCCCGCTTCGACGGCCGCAAGCGGACCTACGAGAAGCCCGTCCCGATCTCCACGCAGGTGCTGCTCGACCGCGAGCGGTGCGTGCTGTGCGCCCGCTGCACCCGGTTCTCCAACCAGGTCGCGGGCGACCCGATGATCGAGCTGATCGAGCGGGGCGCGCTCCAGCAGGTCGGCACCGGCGAGGGCGACCCGTTCGAGTCGTACTTCTCCGGCAACACCATCCAGATCTGCCCCGTGGGAGCGCTGACCTCGGCGGCGTACCGATTCCGCTCCCGCCCCTTCGACCTGGTCTCCTCCCCGTCGGTGTGCGAGCACTGCTCCGGTGGCTGCGCCACCCGCACCGACCACCGGCGCGGCAAGGTCATGCGGCGGCTCGCGGCCAACGACCCCGAGGTCAACGAGGAGTGGATCTGCGACAAGGGACGGTTCGCGTTCCGGTACGCCCAGCAGCGGGACCGGCTGGAAACGCCCCTGGTGCGCAACGCCGAGGGCGAGCTGGAACCGGCCTCCTGGCCGGAGGCGCTGCAGATCGCGGCCCAGGGGCTGCTGGCCTCCCGGGGTCGCACCGGCGTGCTGACCGGCGGCCGCCTCACCATCGAGGACGCCTACGCGTACAGCAAGTTCGCGCGCGTGGCGCTCGACACCAACGACATCGACTTCCGCGCGCGCGTGCACAGCGGTGAGGAGGCCGACTTCCTCGCCGCCCAGGTCGCCGGACGCGGCCGGGACCTCGACGGCACGGGCGTCACGTACACCGCGCTGGAGAAGGCACCCGCCGTCCTGCTGGTCGGGTTCGAGGTCGAGGAGGAGGCGCCCGGCGTCTTCCTGCGGCTGCGCAAGGCCTGGCGCAAGCACGGGCAGCGGACCTTCTCGCTCGCCACCCACACCACCCGGGGTCTGGAGAAGGCCGGCGGCACGCTGCTGCCGGCGGCTCCCGGCACCGAGACCGAGTGGCTGGACGCCCTCGCGAGCAACGTCGGTCTGGAGGGCGACGGCGCTGCCGCCGCAGAGGCGCTGCGCGCCGAGGGCGCGGTGATCGTCGTCGGCGAGCGGCTGGCCGCGGTGGCCGGCGGGCTCACCGCCGCCGTCCGCACCGCCACCGCGACCGGGGCCCGGCTGGTGTGGATCCCGCGCCGGGCCGGGGAACGCGGCGCCGTCGAGGCGGGCGCGCTGCCGTCGCTGCTGCCGGGCGGGCGTCCGGCCACGGACCCCCGCGCGCGGGACGAGGTCGCCGCCGTCTGGGGCGTCGCCGGCCTGCCGCACCGCTACGGCCGCGACACCGGCCAGATCGTGGAGGCCGCCGCGACCGGCGAACTCCAGGCGCTGCTGGTGGCGGGTGTGGAGATCGCCGACCTGCCCGACCCGGCACGCGCGCGTGCCGCGCTCGACGAGGTCGGCTTCCTGATCTCGCTCGAACTGCGGCCCGGCGAGATCACCCGCAAGGCCGACGTGGTCCTGCCCGTCGCCGCGGTCGCCGAGAAGGCCGGCACCTTCCTCAACTGGGAGGGCCGGGTCCGCTTCTTCGAGGCCGCGCTCAAGCCCGACCAGATGACCCGGCGCCTCGCGCCCACCGACGCGCGCGTGCTGCAGATGCTCGCGGACGCCATGGACGTCCACCTGGGCCTGCCGGACCTGCGCACCGTACGGGCCGAGATCGACCGGCTCGGCGCCTGGGACGGTCCGCGAGCCGGCGAACCCCTGGAGACCGCGGGCCCGCTGCCCCGCCCGGCCGCGGGCGAGGCCGTGCTCGCCGGACACCGGCTCCTGCTCGACCAGGGCGTCCTCCAGCAGGGCGACGAGGCACTCGCCGGCACCCGGCACGCCGCACGCGCGCGCGTGTCGGCCGCCACGGCTGCCGAGGCGGGCGTCAAGGACGGCGACCTCCTCGCGGTCACCGGCCCCGAGGGAGCCGTCGCACTCCCGCTGCAGATCAGCGACATGCCCGACCGGGTGGTGTGGCTCCCGCTGAACTCCACCGGCGGCGGCGTCGCCTCCGACACCGGGGCGCGGCCCGGCTCCCTCGTCCGCATCGGCCCGGCGACCCTCGCCGGCGAGGCCCCCAAGGAGGTGGAGGCATGAGCCTTCAAGGAGGTGGAGGCATGAGCCCGTACCTCGCCGCTGAAGACCTCTCGATGTTCGGCACCGACCCCTGGTGGCTGGTCGCCATCAAGGCGGTGTTCTGCTTCGCCTTCCTGATGGTGACCGTGCTGATCTCCATCGTCATGGAGCGCAAGGTCGTCGCCTGGATGCAGCTGCGCATCGGCCCCAACCGGCACGGCCCCTGGGGCATGCTCCAGTCGCTCGCCGACGGTATCAAGCTGATGCTGAAGGAGGACGTCGTCGTCAAGCGCGCGGACAAGGCGGTGTACGTCCTCGCGCCGATCGTCGCCGCCATCCCGGCCTTCATGGCGATCGCGGTGATCCCCTTCGGCCCGGCCGGCAACGAGATCTCGATCTTCGGCCAGCGCACCACGATGCAGCTCACCGACCTGCCGATCGCGATGCTCTACATCCTCGCGGTCGCCTCGGTCGGCATCTACGGCATCGTGCTGGCGGGCTGGAGCTCCGGCTCGACCTACCCGCTGCTGGGCGGTCTGCGCTCGTGCGCGCAGATGATCTCCTACGAGATCGCGATGGGCGCCGCGTTCGCCTCCGTGTTCCTCTACTCGGGGTCGATGTCCACGTCGACGATCGTCGAGGGGCAGACCGACCGCTGGTACATCCTGCTACTGCCGGTCTCCTTCATCATCTACATCGTCACGATGGTCGGCGAGACCAACCGCGCCCCCTTCGACATGCCGGAGTCCGAGGGCGACCTGGTCGGCGGCTTCAACACCGAGTACTCGTCGATCAAGTTCGCGATGTTCATGCTCGCCGAGTACGTCAACATGGTGACCGTCTCGGCCGTCGCCACCACGCTCTTCCTCGGCGGCTGGCGGGCGCCCTGGCCCATCAGCACCTTCTGGGAGGGCGCCAACCACGGCTGGTGGCCGTTGCTGTGGTTCACCGTCAAGGTGCAGCTGCTGCTGTTCATGTTCATCTGGATCCGCGGCACCCTCCCGCGCGTCCGCTACGACCAGCTGATGAAGCTCGGCTGGAAGGTCCTCATCCCGGTCTCGCTGGTGTGGCTGATGCTCGTCGCGAGCGTCCGGGCCCTGCGGAACGAGGGCTACGACTTCGCCGACATCGCCCTCTACGTCGGCGGCGGCGTCCTCGCCGTGCTGCTGCTCTCCTTCGTCGCCGACATGTTCCGCGAGAAGGCGAAGCAGGCCGAACCGCCGGCCGAGACCCCGGCCGCCTTCGACCCGATGGCGGGCGGGTTCCCCGTACCGCCCCTGCCGGGACAGGAACTTCCACCCGTCCCGCGACGCCGCTCGCGCCGTGAGCGGGAGCTGATTGTCAGTGGTGGGCCCGATACTCAGAGTGACGGATCTCTGGGCGGATCTACGGATGGAAAGGAGGCGTCCGATGGCTGAGGAACTCGAGCGTTCGAAGGCTGAGGAACCGAAGGACACCAAGCCCGGTTTCCAGAACCCCGTGGCCGGCTTCGGCGTGACCTTCAAGGCCATGTTCAAGAAGCGGCTGACCGAGCAGTACCCGGAGCAGCAGAAGACCACGGCTCCGCGCTTCCACGGCCGGCACCAGCTCAACCGCCATCCGGACGGCCTGGAGAAGTGCGTCGGCTGCGAGCTGTGCGCCTGGGCCTGCCCCGCCGACGCCATCTACGTCGAGGGCGCGGACAACACCGACGAGGAGCGCTACTCGCCCGGCGAGCGGTACGGCCGCGTCTACCAGATCAACTACGCCCGCTGCATCCTGTGCGGCTTGTGCATCGAGGCGTGCCCCACGCGCGCGCTGACGATGACGAACGAGTTCGAGCTGGCCGACTCCAGCCGCGCCAACCTCATCTACACCAAGGAGCAGCTGCTCGCCGGTCTTGAGGAGGGCATGGTCGACACGCCCCACGCCATCTACCCGGGCACGGACGAACAGGACTACTACCGGGGCCTGGTGACCGAAGCCGCCCCCGGTACGGAGCGCCAGGTCGCCCACTCCAAGGGCGAGGTGGTGCAGGAGGCCGACTCGACCTTCGGCGGGACCGAGCCGGCGTCGGAGAAGGTGATCGGCCGATGACCGCCCAGCTCGCCGCCTACTCCACCTCCACCGGAGAGGCCGTCCAGTTCTGGATCCTCGGCACCGTCGCGGTGATCGGAGCCCTGTGCACCGTCTTCATGAAGAAGGCCGTGCACAGCGCCCTCTGCCTCGCCGGGACCATGATCATCCTGGCGGTGTTCTACCTCGCCAACGGCGCCTACTTCCTGGGCGTCGTCCAGATCGTCGTCTACACGGGCGCGATCATGATGCTGTTCCTGTTCGTGGTGATGCTCGTCGGCGTCACCGCGGCGGACTCCCTGAAGGAGACCATCAAGGGCCAGCGCTGGCTGGCCCTGCTGTGCGGGCTCGGCTTCGGCGTCCTGCTGATCGCCGGGATCGGCAACGCCTCCCTCAGAGAGTTCAACGGCATCGGCCAGGCGAACGCCGGCGGGAACGTGGAGGGCATCGCCGCCCTCCTCTTCACCAAGTACGTCTTCGCGTTCGAGATCACCGGCGCCCTGCTCATCACGGCCGCCGTCGGCGCCATGGTGCTCACCCACCGGGAGCGCACCGAGCGCGCCAAGACGCAGCGGGAGCTCGCCGAGGAGCGCGTCCGCGAGGGCAAGTACCTGCCGCCGCTGCCGGCCCCCGGCGTCTACGCCCGGCACAACGCGGTCGACATCGCGGGCCTGCTGCCCGACGGCACCCCCTCCGACCTCACCGTCAGCAAGACCCTGCGCGAGCGGGGCCAGATCCGGGACGTGTCGCAGGAGGCGCTCAACGACCTGCGGGCCCTGGAGCAGCGTGCCGAGGAGCGCCTGGAGCGGAAGGCCATCGAGCCGGCCACGTTCAAGCGGCCCGAGGAGGCGTCGAAGTGAACCCGGTCAACTACCTCTATCTCGCGGCCCTGCTGTTCACGATCGGTGCCACCGGCGTGCTGATCCGGCGCAACGCGATCGTCGTGTTCATGTGCATCGAGCTCATGCTCAACGCCTGCAACCTCGCGTTCGTCGCCTTCTCCCGGATGCACGGCAACCTCGACGGCCAGATCATCGCCTTCTTCACGATGGTCGTCGCCGCCGCGGAGGTCGTGGTGGGGCTCGCGATCATCGTGTCCCTGTTCCGTGCCCGCCACTCGGCCTCGGTCGACGACGCCAGCCTGATGAAGCTGTAAGGGGTCGGGAGAATCGTGGAGAACCTGATTGCGCTGCTGGTGGCGGCGCCCCTGCTCGGAGCGGCGGTCCTGCTGTGCGGCGGACGCCGGCTGGACGCCGTCGGCCACTGGATCGGCACGCTGCTCGCGGCCGTCTCCTTCGTGCTCGGCCTGGTGCTGTTCACCGACATGCTCGGCCAGGACGCCGAACACCGCGTCATGGGACAGCACCTGTTCAGCTGGATCCCCGTCGAGGGCTTCCAGGCGGACGTCGCCTTCCGCCTGGACCAGCTGTCCATGACGTTCGTGCTGCTGATCACGGGCGTCGGATCGCTGATCCACCTGTACTCCGTCGGGTACATGGAGCACGACGAGCGCCGCCGCCGCTTCTTCGGCTACCTGAACCTGTTCCTCGCGGCGATGCTGATCCTGGTCCTCGCCGACAACTACCTGCTGCTGTACGTCGGCTGGGAGGGCGTCGGTCTCGCCTCCTACCTGCTGATCGGCTTCTGGCAGCACAAGCCCAGCGCCGCCACGGCCGCGAAGAAGGCCTTCCTGGTCAACCGCGTCGGCGACATGGGCCTGTCCATCGCGATCATGCTGATGTTCCTGTGGTTCGGCACCTTCGCCTTCGAGCCGGTGCTCGGCAGCCACGAGGAGGCCGGGCTCGCCGGTGCCGCCGGTGAGGACAAGCTGACCGCGATCGCCCTGATGCTGCTGCTCGCCGCCTGCGGCAAGTCCGCCCAGGTGCCGCTGCAGTCCTGGCTCGGGGACGCGATGGAAGGTCCGACTCCGGTCTCGGCCCTCATCCACGCCGCGACGATGGTGACGGCGGGCGTCTACCTGATCGTCCGCTCCGGGGCCATCTTCAACGGCGCCCCGGACGCACAGCTGGTCGTCACGATCGTCGGCGCGGTCACGCTCCTGTTCGGTGCGATCGTCGGTTGCGCGAAGGACGACATCAAGAAGGCCCTGGCCGGCTCGACCATGTCGCAGATCGGCTACATGATCCTCGCCGCGGGCCTCGGCCCCATCGGCTACGTCTTCGCGATCATGCACCTGGTGACGCACGGCTTCTTCAAGGCCGGGCTGTTCCTCGGCGCCGGTTCGGTCATGCACGGCATGAACGACGAGGTGGACATGCGGAGGTACGGCGGCCTCAGGAAGTACATGCCGGTCACCTTCGTCACCTTCGGCCTCGGCTACCTCGCGATCATCGGCTTCCCGGGCCTGTCCGGCTTCTTCTCCAAGGACAAGATCATCGAGGCGGCGTTCGCCAAGGGCGGCACCGAGGGATGGATCCTCGGCGCCTGCGCCCTGCTCGGCGCGGCCATCACCGCGTACTACATGACGCGCGTGATGCTGATGACGTTCTTCGGCGAGGAGCGTTGGCGCAACGCCCCGACGCCGTCCCCGGCCGAGCCGGACGTGGAGCCCGCCGCCGAGACACGCGGCGAGTACACCCCGCCGCACCCGCACGAGTCGCCCAAGGTCATGACGATCCCGATGATCGTGCTGGCCGTGGGATCGGTGGCGGGCGGCGCGTTCTTCAGCATCGGCGACCGCTTCATGCACTGGCTGGAGCCCATCACGGGACACGACCACGGGCACCCGCCGGTCAGCGCGCTCACGGTCACGCTGTCCACGGTCGCCGTCATGGTCCTCGGCGTCGCCCTCGCCTGGTCGCAGTACGGCCGCCGCCCGGTCCCGGCCGTCGCCCCGCGCGGCTCGCTGCTCACCCGGGCCGCCCGCCGCGACCTGCTCCAGGACGACTTCAACCACGTGGTGCTGGTCCGCGGCGGCGAGCACCTCACGCGGTCCCTGGTCTACGTCGACCACACCCTGGTCGACGGCGTCGTCAACGGCACGGCGGCCTCGGTCGGCGGCCTCTCCGGGCGGATGCGCAGGCTGCAGAACGGCTTCGCCCGCTCCTACGCGGTCTCGATGTTCGGCGGCGCGGCGGTCATCGTCGCCGCGACCCTGCTGATGAGGGCGGTCTGATACCGATGTCCTTTCCTCTGCTGACAGCGACAGCGGCGCTCCCGGCCGTCGGGGCGATCGCCACGGCCGCCGTACCGGCCGCGAAGCGCACCGCCGCCAAGTGGCTGGCGCTGCTCTTCTCGCTCGCCACGCTCGTCCTGGCGATCGTCGTCCTGGTCCGCTTCGACCCGGACGGCGACCGCTACCAGCTCACCGAGTCCCACGCCTGGATCGCCGACTTCGGCGTCCGCTGCGAACTGGGCGTGGACGGCATCGGGGTGGCGCTGATCGGGCTCACGGCGCTGCTGATCCCGTTCATCATCCTCGCGGGCTGGCACGACGCCGACCCCCTGGAGACCGGCAGCAGCCGGTGGCGGCCGACGCAGGGCTTCTTCGCCCTGATCCTGGCCGTCGAGGCGATGGTGATCCTCTCCTTCGAGGCCACCGACGTCTTCCTCTTCTACATCTTCTTCGAAGCCATGCTCATCCCGATGTACTTCCTCATCGGCGGCTTCGGGGACCGTGCCCACGAGCACGGCGAGAAGGCGGCGGCGACGCAACGCTCGTACGCCGCGGTGAAGTTCCTCCTCTACAACCTGGTCGGCGGTCTGATCATGCTGGCCGCGGTGATCGGCCTGTACGTGGTCGCCGGGAACTTCTCGCTCCAGGAGATCGCCGAGGCCCGGGCCAACGGCTCGCTGGACATGGCGACCAACACCGAGCGGTGGCTGTTCCTCGGCTTCTTCTTCGCCTTCGCGGTGAAGGCGCCGCTGTGGCCGCTGCACACCTGGCTGCCCAACGCGATGCAGGAGTCGACGGCTCCCGTGGCGGTCCTCATCACGGCGGTCGTCGACAAGGTCGGCACCTTCGCGATGCTCCGCTTCTGCCTCCAGCTCTTCCCGGAGGCCAGCAAGTGGGCGACGCCCGCGATCCTCGTCCTGGCGCTGATCAGCATCATCTACGGGGCGCTGCTCGCGGTCGGCCAGCGCGACATCAAGCGGCTGGTGGCCTACGCGTCGATCTCCCACTTCGGCTTCATCATCATGGGCATCTTCGCGATGACCAGCCAGGGCCAGTCCGGCGCAACGCTCTACATGATCAACCACGGCATCTCGACGGCCGCGCTGATGCTGGTCGCGGGCTTCCTGATCTCCCGGCGCGGCTCGCGGCTCATCGCCGACTACGGCGGAGTGCAGAAGGTCGCCCCGGTGCTCGCCGGCACGTTCCTGATCGGCAGCCTCGCGACGCTCTCGCTGCCGGGACTGGCGCCGTTCGTGAGTGAGTTCCTGGTCCTGGTCGGCACGTTCACGCGCTACCCGGTGATCGGCATCATCGCCACCTTCGGCATCGTCCTCGCCGCGCTCTACACCCTCGTCCTCTACCAGCGGACGATGACGGGCCCGGTGAAGCCTGAGGTGAGCGCGATGCCGGACCTCAGGGTGCGGGAACTCGTGGTGGTCGCCCCGCTGGTCGTCCTGCTGATCTTCCTGGGCGTCTACCCGAAGCCCGTCACGCAGATCATCGACCCGGCGGTCAAGCAGACCATGTCCGACGTACAGAAGAAGGACCCCCAGCCCGAGGTGGAGGCGGCCAAGTGAGCGCAACAGCCGTCCACAGCCTGTGGACAACCGCGGCCGAACCGATCACCAAGATCGACGCGCCGACGTTCGAGTACGGACAGATGGCGCCCACCCTGATCGTCGTCGGTGCGGCGATCCTCGGGATCCTGATCGAGGCGTTCGTACCGCGGAAATCGCGTTACCACGTTCAGATGTTCGTGTCCGTCGTCGCGCTCGCGGCCGCCTTCGCCGCGGTCGTCGCCCTCGCGGCCGACGGGTACGGCACGACCAAGGCACGCATCGCCGCGATGGGCGCCATCGCGGTCGACGGACCGGCCCTCTTCCTGCAGGGCACGATCCTGCTGGCGGCCCTGGTCGGCCTGTTCACCTTCGCCGAGCGGCGCCTCGACCCGGTGGTGCACGGCAACCGGGTCGACTCCTTCGCCGCGCAGGCCGCGTCCGTGCCGGGCAGCGAGAGCGAGAAGGCCGCGGTCAAGGCCGGGTTCACCACCACCGAGGTTTTCCCGCTGCTGCTGTTCGCCGTCGCCGGCATGCTGATCTTCCCGGCGGCCAACGACCTGCTGACGCTGTTCGTGGCCCTGGAGGTCTTCTCCCTCCCGCTGTACCTGCTGTGCGCGCTGGCCCGCCGCAAGCGGCTCATGTCGCAGGAGGCGGCGGTCAAGTACTTCCTGCTCGGCGCCTTCGCCTCCGCGTTCACCCTGTTCGGCATCGCGATGCTCTACGGCTACGCGGGGTCGATGTCGTACGCGACGATCGCGCAGGTCGTCGAGGGCACCGTCCAGGACGTCAACCCGGCGCTCGCCGACACCATGGGCAACGACGCGCTGCTGCTGGTCGGCGCCGCGCTGCTGGTGATGGGCCTGCTGTTCAAGGTGGGCGCGGTCCCGTTCCACATGTGGACGCCGGACGTGTACCAGGGCGCGCCGACCCCGGTGACGGGGTTCATGGCGGCGGCGACGAAGGTGGCGGCGTTCGGCGCGCTGCTGCGGGTGCTCTACGTCGTCCTGCCCGGCCTGCGCTGGGACTGGCGGCCGGTGATGTGGGCCGTGGCCATCGTCACCATGCTGGGCGGTGCGATCGTCGCGATCACGCAGACCGACATCAAGCGGCTGCTGGCGTACTCGTCGATCGCGCACGCCGGGTTCATCCTCGCGGGTGTCATCGCGACCACGCCGGACGGCGTCTCGTCGGTGCTGTTCTACCTGGCGGCCTACTCGTTCGTGACGATCGGCGCCTTCGCGGTGGTCACGCTCGTGCGTGACGCGGGCGGCGAGGCGACGCACCTGTCCAAGTGGGCGGGGCTCGGACGCAGGTCCCCACTGGTGGCGGCCGTGTTCGCGGTGTTCCTGCTGGCCTTCGCGGGCATCCCGCTGACGTCCGGCTTCGCCGGGAAGTTCGCCGTGTTCAAGGCGGCGGCGGAGGGCGGGGCGGCCCCGCTGGTCGTCATCGGCGTCATCTCGTCGGCGATCGCGGCGTTCTTCTACATCCGTGTCATCGTGCTGATGTTCTTCAGCGAGCCGCGGCCCGAGGGCCCGACGGTGGCCGTGCCGTCGCCGCTGACCATGACGGCGATCGGCGTCGGTGTGGCGGTCACGCTGGTGCTCGGCGTGGCGCCGCAGTACTTCCTGGACCTGGCGGGGCAGGCGGGCGTGTTCGTCCGCTGACGCTCCGCTCGGCGCGAGACAGCGGCCCGGTTCCCCTCAGGGGGTGCCGGGTCGCTGTCCTGTGCGTCGTGGCGGTTACTCGCCGCTCTTGCGGCGCGGTTTGATGCCGGTGAGATCCAGATCCACGGGGAACGGGGCGCTGACCTTCATCCGCTCACGGAAGATCCCGGTGCTGGTGTACGCACCGGTGGTGGGCTCCAGCTCGAAGGCGTGCACGGCGGCGAGGCCCTTCTCGTTCTCCACGCGCCAGTAGTGGGGGATACCGGCCCGGGCGTACTTCAGCGGCTTGGTCTCGCGGTCCCGGGAGACGGAGTCCGCCGAGACAACCTCGATGGCGAGCAGGACGGACTCCGCTGGATACCGAGTCTGCTCAGGGTCTTCCACCACGTCGCCGCGTACCACGATCACATCCGGCTCGGGCCGGTTCTGGCGGTCGATGTCGATGGTGAACTCGCGAATGACCTCGTATTCCGCGGGGGCGAGGGACTGGAGCTGCCATTCGAAGAAGCTCACAGCGCGCGAGTGGAAAAGAGTCCGCGGACTCACGAAGACGAGGCTCCCGTCGATCAGTTCCGTGTGCGGAGGCAGATTCGGGAGGCGGTCCAGGTCGTCGGCGGTCCAGCCGCCTTCCGGCGGGGTCGGCCAGGTCGGCGTGGACGCCTTCGGTGCGACGCTCATCAGTGCTCCCATGGGACGGAGTCTCGCCGGGTCTTTCAGACTATCGGGCGGAAACGGACGGGGTCTCCCGCGAACGTGTGAACGACTGTCGTGTCCTTGACGTAGGCGTTCGGGACTGCCTGTGGATAACTCCGGGGCTGTCGGTGCGGGCCCCTATGGTGGACGCAGTGGTCGAGGCGCGACGCACGGGGGACGGAACGATGGGCGCTACGGGCGGGACGAGTGTGATGACGGAACTGGACGCGGTGACCGGGACCGGGACCGGTGCGGGCAGCGGCCCCGCCGGGCCCCTCGGGGCCGACGCGAGCGAGGCGCTGGCCGCGCTGCACCGGGTGTTCGGCTACGAGGCCTTCCGCGGCGAACAGGAAGCGGTCATCGAGCATGTGGTCGCGGGTGGCGACGCCGTCGTCCTCATGCCGACCGGCGGCGGCAAGTCACTGTGCTACCAGATCCCGTCCCTGGTCAGGCCCGGTACGGGCGTGGTCGTCTCGCCGCTCATCGCCCTGATGCAGGACCAGGTGGACGCGCTGCGGGCGCTGGGCGTGCGGGCGGGGTTCATGAACTCCACGCAGGACTTCGACGAGCGCCGGATGGTGGAGGCCGAGTTCCTCGCCGGCGAGCTGGACCTGCTGTACCTGGCGCCGGAGCGGCTGCGGCTGGAGAACACGCTCGACCTGCTCTCGCGCGGCAAGATCTCCGTCTTCGCCATCGACGAGGCGCACTGCGTCTCCCAGTGGGGCCACGACTTCCGCCCCGACTACCTGGCGCTGTCCCTGCTCGGCGAGCGCTGGCCGGACGTACCGCGGATCGCGCTCACGGCGACGGCCACGCGCGCGACGCACCGGGAGATCACCGAGCGGCTGAACATGCCGTCCGCCCGCCACTTCGTGGCGAGCTTCGACCGGCCCAACATCCAGTACCGGATCGTGCCCAAGGCCGACCCGAAGAAGCAACTGCTGGCCTTCCTGCGCGAGGAGCACGCGGGCGACGCGGGCATCGTCTACTGCCTGTCGCGCAACTCGGTCGAGAAGACCGCCGAGTTCCTCAGCCGCAACGGCATCGAGGCGGTGCCCTACCACGCGGGCCTGGACGCGGGCACGCGCGCGGCCCACCAGTCCCGCTTCCTGCGGGAGGACGGCCTGGTCGTGGTGGCGACCATCGCCTTCGGCATGGGCATCGACAAGCCGGACGTCCGCTTCGTCGCCCACCTCGACCTGCCCAAGTCGGTCGAGGGCTACTACCAGGAGACGGGCCGGGCCGGCCGGGACGGGCTGCCGTCGACGGCCTGGATGGCCTACGGGCTGAACGACGTCATCCAGCAGCGCAAGCTGATCCAGTCCGGGGAGGGCGACGAGGCCTTCCGGAGACGGGCCCAGGCCCACCTGGACTCCATGCTGGCGCTGTGCGAGACGGCGCAGTGCCGCCGGGGCCAGCTCCTCGCCTACTTCGGCCAGGACCCGGACCCGGACGGCTGCGGCAACTGCGACACGTGTCTGACCCCGCCGGAGACCTGGGACGGCACGATCGCGGCGCAGAAGGTGCTGTCGACGGTGGTACGGCTGCAGCGGGAGCGCGGGCAGAAGTTCGGCGCGGTGCAGATCGTCGACATCCTGCTGGGCAAGCGCACCGGCAAGGTCATCCAGTTCGACCACGACCAGCTGTCCGTGTTCGGCATCGGCGACGACCTGTCCGAGGGCGAATGGCGGGGCGTCATCCGGCAGTTGCTGGCCCAGGGGCTGCTCGCTGTGGAGGGCGAGTACGGCACGCTGGTGCTGACCGAGGCCAGCGGGTCGGTCCTGCGGCGGGAGCGCGAGGTGCCGCTGCGCAAGGAGCCGAAGAAGCCGGTGGCCTCCCGGTCGGGCTCCTCGTCGTCCTCCGGCTCGGGGCGGAGCGAGCGCAAGGCCAGGACGGCCGCGGCCGAGCTGCCCGAGGAACTGCTGCCGGCGTTCGAGGCCCTGCGCGCCTGGCGCGCCGAACAGGCCCGCGAGCAGGGCGTCCCGGCCTACGTCATCTTCCACGACGCCACCCTCAGGGAGATCGCCACGGTGTGGCCTACGTCGGTGCGCGAGCTGGGCGGGATCAGCGGGGTGGGCGAGAAGAAGCTCGCGACGTACGGGGAGGGCGTGCTGGAGGTGCTCGCGTCCCTGGGGGGACCGGCCGGTGCGACCGCGGCGGCCGACCCGGCTCCGGGACAGGCACCCGGCCAGGACACGGTCGGGCCGGACGACTGGCCGGAACTGGACGCCGAGCCGGAGCCCGAGGACTGGATATAGGGGCCGCCTGCCCGGCCATGCCCCTGGTCGTGTCTCCGGCGGCGGCCATGCCTGCGGCCGTGTCTCGGGTCATGCCCGCGGCGGTGTCTCGGGTGATGCCCGCGGCCGGTCATCGCTAGGACACGCCTAGGGCAGCGCTAGGGCAGCTAGGACAACGCCGTCAGCCCCGGCGCGAACGCGATCAGCAGCGGCACCAGCGGTACGAGCGCGGCCGTCGTGGTCGTCAGGGCCCGGCGCCGGCGGCCCAGCCGGGGCGGCGGTTCCAGGAGCCGGTCGACCCGCTCGCCCAGCAGACGGTGGCTGGAGGCGCAGGACAGGACGCCGCGGTGCTGGTTGAGCTCGATCAGGGCCAGGGCCGTGGTCAGGTGGCCGCAGCG
Organism: Streptomyces olindensis; assembly: GCA_000696115.1. Taxonomy (GTDB): domain Bacteria; phylum Actinomycetota; class Actinomycetes; order Streptomycetales; family Streptomycetaceae; genus Streptomyces; species Streptomyces olindensis. The sequence goes on from JJOH01000017.1 coordinate 148,232, forward strand.
GCGGGAGGCTGTGTCGTCGGCGGCGAGTTCGACCAGGCGGTGGGTCTGGTCGCAGAAGTGGGCGAACAGCGGGATGCGGGGGAATCCGGTGGCCAGGGCGGTGGACAGGTGCAGCAACCAGTCGTGGCGGGCGCGGGCGTGGCCGCGCTCGTGGGTGAGGACGGCGTCGAGCTGGTGGCCGGTGAGGCGGTGCAGGGCGCCCGTGGTGACGATCAGCTGGGGCGGGCTGCCCGGCATCCACCAGGCGTCGGGGTACTCGTCCTCCAGGACCAGCAGGGGACCCTTGGCGGCGGGCAGGCCGGCCGGCAGGTCGGGGGCGCGTTCGCGCAGGTGGGCGCGGGCCTGGGCGCGGCGCCTGCGGGCCTCGACGAGTTCCCGCGCGAGCATCGCGGTCGTCCAGGCGGCGCCGCAGGCCAGCAGCAGGGTGAGGGCGGCGGCCCACGGCGGGGCGGTGGACAGGTCGTACGCCGCGGTGACCGCGGGCGGCGCCGGGGCGAAGAGCTGGGCGCGGACGGTGCCGAAGACGGCGGCGGCGCCCAGGGAGAGCGCCGTCACGCAGCACAGCAGGACCGTGGCGACCAGGCACTGCCACACCCACAGTGCGACCACCGGTTCCCGCTCGGGCCAGGTGGCCCGGGTCAGGGCACGGGGCACGGGTACGGCGGCCGTCACGGCGACAACACTCAGCAGGAGCAGGCAGACGGTCATTGCCACGGGCTCCGGTTCCTGGTCGGAAGAGGGGCGGCTACGGGTCGTGCGGGGGAGGGCGGTCGCCGTGCGCGCGTGCTGCGGCTGCGTGCGCACCGGTGACGTGGTCGCCGTGCTCACCGCAGATCCGGCTGCTGTGCGCACCCGTGACCGCGACGAACGCGGCCGACATGCCGTGCACCACGCGCGTGCGGGCACACCGCCCGTCGCCCAGTATGACGGGCCCGGGCGGTGTACGTCAGGGATCGGACGGCAACGGAAGGGCCGGGAGGGGCGATCGCGGACCGGACCGGGCCGTCCAGGCCGTCCGCAGGGGACAGCCGCCGACCACCCGCCCCGTCCGTAGGGGTCAGCCCCCGACCACCCGCCCCGTCACCTCGCCCAGCCCGACCCGGACGCCGTCCGGCCCCGGCGCCCAGGCCGAGAGGGTCACCACGTCGCCGTCCTCCAGGAACGTCCGCTTGCCGTCGGGGAGTTCGAGCGGGTCGCGGCCGTTCCAGGTCAGTTCCAGCAGGGAGCCGCGCTCCCGGTCCGCCGGGCCGCTCACGGTGCCGGAGCCGTACAGGTCGCCGGTGCGCAGGGAAGCACCGTTCACGGTCATGTGGGCCAACTGCTGGGCGGCCGTCCAGTACATGGTGGCGAAGGGCGGCTCGGAGACGAGGTGGCCGTTGACGGCGACGCTGATCCGCAGGTCGTAGCCGCCGGGTTCCTCGTCGGTGTCGTCGAGGTAGGGCAGCAGCTCGTGTGTCCGGGCCGGCGGGGCCACCCGGGACTCCTCCAGGGCGTCCAGCGGGGTGATCCACGCCGACACGGACGTGGCGAAGGACTTGCCGAGGAACGGGCCGAGGGGGACGTACTCCCAGGCCTGGATGTCGCGGGCGGACCAGTCGTTCAGCAGGCACAGCCCGAAGACGTGCTCGCGGAAGTCGGCGAGGGCCACCGGCTCACCCATCCGGGACGGCACGCCGACGACGAAGCCGACCTCCGCCTCGATGTCCAGGCGCACGGACGGGCCGAAGACGGGAGCGGCGTCGGTGGGCGCCTTGCGCTGGCCCGAGGGGCGTACGACGTCCGTGCCCGAGACGACGACCGTGCCGGAGCGGCCGTGGTAGCCGATCGGCAGGTGCTTCCAGTTGGGGGTGAGGGAGTCCTCGGCGTCGGGCCGGAAGATCTGCCCGACGTTCCGGGCGTGGTTCTCGGAGGCGTAGAAGTCGACGTAGTCCGCGACCTCGAACGGCAGGTGCAGGGTCACGTCGGAGAGGGGGTGGAACAGCGGCTCGACGGTCTCGCGGTGGGACGGCACGGTCACCCAGGCCGTCAGCGCCCGGCGCACGTCCGACCAGGCCGTGCGGCCCGCGGCCAGCAGCGGGTTGAGGGACGGGCGGGCCAGCAGGGAGGCGTACGGGGAGCCGAGGGCGTGGGCCGCCGCGCCGGCGTCCAGGACGTGGTCGCCGAGCCGGACGCCCACGGTCCGGTGGGAGGAGCCGGGCAGGGAGAACACGCCGTACGGCAGGTTGTGCGGACCGAAGGGATCGCCCTCGGGGACATCGAAGGGGGGCATCGGGTGCTGCCTCGCTTTCGGGTGTGCCGTGTCGTCGCCACGTGTTCGTGGTCGTGCCACACGTTACGGGTGACACGGGGGTCGAGGGCAGAGTCCGAGGAGGCTCGGACGGGCGAACGGGGCAGGTGGGCCGGGGTGCGGTCGGACGGGCCCGCACGACCCTGTCCGGCGCGGCGGGCGGGACCGCACATGCGTACGTGCCGGAAGTTATCCACAGGACGCGACGCAATCTTGACGGAGCGGTGCGAACGGGGCGACTCTGGGCGGGTGCCGGAAGGCCTCGGGGAGGGGGCGTTCCGACGGCACACCAGGGGGGCGGATGGCCATTGGGGAGGCCGGTCCGGGTTCGGTGCGGCGTGGTGTACAGCCGAAGCGGCTGGAAGAGGCCATGCGCGCCCGGCTCGGCCGGGAATGTGTGTACGTACCGTCGTGCCGTCTCGGGCTGTACGTGGCGTTGCGCCACTGGTGCCCGCCGGGCGGCCGGGTACTGATGTCGCCGGTCAACGACGACGTGATCTTCTTCGTCGTGCTCGCGGCCGGACTGCGCCCGGTGCAGGCGCCGTTGAACCCGCTCGACGCGTCCATCGACATCGATGCCGTGCCCGAGGAGACATGGGGCTCGGTGTCGGCCGTGCTCACGACGAACCTGTACGGGAACCCGGATCCGGCGCCGCGCCTGCGGCAGAAGTGCGACGCGCTGGGGATCCCGCTGTTCGAGGACGCGGCGCACGCGATCGGCAGCCGGGTGGGGGACCGGCCGGTCGGGGCGTGGGGTGAGGCCTCCGTGTTCAGCCTGTCCAAGCACGTGGGCGCCAAGGCCGGCGGCATGCTGTCCCTCGCCGACCCGGGGCTGCGGGACGCGGTGGAGCGGACCTGCGCGGGGTTGCTCACTCCGCGTCGGCTGAGCTCCGAACTGGCCTTTGCGGTCCGGCCGTACGCGGAGGCGGCGGTGCGGGGGCTGCGGCTGCGGCGCGCCGCCTGGGCGGCGGTCCGGCTGCTGGGGCTGGCGGACCGCGAGGAGATCCGGATGCCGCTGCGCCCGGACGAACTCGCGCGGGCCGCCCGCCGGGCGCCGGGACTCGAAGCCCACCACCCGTGGGTGCGCGTCGACATGCACGACTACCGCCAGGAGTCCGGCCTGCTGCGGCTGCGGCGCATCGGCCACAAACTCGACGGGCTGGACGACGTGCTCGACGCCTGCCGGGCGGGCACGGAGCTGTTGCTGTCCACGCCCTGGGCCAAGCCCCGCGCGGCCGACGGGACGCAACCGCTGTTCCGCGTCCCGCTGTTCGTGGCGGACCGGAACGCGGCCATGGCGGCCCTGGCCCGGCGGGGCGTGGTCGTCGGCTACCTCTACGACCCGCCCCTGGACGACTACGCGGGCGCGGAGTTCACCGACCCCTCACCGGCCCCGGAAGCGGCCCGTTGGTTCGCGCGGCACGCGCTGCCCGTGGACCCGCTGCGGGCGCGGACGGTCGTCGACGTGCTGGAGCGGTCGGGGGCGCGACCGGTCGAAGCACCGGGAGAGCTGTCCCGGAGCAGGCCGACACCGGGAGGGCTGGGTTAGTCCCGTGGCTGAGATCCAGGTGCACGAGCCCGCCGCCGCGCGCGCCGAGAGCGGCGACGGACCGAAACCTGTCGGCGGCGAGCACGGCCACGACTCGCTGTTCAAGAACGCCTACTTCCTCATGCTCAGCACCGGCGTCTCCGCCGTCCTGGGCCTGGGGTTCTGGCTGGTGGCCGCCCGCTACTACTCCGAGGAGGCCGTCGGCCAGGGCTCCGCCGCGATCGCCGCGATGCGGCTGCTCGCCAGCATCACGGCGACGACGATGATCGGGGCCGTCGTCCGCTTCGTCCCGCGCGCGGGACGGGAGACCGGGCGCCTGGTGTGGGGCACGTACGCGGCCAGTTCGCTGGTCGTGGCGCTCGCCGCGGCCGTCTTCCTGCTCACGCTCGACGCGTGGGGCGCGTCGTACGCGCCGCTGGGCACGCCCATGGCGGGGGCGGTGTTCGTCGCGGCGTGCGTGGCCTGGGCGCTGCTCACCCTCCAGGACGGGGTGCTCACGGGGCTGCGCAAGGCCGAGTGGGTCCCGGCGGGGAACGCGGTGTTCTCGGTCGGGAAGCTGGCCCTGCTGGCCGTCTTCGCGGGCACGCTGCCCGTCCTCGGCATCTTCGTGTCCTGGGCGGTGGCGATCGCCTTCTCCACCCTGCCGCTCGGCTGGCTGATCTTCCGTCGGCTCATTCCGCGCCAGGCGGCGGCCGACCGGGACAAGGACCCCCCGAAAGTCCGGGAGATGGGCCGCTTCCTGGCCGGGGACTCGCTGGGCGCCCTGTTCAGCCTGGCCATGATCAACCTGCTGCCGGTGATGGTCGCGGTCCGCTTCAGCGCCGCGGAGAACGGCTACTTCTACGTGGCGTACACCGTCGGCGGCACGATGGAGTTCATGGCCATCAACATGGCCTCGTCGCTCACCGCGCACGCCTCGCACGACCCGCGCCAGCTCGCCGACGGCGTCCGGGGCGCCCTGCGCCGCATGACGCTGCTGCTGGTGCCGGTCGTGCTGGTGCTGGTCCTCTTCGCCCCCTACATCCTCACGCCGTTCAGCCCGGACTACGCCGAGCACGGCTCGACGGTGCTGCGGCTGCTCGCCCTCGGTGCGCTGCCGCGGGTGGTGGTGGAGCTGTACATCGGCGTACTGCGCGTGCAGGGGCGTACGGGAGTGCTGGCCGCGCTCCAAGGCGCCATGTGCGCCCTGGTGCTGGGCAGCGCGGCCGTGCTGTTCACACCGGCCGGGATCGCGGGGGCGGGCTGGGCGGTGCTGCTCAGCATGACGCTGATCGCCGTCGTCTCCTCGGTCGGGCTGCGCGCGGCACTGCGCCACAACGACAGCGCGCCCTCCGTCCGTACGCCCGCCGACCCCTCCTACGGCACCCGCTGGGCGCGGCTGAACGCCACGGCCGGGTACGGCACGGCCTGGGCCCGCCGGGCCGCCTACCAGCCCAAGGACGGCGACGAGGACACGGTCACGCTGTTCATCGGCCGCCCCGGCTACGAGCGGGAGGCGCTGCAGGCGGACACCCTCGCGCTGATCGTCCGGCCGCACCACCCGGAAGCGGGGGAGAAGGGAACCGGCCCCGAGGATGCGGTCGCCGCGGGGACACCGGCGGACACGGCCGAGGACCGCGACGGTCCAGGGGCGCCGCAGGTCACCCTCCGTGGCGGGGAACCGGCCGGGGGCGACGACCCGACGCGGGAGCGGCGGCTCAGAGGCGCCCTGTGGAGCCTGCTCGGGGTCGCCGCCGTCTTCTTCTGGGCGCCGCTGCGCGACCTGCCCTGGCTCGACGGCGCCTCCGAAGCGCCGCTGACGGGGCGTCAGTTGCTGGAGGGTCTGCCGTTACCCTCGCTCACGGCGGGGGGCCTGATGCTCGTGGTGTTCGTCGCCGCGGTCACCCTGTGCACCCGGCACGACCCGTGGCTGCCGGGCACGGCGCTGTTCGCCGCGCTGGTCGCCCTGTACGCCGCACCGGCCGCCCTCGGCCGGGAACCGCGGCCGGTGGACGGGGCGTTGTACGAGAAGACGGCCGGCTTCCTCGCGGACGTAGTGGGGCTCGACGGCCCCGAGCCGCTGCTGCGCTGGGCACCGCCGGTCTGCCTGCTGCTGTGCCTCGTGCCGCTGTGGCCGCTGCTCGCGAGCGCGGGTCGGCGGCTGTCGTGGGCGGGGCGCTGGGGGGTTCTGTATCTCGTCGCGGTCGGCGGCTGGGTGTGGCGCGAGGCGCTCGCACCGGTCGCGCCGCCCCTGCTCGTCGTCCTCGCCGTCCTCGCCCTGCTCCTGCCGCTCTGGCGCCGTGCCGCGACGGCCTGGGGGCCACCGCTCCGCAGACAACCGAACGGCCCATCCAGCGACTGACCGAACCCAGAGCCGAACAGAGCCGAACCGCCAGGGGGGAACCGCCGTGCGTCCGCCAGTAACTCCACGGGAGAGATCCACGCCAGAGCCCACACCCGCACAGGACGGCGCGGACATGCCCGGCAGCGACCCCGAGACCTCCAGCCAGTCCTCCAGCCCCTCCTCCTCGGAGTCGTCGAGCCCCGCCCACGAGCCCGTGACGGATCTGTCCGACCTGCCCCCCGCCTGGTCCGGGCGCCGCGCTCTCACCTGGCCCGGGGTGCCGCTGCTCGTCGCGATGGCGCTGTGGGTGTACTCCGTGCGGCACACCGACGTCTCCCGGCTCGACGACTACGGTCTGGTCACCGCGCTGCACCCCGCCTTCTGGGGCGGCCTCGTGGTGCTCACCGCCGGCTTCTGGTGCACGGTCCGCGATCCGCGCCGGCCGGGTGCCTGGGCGGCGGCGTACGTCCTCGGGCTGCTGGTGATGGAGCGGGCCACGCAGGCCGTCCTCTACCCGACGCCGCTGTACGCCTGGGCGTGGAAGCACGAGGCGGTCATCGACCACCTGCTGACGGCCGGCGGCCTGCAGACGGCCGACCAGGTCGGCGACATGGCGGTGTACGACCAGTGGCCCGGTTTCTTCGCCGCCCAAGCCGCCCTGGTGCGGCTGCTGGGCGTGGAGTCGGCGGCGATGTTCATGGCCTGGTGGCCCCTGGTCTCCAGCCTGATGCTGCTGCTCCCGCTGCTGCTGATCTACCGCACCTTCACCGAGGACCGGCGGCTGATCTGGACGGCGGTCTGGCTCTTCTACGTCGCCAACTGGGTCGGACAGGACTACTTCTCGCCCCAGTCCGTGGCGTACGCGCTGCACGTGGGCGTGCTGGCCGTGGTGCTGCGCCGCTTCGGCCGGTCCGCCGTGCGGCGCGGGCGGCCGCGGCAGGCCGTGTGGACGGTGGTGATCACCGTCATGATCACGGCGATCGTCATCTCCCACCAGCTCACCCCGGGCATGCTGGTCGTCTGCCTGCTCGCCCTCGGCCTGAGCCGCCGCTACCGCGACTGGGTCCCGGTGGTCACCACGGTCGTGATCTTCCTGGCCTGGTGCCTCACGGCCGCGCTGCCCTTCCTGTCCGCGGCGATGCCCGACATGATCCGCTCCGTCGGCGATGTCGGCGCCAACGTCGAGACCGGCTACGGCGCCACCCCGACCGGCACCGGGGCGATCGCCACCTCCTGGGCGGCCCGCCTGCTGTCCGGTTCCGTGCTGCTGCTCGCGGCCGTCGGCGTCCTGCGCCAGCGGGTGCTGCGCCACCGGGCCCGGCCCCTGCTGCTGGTCGCGGCGGCCCCGCTGCCGATGTTCGCGGCGAGCAGCTACGGCAGCGAGATGATCTTCCGGGTGCTGCTGTTCATGCTGCCCGGCGCCGCCTTCTTCGCCGCCGCCGCGATCCTGCCCAAGGTCCGCACGCTGGCCGCCGACGCCGCCGCGCAGCAGGCCGGGGGCCGGCAGGCCGCGCCCGCGAAGGGCCGCTGGTGGCGGCCGGGCGCGTGGGTGCCGTCGGCCGCCCTGCTCCTCGGGACGCTGGCGTTCGTGCCGAGTTACTCGGGCAAGGACCGGATCAATTACTTCCCGCCGCAGGAGGTGGCCCTCGTACGGCAGCTCTTCGACCAGGCGCCCGGGGGTTCGCTCGTGGTGGCGGCCAACCGCAACTACCCGCACGCGTACGCCTCCTACTGGAGCATCGACCACTACTGGTTCCTGGACGACGCCCGCAGTCACGTCGACCGGATCGTCCGGGACCCGGCCGCCACCCTGGCCAGTGACATGGCCGGCGTCGAGCGGCCGGCCCGGGCCTACTTCCTGCTCACCCAGGGGCAGCTGGCCAACTCCGAGATGAACGGGCAGCTCACCGGGGCACAGCTGGACCGCATCCGGACGTCCGTCGACGCCTCGCCACGGTTCCGGCTCGTGGCGGAGAACAGCGCCGGATGGCTCTACGAACTGAAGCAGGCGGGGGGAGCGGAGCGATGACACCGCAGGAACTCGTGGTCCGGATGCTGCCGCCGTTCGGCGGCTGGCTGGCGCTCGCCGCGCTCGCCCTGCCCGGCGGATCGCCCCTGCGGGGCGCCGCGGTCGTGCTCTTCCTGGCGGCGGGCCCGGGCGCCGCCATGGTGAGAGTCTGCGCCCCCGCGCTGGGAGCACGGCCCGCCGAGGAGCCCGTCGAGCGCCGGGACCCGGACTTCGCCCGCCACTCCGACCTGCTGGAGCGGCTGATGCTGGTGCTGTTCCTGAGCATCGGCGCCGTGATGCTCGTCGCGACCGTGCTGATCGCCACGCACACCTTCAGCGCACAGCGGGTGCTGCTGACGCTGACGCTGCTGACCACGCTCGCCGCGTTCTGTCCGCCGCTGCGCGCCTCCCCGCCGCCCAGGACAACGCCGAGGACACCGAAGGGTTCTGCTCAGTGAGGTTCAACCGTCCCCACCGTCCCTTTCGCCGCGACCCGATCACGACCGGGCAGCACCGCAGGAAACCACCCGCCGCACGGCAGGCCACCGGCCCCTTCGCATCGAGCCGGCGCCGCCTGCTGATCACGTCCGCCACGGTCGTCAGCGCGGTCCTGGTCGCCGTCCTCGCCCTCCGGAACGCCTCCGGACCGGAACCGGGAGCCGCCGGGGCCGACGCCGACTGCCGCCCGACGGCCCTGCTGGAACCGCCCTGCGGCGCATGGTTCGGCGCGTTCGTGCCGCACGAGCGGGACGACCTGCCCGAGAAGGTGCGCGCCTACGAGAAACGCGTGGGCCGCGCACTCGACATCGTGTACACGTACCACGACATGTCCCTGGCCGAGGGCACCCGCAGGGAGGGCCAACTGCTCACCCCCGAGGAGCAGCGCGTCGGCCGGGACCACCTGCTGCTGCTGTCCTGGGAGAGCAAGTGGTGGGGCGGCACGAAGAAGCAGCAGCCGACCTGGAAGCAGATCGCGGCCGGCGAGCTGGACGAGAAGGTCATCGACGTCCAGGCCCGGCGCATCAAGGACTACGGCAAGAAGGTGTTCCTCTCCTTCGACCTGGAGATGGACACCCGCACCCCGGCCAACGGCACGCCCGCCGAGTTCGTCGAGGCGTACCGGCACATCCACGACCGGTTCCGCGAACTGGGCGTCGACAACGTGGTGTGGACGTGGATCACCACCGGCTACCTCGACCACGCCGACGTGATCAGGAAGATGTACCCCGGCGACCGGTACGTCGACTGGATCGGCTACAACCAGTACAACTACTACCGCTGCCACGACGCGGGCTGGCTCACCTTCGCCCAGACCCAGAACGCCACGCACGACTGGATCCGCGAGAACATCTCCGACGACAAGCCGCTGATGCTCTCCGAGTTCGGCACGGCCGCGGACTCGGCCCGCCCGCAGCGGCAGGCCGAGTGGTACGCGCAGGTGCCCGGGGTGCTGAAGGGCCTGGAGGGCGTCAAGGCCGCCCTCCAGTGGAACTACCGCGACCCCGGACCGCACTGCAACCTCGCGCTGGCGAACGACGCGGCCTGGGACAGCCTGCGCAAGGCGGTCTCCGACCCGTACCTCAACCAGCCGCTGAAGTAAGGCCGGTCAGCTGAAGTGAAGCCGGTCAGCTGAAGGCAAGGCCGGTCAGCCCGCGAACTCGGGCCCGTGCACCATCGCGCGGGCCCGCCGGTACCACCGCCAGGCGATCGTCTTCGGCCCGTCCCGGTACGGCGCGACCCGGGCGCCCGCGCCCGCCAGCCAGCTCTCGACGTCGGCGACGGTGTGGCCGCGCCGGACGATGAGTCGGGCGATGCGATACCGCTCGTCGCGGTCGGAGCTGAGCGCGTGGCGCACGGCGGTCGCCGTCTCGTAGCCGGCCCGGGCCGACATGGCCCGCACCCGCGGGCTGTTGTAGCCGTGCGGATAGGCGAGATGCCGGACCTCGTGCCCGAGGGCGTCCTCCAGCACGGCCTTGGAGGTGCGCAGTTCGTACGCCAGGTCCTTCGCGGACAGCGTGTCGAGCTGGGCGTGGGTGACCGTGTGGCTGCCGATCTCCATGCCGTAACGTTCCAGCTCCGCCGCCCGGGCCAGGGTCATCATCGGGGCGGGCGGCAGCAGACTGCGGCCGCCCGGGGCGATGGCGCCGGTGGTCAGGTAGGCGGTGGCGGGCAGCGCCCGCTCGGCCAGCGCCTCGGCGGTGGGCCCGGGCAGATCGGCGAAGCCGTCGTCGAAGGTGAGCAGCACCGGCCGGGCCGGCAGCGGCGCCCGCCCGGCCAGATGGTCGGCGATCGTGCTGATCGTGACGGGCGTGCGCCCGCTGCGCACGACGGCGTCGAGATGCGCGGCGAACTGCTTCGGCGTGACCGTGAACTCGGCGATCCAGTCCGGCGGGTCGTCCATCACGGAGTGGTACAGGAAGACGGGGATGGCCGGAGCGCGGACGCCGCCCGGGCTCACCGGAGCCGCGGAACGCCCCGCGGATATCGGGCCCTCACCGTCCGGCGCCCCCCGTTCCGCCCGGCCTCTGCCGTCCCCCTGCCCCTCGCTCCGCCGGCGTGCCGATGTCTTCATCTCGCCCCCTGAACAACAGTCCGGCGCAGCGCTCTGCGCGCCCGCACATAGCCGACAGGCCCGTACACCATCCCCCTGCGCTGCAGCCGTGACAGCCGCCGCGGCCAGGGATGCGTCCGCACGTCGTGATCGCCCGGCATGCCCCCGCCGTCCGCCCCCTCCGTCTCGCGCACGGCGGTCAGCGCGCGGGCGTGGGCGAGGCCGCGGGGCAGCCTCGCGAGGAACGCCGGCAGCAGCGCGGGCCGGTTCACCAGCACCGCGGTGAGGTAGGCGGTGAGTCCGGCGCCGTAGCCGTACGCCTGCGTCTCCAGGTCCCGCCAGGTCTCCCGGTGGTGGTGCCACACCAGGGCGTACGGGGTGTAGCGCAGCCGGTGCCCGTCGGCCAGGACACGGACGAAGCCGTAGAGGTCGTCACCGCCCCGGGCGGCCGTACCGGCACCGGTGGCCGGGTCGAAACCGCCGACGGAGCGCAGGACCCGCGTCCGGAACGCCATGTTGGCACCCGAGCCGAACCGCCCCGCGGTGAACGGGAACAGCGGCTCGTCGCCCGGCGGACGCGCCGGGTCGTACGTCCTTGGAGTGAAGCCTTTCGCGAAGCCGCCGTGGCTCTCCAGCAGCACCTGGGCCGGGGTCGTCAGCCGCGCGGGCAGGATCAGCCCGGTGCTGCACCCGAGTCCGGCGTCGGCGGCGAAGGGCGCGGTCAGCTCCGTCAGCCAGCGCGGATCGGCGACCACGTCGTCGTCGGTGAAGGCGACCGCCTCGCCCCGCACCGCCGCGAGGCCGGTGTTGTGGGCGACCGCCAGACCGGGCACCGGCTCGCACACGTACCGCACGCGCTCGGCGTACTTCCGCTCGACCAGCTCCCGCGTCTCGCTCGTCACGGGCGCGTTGTCGACGACGACGATCTCGAACCGCGGATGGTCCTGCGCCAGCAGCGAGTCCAGCGCGCGGGCGAGCTGCCCGGCGCGCTCCCGGGTGGCGACGACGACGCTCGTGAACGGCGGCTCCCCGGGCTCCTCCACGGCGGCCGGCGCACACTCCGCCCGCGCCCGTTCCACGAGCACGGCCTTCGGATCCACTCCCTCCGGCACCCGCCCGAGCAGCGTGCCCACGGGCCGGCCGTGCCGTCTGACCAGTACGAACACCTCCCCGTGCGTCACCGGCGGACTCCCCGGGCCCGGTCTGAGCACCGCCGTGTCACGGTCGAGGTCCAGCTCCGCGACCTGCACGACCCCGATGTCCAGGAACCGCCGTATCTCCTCCTGCGCACGTGCCGAACGAGCCATGCGCCCTCCCCCCCACTCGTGTTCAGGTACGGCGCAGCCGAGCCGCGCCCTTCAGGGTCCGCGCGGCCAGCGCCGCGAGCCGCGGCCGGCGGCGGACGAAACGGTGCGCGCGGCGCGCCGGCTCACGGCTCAGCCAGTGCAGCGCCGCGCCCGCCCCCGGTCGCGTCGCCGCGCCCTCGTACACGGGCCGTTCACCCGTCTTCAGCGCGTCCTTGTACTCGGCCGCGCCCCGCCCCAGATCGAGCAGGCCGATGCCCTCGGCGGCGGCCGCCTCGGCCATGCGCAGGTGCAGCACCAGACCGGGCGAGAACTTCGCGAACTCCGGGTCGTAGGCCGGGAACCAGCAGGCCAGCACCGACGCCGAGCGCAGCCCGAAGTGCGCGGCGACGGGCCGCTCACCGGCGTACAGCACGGACAGCGTGCCGCCGCACTCCGGCGCCCGGGTGCGGGCCAGCTGCCCGACGAGCCGGGTGATCCACTCCTGGGCGAACCGGTCGCGGCGGCCCGTCCTGCGGTACTGCGCGGACTTCCACTCCATGAGCGTGCGCAGCGCGGCGGGGTCCCGCTCGTCGAACACGAACCGCACATCGCCGACCTGCCGGCCCAGCCTGCGCTCCTTGGCCAGGGTGGTCTTCAGGAACTTCGGCGACTGGGCACGCAGCGCCGACTCGTACGTCTCGTAGCCCTTCTCCACGTCGACCACGTAGGTGGCGTGCTCCTCCGCCGCGTACCGGACGAACAGCCGCTGCTCGGCCTCCAGGTTGTCGAAGGCGAAGCTCGACAGCGCGCAGGCCCGCAGCAGTTCACCGGTCTCCAGGGCCAGCCCCGGCCGCAGGATCGCCCCCTGGACGTCCGAGACGCCGAGTCCGATCGCCCTGCCCTGCCCCAACGGCCCGCGCTCGTACGGCAGGAACCCGGCAGGCTCCCGCCCCTCGTACACGACCGCGACCCGGGCCTGCGGCCTCACCCGGCCGACGGCGGCGGTGAACTCCGGTTCCATGAAAGGGTTGCGCGGCGCCTCCGAGGCGGCGCGCAGCGCGCGCCAGCACTCCCTCTCCCCCTCGCCGAGTTCCCCGGGCCCCGCCACGCGAATGCGCCCACTGCTCAACCTGACCCCCCGATCAAGTCCCCCCTGGACACTTGGAAGGTACCGCCCGAGACGGCCCCGACGGTAGGTAGCGGACCATGTTGTTGCCAACTGGTGCAGACGCCTTCAACCGGGCAATCGGCGTGCGCCGCGCGATGAAACGAAGGGGCGGGCTGTCCGTATTCTCTGATCATGGCCGCACCCATCTCATATTCACTCATCGCCACCGACCTGGACGGAACGCTGCTGCGCGGCGACGACACCCTCTCCGACCGGTCTCTCGCCGCGCTCGCGCGGGTGGCGGACGCCGGTGCCCAGCACCTCGTGGTGACGGGCCGGCCGGCACCGAGAGTGCAGCCGCTCCTGGACGACCTCCGCTGCACGGGGCTCGCGGTGTGCGGGCAGGGCGCGCAGGTGTACGACGCCGGCGCGGACCGGCTGCTGTGGTCCATCACCCTGGACCGGGAACTGGCGGAGACCGCCCTCGGCAAGATCGAGGCCGAGGTGGGGCAGGTGTACGCGGCGGTCGACCAGGACGGGGTCGACGGGCTCACGCTGATCGAGCCGGGCTACCTCATGCCGCACCCGACCCTGCCCGCGGTACGGGTCGACCGGCGCGACGAGCTGTGGGGCGAGCCCATCAGCAAGGTGCTGCTGCGCCACCCCTACCTGACGGACGACGAGTTGGCGGCGACGGCCCGCTCGGTGGTCGGCTCACTGGCGACGGTGACGATGTCGGGGCCGGGCACGGTCGAGCTCCAGCCGTGCGGGGTCACCAAGGCGACGGGCCTGGCGCTGGCCGCCGAGCACCTGGGGCTGCGGCCGGCGGACACCATCGCCTTCGGCGACATGCCCAACGACATCCCGATGTTCGACTGGGCCGCCCACGGCGTCGCGATGGCCAACGCCCATCCCGAACTGAAGGCCGTCGCCGACGAGGTCACGCTGTCGAACGAGGACGACGGCATCGCCGTCGTCCTCGAGCGACTGCTGGGCGGGGCGGTTCAGTACGGGCCGAAGACGTTGTCGATCGAGCCGTAGCGGTCGGCCGCGTAGTTGCAGGCCGCCGTGATGTTGGCGACGGGGTCGTACGGGTCGTAGGGGGTGCCGGGCACGTGGTAGGCGGCGAAGGTCGGGTCGATGACCTGGAGCAGGCCCTTGGAGGGCGTGCCCTTGGCGGCGTTGGAGTCCCAGTTGTTGATCGCCTGGGGGTTGCCGGACGACTCGCGCATGATGTTGCGGTAGATGCCGTCGTACGACCCAGGGATGCCCTTCTGGGCCATGATGTCCAGCGCCTCGCGGATCCAGCCGTCGAGGTTGTTCGCGTAGGTCTTCGCGGCGGCCGGGGTGGCCTTGGCGACGCCACCGGCCGGCTTGGCCGGGGCGGACGACTGCGTCGCCTTCTTCTTGGCGGCCGCCTTCGTCGTCGCCACCTTCAGCTTCAGGCCCGGGTGGATCAGCCGCGGGTCGTCGCCGACGACGGCGCGGTTGTCCTTGTAGAGCTGCTTCCAGCCGCCCGATACGTCGTACTTGTCCGCGATGCGGTAGAGCGTGTCGCCCTTGGTCACGGTGTACGTGAGGGACTTGGCGGGCTGGGCCGCCTGGGGTGCGGTCTGGGCGGCGGGGGCGCTCTGGGCCGGCTGGGCGGCGCCGGCCTGCGTCGCGCCGAGCAGCGGGAGGGTCAGGGCCGCTCCACCGGTGCCGACGGCGACGACACCTCGGGTGAGCGGGCTGGTTCTGGGCCGACGGTGCTTACCTCGTCCGGGCATGGCGATGTTCCTCTCCGGCGCCTGCGAGGTGAGCTGTCGGGTTCGGGCCGGGAGGTGCCCGGCCGCGCACGGCGCTGTGCTGCCGTGCGCGGCTTCACCCCGAGCCGTTCCACGTCGTGGACCGGCGACTTACCTGGGTCCCCCGCTCCTGCCCTGCGTGAGTGAGTCGGTGTGTGTGGGGAGTCCGGGCGGCGGCAGGATTCGGCGTCCGCCGGACAGGCCCGGAACGTATGCGAGAGCACATGTCGGGAACAAGCACCGGAGTCACACATTGCGCCGATCGACCTTGGTCAGGGGTGTTTGGACCCCTTGATCCTTTGCTGGAGCCAAGCCTCAACTGGCGTGTGGCGGAAGGAGGTACGAGCAGGTGCCGGGAGACGGCCGTCGACGGGGTGAAGTGACTCAACTCACTGATCACGAGCCGGAGCACAATGTCCCGCAAGGGGAATTTGCTTCATCAATACGGCAAATCGCGCATAGACCGCAACTTCCCGGAAAGTCGATAAATGTCTGCTCTTATGAGCTGATCGAAAACATAGAGGTCGTGATCGGATACCGCCCGGCCTGTAACCATGGGCGCTGGCGGTGATCGAAACGTGACCGGATACGCTGACTCGAGTGATGGCAGCGACCTATCGACAATCCGTGTGATCACCGGCAGACACCAGCAGACAGGAGACCCCTCGTGACCGACGTCGGGCCGTTCGGGCTGAGCGTGCGGGACCAGGCTCTGGAAGCCGATGTCCAGGCCGGGTTGGCGGCTGTCGAGGAAGGCTTGCTCGAGGCCACCAAGAGTGAGGTGCCCTTCATCACGGAGGCCGCCCAGCACCTGGTGCGGGCCGGCGGCAAGCGGTTCCGGCCGCTGCTCGTGATGCTCTCCGCCCAGTTCGGTGACCGGTACGCACCCGGGATCGTGCCCTCGGCCGTCGTCGTGGAGCTGACCCACCTCGCCACGCTGTACCACGACGACGTGATGGACGAGGCCGCCGTGCGCCGCGGCGTCGCGAGCGCGAACGCCCGCTGGGGCAACTCCGTCGCGGTCCTCACCGGCGACTTCCTCTTCGCCCGTGCCTCGCACATCCTGGCCGACCTCGGGCCCGAGGCCGTGCGGGTGCAGGCCGAGGCGTTCGAGCGGCTGGTGACCGGGCAGATCCTGGAGACGGCCGGTCCGCAGGACGGCCGGGACCCGGTCGAGCACTACCTGGACGTGCTGGGGGGCAAGACGGGCTCGCTGGTGGCGGTCTCCTGCCGGTTCGGCGCGATGATGTCCGGCGCCGACGAGACGGTGGTGGACGTCCTGACCCAGTACGGCGAGCGGCTCGGCGTCGCCTTCCAGCTCGCGGACGACGTCCTGGACATCGCCTCCGACTCCCACGAGTCCGGCAAGACGCCCGGCACCGACCTGCGCGAGGGCATCCCCACGCTCCCGGTGCTGCGGCTGCGCGAGCGGGCGGCCCGGCTCGGGCTCGCCGACGACATCGCCCTGTGCGAGCTGCTGGACTCCGACCTCACCGACGACGCCCGGCACGCCGAGGCCCTGCGCCTGCTGCGCGCCCACCCGGCGCTGGAGCAGGCCCGCCGGGACACCGTCCGCTACGCCGAGGACGCCCGCTCGGCGCTGGCCCCGCTGCCCGAATGCGCCGCGAAGACGGCACTCGTGGAGCTGTGCGACGCGGTGGTGCACCGGGCCGGCTAGCCCGGGGCTCCCGCACGACCCCTACGGGTCGGGGGAGAAGCCGCCCCCTCGTGTCATACCGCAGCAGTACGTGGAGTTGAGCCCGGGGTCTGACGTATCTCCCTGGCCGATTTGGTCAGATGGAAACCACGGAAAACACCACTCCTCACCTGTTCGGGTGAGAATGGCGGCTCAGGGACGAGTGCGTGGACGACACGGACAGCCGCCGCCGACCACGGAGGTAGGGCACACATGGCACCGTACGCATCCGACGACAACACGACCGCCGGGGAGGTCGACGAGCAGCGCTCCGGGCGGCGCAAAGCCGCTCGGTACGTCGTCCCGGTCACGGTGATGGGGGTGGCCGCCGCGACGATCGGCCTGGTCCCCGCGCTCGCCGACTCCGGCGACCCCGACCTCCCGAAGATCACCGCACAGCAGCTCATCGAGAAGATCGCCAAGTCGGACGTCGAGCAGCTCTCCGGCACGGTCAAGATCAGCACGGACCTCGGCCTGCCGAACCTCGGCGGCCTGGAGTCCAGCCTGATGTCCGGCGCCGCCGGCGGAGGCGAGGACGGTTCCTCCGCCGACCCGACGGCCAAGCTCACCGAACTGGCCTCCGGCACGCACACGCTGCGCGTCGCCGCCGACGGCCCCGAGAAGCAGAAGCTGTCGCTGCTGGAGAACGCCGCGGAGTACAGCCTCATCCACAACGGCAAGGACGTCTGGGGCTACGACAGCAAGTCCAACGAGGTCTACCACGGCACCGTCTCGCAGAGCGCGAAGGACGACCGGGCGCAGCAGCCGCCGGCCCTGCCGAAGGACTTCGCCGAGGAGGCCCTGAAGGCCGCCGACGACACGACCTCCGTGACCGTGGACGGTACCGCCCAGGTCGCCGGCCGGGACGCCTACAAGCTGCTCATCAAGCCCAAGCAGTCCGGCTCGACGGTCGGCGCGATCACCGTGGCCGTGGACTCCGAGACCGGCCTGCCGCTGAAGTTCACGCTGACCCCGGCGGGCGGCGGCTCCGCCGTCGTCGACGCGGGCTTCACACAGGTCAGCTTCGCCGAGCCGGCCGCGTCGACCTTCGACTTCACGCCGCCCAAGGGCGCGAAGGTCACCGAGGAGAAGGACGCCGGCGAGAACTCCGGCAAGGACGCCGGCAAGGGCTTCGGCGAAGGCCTCGGGATGGACTTCGGCAAGGGCGAGGCACGCGAGCACGCCCCGAAGTCCAAGGAGGCCCCCGGCAAGGGCCCCGAGGGCATGAAGACCATCGGTGAGGGCTGGAACTCCATAGCCGTCTTCGACACCGGCGGCCAGGGCATGCCGTCCGGCGAGAGTGCCGGCGGCGACCTCGGCGGTTTCGTGGACTCGCTCGGCGACAAGGTCACCGGAAAGTTCGGCTCGGGCACGGTCTTCTCCACCCGCCTGGTCAACGCCCTGATGACGGACGACGGCAAGGTCTACGTCGGCATGGTCACCAAGGACGCGCTCGTGAAGGCGGCCGACGCCGCGAAGTAGTCCTGCCACGGGACGCAACGGGACGCAGAGAGAACGAGGAAGCCGATGGGCGAACCGTCCGCCACGGAGCCGGAGCAGGGCGGCGCGGGTGCCGCGGCCGGGGAACCGGTCATCGCCACCCGCGGCCTCACCAAGCGCTACCGCGGCGGACAGCTCGCCGTCGACGGTCTGGACCTGACCGTCCCGGCGGGCAGCGTCTTCGGCTTCCTCGGCCCCAACGGCTCCGGCAAGACCACCACGATCCGCATGCTGATGGGCCTCATCGAGCCCACCTCCGGCACGGCGCGGGTCCTCGGGCAGCCCATGCCCAAGGCCACCCGCGCCGTGCTCCCGCACGTCGGCGCCCTCATCGAGGGCCCGGCCCTCTACGGCTTCCTCTCCGGCCGCGACAACCTGATCCGCTACGACTCGGCCGACCCCGCCGCCGATCCGCGCACCCGGCGGGCCCGGGTCGCCGCGGCCCTGGACCGGGTGGGCCTGACGGCCGCCGCGGGCAAGAAGGCCAAGGCCTACTCGCTGGGCATGAAACAGCGCCTCGGTCTGGCGGCCGCGCTGCTCCGGCCGCGCCGGCTGCTCGTCCTCGACGAGCCGACCAACGGCCTCGACCCGCAGGGCATGCGCGAGATCCGCACGCTGGTACGGGAGCTGGCCTCGGACGGCACGACCGTCTTCCTCTCCTCCCACCTGCTCGACGAGATCGAGCAGGTCTGCACGCACGCGGCCGTGATGGCGCGGGGCCGGCTGATCACGCAGGGCCCGGTCGCCGAGCTGGCGGCCGGGGCGCGCGGCCGGCTCGTGGTGACCACGCCGGACCCGGCGGAGGCGGCCCGGGTGCTGAAGGAGCAGGGTGTCGCGGACCTCGCCGTCACCGACGACCGGGTGACCGGCGAGCCACCGGACCGCGACCTGGCCGAGGTGAACGCCGCGCTGGTCACCGCCGGGGTCCGGGTGCGCGGCTTCACGGTCGAACGGGCCTCGCTGGAGGACGCGTTCGTGGCGCTGACGGGGGAGGGGTTCGATGTCGCGGGCTGACGTCGCGGAGCAGGTACGGCCGGTGAGCCCGCTGTGGACCTTCGGGCTGCTGCGCAACGAGCTCACCACCACGTTCCGGCGCTGGCGCACCCTCGCGCTGCTGGCCGTGCTGGCGGGCGTGCCGATCCTCGTCGGCATCGCCGTCAAGATCGAGACGGGCGACGGCTCCTCGCCCGGCGGCGGGGGCGGCGGGGGACCGGCGTTCATCTCGCAGATCACCAACAACGGCCTGTTCCTGGTCTTCACCGCCCTGGCCGCGACCCTGCCGTTCTTCCTGCCCATGGCGGTCGGTGTCGTCGCGGGCGACGCCATCGCCGGCGAGGCGAACGCCGGCACGCTGCGCTATCTGCTGGTCGCCCCGGCCGGCCGCAGCCGCCTGCTGCTCACCAAGTACGTGACGGTCGTCCTGTTCTGCCTGGCCGCCACGCTCGTGGTCGCCGTCTCGGCCCTGACGGTCGGCGCGCTCCTCTTCCCCCTCGGCGACCTGACGACCATCTCCGGTACGCGGATCAGCTTCGCCGAGGGGCTGGGCAGAGCCCTGCTGATCGCCCTGGCCGTGGCCGCGTCACTGATCGGCGTCGCGGCGCTCGGTCTGTTCGTCTCGACGCTGACCAACAGCGGCATCGCGGCCATGGCGACGACGGTGGGCCTGCTGATCACGGTCCAGATCCTGGACCAGATCCCGCAACTGCACGCCCTCCAGCCGTACTTCTTCTCGCACTACTGGCTGTCCTTCGCCGATCTGATGCGCGAGCCGGTCTACTGGGACGAGCTCGCCAAGAACCTGGGACTGCAGGCCCTGTACGCGGCGGTGTTCGGCTCGGCGGCGTGGGCGCGCTTCACGGCGAAGGACATCACAGCCTAGGGCTCACTCCTCGTACAGGAACCGGGCGAGCGGTGCCTCCTGGGCGAAGAACGTCTTCGCACGGGTCAGGGCCTCGGTGTCGTTCAGCACGTCGCCGGGCTTGCTGCCGTTGCCGAGCAGTACGCCGCCGAAGCGCATCCCCATGTACGCGGCCGAGTTGTTGAGCGTCCCGACCAGCGGGTCGGCGACCACCTGCTCCTGGTGCGCGAGGGCGGTGACGCCCCACAGGGTGCGCCCGGCCAGGGTCTCCTTGAAGTCGAGGCCGGGCGTGCGCAGCCAGCCCGACCAGTAGTCCAGGTAGCGCTTGGTGTGCGCGGAGACCGAGTACCAGTACAGGGGCGAGGCGATCACGATGTCCGTGGCCGCGAGCGTGGCGTCGAGCAGCAGGGCCACGTTGCCCTCGGTCGGCCGGACGTGGTCGCTGTCGTGGCGCAGGTCCTCGAAGTCCGGCACGGGATGCTCGGTGAGGTCGATCCACTGCTGTTCGACGTCCGGCGGCAGCTGCTCGGCGGCCCGGCGGGCCAGCAGCTCGGTGTTGCCGTCGGCGCGGGCGCTGCCCAGGACGAAGAGGAAGCGGCGGGTCATGGGGTCCCCCTGAATGCTCGGCGTACGTCAATTACAGGCGCATGCATCATATGCGCATGCAAGCAAACCCGCCAGAGGGCCTCGCGCCCGAATCGGCCAGGGGGTCTTCAGCTCCCAGTCCGCGCCTCCCCCTGACTGGCTTCCGCCTCCCGTGCCACCGCCAGCAGCAGCGCCTCCCGCCCGTGCCGTGCCACCAGGTGCAGCCCGGCCGGGCAGCCGTCGGCGCCGAAGCCCGCCGGGAGGCTCAGCGCCGGATGCCCGCTGAGGTTGAACGCCCAGGTGAGCGAGGTGGAGTAGCGGTCCCCGGGCCCTTCGTGGCCGTGCGGTGCGGTGGGCGCCGTCGGCGTGAGCAACAGCTCGGCCTCGGCGAACAGCCGGTCCAGCCGCTCGTTGTTCCCGGCCCGGACGCGATGGGCTCCGGCTAGGTCGAGGTCGAGATCGAAAGCGAGACCGGGCGTCGACCTGCTCCCGGACGCACCGGTGCCGAGCGACCGCAGCGCGAGCCACGCAGGCCCGGGATCCGTGAGCCGCAACGGCACCCGTGGCCGGACGAGCCGTACGACACCCGCCGCCACGAGCCGCTCCACCGCCGCCCGGGCCAGGGCGACCGGCTCCGGGTCGGGCCCGGCGAACCCGAGGTCGGGGGACCAGACGGCGGGGACGGGAAGGGGCGGCCGGGCGGCTGCAGGCTCGCCCGACACGACCTGCCACCAGACCGCCGCGTCCGACGCCGTCCGGGCGAGCACTCCGGGCACGGCGAGCCCCGTACGGTCGGCGGACGGCAGCCGTCCGCCCGTGGTCTTCAGCCCGACCACCCCGCACCACGCCGCCGGGATCCGCACCGACCCGGCCCCGTCGCCGCCCGTCGCCAGCGGCATGAGACCGGCCGCCACCGCCACCGCCGCCCCGGCCGACGAGCCGCCCGGCGTACGGTCGGCCCGCCACGGGTTGACCGTCAGGCCCCGGGCACCGAGCCCCCAGGTCTGCCAGGGCGTCCCCGGCCCGGGCACGGAGGTCGCCCCCACCGCGACGCACCCGGCCGCGAGCAGCGGCCCGGCCGCACGCAGCCCGTGCCGTCCCTTCACGGCGATCGGCACACCGGCCAGCGGCAGCGGCGGCGCACCTCCGGCCCGCCGGTCGAGCAGCGCGTCCACCTCACCGGCCCGGCGCAGCGCGTCCTCGTTCCACACCTCGACGAACGCGCACAGCTCCGGATCGGCCCGCTCGATCCGCTCCAGCGCCGCCCCGACGACATCGACCGCGCGCAGCTCCCGGGCCCGCACGCCCGCCGCGATCTCCCCGGCCGACAGGGTCTCCCCCGTCGGCAGGGGCACGGCCGTCAGCGCACCGCTCCCGTCAGCCGGAGCAGGGGCTCGGTCTCGCGCGGCGGACGGCCCAGCTCGCCGAGCCGCCAGGCCGGCACCCACGGCACCCGGTACACGTCGATGACCGACTCCAGGGACTTGATCCGCTGGGCGAGCGGGCGCGGCAGCCGGCCCGGGGCGTCCGCCACGAGCACGACGGCGTCCAGGTCGAGCCCCGCAGGCGCCTGGCCGCGCCGGAACGCCTCCACCGCACCGGCTGCCGTGTCGAGCCCGGCCGCGTGCGTCCGGGCGACCAGCAGCACCGACGCGGGCTCGCCGGGCCGGGGCCAGGCGCGGCCGCTGTCATGCCCGCCGTAGACCGCGGCGAGGGTGGAGACGCCCGCGCCGCCGTGCGTGCCGACCCAGGAGAAGCGCCGCGCCGCGGCATGGGCGTGGGCGGGCTCCGGCGACCCCGCCCCGGGTGTGGTCACCGGGCCGCGGATCCAGATCTCCGGCCCCTGTCGCATGCCTGTGTGCATGCCTTTCTCCTCCCTCGTGCTCCCGCTCCTCATGCCATCCGGAACGATCGGCACCGGTGCCGGTGGCCCTTGGGACGAGCCTGTGACACCGCGGTGACGTGAGAAACGGGGGCGAGCGGACACACTCGACAGTAGGTGTACGACGCCGAGTGAGGGGACGATGTCTCGACTCAGCCGCGAGAAGAAGCGGGAACAGCAGCAGGCCGCACGTGCGGCGACTCCGGCGGCGCCGATCGACGTCCATGTCCCCGGGGCCACAGCGGACACCGGAGAGGGCACGGGCGGGGCGTCCGACGGCGCGTCGGTCGGCGGGGTCCCGGTCTTCGCGGCCCCCGGCGAGGAGATCCAGCAGGCGGTCCTGAACCGCCTCCACCACCTGGCCCTCGCCACCGGCCACCCGGTCCTCGCCACGGTCCGCGACGAGCGCATCGGCTACGTCGTCCCGCTCCAGGTCGACCCGGACGGCTCCAGCCGCTTCTCGGCCGAGCCGGTGCGCACGGCCCCGGCGGAGCATGAGCCTCCGCGCGGCGACAGCGCCACCCAGGTCCTGCGCACCGTGCCGGAGTCCGGCCATGGCACGGCCCCGACGTTCCCGCCGCGGGCGGTGCCCGAGCCGCAGCCGGCGGGCGAGCCGGTGCCGACGTTCCGGTTGCGGGCGGTACCGGAGGACGCGCCACCGGCTTCGGCCACGCCCCCGGGCACCGTCGCGCCCCCCACCGGCGAGTTCGGCCCGCCCCCGCCCATGGACGCGAGGCCGCTGCCCGTTCCCGAGGCCCCGCACGCTCCGCGACCCGAGCGGGTTCCCGACGCGGTCCTGGTGGCCGCCGAGGCCGAGGCCAAGCCGACCCCCGCCCGCGGCTTCGACGCCGTCGCGGAGGCCGTGCTCGGCGACGAACCCCTCACCGCCCCGGGCGACTCCACCGCACCCGCCCTCCTGGCGGAGCCGGTCGGGCGGATCAACGAGGCCGTGAAGGAGGGCCGGATCGACGCGGCGGCCGAGCTGGCGGACCAGACCGTCGCCCAGGCGTCGGGGACGCTGGGGCCGGAGCACCCCGAGGTGCTCCGGCTGCGCGAACTGACCGCGTACATCGCCTACTTGGCGGGCGACCCGCTCCGCGCCTTCCACCTGTCGCTCGACCTGGCCGGTGCCCACCGCCGCCGCGGCGACGCGGAGGGCGCCTACGGCAACGTGCGGAGCGCGGCCACCGCCTGGCGCGCGGTGCGCGACCCGGCGCTCGGGCTGGAGCTGGGGAGCGGCCTGATCGGCCTGTGGACGGAACTCGCCGCCGAGGGCGGCCCGGCCGCCGAGGAGATCGAGGAACTGGAGTCGGCCCGCGCCCGCATGGGCCGTCTCACCGAGCGCGCCCGCGGCCGGTGACCGAGGGGGCCGCTCCGACGGCTCCCGTACCGGTAACCGCGGGGGCTACTCCGACAGCTCCCACACCGCGTGGGCGAGGGCGTCGCTGTTGCGGTTCAGGGCCGTGTCGTTGATGTTGGCGGTGGTGTCGCAGGAGGAGTGGTAGCAGCGGTCGAAGGCCTGCCCGGCCGTACCGCCCCACTTGGCCGCCTGCGCCGCCGTCTTCGTCCTGCTGGCCCCGGTGAACAGGCCGCCCACCGGAACGCCCGCGCTCTTGAAGGGCGCGTGGTCGGAGCGGCCGTCGCCCTCGGTCTCGATCTCCGTCGGGACGCCGATGCCGGTGAAGTAGTCCTTGAAGGTCTTCTCGATCGCCGGGTCGTCGTCGTAGACGAAGTAGCCCGGGTTCGGGGAGCCGATCATGTCGAAGTTCAGATAGGCGCTGATCCTCGAACGGTCGCCGGTGGCCAGCCGGTTGACGTAGTGGCGGGAGCCGACCAGGCCGATCTCCTCCGCGCCCCACCACGCGAACCGCAGGTGCTTGGTGGGCTTGTACTGGGCCCGGGACACGGCGAGCGCGGTCTCCAGGACGGCGGCCGAGCCGGAGCCGTTGTCGTTGATGCCGGGCCCGGAGGAGACGCTGTCGAGGTGCGAGCCGGCCATCACGACCTGGTTCGCGTCGCCGCCGGGCCAGTCGGCGATCAGGTTGTAGCCCGTGCGGCCGGAGGCGGTGAACTGCTGGACGGTGGTGGTGTATCCGGCCGCGTCCAGCTTGGCCTTCAGGTAGTCGAGCGAGGCCTTGTAGCCGGGGCGGCCGTGCGCGCGGTTGCCGCCGTTGGCGGTGGCTATGGACTGGAGCTGGGACAGGTGGGCCTTGACGCCCGCCAGGGGTATGTCCGGCGCGGCGGCCGCTCTCGCGGGAGCGGAGGACGCGGCGTCGGCCACGGCACCGCCGGTCAGGAGCATGGCTGTTGCCAGGCCGCCTGCCGCCACGGCACGCGCGGAAACGGAGAGCTTCATGTGGGGGCTCCGAGTTCCTTGGGAAGCCCGTGGGGTGTCCACAGGCAGCCCACGGTGAATGGGGTGCCTGGATGGTGAAGCTGTGACTGACTCTCCGTCAAGGCTCTTATCCGGCCAGGGCGTTGCCGTGGCCGACCCGGGTCACTGGACGCAGAACTCGTTCCCCTCCGGGTCGGCCAGCACGACCCACTCGCCGCCCTGCTCCTTCACCCGCCGCAGCACGCTCGCCCCGAGCCCCTCCAACCGTGCGACCTCCTCGTCGCGGCGTCCTTCGCCCGGGTGCAGATCGAGGTGGAGCCGGTTCTTCACCGTCTTGGTCTCCGGCACCCGCTGGAACAGCAGCCGCCGCCCGAGCCCGGTCCCACTCTCCTCCTCGAACGGGTCCTCGGGGTGCCGTACGGCGATCAGGTCCCGGAAGGCGCGGCGGCCGTGAAACTCGACCGTGGCCTCCTCGGGCAGGGCGCCGAAGTGGAGCAGCTTCTCGATGAGGGCGCTGTTGTCCTCCACCTCGTACCTCAGGGCGGCGGCCCAGAAGCCGGCCTGCGCGTGCGGGTCGTTGGCGTCGATGACGACTTTCCAGTGGACGGGGGCGGGCGATGCCGGTGTCTGCGTCATGTAACCACTTATACTGGTTAGGTGAGTGGACGCGCGGCGGAAACGCCGAACGAGCCCCCGGGGCTGACCCTGGTCTCGTCCGAGGGGAAGCCCTACCGCTTCGACCCGGGCGCGCTGTGCCTGGAACTGACGACGACCGGCGGCCCCGGCGCCTTCGCGCGCTGGGAGGTGCTGCACGAGCCGGCCGACCTGGTCGCCTGGGCCGGACGCAGCCGCCTCCCGGCCGGGCTGGACCTCACGGTCACCGCCGGGGAGCTGGAGCGCGCCCGCGCCCTGCGCGACGCCGTGCTCCTGCTCGCCACCGACCGCGCCCACGACCGCCCGCTGCGCACCGCCCACCTGGACGTCGTCAACGCCGCCGCGGCCGAACCCGCGCTCGTCGCCCGTATCGCGCCGGACGGCAGCCGCGCCTGGGCCCCGGGCGCCACCGGCACGCAGCTGCTCTCCACGGTCGCCCGGGACGCGATCGACCTGTTCACCGGCCCCCACGCGCACCGCGTCCGCGAATGCGGCGCCCACAACTGCTATCTGCTCTTCGTCGACACCTCCCGCCCGGGCCGCCGCCGCTGGTGCGCGATGGAGCACTGCGGGAACCGCGAGAAGGTACGGGCCCACCGGGCCCGCCAGGCGCCTAGGAAGCCGTAGCGGCCTCCGCGGTGGCGACACGGTCGACCTGCTCCTGGGCCTCCCGCGCGTCGTACGCGCTCCGGGCCGCCGCGATCTCGTCCTGGTGCTCCTCCGTCCAGGTCACCAGGGACTGGATCGTGGTGTGCAGCGTCCTGCCGAGGGAGGTCAGCTCGTAGTCGACCCGCGGCGGGACCACCGGGTGCACCGTCCGCTTCACCAGGCCGTCGCGCTCCAGCGAGCGCAGGGTCACCGTCAGCATGCGCTGGCTGACCCCGTCGATCTCCCGGCGCAGCTCCGTGAAGCGCAGCCGCCGGTTCTCCAGCAGCGCGATGACCAGCAGCGACCACTTGTCCGCGATCCGGTCGAGGATCTGCCGGACCTGACAGTCCTCGCGGGTGTCCCACTGGAAGGGGTCGGCGTCGCCGTGGTCGACGGTGCTCTCGCAGTTACTCGGTGACTTAGAAGTGCCTTCTTCCATGTCTGTCGATGCTGCCGCAGGGTGGTCCTGGTTACAAGAGGGAACCGACCCTCGCTTTCGTAACCGATCCCTACCAGAGGAGTGTTGATTCATGGGCACGCGTGCCTGGGCGCTGCTGCTCGTCCTGTGCGGAACGATCTTCCTCGAAGGCATCGACGTCGCGATGATGGCGGTGGCGATCCCGGCCGTCCGCTCCGACCTCGGCCTGACCACCGGCACCGCGGCCTGGGTGATGAGCGCCTACGTCCTCGGCTACGCCGGCTTCACCCTGCTGGGCGGCAGAGCCGCCGACCTCCTCGGCCGACGGCGGATGTTCCTGCTGTGGCTGACCGTCTTCCTCGCCTTCTCGGGGCTCGGCGGCTTCGCGACCGAGGGCTGGATGCTGATCGTCGCCCGGTTCGTCACCGGTGTCGCCGCCGCGTTCATGACCCCGGCCGCGCTCTCCCTGATCACCACGTCGTACGAGGAGGGCCCCCAGCGCAACAAGGCCCTGCTGGTCTTCGCCGGGACGGGCGCGGCCGGCTTCTCCCTCGGCCTGGTGATCGGCGGCCTGCTCACCGAGATCGGCTGGCGCTGGGTGTTCTTCGCGCCCGTGCTGATGGCCGCCGCCCTGCTCGTCCCCGCCGTCCG
This sequence comes from Streptomyces olindensis, assembly GCA_000696115.1. Taxonomy (GTDB): domain Bacteria; phylum Actinomycetota; class Actinomycetes; order Streptomycetales; family Streptomycetaceae; genus Streptomyces; species Streptomyces olindensis. The sequence continues at coordinate 175,358 of JJOH01000017.1, forward strand.
TCTGATCCCCCGGCGGGACGCCCCGCCGACCCGCCGCCGCGCCTTCGACCTGCCCGGCGCGATCACCGCCGCGGGCGCCATGCTGCTGGCCGCCTACACCGTCGTACGCCTGGAGCACGGCCTGCACGACTGGCCGCTCACCGTGGCCGCCGGGGTCGCGGCGCTGCTGTCGGGCTGGGCCTTCGTCGTGGTCGAACGCCGTTGCCCGGACCCGCTCGTCCGCCTCGGCATCCTGCGGCAGGGCCCGGTGGTGCGCGCCGACCTCGGGGCGCTGCTCTTCCTCGGAGCCTTCTTCGGCTTCCAGTTCGTCGTCACGCTCTACCTCCAGGAACTGCGCGGCTGGTCGTCGCTGCAGACGGCCCTCGCCCTGCTCGTCATGGGGATCGACGCCGTCCTCGCGCCGACGCTCACCCCGAGGCTGGTCGCCCGCTTCGGCAACGCCCGGGTGATCCTCGGCGGTTTCGCCCTGGCCCTGGCCGCCTACGCGCTGTTCCTGCCGGTCGGCATGGACTGGTCCTACGGGATGATGTTCCCGACGCTGCTGCTGTCCGGCCTCGCGTTCGCCCTGGCCTACGGGCCGCTGACCATCGCGGCGACGGACGGCGTCACCGAGTCGGAGCAGGGCCTGGCCGGCGGGCTGCTGACCACCGCCACGCAGTTCGGCTCGGCGATCGGCATCTCGGCGGTGACGGCGGTCTACGGCTTGGCGTCCACCGGGTCCGGCCCCGAGGCCACCCTGTCGGCGTTCCGCGCGGCACTGACCGTGCCGGTCGTCCTGGTCGCGCTGGGCGCGCTGATCTCGGTGGTGAGCGCGCGGGAGGTCCGGCGGGCGGCGCGCAGGGCGTCCCAGGTGAGCAGCGTCAACGCCAGCCAGACCAGGGCGAAGCCGGCCCAGCGCTCGGGCGGCATCTCCTCGTGGAAGTAGAGGATGCCCAGCAGGAACTGGAAGACGGGCGTGAGGTACTGCAGCAGGCCGATCGTGGACAGGGGCACGCGGATGGCGGCCGCGCCGAAGCAGACCAGGGGGAGCGCGGTGACGATGCCGGCCGAGGCGAGCAGGGCGGCGTGTCCCGCGCCCTCGGCGGCGAAGGTGGAGCCGCCCTGCGCGGTCAGCCACACCAGGTAGGCGAGCGCGGGCAGGAACTGGATCGCGGTCTCGGCGGCGAGCGACTCGACGCCGCCGAGGTTGACCTTCTTCTTCACCAGGCCGTACGTGGCGAAGGAGAAGGCGAGGCAGAGGGAGATCCACGGGGGCCGGCCGTAGCCGACGGTCAGTACGACGACCGCGGCGCAGCCGGTGCCGACCGCCGCCCACTGCACGGGCCGCAGCCGCTCCTTCAGCAGCAGCACGCCCATCGCGATGGTGACCAGCGGGTTGATGAAGTATCCGAGCGAGGCCTCTACGACGTGCCCGGAGTTCACGGCCCAGATGTACAGGCCCCAGTTGACGGTGATGACCGCCGCGGCGATCGTGATCAGGCCCAGCCTGCGGGGCTGCCGCAGCAGTTCGCCGGCCCAGGCCCAGCGGCGCAGCACGAGCAGGGCGGCGCCCACGAAGACCAGCGACCACACCATCCGGTGGGCCAGGATCTCCATCGCGCCGGCGGGCTTCAGCAGGGGCCAGAACAGGGGCACGAGCCCCCACATCCCGTAGGCCGCGAAGCCGTTCAGCAGTCCTATGTGCCGCTCGCCCCTCGGCTTGCCGGTCACGGGCCCCTCCTTCACACGTCGCGTCCGCGTGCACGACGGTAACGCCGCGCACCCCCGGCTGTCATGTCCGTATCGGCATACGGTCATGACAGCCGGGGGTGGGGTGGCTCAAGAGCCCGCCGGGGGAGTTCAGCCCTTGAGCGCGGCGGTGATGGCCTCGGAGAGCGGGGTCGTCGGACGGCCGGTCAGACGGGACAGGTCTCCGGTGGAGACGACCAGCTCGCCCTTCTCGATGGAGGCGTCGACGCCCGCGAGGATCTGCGCGAACGGCTCCGGCAGGCCCGCCCCGGTCAGGATGCCGACCAGGGCCTCGGGCGAGACGGCGCTGTACACGATCTCCTTGCCGGTCTGCCGGCTCAGCTCGGCCGCGTACTCGGCGAAGCTCCACGGGGTGTCGCCGCCCAGCTCGTACGTCTTGTTCTCGTGTCCCTCGCCGGTCAGTACGGCGACGGCGGCAGCGGCGTAGTCGGCGCGGGAGGCGGAGGAGACCTTGCCCTCGCCGGCGGCGGCGACGACCGCGTTGTGCTCCAGCACCGGGGCGAGGTTCTCGGTGTAGTTCTCGTGGTACCAGCCGTTGCGCAGCAGCGTGTAGGGCACGCCGGAGTCCAGCAGGATCTCCTCGGTGCCGCGGTGGTCGTCGGCGAGCGCGGCGGTCAGGGTGCCCGGGGCGCTGGTGTAGGCGAGCAGGGCGACACCGGCCGCCTTGGCGGCGTCGATGACGACCTTGTGCTGCTGCACGCGGCCCTTGTCGAACTCGTTGCCGGAGACCAGGAGCACCTTGTCACCGGCGGAGAACAGGCCGTCGAAGGAGGCGGGGGCGTTGTAGTCGGCCAGCGCGATCCTCACACCGCGGTCCGCGAAGTCGGCGGCCTTCTCCGCGTTGCGCACGACCGCGGTGATCTGCTCGGCGGGGACCTTCTCCAGCAGCTGCTCCACGACGTGGCGGCCGAGGTGTCCGGTGGCTCCGGTGACGACGATGCTCATGGTGACGACTCTCCTTGTGGGGTGCGATGGCACTAACCATAGGGCGAGCGCTAACTCGTGGAAAGTACCCACTTTGAAGTAAGGTACTGGCATGGCAGTAAGTGACAGTGAGGCGCTGTGCCCGTACCGGCTCGTCCTGGAGCACGTCACCAGCCGGTGGGGCGTCCTCGTCCTGATCCAGCTCCTGGACCGTCCGTACCGGTTCAGCGAGCTGCGCCGGGCGATCGGCACCTACGGGAGCCGCGGCGTCAGCGAGAAGATGCTCACCCAGACCCTCCAGACCCTGGAACGGGACGGCCTGGTCCACCGCGACGCCCGGCCCGTCATCCCGCCCCGCGTCGACTACTCCCTCACCGACCTGGGCCGGGAGGCCGCCGAGCAGGTGCGGTCCCTCGCGCAGTGGACGCACCGGAGGATGGACGACGTGGAGAAGGCACGCCGGGGGTACGACGAGGCCCGGGCCGCTTCGTAGCGGTCCCGGGCCGTGGTGTCCTGCGGCTCGTCAGCCGACGACCGTCCAGGTGTCGCCGCCCGCCAGCAGCGCGCCCAGGTCGCCCTTGCCGTGCTGCTCGATGGCGGTGTCCAGCTGGTCGGCCATCTGCGTGTCGTAGACGGGCCGGTCGACGGAGCGGAACACGCCGATCGGGGTGTGGTGCAGGGTGTCCGGGTCGGCGAGCCGGGACAGCGCGAACGCCGTCGTCGGGGACGGGGAGTGCGTGTCGTGGACGAGCACCTGGTCCTCGTTCTCCGGCGTCACCGCGACCACCTTCAGATCACCGGTCAGCTGGTCCCGCACGACACCCTTGGCCAGGTCGGCGCCGAAGCGGATCGGCTTGCCGTGCTCCAGGCGGATCACGGCCTCCTCGGCCTGCTGCTTGTCCTTGAGGGCGTCGAAGGCGCCGTCGTTGAAGATGTTGCAGTTCTGGTAGATCTCGATCAGCGCCGTGCCCTGGTGGGCGGAGGCCTGGCGCAGCACCTCCGTCAGGTGCTTGCGGTCCGAGTCCACCGTCCGCGCCACGAAGGACGCCTCCGCGCCGATCGCCAACGACACCGGGTTGAACGGCGCGTCCAGCGAGCCCATCGGCGTCGACTTCGTGATCTTCCCGACTTCGGAGGTCGGCGAGTACTGGCCCTTGGTCAGACCGTAGATCCGGTTGTTGAACAGCAGGATCTTGAGGTTGACGTTGCGCCGCAGCGCGTGGATCAGGTGGTTGCCGCCGATGGACAGCGCGTCGCCGTCACCGGTGACCACCCACACCGACAGATCGCGGCGCGAGCTGGCCAGACCCGTGGCGATGGCCGGGGCGCGGCCGTGGATGGAGTGCATCCCGTACGTGTTCATGTAGTACGGGAAGCGGGAGGAGCAGCCGATGCCCGAGACGAAGACGATGTTCTCCTTCGCCAGCCCCAGTTCGGGCATGAAGCCCTGCACCGCGGCGAGGATGGCGTAGTCGCCGCAGCCGGGGCACCAGCGCACTTCCTGATCGGACTTGAAGTCCTTCATCGACTGCCTGCCCTCGGCCTTGGGGACGAGGGAAAGCGCTTCGATGGTGCCCGTGCCTTGCGTGGACGTCTCAGCCATCGATGGCCTCCTTCAGAGCCGCGGCGAGCTGCTCCGCCTTGAACGGCATGCCGTTGACCTGGTTGTACGAGTGGGCGTCGACCAGGTACTTCGCCCGGATGAGCGTGGCGAGCTGCCCGAGGTTCATCTCGGGGATCACCACCTTGTCGTAACGCTCCAGCACCGCGCCCAGATTCCGCGGGAAGGGGTTCAGGTGGCGCAGGTGCGCCTGCGCGATGGACTCCCCGGCTCTGCGCAGCCGCCGCACCGCCGCCGTGATCGGCCCGTACGTCGAACCCCAGCCGAGCACCAGGGTCCGGGCGCCGTCCGGGTCGTCCACCGCCAGGTCCGGGACGTCGATGCCGTCCACCTTCGCCTGCCGGGTGCGCACCATGAAGTCGTGGTTGGCCGGGGCGTAGGAGATGTTGCCCGTGCCGTCCTCCTTCTCGATGCCGCCGATCCGGTGCTCCAGACCCGGCGTGCCCGGGATCGCCCACGGGCGGGCCAGCGTGTGCGGGTCCCGCTTGTACGGCCAGAACACCTCGGTGCCGTCGTCGAGCGTGTGGTTCGGCCCCTGCGCGAACTGCACCCCGAGGTCCGGCAGCTCCTCCAGGTCCGGGATCCGCCACGGCTCGGAGCCGTTGGCCAGATAGCCGTCGGACAGCAGGAACACCGGCGTCCGGTACGTCAGCGCGATCCGCGCCGCCTCCAGCGCGGCGTCGAAGCAGTCCGCCGGCGTACGCGGCGCCACCACCGGCACCGGCGCCTCGCCGTTGCGCCCGAACATCGCCTGCAGCAGGTCCGCCTGCTCGGTCTTGGTGGGCAGACCCGTCGACGGGCCGCCACGCTGGATGTCCACGATCAGCAGCGGCAGCTCCAGGGAGACCGCGAGGCCGATCGTCTCGGACTTCAGCGCCACACCCGGGCCGCTCGTCGTCGTCACGGCCAGCGAACCGCCGAAGGCCGCGCCCAGCGCCGCCCCGATCCCGGCGATCTCGTCCTCGGCCTGGAAGGTCCGCACGCCGAAGTTCTTGTGCTTGCTCAGCTCGTGCAGGATGTCCGACGCCGGGGTGATCGGGTAGGACCCCAGATACAGCGGCAGATCCGCCTGCCGCGAGGCCGCGATCAGGCCGTAGGAGAGGGCGAGGTTGCCGGAGATGTTGCGGTACACACCCGGAGGGAACGCCGTGGCCGCCGGGGCGACCTCGTAGGAGACCGCGAAGTCCTCCGTCGTCTCGCCGAAGTTCCAGCCGGCCCGGAAGGCGGCGATGTTGGCCGCCGCGATGTCGGGCTTCTTCGCGAACTTCGACCTGAGGAACTTCTCCGTGCCCTCGGTGGGCCGGTGGTACATCCAGCTGAGCAGGCCCAGCGCGAACATGTTCTTGCTGCGCTCGGCCTCCTTGCGGGTGAGGTCGAACTCCTTCAGCGCCTCCACGGTCAGCGTGGTCAGCGGCACCGGATGGACCTGGTAGCCGTCCAGCGACCCGTCCTCCAGAGGGGACGCCTGGTAGCCGACCTTCTGCATCGCGCGCTTGGTGAACTCGTCCGTGTTGACGATCACCTCGGCGCCGCGCGGCAGGTCGCCGATGTTCGCCTTCAGCGCGGCCGGATTCATCGCCACCAGCACGTTCGGCGCGTCACCGGGCGTGAGGATGTCGTGGTCCGCGAAGTGAAGCTGGAAGGACGACACGCCCGGCAGGGTCCCGGCGGGCGCCCGGATCTCGGCCGGGAAGTTCGGCAGCGTCGACAGGTCGTTGCCGAACGACGCGGTCTCCGAGGTGAAGCGGTCACCGGTGAGCTGCATACCGTCACCCGAGTCCCCCGCGAACCTGATGATCACCCGGTCCAGGCGCCGGACGTCCTTGGCGCCCGCCGCTTTGCGCTGCTCTCCTACGACTGCTCCGTCGGCCTGCTCCGCTGGGCTACTGACCTGGCTGGTCACTGAACTGGACCTCCCTCGAGGCGGCTGTCCGGGAGAGACCTTCCCGCAGGCCCTCCCAGGATCAACCCTACGACCGCAAGGGTCGCGTTCTTCGGGTCATTCGGATGTTGGACACGACTTTGAGACGTTCGAGCGCCCTGACGCGCATGCCGGGAGTTTCATGAATTGAGGTACGTCAGCACGGCCAGGACCCGGCGGTGGTCGCCCTCGCTCGGGGACAGCCCCAGCTTGAGGAAGATGTTGCTGACGTGCTTCTCGACGGCTCCGTCGCTGACCACGAGCTGCCGCGCGATCGCCGAGTTCGTCCGCCCCTCGGCCATCAGCCCCAGCACCTCGCGTTCCCGCGGCGTGAGCCCCGCCAGCACGTCCTGCTTGCGGCTGCGGCCCAGCAGCTGCGCGACCACCTCCGGGTCCAGGGCCGTCCCGCCCTCGGCCACCCGCACCACCGCGTCCACGAACTCCCGCACCTCGGCCACGCGGTCCTTCAGCAGGTAGCCGACACCCCGGCTGGACCCGGCGAGCAGCTCCGTGGCGTAGCGCTCCTCCACGTACTGCGACAGCACCAGCACCCCGAGCCCCGGGTGCGCCTTGCGCAGCTGCACCGCGGCCCGCACCCCCTCGTCGGTGTGCGTCGGCGGCATCCGTACGTCGGCGACGACGACATCCGGCAGCTCTCCCTGCGCGTCCAGCTCGGTGATGGTCTTGATCAGCGCCTCGCCGTCACCGACCCCGGCGACGACCTCGTGCCCGCGGTCGGTCAGCAGCCGGGTCAGGCCCTCCCTGAGCAGCACTGAATCCTCGGCGATGACCACCCGCACCCTGTCCTCCACGATCTTCGGCCCCCCACAGCCCGACGCCGCCCGTCCGCGGCCCACAACGGCTCCGCGCCCACCCGTGCGACGGGTCCAGCATTTCAGCATCCGGGGGTGGATGGGGGCGGGCGACGCGAATCGAATGTGGGGGGCCGGGCTCCGGTATACCGGGTTCCGAGGTGCCGGACCTCGATGGCTCGGGCTTCGAACGCCGGCGGAGGGAAGGGAAAGCGGAGGGAAGGGAAAAAGGCCGGGCCAGGGAGTTCGCCCCCTGGCCCCTTGGTCGCGGGGGCCGGACCCCCGCCGAGGTCACCGCACGTGCTCACCGCGCCACGGCAGCTCCGCCGTCACCCGGGTCGGCCCGCCCGCCGGCGAGTCCACCACCAGGATCCCGTCCACCGCGTCGAGCCGCTCCGCCAGCCCCGCCAGCCCGGACCCCTGGGACGTGTCGGCCCCGCCCACGCCGTTGTCCACGACCTGCAGCATCAGCCGGTTCTCCGTCCGCCACACCTCCACGCCCGCCCAGGTCGCCCGCGCGTGCTTGCTGACGTTCTGCAGCAACTCCGAGACCGTGAAGTACGCGATCCCCTCGATCGCCGGCGCGGGCCGCTCCGCCAGATCCACCTCGACCTGCACCGGCACCGTGCAGCGCGAGGCGACCGCCGACAGGGCCGCGTCCAGTCCCCGGTCCGTCAGCACCGCCGGGTGGATGCCCCGGGCCAGGTCCCGCAGCTCCTGCAGCGCGGTCTTCACCTCGCCGTGCGCCTCGTCCACCATCCGCACGGCCGCCTCCGGATCCTCCTGGAGCTTCTCCTTCGCCAGCCCCAGATCCATGGCCAGCGCCACCAGCCGGGCCTGCGCGCCGTCGTGCAGATCCCGCTCGATGCGCCGCAGGTCGGCGGCGGCCGTGTCGACCACGACCCCCCGGTCCGACTCCAGCTCCACCACCCGCGAGGCCAGCCGGGACGGCCCGAGCAGCCCGTGCACCAGCAGCCGGTCCACCATCGTCAGCGCCCGCACGATCCACGGCGTGGCAATCGTGAAGAGCAGCCCCACCAGCGCCGTCACCGTGATCTCGAAGGGGTTGTCGAGATAGACCCGGTGCGTCTCGTCGCCGTACAGCTGGACCCCGTCCTGACCGGCGTACATCGGGAACACCCAGAACCACAGCGGGTACGTCAGCAGCCCCCAGCCCAGCGCCCACACGTTCACCGAGACGACGAACGAGAACACCGCCCAGGGCAGATGCAGCACCGCGTACAGCAGGGCCCGCCACGAGGCGCCGCTCTTGAGGACGGCACCCATCCACGCCATGACGCCCGGCTTCTTCATCCGCAGCGGCTCCGGCTCGGCCACCTCCAGGCCCAGCAGCCCCCGCGCCCGCATCCGCTCCAGCGCCCCGAAGCCGCGGCACCCGGCGAGCGCCGCCGCCAGCACCGGAATGCCGAGGAACGTCACCAGCAGGCCCACCCCGAGCGACACCATCGTGACCGCGTAGGTGAACAGCAGGATGCTGATCGGCAGGCTGAGCAGCACATGGGCGAGCTCGCGCCAGGTGCGGCCCTCGACGGGCGCCCGCAGCGCGGCGGGCAGCCGGTGCCGCCGTTCGGTGCTCGCGGGGAACCCGGACCCGCTGTCGAGCCCGTATCCCTGTCCGTACTCCGTGGCCATCGGCGTCGTCCTTCTCCTCGTCCTGCGGCTGTTCCCTCGTACCTCCACCCTGCTCCGCCGCAGGTCGGCGGACCATGGAGTCCGTCGGCGTCTTGGACGGGGGGTTTTCCCTACCCGGCGGCCCCGGACCGGTCCCGCCACGGCAGTTCCGCCGTGACCGTCGTCGGGCCACCCTCGGGCGACTCCAGGACGAACAGGCCGTCGACGGCGTCCAGCCGGTCGGCCAGGCCCTTCACCCCCGTACCGCCGTCGAGGCGCGCGCCTCCGCGGCCGTCGTCCCGCACCTGTATGAGCAGCCGGTCGGCCGTCCGCCACACATCCACCGACGCCGACTTCGCCCGGCTGTGCTTGCTGACGTTCTGCAGCAGCTCCGAGACGGTGAAGTAGGCGATGCCCTCGATGGCCGCGGCGGGCCGTGTCGGCAGGTCGACCGTCACCTTCACCGGCACCGTGCAGCGGGAGGCGACCGAGGACAGCGCCGCGTCCAGGCCGCGGTCGGTCAGGACCGCCGGGTGGATGCCGCGGGCCAGGTCCCGCAGCTCCTGGAGCGCCAGCTTCACCTCGCCGTGCGCCTCCTCGACCATCGCGGCCGCCGCGTCGGGGTCCTCCAGCACCTTCTCCTTGGCCAGGCCGAGCCCCATGGCCAGCGCCACCAGCCGGGCCTGCGCCCCGTCGTGCAGATCCCGCTCGATGCGCCGCAGGTCGGCGGCGGCCGTGTCGACCACGACCCCCCGGTCGGACTCCAGCTCGGCGATGCGCCGCTCCAACTCGTCGGAGGGCGACAGCAGCCCGCGGACCATGGCCCGGTCGGCGTTGGCCAGACCCCGCGCGATGAACGGCAGCACCGGCCACAGCACGAACAGCGAGGTCAGCGTGATCGTGAAGGTGAGGACGCCCCACGGCAGCCGGATGAACTCGTACAGGACCGTGCGCCAGCCCACCGGGTCCTTCAGCTGCATCCACAACCGCTGGAAGAAGCCGCCCCCGCCGCGCAGCCGCAGCCGGCTCGGCTCGTCCACCCGCACCCCGAGCAGCGCCCTGGCCCGCGCCCGCTCCATCCTGCCCAGCTGCCGCGCGCCCATGAGGCCGGCCGCGAGCAGCGGGAACCCGACCACCGTGACGGTCAGCCCGAAACCGGTGAACAGCATCGTGACGACATAGGTGAATCCGAGCAGCGCCACCGGAAGGTTCGCCAGGAGGTGCGCGATCTCCTTCCAGGTGTGCCGGTCGTAGGCGAGACGGGCCGGTGGCGGACGGTCGTCCTGTCCGGCCGCCGACGCGGCCGGTCTGGTGCCCGCGGACGGGATGCGTTCGGTCATATGCGTTAGCGTGCCCGGCGGTGGGCGGCCGCGCCATGAGGTGCGCCGCCAGGATCACCTGAGGAAAACCCCACCCCCGCATGCCAGGGCGTGACGGGCTGCTTACCCTGCCTTTATCAGGGCCTAGACTCCCGTGCGTACAGATCGTCGAACGGCGGCGTCCAGGATGAGCCGCGGGATCGGCGCAGGATCCAGGTCCGATTTTCTGAGGGAGCGAGGGACGGACGTGCCGGAACCGACCGTCGTCACCACGACCGTCGTCGCGGCGGACTACTTCCAGTCCTATTCGGTCGTCGGACTGCTCGCCGTCGTCGGCGTGCTGTTCGTCGCCGTCGCCTTCGGGGCCGGCCGCCTGCTGCGGCCCGTGGTCCCCACGCCCGAGAAGCTCCTGACATACGAGTGCGGCGTCGACCCCGTCGGCGAGGGCTGGGCCCACACCCAGGTCCGCTACTACGTCTACGCCTTCCTCTATGTGATCTTCGCCGTCGACTCGATCTTCCTGTTCCCCTGGGCGACCGTCTTCGCCGCCCCCGGCTACGGCGCGACGACCCTGGTCGAGATGTTCATCTTCCTCGGCTTCCTGGCCGTGGGCCTGCTCTACGCATACAAGAAGGGCGTCCTCACATGGACGTGACCCCCGAGCCTGTTCTGCTGCCCGAGCCGAAGCGGCTGGGTGCCCTCGCGCGCCTCGCGCCCGAGCCGATGAAGGTGATCCTCAACTGGGGCCGCCGCTACTCGCTCTGGGTCTTCAACTTCGGTCTCGCCTGCTGCGCCATCGAGTTCATCGCCGCGTCGATGGCCCGACACGACTTCATCCGTCTCGGTGTCATCCCGTTCGCGCCGGGCCCCCGCCAGGCCGACCTGATGGTGGTCTCCGGCACGGTCACGGACAAGATGGCCCCGGCCGTGAAGCGCCTCTACGAGCAGATGCCGGAACCCAAGTACGTCATCTCCTTCGGCGCGTGCAGCAACTGCGGCGGCCCCTACTGGGACTCGTACTCCGTCACCAAGGGCGTCGACCAGATCATCCCCGTCGACGTCTACGTCCCCGGCTGCCCGCCCCGGCCCGAGGCACTGCTCCAGGGCATCCTCAAGCTCCAGGAGAAGATCGCCCGCGAGTCGCTGGGGGAGCGCTACGGCACGGACCGCCCCTCGGCGGCCGCGCTGCAGAGCGGTCTGGTGCGGCCGCCGGCTCCGGTCACCGACCCGACGTCGAGGGAGGGACGATGACCGCGGCCGGCTGGCTGCCCGCCGACGTCGGCGAACTCTTCGGCCCGGACGCCACGGCCGAGGAGTCCTACGAGGTCCTGACCGTCGACGTCCCCCCCGCCACCTGGATCTCCGCCCTGGAGACCGCACGCGACCGGCTCGGCTGCACCTACTTCGACTGGCTCAGCGCGGTCGACGAACCGGGCACCGGCTTCCGCGTCACGGCACACGTCGCCGCCCTGGCCCCGCTGCGCCGTCTCCTCCTGCGCACCACCGTCCCGCACGAGGCGCCCGCCCTGCCCTCGGCGGTCGATGTCTACGCGGGCGCCGCCTGGCACGAACGCGAGACGCACGAGATGTTCGGCGTCACCTTCGAAGGCCACCCGGCGCTGGACCACCTCCTCCTGCCCGAGAACTTCGAAGGCCACCCCCTGCGCAAGGACTTCGTCCTGGCCGCACGCGTCGCCAAGGCCTGGCCCGGCGCCAAGGAACCCGGCGAGTCGGAGCACGGCGGCCCCAAGCGCCGCCAGATGCTCCCGCCCGGCGTCCCCGACCCGAACGAGTGGGGCCCCCTGAAGGGCCAACTCCCCCCGGCCCCCGCCCGCCCGTCCCGCGGCGCGGCCCGCCCGGCAGGCGACCGCCCGACCCGAGCGGCCCGCCCCGCGGGCGACCGTCCGGTACGGCGAACACGGACGGCATCGGAGGGCTCGGCGAGCCAGGCCGCCGCCGTCGACCCGGGCGCGCCGTCTTCGACCGGTCCGCGTCGCGCTCGTACGGCGGCGGAGGGTTCGGCGAGCCAGGCCGCGGCCGGGACCACCGGGCCGGAGTCGGCGCCGTCCCGGGATGCCGGGCCCTCGACCGCGGAGAGTGGACCCGCCACTGCGGAGACCGGACCCGCCACTGCGGAGACCGGACCCGCCTCCGCGGAGACTGGGCCCTCGTCCGCTGAGGCCGGGGCTTCCTCCGCTGAGGCCGGGGCCTCGGCTCCGTCGGTGGGGCCGCGGCGCGCGCGGAGCGCGAGCGAAGGGTCGGCGTCGCAGCGGACAGGGGCGGACAGCCCGGCCGGCCCGCGCCGGGCGCGCAGCGCGTCGGAGGGCAGCGCGAGTCAACGCGCCGCATCCGACCGCGGTGACGGCGACAGCGGCACCGACAGGCGCAGTGACGGCCGGTCGGGCAGCGCCCCGCGCACTCCGCGCAGCTCGGACGCCCCCTGGCACCACGCCCGCCCGGCCTTCGACGAACCGGAACCCGAACCGTCGCCGGAGGCCGCGCCGTTGCCGGCCCCCGAGCCGTCGCCCGACCGGGAGCCGCCCGAGCGTCCGCAGACCACCGAATCTCCAGGCACCACGGAACCTTCGGAGACCCCAGAGACCCAGGAGACCGCGGAGGCCCCGGAAGACAACCCCAAGCCCACGGACGACCCCGAAGACCCCACAGGTCCCATGGGCCCAACTGGTCCCACCGATCCCACAGGAGGCCCGCGGTGAACGACGTGCTCGACGTCACCCTGCGACTCCTGATCGTCTTCGTCGTCTTCCTCACCTTCCCCCTGATCATCGGCCAGACCGAGCACAAGGTCATGGCCCACATGCAGGGCCGCCTCGGCCCCATGTACGCCGGCGGCTTCCACGGCTGGGCCCAGCTGATCGCCGACGGCGTGAAGTTCGCGCAGAAGGAGGACGTCGTCCCCGCGGGCGCCGACCGCCGTATCTTCCAACTGGCCCCAGCCGTCGCCCTCCTGCCCTACCTCCTCGTCCTGCTCGCCATCCCGATCGGCCCCGACGAGGGAGCGGTCGGGCAGGTCATCGACGCCGGCGTCTTCTTCGTGCTGGCCGTCATGGGCGTCGGCGTCCTCGGCTCGCTCATGGCCGGCTGGGCGTCCGCGAACAAGTTCTCCCTCCTCGGCGGACTGCGCACCGCCGCACAGCTCCTCGCCTACGAACTGCCGATGCTCCTCACCGCCGCCTCGGTGGCGATGGCGGCCGGCACCGTCTCGATCCCCGGCATCCTCGACGCCTTCGAGTGGTGGTGGCTGCCCTGGCAGATCGTCGGCGCGATCGTCTTCTTCGTGGCCGGCCTCGCCGAACTCCAGCGCCCGCCCTTCGACATGCCCGTCGCCGACTCGGAGATCATCTTCGGCGCCTACACCGAGTACACCGGTCTTCGCTTCGCCCTGTTCCTCCTCGCCGAGTACGCCGGGATCGTCGTCCTGTGCGGCCTGACCACCGTCCTCTTCCTGGGCGGCTGGCACGGCCCCTGGGGCGCCGACGGCCTCGGCTGGGTCTGGACCCTGCTGAAGACCGCCGTCCTCGCCTTCCTCGTGATCTGGCTGCGCGTCACCTACCCGCGCCTGCGCGAGGACCAGCTCCAGAAGCTCTCCTGGACCCTCCTCGTCCCCCTCTCCCTCGCCCAGATCGCCCTCACCGGCATCGTCAAGGTGGTGATCCAGTAACCATGGCCCCCATTCCAGGAAGCGGCCTGGCCAAGGGCCTGGCCGTCACCCTCCGCACGATGACGAAGAAGTCCGTCACCGCGCAGTACCCGGACGCCCAGCCCGACCTCCCGCCCCGCACCCGGGGTGTGATCGGCCTGTTCGAGGAGAACTGCACGGTCTGCATGCTGTGCGCCCGTGAGTGCCCGGACTGGTGCATCTACATCGACTCCCACAAGGAGACCGTCCCTCCGGCGGCCCCGGGTGGCCGCGAACGCAGCCGCAACGTCCTCGACCGCTTCGCCATCGACTTCTCCCTGTGCATGTACTGCGGTATCTGCATCGAGGTCTGTCCTTTCGACGCCCTGTTCTGGTCCCCGGAGTTCGAGTACGCCGAGACCGACATCCGCGACCTCACCCACGAGCGCGACAAGCTCCGCGAGTGGATGTGGACCGTCCCCGCCCCGCCGGCCCTCGACCCCGGCGCGGAGGAGCCCAAGGAACTCGCCGCCGCCCGCAAGGCCGCGGAGAAGCTGGCGGCCCAGCAGTCCCCGCCGCCCACCGAACCGCACGCCGACGAGCAGGCCCGAGCGGCCGAGCGCCCCACCCGCCCCCACGGCGACTCCAAGCAGCAGACCGACCAGCCGAAGCCGGACCAGCCGAAGCCGGACCGGGCGGCGCCGGACCAGCCCGGGCCGGACCGGCCGGCGCCGGGGCAGGAGGGACAGGAATGACCCTCGCCGCAACCGTCGGCATCCTCGCGACGGGCCCGATCCCGATCACCACGGCCGCCGCCGACACCCACGGCTTCCTCTCCCCGACCGGCGTCGAGATCGCCTTCCTCCTCGTCGGCCTGGTCACCTTCGGCGCCGCGATCGTCACCGTCACCACCCGGCAGCTCGTGCACGCCGCCCTGTGGCTGGTGGTGACCCTCGGCGGCCTGGCCGTCGAGTACCTCCTGCTCACCGCCGAGTTCATCGCCTGGGTGCAGGTCCTCATCTACGTCGGATCCGTCGTCGTCCTCCTCCTGTTCGGACTGATGCTCACCCGGGCCCCCATCGGCCGCTCCCCGGACGCCGACTCCGGCAACCGCTGGGCCGCCCTCACCGTGGCCGTCGCCTCCGCTGCCGCCCTGGTCTGGGTCGTCGTCGATGCCTTCCGCACCACCTGGATCGACCTGGACGGCCCCGCCGCCGGCTCCACCGAGGCCACCGGCGCGAGCCTCTTCCAGAACTGGGTCCTCCCCTTCGAGGCCCTCTCCGTCCTCCTCCTCGCCGCCCTGGTCGGCGCGATCGTCCTGTCCCGCAAGGCGAAGGCCGGGGCCGCGACCACGGCCGAAAGCACGTCGGCCGCCCGGAGCGAGAAAGACCCCCGGACCGAGAAGGGCTCCCGGAGCGAGAAGGAAGGGACCCGCTGATGCACCTCGCCTATCCCGCCGTGCTCTCCGCCCTCCTGTTCTGCACGGGCCTGTACGGTGTCCTCGCCCGCCGCAACGCGATCCTGGTCCTGATGTCGGTCGAGCTGATGCTCAACGCCGTCAACCTCAACCTGGTCGCCTTCGACGTCTGGCTCAGCAAGACCGCCGAGGAGACCCTGCACTCCGGCCAGGCCCTCACCCTGTTCACCATCGCCATCGCCGCCGCCGAGATCGGCATCGGCCTGGCCATCGTCCTCGCCGTGCACCGCAACCGCGGCACCGCGGACATCGACAAGCTCCGCGACACCTCCGAGCGGCACGACCCCGACGGCCCCGACAGCGACGCCCTCGCGGCCGAGCAGTCCGGCGAGGCCCAGAAGGCTGAGGCCACCGCGTGACCACGACCACCCTCGCCGTCCTCGTCCCCCTCCTTCCGTTCCTCGGTGCCGTCGCCGGCCTGCTCCTGGGCCGCACCGCACCCGGCTTCGTCCGCCCCCTCGCCGTCCTGCCGACGCTCACCGCCCTGGTACTCGCCGCGCTGGTCGCCGCGCGCCAGGGCGGCGACGCGGCCGTCGACGCGGCCACGGAACTCACCCCCACCGGCTCCGTCCCGATCGAACTCGCCCTGCACATCGACGGCTTTGCCGCGCTCGTCGCCGTCCTGGTCGGCCTGGTCGCCTCCTGCGTGCAGATCTACTCGACGGGCTACCTGCGCGACGACCCGCGCTACCCCTCGTACGCCGCCCTCGTCTCCCTGTTCACCTCCGCGATGCTCCTGGTCGTCTACTCCGGCGACCTGATCGTGCTGCTGGTCGGCTGGGAAGTCATGGGCATCTGCTCCTACTTCCTGGTCGGCCACTACTGGGAGACCCCGGAAGCCCGGGCCGCCTCCCTCAAGGCGTTCCTGGTCACCAAGCTCGGCGACGTCCCCTTCCTGATCGGCCTGTTCGCCCTGGCCACCGACGCCGGCTCCTTCCGCATCACCCGGGTCCTCGGCGCCGTCGCGAGCGGCTCGCTCGACCACCCGACGCTGATCGCCCTGTTGCTCCTCGCGGGCGTGGCGGGCAAGTCGGCGCAGTTCCCGCTGCACACCTGGCTCCCCGACGCGATGGCGGGCCCGACCCCCGTCTCCGCGCTGATCCACGCGGCGACGATGGTCGCCGCGGGTGTCTACTTCATCGCCCGTCTCCTCCCGCTCTTCGAGGCCTCCCAGGCCGCGATGGTGGTGCTCGCCGTCATGGCCGCCGTCACGATGGCCGGCTCGGCGCTCGCCGCGCTCGCCCAGGACGACATCAAGCGCGTCCTCGCCTACTCGACGATCGGGCAGCTCGGCTACATGTCCGGCGCCCTCGCCGTCGGCGACCGCGGAGCCGCCGTCTTCCACCTCCTGTCCCACGGCGCCTTCAAGGCGCTGTTGTTCCTCGCGGCCGGCGTGATCATCCACGCCGCCGGCACCAACTCCCTCGCCGCGATGTCCCGCATGCGGAACCTGCGCGACCGGATCCCCGACGCGTACTGGACGATGACCGTGGCGCTGCTCGCGCTCGCCGCGATCCCGCCGTTCAGCGGCTTCTTCTCCAAGGAGGCCGTCCTCGGCGTCGCCGAACACGTCGTCACCGGGCACACCGAGCACGCTCCCGCCGCCGCGGGCTGGATCGTCCTCGTCGCGGGCCTGGTCACGGCCGTGCTCACCGCCGCCTACGCGATGCGCCTGTGGCTGCTGGCCTTCCGGGGCCGGGGCGCCGAAGCCCCCGACCACGGCAGGCAGCCGTTGACCATGACCGTCGTGCTGTGGGTGCTGGCCGTCCCCTCCCTGGCCCTCGGCGGGTTCGCGTTCCGCCTGCTGCCCGACTGGTTCGACGGCCGTGACCTCAGCCCGACCCTGACCACCTCCGTGCTCGGCACGGGCGTGGCCCTGGTCGGCGGCATCGTCACCTACGCCGCCTGGCGGCACACCACCGCGCTCACCGCACGCGTCCCGCTGGGAGCCGTCGCGGCCCACCCGGAGGGCGACGCCGCCCAGGTCGAGGCGGAAGCCATCGCCACCCACGAACCGGCCTACGGCGACATCGCCTACGCACCCGACCCCGCGGACCCGGGACGGCTGCTGCTCGGCCCCCTGCACCGGCACGCGGCCGCCGGCTTCCACCTGGACGCCCTGTACAGGACCCTCTTCGTCCGCCCGGTCCAGGCCGGAGCGAGCCTCGTCCGGTTCCTGGACCGCGAGGTCGTCGAGACCTACGTACGCGGTGCGGGCGCCCTGCCCCGCTGGCTCGGCACCGCCGTACGACGCGCCCAGACCGGCAACGTCCAGACCTATGTGAGCGCGCTGCTCGCCGGCACCGTCGTCCTCGCGGTCGCCGTCGTCCTCGTCGCCACGGGAGCGTGAGCAGGCGTGATCGATATCAACGAGTCCGTGATGCAGTTCCTTCTGGCATTCGTCGTCGTCGGCCCGCTCCTCGGCGCCGCCGCGGCTCTCCTGCCGGCCCCGCCCGGGCTGAAGGGGAAGTCGCCCGAGCAGGCCGTGCTCCGGCACGGCGTCACCGTCACCGGCGCCGTCCTCATCGCGGCGGTCGTCCTCGCGCTCGGCTTCGACCACGACCAGCCGTCGAAGATGCAGGCCAGCACCGACATCAGCTGGATCCCCGCACTCGACGTACGCATCCACCTCGGCATCGACGGCATCTCCCTCCCCCTTCTGGTCCTGACCGCGCTGCTGACCTTCCTCTGCGCGCTCTACTCGTACTTCAAGATGCCCGCGGGGCCGACCCCGAAGGCCTTCGTCGCCCTGCTGCTCGTCCTCGAGTCCGGCACGCTGGCCACCTTCGCCGTCCTCGACCTGCTGCTGTTCTTCCTGGCCTTCGAGATGGTCCTCATCCCGATGTACTTCCTCATCGCCCGCTGGGGCGGTGAGGACCGGAGCCAGGCCGCGTGGCGGTTCATCCTCTACACGCTGCTCGGATCCGTGGTCATGCTGCTCGGCCTGCTCCTGATCGGGATCAAGGCGGGCACGTTCGACATGATGGCACTCGCCACTGACAACGGCCGGTCGCTGACCACATCGGTGCAGGTCATCGCCGTTCTGGCGATCGGGATCGGGCTCGCGGTCAAGACGCCAATGTGGCCCCTGCACAGCTGGCTGCCCGACGCCCACACCGCCGCTCCGACCGTCGGCTCGGTCCTGCTGGCCGGCGTCCTGCTGAAGATGGGTACGTACGGATTCGTCCGCATCCTGCTCCCCATCGCACCGGACGGCTTCCGCACCTTCGCGCCCTACCTCGCCGCCCTGGCCGTCGTCGGCATCATCTACGGATCCCTCGCCTGCCTGGCCCTCGCCAAGCAGGGCGCGAAGGGCGACCTGAAGCGCCTCATCGCCTACTCCTCCGTCGGCCACATGGGCTTCGTCCTGCTCGGCATCTCGACCATGACCCCGACCGGCGTGAACGGCGCCCTCTTCGCCAACATCGCCCACGGTCTCATCACCGGCCTGCTGTTCTTCCTGGTCGGAGCCCTGAAGGACCGCACCGGCACCACCGACCTGGACACCCTCGCCGAGGAGACCGGCGCCGCGCTCTACGGCAGGGCCCCGCGCCTCGGCGGCCTGCTCGCGTTCGGCGCGGTCGCCTCGCTCGGCCTGCCGGGCCTGGCCGGCTTCTGGGGCGAGATGCTGGCCCTGTTCGGCGCGTTCCAGCCCGCCGAGGGCCTCAACCGCGCGGCCTTCCTCACCTTCATGGCGATCGGCGCGTTCGGGACGCTGCTGACGGCCGCGTACCTGCTGATCGTGGTCCGCCGCGTCTGCATGGGCGCCCTGCCCCAGGACGCCCCCCGACTCACCGACGTCCGCTCGTACGAGTTCGCGGCGTGGACCCCGCTCGTCGTCCTCACCGTCGTCGCGGGCCTGTGGCCCAAGGCCCTCCTCGGCCTGAGCGACCCGGCCGTCCAGCAGCTCCTCGCAGGAGGCACCCGATGAGCTCCCCGGCCCAGCCCCTGGCCGCGTCGCTGGTCCAGTCCGTCGACTGGCTGGCGATCGCTCCGCCCACCCTCGCGGCGGTCATCGGACTGGTCGTCCTGGTCGCCGACCTGTTCGTCGCCGAGCACCGCAAGGCGCTCCTCGGCTGGACGTCGGTGGCGGGCCTGGCAGCCGCCACGCTGATGCTGCTGCCCCTCCTGGACGGCGACCGCAGCACCTTCTGCCTGACCGGCGACGCGGCCGTGTGCAGCTACACGGCGGACCGCTTCACCCTGGTCATCCAGTTCCTGGTGCTCGGCGGCGCCCTCCTCGCGGCCCTCCTGTCGGTCACCGCCCTGAAGGACGCCCGCAAGAGCCTGCCCGAGGGGGAGTACTGGTTCCTGCTGCTGTCCTCCGCGGCCGGGGCGGCCCTCCTGCCCGCCTCCCGCGACCTCGCGACCCTGATCGTCGCCCTGGAGGTCGCGTCCCTGCCCGCCTTCGCGCTGGTCGGACTCAGGTACGGCGACCGCAGGTCCTCGGAGGCGGCCCTGAAGTTCTTCCTGTCCTCGGTCACCGCGACCGCGGTCAGCCTCATGGGCATCAGCTTCCTGTACGCCTCCACGGGCACCCTCTACCTCACCCAGATCGCCGACCGCATCCAGAACGTCGACGGACAGCTCCACACGCTCGCCCAGACCGGCGTCGTCCTCACCCTCGTCGGCTTCGCCTTCAAGACCGCCGCCGTGCCGTTCCACTTCTGGGTCCCGGACACCTACGTGGGCGCGCCCCTGCCCATCGCCGCCTACCTGTCGGTCATCGGCAAGGCGGTCGGCTTCAGCGGCCTGATCCTCGTCACGGTCGTCGCCCTGCCGTCGTACGCCGACGTCTGGGGCCCCGCCCTGGCGGCCCTGGCCGCGCTCACCATGACCGTCGGCAACGTCGGAGCCCTCCGCCAGCAGGCCACGCGCGCGTACAGCGCGGTTCGCCTGCTCGCCTGGTCCTCCGTCGGGCAGGCCGGCTACCTGCTGGTGCCGATCGCGGCCGCCGCGTACTCCGGGGACGCCGAGAAGTCGATCGGCTCCACCGTCGCCTACGCCCTGATGTACGGCGCCGTGAACCTGGGCGCCTTCGCCGTGGCCGCGCTCGTCGGCCGGACGAAGATCCTCAACCGTGTCGCCGACTACCGCGGCCTGTACGCGTCGAGCCCGCTGTCCGCGCTGCTCCTGGCGTTCTTCCTGCTCTGCCTCGCCGGGCTGCCGCCGGGCATCATCGGCCTCTTCGCCAAGGTCACCGTCTTCTCGGCGGCCGTCGACGCCGGCCTCGGCTGGCTGGCCGTGGTCATGGCCGTCAACGTCGTCATCGCGCTGTTCTACTACCTCCAGTGGACGGCCCTGCTCTTCCGCGCCCCCGAGGGCGAACCCGAGAAGCACCGCGTGCCCGCCCCGCTCACCGCCGCGATCGCCCTGACCGGCGTCCTCGGCATCGCCCTGTCCGGGGCGCCCCAGCTGGTCCTGCGCTTCACGGACACCGGCCTCTTCTGACCCCGGTCCGACCCGGCGCGGCCACACCGGTCGCGCTTTCACCACGCGCGTGTGGGCACTCGGTCTCGCACGCGTGCGTGGCGCGCCCGCAGCCGTCACCCGTACGGTCCACGGCCGGCCCCGCGCGCACAAGGGAACTAGTGCCTCTCGCCTGGCGTTGACCAGTACGGGAGGGTCCACTGGACGTGACACCACGACACCGGTGGCACCGCGAGACAGCAAGCAAGGGTCCCCCTGCCGCACCACTTGGAGGGCGTACCGTGCACCGCCGGCACAACGGGCTCAGGACTGCAGTCCTCCTCGGAGGACTGTCCGCACTCATCATCGTCATCGGCAGCTTCTTCGGCCGCATGGGGCTCGTCATCGCCGTCCTGGTAGCGCTGGCCACCAACGCGTACGCGTACTGGAACAGCGACAAGCTGGCGCTCCGCGCGATGCGCGCCCGCCCGGTGAGCGAGTTCGAGGCCCCGGGGCTCTACCGCATGGTCCGCGAGCTCTCCACCCAGGCCCGCCAGCCCATGCCACGCCTGTACATCTCGCCGACGGAGGCGCCCAACGCCTTCGCGACGGGCCGCAATCCACGCAACGCCGCCGTGTGCTGCACCGACGGCATCCTGCGCCTCCTGGACGAGCGCGAGCTGCGCGGCGTCATCGGCCACGAGCTCAGCCACGTCTACAACCGCGACATCCTCATCTCGTCGGTCGCCGGCGCCCTCGCCTCCGTGATCATGTTCCTGGTCAACTTCGCCTGGCTGATCCCGATCGGGCGCTCCGACGACGATGACGGCCCCGGCCTGCTCGGCATGCTGCTGATCATGATCCTGGGCCCGCTCGCCGCCTCCCTCATCCAACTGGCCATCAGCCGCTCCCGGGAGTACCAGGCGGACGCCTCCGGCGCCCAGCTCACGGGCGACCCGCTCGCCCTGGCCAGCGCCCTGCGCAAGCTCGAACTGGGCACGAAGCAGCTCCCGCTGCCGCCCGAGCCCCGTATCGAGACCGCCAGCCACATGATGATCGCGAACCCGTTCCGCCCCGGTCAGGGCCTCTCGAAGATGTTCTCCACACACCCGCCGATGGCGGACCGCATCGCCCGGCTCGAGAAGATGGCAGGTGGGAATCAGTGAAGACCATCCTCAACGTCATATGGCTCGTCTTCAGCGGCTTCTGGCTGTTCCTCGCCTACATGCTGGCGGGCCTGCTCCTCTGCATCACCATCATCGGCATCCCGTTCGGCGTCGCGGCCTTCCGCATCGGCGTCTACGCCCTGTGGCCCTTCGGGTACACGACGGTCGAGCGCCGGGACGCGGGCGCCCCGTCCTGCGTCGGCAACGTGCTGTGGCTGGTCCTCGCGGGCTGGTGGCTGGCCCTCGGCCACATCGCCACCGGCATCGCCCTGTGCGTCACGATCATCGGCATCCCGCTGGGCATCGCCAACTTCAAGCTGATCCCGGTCTCGCTGCTCCCGCTGGGCCGCGACATCGTACGGACGGACGAGCCGTTCGCGGTGCGCTGACGCCGCGCCGAGGCAGCGCGGTATCCGAGCAGTTGCCGCCCCGAGCCACAGCCGGCACCCGCAACACACGCCGACCGGGCCGGACTTCCCCTCCCGCACGGGCAGGCACGCCGCAAGGCTCTTGACCGACGGCGGCCGTGAATGCCGGAGGTGAGCCACGCGCCACACCCCGCTGATCAGCGCAACCGGCGGTGACCCCCGGGACGTCCTACACGGCAAGACGGCGTGACCGCGCGCGGGCAACGACGCACACGGGACGCCCGACGTACGGCGCACGAGCACGGCCTGCCGGGAGCGAGATCCGGGAGCAGGATCACAGGGCCGGGACAGTGCGGGCACAGCGTGAAAGGGCAGGTTCACGGCATGACCATCATCAGCTGGATCATCCTGGGACTGTTGGCCGGAGCCATCGCGAAGTTCCTGCTGCCGGGGCGCGACCCGGGCGGCCTCATCGGCACGACCCTGATCGGCATCGCGGGCGCGTTCATCGGCGGCTGGATATCGGCCCGCTGGATGGACCACCCGATCACCAAGGACTTCTACGACGGCACCACCTGGGCCGCGGCGATCGGCGGATCGCTCGTCCTCCTGATCGCCTACCGCCTCCTGTTCGGCCACTCGCGCGATTGAGCCGCGCGGAACCGCGCACACGGACCGCGGCCAGCAGGCGAGAAGGGTGGGCACCGGCAGGTGCCCACCCTTCCTCGTACCCGTGCAGAGCGTGGAGCCCAGGGACCCGAGCGGGCCTACCTGTAGTTCACGAACTGCATCGCGAAGTCGAAGTCCTTGCCCTTCAGCAGGGCGATGACGGCCTGCAGATCGTCACGGCTCTTGGAGCTGACCCGCAGCTCCTCGCCCTGCACCTGCGCCTTCACGCCCTTCGGGCCCTCGTCGCGGATGGTCTTCGCCACCTTCTTCGCGTTCTCCTGGGAGATGCCCTCCTTGATGGACGCGAAGATCTTGTACTCCTTGCCGGAGAGCTGGGGCTCACCCGCGTCCAGGGCCTTCAGCGAGATGCCCCGCTTGATCAGCTTGGACTGGAAGACGTCGAGGACAGCCTTCACCCGCTCCTCGGAGTTCGCCTCCATGAGGATCTTCTCACCGGACCACGCGATCGAGGCGCCCACGCCCTTGAAGTCGTAGCGCTGCGAGATCTCCTTGGCGGCCTGGTTGAGGGCGTTGTCGACCTCCTGCCGCTCGACCTTCGAGACGATGTCGAAACTGGAGTCGGCCATGTCCTGTGGCTCCTTGTATCGGGGTGCGTGTCGTGCGTACCGGCGTACGTGGCGGCCGCCGGGCCCGTTCAGGTCCCTGGCCGCATCCGGACAAGCCTAGCCACCCCCCGCCCTCCGGGCGCCGATCAATCGGGTGGCGAAGCACCCCTGCACATCGGGTATTGTTTACGTCGTTGCCACGGAGCGCCGCCGGAAAGCGGCTCGCCGGGCAGCTACCCCGGCGGTGTGCCCGAGCGGCCAAAGGGAGCAGACTGTAAATCTGCCGGCTCAGCCTTCCCAGGTTCGAATCCTGGCGCCGCCACACGGGAAACGAAGGGCCCGTGACCTGCGAATACAGCAGGTCACGGGCCCTTCGTCATGCGGTCGTGAGATCACCTTGCGAGCCTCTCGGCGGAGGGGCGTCACGTCCACGGTGATCAGCCGTGCCCGTGCGGGCGCGCTCCTGGAACTCCGCCTTCGCCGCCTCGTCGCAGCCCCTTCGGGATCTTCCGGATCCGGCGTCCACGGGGGACGGCACAGCCACGCCGCGGACACCGGCCCGCTCGGCCACAAGCGGCGGCTCGGCAACGGAACCGGGCCCGGTGGACAGCGCGGCGTGACGAAGATCATAAAGGTGCTCGCCCGGGCGTGCCGTCAGCGTCGGCGGGCCTCCGGCTGCAAGGCCGGATTGACGAAGCTGCTGTCGGCCGGGTTGATGACCGTGCCGGGCGTGACGAGTTCGTCGATGCGGTCCAGGACCGCGGCGTCGAGGGTCACGTCGGCCGCGGGCAACTGCGTCCGAAGGTGCTGCAGCGTGCGCGGGCCGATGAGGGCGGAGGTGACCGAGGGGTGGTTGAGCGTGAACGCGATGGCTATCTCGATCAGCGTCATGCCGTTGTCCTCGGCCAGCCGGGCGAGAGCCTCGGTCGCCTCCAGCTTGCGCTGGTTGACCGGCAGGGACATGTCGAAGCGGTCGGCCAGTCGCTGCCGGGCCGGGGAGGGGGTCGGCAGGTCGGCGTCCTGGCGCCAGCGGCCGGAGAGCCAGCCGCCTGCCAGCGGGCTGTAGGTGATCACTCCCATGCCGTGCCGGGCGGCGGTGGGCAGGACGTCGGCCTCGATGCCGCGCACCAGCATGGAGTACGGCGCCTGCTCGCACACGAACCGCTCCAGGCGCCGGTCGTGAGCGGCCCACTGAGCCTCGACGATCTGGCTGCCGGGGAAGGTGGACGAGCCGAGGTAGCGGACCTTGCCCTGGCGCACCAGGTCCGTCAGGGCGCCCAGCGTCTCGGAGATGTCGGTGTCGGGGGAGGGCCGGTGCACCTGGTAGGGCAGGAACCCGACCGGTGTCAGTGCCCGGTGTCAGTGCCCGGTGTCAGTGCTCGGTGTCGGCCCGTGCGGCGGGCTCGGTCTCGTGGTTCGGGGCCGCCCAACTGGCGAGGAGGCGCAGGGCGTCCGCGGTCGGCGTTCCCGGATCGGCGCTGAAGACGGTGAGGGACAGGCCCTCGTCGCCGGGCAGGTCGAGGGTCTCGTGGACCAGCGCCAGCTCAGGACGGAGAGGCATGCCCGGCCCGTCGGCGCGGCACACTGACCCCATGTCCACCCGCCGCAGAGCCTGCCCCGAGTGCCGCCGAGAGATCGCCGTCGTCGCCGGGCGGTACGCGCGGCACGACCCGCCCGGCGCCCGCGAGCACGGCGAACTCACCTCGTGCCCGGGCTCCCGCCGCCAGGCCCGCCCCGGCCCGGAGCAACCGTCCCTGGACGGCTACGCGGTGCCGGAGTTCCCGGGCCAACTGCCCCTGTTCTAGGCGCTCCCGCTGTGCGGGGTGCCCCGAACCTCAGTTCCCCGCCACCGACTTCACCGCCACCGACACCGGCGCCGAACCGCTGATCAGCTCCAGGGTGAGCCCGGCCGTCGCGGGAGTGTCCGCCAACTCGGCCAGGACGGCGGCCACGTCCTCACGCGGGATCGGCCCCCGGCCCGTGTGCGCCTCCAGGCGGACGAGGCCGGTGCCTGCGTCGTCGGTGAGCCGGCCGGGGCGCAGGATCGTCCAGTCCAGGGCGTCCAGGCCGCGCACATACGCGTCCGCCTCACCCTTGGCACGCAGGTACACGTCGAAGATCTCGTCGCCCTCGTGCTCCGGGTCGGCCCCCATGGACGACACGATCAGGAAGCGCCGCACGCCCGCCTTCACCGCCGCGTCCGCGAAGAGGACCGCCGCGGCCTTGTCCACCGTGTCCTTGCGGGCCGCCCCGCTGCCCGGGCCCGCGCCCGCCGCGAAGACCGCCACGTCGGCGCCCCGCAGCCGCTCCGCGACCTCGTCCACGGACGCCGACTCCAGGTCGAGCACGACCGGTTCCGCACCGGCCTGCCGCAGATCGTCTGCCTGCTCGGCCTTGCGGATGATCCCCGCTACCTCGTCCCCGCGCGCGGCGAGCAACCGCTCCAGCCGCAACGCGATCTGACCATGACCACCAGCGATGACAATGCGCATGCCTTCGACCGTACGCCCGGACAGCCCCGTCCGCCGCACGACTTGGACCACACCCCGCCACGGCCCCTACGGCCCCCGGCCATGACCCGTACGCCCCCGCCACGGCCCCTACGACACCTCGCCCCGCCCCTGCCGTGGCAGCCCCAGCTCCACCGAGGCCGTCGAGCTGCAGTACTCCCGCACCGCGCTGGTCCGCGCCACCACGCGCCCCCGGTGCACGACCACCCTGCTGTACGCCAGCGACAGCGCCCCCGCCAGCCGGTCCCCGCGTACCGCCAGCAACTCGGCCGGGAAACCCGCCTCCACCCGCACCTCGGGCAGCCCCAGCACCGCCCGCGCCGATGAGCTCACCGTGTCGTACGCCTCCTCGGGCGCCAGCCCGTACCGCGAGGCCAGCAGGAAGGCCGCCTCCAGCGGGTCACCGCGCCCCACCGGGTTCGACACGTCCCGCAACGCCCCGCTCCCGGCGGCCACCCGCACCCCGGCCGAGCGCAGCAGCCGCACGGGAGCCGCCCCCCGCCGGTCGACACCGCCGCAACCGCCCTGCGGCAGGCACACCACCGCCACCCCGGCCGCCGCCAGCTGGTCGGCCGTACGCGAGGCCACCTCGGACGGAAGTCGGCCGAGGTCCCCGCACGGGCTGAGCGTCACCCCGGGACGCAGCCCGCCCGCCATGGCCGCGAGCCGGGCCAGCCGCGCCGGATCCCCCGCGTCCGTGTGCAGGTCGACGGGGCAGCCGTGCTCGGAAGCCACCTCCAGGACCGCCTCCACGTACCCCGCGGGATCGGGGTCGAGGTCGGGCCGGCCGCCCACCACCGAGGCGCCCATCTTCACCGCGTCCCGCAGCACCGCCAGCCCGTCCGCCCCGGCCACCCCGGTCAGCACCCGGGGCATCGCCACCGTCGTCAGCTCCGCGAGCCCGCGCAGCGCCCGCCGCGCCCGCAGCACCGCCGCCAGCGCGCCCAGCCCCTGGACGTCTCCCACGCGCACGTGCGCCCGCACCGCCGTCGCCCCGTGCCCGAGCTGGAGCAGCGCGGCCTCGGTCGCCCGGCGCTGGACGTCCTGGGGCTCGTACGAGACCGGCCCCTCGGCGTCTGCCGACAGGGCGGTGTCTGCGTGCGCGTGCGGTTCGGCCGGGGCGGGCAGCAGCAGGTAGCCGCTGAGGTCCACCCGCGCCCCGCACGCGCGCGTGCCGCCCGCCGCCAGGCTGCCGGCCGTGCCGACGGCCTCGATGCGCCCACCGCCAAGCCGTACGTCCACCGTCCTGCCGTCGGTGAGCCGCGCCCCGCACAGCAGCAGCGAGGACGCGTCGGCCGGACCCGGCGAGGACGACGGGGGCTGGGGTGGCTGCGGCTGGCTGTCGGGCATCGCGCTCCAGGGGCTCGGGCTGCGCACGCGAGGACGCATGATCACTCAGAGTGAGTCGAGCCTAGGACGGCCTCCCGCCCGTCGCGGGGAGGAGCGCAATAGTCGTACCGGTGTGGTCCCGCCGTGCGGGAAGGGAGGCACACACGGGGCGGCTGGGAGGACGGTCCGGGCGTGCGGGCAGGGCGCCTCGAAACGGATTTGGGTGAACGGCGGCGGACCGTGTAATGTCTTCATCGCTCGCCCCAATAGCTCAGTCGGCAGAGCGTCTCCATGGTAAGGAGAAGGTCAACGGTTCGATTCCGTTTTGGGGCTCTGGTGTGAACGGCTCCCGTCGCGAGGCGGGACCGGCCACATCAAAGCGGTGTAGCTCAGTCGGTAGAGCAAGCGGCTCATAATCGCTGTGTCACCGGTTCAAGTCCGGTCACCGCTACTCTCAGTAGCCGATTGCGGGGTCGGTCCTTCGATCGGCTACTCTTCTTGCGTTAATCAGAATCAATCCGTTCGTCAAGGAGCACTCACGTGGCTGCCACCGACGTCCGCCCGAAGATCACGCTGGCCTGCGTGGAGTGCAAGGAGCGGAACTACATCACCAAGAAGAACCGGCGTAACAACCCGGACCGTCTTGAGATGAAGAAGCACTGCCCGCGTTGCAACGCGCACACCGCGCACCGCGAGACGCGATAAAACAGGCTCGTACGCGAGGCCGCTCCCGAGTGATCGGGGGCGGCCTCGCGTCGTTGAATGACCCGTACCGTTCAGTAGCGCAATCAGGAGGTGCCGGGCCATGGCGCTCGACCAGTCCTTCGTGGGGCGGACGTACCCGCCCACCGAGCCGTACGAGGTGGGCCGGGAGAAGATCCGCGAGTTCGCCGAGGCGGTCGGGGACGCCAACCCGGCGTACACGGACGCGGAGGCCGCCAAGGCGCTCGGTCACCCGGACGTCATCGCCCCGCCGACCTTCGTGTTCTCTATCACCTTCAAGGCGGCCGGCCAGGTCGTCCAGGACCCCCGGCTCGGCCTGGACTACAGCCGGGTGGTGCACGGCGACCAGAAGTTCGCCTACCGCCGCCCGGTCCGCGCCGGCGACCGGCTCACGGTCACCTCGACCATCGAGGCGATCAAGTCCCTCGCGGGCAACGACATCCTGGACATCCGCGGCGAGGTCCACGATGAGGCCGGCGACCACGTCGTGACCGCCTGGACCAAGCTCGTGGCCCGCGCGGCCGAGGAGGCGTGAGCGATCCCATGACGGCGAAGATCTCCTACTCCGACGTCGAGGTCGGCACCGAACTGCCCGCGCAGACCTTCCCCGTGACCCGCGCGACCCTCGTCCAGTACGCGGGCGCCTCCGGCGACTTCAACCCCATCCACTGGAACGAGAAGTTCGCCAAGGAGGTCGGCCTGCCGGACGTCATCGCGCACGGCATGTTCACCATGGCCGAGGCGATCCGCGTGGTCACCGACTGGGTCGGCGACCCCGGCGCGGTCGTCGAGTACGGCGTCCGCTTCACCAAGCCGGTCGTCGTGCCCAACGACGACAAGGGCGCCGAGATCGAGGTCAGCGGCAAGGTCGCGGCCAAGCTCGACGACAACACGGTCCGCGTGGACCTGACGGCGACCAGCGCCGGGCAGAAGGTGCTGGGCATGTCGCGGGCGGTCGTACGGCTGGCCTGAGGCCGGACACGAGGTACCGAGGTAAGGGGCGCTCTCCACTGCGGGGCGCCCCTTACGTGTCGGTGGAGGGGGATGGATGGACCTGCGCTTGACTTGGTTAGTGATTGAGTACTAACTTAGTCGCATGGTCAGGATGAGTGCGGAGGAGCGACGCGAGAGCGTCATCCGGGCCGCGACGACCGAGTTCGCCCGCGGCGGCTACCACGGCACGTCGACCGAGGCGATCGCCCGGCGCGTCGGGGTCTCGCAGCCGTACCTGTTCCGGCTCTTCCCGGGCAAGAAGGCGATCTTCCTGGCGGCGGCGGAGCGCTGTGTGGAGGACACCATCCGCACCTTCGCGGAGGCCTCCGAGGGCCTGCACGGCGAAGAGGCCCTGCACGCCATGGGGAACGCCTACACCAAGGTCATCGAGGAGCGGCCCGAGCGGCTCCTGATGCAGATGCAGATGTACGTCGCCGTGAAGGCCGCCGAGGAAGAGGGCGACCACGAGTTCGGCGAATCGGTGCGGGCCGGCTGGATGCGGCTGTGGGACACCGTCCATCTGCCGCTCGGGGCCGACGCCGCCGAGACGACGCAGTTCATGGCGTACGGGATGCTCATCAACTGCCTCGTCGCCATGGGATTCCCGCCCGAGCACCGCGTCTGGGAGGGCATGTACCCCTCGGCGCGCGCCAAGGGGCTGCAGCACTGACCTGTGAAGGCGCCTGCGCTGCGCCTTTCGATGTCCGCGAAAGTTAGTAATCAATAACTAATCGATCATCGCAGAGACACCACACACTCCTGGGGGAGCGATGTCACAGCAGACCGCACGCCGCGGGGGAGCCGTCTGGGCCCTCGTGATCACCAGCGTCGCCGGGTTCATGGCGGCCCTGGACAACCTCGTCGTCACCACCGCCCTGCCCTCCATCCGCGAGGACCTCGGCGGGGCCCTGCACGACCTGGAGTGGACCGTGAGCGCCTACACGCTCACCTTCGCCGTGCTGCTGATGTTCGGCGCGGCCCTCGGCGACCGCTTCGGCCGCCGCCGCCTCTTCCTCGCCGGACTCGCCGTCTTCACCGGGGCATCGGCGGCGGCGGCCCTGGCGCCCGGCATCGACTCCCTCATCGCCGCCCGCGCGGTGCAGGGCGCCGGAGCCGCGGTGATGATGCCGCTGACGCTCACCCTGCTGACCGCGGCCGTGCCCGCCGCCAAGCGGGGCATGGCCTACGGCATCTGGGGAGCCGTCAACGGACTCGCCGTCGCCTCCGGGCCACTGGTCGGCGGCACCCTCACCGAACACATCTCCTGGCAGTGGATCTTCTGGCTGAACGTCCCGCTCGGCCTGGCCCTGCTGCCCCTGGCCCGCCTCCGTCTCGCCGAGTCCCACGGCACCGGAGCCCCGCTCGACATCCCCGGCACCCTCCTCGCCAGCGGCGGCCTGTTCGGCATCGTCTACGGCCTGGTCCGCGGCCCCGCCGACGGCTGGACCGGCGGCCTGGTCCTCACGGGCCTGTTCGCGGGCACGGTGCTGCTGACCGGCTTCGTCCTCTACAGCGCCCGCGCCAAGAACCCCATGCTCCCGATGCGACTGTTCCGCTCCCGGGCGTTCTCCGGCATCAACGCGGCGAGCCTGCTGATGTTCCTCGGCATGTTCGGCTCGATCTTCCTGCTCAGCCAGTACATGCAGGGCGTCCTCGGCTACTCGCCCACCGAGGCGGGCCTGAGGATGCTGCCCTGGACCGGCATGCCGATGCTCGTCGCGCCGATCGCCGGCATCCTGGCCGACCGCGTCGGCGGCCGCCCGGTCGTCGCAGCGGGCCTCTTCCTCCAGGCCCTGGGCCTCGGCTGCATGGCGGTCGTGGCCACGGCGGACGCCTCCTACGCCGCCCAGCTGCCCGCCCTGATCATCAGCGGCATCGGCATGGCCCTGTTCTTCGCGCCCGCCTCCCACCTGGTCATGTCCAGCGTCCGGCCCCAGGAGCAGGGCATCGCGTCCGGAGCCAACAACGCCCTGCGCGAGGTCGGGGGAGCGCTCGGCATCGCCGTCATGGCGTCGATCTTCGCGGCCCAGGGCGGCTACGAGACCGGCCAGACCTTCGTCGACGGCATGCGGCCCGCCCTGGTGACGGGCTCCGCGGTGGTCGCCCTCGCGGGCGTCGCGGCCCTGCTGATACCGACCCGCCGCCGCACGGAACGAGAGCCGGCCCCGGTGGAACCGGCACCCGTACTGGAGACGGCCGCCCGCTGACCCTCAGCCGATCCCTCTGCCCTGGAAGCCACCACGCGCGCGTGCGGCCCCGTTCCCCGCGAACGGGGCCGCACGCACGCGTGCCCGGCGCCGTCAGTGCCGTCTCGTACTCTTGAGCCCGTGCAGGAACTCCACGACGCCCCCCTCGCCCCGCTGACCACCTTCCGGCTGGGCGGCCCCGCGACCCGGCTGATCACCGCGACGACCGACGACGAGGTGATCGCCGTCGTCCGCGCAGCCGACGAGGCGGGCACCCCACTGCTGCTCATCGGCGGCGGCTCGAACCTGGTCATCGGCGACAAGGGCTTCGACGGCACGGCCCTCGTCATCGCCACGAAGGGCTTCTCCCTCGACGGCACGAAGCTCGAGCTCGCGGCCGGAGAGGTGTGGACCGACGCCGTCGCCCGCACGGTCGAGGCGGGCCTGGCCGGCATCGAGTGCCTGGCCGGCATCCCCGGCTCGGCGGGCGCGACCCCCATCCAGAACGTCGGGGCGTACGGCCAGGAGGTCTCCTCGACGATCACCGAGGTCGTGGCATACGACCGCCGGACCGGCGAGACGGTCACCCTGGCCAACGAGGACTGCGCCTTCTCCTACCGTCACAGCCGCTTCAAGTCGGACCCCGAGCGGTACGTGGTCCTGCGCGTCCGCTTCGCCCTGGAGGACGCCGGCGGCCTCTCCGCGCCCCTGCGGTACGCCGAGACGGCCCGGGCGCTCGGCGTGGAGGCCGGCGACCGCGTCCCGCTCGCCTCGGCCCGTGACACGGTGCTCAAGCTGCGTGCCGGCAAGGGCATGGTCCTGGACCCCGAGGACCACGACACCTGGTCGGCCGGGTCCTTCTTCACCAACCCGATCCTTACGGACGCGGACTTCGCGGTGTTCCGCGCGCGCGTGCAGGCGCGGCTCGGCGAGGGGGTGGAGCCTCCCGCCTACCCCGCCGGCGAGGGGCACACCAAGACCTCCGCGGCCTGGCTGATCGACAAGGCGGGCTTCACCAAGGGCTACGGCGACGGTCCGGCGCGCATCTCCACGAAGCACACGCTGGCGCTGACGAACCGGGGGAGCGCGACGACGGAAGACCTCCTCGCCCTGGCCCGTGAGGTCGTGGCCGGGGTCCGGGAGGCGTTCGGGATCACGCTGGTGAACGAGCCGGTGACAGTCGGGGTCAGCCTGTAGCTGCCCGGCGTTGCCGCTGGGGCCGGGTGGGTCCGCAGCCCGGCGGCGCGGGGTGCCTCCCCCAAGCTCTCGGCTTCGCTCGAGCAGGGGGACCCCCACCGCCCACCCGTGCCGCCCTCAGCGGCACGATCGCCCGCAGCTAGGCGGGACGGGCGCCCCGCCCGCAGCGGTTGGCGCGTCAACGGGGAGTCAGTCGGCACGCAAGTCGATCGCGCCGTTCCGAGGACGGAGACCCCCCGGCGCGGCCCCGACCCACCACCCGGCGGGAAGGCGAAGACGCGCACCCCCACCGCACCCGCACAGGCCGCCGCAGCACTACGACACCAGCCAGTCATCCACCCCCGCCAGCAACTCCTCCTTCACCCCCTCCGGCGCCGCCGACCCCCGGATCGACTGCCGCGCCAGCTCCGCCAGCTCCGCGTCCGTGAACCCGTGATGCAACCGCGCGATCTCGTACTGCGCGGCCAGCCGCGACCCGAACAGCAGCGGATCGTCCGCGCCCAGCGCCAACGGCACCCCCGCCTCGAACAGCGTCCGCAGCGGCACGTCCTCCGGCTTCTCGTACACCCCCAGCGCCACGTTCGACGCCGGACACACCTCGCACGTCACCTGCCGGTCCGCCAGCCGCTTCAGCAACCGCGGATCCTCCGCCGCCCGCACCCCGTGTCCCACCCGGTTCGCACCCAGGTCGTCCAGACAGTCCCGCACCGACGACGGCCCGGCCAGCTCACCCCCGTGCGGCGCCGACAGCAGCCCGGCCTCCCGCGCGATGCCGAACGCCCGGTCGAAGTCCCGCGCCATGCCCCGCCGCTCGTCGTTCGACAGGCCGAAGCCGACAACGCCCCGGTCCGCGTACCGCACCGCCAGTCGCGCCAGCGTCCGCGCGTCCAGCGGATGCTTCATCCGGTTCGCCGCGACCAGGATCCGCATCCCGAGCCCCGTCTCCCGCGACGTCGTCTCCACCGCGTCCAGGATGACCTCCAGCGCCGGGATCAGACCCCCCAGCCGAGGCGCGTACGACGTCGGGTCGACCTGGATCTCCAGCCACCCCGACCCGTCCCGCAGGTCCTCCTCCGCGGCCTCCCGCACCAGCCGCTGGATGTCCTCCGGCTCCCGCAGGCACGAGCGCGCCGCGTCGTAGAGCCGCTGAAAGCGGAACCAGCCCCGCTCGTCCGTCGCCCGCAGGCTCGGCGGCTCACCGCCGACCAGCGCGTCCGTCAGCGCGTCGGGCAGTCGCACGCCGTACTTGTCGGCGAGTTCCAGCACGGTCGAGGGCCGCATCGAACCGGTGAAGTGCAGGTGCAGATGGGCTTTCGGCAGCTCAGAGACATCACGTACACGCTCCATCCCAGGATCCTGCCGTACGCCTCAGCCGTCCCGGTAGCGGTTTCCCCTTTAGTGGTCTTGCTCGCACACATTCCTGGTCCTGCTCGCACAAACAAATGGGGCACATACCGAATTCGGTATGTGCCCCAGGGCCGGGGGCCGGCGAAGCGGACGTCAGTCCCGCGCCTCCGCCAGCAGCTTCTGGATCCGGCTCACGCCCTCGACGAGGTCCTCGTCACCCAGCGCGTACGACAGCCGCAGGTACCCCGGCGTACCGAACGCCTCACCCGGCACCACCGCGACCTCGGCCTCCTCCAGGATCAGCGCGGCCAGCTCGACCGTGTCCTGGGGCCGCCTGCCCCGGATCTCCTTGCCGACCAGCGCCTTCACCGACGGGTACGCGTAGAACGCGCCCTCCGGCTCCGGGCAGACCACGCCGTCGATCTCGTTCAGCATCCGCACGATGGTCTTGCGGCGCCGGTCGAAGGCCTCACGCATCTTCGCGACGGCGTCCAGGTCGCCGGAGACGGCGGCCAGCGCGGCCGCCTGCGCGACGTTCGACACGTTCGACGTGGCGTGCGACTGCAGGTTCGTCGCGGCCTTGACCACGTCCTTCGGGCCGATGATCCACCCCACCCGCCAGCCGGTCATCGCGTACGTCTTCGCGACACCGTTGACCACGACGCACTTGTCGCGCAGCTCGGGCAGCACCGCCGGCAGCGACACCGCGGAGGCGTCGCCGTAGACGAGGTGCTCGTAGATCTCGTCGGTCAGCACCCAAAGGCCGTGCTCGACGGCCCAGCGGCCGATCTCCTCGGTCTCCTGCTCGCTGTAGACCGCGCCGGTCGGGTTCGACGGCGAGACGAAGAGCACGACCTTCGTCTTCTCCGTACGGGCCGCCTCCAGCTGCTCGACGGTCACCCGGTAGCCGGTCGTCTCGTCGGCGACGACCTCCACCGGGACACCCCCGGCCAGCCGGATCGACTCCGGGTACGTCGTCCAGTACGGCGCGGGCACGATGACCTCGTCGCCCGGGTCGAGGATCGCGGCGAAGGCCTCGTAGATGGCCTGCTTGCCGCCGTTGGTGACGAGGATCTGCGAGGCGTCGACCTCGTAGCCCGAGTCGCGCAGCGTCTTCGCGGCGATCGCGGCCTTCAGCTCGGGCAGGCCACCGGCCGGCGTGTAGCGGTGGAACTTCGGGTTCTTGCAGGCCTCGATCGCGGCCTCGACGATGTAGTCCGGGGTCGGGAAGTCGGGCTCACCGGCGCCGAAGCCGATCACCGGCCGCCCGGCGGCCTTGAGGGCCTTGGCCTTGGCGTCCACGGCGAGGGTGGCGGACTCGGAGATCGCGCCGACTCGGGCGGAGACCCGGCGCTCGGTGGGAGGGGTTGCAGCGCTCATGGGCCCCATCGTTTCAGACAGGAAACGTGGGCGGCACGGGGGTTTCACAGACTGAACAACGCCGGGCAAACCCCTGAACAACAGTCCGGATCGCCCCTGCGGCCAGGGCGATCTTCAGTCGATATCCCCACAGCGGACGCCCTCTCCCCAGGCGATCTTCCGCCAACGAGCCCCTCCCGCGGTCCTTTCTGTTCGACGACCGGCCGTGGACCACGTACACTCTCACCTCGTTGGCCTCCCGCAGGCCGCGCCCGTTCGGTGCACACCAAGCATCCGGACGGATGCGGTACGTTGGGGGACACACAAAGGGTCGTAGCTCAATTGGTAGAGCACTGGTCTCCAAAACCAGCGGTTGGGGGTTCAAGTCCCTCCGGCCCTGCTACACACACCTTCGCCAGGATGTGTGCGCATGTACGTACAGCAATGCACCGCCGTGCGGCTCAGACCGGGCGCGGCACGGCCACGACCCGGAATCAGGTGAGGACGAGTGACGGACGCCGTGGGCTCCATCGACATGCCTGATGCCCAGGATGAGGCGCCGGAGTCCAAGAAGACCCGCAAGGGCGGCAAGCGCGGCAAGAAGGGCCCGCTGAAGCGGCTTGCCCTCTTCTACCGCCAGATCGTCGCGGAGCTGCGCAAGGTCGTCTGGCCGACCCGCAACCAGCTCACGACGTACACGACCGTGGTGATCATCTTCGTCGTCATCATGATCGGCCTGGTCACCGTGATTGACTATGGGCTCAGCAACGCCGCCAAGTACGTGTTCGGCTGAGTCGCCAGCGAAGAGCGCCGAGGTACCCGGCGCTCCTTTCGCATGTTCCACCCCCATGTATCCAGGAAGAAGCAGCCACCGTGTCTGACCCGAACGTGAACGACGCCATCGAGCCGGTCGAGTCCGTCGAGGACGAGCTCGACATCGTCGAGGGCGCGGACAGCGAGGACACCGAGACCTCCGCCGAGGTCGAGGCTGCCGACGCCGTCGCGGACGACGACGCCGCCGAGGCGGAGACCGAGACCGAAGAGGTCGCGGACGAGGCCGAGGAAGAGCCCGAGGACGACCGGGACCCGATCGAGAAGCTCCGCGAGGAACTGCGGGTCCTGCCCGGCGAGTGGTACGTCATCCACACCTACGCCGGCTACGAGAACCGCGTGAAGACCAACCTGGAGCAGCGCGCCGTCTCGCTGAACGTCGAGGACTACATCTTCCAGGCCGAGGTGCCGCAGGAAGAGGTCGTCCAGATCAAGAACGGCGACCGCAAGACGATCAAGCAGAACAAGCTCCCGGGCTACGTCCTGGTCCGCATGGACCTGACGAACGAGTCCTGGGGTGTCGTCCGCAACACCCCCGGCGTCACCGGCTTCGTGGGCAACGCCTACGACCCGTACCCGCTGACCCTGGACGAGATCGTCAAGATGCTCGCCCCGGAGGCCGAGGAGAAGGCCGCCCGTGAGGCCGCCGAGGCCGAGGGCAAGCCCGCTCCGCAGCGCAAGGTCGAGGTCCAGGTGCTGGACTTCGAGGTCGGCGACTCGGTCACCGTCACCGACGGCCCGTTCGCCACGCTGCAGGCGACCATCAACGAGATCAACCCCGACTCGAAGAAGGTCAAGGGCCTCGTGGAGATCTTCGGCCGCGAGACGCCGGTCGAGCTCTCCTTCGACCAGATCCAGAAGAACTAGTCCTCTTCCGGACTCACCGCTTCCGCGCAGGTCAGGCGAACGCTCCGGCGCTTGTCTGACCTGCTCGGTTTTTGGCCGCGCATCTATACCCGTTATCGTTGTGCGGTATGCCTGCATCCGGGTGGTCCCCGGGCGCTGGCAGGACCCGAATCGAAAGGACCCGGAGAGCTATGCCTCCCAAGAAGAAGAAGGTCACGGGGCTCATCAAGCTCCAGATCCAGGCCGGTGCCGCCAACCCGGCCCCGCCGGTCGGCCCCGCGCTGGGTCAGCACGGCGTCAACATCATGGAGTTCTGCAAGGCCTACAACGCCGCGACCGAGTCGCAGCGTGGCTGGGTCATCCCGGTGGAGATCACGGTCTACGAGGACCGTTCCTTCACCTTCATCACCAAGACCCCGCCGGCCGCCAAGATGATCCTGAAGGCCGCGGGCATCGAGAAGGGCTCCGGCGAGCCGCACAAGACCAAGGTCGCGAAGATCACGCGTGACCAGGTCCGCGAGATCGCCACCACGAAGATGCCCGACCTCAACGCCAACGACCTGGACGCCGCCGAGAAGATCATCGCCGGCACCGCCCGTTCCATGGGCGTCACGGTCGAGGGCTGAGCCCCAACCTCCATCAGCAGAAGTGGCAGGGCCTGCTCGGCCCGGACCACGACTCCTAAGAATCCACAGGAGCAGTAGTGAGCAAGCGCAGCAAGTCCCTTCGCGCTGCGGACGCCAAGGTCGACCGGGAGAAGCTCTACGCCCCGCTCGAGGCCGTCCGTCTCGCCAAGGACACCTCCACGACCAAGTTCGACGGCACCGTCGAGGTCGCCTTCCGTCTGGGTGTCGACCCGCGCAAGGCCGACCAGATGGTCCGTGGCACCGTGAACCTCCCGCACGGCACCGGTAAGACCGCCCGGGTCCTGGTCTTCGCGACCGGCGACCGTGCCGAGGCCGCGCGTGCCGCGGGCGCCGACATCGTCGGCGCCGACGAGCTGATCGACGAGGTGTCGAAGGGTCGTCTGGACTTCGACGCCGTCGTCGCCACCCCGGACCTCATGGGCAAGGTCGGCCGCCTCGGCCGCGTGCTCGGTCCGCGTGGTCTGATGCCGAACCCGAAGACCGGCACCGTCACCCCCGACGTCGCCAAGGCCGTCACCGAGATCAAGGGCGGCAAGATCGAGTTCCGTGTCGACAAGCACGCGAACCTGCACTTCATCATCGGCAAGGTGTCCTTCGACGACAGCAAGCTGGTGGAGAACTACGGCGCCGCGCTGGAGGAGATCCTCCGTCTGAAGCCGTCCGCCGCCAAGGGTCGCTACATCAAGAAGGCCGCCATCACCACCACGATGGGCCCCGGCATTCCGGTCGACCCGAACCGCACCCGCAACCTCCTCGTCGAGGAGGACCCGGCCGCGGTCTGAGCCTTCAGGCTCACCCAACCGGTCACGGGCCCCGCACCTCTCACAGGTGCGGGGCCCGTTCCCTTTTCCGGGTACGCGCGTCCGCGGCCTGGGTTAACGTGCGGGAACCGGATGGGAACGGGGGGACGTATGCAGGGCACGACCGTGCGCCGAGCGGGTCTGGTGCTCGCGCTGGTGACCGCGCTGGCGGGGCCGGCCGCCTGCACCTCCCCGGACCCCGCCGACCGCCCCGGCGAGGACACCCGCGCCCCGCGCGGCAGCTCCCAGACCGCCCTGCGCTCCGCCGAGCGCGCCACCGAGCGGGCCGGCTCCGCCCGGGTCGAGTCCACGACCACCATGGGCTCCCTGATGTCCATGACCGCCGACGGCACCCTCGGCTGGGGCGACGGCATCACCGGCACCCTGACCATCACGTACACCGGCGGCACCGTCGCCGACACCGTGCGGCGGCTCGGCAGCACCTCGATGGAGGCCCGCTACCTGCCCGACGCCTACTACGCGCGCATGGGCGAGAAGTTCGCCGAGCAGACCGGCGGCAAGAACTGGATCAGGTACGCCTACGACGACCTGGGGGCCCTGGCCGGCGGCTCCGGGACCCACCTCGGCGACCGAATGCGCTCCAGCACGCCCAACCAGACCCTGAAGCTCCTGCTGGCCTCCGAGGACGTCCGGAAGGTCGGCGAGGAGACCGTGCGCGGCCGGCCCGCCACGCACTGGTCCGGCACCGTCGAGGCGGCGGACGTCACCGACACCGCCCTGCGGAAGCAGCTCACCGAGGCCGGTGTCACCACCGAGACCGTCGACATCTGGATCGACAAGCGGAACCTGCTCGTCAAGAAGGTGGAGAAGGCCCGGACGGCGACGGGCCCGATGACCCAGACCGCCCACTACGGCGACTACGGCGTGCGGGTCCGGGCCGAGCGGCCTCCACTGTCCGACACCGGGGACTTCGAGGACCTGATGCGGAAGCGGACCGGTACGCCCTGACCTCCCCGAGAATGCGGATAGATCACTTGTGCCCCTCTGGTATAGGCTCGCCGCCTTGCTGTGCAGCAAGCATGTATTCCTTGGGGGGAATCAATGAGAAAGACATCCATACCTGCCGCCGGCCTGGGCGCTCTGATTCTCGCCGCCGGTGCCGTCGGCTGCGGATCCGAGCAGTCTCCGGAGATGACGCCCGCGGCCGCCGTCGCCAAGGCGGCCAAGAACACGGAGGACATCACGTCCCTCCACTACCGCATGAGCGGTACGGCGCCGGAGTCCGGCAAGGTCGAGGGCGAGGCGTCCATGCGCCTGAAGCCCACGATCGCCATGAGCATGAAGGTCTCGGCGTCCGGCCAGGCGGCCACCGCCGGTGAGACCGAGATCCGTCTCGTCGACAAGGCCATGTACATCGGTGGGGGAGCCGAGATGGCCAAGGAGATGGACGGCAAGACCTGGATGAAGTTCGACCTGTCCGGCTCCGACGCCGGCAAGGAGCTGGACCAGCTGGGCTCCACCAGCCAGGCCGAGCAGAACCCGGCGGCGGAGTCCACCTTCCTCACGGGCGCCAAGGACGTGAAGAAGGTCGGCTCCGAGAAGGTCGACGGCGTCGAGACGACCCACTACACCGGCACGGTCACCCTCGCCGACCTGCGCGCCTCCCTGAAGAAGGAGGACGCGGAGACCCGCGAGCGGCGCGAGAAGAGCGTCAAGCAGTACGAGAAGATGGGCATCGACAAGCTCACGATGGACATGTGGGTCGACGGTGACGACCGCACCAAGCAGTTCCGGATGAAGGGCGACGCCGACAAGGGCCCGCTCGACATGACCATCACCTTCCTCGACTACAACAAGCCGGTGGAGATCAAGGCGCCGCCCGCCAAGGACGTCGCCGACCTCGCCGACCTGTTCAAGGACCTCGAGGCGAGCTGATCCGTCCGGTCCCTCCGATCCGTCGTACGGGCGGATTTGCTTGACAGCGATTCGTTCCCGTACCCTCCTACAGAAGCCAAAGACCGCTGGTCGTTACCGCGCGCTCGGACGAGGGCGCGGTGGCCGAAGGATCCGCTGAAACGGCGGACGGCCCGCGCAGGTGACACAGGAGAAGCTCCCGGAGTCCGCCGCCCCCGTGCGTGCGTGAAACCGGTCGAGCTACGCCCCGTGCGCTTGCGCCGGGGCGTTTCGTTTTCCCCAGTCCTCCTTCGGGTCCGCGCGGTCCGAATCACCCGGAAGGAGGCCGAGGCTCATGGCGAGGCCTGACAAGGTCGATGCCGTCGAGGAGATGCGGGACAAGTTCCGCAACTCCAATGGCGCCGTCGTTACCGCGTACACCGGTCTCACCGTGGCTCAGCTCCAGCAGCTGCGCCGTTCACTCGGTGAGAACGCTCAGTACCGTGTGGCGAAGAACACGCTGACCAAGATTGCGGCCAACGAGGCCGGGATCACCACGATCGACGACCTCTTCACCGGTTCGTCGGCCGTCGCCTTCGTGACCGGTGACCCGGTCGAGGCGGCGAAGGGTCTCCGTGACTTCGCCAAGGACAACCCCAACCTGGTCATCAAGGGCGGCGTCCTTGACGGCAAGGCGTTGTCCGCCGATGAGATCAAGAAGCTTGCGGACCTCGAGTCCCGCGAGGTTCTGCTCTCCAAGCTGGCCGGTGCCTTCAAGGCGAAGCAGTCCCAGGCTGCCTCCGTCTTCCAGGCGCTGCCGTCGAAGCTCGTCCGCACCGTGGACGCGCTCCGTGCCAAGCAGGACGAGCAGGGCGGTGCCGAGTAACTCGGCTCGCATCCCGGCCGCCGCTGCCTGAACGCGGCGACCGTAGCGGGCCACACGTACGCCCGCCTCACATGTACATCCGGCACCTGCCGATTTAGTGGAAGGACCGCCAATCATGGCGAAGCTCAGCCAGGAAGACCTGCTCGCGCAGTTCGAGGAGATGACCCTCATCGAGCTCTCCGAGTTCGTGAAGGCGTTCGAGGAGAAGTTCGACGTCACCGCCGCCGCGGCCGCCCCGGTCGTCGTCGCCGGTGGTGCCGGTGCCGCCGCCGGCGCCGAGGCCCCGGAGGAGAAGGACGAGTTCGACGTCATCCTCTCCGGCGCCGGTGACAAGAAGATCCAGGTCATCAAGGTCGTGCGCGAGCTCACCTCCCTGGGCCTGAAGGAGGCCAAGGACCTGGTCGACGGTGCGCCGAAGCCGGTTCTGGAGAAGGTCAACAAGGAGGCCGCCGACAAGGCGAAGGAGGCCCTCGAGGGCGCCGGTGCCTCCGTCGAGGTCAAGTAAGACCTCCCGGATCCGCCAGGATCCACGACACGTCCCCCTGGACGTGTAACGCGTAAGCGCCGAGGAGCGATCATCCATCCGGGTGGTCGCTCTTCGGCGTTTCAGGGGTCCGGCCACGGTTGCCTTGCACCCCCGGTGGCGGGGGGTATGGTGATCTTCGTCGTGTCTCTGGGACGGCCCCGGTTCGGGCAGGGGGGCCTTGACGAACCGCACGCAGCGCGCAATTCTCAGGACGCGTCGTCACAACGATCCGAATCCGAGGCATGGATCGGCGACGAAGAGGGCAGTATCAACGTGCGTTGAGGGCAGGGCCTTGTCGCAGGAGCGGAACAACGAGGGTCAACACGGGTCTGACAACCCGGACTGGACATCAGTGTGCCGAGTGGCTACACTGACCCTTTGCGCTGCCTGTTAGCTGTCCCCTGCCCGTCACCAGGGGTCTGCCCTCGCCCGAGCATCGAGACAAGACCACGTCCGACCAGGCCTTTCGGCCCCGTCGGCCCAGCTTGTCTCCGTGTACGGGAGAGGGGCCGGTACGCGCGTAGTGAGTCCGAGCCCTCGGAAGGACCCCCTCTTGGCCGCCTCGCGCAACGCCTCGACCGCGAATACGAACAACGGCGCCAGCACCGCCCCGCTGCGCATCTCTTTTGCAAAGATCAAGGAGCCTCTCGAGGTTCCCAACCTGCTCGCGCTGCAGACCGAGAGCTTCGACTGGCTGCTCGGCAACACGGCCTGGCAGAGTCGGGTCGAGGAGGCTCTGGAGAACGGTCAGGACGTCCCCACCAAGTCCGGGCTCGAGGAGATCTTCGAGGAGATCTCCCCGATCGAGGACTTCAGCGGGTCGATGTCGCTGACGTTCCGGGACCACCGCTTCGAGCCGCCGAAGAACTCGATCGACGAGTGCAAGGAGCGCGACTTCACGTACGCGGCCCCGCTCTTCGTCACGGCCGAGTTCACCAACAACGAGACCGGCGAGATCAAGTCCCAGACGGTCTTCATGGGCGACTTCCCGCTCATGACCAACAAGGGCACCTTCGTCATCAACGGCACCGAGCGTGTCGTGGTGTCGCAGCTGGTCCGTTCCCCCGGTGTCTACTTCGACTCCTCCATCGACAAGACGTCCGACAAGGACATCTTCTCCGCCAAGATCATCCCGTCCCGGGGTGCCTGGCTGGAGATGGAGATCGACAAGCGCGACATGGTCGGTGTGCGCATCGACCGCAAGCGCAAGCAGTCCGTCACCGTCCTGCTCAAGGCGCTCGGCTGGACCACCGAGCAGATCCTCGAGGAGTTCGGCGAGTACGAGTCCATGCGCGCCACCCTGGAGAAGGACCACACCCAGGGCCAGGACGACGCGCTGCTCGACATCTACCGCAAGCTGCGCCCGGGCGAGCCCCCCACGCGTGAGGCCGCGCAGACGCTGCTGGAGAACCTGTACTTCAACCCCAAGCGCTACGACCTGGCCAAGGTCGGCCGCTACAAGGTCAACAAGAAGCTGGGCACGGACACCCCGCTGGACGCCGGGATCCTGACCGTCGAGGACATCATCGCGACGATCAAGTACCTGGTGAAGCTGCACGCCGGCGAGACCGAGACGGTCGGTGACAACGGCACCTCCGTGGTCGTCGAGACCGACGACATCGACCACTTCGGCAACCGCCGCCTGCGCAGCGTCGGCGAGCTCATCCAGAACCAGGTCCGTACGGGTCTGGCGCGTATGGAGCGTGTCGTCCGCGAGCGGATGACGACCCAGGACGTCGAGGCGATCACGCCGCAGACCCTGATCAACATCCGGCCGGTCGTCGCCTCCATCAAGGAGTTCTTCGGCACCAGCCAGCTGTCGCAGTTCATGGACCAGAACAACCCGCTGTCGGGTCTGACGCACAAGCGGCGTCTGTCCGCGCTCGGCCCGGGTGGTCTGTCCCGTGAGCGGGCCGGCTTCGAGGTCCGTGACGTGCACCCCTCGCACTACGGCCGCATGTGCCCGATCGAGACCCCCGAAGGCCCGAACATCGGTCTGATCGGCTCGCTCGCCACCTACGGCCGCGTGAACGCGTTCGGTTTCGTCGAGACCCCGTACCGCAAGGTGTTCGAGGGCCAGGTCACCGACCAGGTCGACTACCTCACGGCCGACGAGGAGGACCGCTTCGTCATCGCGCAGGCCAACGCGCCGCTGACGGACGACCTCCGCTTCGCCGAGGCCCGCGTGCTCGTCCGCCGCAAGGGCGGCGAGGTCGACTACGTCGGCCCCGAGGACGTGGACTACATGGACGTCTCGCCGCGCCAGATGGTGTCGGTCGCGACCGCCATGATCCCCTTCCTGGAGCACGACGACGCCAACCGTGCCCTCATGGGCGCGAACATGATGCGTCAGGCCGTGCCGCTGATTAAGTCCGAGTCCCCGCTCGTCGGCACCGGCATGGAGTACCGCTCCGCGGTCGACGCCGGCGACGTGGTCAAGGCCGAGAAGCCCGGTGTGGTCCAGGAGGTCTCCGCGGACTACATCACCACCGCCAACGACGACGGCACGTACATCACGTACCGTCTGGCCAAGTTCGCCCGCTCCAACCAGGGCACCTCGGTCAACCAGAAGGTCATCGTCAACGAGGGCGACCGGATCATCGAGGGCCAGGTCCTGGCCGACGGTCCGGCCACCCAGAACGGCGAGATGGCGCTGGGCA
Organism: Streptomyces olindensis; assembly: GCA_000696115.1. GTDB lineage: Bacteria > Actinomycetota > Actinomycetes > Streptomycetales > Streptomycetaceae > Streptomyces > Streptomyces olindensis. The sequence continues at coordinate 219,325 of JJOH01000017.1, forward strand.
AGAACCTGCTCGTGGCGTTCATGCCGTGGGAGGGTCACAACTACGAGGACGCGATCATCCTGTCGCAGCGCCTCGTGCAGGACGACGTCCTCTCCTCGATCCACATCGAGGAGCACGAGGTCGACGCCCGTGACACCAAGCTCGGCCCCGAGGAGATCACCCGGGACATCCCGAACGTCTCCGAGGAGGTCCTCGCCGACCTCGACGAGCGCGGCATCATCCGTATCGGTGCCGAGGTCATCGCCGGCGACATCCTCGTCGGCAAGGTGACCCCGAAGGGTGAGACCGAGCTGACCCCCGAGGAGCGCCTGCTGCGCGCGATCTTCGGTGAGAAGGCCCGTGAGGTCCGTGACACCTCGCTGAAGGTGCCGCACGGCGAGACCGGCAAGGTCATCGGCGTCCGCGTCTTCGACCGCGAGGAGGGCGACGAGCTTCCCCCCGGTGTGAACCAGCTGGTGCGCGTCTACGTCGCGCAGAAGCGCAAGATCACCGACGGTGACAAGCTCGCCGGCCGCCACGGCAACAAGGGCGTCATCTCGAAGATCCTGCCGATCGAGGACATGCCGTTCCTGGAGGACGGCACCCCGGTCGACATCATCCTCAACCCGCTGGGTGTGCCGTCCCGAATGAACCCGGGACAGGTCCTGGAGATCCACCTCGGCTGGCTCGCCAGCCAGGGCTGGGACGTCTCCGGCCTGGCGGAGGACTGGGCGCAGCGCCTGCAGGCGATCGACGCCGACCAGGTCCCGCCGCGGACCAACGTCGCGACGCCGGTCTTCGACGGTGCCCGTGAGGACGAGCTGGCCGGTCTGCTGAACCACACCATCCCGAACCGCGACGGCGAGCGCATGGTGCTCCCGTCCGGCAAGGCCCGGCTGTTCGACGGCCGCTCCGGCGAGCCGTTCCCGGACCCGATCTCGGTCGGGTACATGTACATCCTCAAGCTGCACCACCTGGTCGACGACAAGCTGCACGCCCGCTCGACCGGTCCGTACTCCATGATCACCCAGCAGCCGCTGGGTGGTAAGGCTCAGTTCGGTGGCCAGCGCTTCGGTGAGATGGAGGTGTGGGCGCTGGAGGCGTACGGCGCCGCCTACGCCCTCCAGGAGCTGCTGACCATCAAGTCCGACGACGTCACCGGCCGCGTGAAGGTCTACGAGGCCATCGTCAAGGGCGAGAACATCCCCGAGCCCGGCATCCCCGAGTCCTTCAAGGTGCTCATCAAGGAGATGCAGTCTCTCTGCCTGAACGTGGAGGTGCTGTCCAGCGACGGTATGTCCATCGAGATGCGTGACACCGACGAGGACGTCTTCCGCGCTGCGGAGGAGCTCGGCATCGACCTGTCCCGGCGTGAGCCGAGCAGCGTCGAAGAGGTCTGACGGGAGTCCGGGGGCCTGCGCTTCGCAGGTCCCCGGCCCCAGGACCCCCGTTTCAGACCAAAGACTTACAACCCTGAGAGGGATTGACGCATAGTGCTCGACGTCAACTTCTTCGACGAGCTCCGGATCGGTCTGGCCACCGCTGACGACATCCGTCAGTGGAGCCACGGCGAGGTCAAGAAGCCCGAGACCATCAACTACCGCACCCTCAAGCCCGAAAAGGACGGACTCTTCTGCGAGAAGATCTTCGGTCCGACCCGGGACTGGGAGTGCTACTGCGGCAAGTACAAGCGCGTCCGCTTCAAGGGCATCATCTGTGAGCGCTGCGGTGTCGAGGTGACTCGCGCCAAGGTGCGCCGTGAGCGGATGGGCCACATCGAGCTGGCCGCTCCCGTCACGCACATCTGGTACTTCAAGGGCGTTCCGTCGCGTCTGGGCTACCTGCTCGACCTGGCCCCGAAGGACCTGGAGAAGGTCATCTACTTCGCGGCGTACATGATCACGTACGTCGACGAGGAGCGCCGCACCCGCGACCTGCCCTCGCTGGAGGCCCATGTCTCCGTCGAGCGCCAGCAGATCGAGCAGCGCCGCGACGCCGACCTGGAGGCCCGCGCCAAGAAGCTCGAGACCGACCTGGCCGAGCTGGAGGCCGAGGGCGCCAAGGCCGACGTGCGCCGCAAGGTGCGCGAGGGTGCCGAGCGCGAGATGAAGCAGCTGCGCGACCGCGCCCAGCGCGAGATCGACCGGCTCGACGAGGTGTGGAACCGGTTCAAGAACCTCAAGGTCCAGGACCTGGAGGGCGACGAGCTGCTCTACCGCGAGCTGCGTGACCGCTTCGGCACGTACTTCGACGGCTCGATGGGTGCCGCGGCGCTGCAGAAGCGCCTGGAGTCCTTCGACCTCGACGAGGAGGCCGAGAAGCTCCGCGAGATCATCCGTACCGGCAAGGGCCAGAAGAAGACCCGTGCGCTCAAGCGCCTGAAGGTCGTCTCCGCGTTCCTGCAGACCAGCAACAGCCCCAAGGGCATGGTGCTCGACTGCGTGCCGGTCATCCCGCCGGACCTTCGCCCGATGGTGCAGCTGGACGGTGGCCGCTTCGCGACCTCCGACCTGAACGACCTGTACCGCCGTGTGATCAACCGGAACAACCGCCTGAAGCGCCTTCTCGACCTCGGTGCGCCCGAGATCATCGTGAACAACGAGAAGCGCATGCTCCAGGAGGCCGTGGACGCGCTGTTCGACAACGGCCGCCGTGGCCGTCCGGTCACCGGTCCCGGTAACCGCCCGCTGAAGTCCCTCAGCGACATGCTGAAGGGCAAGCAGGGTCGCTTCCGTCAGAACCTGCTCGGTAAGCGTGTGGACTACTCCGCGCGTTCCGTGATCGTCGTCGGTCCGCAGCTGAAGCTGCACCAGTGCGGTCTGCCCAAGGCGATGGCGCTGGAGCTCTTCAAGCCGTTCGTGATGAAGCGCCTGGTCGACCTGAACCACGCGCAGAACATCAAGAGCGCCAAGCGCATGGTCGAGCGCGGCCGCACGGTCGTGTACGACGTGCTGGAAGAGGTCATCGCGGAGCACCCGGTTCTGCTGAACCGTGCGCCCACGCTGCACCGCCTCGGCATCCAGGCCTTCGAGCCGCAGCTGGTCGAGGGCAAGGCCATCCAGATCCACCCGCTCGTCTGCACCGCGTTCAACGCGGACTTCGACGGTGACCAGATGGCCGTGCACCTGCCGCTGTCCGCGGAGGCGCAGGCCGAGGCCCGCATCCTGATGCTGTCCTCGAACAACATCCTCAAGCCGGCCGACGGCCGTCCGGTGACGATGCCGACCCAGGACATGGTCCTCGGTCTGTTCTTCCTCACCACCGACGGCGAGATGCGCGACCTCAAGGGCGAGGGCCGTTCCTTCGCCTCGGTCGCGGAGGCGATCATGGCCTTCGACGCGGGCGAGCTGTCGCTCCAGTCGAAGATCGACGTCCGCTTCCCGGTCGGCACCATCCCGCCGCGCGGCTGGACCCCGCCGGCGCGTGAGGAGGGTGAGCCCGAGTGGCAGCAGGGTGACAGCTTCCGGCTGAACACCACGCTGGGCCGTGCGCTCTTCAACGAGCTGCTGCCCGAGGACTACCCGTTCGTCGACTACGAGGTCGGCAAGAAGCAGCTCTCCGAGATCGTCAACGACCTCGCCGAGCGCTACCCGAAGGTCATCGTGGCGGCGACGCTCGACAACCTGAAGGCGGCCGGCTTCTACTGGGCCACCCGCTCCGGCGTCACCGTCGCGATCTCCGACGTCGTCGTCCCCGAGGCGAAGAAGGAGATCGTCCGCGGCTACGAGGCGCAGGACGAGAAGGTCCAGAAGCAGTACGAGCGCGGTCTGATCACCAAGGACGAGCGCACGCAGGAGCTCATCGCGATCTGGACCAAGGCGACCAACGAGGTCGCCGAGGCGATGAACGACAACTTCCCGAAGACCAACCCGATCTTCATGATGGTGAACTCGGGTGCACGAGGCAACATGATGCAGATGCGTCAGATCGCCGGTATGCGTGGTCTGGTGTCGAACGCGAAGAACGAGACGATCCCGCGTCCGATCAAGGCGTCGTTCCGTGAGGGTCTGTCCGTGCTGGAGTACTTCATCTCCACGCACGGTGCCCGTAAGGGTCTGGCGGACACCGCTCTGCGTACCGCCGACTCGGGTTACCTCACGCGTCGTCTGGTCGACGTCTCCCAGGACGTCATCATTCGCGAGGAGGACTGCGGCACCGAGCGCGGTCTGCGTCTGAAGATCGCCGACCGGAACGCCGAGGGCGCGCTGATCAAGACGGAGAACGTCGAGACCTCCGTGTACGCGCGCTGCCTCGCCGAGGACATCGTCGTCGACGGGCAGGTGCTGGCCCCGGCCGGCACCGACCTGGGCGACGTCCTCATCGAGGAGCTCGTCTCCCGCGGCGTCGAGGAGGTCAAGACCCGCTCGGTCCTGACCTGCGAGTCCGCCGTCGGCACCTGCGCGATGTGCTACGGCCGTTCGCTGGCCACCGGCAAGCTGGTCGACATCGGTGAGGCGGTCGGCATCATCGCCGCCCAGTCCATCGGTGAGCCCGGTACCCAGCTGACGATGCGTACCTTCCACACCGGTGGTGTGGCCGGTGACGACATCACCCAGGGTCTGCCGCGTGTCGTCGAGCTCTTCGAGGCCCGTACCCCGAAGGGTGTCGCCCCGATCTCCGAGGCGAGCGGCCGCGTTCGCATCGAGGAGACCGAGAAGACGAAGAAGATCGTCATCACCCCGGACGACGGCAGCGACGAGACGGCCTACCCGATCTCGAAGCGCGCCCGACTCCTGGTCAGCGAGGGCGAGCACGTCGAGGTGGGCCAGAAGCTCACCGTGGGTGCCACCAACCCGCACGACGTGCTGCGCATCCTGGGCCAGCGTGCCGTCCAGGTCCACCTGGTCGGCGAGGTCCAGAAGGTCTACAACTCGCAGGGTGTGTCGATCCACGACAAGCACATCGAGATCATCATCCGGCAGATGCTCCGCCGCGTGACGATCATCGAGTCCGGCGACGCCGAGCTGTTGCCCGGCGAGCTGGTCGAGCGCTCGAAGTTCGAGCACGAGAACCGTCGTGTGGTCCAGGAGGGCGGTCACCCGGCCTCCGGTCGTCCGCAGCTCATGGGTATCACCAAGGCCTCGCTGGCCACGGAGTCCTGGCTGTCGGCGGCGTCCTTCCAGGAGACGACGCGAGTCCTCACGGACGCGGCGATCAACGCCAAGTCCGACTCGCTCATCGGCCTCAAGGAGAACGTCATCATCGGTAAGCTCATCCCGGCCGGTACGGGTCTGTCCCGCTACCGCAACATCCGGGTCGAGCCGACCGAGGAGGCCAAGGCCGCGATGTACTCGGCCGTCGGCTACGACGACATCGACTACTCGCCGTTCGGCACGGGCTCCGGCCAGGCCGTTCCGCTGGAGGACTACGACTACGGTCCGTACAACCAGTAAGCGAGTCGCTTGAACGGAGGGCGGCCATCCTTTGGGGTGGCCGCCCTTCGGCGTTCCCGCGGCGAGGGGGCGGGGCGGTGCGAGGAGTCTCGTACGCCCTGCTCCGGGCTTCGGGGCCGCCGAGCCTCTCCGCGACCCCGCGGAGCGCTCCCGGGCGCACCGGCGGCGCGGGCGGGCGCCGCCTGGCCGACGCTTCACCCCTGGCCGCTGACGCCCCGGTGCGGGAAAGCCCCGGATCGGCGCATCATGGAAGGACTCCGGTTCCGGGGAGGTGCTCCGTGTCGCAGCCGCCCTATCCGTCCTGGCAGCCCTGGCAGGGGGCCAGGGTGCCGTCGATGCTGGCCTCGCACGCCGATCGGGAGCGGGCCGTGGACGTGCTCAGAGCGGGATACGGCGAGGGGCGGTTGGAGCACGCGGAGTTCGAGAAGCGGGTGGCGCGGGCGTATGCCGCGCGGACCGTGGGGGAGCTGGCGCTGCTCGTCGCGGATCTGCCCCAGGGGCCCCTGCCGCAGTCGGTGCCGGCCGTGTCCGTGCCGCCGGCGTTCCTGCCGGTGCCGCGGCCGCAGACGAACGGGAAGGCGGTCGCCGCCGCGGTGTGCGGGCTGCTGTGCGTGCCGAGCATGGGGCTGACCGGGATCCCGGCCGTCGTCCTCGGGCATGTGGCGCGGGCCGAGATCCGCAGCCGCGGGGAGCTGGGGGACGGGCTCGCGCTGACCGGGCTCGTACTCGGATGGTTGTCCACGGCAGGCTGGGCACTCGTCCTGGTGTTGCTCACCGTGGTGTCCATCGCGGCCGGCTGATCATGCGCAGGACACGCATGCGAGGAATGCGTGCGAGGAATGTGTGCAAATCGGACAGCCGCCACTGAATTGAAGATCGACAACGGCCGAGGGTCTTGACATGTCCCGCCTGGCGATGCGGGCGGCGCCCATTTGTTTTGACCGCAGCGAATGCGATAGGTACGCTCAGACCTTGTGCCTGGGGTGTGCCCTGGCTCCCGTGCGTGCCTTCAACCGCACGGCGAGCTGATACCGGCCACCGTAATCTGCGCTTAATTCTGCCTGGCGGCGGGAGTCCGCGGGATTCGACACACCCGACCGCGTGGGTCGGCGACGTTCCAGGTTAGCTGTACCCATCGGCACACAGAAACCGGAGAAGTAGTGCCTACGATCCAGCAGCTGGTCCGCAAGGGCCGGCAGGACAAGGTCGAGAAGAACAAGACGCCCGCACTCGAGGGTTCCCCTCAGCGTCGTGGCGTCTGCACGCGTGTGTTCACGACCACCCCGAAGAAGCCGAACTCGGCCCTCCGTAAGGTCGCGCGTGTGCGTCTGACCAGCGGCATCGAGGTCACGGCCTACATTCCGGGTGAGGGACACAACCTGCAGGAGCACTCCATCGTGCTCGTGCGCGGCGGCCGTGTGAAGGACCTGCCGGGTGTTCGCTACAAGATCATCCGCGGCTCGCTCGACACCCAGGGTGTCAAGAACCGCAAGCAGGCCCGCAGCCGCTACGGCGCCAAGAAGGAGAAGTAAGAATGCCTCGTAAGGGCCCCGCCCCGAAGCGCCCGGTCATCATCGACCCGGTCTACGGCTCTCCTCTGGTGACCTCCCTGATCAACAAGGTGCTGCTGAACGGCAAGCGCTCCACCGCCGAGCGCATCGTCTACGGCGCCATGGAGGGCCTGCGCGAGAAGACCGGCAACGACCCGGTCATCACGCTGAAGCGCGCTCTCGAGAACATCAAGCCGACCCTCGAGGTCAAGTCCCGCCGTGTCGGTGGTGCCACCTACCAGGTTCCGGTCGAGGTCAAGCCCGGCCGTGCCAACACCCTGGCGCTGCGCTGGCTCGTCGGTTACTCCCGCGCCCGTCGCGAGAAGACCATGACCGAGCGTCTGCTCAACGAGCTCCTCGACGCCAGCAACGGCCTGGGCGCCGCTGTGAAGAAGCGCGAGGACACGCACAAGATGGCCGAGTCCAACAAGGCCTTCGCGCACTACCGCTGGTAGTCGCAGACCCCATCGAGACCGAGAGAAGACTGAAGCCTTATGGCTACCACTTCGCTTGACCTGGCCAGGGTCCGCAACATCGGGATCATGGCCCACATCGACGCGGGCAAGACGACCACCACCGAGCGGATCCTGTTCTACACCGGCGTTTCGTACAAGATCGGTGAGGTCCACGACGGCGCTGCCACCATGGACTGGATGGAGCAGGAGCAGGAGCGTGGCATCACGATCACCTCTGCTGCCACCACCTGTCACTGGCCGCTCGAGGGCGACGACTACACCATCAACATCATCGACACCCCGGGTCACGTCGACTTCACCGTCGAGGTGGAGCGCTCCCTGCGCGTGCTCGACGGTGCCGTGACGGTGTTCGACGGCGTCGCCGGTGTCGAGCCGCAGTCCGAGACGGTGTGGCGTCAGGCCGACCGTTACGGCGTGCCGCGCATCTGCTTCGTCAACAAGCTGGACCGTACCGGTGCCGAGTTCCACCGCTGCGTGGACATGATCTCCGACCGCCTGGGCGCGCAGCCGCTGGTCATGCAGCTGCCGATCGGCGCGGAGGCGGACTTCAAGGGCGTCATCGACCTCGTGACGATGAAGGCCCTGGTCTGGTCGGCCGAGGCGACCAAGGGCGAGATGTACGACACCGTCGACATCCCGGACACCCACGCCGAGGCTGCCGAGGAGTACCGCGGCAAGCTGCTCGAGGCCGTCGCCGAGAACGACGAAGAGCTGATGGAGCTGTACCTGGAGGGCACCGAGCCCACCGTGGAGCAGCTCTACGCCGCGATCCGTCGCATCACCATCGCGTCCGGCAAGGGCGGCGGCACCACCGTCACCCCCGTGTTCTGCGGCACCGCGTTCAAGAACAAGGGCGTCCAGCCCCTGCTCGACGCGGTCGTGCGCTACCTGCCCACCCCGCTCGACGTCGAGGCCATCGAGGGCCACGACGTCAAGGACCCGGAGCAGGTCATCGCGCGCAAGCCGTCGGACGAGGAGCCCCTCGCCGCGCTCGCGTTCAAGATCATGAGCGACCCGCACCTCGGCAAGCTCACCTTCGTCCGGGTCTACTCGGGCCGCCTGGAGTCGGGCACGCAGGTGCTCAACTCCGTCAAGGGCAAGAAGGAGCGCATCGGCAAGATCTACCGCATGCACGCCAACAAGCGTGAGGAGATCGAGTCGGTGGGCGCCGGCGACATCGTCGCCGTCATGGGCCTGAAGCAGACCACCACCGGTGAGACGCTGTCCGACGACAAGAACCCGGTGATCCTGGAGTCCATGGACTTCCCGGCGCCGGTCATCCAGGTCGCCATCGAGCCCAAGTCGAAGGGCGACCAGGAGAAGCTGGGCGTCGCGATCCAGCGCCTGGCCGAGGAGGACCCGTCCTTCCAGGTCCACTCGGACGAGGAGACCGGCCAGACCATCATCGGCGGTATGGGCGAGCTGCACCTCGAGGTGCTGGTCGACCGCATGCGCCGTGAGTTCAAGGTCGAGGCCAACGTCGGCAAGCCGCAGGTCGCCTACCGCGAGACGATCCGCAAGGCCGTCGAGAAGGTCGAGTTCACCCACAAGAAGCAGACGGGTGGTACCGGCCAGTTCGCCCGCGTCATCATCGCGATCGAGCCGATCGAGGGCGGCGACGCCTCGTACGAGTTCATCAACAAGGTGACCGGTGGCCGTGTGCCGAAGGAGTACATCCCTTCGGTGGACGCCGGTGCGCAGGAGGCCATGCAGTTCGGCATCCTCGCCGGTTACGAGATGACCGGTGTCCGCGTGACGCTGCTCGACGGTGCCTACCACGAGGTCGACTCCTCCGAGCTCGCGTTCAAGATCGCCGGTTCGCAGGCCTTCAAGGAGGCCGCGCGCAAGGCCAGCCCCGTGCTGCTCGAGCCGATGATGGCCGTCGAGGTCACCACGCCCGAGGACTACATGGGTGAGGTCATCGGCGACATCAACTCCCGCCGTGGTCAGATCCAGGCCATGGAGGAGCGGGCCGGTGCCCGCGTCGTGAAGGGCCTCGTGCCCCTTTCGGAGATGTTCGGCTACGTCGGCGACCTGCGCAGCAAGACGTCCGGCCGTGCGAGCTACTCCATGCAGTTCGACTCCTACGCCGAGGTTCCGCGGAACGTCGCCGAGGAGATCATCGCGAAGGCCAAGGGCGAGTAACGCACCGCGTCTACACGCCGTAGGCTTGACTCCGGAGCCTTGAGGGGCATTCCGCCGCAATCGTGGTGAGAATGCCCCGGGGCCCGGGCTTTCCAGCAAAGATCACCTGGCGCCGATGAGTAAGGCGTACCAGAACCACTCCACAGGAGGACCCCAGTGGCGAAGGCGAAGTTCGAGCGGACTAAGCCGCACGTCAACATCGGCACCATCGGTCACATCGACCACGGTAAGACGACCCTCACGGCCGCCATTACCAAGGTGCTGCACGACGCGTACCCGGACCTGAACGAGGCCTCGGCCTTCGACCAGATCGACAAGGCTCCTGAGGAGCGCCAGCGCGGTATCACCATCTCCATCGCGCACGTCGAGTACCAGACCGAGACGCGTCACTACGCCCACGTCGACTGCCCCGGTCACGCGGACTACATCAAGAACATGATCACGGGTGCCGCGCAGATGGACGGCGCCATCCTCGTGGTCGCCGCCACCGACGGCCCGATGCCGCAGACCAAGGAGCACGTGCTCCTGGCCCGCCAGGTCGGCGTTCCGTACATCGTCGTCGCCCTGAACAAGGCCGACATGGTGGACGACGAGGAGATCCTGGAGCTCGTCGAGCTCGAGGTCCGTGAGCTGCTCTCCGAGTACGAGTTCCCGGGCGACGACGTTCCCGTCGTCAAGGTCTCCGCTCTGAAGGCCCTCGAGGGCGACAAGGAGTGGGGCAACTCCGTCCTCGAGCTCATGAACGCCGTCGACACCGCCATCCCGGAGCCGGAGCGCGACGTCGACAAGCCGTTCCTCATGCCGATCGAGGACGTCTTCACGATCACCGGTCGCGGTACGGTCGTCACCGGCCGTATCGAGCGTGGTGTCCTGAAGGTCAACGAGACCGTCGACATCATCGGCATCAAGCCGGAGAAGACCACCACCACGGTCACCGGCATCGAGATGTTCCGCAAGCTGCTCGACGAGGGCCAGGCCGGTGAGAACGTCGGTCTGCTGCTCCGTGGCATCAAGCGCGAGGACGTCGAGCGCGGCCAGGTCATCATCAAGCCGGGCTCGGTCACGCCGCACACGGAGTTCGAGGCGCAGGCCTACATCCTGTCCAAGGACGAGGGTGGCCGCCACACGCCGTTCTTCAACAACTACCGCCCGCAGTTCTACTTCCGTACGACGGACGTGACCGGCGTGGTGACCCTCCCCGAGGGCACCGAGATGGTCATGCCGGGTGACAACACCGAGATGAAGGTGGAGCTCATCCAGCCCGTCGCCATGGAGGAGGGCCTGAAGTTCGCCATCCGTGAGGGTGGTCGGACCGTGGGCGCCGGCCAGGTCACCAAGATCAACAAGTGAGTCTTCGGACTGGCTTGAGGGTCCACTGACCTGAGTGGCTCGGAGGGGCCCGTACGACTTCGGTCGTGCGGGCCCCTTTGCCGTGTCCGGGGTGCCGGATCACTCCTGTGGATAGAGGGGCAGGCCGTCCGTCGCGATCGTCCAGTCGGCGATCGTCACGTCCTCGCCGTAGACGAAGTCCTTGCGCGTGGCGTAGCGGGGGCCGTTCGGTGTGCTGTGGATGTCGGTGAGGACGGTGCCCGTGCCGGTGCGGGGGTCGAAGACGGCGTAGACGGGGATGCCGATGAGGGGGTAGTCGCGCATCTTGGTGACCCAGTCGTTGTCCGGGTTGGAGCGGGAGACGACTTCTACGGCGGCGACGAGCGACCGGGGGTCGAACGAGCCCTCTCCTTCCATCTCCGACTCGGCGATCACCATGACGTCTGGCCGGCGCATGATGCCCTCGGGTTCGTCCTCCACGTCGGGCTCACCCGTGTGCGCCACGATCTCGTCCGGCATCACCTTTTCCAGGCGCTTGCGGACGCGCAGCACGGTGAGCTCGTGCGGCTTCATGGGCGACATCATGTCGAGGACGATCCCTTCCTTGGTGATCTCGAACTTGCCGGGGAGGTCGTCGTCCGCGGACTGAACGAAGTCGCGCATGGCCCGGTACAGGTGGGAGGTGCCCTGCCGCGGGTTGTCCGGGGCGATGGTCATGGCGCTCGCTCCTCGTCGTCTGTGCCCAGGGGCAAGGATCGTTGCCTTCATGCTAAGCGGCCTCCAGGAGACGTGATCGGCAATCGCGGCAGCGGCCGGGGGCTGGTGCGCGGAAGGCCCGGTCGCAGCCGTCACAGGTCTGTAGGGGGTGCCGGGTGACCGGCGGTGGTGCGGGTGCGCGGAACGGGGGAGGGGGCGGCAGCTGGGCCGTGAGGCGGTGGGCCAGGAGGGCTGCCGGGCGGTACAGGGCCCCGGGTGGGAGGTCGGTGGTCAGGGCGTGGCGTACGGCGGCGGGGGAGACGTCGCGTTCGAGCCAGGCGGCGACGCCGGGGGCGAGAAGGGCGGCGTCGTGGGAGGAAAGAAGGAGGCGAGTGTCGTCGCGGGGGAGGCACGCGAGGAGGTCCGTGGCCTGCCGGAGGAGGACGGGGGAGAGGCAGGCCGGTTGCGGCACGGCGGGGAGGGGTTTGCCGCCGTACGGCCTCGTCCGTTTCCCCGGGGCCGGGCGGGGAGCGCCAGCGCCGCTGTGCCCTGGCTGGTTGCAGGAGATCGTGCGGGTGACGATCCGGCCGCCGGGGACGCGTTCGCGTACGCGCCGCAGGTAGCCGTGGGCCGCCAGTTCGCGCAGGGCGGCGGCGGGTCGTGCCCTCCGGGAAGCGGGCGGGGAGGGACTTGATGTCGAGCCGGGCGCCCGCGGGGAGCGACTGGATGTGCACGCCCAGCCCGATCGCGAGCAGTGACAGCTCCGCGTGCTGGGCGAGGTGGTTGCCGATCACCGTGAAGCGGGTGGTGTGGCGGGTGTTGTCGTGAACCAGGCCGGTGTGGGGGTGCCGCCGGTTCGGGTTGTGTTGCGCTGAGCGTAGGGCAGGCAAGGGCCCCGGAATCCAGCCGAGTTGGCGATGTTCACCCGCGCGAGTGAGGCGGCGGCCTGTGTTGGGTTCCGGTGCTTCGGCCGGCTGCCGGTCAGCTTGGAGTCACAGGGTGAGTTCCGCCCAGACGGTCTTGCGCGGGGGCAGGCCCGGGGTGACGCCCCAGCGGTCGGCGAGGGTGTCGACGACGAGCAGGCCGCGGCCGGACTCCGGATCCGGGGTGGGGCGTCGGAGCGTCGGCAGTCGGTCGTCGCAGGTGTCCGTGACCTCGATGCGGAGGGTGTCGGCCACGACGTAGAGAAGCAGGCGGAAGTCGCGCCCCGGGACGCGGCCGTGGGTTGCGGCGTTGGTCGACAACTCCGCGATGAGCTGTGCCGCCGGGTCCAACGGCAGGACCCAGGAGCACAGTTGTTCGGGGGATTTCTGCTTCACAACCTCAGCGTGGCGGTCACTGCTTACTGTGAACAGTGACTCAGCGGGTGCGTGCGGTGACTGTCCGGAGCTTGCCCGGCGGTGTCCGGGCTGTCCGGACCGGGCGTACGGGTAGGGCGTTTGAGGCACGGCTCAAGGGCGAGGCGGACTGGGGTACGGGGAGGACCTGGTCTACAAGATCGAGGGCGGCAAGCGGATTCCCCGGCAGGAGTACCTCGTCACGGCCGACGAGGTGCTGGGGGCGGGTGGGCTCATCGCGGCGGCTTGGGAGGACGTGAAGAAGATTCGGTATCCCAAGAAGGTGCGGGGAGCTGGCCAGGCTGGAGGGGCAGGCTGTGGAGATCGGGGTGTACGAAAGCATCAGCATCAACCGGCTGTTGCATCCGCAACGCTGAACCGGCGTGGTTCAAGAGCAGCTACAGCAGTGGCCCTGACGGCGACTCCTGCGTCGAGATCGCCATAGTCACCCCCCACACCGTCCACGTCCGCGACTCCAAGCACACGCACGGCCCCCGCCTGGCCCTCTCACCCACCACCTGGGCCGGCTTCGTTTCCGGGTCACGGGCCGTAATGGGACGATGGGCGCACGAGTGATCGAGTGAACGGATCAAACGAGCCCCTGGTTTGACCTTCGTCACCCCCGGGGTATTCTCTCCGGCTCGATTGGCGTCGGCGTTGCCCCGTATGGCAGACTGTCCGAGTTGCTCGGTCGAGTGTTGATGCTGCGCGCCTCCCGCCGGGGGGACCGGAAGCGAGTCCCACAGTACTCGTCGTCCTAACTGCCACTACGGCAGCACTGGGGCGGACGTACGGGAATCTTCCGGGAAGCGTGGGCGCGGCACCGGCCAGGCACCCGGTGGGCCTTCCGCCCCCGGCTCGCGGTTCCGGCAGGGCCGTGTGCAATCCCGCAGGGATGTTCGAACAAGGGACATCTGTGTCAGCGGGAGCGCGACACGCCCGACCGCGTGGGTCGGAGGAACGAAGGCAGCAGAAGGAATCCACCGGGTTCCAGAGCGTAAGAGAGACAGGACTACTGAGTAGCCATGGCGGGACAGAAGATCCGCATCCGGCTCAAGGCCTACGACCACGAGGTCATCGACTCCTCGGCGAAGAAGATCGTCGAGACGGTGACCCGCACTGGTGCGTCGGTCGCGGGCCCGGTGCCGCTGCCCACTGAGAAGAACGTGTACTGCGTCATCAAGTCGCCGCACAAGTACAAGGACTCGCGCGAGCACTTCGAGATGCGGACGCACAAGCGCCTGATCGACATCCTCGACCCCACCCCCAAGACCGTTGACTCTCTGATGCGACTCGACCTCCCGGCCGGTGTCGACATCGAGATCAAGCTCTGAGGCCGGTGATCTGAGAGATGGCTAAGCAGATCAAGGGCATCCTGGGCGAGAAGCTCGGCATGACGCAGGTGTGGGACGCGAACAACCGCGTCGTCCCGGTCACCGTCGTCAAGGCCGGCCCCAACGTCGTCACCCAGGTCCGTACGAACGATGTCGACGGCTACGAGTCCGTCCAGATCGCTTTCGGCGAGATCGACCCGCGCAAGGTGAACAAGCCCCTCAAGGGCCACTTCGCCAAGGCCGACGTCACCCCCCGTCGCCACCTCGTCGAGATCCGCACCGCGGACGCCTCCGAGTACACGCTCGGCCAGGAGATCACCGCTGAGGTGTTCGAGGCCGGCGTGAAGGTCGACGTGACCGGCAAGAGCAAGGGCAAGGGCTTCGCCGGTGTCATGAAGCGCCACAACTTCCGTGGCCTCGGCGCCGGACACGGCACCCAGCGCAAGCACCGCTCCCCCGGTTCCATCGGTGGCTGCGCCACCCCGGGCCGTGTGTTCAAGGGCCTCCGCATGGCGGGTCGCATGGGCAACGAGCGGGTCACCACCCAGAACCTGACCGTCCACGCCGTTGACGCGGAGAAGGGTCTGCTGCTCATCAAGGGCGCGGTTCCCGGTCCGAACGGCGGCCTCGTCCTGGTCCGCACCGCGGCCAAGGGGGCCTGAGGTAATGAGCACTGTTGACATCCTTTCGCCGGCGGGCGACAAGGCCGGTTCCGTCGAGCTCCCCGCGGAGATCTTCGACGTCGAGAAGGTCAGCATTCCGCTGATCCACCAGGTCGTCGTCGCGCAGCTGGCCGCGGCCCGTCAGGGCACGCACAAGACCAAGACCCGTGGCGAGGTCCGCGGCGGTGGCAAGAAGCCGTACCGCCAGAAGGGCACCGGTCGCGCCCGTCAGGGTTCGACCCGCGCGCCGCAGTTCGCCGGTGGTGGCGTCGTGCACGGTCCCGTGCCGCGTGACTACTCGCAGCGGACCCCGAAGAAGATGAAGGCTGCCGCCCTGCGTCACGCCCTCACCGACCGGGCCCGCCACAACCGCATCCACGTCGTCTCCGGCGTCGTCGAGGGCGAGACCCCGTCGACGAAGGCCGCCAAGACGCTGTTCGGCAAGATCTCGGAGCGCAAGAACCTGCTCCTGGTCGTCGACCGCGCCGACGAGGCCGCGTGGCTGTCCGCCCGCAACCTGCCCCAGGTCCACATCCTGGAGCCGGGCCAGCTGAACACGTACGACGTTCTCGTCTCGGACGACGTGGTCTTCACCAAGGCCGCTTTCGAGTCCTTCGTGTCGGGCCCGAAGGCCAATGACACCGAAGGGAGCGAGGTCTGATGGCTATCCGTCACCCCGCAATCGCCTCCAAGGCGGCGAAGAAGGCCAAGGCCGCTCGCGTCGCCAAGGCGCGTCGCCACGCCGCCGAGGGCAAGAACACCGTCGAGACCCCGCTGAGCAAGTCCTTCACGGACCCCCGTGACGTGCTGCTCAAGCCGGTCGTCTCCGAGAAGAGCTACGCGCTGCTCGACGAGGGCAAGTACACCTTCGTCGTGGACCCGCGTGCCAACAAGACCCAGATCAAGGAGGCCGTCCAGTCGGTCTTCTCGGTCAAGGTCACCGGGGTCAACACGATCAACCGCCAGGGCAAGCGCAAGCGGACCCGCACCGGCTTCGGCCAGCGTGCGTCCACCAAGCGCGCGATCGTGACCCTCGCCGAGGGCGACCGTATCGACATCTTCGGCGGTCCGACCGCGTAAGCGGTCAGGATCGTCCGGAATCGGACGAGGACTGAGAAATGGGTATCCGCAAGTACAAGCCGACGACTCCTGGCCGTCGTGGTGCCAGCGTCGCCGACTTCGTCGAGGTCACGCGGTCCACGCCGGAGAAGTCGTTGGTCCGCCCCCTGCACAGCAAGGGTGGCCGTAACAACTCCGGTCGTGTGACCGTCCGCCACCAGGGTGGTGGCCACAAGCGCGCCTACCGCGTGATCGACTTCCGTCGTCACGACAAGGACGGCGTGCCGGCGAAGGTCGCGCACATCGAGTACGACCCCAACCGCACCGCGCGCATCGCGCTGCTGCACTACGCCGACGGCGAGAAGCGCTACATCCTCGCGCCGCGCGGCCTGCAGCAGGGCGACCGCATCGAGAACGGTCCCGGGGCCGACATCAAGCCGGGCAACAACCTCGCCCTGCGCAACATCCCGGTCGGTACCACGCTGCACGCCATCGAGCTGCGTCCGGGCGGCGGCGCGAAGTTCGCCCGCTCCGCCGGCGCCTCCGTGCAGCTGCTCGCGAAGGAGGGCCAGATGGCCCACCTGCGCATGCCGTCCGGTGAGATCCGCCTGGTCGACGTCCGCTGCCGCGCCACTGTGGGCGAGGTCGGCAACGCCGAGCAGAGCAACATCAACTGGGGCAAGGCGGGCCGCAAGCGGTGGCTGGGCGTCCGCCCGACCGTCCGTGGTGTGGTCATGAACCCGGTGGACCACCCGCACGGTGGTGGTGAGGGCCGGACCTCCGGTGGTCGTCACCCCGTGTCCCCGTGGGGCAAGAAGGAAGGCCGTACTCGTTCGCCCAAGAAGGCGTCGAACAAGTACATCGTCCGCCGCCGCAAGACGAACAAGAAGCGCTAAGGACGGGTTGAGATGCCTCGTAGCTTGAAGAAGGGGCCCTTCGTCGACGACCACCTGATCAAGAAGGTGGACGCCCAGAACGAAGCCGGCACCAAGAACGTCATCAAGACCTGGTCCCGCCGCTCGATGATCGTCCCGGCCATGCTCGGCCACACGATCGCGGTGCACAACGGCAAGACCCACATCCCGGTGTTTGTCACCGAGTCGATGGTCGGCCACAAGCTCGGCGAGTTCTCGCCGACCCGCACCTTCCGGGGCCACGTCAAGGAAGACCGGAAGTCGAAGCGCCGCTAGTCAGCGGGGTGCGAATGACCATGACAAACATCGAAGGGACAACCATGGAAGCCAGGGCCCAGGCGCGGTACATCCGCGTCACGCCCATGAAGGCCCGCCGTGTGGTGGACCTCATCCGTGGCCTGAACGCCACGGAGGCTCAGGCGGTCCTGCGTTTCGCCCCGCAGGCCGCGAGCGTGCCGGTCGGCAAGGTGCTGGACAGCGCCATCGCCAACGCCGCGCACAACTACGACCACACCGACGTCGACAGCCTGTACGTCTCCGAGGCGTACGTCGACGAGGGCCCGACCCTGAAGCGGTTCCGTCCGCGCGCCCAGGGCCGCGCCTACCGGATCCGCAAGCGGACCAGCCACATCACCGTGGTCGTCAGCAGCAAGGAAGGAACCCGGTAATGGGCCAGAAGGTAAACCCGCACGGGTTCCGGCTCGGTGTCACGACCGACTTCAAGTCGCGTTGGTACGCCGACAAGCTGTACAAGGACTACGTCAAGGAAGACGTCGCCATCCGTCGGATGATGACGTCCGGCATGGAGCGCGCCGGCATCTCCAAGGTCGAGATCGAGCGCACCCGTGACCGTGTGCGTGTGGACATCCACACCGCGCGTCCGGGCATCGTCATCGGCCGCCGTGGCGCCGAGGCCGACCGCATCCGCGGCGACCTCGAGAAGCTCACGGGCAAGCAGGTCCAGCTGAACATCCTCGAGGTCAAGAACCCCGAGACCGACGCTCAGCTCGTGGCCCAGGCCGTCGCCGAGCAGCTCTCCTCCCGCGTCTCCTTCCGTCGGGCCATGCGCAAGAGCATGCAGTCCGCCATGAAGGCCGGCGCCAAGGGCATCAAGATCCAGTGCGGTGGCCGCCTCGGCGGCGCCGAGATGTCCCGCTCGGAGTTCTACCGCGAGGGCCGCGTGCCCCTGCACACGCTCCGCGCGAACGTGGACTACGGCTTCTTCGAGGCCAAGACGACCTTCGGCCGCATCGGTGTGAAGGTCTGGATCTACAAGGGCGACGTCAAGAACATCGCCGAGGTCCGCGCCGAGAACGCTGCCGCCCGTGCGGGTAACCGCCCGGCCCGCGGTGGCGCCGACCGCCCGGCCCGTGGTGGCCGCGGTGGCGAGCGGCGCGGTCGCAAGCCGCAGCAGGCCGCTGGTTCCGAGGCCCCCAAGGCCGAGGCTCCCGCGTCCGCCGCTCCGGCTGAGAGCACCGGAACGGAGGCCTGACCGACATGCTGATCCCCCGTAGGGTCAAGCACCGCAAGCAGCACCACCCCAAGCGCAACGGCATGTCCAAGGGTGGCACGCAGGTTGCGTTCGGCGAGTACGGCATCCAGGCGCTGACCCCGGCGTACGTGACGAACCGTCAGATCGAGGCCGCTCGTATCGCCATGACCCGCCACATCAAGCGTGGCGGCAAGGTCTGGATCAACATCTACCCGGACCGCCCCCTCACCAAGAAGCCGGCCGAGACCCGCATGGGTTCCGGTAAGGGTTCGCCGGAGTGGTGGGTGGCCAACGTCAAGCCCGGACGCGTGATGTTCGAGCTGTCGTACCCCAACGAGAAGATCGCGCGCGAGGCCCTGACCCGTGCGGCTCACAAGCTGCCGATGAAGTGCAAGATCGTCAAGCGCGAGGCAGGTGAAGCGTGATGTCGGCCGGTACCAAGGCGTCCGAGCTGCGCGAGCTGGGCAACGAGGAGCTTCTGGCGAAGCTCCGCGAGGCCAAGGAAGAGCTGTTCAACCTCCGCTTCCAGGCGGCGACGGGCCAGCTCGAGAACCACGGTCGGCTCAAGGCCGTCCGCAAGGACATCGCGCGGATCTACACCCTGATGCGTGAGCGCGAGCTGGGCATCGAGACGGTGGAGAGCGCCTGATGAGCGAGAGCAACGTGACTGAAGAGACCAAGACGGACCGCGGTTTCCGCAAGACCCGTGAGGGTCTGGTCGTCAGCGACAAGATGGACAAGACCGTCGTCGTCGCCGTCGAGGACCGCGTCAAGCACGCGCTGTACGGCAAGGTCATCCGTCGTACGAACAAGCTCAAGGCCCACGACGAGCAGAACGCCGCGGGTGTCGGCGACCGCGTCCTCCTCATGGAGACCCGGCCGCTGTCCGCGACCAAGCGCTGGCGCGTCGTCGAGATCCTCGAGAAGGCCAAGTAATCCCTCCTAGGGGGACTCCCTAGGAATCGTTCCGCCAGGCTCGGGGTGGGTGTGCACTGGCGCACCCGCCCCGGGAACCGGCAGACAACCAGGAGATAGACGTGATCCAGCAGGAGTCGCGACTGCGCGTCGCCGACAACACGGGTGCGAAGGAGATCCTCTGCATCCGTGTGCTCGGCGGCTCCGGTCGCCGCTACGCGGGTATCGGTGACGTCATCGTCGCCACCGTCAAGGACGCGATCCCCGGTGGCAACGTGAAGAAGGGTGACGTCGTCAAGGCGGTCATCGTTCGCACCGTCAAGGAGCGCCGCCGTCCGGACGGCTCGTACATCCGCTTCGACGAGAACGCCGCCGTCATTCTGAAGAACGACGGCGACCCTCGTGGCACCCGTATCTTCGGCCCGGTCGGCCGTGAGCTGCGCGAGAAGAAGTTCATGAAGATCATCTCCCTCGCGCCGGAGGTGCTGTGAGCATGAAGATCAAGAAGGGCGACCTGGTCCAGGTCATCACCGGTAAGGACAAGGGCAAGCAGGGCAAGGTCATCGCGGCCTTCCCCCGCGAGGACCGTGTCCTGGTCGAGGGTGTCAACCGGGTCAAGAAGCACACCAAGGCCGGTCCGACGGCTCGCGGTTCGCAGGCCGGCGGCATCGTCACCACCGAGGCGCCGATCCACGTCTCCAACGTCCAGCTGGTCGTGGAGAAGGACGGCAAGAAGGTCGTGACCCGCGTCGGTTACCGCTTCGACGACGAAGGCAACAAGATCCGCGTTGCCAAGCGGACGGGTGAGGACATCTGATGGCTACCACCACCACTCCGCGTCTGAAGCAGAAGTACCGTGAGGAGATCACGGGCAAGCTGCGTGACGAGTTCAAGTACGAGAACGTCATGCAGATCCCCGGTCTCGTCAAGATCGTGGTCAACATGGGTGTGGGCGACGCCGCCCGCGACTCCAAGCTGATCGAGGGCGCCATCCGCGACCTCACCACGATCACCGGTCAGAAGCCGGCCGTCACCAAGGCCCGCAAGTCCATCGCGCAGTTCAAGCTGCGTGAGGGTCAGCCGATCGGTGCCCACGTCACGCTCCGTGGCGACCGCATGTGGGAGTTCCTGGACCGCACCCTGTCGCTGGCGCTCCCGCGCATCCGCGACTTCCGCGGCCTGTCCCCCAAGCAGTTCGACGGCCGTGGCAACTACACCTTCGGTCTCACGGAGCAGGTCATGTTCCACGAGATCGACCAGGACAAGATCGACCGCGTCCGGGGTATGGACATCACCGTGGTCACCACGGCGACCAACGACGCTGAGGGCCGCGCGCTCCTCCGTCACCTCGGCTTCCCCTTCAAGGAGGCGTGAGCGAGATGGCGAAGAAGGCTCTGATCGCGAAGGCTGCCCGCAAGCCCAAGTTCGGCGTGCGTGCGTACACCCGCTGCCAGCGCTGCGGTCGTCCGCACTCCGTGTACCGCAAGTTCGGCCTGTGCCGCGTGTGCCTTCGTGAGATGGCTCACCGTGGCGAGCTGCCGGGCGTGACCAAGAGCTCCTGGTAATCCCCCTAAAAAGGGATTCGCAGGGCTCTCGGTAAGCATCTGGGGCGGCAGGACGTCCAGCCCACATGCCTTAGGCTTGTGGGGTTGGGCGTCTGCCGCCGCCCTTAAGACTTACTACGCCGTAGGTCCACCGCGCCGCACCCGTCCCGTCTCGGATCGGGGAGAGGGATGGCGCACCAGGAAACCCCGGCGAGAGAGGCCGAAGGCCAATTCATGACCATGACTGATCCGATCGCAGACATGCTGACGCGTCTGCGGAACGCGAACTCGGCGTACCACGACTCCGTGGCGATGCCGCACTCGAAGATCAAGTCGCACATCGCGGAGATCCTCCAGCAGGAGGGCTTCATCACGGGCTGGAAGGTCGAGGACGCCGAGGTCGGCAAGAACCTCGTCCTGGAGCTGAAGTTCGGCCCCAACCGTGAGCGCTCCATCGCGGGCATCAAGCGGATCTCCAAGCCCGGTCTCCGGGTGTACGCGAAGTCCACCAACCTGCCGAAGGTTCTGGGCGGCCTGGGCGTGGCCATCATCTCCACGTCCCACGGACTCCTGACCGACAAGCAGGCGCAGAAGAAGGGCGTGGGTGGGGAAGTCCTCGCCTACGTCTGGTAATTCGGGAACGGAGGAGAGACACAATGTCGCGTATCGGCAAGCTCCCCATCCCGGTTCCCGCCGGCGTGGACGTCACCATCGACGGCCGTACGGTCTCGGTCAAGGGCCCCAAGGGCGAACTGACCCACACCGTTGTCGCGCCGATCGACATCGCTAAGGGCGAGGACGGCACCCTCCAGGTGCTCCGCCCGAACGACGAGCGGCACTGCAAGGCCCTGCACGGCCTGTCCCGCACGCTGGTGGCGAACATGATCACCGGTGTGACCCAGGGATACGTCAAGAAGCTCGAGATCAGCGGTGTCGGTTACCGCGTCCAGGCCAAGGGCTCCAACCTGGAGTTCTCCCTGGGCTACAGCCACCCGATCCTGGTCGAGGCCCCCGAGGGCATCACCTTCAAGGTGGAGACCCCGACCCGATTCTCGATCGAGGGCATCGACAAGCAGAAGGTCGGCGAGGTTGCGGCCAACATCCGCAAGCTGCGCAAGCCCGACCCGTACAAGGCCAAGGGCGTCAAGTACGAGGGCGAAGTCATCCGCCGCAAGGTCGGAAAGGCGGGTAAGTAAGCCATGGCATACGGGCAGAAGATCCTGAAGGGCGACGCCTACAAGCGCGCCGCGATCAAGCGCCGTCACATCCGGATCCGCAAGCGGATCAACGGTACGGCGGAGCGTCCCCGTCTGGTCGTGACCCGCTCCAACCGCCACATCGTGGCGCAGGTGATCGACGACCTGAAGGGCCACACCCTGGCGTCGGCGTCCACCCTGGACGCGTCGATCCGCGGTGGCGAGGGCGACAAGTCCGCGCAGGCCAAGCAGGTCGGTGCCCTGGTCGCCGAGCGCGCCAAGGCCGCCGGTGTCGAGGCCGTCGTGTTCGACCGTGGTGGCAACCAGTACGCCGGGCGCATCGCCGCCCTGGCAGACGCCGCCCGCGAAGCCGGACTCAAGTTCTGAGTCGGTTCCGTAGCTAGCGGAGACAGAGAGAGGTAATTCCAATGGCTGGACCCCAGCGCCGCGGTGGCGGTGCCGGTGGCGGCGAGCGGCGGGACCGGAAGGGCCGTGACGGCGGCGCAGCTGCCGCCGAGAAGACCGCGTACGTTGAGCGCGTCGTCGCGATCAACCGCGTCGCCAAGGTTGTGAAGGGTGGTCGTCGCTTCAGCTTCACCGCGCTGGTCGTGGTGGGCGACGGTGACGGCACCGTGGGTGTCGGATACGGCAAGGCCAAGGAGGTGCCGGCCGCCATCGCCAAGGGCGTTGAGGAGGCCAAGAAGCACTTCTTCAAGGTCCCCCGCATCCAGGGCACCATCCCGCACCCGATCCAGGGTGAGAAGGCTGCCGGCGTCGTGCTGCTCAAGCCGGCTTCGCCGGGTACCGGTGTGATCGCCGGTGGTCCCGTGCGTGCCGTGCTCGAGTGCGCCGGTATCCACGACGTGCTGTCGAAGTCGCTCGGCTCCGACAACGCGATCAACATCGTGCACGCGACCGTGGAGGCCCTGAAGGGCCTGCAGCGTCCCGAGGAGATCGCGGCCCGCCGTGGTCTGCCCCTGGAGGACGTCGCCCCCGCGGCTCTGCTGCGCGCTCGTGCCGGGGCGGGTGTGTGATCATGGCACAGCTCAAGATCACGCAGGTCAAGTCCTACATCGGCAGCAAGCAGAACCACCGTGACACCCTGCGCTCCCTTGGTCTCAAGGGGATCAACACGCAGGTCGTCAAGGAGGACCGCCCCGAGTTCCGCGGCATGGTGCACACCGTCCGCCACCTCGTGACGGTCGAGGAGGTCGACTGATCATGGCGGAGAACAACCCGCTGAAGATCCACAACCTCCGTCCCGCCCCGGGCGCCAAGACCGCCAAGACCCGTGTCGGTCGTGGTGAGGCGTCGAAGGGTAAGACGGCCGGTCGTGGTACCAAGGGCACCAAGGCCCGTTACCAGGTTCCGGAGCGCTTCGAGGGTGGCCAGATGCCGCTCCACATGCGCCTCCCGAAGCTGAAGGGCTTCAAGAACCCGTTCAAGACCGAGTACCAGGTCGTGAACCTGGACAAGCTCGCCTCCCTCTACCCCGAGGGTGGGGAGGTCACGGTCGAGGACCTGGTCGCCAAGGGCGCCGTTCGCAAGAACAGCCTCGTCAAGGTGCTCGGCCAGGGCGAGGTCTCCGTGGCGCTGCAGGTGACGGTCGACGCCGTCTCCGGCTCCGCCAAGGAGAAGATCACCGCCGCCGGCGGCACCGTCACCGAGCTCGTCTGAACCTCACAGGCGTCTCGATGACCTGAGCGGTCCCGACCGGGGATACCCCACAAAATGGGGTATCCCCGGTTGGTCGTTCCTAGGGCGGCAGTCTCGCCGGTAAGGTGGCCTGCACTGCCCTCTTTTCACAGGGTGCTTCACTTCGGGCACTCTGAGCGGCAGTTGACCGTTACCTATTCGTCGAACCTCAAGACCGTCACCCTTGACGCAGTTGCGCGGGGGTCGCAGGAGGCACCGTGCTCACCGCGTTCGCCCGGGCGTTCAAGACGCCCGACCTGCGCAAGAAGCTGCTCTTCACGCTCGGCATCATCGTGATCTACCGGATCGGTACCCACATTCCGATCCCCGGCGTCGACTACAGGGCAGTTCAGACCTGTGTCGACCAGGCGAACGCCACCTCGGGCATCTTCGGCCTGATCAACATGTTCAGTGGTGGCGCGCTGCTGCAGATCACGATCTTCGCGCTCGGCATCATGCCGTACATCACGGCGAGCATCATCCTTCAGCTGCTGACCGTGGTGATCCCGCGTCTGGAAGCTCTCAAGAAGGAGGGGCAGTCCGGCACGGCGAAGATCACGCAGTACACCCGGTACCTGACCGTGGCGCTCGCCATCCTCCAGGGCACCGGCCTCGTCGCCACCGCCCGCAGCGGCGCCCTCTTCCAGGGCTGCCCGGTGGCCAGCCAGATCGTTCCCGACCAGTCGATCTTCGTCACCGTCACCATGGTCATCACCATGACCGCCGGTACGGCGACCGTGATGTGGCTCGGTGAGCTCATCACCGACCGCGGCATCGGCAACGGCATGTCGATCCTGATGTTCATCTCGATCGCCGCCACCTTCCCGGCAGGGCTGTGGGCCATCAAGACGCAGGGCTCCCTGGCCGGCGGCTGGATCGAGTTCGGCATCGTGTGTGCCATCGGCCTGGTGATGATCGGCCTGGTCGTCTTCGTCGAGCAGGCCCAGCGGCGTATTCCGGTGCAGTACGCGAAGCGCATGATCGGCCGGAGGTCCTACGGCGGCACGTCGACGTACATTCCGCTGAAGGTCAACCAGGCGGGCATCATCCCTGTGATCTTCGCCTCGTCGCTGCTCTACATCCCGGCACTGATCGCGCAGTTCGCCGGTGGCAGCGCCGACTGGAAGACCTGGATCGAACAGAACCTCGCGAAGCCGAACGCTCCGGCGCACATCACCCTCTACTTCCTCCTGATCGTCTTCTTCGCCTTCTTCTACGTGGCCATCTCGTTCAACCCCGAGGAAGTCGCGGACAACATGAAGAAGTATGGTGGCTTCATCCCGGGCATCCGGGCTGGCCGACCGACCGCTGAGTACCTGTCGTACGTGCTCAACCGGATCACCTGGCCGGGTTCGCTGTATCTGGGTCTGATCGCTCTTGTCCCGACGATGGCGTTGGCTGGTTTCGAAGCAGACCAGAACTTCCCGTTCGGAGGGACCAGCATCCTGATCATCGTGGGTGTCGGCCTCGAAACGGTGAAGCAGATCGAGAGCCAGCTCCAGCAGCGCAATTACGAAGGGTTCCTCCGCTGATGCGTATCGTCCTCGTCGGGCCGCCGGGTGCCGGTAAGGGAACGCAGGCCGCGTTCCTCGCCAAGAACCTGTCGATCCCGCACATCTCCACGGGCGACCTGTTCCGCGCGAACATCAGCCAGGGCACAGAGCTCGGGCTGCGTGCGAAGTCCTACATGGACGCGGGACAGCTGGTGCCCGACGAGGTCACCATCGGCATGGCGCGCGACCGTATGCAGCAGCCGGACGCGGTCGGGGGCTTCCTCCTCGACGGCTTCCCGCGGAACGTCGCCCAAGCGGAAGCGCTCGACGAGATGCTGCGTGAAGCAGACATCAAGATCGACGCGGTGCTGGACCTGGAGGTCCCCGAGGACGAGGTCGTCAAGCGGATCGCCGGCCGGCGGATCTGCCGCAACGACTCGGCGCACGTGTTCCACGTCACCTACAACCCGCCTGCGGCGGAGGGCGTGTGCGATGTGTGCGGTGGTGAACTCTACCAACGTGATGACGACCGTGAGGACACGGTGCGTCGGCGGCTGGAGGTCTACCACACGCAGACCGAGCCGATCATCGACTACTACAAGGCCCAGGGCCTGGTGACCACGGTCTCCGCGATGGGGAAGGTGGCGGACGTCACGAAGCGGGCCATGTCGGCGCTACCCGGTTCGTAACAGCTCGCAAAGCAAGGCAGCGGCCCCCGACGGGGGCCGCTGCCTTGCTTCTTGGGGACCCCGAAAGTGCTCTGCCGAGGAGGTATGGCCATCAAGCTCGAACAGTTGCCACGGCCCGACGATTCCACCGAGCGGGAGCAGCCGTCGCTGCTCCGCCGCAGGGGTCGCAGCCTGGTGGTCGCCGTGGTCGTCGTGGTCGCCGCAGTCATCGGGGCGTCGTTGGCCCTGACGGGCGGTGACCCGGAAGCGCAGTCCGAGGCCCCGGACGTGGTGGCCCGTCCGGACCAGTCCCCGCCGCGCGAGCTGATAGCCGCAGGGCAGGTCGCCGTCTCGGCGTACTACACGACGAAGCTCGTGCAGCAGCCGGGCGGGGACGCGGTGAACGCACGCGAGTGGACTCTGTACAACACCGCGACCAAGCGGTACGAGAAGACCGACTGGGCCTGGCTCGATGTCGCTCCCGGGATGAAGACGGCCGCGGTGCTGGAGGGCGATCTGCCCGTCAAACGCATAGGCCTGATGGACCTGTCCACGGGCAAGGTCCAGCGCTGGATCGAGGTCGACAAGGGCGTGGGCGGTGTGCAGTTCTCGCCGGACGGCGAGCGCCTGGTGGCGACGACGTACAACCACCACCCGGACGGCCTCTTCCAGGACGCGCCGGTGCGTGTGGAGCGTGCGTCGGGGGGTGGCAAGGGTCAGGAGATGCCGGGGCCGAAGCAGAGCCGTACCGGCTTCTATGTCATCGATGTCGACTCCGGCCGGGCGGCATTCAGTGAGCGGCCGGCCAAGAAGGACAGTCTCGCGGCCATGGCCGGCACCGGGCGTCAGGACTTCACCTGGAGCCGTGACGGCAAGACGCTGTGGGAGCAGAGGCTCGACCGGCCGGGCAGGAACTACTACGACGTGAACGGCAGGCTGAAGTCGCTTCCGCAGCAGAAGACCGATCAGATCTTTCCGCCGGTGGCTACGTCCCCGGACGGAAAACTGGTGACCGGCGGCTTCGCGGGGAGCAAGGAAGGCCAGATCGTCTCCGCGGTTCTGGACGCGAAGACCGGCAAGCGGAGCGCGGTCGTACCCGGACAGCAGCTTCTCGCGTGGGCGGACAACACCCACCTCATCGCCTGGCGGTGCGACCCCGGCCAGTGCCAGCCCGGCAAGGGTGAGTTCCGCAACCAGCTGGTCCTGGTCAGCCTGGACGACGACAAGGTGACACCGCTCTCGGGCTTCCGCAAAGCCCAGGTCGACTACGTCGGCCGCTGGAACCCGGTCTTCACCAGGCGCTGACCGTCGCCGCGGTCCCAGGTGGATGCGCACCTGGGACCGGCCACACCAAAAGCTCCGGCCGGTGCAGACGAATCGTTTGATCGTCTGCACCGGCCGGAGCTGAGCTCTCGGTGCCGAACGGGCCTACTCGTCGAAGTACCAGTCCGAGCGGACACAGGAGCCGGAGCCGTTCCAGCAGATGGCCAGACCGTGCGAGATGTTGCCTATCATGTCGTAGCCGTTGTCGGACCGGTCGCAGCCGGCGTCTCCGCCGTCCTCTTCCTTGATGACCCACACCAGGCCGGTGCCACTGCTGTTGAGTCGCTCCAGGTACCCCGTGACGCCGTAGCCGTCAGCCAGCTTGTCGCAGACGGTGATGTCGTCACCATCGTCGTTGAACGTCACCGTGCCCCGGTTGCCGTACCAGAGGGGCCCCTCGTCGTCGGCCATGGCGGGCGAGGCCGCGGTGAAGCCGATCAGAGCGGCGACGGCACCGGCCGCGGCCATGCGGGACAGAGCTCTCTTGATCACTTGTACCCCCGTTTTTTGAGGACCGTGTATCCGGTCCGGAATGTATGGAGCTGAGTCGTCGACCCGACATCGCCGGGTGGCAACTGCGAGGCTAGAGTGGCTGGTTGGGTTCGTCAACGATTTTGTTGCTGAGGGTGCAGGTGTGACTGCGCCCCGGTGCCCCGGCTTCGGCTCGCGTGGACGCGTATCGTGGAGGGGTTCACGTAAACCCGCGGCAGGAGGCGGCAGCCCAGATGGTGCAGATCAAGACCCCCGAGCAGATCGCCAAGATGCGTGAGGCGGGGCTGGTCGTCGCCGCCATCCACGCGGCGACCCGTGAGGCCGCCGTCCCCGGGGCCACGACGAAGGATCTGGACCAGGTCGCCCGCAAGGTGCTCGCCGAGCACGACGCCAAGCCGAACTTCCTCGGCTACGGCGGCTTCCCCGCGACCATCTGCACGTCCGTGAACGAGGTCGTCGTCCACGGCATCCCCTCCGACGACGTCGTCCTCAAGGACGGGGACGTCATCTCCATCGACTGCGGCGCGATCATCGACGGCTGGCACGGCGACGCGGCCTTCACCGCCTTCGTCGGCTCCGGTCACGCCCCGGAGCTGATCGAGCTCTCCCGGGTGACCGAGGAGTCGATGTGGGCCGGCATCGCGGCCATGAAGCAGGGCAACCGCCTGGTCGACGTCTCCCGGGCGATCGAGACGTACATCCGCCGCCAGCCGAAGCCGGGCGGCGGCAAGTACGGGATCATCGAGGACTACGGCGGGCACGGCATCGGCACCGAGATGCACATGGACCCGCACCTGCTGAACTATGTCGACCGGCGGCGGGGCAAGGGGCCGAAGCTGGTGCCCGGGTTCTGCCTCGCGATCGAGCCGATGGTGTCGCTGGGGACGCCGAAGACGGAGGTCCTGGAGGACGACTGGACGGTCGTCACCACGGACGGTACGTGGTCGTCGCACTGGGAGCACTCGGTGGCGCTGACGGAGCAGGGGCCGCTGGTGCTGACGTCTCCCGACGGGGGGAAGGCGAAGCTCGCCGAGCTGGGGATCACCGCGGCGCCGGACCCGCTGGGCTGAGCGCCGACGCCCTTCGGGGAGGGCGGTCGGGCCGGATGGCGGCTGCGGCTGCTTGGGGGCTGGTCGCGCAGGTCCCCGCGCCCCTTACGGGGCGCGCTTAAAGCTCTTGTGATCCGGGCAGACTGTCTCGATTCGTGTTTCCGAGGGGCCTGACGTAGACTGACTCGTCGGCTCTTGTGTACCCGCATGCCTGCATGCGCTCGCACGGAGTCGATCAAGGTAGTCGATTCGAAGGGCGAAGCGTGGCCAAGAAGCAAGGTGCCATCGAGATCGAGGGCACTGTCGTCGAGTCTCTGCCGAACGCCATGTTCAAGGTCGAGCTCCAGAACGGCCACCAGGTCCTGGCACACATCAGCGGCAAGATGCGTATGCACTACATCCGCATCCTCCCTGACGACCGGGTCGTGGTGGAGCTGTCTCCGTACGACCTGACGCGTGGGCGGATCGTCTACCGCTACAAGTAGATCTTGCCTGTGCCCCGGCTTCCCGGGGTGGTGGCACTGACCCGGAGAACCTCACACCCATGAAGGTCAAGCCGAGCGTCAAGAAGATCTGCGACAAGTGCAGGGTGATCCGCCGTCACGGCCGGGTCATGATCATCTGCGAGAACCCGCGCCACAAGCAGCGCCAGGGCTGACGCACGATCGATCGCTCCCTCTGCATCCATCGCAGAGTTTCGCGCGACGCAAGCTGAATATGTTCATACGCAGGATCCAGGCGGACGGCTGTCCGTCTGACACCCCCGGTTCGGAGGCCGGGGACCCAGTTCGTACCTGGTACGGCGGCTGGGAGTCGGTTCTGCGGAAGACCTCCGACAAGTAACTGGAGCCATTGAATGGCACGCGTTTCCGGTGTTGACATCCCGCGCGACAAGCGCGTGGAGATCGCCCTCACCTACGTGTTCGGCATCGGCCGGACCCTCTCCCAGCAGACGCTGGCCGCCACCGGCGTGGACCCGAACACCCGTGTTCGTGACCTCTCCGAGGAGCAGCTGGTCGCGATCCGCGAGTACGTCGACAACAACATCAAGACCGAGGGTGACCTCCGTCGCGAGATCCAGGCCGACATCCGCCGCAAGGTCGAGATCGGTACCTACCAGGGTCTGCGTCACCGCCGCGGTCTGCCCGTCCGCGGTCAGCGCACCAGCACCAACGCCCGCACCCGCAAGGGCCCGCGTCGCGCCATCGCCGGTAAGAAGAAGCCGGGCAAGAAGTAGTCCTCAGCGGACGCTCGTCAGCGGTCTTCGCTGCAGGACCGACCACCTCCCGTAGGAGTTATAGATGCCCCCCAAGGGACGTCAGGGCGCTGCCAAGAAGGTGCGCCGCAAGGAAAAGAAGAACGTCGCTCACGGCCACGCGCACATCAAGAGCACGTTCAACAACACGATCGTCTCGATCACGGACCCGTCCGGCAACGTGATCTCCTGGGCCTCCGCTGGCCACGTCGGCTTCAAGGGCTCCCGGAAGTCCACGCCGTTCGCCGCGCAGATGGCCGCCGAGTCGGCCGCCCGCCGCGCCCAGGAGCACGGCATGCGCAAGGTCGACGTGTTCGTCAAGGGCCCGGGTTCCGGTCGTGAGACCGCCATCCGCTCCCTGCAGGCCACGGGCCTCGAGGTCGGCTCCATCCAGGACGTCACCCCGACCCCGCACAACGGCTGCCGTCCGCCGAAGCGCCGCCGCGTCTGACGCGTCGCCTTCGGGTTCACGGTTTTCGGGCGGTACGGCTCCGTAAAAGGGCCGTATCGCCCGTACCCTTGCAGTACCCGTCCCTTTCTGTCGGGGACGGTTCAAGTCGGGCGTCAAATAGCGGGCGCCCCCGACTGAAGGATCTGATCCACACATGCTGATCGCTCAGCGTCCCTCGTTGACCGAAGAGGTCGTCGACGAGTTCCGCTCCCGGTTCGTGATCGAGCCGCTGGAGCCGGGCTTCGGCTACACCCTCGGCAACTCCCTGCGCCGGACCCTCCTCTCCTCGATCCCGGGTGCGGCGGTCACGTCCATCCGCATCGACGGTGTCCTGCACGAGTTCACCACCGTGCCGGGCGTCAAGGAGGACGTCACCGACCTGATCCTCAACATCAAGCAGCTGGTCGTCTCCTCGGAGCACGACGAGCCGGTCGTGATGTACCTGCGCAAGCAGGGCCCGGGTCTGGTCACCGCCGCCGACATCGCGCCCCCGGCCGGTGTCGAGGTGCACAACCCCGACCTCGTCCTCGCCACGCTCAACGGCAAGGGCAAGCTGGAGATGGAGCTGACGGTCGAGCGTGGCCGCGGTTACGTCTCCGCCGTGCAGAACAAGCAGGTCGGCCAGGAGATCGGCCGTATCCCGGTCGACTCCATCTACTCGCCGGTTCTGAAGGTCACGTACAAGGTCGAGGCCACGCGTGTCGAGCAGCGCACCGACTTCGACAAGCTGATCGTCGACGTCGAGACCAAGCAGGCGATGCGTCCGCGTGACGCCATGGCCTCCGCCGGTAAGACCCTGGTCGAGCTGTTCGGTCTCGCCCGCGAGCTGAACATCGACGCCGAGGGCATCGACATGGGTCCGTCCCCGACGGACGCTGCGCTCGCCGCGGATCTTGCTCTGCCGATCGAGGAGCTCGAGCTCACCGTTCGGTCGTACAACTGCCTCAAGCGTGAGGGCATCCACTCCGTGGGTGAGCTCGTCGCTCGTTCCGAGGCCGACCTCCTCGACATTCGTAACTTCGGTGCGAAGTCGATCGACGAGGTCAAGGCGAAGCTGGCGGGTATGGGCCTGGCGCTGAAGGACTCGCCTCCCGGGTTCGACCCGACCGCTGCGGCGGACGCGTTCGGTGCCGATGACGACGCTGACGCCGGTTTCGTGGAGACCGAGCAGTACTGATTCGGCTGCCGGTCCGTTGTGGCTGGTCGCACAGTTCCCCGCGCCCCTTACGGGGCGCGGTCCCTTCCGGAGTTGAAAAGAACCCCGGATCTCTGACAGACAACCGTCTGCTCAGATACTGACCCCGGTACCTGATACGGCCGGGGCAGACACCTAGGAGAAACACCATGCCGAAGCCCACCAAGGGTGCCCGTATGGGCGGCAGCGCCGCGCACGAGAAGCTGATGCTCGCGAACCTCGCGAAGTCGCTGTTCGAGCACGGTCGTATCACCACCACCGAGGCCAAGGCGCGCAAGCTGCGGCCGTACGCCGAGCGTCTGGTCACCAAGGCGAAGAAGGGCGACCTTCACAACCGCCGTCAGGTGCTCCAGGTCATCACGGACAAGAGCGTCGTCCACACGCTCTTCACCGAGATCGGCCCGCGCTACGAGAACCGTCCGGGTGGCTACACCCGCATCACCAAGATCGGCAACCGCCGTGGCGACAACGCGCCCATGGCCGTCATCGAGCTGGTCGAGGGTCTGACGGTGGCGCAGGAGGCGACCGGCGAGGCCGAGGCCGCGACCAAGCGCGCGGTCAAGGAAGACGCCCTCAAGAAGGACGAGGCCGCGGAGGCCAAGACCGACGAGGGCACCGAGGCCAAGGCCGATGAGGCTGCCGAGGAGTCGAAGGACGCGTAAGCGTCTGCCGGGGGCTGTGGTTCGGCGGCTGCGGCTTCGTCGTGGTTGTTCGCGCAGTTCCCCGCGCCCCTGAGAGGGCGCCTGCGGGTCCGTTCCTTTTCAGGGGCGGGCCCGCTTTCGTGTTGCTGAGAGGATCTGTACGTGAGTGATGAAGCAGCAGCCGGTTACGTCCGGGTCCGGCTCGATCTGTCGTACGACGGGAGCGAGTTCTCCGGGTGGGCCAAGCAGGCCGGGGGGCGGCGGACCGTGCAGGGGGAGATCGAGGACGCCCTGCGGACCGTGACGCGGTCGCGGGAGACGTACGAACTGACCGTGGCGGGGCGCACCGATGCCGGGGTGCACGCCCGGGGGCAGGTCGCGCATGTGGACCTGCCGCGTGAGGTGTGGGCCGAGCACCACCAGAAGCTCCTGAAGAGGCTCGCCGGGCGGCTGCCCCGGGACGTGCGGGTCTGGGCCCTCAGGGAGGCGCCCAGTGGCTTCAACGCCCGTTTCTCGGCGGTCTGGAGGCGATACGCGTACCGGGTCACCGACAACCCCGGGGGCGTCGACCCGCTGCTGCGCAACCATGTGCTGTGGCACGACTGGCCGTTGGACGTCGACGCCATGAACGAGGCGGCGCGGCGGCTGCTCGGGGAGCACGACTTCGCCGCCTACTGCAAGAAGCGGGAGGGCGCGACGACGATCCGGACGCTGCAGGAGCTGAGTCTCGTCAAGGGCGGCGACGGCATCATCACCGCGACCGTGCGGGCCGACGCCTTCTGCCACAACATGGTGCGCTCGCTCATCGGGGCGCTGCTGTTCGTGGGCGACGGACACCGCCCCGCCGACTGGCCCCGGAAGGTGCTCGACGCCGGCGTCCGGGACTCCGCCGTGCACGTCGTACGGCCGCACGGCCTGACGCTGGAGGAGGTCGGCTACCCGGCCGACGAACTGCTCGCCGCGCGCAACAAGGAGGCGCGGAACAAGCGGTCGCTGCCGTCGGCGGGGTGCTGCTGAGGCGGTGGGGTGCTGCTGAGGCCTACTGGTCGGCGGCGGCGGACGCCTGGACCTGGCCGCGGCGGTGGATCTGGTCGATCGTGAACTGGGCCAGGTCGTTGCCGGCCTTGAAGACCGCGGTGTCCTGGGGCGTCACGTCCTTGCCGTTGGTGAAGCCGGCGTTGGTGAAGTAGGCGTAGCGGCCGTAGGAGTTGCCGGTCGTGCGGCAGAAGCCGGACTCGCAGAAGGGCTTCACGCCGCCGCCGGAGAGCGACTTCACGAAGCTCCTCTTGTTGGTCTGGCTCCTGGCCTTGGCGGCCTGGGCCTCGGTGTCGAAGACCGCCACACCGACCGTCACGGCGATGCCGTCCTTGGAGTAGGTGGCACGTATCAGGCGGGTGCAGCCGTTCCCGGTGAGGGCCTTGGGGAGCGTGCCGCCGGTCGCCGAGGCGCAGTTCCTGGTGTCGGCGGTGGGGCCCTTCTTGTACAACGTCCCGGCCATGGTCAGCTGGGTACCGGGGAAGAGGGTGTCCGGGCTGAGCGGGGCCTTGTCCTTCTTCGCGCTGGAGATGAAGTCCTTCGGGTCCAGCGGGGGCGGGGCGCTGGTCGGGGCGAACGACGGGGCCGAGGGCGAGCCGCTCGGGATGTCCGCGGAGGGCAGGGAGGCGGGGTTGTTCGCCTGGTCGTCGCCGCCCGCCGAGACCACGGCCACGGCGACGGCGGCACCGATCGCGACGGTGGCGAGCGCGCCACCACCGACCAGCAGCAGCCGGCGTCGTTTGTTGCGGGCCTCGGACGCCTCGGCGAGCGCGGCCCAGTCCGGAGACTGGCCGCCGCCGCTGTTCCACGGCTGCTGCGACTGCGGTTTCCAGGGATCCCACTGGGACTGAGGTCCCCCCTGCCCAAAGCTCATGGGGCGCATCTTAGACGGGACATGGGGTGTGCTGGTCCGCCCCGAGCGACCCCGGAGCCCCTAGCGTTCCTCCCATGACAACGGGCAAAGGCGACATCTGCGGGTGGTTGGGGCGACTGCTGCCGGCTGTGGTGCTGCTGGTGTGCCTGTCGGCGTGGCTGCCGGCCGGACTCGGGGTGTGGCCGTCGGTCCTGGTCGGGGTGGTGCGGGCGTCCCGTCGCCCGCGCGGTGGCGGTTCCCTGCTGCGGTGGGGGGCCGGGATGTGCGCCGACGTGGTGCTGTCGTCGGTGGCGCCGTTCGTGCGGCCGGTGCGGCGGCGGACGCTGCGGAGAGCCGTCACCGTGTGTGCCGTCCTGTGCCTGTCCGTGGCCGACCGGGGGCGGTGATCCCGCGTTTTGACCCTTGTCGAACACCCCGGTATTCTGCTTGTTCGTTGTGTATTGGCTTGCTCATTCTCACGGGACGGGCCCTTACACCGGTCCACCGGGCCGATGACCAGCGACCAGCACGCGGTTTGCGTCACCGCAGTGCGGTCAAGGCTGTCGTGATCGTTTCGGTGACCTGTTCAGGACCATTCACTCGAAGCGAAGGCTACGAACCGTGCGTACGTACAGCCCCAAGCCCGGCGATGTGACGCGCCAGTGGCACGTCATTGACGCTCAGGACGTCGTCCTGGGCCGTCTCGCCTCCACCGCGGCCACCCTTCTGCGGGGCAAGCACAAGCCGATCTACGCGCCGCACGTCGACGCTGGTGACTTCGTCATCATCATCAACGCCGACAAGGTGCACCTCTCCGGCAACAAGCGGACCCAGAAGATGGCGTACCGCCACTCCGGCTACCCGGGTGGTCTGCGCTCCGTCCGCTACGACGAGCTGCTTGACAAGAACCCCGAGAAGGCCATCGAGAAGGCCGTCAAGGGCATGCTCCCCAAGAACTCCCTGGGCCGTCAGATGCTCTCGAAGCTGAAGGTCTACAAGGGTGACCAGCACCCGCACGGCGCGCAGCAGCCGCAGCCGTACGAGATCACCCAGGTCGCGCAGTAAGTCCGGCCACCCCCTAAGACTGAAGAGAATCTGAGGAGAATCGTGGCCGAGACCACTGCCGAGCAGCCGCTCGAAGAGCTTGACATCGACAGCTACACCACCGAGTCCGAGGTGCCCGTCGAGGGCGAGTACACCTCGGAGTCCATGGCGTCCCGCTTCGGCGAGCCCCAGCCGGCCGCCGGCCTGGGCCGTCGCAAGAACGCCATCGCCCGCGTCCGGATCGTCCCGGGCACCGGCAAGTGGAAGATCAACGGTCGCACCCTCGAGGACTACTTCCCGAACAAGGTGCACCAGCAGGAAGTCAACGAGCCCTTCAAGGTGCTGGAGCTCGAGGGCCGCTACGACGTCGTCGCCCGCATCGCCGGTGGCGGTGTCTCCGGTCAGGCCGGTGCGCTCCGTCTCGGTGTCGCCCGCGCGCTGAACGAGGCCGACGTGGACAACAACCGCGGCCCGCTGAAGAAGGCCGGCTTCCTCCGCCGCGACGACCGTGCGGTCGAGCGCAAGAAGGCCGGTCTGAAGAAGGCCCGCAAGGCTCCGCAGTACAGCAAGCGCTAATCGCGTCGCCTGTCCTGGCGACTGGCTTCGCAACGATCGCCCCGGCGGCACGGACTGTGCTGCCGGGGCGGTTCGTTTACACAACCCCTACCGCCCCCGGACAGTCTCAGGGATGTACTTGGGGATGTGAGCCGCATTCTCTTCAGCAATTCGGAGGACAGCACAGTGGGACGACTCTTCGGCACGGACGGCGTGCGCGGTGTCGCCAACGCGGATCTGACGGCGGAGATGGCCCTGGGCCTCTCCGTGGCCGCGGCGCACGTACTGGCCGAGGCGGGCACGTTCGAGGGACACCGGCCGACGGCGGTCGTCGGGCGTGACCCGCGCGCGTCCGGGGAGTTCCTGGAGGCCGCCGTGGTCGCGGGCCTCGCCAGCGCCGGCGTGGACGTCCTGCGGGTCGGTGTGCTGCCGACGCCCGCGGTGGCGTTCCTGACCGGATCGCTCGGCGCCGACCTGGGCGTGATGCTCTCCGCGAGCCACAACGCCATGCCCGACAACGGCATCAAGTTCTTCGCCCGCGGTGGTCACAAGCTCGCCGACGAGCTGGAGGACCGGATCGAGTCCGTCTACGAGGAGCACTGCACCGGCGCCCCGTGGGACCGGCCGACCGGTGCCGGCGTGGGCCGGGTGCGCGAGTACGGCGAGGGCTTCGACCGCTACGTCGAGCACCTGCTGGGCGTCCTGCCGAACCGGCTCGAAGGGCTGAAGGTCGTCCTCGACGAGGCGCACGGCGCCGCCGCCCGGGTTTCGCCCGAGGCGTTCCGGCGGGCCGGTGCCGAGGTCGTCACGATCGGGGCCGAGCCGGACGGGCTCAACATCAACGACGGATGCGGCTCCACCCACCTGGACCTGCTCAAGGCCGCCGTCCTCGAGCACGGGGCCGACCTCGGCATCGCGCACGACGGTGACGCCGACCGGTGCCTCGCCGTGGACCACACCGGCGAGGAGGTGGACGGGGACCAGATCCTCGCCGTGCTCGCCCTCGCCATGCGGGAGCAGTCCGCGCTGCGGTCCGACACGGTCGTGGCCACCGTGATGTCCAACCTGGGCTTCAAGCTGGCCATGGAGCGCGAGGGCATCCGGCTGGTGCAGACCGCCGTGGGCGACCGGTACGTGCTGGAGGAGATGAAGGAGCACGGGTTCGCCCTCGGGGGCGAGCAGTCCGGGCACGTGATCGTCCTCGACCACGCGACGACCGGGGACGGCACGCTGACCGGGTTGCTGCTGGCCGCCCGGGTCGCCGGGAGCGGGCGTTCGCTGCGGGAGCTGGCCTCCGTGATGGAGCGGCTGCCGCAGGTGCTGATCAATGTGCCGGACGTGGACAAGTCGCGGGTGAAGACGTCCGCGGAGCTGGCTTCGGCGGTGGCCGATGCCGAGCGGGAGCTCGGGGCTACGGGGCGGGTG
This sequence comes from Streptomyces olindensis, assembly GCA_000696115.1. Lineage (GTDB taxonomy): Bacteria > Actinomycetota > Actinomycetes > Streptomycetales > Streptomycetaceae > Streptomyces > Streptomyces olindensis. Next base: position 256,520 of record JJOH01000017.1, read on the forward strand.
CTGTTGCGTCCCTCCGGGACCGAGCCGTTGGTGCGGGTGATGGTCGAGGCGGCGGATATCGAGCAGGCTCGGTCTGTCGCCGGGCGGCTGGCCGATGCGGTGAAGTCCGCGCTGGGGTGATGAGCGGGTCTGGGGTGGGGGGTTCTGTGGTGGGCGGGCTGCGGGTTGTGTGTGGCTGGTCGCGCAGTTCCCCGCGCCCCTGAGGGAGCTGCTCCTCAGGGCGTGTTCTTGCGTTGTCCGGACCAGAACCACCTTTGGGCCGCCAGTGTGGCCGTGCCCGCGAGGATGATGCCCAGCAGGTTCAGCAGGAGTTGCTCCGTGGAGCCCCAGGTCTGTTTCATGTTGCCGTAGCTCAGGGCCACGGCCGCGTTCGCGGCGGCCGGGACCGTGGTCACGGAGATGGCCACGCCGACCAGGGCGCCCGACTTGGCCGACGTCAGGGAGAGGGTGCCGGCGATGCCGGCCAGGACCGCCACGACGAAGGAGAACCAGTCGGGGGCGTAGATGAAGCCGGTGTTGGGACGGTCGGCCCTCAGCAGGTCCTTGCTGAACAGGTCGACCGCGTCCATGAAGAGGCTGAAGCCGACCGTCACCGCCATCGCCGCCGCGAAACCCACGAGCAGGGCGATCAGCGAGCGCGCGGCGAGGCGTGGCCGGCGGCGGACGATCGCCGTGCAGATGCCGGCGAGCGGGCCGAACTCCGGGCCCACCGCCATGGCGCCCACGATCAGGATCGCGTTGTCCAGGACCACGCCGCAGGCCGCGATCATCGTGGCGAGCGTGATGAACGCCAGGTACGTGACGGAGAGCGTCGACTCCTCGTGCGTCGCGTCGGTCAGGTGCTCCCACAGGACCGCGTCCGCGCCCTCGCCGGGCGCGTCGGCCTCGGCCTTCTCGGCCCGCTCGGACAGGGACAGGTCGATGGACTCGACGGCGATGGAACCGCTGGTGTCGAGGCCCAGCTCCCGCAGCCCGGCGAGCAGGTCGTCGCCGGCCTCGCGCGCCACGTCGCACATCACCACGTCCCCGGCGGGGTCGCGGGCGCAGTCCGGAAGCACGACGAGGTGCGTGGTGCCGACCGTCTTCTCGATCAGCCGCACCACGTCGTCGGTCTTCTCGTGCGGAGTGATCAGGCGCAGATGGAGCATGGCGACCATCTAAGCGGCCTTCCGCCGGATCTCACAGCTTGCGCAGGCTCAGCCGCTGCACCTTGTGGTCCGGGCCCTTGCGCAGCACGAGCGTGGCGCGGCCGCGGGTGGGGGCGATGTTCTCGACCAGGTTGGGCCGGTTGATCGTGCGCCACATCGTCCGGGCGTAGTCGAGGGCCTCCTCCTCCGAGACCTGGGTGTACTTGCGGAAGTACGAGGAGGGGTTCTGGAAGGCGGTGGCGCGCAGTTTCCGGAAGCGGTTGAGGTACCACTGCTCGATGTCCTCGACGCGGGCGTCGACGTACACGCTGAAGTCGAAGTAGTCGGCGAGGCCGACGCGGGTGCGGCCGTCCTTGCCGGGCAGGGCGGGCTGGAGGACGTTCAGGCCCTCGACGATCAGGATGTCGGGGCGGCGGACCGTGAGCCGCCTGTCGGGGACGATGTCGTAGATCAGGTGGGAGTAGACGGGGGCGGTGACCTCGTCCTTACCGGCCTTGATGTCGGCGACGAAGCGGGTCAGCGCCCGGCGGTCGTAGGACTCGGGGAAACCTTTCCGCGACATCAGGCCGCGGACCTGGAGTTCCTTGGTGGGCAGCAGGAAGCCGTCGGTGGTGACCAGCTCGACGCGCGGGTGCTCGGGCCAGCGCGAGAGCAGGGCCTGGAGGAGGCGGGCCACCGTCGACTTGCCCACGGCGACCGAACCGGCGACGCCTATGACGAACGGGGTGCCGGACTGGGAGCCCTGCTCGCCGAGGAACGTGTTCAGCGCCCCTCTGAGGCCGTCGGTGGCACCCACGTAGAGGTTGAGGAGCCGCGACAGCGGGAGGTAGATGTCCCGCACCTCGTCGAGGTCGATGACGTCGCCGAGACCGCGCAGCTTCTCGACCTCCTCGGCCGTCAGCGGCAGCGGCGTCTTGTCGCGCAGCGCGCTCCACTCGGCTCGGGTGAGGTCGACGTAGGGAGTCGCCTCCGGGCGGGGCCGGTGGGCGCTCCGGGGCATCGAGGAGACCGGAGAGATCACAGTCCATTGTTACGGGCGTACGAACGGACGGTGAGGTGGGATCCGTCACGCGGGCTTTTCAGGCCTTCCCTGGGGGAGAAATCCGGTCAAGGGATGGAATGTCAGTGGCGTGCGTCACAGTTGTGGGGAGGGTGGGCCCAGCCCGGGGTCCACCGACCCCGAGGGGTGACCCATGACGTATGCGATAGAGGCGGAAGGCCTGGTCAAACGGTTCCGGGAGACCGAGGCGCTGGCCGGTGTCGATCTGGCGGCCCGCAAGGGCACGGTGCTCGGGCTGCTGGGTCCCAACGGTGCGGGGAAGACGACGGCGGTGCGGATCTTCGCCACGCTGCTGCGGCCCGACGGAGGCCGGGCCAGGGTGGCCGGACACGACGTGGTCCGGGAGGCCGGGGTGGTGCGCTCCCTGGTCGGGCTGACCGGGCAGTACGCGGCGGTCGACGAGAACCTCACCGGCACGGAGAACCTGCTGCTCATCGGGCGGTTGCTGGGGCTGCCGAGGCGGGAGGCCAAGGCGCGGGCGGGTGAGCTGCTGGAGCGCTTCCAGCTGACGCACGCGGCGGGACGGGCCGCGAAGACCTTCTCGGGCGGCATGCGCCGGCGGCTGGACCTCGCGGCCAGCCTCGTCGGCCGGCCCAGCATCCTCTTCCTCGACGAGCCGACCACCGGCCTCGACCCGCACAGCCGCGGTGAGCTGTGGGACCTGCTGCGCGGCCTGATCGCGGACGGGGCGACCGCTCTGCTGACCACGCAGTACCTGAACGAGGCCGATGTGCTCGCCGACGACATCGTGGTGATCGACAAGGGCCGGGTGATCGCCGAGGGCACGCCCGACCGGCTGAAGGCGCAGGTCGGCGGGCAGGTGCTGGAGCTGCGGCCGATCCTCGGGCAGGACCTGGAACGGGCGCACGCGCTGGTGGCGGGGGCCGCCGGCTCCGAGGCCCGGATCGAGGGCGAGACGGTCACCGCCCCGGTGAAGGACCCGGAGCTGATGCCGGCCGTGGTGCGCGCGCTGGACCGGGAGGGGATCGCCGTCGGCGAGCTGGCCCTGCGCCGCTCCTCGCTCGACGAGGTCTTCCTCGCGCTGACCGGCCACCGGGCGGAACCGGGCGACCCCCAGGAGGACGGCGGCGCGGCCGTCCGGGACGACGGCGAGCTGGAGAAGGCGGTGAGCCGGTCATGACCGCGACCACGATCACCGCCCCGGTCACGGGGTCGGGCCGGGTGCCCGCCCTGGCCGGACTGCGGCAGACCTTCACCATGGCCTGGCGGAGCCTGGTCGCCGTCAAGCACAACCCGCTCGAACTGGTCGACTACAGCATCACGCCGATCATGTTCGTGTTCCTCTTCACCTATGTGCTGGGCGGGCAGATGGCGGGGTCGCCCGACGCGTACCTGAAGTACGCGCTGCCCGGGATCATCGTGCAGAACACCCTGTTCATGACGATGTACACGGCGATGGCCCTCAACACCGACCTCACCAAGGGCGTCTTCGACCGGCTGCGCAGTCTGCCCATCGCCCGCTCCGCCCCGCTCATCGGGCGGATCACCGCGGACCTCGCCAAGCACGTGTGGGCGATGCTGCTGATGATCGGCCTCGGACTGGCGCTCGGTTTCCGCGTCACGGGCGGCTTCGGCGGGTTCCTGCTCGGGGTGCTGCTGGTGGTGGTGTTCGCGGCGGCCGTGTCGTGGAGCGCCGTGCTGATCGGGATGCTGGCCGGTGACGCGGAGAAGGTGCAGGCGTTCGCCTTCACCCTGATCTTCCCGATCACCTTCACCAGCAGCGCGTTCGTCGTCGTCGACACCATGCCGGGCTGGCTCCAGGCGTGGAGCGACGTGAACCCGGTCACGCATCTGTCCGACGCCTTCCGCGGGCTGCTGCTCGGCGGGCCGGTGGCGGAACCGGTGCTGTGGTCCCTGGTCTGGGCGGCGGGGATCGCCCTCGTCTTCTATCCGCTGGCCATGAGGGCGTATCGCGCGAAGGTCTGACAGCGGGGCACCGAGCTGTTCGTACCCCGGTGGGAATTTCCGATTTCGGGCACGCAACGGCCCGTTCGGCACGGGAATCGACCCTAAGCTGCCGCCCATGTGTGGAATCGTGGGATACGTGGGGCCGCAGTCGGCGCTCGAGGTCGTGATGGCCGGGCTGAAGCGGCTGGAGTACCGGGGCTACGACTCGGCGGGTGTCGCCGTCCTGGCCGACGGCGGGCTCGCGACGGCCAAGAAGGCCGGCAAGCTCCTCAACCTGGAGAAGGAACTGGACGGCAGGCCGCTGCCGACGGGCGCGACGGGCATCGGCCACACCCGGTGGGCCACCCACGGCGGCCCGACGGACGCCAACGCCCACCCGCACATCGACAACGCGGGCCGCGTCGCCGTCGTGCACAACGGCATCATCGAGAACTTCGCCGCCCTGCGGGCCGAGTTGGAGGAGCGGGGGCACGCGCTGTCCTCCGAGACCGACACCGAGGTCGTGGCGCATCTGCTTGCCGAGGAGTTCTCCTCCTGCGCGGACCTCGCCGAGGCGATGCGACTGGTGTGCCGACGGCTGGAGGGCGCGTTCACGCTGGTCGCGGTGCACGCCGACGAGCCCGACGTGGTCGTCGGCGCCCGGCGGAACTCCCCGCTGGTGGTGGGCGTCGGCGAGGGCGAGGCCTTCCTCGCCTCGGACGTCGCCGCGTTCATCGCCCACACGCGCTCCGCGATCGAGCTGGGCCAGGACCAGGTGGTGGAGCTGCGCCGGGACGGCGTGACCGTGACGGGCTTCGACGGCCGCCCGGCCGACGTCCGCTCCTACCACGTCGACTGGGACGCCTCGGCCGCCGAGAAGGGCGGCTACGACTACTTCATGCTGAAGGAGATCGCCGAGCAGCCCAAGGCGGTCGCCGACACCCTGCTGGGCCGGATCGACGGCTCCGGTTCGCTGACCCTGGACGAGGTGCGGATCCCGCCGCGGGTGCTGCGCGAGATCGACAAGATCGTCGTCGTCGCCTGCGGTACGGCCTTCCACGCCGGGATGATCGCCAAGTACGCCATCGAGCACTGGACGCGGATCCCGTGCGAGGTGGAGCTGGCCAGCGAGTTCCGCTACCGGGACCCGATCCTGGACGCGCAGACCCTGGTCATCGCCATCTCCCAGTCCGGCGAGACCATGGACACACTGATGGCGCTGCGGCACGCCCGCGAGCAGGGCTCCAAGGTGCTGGCGATCTGCAACACCAACGGCTCGACGATCCCGCGCGAGTCGGACGCGGTGCTGTACACGCACGCCGGGCCGGAGGTCGCCGTCGCCTCCACCAAGGCGTTCCTCACGCAGCTCGTGGCCTGCTACCTGGTCGCGCTGTACCTGGGCCAGGTGCGGGGCACCAAGTGGGGCGACGAGATCCGGGCGGTGATCCGGGACCTGTCGTCGATCTCCGGCGCGGTGGAGCGGGTGCTCGGCACCATGGAGCCCGTCCGCGAGCTGGCGCGCACGCTCGCCTCGAAGAACACGGTGCTGTTCCTCGGGCGGCACGTCGGCTACCCCGTCGCCCTGGAGGGGGCGCTGAAGCTCAAGGAACTCGCCTACATGCACGCCGAGGGGTTCGCGGCGGGCGAGCTGAAGCACGGGCCGATCGCGCTGATCGAGGAGGATCTGCCGGTGGTCGTGGTCGTCCCCTCGCCCCGGGGACGGTCCGTGTTGCACGACAAGATCGTGTCCAACATCCAGGAGATCCGGGCCCGGGGGGCGCGGACGATCGTCATCGCGGAGGAGGGGGACGAGGCGGTCGTGCCGTACGCGGACCACCTGGTCCGGATCCCGGCCACGCCGACCCTGCTGCAGCCGCTGGTGGCCACGGTGCCGCTCCAGGTGTTCGCGTGCGAGCTGGCGACGGCGCGGGGGAACGAGGTGGACCAGCCTCGGAACCTGGCCAAGTCGGTGACGGTGGAGTGAGGCGGGGGAGCGAGCGCGCCGCCGTGCCCGGCGCGTGAACAGGGGGCGAACGGCTCGGTTCCGTTCGCCCCCTCGGTCAGCCGGTCAGCCGGTCAGGCCCTCAGCCGCTCCGACTCAGATGGGCAGGCAGGTCGCCGGGACCCAGCCTTCCTTGCTGGTGCTGTTGGGACCGCCGAAGTACCACTTGTTGCTCTTCTTGCCGCAGGCCTTGTAGCTGCCACCGGTGGTGGGCTTGCGGTCGCCGAAGCAGACCCCGCCCTTCTGGCCCTTGTTCCAGGTGCCGACAGCGGTGGCGCTCGTCTTGGGCGCGCTGCGGAGGTTGACGGTCGCCTTGGGCTTCACGTTGACCAGCGCGCTGCTGCAGTCCGGCTTCGTCGCCGCGGTGGCGGTGCCGGCGGTGGCGACGGCGCCGGTGAAGGCCGTGGCCACGAGGGCCGCAGTGGTCAGTGCGGAGCCCAGAGATTTCAACTGCAAAGCTGTTTCCTCCCGTTGCGTGCGATGCCGTTTGCACATCGCGGTCATCGCGAACTGTACAAGGGGGAGGGGGAGTTCAAGATCGGGGGCTCGGTATACGGCTAGGTCCAGGGCAGCGGTGGCTTCGGGCTGAAGGGGAGCTTGGTCCAGCCGTCCGGGGTCACCTGGTAGAAGTCCCCGAGGTAAGAGTCCATCCGCGAACTGCCGTGCACGTGCACCATGTCCGCGTGCAGGCGGTAGTGGAAGCCGCCCATCATGCCGACCACCCGGAAGAAGATCCGCACGTCCATGCCCTCCGTCAGAGGGGCCAGTGGTGGCAGGAGGTGCTCGATCCCGTCGAAGCAGCTGCCGGTGCGCTCCCGCAGCAGCGCGTGGAAGTGGCGCTCCAACGCGTCGGCGGGGGCGGGGAGTTGCCGGACCGCGACCGGCTCCAGCAGTTCCAGCAGCTGCGTGTGGCCCCGATCCCGTGCGATGTCCACAGGGAGCCGTCCGTCCCGGGTGCGCTGTGTGCGCCAGGCGCCGTGCGCGATCAGCCGGGAGACGACCCCGATGCCGGCGCCGTGCCAGGCGGCCTGGTGCAGCGGCGCGAATCCGCTGCGGTTGCCGGGGCGGGCGAGGTTGACCCGCTCGGGATGCTCCGCCAGCTCCCCGAACACGCCGTCCCAGTCGGCGTCCCGGGCCAGGTCCGCGAACCGGTCGCGCTCCTTCAGGTACCAGTCGTTGTAGCGCCCGCGGTCGGTGAGGCCGTCCCATTCCATGCCGATCATGCTAGGCGGCGGGCGGGGAGGCGGTGCGGGCGGGGAACGCCCCGGCAGGACCGTAGGGTGCTGGGCATGAGCATCATCGGGGTCGGGATCGACGTCGCCGAGATCGATCGGTTCGCGGCGTCCTTGGAGCGCACGCCCGCGCTGGCCGAGCGGCTTTTCCTGGAACGGGAGTTGCTGCTGCCCAGCGGGGAGCGGCGGGGTGTCGCCTCGCTGGCCGCGCGGTTCGCCGCCAAGGAGGCGCTGGCCAAGGCGCTCGGCGCTCCGGGCGGGCTGCTGTGGACCGACGCCGAGGTGTTCGTCGAGGACAGTGGGCAGCCCCGGCTGCGGGTGGCCGGGACGGTGGCCGCCCGGGCCGCCGAGCTGGGGGTGCGGTCCTGGCACGTGTCGTTGAGCCATGACGCGGGGGTGGCCTCCGCCGTCGTGATCGCGGAGGGGTGAGCGGCTTCCTCCGGTTCTAGGCCATGCCCCACAGGAGCAGGACCGTGCCGAGGAGGCCCACCGTGCCCAGGGTCGTACCGGCCGCCGCCGTCCACATGCGGCCCGTGCCCTGGCGGGCGTGGTGGACGCCCATCGCCCCGAAGGTGATGGCGAGCGCCCCGGCGATCACCGTCCAGGGGATGAGGAACGCCCAGGTACCGGCTGCGGAGAAGGCGCCGAGGACGAGGGACGTGGGGCCGAGGGCGGTGGCGGGTGTGTCGGTGCCGGTGGGTGCGGTGGATCCGGACATGCTCGTTCCCCCTACTTTTGAACAAGTTCAAATCGTACGTCGAGCATACCGCCGCAAGGCCGCGGCCCGGCCGAAACCCCGCAGGAGGAATCGATGACCCTGCTCACCGTCCCCGTCCGGGAGGGCGCGGTATGACGACCGTGGAAGGCGTCGAGGCGCGCGGGACGCAGCACTGCGAGACGACGGCCCTGGGCGTGCTGCTGCGGCACGAAGGGCTCGATCTGTCGGAGCCCATGCTCTTCGGCCTCGGCTCCGGCCTCTCCTTCGTCTACTGGGACGGCAAGGCCATGGACTTCCCGTTCCTCGGGGGACGGGTGAAGCCGTTCGAGCTCACGAGGAACCTCGCGGACCGGCTCGGCCTGGAACTGCTCGTCAGGGAGACCTCGTCCCCACGCCGGGCCTGGGAGAACGTCGCGGGCCCGGTGGACGCCGGGCGGCCCGTCGGACTGCAACTCGACAGCCACCACCTGGACTACTTCACCTCGAAGGTCCACTTCGGCGGGCATGTCGTCGCCCTGTACGGATACGACGAGCGCGACGCCTTCCTGGTGGACACCGAGCAGCAGGGCGGAGCGGTCTCCACCAGCCGGGACAGTCTCGCCCGGGCCAGGGCCGCGCGCGGGCCGATGACCGCCAGGCACCGGTCCTTCACGCTCGCCGTCCCGGAGAAAGCGCCCTCCCCCGAGGCGGGGATCGTGCCCGCCGTCACCGCCTGCGCGCACGCCTTCCTCCACCCGCCGATCGCCAACCTCGGCCACCGGGGCATCGAGAAGGCCGGCAAGCTCGTGCGCACCTGGCTCCGGCGCGCCGACGACCCCGGGCGGGACCTGCCGCAGGCCGCCGCCCTGATGGAGAAGGCCGGTACCGGCGGCGCCCTGTTCCGGAACCTCTACCGCGACTTCCTCGCCGAGTGCGCCGCATCGCTCGACAGCCGGCACCTGCGCACCGGTCACCGGCTGTACGCCGAGGCGGCCGGCCTGTGGACGGACGTCGCCGCGCTCGTCGCGCGCGCCGGTACGTCCGGGGACGAGCGGTGCCTCGTGGAGGCGGGCGCCGTCCTCGGGGACATCGCGCGAGTGGAGCGCGACGCCATGCGGGCGTTGAGCCTCCTCGGGGACGGAGCCTCCGCCGGATGAGGACGGAGCCTCCGCCGGGCAGGGCGGAGGCTCCGGGGCGGCCGGGCCCGGTCAGCAGATCGACTGGCTGCTGTTCACCCGGGTGATGTTGCGGAACGTCGTGTTCTCGCCACAGGGGCTCTCCCGGATGGACGAGTTGGTGACCGTCAGGTTCTGGATGGTGATGTCCCTGTTGTTCGGGAACTCCGAGCGCGCGGCCAGCCGCAGTTCGCCGCCGCCCGTGATCGTGCCGCTCTGCGCCGCGAGGTTGACGTTGTAGCAGTTCTCGATCAGGACCGAGTTGTTGCCGGTGTTGGAGAGCGTCACCTTGTCGATGACGGCCCCGCCGCTCTCCGACACGCAGAACACGCCGCGTCCGCCGCCGCGCGCTATCACCTCGCCGACCCGGATGTTGGTGGGGTAGCCGCTGCCGACCCGGCCGTTGCGGTTGGCCATGCGGAAGGCGGCGTAGCCGGTGCCCGTGCCCGCGTTCTCCGCGTCCACCTTGGTGACGTTGGCGTTGATGGTCTGGTTGAGGAGCAGGCCCGACTCGCCGACGTTGCGGGCCGTCACCGTGCCGATGGTGATGCCGTCGACGCCGTAGGTCTCGACCGCGTGGCTGGACGCGCCGGAGACGTAGACGTTGTCGATGCGGACGTTGCGCGTCCACTGGCTGGTGTCGCCGCGGTTGTCGATGCGGACGCCCAGGCCCCGGGAGAGGCGCATGTCGATCTGGCCGAGCACCACGTTCTGGACGTTGCGCAGGAAGATGCCGTACAGCGGGGTGCCGGTGAGCTTGAGGTTCTGGACCTCGACGTCACGGGTGCCGCGCGAGTAGACCGGCGCCTGGTCGCCCGAGCCGGTGCCGGTGACGTTGATGGTGCCGCAGACGTCGAGGACGGTGTAGCTCGGGAGCGAGATGCGGGAGCCCGCCGAGATCGAGCCCGAGCCGCGGACCACGACCCGTTCCTTCGACGTGCGCCCGGCGGAGAGGCTGTTGACCGCCGCCTGGACGGCGGCGCGCATGTCGGTGCCGGTGTAGACCGTGCTGCCGCCGCGCCGGGCGGTCCAGTTGCTGCCGCTCTGCACGGCCTCGGCCTGGTACGAGCCGTCCCCGCAGGCCAGCGCTCGCGTGGGGGCGGCCGTGGCGGGGGCGGTGAGGGTGCCGGCGGCGGTGAGGAGGGCGGTGGCACCGGCGGCGGCGAGGAATGCGGCTCTGCGTCCCATGAGGGCCTCGGTTTCGTCGAACGTGGGGGGTGTGCAAGCGCTTTCTGCGCGCCGGGAGTCTGGCAAAGGGACGGCAAAGCGTCAATGGATGCGACACGGACCGGAGTTGCGCGGGATGCGGGGGAGTGGCCGGGCGGTCGTACGGGAAACTCGACCGCATGCGGAGTGCGTACAGCGTGGAGACGGTCAGGACCGCCGAACGGGAGCTGATGGCGCGGCTGCCGGAGGGGGCGCTGATGCAGCGCGCCGCCGCCGGGCTCGCCGCGGCCTGCGCCGACCTGCTGGGGCGGGTGTACGGCAGCCGGGTCGTCCTGCTGGTCGGCAGCGGCGACAACGGAGGTGACGCGCTGTTCGCCGGGGCCCGGCTGGCCCGGCGCGGTGCCGGGGTCACGGCGGTGCTGCTCGCTCCGGAGCGGGCGCATGCGGCGGGGCTCGCGGCGTTGCGGCGGGCCGGGGGCCGGGCCGTGGGGGTCGGCGAGGCGGTCGGGGCCGGTGGGGTCGAGGAGCTGGTCGAGCGGGCCGATCTCGTCGTCGACGGCATCGTCGGGATCGGCGGGAAGGGCGGGCTGCGGCCGGACGCGGTGCCGCTGGCCGCCGCGGCCGAGCGGTCGCGGGGCGCCGTGGTCGCCGTCGACCTGCCGAGCGGGGTCGACGTCGACACCGGGGAGGTGCGGGGCGCCGCCGTCCGGGCCGATCTGACGGTGACGTTCGGGACGCACAAGCCGGGGCTGCTCATCGACCCGGCGCGGGAGTACGCGGGGTCGGTGCGGCTGGTCGACATCGGGCTGGAGCTGCCGGTCGAGCCGGAGCTGGAAGCGTTGCAGCACGTGGACGTGGCCCGGCTGCTGCCGGTGCCGCGGGCGGAGAGCGACAAGTACCGGCGGGGGGTCGTCGGGATCGCCGCCGGGTCGGCGCGGTACCCGGGGGCCGCCGTGCTGGCGGTCGCCGGGGCGCTGCGGGGCGGGGCCGGGGCCGTGCGGTACGTCGGGCCGGCCGCGGACGCGGTCATCGCGCGGTTTCCCGAGACGCTCGTGTCGGACCAGGGGCCGAAGCACGCGGGGCGGGTGCAGGCGTGGGTCGTCGGGCCGGGGGCCGGAGACGACGCGGCGACGGTGGGGGAGGTGCTGGCGGCGGAGGTGCCGGTGCTCATCGACGCGGACGGGTTGCGGTTGGCGGACGCGGGGGTCGTACGGGGGCGCCGGGCGCCGACGCTGATGACGCCGCACGCCGGGGAGGCGGCGGCGCTGCTGGGGGTGGAGCGCGGGGAGGTCGAGGGGGCCCGGCTGGCGGCGGTGCGGGAGCTGGCGGGGCGGTACGGGGCGACGGTGCTGCTGAAGGGGTCGACGACGCTGGTCGCCGACTCGGGGGGCGGGGCGGTGCGGGTGAATCCGACGGGGACGTCCTGGCTGGCCACGGCGGGCAGCGGGGACGTGCTGTCGGGTCTGGCGGGATCGCTGCTGGCGGCGGGGCTCTCGGCGGTGGACGCGGGGAGTGCGGGGGCGTATGTGCACGGGCTCGCCGGGCGGCTGGCGGCGGAGGGGGCGCCGGTGGGGGCGCACGATGTGGCGGCGGCGATTCCGGAGGCCTGGCGGAATGTCCTGGGGTGAGGTGACGTCTGGGGGGGGGCGGCCCCAGGCCCCGGCTGAGGTGACCTCTGGGGGCTGCCGCCCCCAGACCCCCGCTTCGGTCTGAACGGCCTCGTCCTCAAGCGCCGGACGGGCTGAATGTGGCTGAGCGGGCCCGGGCAGCCTCTGGTGTGGGCTGATGCCTCTGGGTGACCCCTGCCGCGCGGCGACCCGGCGGCTCCTGCGGCGCGCGTTTCTCTGATCGTATGGCCCCCGGACGCCACCGGCCGTGCCCTCGCCCTCCTGCTCGCTCTCGTCGCCGCGCTGCCCGTCGGTGTCGCCGGTGCCGCTTCCGTGCCGCCCGCTCCCGGGCCCCTGGGCGAGCTGGTCCCGGGGGTCGCGCCGGGGCCGGCGCAGCCCTGGTCCGTGGACACGCCCGACCAGGCGCTGGCGCCGGTGGTGTACGCGCCGTCGGCCGAGGAGGACGCCGTCGAGCCGCGCCGGGCGGTGCCGGGGACGTACGCGCTCGTCGAGTACGTGCCGTTGGGGAGGCGGTCGCGCAGGTGAGCTGTACGCGGAAGGCGGGGCTGTATCAGCGGCAGGTCGAGCGGTGGCTGGGGCTGCGGGTGCACGGGAGGCAGTCGGCGGCGGACTGCCGGGCCATCCGGGCGTTCCAGGTGCGGCAGGGGATCAAGCCGGCCATCGGGTTCGCCGGGCCGGTGACCTGCGTGGATCTCAGCCGGCAGCTGATGGGGGTGCAGAAGGGCAGGACGGTCGTGTTCGGGGCGGTGCCCATCCGCAGCGGGCGGGCCGGGTACCGGACGCGGGCCGGGTGGCACAAGATCTACTGGCGGCACGAGAACCACTGGTCGACGCTGTACAACACGCCGATGCCGTACTCCCGGTTCTTCAGCGGCGGGCAGGCCTTCCACGGCGTCTACGGCAGCCTGCACACCGGCGTCGGCACGATGGGCTGCATGAACCTCACCGTGGGTGACGCCCGGCGGCTGTGGGGCGTGCTGAAGAAGGGCGACCGGGTGTTCGTGTGGGGGCGGCGGCCCGGGACGTAGGCGAGCTGCTGGCGGGCCGCTGCCTCGGGGGTGTCGGGGCCCTCTGAGACACTGGGCGCGATGAGCGAGAGAACAGCCCCGCGGACCGCGACCCTGCGGGCCCGCGCCGAGATCGACCTGGCCGCCCTGCGGGCCAACGTGCGGACCCTGCGCGCCCACGCGCCGGGCGCTGCCCTGATGGCCGTGGTGAAGTCCGAGGCGTACGGCCACGGGGCTGTGCCGTGCGCCCGCGCCGCCGTCGCCGCGGGGGCGAGCTGGCTGGGCACGGCCACGCCCGAGGAGGCCCTCGCCCTGCGGGCCGCCGGGCTGCCGGGCCGCATCATGTGCTGGCTGTGGACGCCCGGCGGGCCCTGGCGCGAGGCGATCGAGGCCGATCTGGACGTGTCCGTCGGCGGGATGTGGGCCCTGGAGGAGGTCACCCGGGCCGCCCGGGGGGCCGATCGGCCCGCTCGCGTGCAGCTCAAGGCCGACACGGGGCTCGGGCGGGGCGGCTGCCCGCCCGGCGACTGGGCCGACCTGGTCCGCGCTGCGCTGCGCGCCGAGTCCGAGGGGCTGCTGCGCGTCACGGGGCTGTGGTCGCACTTCGCCTGTGCCGACGAGCCCGGCCACCCCTCCATCGCCGCCCAGCTCGACCGCTTCCGCGAGATGGTCGCGCACGCCGAGCGGCAGGGCGTCCGGCCCGAGGTCCGGCACATCGCCAACTCGCCGGCCACGCTCACCCTCCCGGAGAGCCACTTCGACCTGGTCCGCACCGGCATCGCCACCTACGGCATCTCGCCCAGCCCCGAGCTCGGCACCCCGGCCGACTTCGGACTGCGCCCGGTGATGACGCTGTCGGCCTCGCTGGCCCTGGTCAAGCAGGTCCCGGGCGGGCACGGCGTCAGCTACGGGCACCGGTACGTCACGCCCGGGGAGACCACCCTCGGCCTCGTCCCGCTCGGCTACGCCGACGGCATCCCGCGCCACGCCTCCTCGGCCGGCCCGGTGCTGGTCGAGGGCAAGTGGCGGACGATCGCGGGGCGGGTCGCCATGGACCAGTTCGTCGTCGACCTGGGCGGCGACGCGCCCGCGCCGGGCGCCGAGGCCGTTCTCTTCGGGCCCGGGGACCGTGGGGAGCCCACCGCCGAGGACTGGGCGCAGGCGGCCGGAACCATCGCCTACGAGATCGTGACCCGGATCGGAACGCGCGTTCCCCGCGTCTATGTGAATGAGGAACAGGACGGGTAACTCGAACCAGTGGGACTGGTCACCCGGGGAACGAAAGGCACCCGGGTAACAGCAGCAACACCAGCCACACGGCATCATCCGACCCAGTGAGTCACCCGATCGGCAGCCCGGCGAAGAGGAGCGGTACGTGAGCGAGAGCAGTGCGGAGGTCGTCGCGGACGTCGCCTCCGCGGCCGTCGCGGCCTCCGCCGCGGGGGCGGCGGGCGGCTGGCGCCGGGCGACCGGCATCGCCGGCGTCGCGATAGGCGTGGTGGCCGCGGGCGCGGCCGCCGGTGTCGCCCTGGAGCGGATGACCGTGGGCCGGGGCATGCGCCAGAAGGCCCGGCTCGCCCTGGACTCGGCGGGCCCCTACGGCTCGCTGCGCGGCATGCCCGGCAAGGCGTTCGCCGACGACGGCACGGAGCTGTACTACGAGGTCGACGACCTCGACCCGGAGGCCGCCCCGGCCATCGGCTCACGCCGCCGGCGGCTCTTCGGCCGCAAGGCACCCGCGCCCGTCACGGTCGTCTTCAGCCACGGCTACTGCCTCAGCCAGGACTCCTGGCACTTCCAGCGGGCGGCCCTGCGGGGCGTCGTGCGGACCGTCCACTGGGACCAGCGCAGCCACGGCCGGTCCGGGCGGGGCGTCGCCCAGAACCGGGACGACGAGCCGGTCACCATCGAGCAGCTGGGCCGCGACCTGAAGGCCGTCATCGACGCGGCCGTGCCCGAGGGGCCGATCGTGCTCGTCGGGCACTCCATGGGCGGCATGACGGTGATGGCGCTGGCCGACCAGTACCCGGAGCTGATCCGCGAGCGGGTCGTCGGGGTCGCCTTCGTGGGGACGTCGTCGGGGCGGCTCGGCGAGGTCAACTACGGGCTCCCGGTCGCCGGCGTCAACGCGGTGCGGCGGGTGCTGCCCGGGGTGCTGAAGGCGCTGGGGCAGCGGGCCGAGCTGGTGGAGAAGGGGCGCCGGGCCACCGCGGACCTGTTCGCCGGGATCATCAAGCGGTACTCCTTCGCGTCCCGGGACGTCGACCCGGCCGTGGCCCGGTTCGCCGAGCGCATGATCGAGAGCACGCCGATCGACGTCGTCGCCGAGTACTACCCGGCGTTCAACGACCACGACAAGACCGAGGCGCTCGCGTACTTCGCGGACCTGCCGGTCCTCGTCCTGGCCGGTGTGCAGGACCTGGTCACGCCCAGTGAGCACAGCGAGGCGATCGCCGATCTGCTGCCGGACGCGGAACTGGTGCTGGTGCCGGACGCGGGGCACCTGGTGATGCTGGAACACCCGGAAGTGGTCACCGACCGCCTCGCCGACCTGCTCACCCGCACGGGTGCCGTGCCGGCAGGGGCTACCGTGAAGGGCTATGGAAGCACCAGCAGCACCGCACAACCCGGCTGAGCCCGGATCCGTCCAGATCGTCGTCACGTCCCCCGAGCAGATGCGGGAGCTGGGCCGCCGGCTCGCGAAACTGCTGCGCGCGGGCGACCTGGTGATGCTGAGCGGGGAGCTCGGCGCGGGCAAGACGACGCTGACCCGCGGGCTGGGCGAGGGGCTCGGCGTGCGCGGGGCCGTCACCTCGCCGACCTTCGTCATCGCCCGGGTGCACCCTTCCCTGGGCGAAGGACCGCCGCTGGTCCACGTCGACGCCTACCGGCTCTCCGGCGGTCTCGACGAGATGGAGGACCTGGACCTGGACGTCTCGCTGCCCGAGTCCGTGGTCGTCGTGGAGTGGGGCGAGGGCAAGGTCGAGGAGCTGACCGAGGACCGGCTCCAGGTCGTCATCCACCGGGCGGTGGGCGACACGACCGACGAGGTCCGGCACATGACGGTCACCGGTCTGGGGGAACGCTGGGCCGCCACGGACCTGAGCGTGCTCGCCGCCTGAGCCCGGCCGCCCGCCGTCCACCAGGTCTTGGCGGCCGTGCCGGGCGGGTGTGGTTTCCCGGTGTGCGGTCTTTTGATGAACGTTCCGACAAGACGTCGGCAAGATGTTGCGTTCGGCGTCCCGGGCGTGGTCACATGGTATCCAGTCCGTAGTTAGGTGTACCTAACTACGTCCGCCCCCGGCCTTTCAGGAGGCGTCCATGTCGGCTACAGAGAGCAAGGGGCAGCCGCTGCCGTTCGCGGTCGCCGGGGTGTCCATGCGTGACCTGCTGGCGGCGGGCGAGGCCGCGGCGCTGATCTCCACGCCGCCGCGCGCTCCCGAGCCGGACTTCTCCGAGCCGGTGGAGGACCACCGCGAGGCCGCCTAGGTGTGCTGTTCGGGCAGGTTGGTGACGCGGCTGGCTGGTGTTTGGCCGCTGATGCCGGTGTGGGGTCGGTGGTAGTTGTACCAGTCCAGCCAGTCGGGAAACGCTGCCTGGCGTTCGGCGTCTGAGGTGTAGGGCCGGTGGTAGGCCCATTCGTCGAGCAGGGTGCGGTGGAAGCGTTCGACCTTGCCGTTGGTCTGTGGCCGCCAGGGCCGGGTCCAGCGCGGGCTGATGCCCAGCTGGTGGCAGGTGTCGCGCCAGGTGTTCTTGGTGTAGGCCCACGCGTTGTCGGTCAGCACGCGTTCGACGGTGATGCCCTGGCCGGCGAACCAGGCGGTGGCCCGGCGCAGGAAGGCCGCGCAGGTGGCGGCCTTCTCGTCGGGCAGGTCTTCGGTATAGGCCAAGCGGGAGTGGTCGTCCAGTGCGGTGTGCAGGTAGGCGTATCCGGCTCC